>CP139918.1:0-1207470 GCA_034423775.1 Alphaproteobacteria bacterium US3C007
CCCCTATACTCGCCCATTGAGTTTTGGTTTCTCTAATAAGGTTTCTGGGACGGGTGGGCGCATGTTTAATGCGTGATGAGGTCTGATCTGGTTGTATTGCCTGAGCCAAACATTGATAGCGACCTGGGCTTGCCGTGTGGTGTGGAACCATTCAGCGTTTAGCACTTCTTTTCGCAAGGTGCCGTTAAAGCGTTCGTTGTATCCATTTTCCCAAGGGCTGCCTGGATAGATTTGCATTGGTTTGATACCGATCCTCTTCAGCCAGTCCTGTAGATGCGTGGCAATGAACTCGGGTCCGTTGTCAGAGCGAATAAACTCTGGCTTACCATGTTTAATCAGCAGCGGGTGCAGTGTCTCCAAAACGTCGTTCGCATTCATTTTGGATCGCACTGCCACGTAGAGCGCTTCACGGGTATATTCATCTAGAACCGTGAGCATTTTATAGCTGCACCCATTGCTAAGCTTATCGTGCACAAAGTCGATCGCCCAAATATGGTTGGGATGTGTGGGCCGCAGCCTGATGATGGAGCTGTCTTTGTGATAAAGCCGTTTGCGCTTCTTGTGCCGGCGCGGCAGCTGTAAACCTTCTTCGTTCCATAAGCGCTCGATCCTCTTGTGGTTAACACGCCAGCCTTCCATGCGCAGCAGGGCTGTGACTTTCCTATAACCATACCACCCATACTGTTTGGCCAGCCGGATCATCGCCAAGCGTAGTTTGGTATCATCTACTTGTTTGGCTTGATAGCGCAGACTTGAGCGGGCTACATCCAGAACAGCGCAAGCACGCCGCTCAGAAATATCCAGCTTTTGACGCGTATGAATAACAGCCTGACGAAGCTGAGCCCGCGTCAGGCCCGTGGCTTTAGATGATCAAGGCTCTCCTTCAGGATCACCTTGTCTAACTGCAAGTCAGCGACGATCTTCTTCAAGCGCTCGTTTTCTTTCTTGAGCGATTTCATCTCTGAAACCTGTGAACGAGAAAGGCCTCCAAACTTCTTACGCCAGTAATAATAACTCTTATCTGAAATCCCAGCTTTGCGACACGCACTCACAACGTCCAAACCATCGTGCAAATGAACATCAATCTCGCGCAATAACTTCAACACATCTTCATCAGAATAACGCTTCCGAGCCATGTTTCCTTACTCCCTATGCCAAAATATACTGGCACAGTTCTAGGGGGCTAAGACAGCGGCTTGTTTTTCAATGATGCCTATAACGAGCAGCCTATAGCTTGCGATGCAGAACAAATAGCTGCGCATTTTCTAACGCTCCATAAGGCTAAGATAACAGATCGGTTTGAGAAACTGCTGCCTCACTAGACTTCAACACACCCAACCTCATAAACCACCATGAAAACTTAACTTGTTTAGATTGTTTTCAAGGGTGTAGGTTTGAGACTGAAAAGTTTGGGGTCAGACTATGAGTTTTGAAGATTGGGTGACGGGGTGGGTCAACAGGCCACTGAAGCCTCAAAGACAAATGAGCAGTTGGGATTGGACGGTTTGTTTCTTCAAGCTTATTATGTACTACAGTCCGTTCTTATTTCTGTTAATTCCGTCGGTGGATGCTTGGTTTGCGGGTCATTTCAACAGCTTCCAGCTTATTGTGTTGGCAATCTGTTTGATGTTTTCGTTTTATTTCCAAGGCTGTTGGCCAAGTGGAACTTTCCCAAGGTGGGATAGATTTGCAATAATAGTTTCATTTCCGCTTGCTTGTGTCTTTTTCGTAATTGGTCAAATCTTTGTATTTGTGGGTATGGTCGCAGGTATGTTGTTAGCTCAATTTGCGGCAACCGTGTTGGGTGTAGGGATTATTGCCCTTGTTATCTTTGTAATTATTGGAGTTTTCGGGGTTCTCTTGTTTGGGTTTAGACAAGTCTTTTGAGATACAAGGGGGAAAGTTATGTGCGTGCAAACCAGTCATATAAAGCTTTGTACATGCAGCAGCATGAATTTTTCGAAAGGAAATAGCTGGCAATTGAATAAAGCCGCTAGCCAAACACATGTTGTTGGCGAATGGCTATTGTTTGAAGGTTTGGCAGATTTCAGCTTACCTTCCCTTATTGCTGAGCGTTTGGTGCATGACATAAACACGCAAGACGTATTTGATTTTTTCTATCAACCAGCACTAGAGGATTTACTTATTCTCAATCTCGATCACCTTACGTTTTATTTTTTACACAATGGTGAAAAGTTTCAGCAGGTGGACGAGGATGATCTCAAATGGAAAGGCACTCTGATGCGTTCTGGAAAAGTGAAATCACAATATTAGGCAAGCTGTTAAATGGCCTAATAGGGCTAGAGCAGTACTGGTAGCCAAAAATATCGTTAAAGAATTTTTGCAATACGGCAATTAGTCAGCATTTTTCAGCCAGCTGTAAATTCGCGAATAAACTGACAAACCTGACCATTTGATGCACAATTTGCCCTCATATAAATGCGAAAAATAAACCATACGCCCCAAATAGCCAGTGCCCAACCCCACCAACTCCATTTGCGGGGGTTCAGCGGGTTATTTGGATGAAATAGTGGTTCTTTCGATGGTTTTTTATCATCAGTCACTGCTACGCCTTCGCTTTAAGTATCTATATTGAACTAATAGTGTATTTCCTTACAAAAGATAGCAATCAAAAATCCTGTTTTGACGGTAATGATCTGAGGTGCGTTTAACTTAGACTTCTGTCAGAACAGCAAAGGTTTTGCCTTTAAACTCGTGAACCATTGTTACGCCGTTAAACTCATTGGCAACATTTCTTTGGGCTTCAATCCTACCAATCATTTCTTGATACCCTTCCTCGGAGGCATAAAATGAGATTGATCCATGCGTGTAGTCATCAATTTTATACCATATATTTTCTAACCAAAATTCACTTTCTGGGTCTAATTCCTCTTTTATAAATGCCAAATAATCCCTCATTGCTTGCTCGTCGATTGGCTTAGTTTCGTGCTTAAAGACTGTATTTAAAATAAACTTTTCACTCATATACACTACCTTCAGCAATGTAATTTGGCGCAGGAATACAGGCAAAATTTCCTGTAATCCCTTCAGTTCCCACTTTTTCCATTTGAGCAGCTGCGCTTGCGCACTCTTCTTTGGTATCCATCTCACCAACTGTTAGCAGTCCATTGATGGCCACAAAAACTAACATCCAAGAATATTCAAACATTTCTACTTCCCACATAACGCCAGCGTCCTGCCTCTTTAGACAGACTGACAATCCCAGAGTAACGCGGTTCAGAAATATGTGAAGTCTTTAAACAAATGGTATCAAAAGTGTAACGTAATATGTAACGTGACAAATAAATTTTACTATTAATGCAATTAAATCAATAATTTAATAGAGTTTTATGGTGCCCCCACACGGAATAGAACTATCAAAAAACGACGATGTTCATTCAGTGCGACTGTAAGTTGCAGGCAGATACCAGTTACTTAAACAGCAGCGCGCCAATTCCCTCGTCTAGATTAGTCTTACATAGCAAATATGGGACTCCTATCTGACAAAGCGGGGGGTACCCCCGGGGTATGGGCTGGTTACTGCGGAAATGGACGGGCAGTGCAGGAATTTTCAAACAAGTCCTGCACAAATGTGGACTAAAATGTGGACTATAAGCGCACACAAACCCATAAGTTACATTAATATCAATAATTTACGGGAATTTTGTGGCGGAGACGAAGGGATTCGAACCCTCGAGACCCTTCCGGGCCTACTCCCTTAGCAGGGGAGCGCCTTCGACCACTCGGCCACGTCTCCGCTGATGGGTCTACAATTTTATCGAATAGCAAAACAAGCGGAAAATATAAGAAACCCTCACTTTTTACGATTTGTTCGTTCCTACACCCTCAGCTGACGCGCAACGCCTGCACTTTTTCTGTGCATTTTTTAAGAAACTCCATCCAAACAACCCGCCCAGACATAGGAAATAAATCGAATGTTTGACGCATCGTGCAAAGAGATCGTCTGTTGGCAAATAAAATAACAGCAAGCGTAGCGCTTACTGCGTATCCGCTTTGTTTCCAAAGCACAAAAAAACTCTCAATGCCTTAACAGTATAGCGTTGAAAGAGAGCATCCTACGCAATTCAGGCATCATTTGACCAGTCACCAAACCGCCATTGACATTTTTTTGTCCAACGACGCAACCCGGCAAGTCCCTCTTCCTTTAGCTCTTTGACAGAAGCTGACATAGAACGCACGATTTCAATAAAAGGCTTTGCAGCGTTTAAAATATGGCCCAGCATGCAACCTTATTGCGCCACGCCCCGCAGGAAGAGCAAATTGCCTGTGCGCAGCGCCTTACGCGTTGAACAGAAAATGCAAAACATCGCCATCTTTCACGATGTAAGATTTACCTTCAACGCGCATTTTTCCGGCTTCCTTGGATTTCTGCTCTCCCTCAAGGGCAACATAATCCTCATAGGCAATAGTTTCGGCGCGGATAAAACCGCGCTCAAAATCGCCATGGATCACCCCCGCGGCTTGGGGGGCGTAGGTGCCGCCCTTTATCGTCCAGGCTCGCGCCTCTTTAGGGCCAACGGTGAAATAGGTTTCCAATTCCAAGAGCTTATAGCCGGCGCGGATCAAGCGATCTAATCCAGCCTCTTCTAAGCCCATCTCATCCAGAAACATGGCGGCTTCTTCAGGCTCTAATTGGCTGATCTCTTCTTCAATCTGGGCGCTGATAACGACGGTTCCCGCGCCCTGCGCAGCCGCCATATCATGCACCTGTTGCGAAAAAGTATTTCCCGTGCCCGCGGTCTCTTCATCCACATTGCACACAAATAGGATCGGCTTGCTGGTCAAAAGCTGCAGCATTTTCCAAGCTTTCAGATCCTCTTCCTCAACCTCAACGCTGCGCGCTGGTTTTCCTTCTTCAAGCACCACCAAAGCGGCTTTGAGCAAGCGCTCTTGTTGCACTGCCTCCTTATCACCGCCGCGCACTTTGCGGCTAAGGCCTTGCAGGCGCTTCTCAATGCTTTCAATATCGGCCAGCATCAGCTCGGTTTCGATCGTCTCGGCGTCAGATACCGGGTCGACGCGCCCATCAACATGGGTAACATCAGAATCCTCAAAACAGCGTAGCACATGAGCGATGGCATCGACCTCGCGGATATTTGCCAGAAATTGGTTGCCAAGCCCTTCGCCTTTTGATGCGCCTTTGACCAACCCGGCAATGTCAACGAATGTCATACGCGTTGGGACGACTTGCTTTGAACTGGCGATTTTAGCCAAAGTATCAAGCCGTGCATCGGGTACGGCCACATCGCCCACATTCGGCTCAATGGTACAGAACGGAAAATTTGCCGCCTGCGCGGCTGCGGTTTTGGTTAACGCGTTAAACAAGGTGGATTTACCAACATTTGGCAACCCGACAATACCCATTTTAAACCCCATGGCTCTGCTCCTTTTAGCGCTGTTGAGGGCTTCTAGTGACAGATCTGCCCGGAGGCAAGCGGCGAAGATGCAAAAGCCGCGCTGCGACTTACGGTTTCTTTTCCAGCACAAGCTTTTTCGTGAAATGTTCGCTTGGCATTGATTTTTCGTATTCGATTGGGCATGGGAGAGCATGACGAAGCGAAAGGTGCCTAATATGACTCGGATTGACGATAAATTTGCCGCATTAAAAGCAGATGGGAAAAAGGCATTTGTCTCCTATGTCATGGCTGGAGATCCAGATTACCACACCGCGCTTGAGCTGGTGAAAGGCCTTCCCGCAGCGGGTGTGGATATTATTGAACTGGGGCTCCCTTTCACCGATCCAATGGCAGACGGCAGCACGATTCAGTTGGCGGGGCAGCGCGCGCTTGAAGCCGGCATGACCTTGCAAAAAACGCTGACTTTAGCCGCCGAATTTCGCCACCAAGATAATGTAACGCCTATCGTTCTGATGGGCTATTACAACCCGATCTATAATCATGGTGTGGACCAATTTCTGCTGGATGCAAAAACCGCTGGAATTGACGGGTTGATCATCGTGGATTTGCCCCCCGAAGAGGATGATGAACTCTGCGTTCCGGCGCAAGCCGCGGGCTTAAATTTTATTCGCCTCGCAACGCCAACAACGGATGCCAAACGCTTGCCAAAGGTTCTTCAGAATACATCAGGCTTTGTGTATTATGTGTCGATCACTGGCATCACGGGCGCCGGCGAAGCGCAAGCCCAAAACGTGGGGCCTGAAGTAGCGCAAATTAAAGCAAACACGGATCTGCCGGTTATCGTTGGATTTGGCATCAACACCCCTGAAGCGGCGCAAAGCATCGCTGAAATTGCCGATGGCGCCGTGGTAGGGTCCGCGATTGTCAGTGAATTGGCCAATGGCAAACCAGTCGCAGAGGTGTTGGCGTTTGTCAAAACCCTCTCAGATGGGGCGCATCGCGGTTAAAGCTCTGTTGGCATGACTTATGCGGCCAGAAGAAGCATTTGCGTGGCCAAAAAGCTGCTCACGATTTTTTGAGTTTGGTTTCGGATCACAAACCGAGTTTTGATAAATCCGCGATCTGGCTTGCTGCGTGAGTGGCGCGCCTCTTCTACCGTAATCGCGCAGGTTAAAATATCGCCTGGATAGACCGGAATAAACCAGCGCACCTCATCCACCCCTGGCGACCCGATTGAACATTTTTCAAACAGCCTGGTGCGAAAAACCGCTTCAAATCCGATTAAAACGGTGTGCCAGCCGCTGGCGATGATCCCACCATAGGGGGACGCTTCGGCCTGCGCGTCATCGAGATGAAACGGCTGAGGATCCCAGTCTTGCGCGAAGGCAAGAATTTGCGCTTTCGAAATCTGTTTTGGTTCGGCTTCAAAATGAAACCCGACCACAAAATCTTCAAAATACATCGCCCGCTCCTGCTCTGGTGTTTTATAGGTTAACGATGTTATATCGCCTGTAGATATGACCGCGACAACCCAGTAAGGTAAAGCTTAAATGCCTGTAATCACCAATATTTACGATCTTAAAAAAATCTATGCGCGCCGCGTGCCCCGCATGTTTTATGATTACACGGAATCTGGAAGCTGGACAGAGCAAACCTTTGATGAAAATGTAACTGACTTTCAACAGCTTAAACTTCGCCAGCGGGTTGCAGTTGATATGACAGGGCGCAGCACCACCAGCACCATGGTGGGGCAGCAGGTTGCCATGCCCGTGGCTTTGGCCCCGATTGGCATGACTGGAATGCAATCTGCCGATGGCGAAATAAAAGCCGCGCGGGCGGCCGAAAGCTTTGGCGTGCCCTATACCTTGTCCACAATGTCAATCTGTTCAATCGAGGATGTCGCGGCCCATACTGAGGCGCCTTTTTGGATGCAGCTTTACATGCTGAAGGACAATGATTTTAATGATCGCTTGGTCGAGCGCGCGCGCGCCGCAAATTGCTCTGCCTTGGTTCTCACGCTGGATTTACAGATCTTGGGCCAGCGTCACAAAGACATTCGCAACGGGCTGTCGGCACCGCCCAAACTGACGCCCAAATCGATCGCCAATTTGGCCACAAAATGGGGCTGGGGCACAGAAATGCTGGGCACGAAGCGGCGGTTTTTCGGCAATATTGTCGGCCATGCCAAAGGCGTCAGCGACCCAAGCAGCCTATCCTCTTGGACAGCCGAGCAATTTGATCCGGCGCTTGATTGGGACAAGGTGGCCCGATTAAAGGATGTCTGGGGCGGCAAAGTCATTTTAAAAGGCATTTTAGATCAAGACGATGCCAAGATGGCCCTGAAAGTGGGCGCGGATGCGATTATCGTCTCCAACCATGGCGGGCGGCAATTGGATGGCGCGCTAAGCTCGATCAAAGCGCTTCCAGGCATTGTTGAAGCGGTGGGCGATAAGATTGAAGTGCATATGGATGGTGGCATCCGCTCTGGCCAAGATGTTTTGAAGGCCTTAGCGCTTGGGGCGAAAGGCACCTATATCGGGCGCTCGCATATTTATGGGCTTGGGGCAATGGGCCAAGAAGGCGTGCGCAAAAGCCTTGAGCTTATTCACAAAGAGCTCGATATTTCCATGGCACTATGCGGCCATAAACGGGTTCAGGACCTAAATCGCAACACGTTGTTGATCCCGAAAGGGTTTGCGGGGGATTGGGAATAAAACCGGCGTTCCCCCTTAACGCCCCCCCCCCGCTGGGGCGACTTCATAATTCTGTATTTTGGCCTTTTAAACCGTAAATAACTGGTTTATATGCGCGTCTTCATTGGGGTCACAGCCTTGGAGGGACCCCTTGCATTTATTATGGAGAGAATTATGGCTGGAGAGATTCCAAATCTTGAAGTTTTGCCACGCACGGGGACAGGCAAGGGCGCCGCTCGTCAGGCGCGGCGCGATGGCATGGTGCCGGGTGTTGTCTATGGAGGCGGCGTTGATCCGCTGCCCATTCAAATCCCATTCAACGTGTTGTTTAAGCGCCTGAAAGCGGGGCGCTTTTTATCAACGCTGTTTAACTTAAAAGTTGAAGGCCATGAGGATGTTCGGGTGATTTGCCGGGATGTACAGCGTGACGTCGTAAAAGATCTGCCAACCCATCTGGATCTGATGCGCTTACGCCGCACCTCAAAAATCAACCTATTCATCCCCGTTGAGTTTCTAAATGAAGACGTATGTCCGGGGATCAAGCGCGGAGGCTATTTGAACGTCGTACGCCCTGAAGTTGAATTGGTGGTTACCGCGGGCGACATTCCCGAAAAGCTCACCGTCGACCTTGCGGAGGTTGCCGTGGGGGATGTGATTACGATTTCTGCAATCAGTCTTCCAGAGGGGGCACGCCCCACGATTGACCGCGATTTTGTAATCGCCAATCTATCGGCGCCGGGTGGCATTTCTGCGTCCGAGGAAGAAGAAGCCGAAACCGAAACAGGCGATGCACCCGCAGAAGACTCCGCGGAATAAGACAACTGCGTTTTCGCAGGCGGTCAGTAAAAATTTGAAAAGCAGAGCAACCGCTCTGCTTTTTTTATGCGCTTTGCGTTTCGAACGGGCAGCGCTATAGACACCATATCGCTGAGCAGGAGCGTTTACATGCAACTATTCGTCGGATTGGGTAATCCCGGTTCAAAATACGCCCAGAACCGCCATAATATTGGATTCATGGCGCTTGATAAAATCGCCTCTGAAAATGGGTTTTCACCTTGGAAAAAAAAATTTAACGGCGTGATCAGCGAAGGCCGCTTGGGATCAGAAAAACTGGTTTTGTTAAAACCGGAAACCTTTATGAACCTGTCCGGACAATCGGTCGGAGAGGCGATGCGGTTTTTTAAGCTGACGCCCGATGAGATCATTGTGTTTCATGATGAATTGGATTTAGCACCGGGAAAATGCCGCCTAAAAACAGCGGGCGGCCATGCGGGGCATAATGGCTTGCGCTCAATCCACCAGCATATCGGGGGTGATTATCATCGCGTGCGCTTGGGCATCGGGCATCCAGGGCATAAAGACCGCGTGGCCGGATATGTGCTTCATGATTTTGCCAAAGCAGATCAGGCCTGGTTAGATGATTTACTCAGCGGTATTGGCGAGGGCGTTGTAAAATTAGCTGGTAAAGATCCGGCAGGCTTTATGAATAAAGTCGCGCTCAAAGCGCAGGCGCAAAAACCCCAAAAACCAAAAGCGGCCCAGCCGCACAAGAACGAAGCCGCCCTTGAAAAACCACAATCGCCAGATAAGGAAGATCCCGTAAGAAATCCACTTCAAAGGTTGATCGATAAATTCAAATAACGAATTCCAATCACTTTCACCAGCAAGCCGAAGCCTGCAGCGCTTTAGGCTCATGCTTTATGCGCAGACTGTTGCATCTGCTTACCGATGGCGATTTATACCCCGTTACACTTATCAACCGGCTAAACATCTGGTCTGGCGGTCCTGCACCTGATAAATACAACTGCTCAAACTGGCTGCAGGGCTGCATGCGTTGCTCCTGAGCGGCCAGAACCCAGCGCTTAAGGCGTGTTATAAGCCCCCCCCCCACAAACCGCGCCACTGGTAAAACTGCGCATGGCAGTTAAAGCGGCGCTGCGCAATCACGCAACGCATATCTTGCAATGGCTAAACTATATCCCGCAAACAAATGAAATCCGGCGCTACGCCGTGTTGGTTGCCACCGCGTTGATTATAGAGCGGCGTTTAAACCTGCCGCTGATTGTGTCAGAGCTGGGGGCAAGCGCTGGATTAAACCTCTTATTTGACCGGTTTGCGCTATCCTCTTTTGGGTTCACATATCAGCCCCATAAGGCCAAGTTGACGCTCACGCCCGATTGGCGGGGCCCAGCGCCCCCACCGGGCAGAGCCAAAATCGCCGGGCGCTCCGGCGTTAATCTGTCGCCGATAAACCCTCGGAGCTCTGAAGGATTTTTGAGGCTTTGTGCCTATACTTGGCCGGACCAAACCGAACGCCGACAGCAATTGGCGCGTATTTGCCCCGCGCAGCGCCTTGCCATTGCGCAAGGTGATGCAGCTGATTGGCTTCGCCTCCGGCTCGCAACGGGATATCCTGGGCATCTCCATTTGGTCTTCAACACAGTCGCGAGGCAATATTTTTCTCTCCAAACGCAACAAAACTGCAGGCAAGCGCCAGAAACCGCCAGACAACAGGCAAGCAGCGCAACCACAATGGCACATTTTTCAATGGAAGCTGATCGCCAAGGTTTAGGCGCGGCATCTTGCTTCACTTTATGGCCGGGCGAACATGTGATTGAACTGGGCCGAGCAGATTTTCACAGGCGCTGGATCACATGGGTCGGAAATCGCCCGTTTAAGGGCTTGTCTTAAGCTGGCTGATCGCTAAGTTTCCCCAAAATAGGAGCCAATGATCATGCAAAAAGATCCAGAAATTAATGTCCTTGGCGCTGCGCTGGCCGCCTGTTCACAGGATCCGGTCACGGGCTTTTTTCGCGACGGGCATTGTAACACCTGCGAAGCGGATCAAGGCAGCCACACCGTCTGCGCGGTGATGACGGCCGAGTTCTTGGCCTATTCAAAATATTTTGGCAATGATCTTAGCACGCCGCGGCCGGAATATGGCTTTGTAGGCTTAAAACCCGGTGACCATTGGTGCCTTTGCGCAGGCCGGTTTTTGCAGGCCCATGAAGAAGGTTGCGCGCCAAAAGTCAATCTCTCTGCCACGCATGCGCGCGCCTTAGAAATCGTTTCGCTTGAGATTTTACAAGCCTATCAGCTCTAATCCTATGCCGCCTGCCGTGACAGGCTAAAGCGCCGCGTAAATCTGCGCAATCGCTTCGACAGCCTGCTCCAGTGGAAGTTCTTGGCTTTCTCCAGTTTTGCGCGCCGTCAGCTCGACCACACCATTTTTCAAACCACGCGGCCCTACGGTGATCCGCCAAGGTAGGCCAATCAAGTCCATGGTGGCGAATTTGCCGCCTGCCCGCTCTTGCCGATCATCATAAAGCGGTTCAAGCCCCAAAGCTGTGAGGCTGGTATAGAGCGCTTCGCAAGCTGCATCTGTTGCCGCATCCCCCTGCTTCAAATTCACAATTCCACAGTGATAAGGCGTGACGGCTTCTGGCCAAATGATTCCATTCTCATCATGGCTGGCCTCGATAATCGCACCAATCAAACGCGACACGCCGATCCCATGACTGCCCATATGGACCGGCACCCGGACGCCTTGATCATTCACCACATTGGCGCCCATCGCTTCAGAATATTTGGTTCCAAAATAAAAAATCTGCCCAACTTCTATACCGCGACTGCTGCACCGGCGCTCTTCGGGCAAAGCGTCAAAGAGGCTGGCATCATGGGTTTCATCGGTGCGCGCATAGGGGGTGGTCCATTCCTCTACGATTCCGGCACATTCCTCCCAGTCATCATAATTCACCGCGCGATTGCCCAAAGTCAAATCTAGGATCTGGCTGTCATAAAACACTTCAGACTCGCCCGTATCCGCCAACACCAAAAATTCATGCGTGTCATCGCCTCCTATCGGGCCGCTATCGGCGCGCATCGGAATTGCCTTCAGCCCCATCCGCTCATAGGTGCGCAGGTAACTGACCATATGGCGGTTATAGGCATGCATGGCGCTGGGCTTATCGATATCAAAATTATAACCATCTTTCATAAAAAATTCGCGCCCCCGCATCACACCGAACCGGGGCCGGATTTCATCGCGGAACTTCCATTGAATGTGATACAGCGTCATCGGCAGGTCTTTATAACTGCCCACATGGCTGCGAAAAATATCCGTAATCAGCTCTTCATTGGTTGGCCCATAAAGCATGTCACGCCCATGGCGATCCTGAATACGCAACATTTCTTGCCCATAATCATCAAAGCGCCCACTTTCACGCCAAAGGTCCGCCGATTGCAGCGTCGGCATGAGCATTGGAATATGGCCGGCGCGCACTTGCTCTTCGTGCACAATATCTTCCAATTTGCGCAACACTTTGAACCCGAGCGGCAACCATGAATAAATGCCGGCGCTCGATTGCTTAATCATGCCGGCCCGCAACATCAAACGGTGGCTCACAATTTGTGCGTCAGCAGGGTTTTCTTTCAAAACGGGGATAAAATAGCGGGACAGGCGCATCAAAGGTCCTTTGCAATAAAAAAACGGTCGAGCGCTCTGTTTAAGAAGAAAACATCCGTTCCACAAGCCTTGCTCTGTCTGCCAGCGGCTTGCATGGCGCTGGCGCCATCTGGTTCAGATCCGTTGCAATCTTGTAGAGCCGGGGAGGCAGATCAATCGTTTAAATCAACGGCAGCCCTGTTGAAGATATGTAAGCCTATAGTTTCCGTTTGGAGCATGGGGCGGGGCGGTGTATCATTTCGTTGAACATAAAGGAAAGCCTGTGAACTGTTTCCCCAAAAAGCCTTTTTATATCACGCTGATGCTGTCTTGCCTTCTGCCTATGCACGCGGCCTTTGCAAATTCCCAGCACAGGGCGGTTGTAACAATCTGCGAAACCGCGCTTCAAACCAATGATCAGGGCACCATTCAATCTATGGCGCTTCAGATGAAAAATTGGCGGAGTTTGCGGGATGATACCCTGATAAGGCGCGCGGAAACATGCCTTCAAACGGGCCTTGATACAGGGTATTTTTATTCTAAACCAAACGAAAGGTTCGAAATCAAACAGGCAAGCGTGGCGAACAAAAACCTCCTGAAAGATATCGAAAAGCTGCATAAAGATTTGCTTGGCTTATGCCTTTCTTTGGCAAAGCAAACGCCCAAAGCCGCCTTGGAGCATCCGATCTGCACAGCCCTGTGGAGCGCAAATTGACGGATCAAGGCTGCCATTTCAGACAGTTGGTATTTTTGGCAGGCCGCTGCTTGGGCCGCCCTCATGGGCTATGGCATCCCTAGGGGAATCCGCCGGTCTTTTGGCGTTTTTGATGAGGTGTTGAGAATAGGGGGTGAGATAATCACTCGAGGCATAGATATGTGCTCACCGAAACCTCAAGCTCTGGCGGGAAAACCCCACATATAAATAAGTTGGTGCTAAAATAAATAACACCCCCTATTCACCTAAGAGGCTAAGCGCCCTTTAAGGCAAGACTTTGTCATTATAGCGGAAACTTAAAGGCTTATAGGGCAAATTATCTAGATTCTTGGCTATTTTACACCTCAAAGCCTTGCACCGCTCTGGTTTTCCTGTAGAAGGCACATCTGTTTTCGCACTTACTTTTATCGCACGGTCCCTCGTGGGTGGACGCGAAAACCTCATAGCCGCCCTTTGAAACGTGCCAAAAATAGAACTGGAGAGCGCATGCCCCTGTATGAGCATGTCTTTATTTCGCGTCAGGATTTATCCAGCGCGCAGGCCGAAGGCCTTGTTGAACATTTCACAACAATCCTTGCAGATAATGGCGGAAACGTCGTTGAAAGCGAATATTGGGGTGTTAAAACGATGGCCTATAAGATCAATAAAAATCGCAAAGGCCATTATGCGATGCTAAAATCGGACGCACCTGCGCCTGCGGTGCAAGAGATGGAACGGCTGATGCGTCTTCATGAAGACGTGATGCGGATTTTGACGATCAAAGTTGAAGAGCACGCCGAAGGACCATCTGCACAGATGCAACGCCGCGATGATCGTGGTGACCGCGGTGAACGCCGCGAACGTCGCGATTAAGTTTGTAGAAAAGGACGATAGATCATGGCAACCAAACCTTTTTTCCGCCGCCGCAAAGTCTGCCCTTTTTCTGGCGATAAAGCTCCGGCGATCGATTATAAAGATACAAAACTATTGCAACGCTATATCTCAGAGCGCGGCAAGATTGTTCCATCACGGATCACGGCTGTGTCAGCCAAAAAGCAACGAGAGCTTGCCCGCGCAATCAAACGCGCACGGTTTCTTGCTCTTTTGCCATATGCTGTGAAATAGGGAGATCTGATCATGCAAGTAATCCTTATGGAACGCGTGGCCAAATTGGGCCAAATGGGTGATGTGGTTGATGTAAAACCAGGCTATGCGCGCAACTTCCTATTGCCGCAAGGCAAAGCCCGTAGCGCGTCAAAAGACAATATCGCAAATTTCGAAGCCCAAAAGGCGCAGTTAGAAGCGCGCAACTTGGAAACCAAGAAAGAAGCGGAAGATCTGGCCTCGCGCCTCGATGGACAACAATTCGTAGTGCTCAGATCGGCCTCTGATGCAGGGGCTCTTTATGGCTCTGTGACACCGCGCGATGCGATGGAAGTGGCAACGGCCGGCGGTTTCAGTGTAGATCGCAAACAGATCGCCTTGGTCCGTCCGATCAAAGAGCTGGGCCTGCATGAGATGCTCGTGCGTCTTCATCCAGAAGTTTCTGCTACGATCGTTCTGAACGTGGCGCGCTCAGCCGAAGAAGCCGAACTGCAAGCCTCTGGCAAATCGATCCAAGAATTGGCCGCAGAAGAAGAAGCTGCTGCCGAGTTTGAAATTGCAGAGCTGTTTGACGATATCGGCGGTGCAGCCGCAGAGGATGAGTTTGACAGCGCGGCCCCCGCCGCTCCAGCTGCAGATGACGAAAGCAATCAAGACGGCTAACACGCCTAAATGATATACAACTTCGTTAAGGGCGCCCCGCATACACGTCGGGGCGCCTTTTTTTATCAGATGCCCATAATTGTTGAGGAAGGATGCAGCCCGCCCCAACAAAACCAAAGAAAATCATGCACGCCTTGCCAAAAAACAGAGGTATCTTTCTAAAAGTTTCAAAAATTACTTGGGCTTTGATAATTTTCGAAAAGAATTGGCCAGCTTTTTATTTGATTGCGTATTGACCTTCCTTAGACGCCTGCTTAGTTTAAGGAAAATTCAGAGAATGAGGCTGGAGCAATGAAAATTTTGATTTCTGTGGTGGTGCGATAGAGCGAGGCGTAAAGATCCTTTTGATCATTCGTCCGTCGCACCCCGAATAATCGGGGTTTTTTTTTGAATTCAGAATATTAGGAAGGCTGCTGCATTGCAGCGATAAGGTTAAACTGGAGATGAATATGACGCGCCAAATGAGTGGAGCAAAAATGGTTGTACAAGCCCTAAAAGATCAGGGCGTCGATACTATCTTTGGATATCCAGGTGGAGCGGTGCTGCCGATCTATGATGAAGTATTTTTGCAAAACGATATTAAGCATATTCTGGTGCGGCATGAGCAAGGCGCTGTACACGCCGCAGAAGGTTATGCGCGCTCAACCGGCAAGCCCGGCGTTGTGCTGGTGACCTCTGGGCCAGGCGCCACAAATGCGGTGACCGGGCTGACAGATGCGTTGATGGATTCAATCCCGCTGGTTGTTTTAACTGGGCAGGTTCCAACCTTTATGATCGGCTCTGACGCGTTCCAAGAGGCCGATACGGTGGGCATCACTCGCCCCTGCACCAAGCATAATTGGCTGGTTCGAGACACGGCGGATTTATCCTCTACGATCCACGAGGCTTTTCACATCGCAACGTCGGGCCGCCCTGGCCCGGTTTTGATCGATATTCCCAAAGATGTACAATTTGCCGAAGCCACCTACACGCCCAAAACAAAAGTGGCTTCAAAGCATTACAACCCACGCGTCAAAGGCGATATGGACCAAATCACCAAATTGGTGGAAGCGTTGGAAACGGCTGAGCGGCCGATCATTTACTCGGGTGGTGGTGTCATTAACTCTGGCCCTGCCGCGAGCACCTTGCTGCGCGAATTGGTGGCAGCAAGTGGTTTTCCAATCACCTCAACCTTGATGGGGCTAGGGGCATATCCCGCTTCGGGTGAGAACTGGCTTGGCATGTTGGGCATGCATGGTCTTTATGAAGCCAATCTGGCCATGCATGATTGCGATTTAATGATCAATATAGGGGCGCGCTTTGATGATCGGATCACAGGGCGCTTGGATGCGTTCAGCCCCGGCTCGCTCAAAGCGCATATCGATATTGATCCCTCCTCAATAAATAAAGTGATAAGAACCGATATCCCGATCATCGGGGATGTGGGCCATATCTTAGAGGATATCCTGAAGCTGTGGAAATCGCGCGGCCGCAAGACCAACGCCGCGGCCCTTACAAAATGGTGGGCGCAAATCAACGAATGGCAAAAAGTGCGTTGCCTCGATTTTAAGCCCAATACATCCACCATCAAACCGCAACATGCATTGACGCGCCTAGAAGCGCTGACAAAGCATCGCCAAGATCGCTATATCTGCACTGAAGTTGGTCAGCATCAAATGTGGGCGGCGCAATATTTGGGATTTGAGCACCCAAATCAATGGATGACCTCAGGGGGCTTGGGAACGATGGGCTATGGGTTTCCTGCATCAATTGGCGTGCAAATCGCCCATCCAGATGCGCTTGTGATCAACGTGGCAGGCGAAGCCAGCTGGTTAATGAATATGCAAGAAATGGGCACTGCGGTTCAATATCGCGCCCCAGTTAAGCAGTTTATCTTAAACAATGAACGCCTTGGGATGGTTCGCCAATGGCAAGAATTGCTGCATGGAGAGCGGTATTCGCAAAGCTGGTCGGAAGCCCTGCCCGATTTCGTTAAATTGGCAGAGGCGTTTGGGTGCAAAGGTATTTTATGCAGCGATCCGGCTGATCTAGATGATGCAATTATGGAAATGTTGGCCTATGATGGTCCAGTGATTTTTGATTGTTTGGTTGAAAAGCACGAAAACTGTTTTCCTATGATCCCATCAGGGCAGCCACATAATAAGATGCTTTTGGGTGAGGCCTCAACGCAAGACGCAATCGATAGCACAGGCGCCGTGTTGGTGTAACCAGCGGTTTATCCGCGCAGTAAAGGAAATGGCATGTCAGCTTTAAAAATCGAAAAGGGTTCATCAAAGCATTCGGCGTATAACTTGCGCGCCAATTATGCTGAAATGGAAGAACCGCATACTCTAACGATTTTGGTCGATAATGAGGCGGGCGTGCTTGCGCGGGTGATTGGTTTATTTTCAGGCCGTGGATATAATATCGATAGCCTAACGGTTGCCGAGGTTGACCATCAAGGCCAGCTTAGCCGGATCACAATCGTAACCACAGGGACACCTCAAGTGATCGAGCAAATCAAAGCCCAGCTGAGCAGAATTGTGCCCGTGCATGAAGTGCGTGATCTCACCGTGGAAGGCCAATCGGTCGAGCGCGAATTGGCTCTGATAAAAGTATCGGGAAACGGCGAAAAGCGGGTTGAGGCGCTGCGCCTTGCAGATATTTTTCGCGCGAATGTTGTAGACAGCACGCTAGACAGTTTTGTGTTCCAAATAACCGGTACCATCGAAAAGGTAGACGCGTTTGCGGATCTAATGCGCCCTCTTGGTTTAACTGAAATAGCGCGCACGGGCGTGGCGGCGCTTTCGCGCGGCTAAACTGCAATGGTTTTTGGACGCTGAGGGTGCTTTTGGCGTTCGACCGGCTATCTTGACTACGGTGACGCTTGGTCTCTTTTAAAGCAAATTGTTAAGACTGGATTTAGCAAGTAATTAAGCCGCGGTTTCGCGCCTGCTATTCGTTTACGATCCTTGGTTGCGCCTTACTTTGCGGCGCATGCTGCAAACATGCCAATAAATCTGGGGGTAACTCCGTCTGAGGGCCAAGAGCTTCTACGGTTAACATGAAAGCCCAAAGGTCATCGGGGCCACACCGTAACACAAGATCAGAACCATGTGCCGCATTATACGCATCTAAAGCCTCTTGCACGCGCCTATCGTATAAAATTTGATGAATGCCCATTTGATTACATCCTTTTTTCCATTTTATTTTCCTGCGCCGCACATACAAAAGGTTAGGTTTTTTGCATGGCTCACTCAGGCTTTGACACATCCCTGACGAAGGTTTAGCCGCGCTTAAGACGCTTTCGTCTTGGGTTTAGATTTCTGCTTCGCTAAGCCAATTGCATCGTAGGGAACAGTAGTGCAGTTTTATAATCCCGCGCTTCAAGCCACCTCATAAGCTTCAGCACCCGGATCCGTTGGTTCAACGCATCTGAATTGAACAATGTTCCCCGAGGGGCGCGCAACCGCAGCGACAGAAGAAGAACCCGCTTTCAATTGCTCGGCAAGATGCGGATATTTCTGACGGCTGACCCATTGTAAATCGCGGGCGAGCCGTAAATCAGCTTGCTCATCTACGGTGAAAGACACCATATCGCCACTTTCATAGGCAAATACCTGATTTTTGCGAGATAACTCACCTTGAAGCGTCTCCTCAGCTTTGAAAAATGCCAAACGCCCATGATCCTCACACCAGATAATTGCGCGCTTCGATACGTGTTCACTCCAAATAATAACGCCGTTCATCACATCATCCTTTCCTAACCATGAACTGATTTTGCGGGAAAAGCGGGCCATACTCTATCTTTGAATCTGAACACTGACTTGCAATTTGTGTCGAAAAACTTCAACATAGTTTCATATTGTGTCGCCGCTGACGCGACAAAGCATAAATTTACACGTTAAACGATCAGTGCACCCGTTAGGGTTGATTTTATTTAGTATTTTAAATTTAAACGCGATAAATGAAAATGATAGAAAACCATTCAGAAAGATCCGAGTCGCCAGCCGAACTTCGTGCCATGTTTGGGCGAAATCTGCGCCTCTTATGCCAGCCCTACGCGTCGGTCTCGGCGCTATGCCGCGAATTGGGCATCAATCGCACCCAATTTAACCGCTACCTATCGGGTGAAAGCTTTCCACGGCCAGATATTTTACAAAGAATCTGCGCATATTTTAAAGTGGATGCACGTATTCTGTTACAGCCCCTGCACGAAGTGCAAAACAGTAATACGGATGTGATTTTTAGCAATGAGATGGAAGATTTCCTCACCGCAGCCTCAAGCCTTGTCAACACAAACAGCTTTCCCAGCGGCTTTTACCGCTTCTCGCGGCGCAGCTTTGTGGATGATCAACGTTTTATCCAAGGCTTGATTTTTGTCTATCGTAAAAACAAGAAATGCTTTTTACGCGGCATGGAAGCCAAAGAGGCCATTTCGGGGCAAGGCTTAGCAAGTCTGCCAAAAATTCGCGAATTTCGAGGCTTTGTAATCGCGCAGGAAGGGGGCATAGCGGCTTTGGTTTTTCGCCGCGGGTCGATGAGTTGTTCTTTTAATTTTTTAACGCCGGTTCCCTCATTTGAAAACAATTACTGGCTTGGATATAGCACCCGCACAGTGCAAGAAAAACCCACCGGCGATCGTGTCACCCGGTTGGTTTACGAGCATCTTGGGCAAAACCGATCCGCAATCCTATCAACGGCGCGGAATGCAGGGTTTTGCGAGGCCGATGATTTGGTTCCCTACCACAAAACTTTGCTCAAACCCGAGGACGGTTTTTCTTAAATTAGGTGAGTTGCGGCATCGACAGGTCGCGAATTGGCGCGCACGGAACCAGATTTAAAGACTTGACTGCCACAAGGCTTCAAGCAAACCGGTGAGGCAAATGATGGAACCATTTTCTGATTTAGAGGCAGTCCAAAACCCCGTTGCACGGGCCAGAGGGCTTGCAAACGCACATTACACGGACCTGTCCGTCTATGAGGTTGAAAAACATGCCTTGCTATTTCGGCAATGGGCAGGCTTGGGCGTTGCCGCAGATATTCCACAGATAGGGGATGCAAAGCCAGTTGATTTCTTAGACGTGCCACTGGTGATGATACGCGATCGCTCAAATCGCGTTAGAGTGTTTCAAAACATCTGCAGGCATCGTGGTATGATCTTGATCGACGCGCCTAAAAAAATCGAAGGGGCAATCAGATGCCCCTATCATAGCTGGTGCTATGCCACAGATGGTCGATTGATCAGCACCCCCCATGTGGGCGGTCCGGGTATAAATACCCATGAAGATATAGATCGCGACGCGCTAGGATTGATCGAAGTTGCGAGTTATATTTGGCGCGATATTATCTGGGTCAACCTTTCAGGCACGGCGCCCGCGTTTGAAATAGCAATGGCCGAGCCAATGGAACGCTGGTCTGAATTTGACCAACCGCTTTTTCATGGCGGCGCAGATAGCCGTTTTGAGCTTGCGTTGAACACCAACTGGAAATTGGCGGTTGAGAATTATTGCGAAAGCTATCACTTGCCGTGGGTGCATCCCGGGTTGAACAGCTATTCGCGGCTCGAAGATCATTACAACATTCAATCCGCGGGGTGTTATTCTGGCCAAGGCACCACCGTCTATCGGCAATTAACCGGGAATCGGGCCGAAAAATTCCCTGATTTCAAAAATCTAAGTAGCAAATGGAACCAAGCCGCTGAATATCTGGCCATTTATCCAAATGTGCTTCTGGGCACCCATCGTGATCATGCTTTTGCGGTGATTATCGCGCCCTTAGGGCCTGAAAAAAGTATCGAGCATGTACATTTATATTATGCCACAGACGCAACCGAACCAACCTTGCGGGCACAGAACACCGCGCAGTGGAAATCTGTCTTGGAAGAAGATATTTTTGTGGTCGAGGGGATGCAGCGCGGGCGCCATGGACCGGGGTTTGACGGAGGGCGTTTTTCGCCCGCGATGGATGCTCCGACGCATTGCTTTCACGCTTGGGTGGCTAAGACGCTGACAGAAGCACAAAACGAACCGGCCCAGCATTCGCCCGCCTCTGCCTTTGCTCCTGCACCGTGATGCAGCTCGATATTCAGGTGCAAGCGGCGCATGGCCGCCAAGATTCCGCCGCATTGGCAGAGCTCTATGCCGCCGGCAGCGCCACGGCTCAAACGCTTGACGAACAATGCTTTCTTGCAACTCAAGCCTATATTTTTGCGCTTGAAAGCAACCATCCCCTGGCCGAACAGCTGCATGCGTTTTTGGTACAAAACAGGCGTGACGCTTAAGCGATTTGACAAGCCTCAGGCTTTGCAGCATTCCCGCAGTACTACCTGAGTGAGACGGTGCTTAAAAGCCATGGTTTTAAAAACAACAGCCGCGCTGATTAGCCTGGGGGCGCTTGCCGGCTTTATCTGCAGCAAAACCCTTTTGCCATTACCATGGATGCTGGGTCCGTTAGTGGCAACGGCTCTTATTAGCATTTTGGGATGGGGAAATATTCCTTCTTCTTATCAATTCCCGCATAGGTTTCGTATGCTGTTCATTGCCGTGATTGGCGTAATGATTGGCAGCCAGATCACTTGGAAAGTGATACAACACGTGCCCAATATACTGCCCAGCTTGCTTGGGTTAATCGCGTTTATCGGCCTAGCTTTGAGCGTCAATTTTTTGATTTTCAGACGCTTGGGCCGATATGATCCTGCAACGGCGTTTTTTTGCAGCGCCCCGGGCGGCTTATTGGAAAGCATTGCGCTTGGAGAAACATATGGCTGTGACAGCCGCATTTTAACCCTGCAGCAATTTCTAAGGGTAATTTTTGTTATCATCCTGGTTCCAAGCGGTCTGTCGCTTTGGATGGGAAGCCCTGTGGGCAGCGCTGCCGGCCTTGCCTTGCCCGGATCTGACCCTTCGCTGTTTACAACTCAAAACCTCTTACTCACGCTGGTGGTTGGTTTGATCGGTTTATATTTGGGGCGCCGGCTGAAATTGCCAGCGGGGCAACTCATTGGGCCCGCTTTAGCCGCAGGCCTGCTCAACCTGTCCGGCTATGGCAGCGTACAATTGCCCAATAGCCTGTTGATCATCGCCCAGATCATAATCGGGGTCAGCTTGGGAAGCCGGTTTGTTGGATTTGGCTACGCCGCGCTAAGGCGCAGCGCCAGCCTTGGATTGTTAAGCGCGCTGGCCATGCTGAGCCTCGCGCTTTCCCTCAGCGCGCTGCTCTCGCTTTATACCGGTTTGCCATTTGACGTTTTGCTGATCAGCTTTTCGCCGGGCGGGGTGACAGAAATGTCATTGATCGCTCTTAGTCTGCAAACCAGCCCAGCCTTGATCACGGTGCATCACATATTTCGGATCACAGCCACTGTTATTCTGATCACTGGGGTAAGCCGCTTTAGCGCGGTCTTTAAAAGACCTTAAAGATGGGAACCGGACAAACGTTCGGGCAAGCGATTGGCCCAAGCACTGATCGTGCCCGCGCCAAGGCACACGACAATATCGCCTGACCCCGCCTGCGCCCGCACCAAGGCTTCAAGCGCATCTTCTGATGCCAAAGCCCGGGCATCCCTATGCCCATGGCGCAAAAGCCCATCCACCAAATCATCGCGGCTGGCCCCCACGATCGGCGCCTCACCAGCGGCAAAAATATCACCAATGGCCACAACATCCGCATCATTAAAACAGGTGCAAAAATCATCGAACAAACTGTGCAATCGGGTGTAGCGATGTGGTTGGTGCACGGCGATCACTTTTCCAGAGCAGCTTTGCCGAGCTGCTTTTAATACAGCAGCAATTTCAACCGGATGATGCCCATAATCATCGATGATAGTAACGCCATTGACCTCACCAACTTTCGTAAAGCGCCGGTTCACACCTTTAAAACCGCTTAACGCCGCGCGAATTTCGGCGGCGCTGAGCCCCAAATGCCGCGCCACAGCAATCGCCGATAGCGCATTTGATACATTATGATCCCCAGGCATCGGCAAATGACAGCCCGTGATTAGGGTGTCTTCACCTTGCAAAGCCACGTCAAAAAAGGCTGATCCATCCTTATATTGCAGATTCAGACAGCGCACATCAGCTTGGGCATTAAACCCATAGGTAATCACTTTGCGGTCGGTTATTTTTCCTACCAATGCCTGCACTTCAGCGTGATCCGTGCAGCACACCGCCACCCCATAGAAAGGGATGTTAGAGATAAAGTTCAAAAAACCAGCTTTCAGTGCCTCAAAATCCCCCCAATGCTCCATATGCTCGGGATCAATATTGGTCACGATAGCAATGGTGGCTGGCAAGCGGGTAAAGGTACCATCGCTTTCATCTGCTTCCACCACCATCCATTCGCCCTGCCCCAATCGTGCGTTGGAGCCATAAGCGTGGATAATCCCCCCGTTGATGACCGTAGGGTCAAGACCTCCCCCATCCAAAAGCGCAGCAACCATCGTTGTGGTTGTGGTTTTGCCATGCGTGCCCGCAATCGCCACGTTGGATTTGAGCCGCATCAATTCGGCCAGCATCTCGGCCCGCCGCACAATCGGCAAGCTGGCAACCCGCGCCGCGTCCAGTTCAGGATTGCCCGCTTTGATCGCCGAAGAAATCACAATCACCTCTGCCGCGCCCAAATTATCTGCGCTTTGCCCGATAAAAATCGTTGCACCCAGCGCTTCAAGCCGCGCCGTGATTTTGCTTTCCTTCAAATCTGAGCCCTGCACTTGATAGCCCAGATTAAGCAAAACCTCCGCAATCCCCGACATGCCTATGCCGCCAATCCCGATAAAATGAATTGGCCCAATATCGATCGGCAATTTGGTCATCGCGCTCATGACTTTGCCGCCTCAATCACTTTATGCATCAACGCCGCCAGCTGGTCGGTGGCGTTTTCAATCCCTGACTTGCCCGCCGATTGGGCCATTTTCAAGGCTACCTCCGGCTTGTCAAAAAAATCGGTCAGGATTGCATTCAAAGGCCCCACTTCAAAATCAGCTTCTTTACACAAAATAGCCGCCCCAGCTTGCACCAAAACGGAAGCGTTCGAGCTTTGCTCATCGCGCAGCGCGATTGCCAAGGGCACCAATATAGACGGTCGCCCAATCACGGCAATATCTGCAACCGAAGACGCCCCTGCCCGACTGATCACCAGCTGCGCTTCGCTCATCCGCGTGGCAATGTCCTCAAAAAACGTTTCGACCTCTGCCGTGATCCCATTCTCAGCGTAAAACTGAGACACGCGTGGCTGGTCTTCAATCCGCGCTTGATGGCTGACCCTGAGGTTTTGCACAACATTCCAAGGCAAATCCGCCAAAGCTGGCGGCACCACATCCGATAATATGCGCGCGCCTTGGCTGCCCCCGATCACCAAAACCGATAACGGGTAATCCCCAGGCACGATGTAAGGCGCCTTGGCGCGGGCTCTGACAGCCGCGCGCACCGGATTGCCCGTGTGATGACCATTAACACCTTCCGGAAGCGCAGTGGGCCATAAGCCACAGGCAACCGCATCTACACGTTTGGCGAAAATCTGGTTGACCCGCCCCAAAACGCCATTTTGTTCATGCAGCAAACGCGGACATCTTAACACCCATGCGGCGCTAAGCGTGGGAATACTGGGATATCCACCAAAGCCGATCACCACGGTGGGGCGATCGATCAGCATCGTGATCAGCGCCGATAAAATTCCAAAAAAGATCTGAAACGGTACAATCAGTTTTGCAAAAATTCCTCCGCGGGCAAATGTTGAAGAGGAAAGGACAACCCGCTTCACCTCGGAAGGAAAGCCTTTTGCATAGCGCGCTCCGCGCCGATCCGTTGCCAGTTTCACGCGCCAGCCCTGCGCCAGCATATGCTCTGCAAGGGCCTGTGCCGGGAACATATGCCCACCGGTGCCCCCGGCAGCCAGAACCAAAAGCGGTTTGCGGCTCATGACCGGGCTCCAAGCAGATCAGACACATCTTTCTGCGGCCGCTTTCGCGTGAAAGCCAGTACCATACCAATCGCAATACCGCCTGCAATCAAGGACGATCCACCGTAGCTTACGAAAGGCAAAGTCATACCTTTTGCGGGTAAAAGGCGCACAGCCACCCCAATATTAATCATCGCTTGCACGCCAAACATGCAGACCAAACCAGCCCCCGCCAATCGGTTGAACGCGTCGCGCTCGCGCAGCAAGCGAAATAAGGAATTGATCACAATACTGGCAAAGATCGCAATGATCAGCACAACCATCACAAAGCCATATTCTTCGGCGGCGACCGCGATGATAAAATCTGTATGCGCATCGGGCAATGACCATTTAACCTGCCCTTCCCCGGGCCCAACCCCAAAGATCCCGCCCTCTTGAATGGCATTGGCGGCATAGCCCAATTGAGTCCGCGGATCAATATCTGCGGACAGAAACCCATCAATTCTGCGCGCAAAATGTTCCGACATATTATAGGCGAACGCCCCCGCGGCGCTGACAAGACTGGCCAATACCAACAAAAGTGAAAGCGGTGCACCGCCAATAAAATAAACAACGCCCCAGCCGAATAAAATTAGACAGGCTTGCCCAAAATCTGGTTGCATCACCAATAAAGCCGCCACGGTAACCGCCAGAAGGAACGACCAAAGCCTCCCGGGGGGGCCGTTGATTTCATCGGCTGCAGAAATCAACCAAGCTGTCACCACGATAAAACCAGGCTTCAAAAACTCAGAGGGTTGCACGCTTGCAAATCCAAGCGCATACCAGCGCACCGCGCCTTTGCCAAAATCTGTTCCAAAATACGGCAGAAGCATAACAGCCACAAAAGCCCCGATAAATCCCAAAACGGCCAAGCGACGCACCAAACGCGTCGACATCATCGAGGTGATCAGCATTGCCAACAGGGCTAAGCCGCCGAACATTACTTGCCGGTGGACATAATGAAACGGCTGAAATCCATTTTTCTCTGCCAGCGGAGGAGAGGCGGCAAAACCAAGCAATATCCCTATGCCGAACAAGATTAGCACGGCGGATAAGCTCCATTTATCGATCGTTCTCCACCATTTTGAAAGTAACGGCTCATCCCGATGCACCGGGGCTGATCCATAGACCATTTCTGTCATACGACGCGCCTAACCTGCCTGTTCAAACCTGCTTTGCCCCATTGATGGGATCTTGAGCCAAACATACGCAATATATTGTCTCAAGACCAGATAAAAAGCTTCACTCTTGTCAAACCGAGCAAAACCCTGCATCGGATCATCTATGCAATTTGATACACTCATAATCGGAGCAGGTGCGGCCGGCCTGATGTGCGCAACGCAGGCGCAGGGGCGGATTTTGGTGATCGATCACGCCAAAGCCCCCGGCGAAAAAATTCGCATTTCAGGCGGTGGTCGCTGCAACTTTACCAATCTTAACATTCAACCCGATCGGTTTTTATCCAATAATCCCCATTTTCACAAAAGTGCACTCAGCCGCTACACACAGTGGGATTTCATCAATTTGGTCGAAAAACATAAAATTGCCTATCATGAAAAAACGTTGGGCCAGCTGTTTTGCGACATTAGCGCCAAACAGATTATCACAATGCTCCTGGATGAGCTGGATGCGCGCGGCGCAGAGTTGTGGATAAACACGCGCCTAACAGCTCTTAACAAAACCGATCAGGGCTTTGCGTTAAACCTTGAGCGCGAGGGGCAACGATACGCCATAAGCTGCCGCAATTTGGTGATTGCCTGCGGTGGCAAATCTATTCCCAAAATGGGTGCCACCGGGCTGGCTTATGACATTGCGGCACAATTTCAAATGAACGTGACCAGAACGCGCCCGGCGCTGGTTCCATTGACCTTTGAGCCAGAGCACTTCAAGCCTTTGGCAGGCATTGCCATTGAAGCCCGCGTTTCAAACGCAAAGACCAGCTTTGACGAGGCGGTTCTTTTCACCCATCGCGGCCTGTCTGGGCCGGCAATATTGCAACTTTCCTCTTATTGGGAAGAAACCGAAGCGTTTGAGATCGATCTCTTTCCCAACAGTTCGATTTATGAGGCGTTGCGCGCACAGCGCCAACAAAAAGGCGCGCGAAACGTATCCACCATCTTGGCGGGGTTTATGCCGGCGCGCCTGTCTGATTTCATCGTGCAGGATCTGGGATTAACTGGAAATCTAGCCGATCAATCTGATAAAGCGCTTCATGCTTTGGCGCGGCAGCTTCATGCATGGCAGCTCAGGCCCGCCGGCAGCGAAGGCTATCGTACGGCAGAAGTCACCTTGGGCGGGGTGGACACAAACGGGCTGTCCTCAAAAACCATGATGAGCAAAACCGTATCCGGGCTTTATTTCATAGGAGAGGCTGTGGATGTCACAGGCTGGCTGGGCGGATATAATTTCCAATGGGCCTGGTCTTCAGGATGGGCCGCAGGGCAAGCGATTGCACATCAGCCCGAAGCGCCGCGCTGAATTCGGTTTTGACATCCGTTACAACGCCGCAACCTGTGCTACGAAATCTTCGCCGCGCTGCTCAAAACTTTTATATTGATCAAAGCTGGCCGCGGCTGGCGCCAGCAAAACCACATCCCCCGGTTGCGCTTGTGCATTGGCGGCCTTAACGGCCACATCCATTGTCTCACAAATTTCATAAGGGCAGGGCAACTGGGCCGCGAAGGCTGCCGCCTCGGCACCAATGACATAGGCTTTGCTCACAGCGCTTGCCGCGCCTTGCAACCCGTCTAAGCCGCCTTCTTTTTCTGCACCGCCGCAAATCCAACGTATATTTGCAAAAGCCATCAATGCTTTTTTGGCACTCTCAACATTGGTGGCTTTGCTGTCATTTACAAACCGCACCTGATTAATTTCAGCAACCAATTGTGATCGATGGGGCAAACCAGCGAAACTTGCCATCGCGGTTTCGATATTTTTAGGCGAGAGGCCCAGCGCGCGGCAAACCGCGTAGGCCGCGCAGGCGTTTTGATGGTTATGCGCTCCGGGAAGGGCGGCGTGTTGGCGTAAATCAAAAGCGGCAACCTGTCGGCCTTTGCGATATTCCGATAAGAACCCTTTGCGGGCAAACACCATCCACCCTGTCCCGGTTAATTTTCTGCAGGCCGATACTTGAAGCACGCTGTCATCATTGCGCCCTTGTTGCAGTTGCGCCGCCAAAAAGCGGCCCTCAGCATCATCAATGCCGATCACAGCCCGATCCGGCCCGCCTTCTGCGAAAAGCCGGCGCTTTGCCGCAAAATACCCGCCAAGCCCCCCGTGGCGATCAAGATGATCGGGGGATAAATTCGTAAAAACGGCAATATCGGGCGTTAAGCTGCGGGCAAGTTCGGTTTGATAGCTGCTCAGCTCCAAAACGATTACTTCGCCTGAGCGCGCCGGCTCAAGATCCATAACGCCGCGACCGATATTCCCCGCCAGCTGCGTGAGCATGCCGTTTTGCTCTAAAATATGATGGATCAGCGCGCATGTGGTGGATTTTCCGTTAGAGCCTGTCACCGCAACAATTTTGGCAGGGCGATCAAACTCATCCCACGCGCGCGTTGCAAAAGAGCGAAAAAACAAGCCGATATCATTATCAATGGTCACACCTGCAGCCTGCGCCGTAGCGATCACCGGATGCGGCTTTGGATAGAGATGCGCAATGCCAGGACTGACGATCAACAGGTCAATCTGCGTCCAATCTGCGCGCGCGCCCAAATCTTCTAAAATAAGATTTTGCGCCTCGGCGGCTTGACGCGCCGGCGCTTGATCATCCCACACGCGCACTTCAGCGCCACCAGCGCGCAACGCTAGCGCCGCGGTTAAACCCGAACGGCCCAGCCCGAGCACCGCTACGTTTTTGCCCGTCACACCCTGCGCTGGAATCATATTACACCCTTCTAACTGGCAATTATGCCCATAATTATCGCCTAAGCGGGATCTGACAAGCGGTTAAAACACGGGGCAACCCCCTCGCGAACATGCCCCCGGCAAAGGCGTTAGCGCACCTTTAAGGTCGCCAAACCAATCATCGCAAGAATCAGCGCAATAATCCAAAACCGGATCACGATTGTTGGCTCGGCCCATCCTTTTTTTTCGTAATGATGATGAATGGGCGCCATTAAGAACACCCGCCGACCCGTGAGTTTGAATGACAAGACCTGAATGATCACCGACAGCGCCTCAAGCACGAATAAACCCCCAATAATCGCCCAAACGATTTCATGTTTGGTGATCACTGCGATACTGCCCAGCGCGCCGCCCAAGGCCAAAGATCCAGTATCACCCATAAACACCGCTGCAGGCGGCGCGTTATACCACAAAAACCCCATGCCACCGCCGATCAATCCGGCGCAGAAAATTAGAATTTCGCCTGTTCCAGGCACATAATGAACATCAAGATAAGTGGTAAAATCGACCCGACCAACGGCGTAAGCGATCACGCCCAGCGCCCCTGCGGCGATCATAGCGGGCATAATTGCAAGCCCGTCGAGCCCATCGGTTAGATTGACCGCATTCGCCGAACCGACGATCACCAGCATCGCAAAGGGTAAGAATAAGAAACTGAAATTTACCAAAAGATTTTTAAAAACTGGCAAGGCAACCTGATATTGAAGCGGATCAGGATGAAAAGAGGTGGCAAGATAGGCCGCAATCGCCGCAATTGCAAAGCCCAAAGCCAACCGCAGCTTGCCCGGAACACCTGCCGCGGTTTGCCGGCTGACTTTTGCATAATCATCAGCAAAACCAATCAACCCGAAAGAAAAGGTTACAAAAAGCACAATCCAAACAAACCCGTTGTCAAGCCGCGCCCAAAGCAGAGTAGAGCTCAGCACGGCCAAAAGGATCAACAAGCCCCCCATCGTGGGCGTGCCCGCTTTGGCAAAATGCCCCTCTGGGCCATCGGCGCGAATGGGCTGCCCTTTGCCCTGACGGCGGCGCAACACATTGATCAAGGGCGGACCGAATAAAAAACCAAATATCAGCGCGGTGAAAAACGCTCCACCGGCGCGAAAGGTAATATAGCGGAAAAGGTTAAAAGCATCTCCGCCGTCTGACAGAGCTGTTAGCCAATACAGCATTATCGTTTCCTTTCCACCGGGCGCGCCGCGCAATCGGGTTCGAATTGGCTGATTATTTTGATCGCGTCAACCACTTGCCGCAAACCGCTGCTCAAAGAGGCCTTTACCAAAATGCAATCATCAGCCTGCAGCAAATCTTCAACACAGGCCGCCATCTCTTCGGCATTGGCAAAATGCTGCCCGCGCTTTTCCACCGGCAAGCTGCGATGCAAGGCCGCCATCAACGGGCCTGCCGTATGAATAAGGTCAACATTTTTTATGGCGGGCAGTCGCGCCAAGGCGCTGTGATGCGCCCGCTCATCCAGACCCAATTCTTTCATATCACCCAAAAAAGCCACCCGCCGGGATGACGTGGCTTGCGCCAAAACATCCAGCGCTGCCTGCATCGAGACAGGGTTTGCATTATAGGCATCATCGATCAATTCAACCGCGCCAAAGGACGCGTTCAACTGGTGGCGCAGCCCCCGACCTTCTGCAGGCTGCCACTGCGCCAGCGTTCGCGCTGCTTTTTCAACATCCGCGTTCAGTTTAGACAAGAGCGCCAACGCACCCAGCGCATTTAAGGCAAAATGCCGCCCCACCGTTTGCAGTTCAAACTTTAGGGATAAATCCCCAATACTGGCCATCACCTGCGTCAGGCCATTTTTTAAGCTCAGTTGCGCAATCCTGGCTTGCGCCGCACCGGTCCCGAACCAAAGGCTCTGGCATCCCTGTGCTGCGACCGCCTGCTCCATCACCGATATGCAGGGCGCTTCGGCATTTAAAACCGCATATCCTCGCGTAGAAAGGCCCTGCACGATCGCGGCTTTCTCACGCGCGATACCCTCAAGGCTTTCAAAGGCTGCCAAATGCGCCGGCGCCACTGTGGTGATCAAAGCCGCATCCGGGCGCACCAAACGCGCCAAAGGCGCAATTTCCCCTGGATTGCTCATGCCAATTTCAACCACTGCAAAAGCCGCGTCGCGCGGCAAGCTGGCCAAAGTTAAGGGCACGCCCCAATGATTGTTGTAACTGGCGTAAGAGGCATGGGTTTTGCCCTGAGCTTGCAGCATCACACGCAGCATTTCTTTGGTAGATGTTTTTCCCGCTGATCCAGTGATCGCGATCACCTGCGCCGCGCTGCGCTGGCGCGCCGCACGGGCCAACCCCTCAAGCGCAATTTGAACATCCTGAACATAAAGAAGGTTTTCATCGCTTAAAACATCTGCAGGTCGGCGCGAGACAAGTGCTGCTGAAGCGCCCTTTTGCAGCGCATCAGCAACGAAATCATGGCCATCGCGCTGATCCGCAAGCGCCACAAACAAATCCCCTGCCCGAAGGGTGCGGGTGTCAATCGAAACACCCTCAGCCTGCCACTTTCCAGCAGTCTTTCCGCCCGTAGCCAAAGCTGCGTCTTGTGCGCTCCATAAGCTCATACAAGCCCTCCATCCAGCGCGGCCACGGCCAAACTGGCCTGCTCAACATCATCAAAAGGCAAAATATCATCTCCGATCACTTGACCGGTTTCATGCCCTTTGCCAGCAATCAACAGCGCATCACCTGGCTTAAGCATATCAACCGCGCGCAAGATAGCTTCGGCGCGATCCCCCACTTCTTTTACCTGCGCTGGCTCTGACATGCCGCTGATCACCATTTTGCGAATTTCGCTTGGATCTTCGCTGCGCGGATTATCATCGGTCACAAACACAAAATCAGCCGCGCCTGCAGCCGCAGCCCCCATCAATGGCCGTTTGAAGGGATCGCGATCCCCGCCGGCCCCAATCACCGCCACCAGACGCCCCAAAACATGCGGTCTTAAAGCGGAAATAGCCTTTTCAAGCGCATCGGGTGTATGCGCATAATCGACAAAAACCAGCGCTCCATTTTCACGCTGCGCCGCCAATTCCATCCGGCCCCGCACGGTCGTGAGATGCTCTAAAGTCTCAAACACCGACGCAGCCTTTGCGCCGGCAGCAATCACCAAAGCCGCGGCCATCAGAACATTTTCAGCTTGAAATTTTCCACGCAGCGGCAGGCTGACAAGCCGCGGTATTTCCTGATAGGTAAATCGCATATCCTGCCCGGTGGCGGTAAAGCGCAAATTATCGATGCGGATATCAGCTTCGGGACAGTGCCCAATCGTGATCATCGCTTGATCTGATTGTTCAAGCCGCGCTGCCAGCTCAGCCAGCTTAGGATCATCAATATTTAAAACAGCGGGCTGATCTTGCAGTAACAGCCGATCAAATAAACCCGTTTTGGCGCTAAAATAATCCTCAAAATCTTTGTGATAATCCAAATGATCTTGCGTGAAATTGGTAAAGCCTGCAGCGCAAAGTTTCACCCCGTCCAGCCGGCGCTGCTGCAAACCGTGGCTGGAGGCTTCAATTGCCGCATGCGTCACCCCGGCCAACGCCGCTTTTGCCAAAAGCGATTGCAAAAGAAGTGCATCCGGGGTGGTGTGAGATAGCGGCGCCGTAAACGCCCCTTGCACACCATTGGTGCCCAGATTGATGGCCTGACAATCAAGCTCTGTCCAAATTTGTCGGCAAAAATGCGTCACGGATGTTTTTCCATTGGTGCCGGTCACCGCAACAATCTTTTGTGGCTGCGCCTCAAACCAAAGGGCCGCGGCAGATGCAAGCGCGGCGGCCGGATCCTCAACAACCACCATCGCGACCGATATCTCTGCCAAAGATTGGCGCATAAGAGCGTGACCGTCTTGGTCGGTCAGAACTGCAGCTGCTCCATGCTCAATCGCTTGCGCTGCAAATTCAGCCCCGTGGCTTTGCGTGCCAGGCAAAGCGATGAACAGGCCCCCCTCCTGCACCAGCCGGCTGTCAATAAACAGCCCCGAAAGTGGCTTTGAAAATGGCCTTAAAGCGGTGAGACCCAGCTCAGCCAGGGATTTCAACGCAGCGCCCTCAGCATCCGAAGACATCGTCGGGTTTGAAAACCAAGACACCGGACCATAGGTCTGCGCCCTCCCTTAATTACTGGATGCGAAGGTTATAGCAGCCTGTGGCTGGGTTTCAATCTGCGGGCGCAGCCCCAAAAGCGGTGCGATGCGGGCAATCAGCTCACTGGCAACGGGAACGGCCGTCCAACCGGCGGTTCGGCGGGGCTTTTTGCCCGAGCGTTCTTCTGGCTCGTCAAGCGTTACGACCAACACATATTTAGGATTATCTGCCGGAAAAACCGAAGCAAACGTGGCCAAGACCTTATCCTTGTAATAGCCGCCACGCGGGTTTGGCTTATCAGCTGTGCCCGTCTTACCAGCAACCGCGTAGCCCGGCAGTCGGGCAAAGGAAGCCGTGCCCTGCTTGCCGTGCACAACTTCGCGCAACATAGCCAAAGACGCGCTGGCCACCTCTGGTGAGATCAGCCGTTCTTTTTCACCAGAGCGCGGCGCATCAAACAAGGTTGGCTGCACTTTAAATCCGCCATTGGCGATGGTGGCATAAGCACTGGCCAGATGCAGCGGCGTCGCCGAAAGGCCATGGCCATAAGAAATCGTCATCGCGGAGAGCTCGGACCATTTTGGAGGCAAAATTGGTTTGCCACCGCTGGCTTCAATCATCTCAAACGGGATTGGCGTCAGCAGACCAAGCTGCCCCAAAAAGATCTGTTGGCGCTCGGCGCCGATCAACTGTGCAATCCGCGCCGTTCCGATATTACTTGAACGGATGATGATATCTGCCACTGACAGCTCTTTATCAAGATAATGGTGGTCACGGATGGAAAACCGGCCCCACCGAATAGGGCCTCGAATATCGATAATGGTTTGCGGGTTAACCAGCCCAAGCTCCATCGCTTGCGCTGCGGCAAAAATCTTAAACGTAGAGCCTAACTCATACACGCCCTGAACGGCGCGATTGAACAAAGGGCTGTCGGCAGCTTGCCCCTGAACCGGCGGCGCCGGGCGATCATTGGGATCAAAATCGGGCAAAGACGCCAATGAAATCACTTTTCCGGTCTCAACTTCCATGAGCACCGCCGCCGCGCCTTTAGCATTCATTAATTGCATACCGCCCCATAAAACCTGTTCGGTTGCGGCCTGAACCGATAAATCAATCGATAATTTCAGAGCTGTGGCGGATTGGCTGGGATCACGCAAACGCGCATCATAAGATTTTTCTACACCCGCAACGCCCACAACCTCGGCCGAATGCACGCCCTCGCGGCCAAAGCTGGTGCCCCCCAAAATATGCGCGGCCAAGTTTCCATTGGGATAAAGCCGCATTTCACGGGGCCCAAACCGCAACCCCGGATCGCCAATATCATGCACCCGCTGCATTTGCTCTGGGCTTATCTTTTTCTTAATCCATAAAAACTTTCGCCCATCTGTGAAACTTTTAGACAGTTTTTCCGCGTCTAAATCGGGAAAAATACGCGCCAAAGCCTGCGCCGTGCCGGCCGCATCCACCAGATGCGGGGTTTCAACGTATAAGGAATGGGTTTCCATATTGGTCGCAAGAATGCGGCCCTTGCGATCCACGATATCGGCCCGTTGCGCCACAATTGACAGGCCCAAATCTTGCGCGGTGGGCTCAGTCGGCTCAGCGCTGGATAACATGCCAATACGCACAACCAATACCGCATATAAGCACAAGAAAATCCCCCCCAGCACCAGCATACGCCCCTGCGCCGTGAGGCGGGATTTATCGCGCGTTGCAAGATGCCGCGCCTTGATATTGTCTTGTTCGATTTGGCGCGTATCTTCGCCACGCGCCCGCGCCGGCAAAATCTGACTGAGCGGACGCAATGGGCTGCGCAGTCCCGAAAATTGGCTGAAATCAGTCACGTTCCACCGACCTTTCCGCCACATCAACCGGATCAACCAGCAATAAATTAAAGCTGGGCAAAAGCGGGTAGGAAACATGCTCAACAATGCCAAAATGATCCGCACGCAAAGGCAATAATTGCAACCGATCAAAGTTCAGATTGGCCAAATCTTGTAACCGCTCGGGCCGATTTTGATAGGCCCATTCGGCTTTTAAAATGGCCAAGCGGGCCCGCTGCTTGCCTATTTCAGCCTGCAACTGCTCGGTGTGAGTTATGGCCGCTTGCGTTTTTATGTTTTCCGTATAGGCCCAATAGGCCAACGCGATCACAGCGCTTGCCGTGGTGATATAAAGAAAACTGCGCATCATAGCGGCAAATCCATGAGCGGCATTCCCAAATCCGAGGGTTTAACAACCCCGCCCGCCGCGCTGTCGGTGCGCCGCGCAATTCGTAACTTCGCAGAGCGTGCGCGGGGGTTTTGTGCAATTTCTTCGGGCGTTCCCAAAATTGGCTTGCGCGAAACCAATTCAAATTGGATGGGCAATGGCGCGCTATGCGGCGCGTAACGATTGTTTGAGCCTGCACGGCCCGCGCGCATTTGGAAAAAACGTTTAACCATGCGGTCTTCAATTGAATGAAAGCTCACAACGCAAAACAAACCGCCTGCCCGTAACGCACGCTCGCCTGCAAGCAAGCCTGCGAAAAGCTCACCATATTCATTATTCACTGCGATGCGCAGCGCCTGAAAGCTGCGCGTCGCCGCGTGGGATTGCCCAGGTTTGGTGCGCGGCAGCGCCTTTTCGATTAGCTGCGCCAGATCCAACGTGGTTTTAAAAGCGGCGTCACTGCGGCGTTGCACAATCGATTTGGCAATTCTGCGACTGGCGCGTTCTTCTCCGTATAAATATAGCAGATTGGCAATATCGGCTTCGGGCAAACCATTCACCAAATCAGCCGCGCTGGGGCCCGACTGGCTCATCCGCATATCCAGCGGGCCATCGCGCATGAATGAAAACCCCCGCTCAGCCTGATCAAGCTGCATGGAAGAGACCCCAAGGTCCAAAACGATCCCATCCAGCTCTTGCGCATAGTCATCAAGCTTCGAAAACAAGCCCGGAATAAACTCTAAACGGCTTTGCAAAGCCGTCGGCCAAGCCCGCGGCAGATCAAAAACCGCAGGATCGCGATCCACCGCAAAAACCTTTTCAGCCCCGGCCTCTAACAGCGCACGCGTATAGCCGCCGGCGCCAAAAGTACCGTCCAACCAGCGGCCCGAAACCGGAGCGATCTGCGAAAGGATTTGCTCGATCAGAACCGGTATATGAGGCTTGTCTGACTGTGCAATCGCCACAGATGCTACCCTCACCCTTCCTGACCGCCATCCAAAAAGCTTAGCGGATCAAAATCATCGGGCTGGTCGCTCAACCACGCCTCGGTTTTGGCCTGATCCTCGCTGTAGCTGTCAGGGTTCCAAATTTGAAACGTGTCACCGGCGGCGATAAAATAAGCCTCGCCCTCAACCGCAATTTTCTGACGCAACTTGGCAGGCAAGACCAAACGACCCGTCTCATCAACAGAGGTAGGATGGCTTTGTCCGTGAAATAACCGCTCCAGCGTTTTTCGCCCCACCGATCCGCGCGGCAATTGATCAATTTTACGATCCACCTCTTCGATGGCCTCAACCGTATAACATTCCAGAAAGGGTCGGCGCGCATCGCCGTAGACAATGACCAATTCGGGGGGCAAGCCTTCTTGCCAATTGGGATCGCAGGCTTGGATCACGCGGCGAAATAGCGCCGGGATTGACACCCTGCCCTTCGCATCGATCTTATGCAGACTTTCGCCTCTAAATCTTCGCATTCGCGCCCAACGCCTTTCCCCAACACCCTTTAAAACAAAGCGGCGGATCAGGAGACATACACCCAATCCGCCAATCTTGCTCCGCGGGGCGGAAACGTCCGGCGGCGCAGACCTGGGGGGGGAGAACGTGAGCGCGCCGGACATCTTGCTGCGGTAAAGTCGGGGCCTGCATGAAACCTGCCAAAGGAATTCGGATCTTAGCGTCCGTATTTTGATATCCCGCTTTACCTATGGCCATTGATGCCATGTCAGTCGCCTTATATCAAGAAAAATTTGGGATTTTATGGTAAATTATGGGAAAATAATACAAGTTGAAATTGAGACTCAAAACAGATCACCCAAATCCTCCCACATAGTGTATGCACCATATAAAAAAATACTAAATGTAGATTTATTTGTGAGGGAAGCATAACGTGCAAAAATCCGCCCTCACGGTTCAATTCCCACAATTTTGCAGAAGAACTGGTAGAGTTTCTTGAATAGACAGATATATTTCGAGCTTTCTGACGAAAAAATTGCGATAGATAGGCCTCAAATAGACACTTCCCACGAATTCCCAATTCTTGTGGAATTTGCGTTCTTTAAGGCCCCAGCGCCGTTAAGCTTTCGTGCAAGGCCCTGCGCAAACACGCCCAATCAGGCCATACCGCCTTGTACAAGACGTGCGGCCAACGCCCCATAGGCTTCGGCCACCGGGCCAGTGCCCGCCGCGACGGGACATCCCGCATCGCCCGCTGTGCGCGTCTCAAGATCGATCGGCAATGCCGCCAAGAGCGGAAGATTGAGCGCCTCGGCCTCTTTTGCCACGCCGCCATGCCCAAAAATTTCACTGGGTTCCCCGCAATGTGGGCAATGAAACACCGACATATTTTCGATCAGCCCAAGCACGGGTGTTTTCAATGTGGAAAACATATCCAGCGCTTTGCGCGCATCTATCAGCGCAACATCCTGCGGCGTTGACACCACAATCGCCCCGCTGACTTCTGATTTTTGGCACAGCGTCAGCTGCACATCGCCGGTTCCAGGCGGAAGGTCAACGATCAAAACATCTAGCTCCCCCCAGGCCACTTGTGAAATCATTTGCTGCAAGGCGCCCATTAGCATCGGCCCACGCCACACAATCGCTTTGTCAGGGTCAAGCATCAGGCCAATCGACATCATCGTCACCCCATGGGCCTGGAGCGGTATAATGGTTTTACCATCCGGGCTGGCCGGGCGCTGTTGCACCCCCATCATACGCGGCTGCGATGGCCCATAAATATCCGCATCCAACAAGCCCACGCGGCGGCCCTGCTTGGCCAAAGCAACCGCCAAATTTGACGAAACGGTGGATTTTCCTACCCCCCCCTTTCCAGAGGCGATGGCCAGAATGCGCGCCACACCCGCCGGCTTCATCGGCGCCGCCTGCGGCTTGGGGTGGCCCCCAATTTTCAATTGAGGCGGCTCGGGCTTTTCGGCAGCGCCACTATGTGCGGTTAAAATGACGCTGGTTTTATTGACACCGGCCAAGGCGGTAACGGCCTCAACCGCTTGCTGCCGCAGCGACTCTAGCGCGCCGGCCACCGCAGCAGATGGGGCTTCGATCACAAATTGTACATGGCCCTCGTCGATCGTGAGCGCCCGCACCATATCAAGCGCGACGATAGATTGGCCGTTTGGCATCTTAATTTTGTCTAATTCTTGAATAATTTGATCGCGCATGTTCTTGCCTTTCATCGCTTTCCAGCCGACATGCCGAATTTAGAATAAACATGCAAGCCGGATCATATATCCGCCTGCGCGACTTAGCGCCCCAACCCCAATCATGCAAATGCTGCATAGCGGCATTGCAGGCTTATCTATTGTGCAATCGCAGAATAAATTTATCTCTCTTATCACCAGAGACGCAGAGACAACTCTTCTCATAAAGGATAATAATATGGCTTACACAGCTGACAGTTCATTTGCCAAACCAGCCGCATTTGGCGGCATTTTCGCAGCCCTCAACAAACTGACCGAAGCAATGCAGCGTCGGCGGGTTTACCGCACAACCGTGAACGAGCTAAGCGCGTTAAGCGATCGCGATCTCTCCGATTTAGGGGTAAGCCGCGCGTCAATTCGCCGTTTAGCACTGGACGCGGCCAACGCGCTTTAAAAGGCAACTCGAAAATCCCTACCTCCCAAGGGTTTTCGATCTTCGGCGGCTGCTCTTGTCCTCCCACAAGCGCGGCCGCAACTATATTAAGGGGCTGCGCGCAGCGGCACCTTTTGCAGCTTCGCGCGTGGCGGCGCGTCACAAAAACAACGCAGGTCTTGCCATCGCCCTGCCACGCTTCGTCCCGGTCCAATGGACGGCTCCGCCTGCTAAAGTTCGGTTGGTCTCTATTGCTAAAATATACATGTCGTCAAAATTAACCCTTGATCTACGGTAAAAATTCGCTTTCGCTGAAAGCAGAAGCGCGCATATTTAGGCAAAACTGCAAAGATTGGCCGGCGCATGTCTTCTTAAATTATGATAGGATATCTCGCATGGCTGTCTTCTTTAACTTTAAGGCCGGACAAACAATTTACAAAGCCTCCACGATGCCCGACGGCGCCTATATCGTGCATTCGGGCGAGGTGGATCTCGTATCGCCCGGCCATATGCATCTGACCACATTGCACGCGGGCGAAATTTTTGGCGAAATTGGTCAATTGCTCGACGAACGGCGAACGGTGAATGCCATTGCGCGTACCGATTGCATTTTAACGCATGTCTCTTCGGCAGTGCTGACCCAAAAAATGGAAAAAGTAGACCCCGCAATTAAGGGCATTATTCGCGCCTTGGCAACCCGCCTGACCGAAGCCAATAGCACGAATGAAAAGATCTGGAGCGAACTTCAGATGTATAAATCCTTAACCTGACGGGGCGGATCAGACCCGCAAGCGGGCGCGGCGTTGAGCTTTTAAATACGAACAAAAAGCACTCACTTTTGAAATAAACCGCACCCCTGCCCGTGAACAGCCTTGCCGCGGGATGGTTATGGGCGCTGGCTATGCTAGATAAGAGGGCGTAATCGCAAAAAAAGAGACCTCAGGATGAGCAAAAAAATCATAATAGAAGAATTTGGCGGGGCCGATCAATTAAAGGTCATCCAAGAACAGGTTGGTGAGCCGGGGCCGAATGAAGTGCGCATTGCGCATAAAGCCTGCGGCTTGAATTTCATCGACATCTATCAGCGCACGGGGCTTTACCCGATGCCCCTGCCGCATACATTGGGCACAGAAGCCGCCGGCCTTGTTGACGCGGTTGGCAGCAATGTCACGCATCTGAACGCGGGCGATCGGGTCGCCTATGCGTTCAACGCCCCTGCCGGCGCCTATTGTGAAATGCGCGTTATGCCCGCAGATCAGGTTTGCGTTTTGCCTGACTCGATCAGCTTTGAAGAAGGCGCTGCAATGATGCTGAAAGGCCTGACGGTTCAATATCTTTTCCACCGCACCACGCCCTTAAAAGCCGGCGATACAGTTTTGTTCCACGCGGCGGCGGGCGGGGTGGGCTTGATCGCCTGCCAATGGGCAAAATCTGAAGGAATCACGTTGATCGGCACTGCAGGCAGCGATGAAAAATGCCAACATGCGCTGAACCACGGCGCGGCACATTGTATAAATTATCAACGTGAAGACTTTCCAAACGAGGTTCGAAAACTGACCAACGGCCTAGGCGTTGATGTGGTGATGGACTCGGTCGGAGCAGATACATTTGACAAGTCTCTCGCCTGTTTGAAACCATTCGGGATGATGATCACATTCGGCAATTCATCTGGAAAGACCCCCCCGTTCGACCTAGCGCAGCTTGCGCCGCTTGGATCGTTGAAAATTACCAGACCCTCAGTTTTCACCCATATCGCGCAGCATGAAACCTGCCAAACCATGGCGCGACATTTATTCGATAAAGTCACCACAGGTGCGGTAAAGATCCGGATTGACCAACGCTTCGCCTTGCAGGATGTTGCCGCCGCGCATCGGTCGCTGGAAAGCCGCCAAACAACGGGCAGCACGGTGCTCACAATCTAAACCCAACACCGGTCAACCTGAAACCGCGCCTGTAACAAAATATAAACCCAGCGCATCGAACCTATACTTTTGAATTAAATTATAATCAAAGGTATATTTTTGGTGTTATTTCCTGTAGAAAGGCCCTTCAACATATTCGGAGGTTCTTATGAAACGCATGCGGAGTAAACAGCTGTTGTCTAGCCCCCTATACTCGCCCATTGAGTTTTGGTTTCTCTAATAAGGTTTCTGGGACGGGTGGGCGCATGTTTAATGCGTGATGAGGTCTGATCTGGTTGTATTGCCTGAGCCAAACATTGATAGCGACCTGGGCTTGCCGTGTGGTGTGGAACCATTCAGCGTTTAGCACTTCTTTTCGCAAGGTGCCGTTAAAGCGTTCGTTGTATCCATTTTCCCAAGGGCTGCCCGGATAGATTTGCATTGGTTTGATACCGATCCTCTTCAGCCAGTCCTGTAGATGCGTGGCAATGAACTCGGGTCCGTTGTCAGAGCGAATAAACTCTGGCTTACCATGTTTAATCAGCAGCGGGTGCAGTGTCTCCAAAACGTCGTTCGCATTCATTTTGGATCGCACTGCCACGTAGAGCGCTTCACGGGTATATTCATCTAGAACCGTGAGCATTTTATAGCTGCACCCATTGCTAAGCTTATCGTGCACAAAGTCGATCGCCCAAATATGGTTGGGATGTGTGGGCCGCAGCCTGATGATGGAGCTGTCTTTGTGATAAAGCCGTTTGCGCTTCTTGTGCCGGCGCGGCAGCTGTAAACCTTCTTCGTTCCATAAGCGCTCGATCCTCTTGTGGTTAACACGCCAGCCTTCCATGCGCAGCAGGGCTGTGACTTTCCTATAACCATACCACCCATACTGTTTGGCCAGCCGGATCATCGCCAAGCGTAGTTTGGTATCATCTACTTGTTTGGCTTGATAGCGCAGACTTGAGCGGGCTACATCCAGAACAGCGCAAGCACGCCGCTCAGAAATATCCAGCTTTTGACGCGTATGAATAACAGCCTGACGAAGCTGAGCCCGCGTCAGGCCCGTGGCTTTAGATGATCAAGGCTCTCCTTCAGGATCACCTTGTCTAACTGCAAGTCAGCGACGATCTTCTTCAAGCGCTCGTTTTCTTTCTTGAGCGATTTCATCTCTGAAACCTGTGAACGAGAAAGGCCTCCAAACTTCTTACGCCAGTAATAATAACTCTTATCTGAAATCCCAGCTTTGCGACACGCACTCACAACGTCCAAACCATCGTGCAAATGAACATCAATCTCGCGCAATAACTTCAACACATCTTCATCAGAATAACGCTTCCGAGCCATGTTTCCTTACTCCCTATGCCAAAATATACTGGCACAGTTCTAGGGGGCTAAGACACTCTGCGGAAACCGGATCCAAAGAAATATTTATCTCTGCAAAGGATTTAATCGGCGTCCCGGGCATAGAAATCGCAATCGACCTGACCGAAATCACCTATTGGCATTTTATCTGCGATCAACATCAAGTGGTGTTTGCAGAAGGTGCCGCGTCCGAAAGCTTGTATACCGGGCCAGAGGCATTAAAGATGCTTGGCGCGGAAGCGCGCGCAGAAATATACCAGATATTCCCGCAACTTCGCGACGCCCCGCCCCACTATGCTCCAAAACCCGCCCGTCCGATCTTGTCGCAGGAGGATAGTAAATCACTTATTTTTCGGCATTATCGCTCGCGGACTGCGCTTTGCCGCCAAAATTCGGACGCTGGCATGCGCCCCGTTTAACCCAACTCTAAACGTTCGCACTTAATCTCAAACAAATCTTTCTTGCCTCGTTTTTCAGCAGGGGTAGAGGTATATCCGTAATTGCCGGGGGAAGCCAAAGACCGCGCCGTATTATGCGTTGATTAGCAGGATGTGGCGTGTATTCTATTGCAAAGAAAGTGCAAGAGGGCGGCCCTATGAAGATCAAAGACTATTTTGCCGAAAAACGCAGCAGAGTTGCAGATTGGTATACGCAAGATACATCGGATATCCCGTTATACTGCAAAGTAACCGATAAAGTTTTGGATATGATCGTCACTTTATCCGATCCGCGCGAAGCCAGCCTTGCCGTGGTCGACGAAAATAACCACGTGGTCGGCATCGTCACCGGGCGCGATATCGTTTTATATATGGGCACGCATCGCGTGATCGAAGAAAACCTTACCGTAGATGCCCTTATGACGGCAAATCCCAAAACGGGCACGCCGGAGATGCTGTGCATAGACGCCTTGAAAATAATGATCGAGGGGCGTTTTCGTAACCTTCCGATCGAAGTTGATGGCAAATTCGTTGGAATCCTTTCAATATTAGCGGCTGCAAAAGGCCGTTTGATGGAAACCATGGCGAAGAATACAGAAGCCTATGAATCACTAAAGTCGCTCAGCGATGGCATGCCAGAAATAGATATCGAGAATACGACACAAGACGCGTTTAAATTAGTTTCTGACAGCAAGACGCCATTCGTTTCCGTTAAAGAAAACAATGAAATCATCGATTTTTTGATGGATTATGATTTAAGACGCCTTTGGTTGAAAAAACAGTGACCCAAAGGTAGATTTGCCAAAATAGCAAATCAAAATCATAAGAGACAATGCTGCCGATTGAATGGAACATTAGCGATGGGCTGACAGGGTACCTGCAGGCTGTTCAGGTTATGGAGACGCGCGCCGATGCTATCGCTAAAGGCGATGCGCCGGAAGCCATTTGGTTGGTTGAACACCCCGCGCTTTACACTGCGGGGACCAGCGCCAATCGCGAGGATTTGATTGACGCGAACAGATTTCCTGTGTTCAGCAGCAAACGCGGCGGGCAATATACATATCATGGGCCGGGCCAGCGGGTTGTCTATGTGATGCTCGATTTAAACCGGCATGGCAAGGATGTGCGCGCATTCGTACAAAAGCTAGAGCGGTGGGTAATCTCCACATTGGCCTGCTTTAACGTGCAAGGAGCCATTCGCGACGGTCGTATTGGCGTGTGGGTTGATCGACCGGAAAAGCCGTTAACGCCGGCAGGATTGTGCCAAGAAGATAAAATAGCCGCGATCGGGATACGGCTTCGAAAATGGGTCTCGTTTCACGGGCTCTCGATCAATGTTGATCCCGATTTATCGCATTTCGAGGGGATCATACCCTGCGGCATTCGCGAGCATGGCGTGACAAGTTTGGTGGATCTTGGGCTTCCCGTAAGCATGGCGGATCTTGATATGGCTCTGAAAGACCAGTTTGAAAAACAGTTTTTGACACCCTAAACGCATCAGAAAGCGGGCCCACCGCAGGCATGACAACACAGCCCGGATAAGGCCGCGTCATTTTTTCCCACCCTGCGGCAAAGTCATACATTGCCGAGCCCGCAAATGCGCATTAAAAGCAAGCCTAAGCCAAGGGATTATCAAACTGTTTAATTCCACCACAATAACTCAATTAGGAGGCAATTATGGCAGATGCAGCCATTCATGGCCACGAACATGAAGATCAACGAGGGTTTTTCACGCGTTGGTTCATGTCTACGAATCATAAAGACATCGGAATCCTGTACCTGATCACATCGGCATTTGTTGGATTCGTATCGGTTGCCTTCACCGTTTATATGCGGCTTGAATTGATGGATCCGGGCGTTCAATATATGTGCCTCGAAGGCGCACGGATGTTTGCAGATGCATCCACCCCTTGTACTCCGAACGGCCACCTTTGGAATGTTTTGATCACTGGTCATGGTATTTTGATGATGTTTTTCGTGGTTATTCCGGCGTTATTTGGCGGATTTGGTAACTACTTCATGCCCTTGCAAATTGGTGCACCGGATATGGCATTTCCGCGCATGAACAACCTTTCTTTCTGGCTTTATGTGGCCGGTACGACGCTGGCGATCTGCTCGGTTTTAGCGCCAGGCGGCAATGATCAACTGGGCTCTGGTGTGGGCTGGGTTCTGTATCCACCGCTCTCGGTGAACGAAGGCGGTATGTCGATGGATCTGGCGATCTTTGCGGTGCATGTCTCGGGCGCCTCTTCCATTCTGGGTGCGATCAATATGATCACCACTTTCTTGAATATGCGTACCCCCGGGATGTCGCTGTTCAAAGTGCCGCTGTTTTCATGGTCAATCTTCGTGACAAGCTGGCTGATATTGCTGTCGCTTCCGGTTCTTGCTGGCGCGATCACCATGTTGTTGACGGATCGTAACTTTGGCACAACCTTCTTTGATCCTGCCGGTGGCGGAGACCCAATATTGTACCAGCATATTTTGTGGTTCTTTGGACATCCAGAGGTTTACATTATCATCCTTCCCGGATTTGGCTTGATTAGCCACGTAATCGCAACCTTTTCGCGCAAGCCCGTATTTGGCTATTTGCCCATGGTATGGGCGATTATCGCGATTGGTGCTTTGGGGTTTGTTGTCTGGGCGCATCACATGTACACCGTCGGCATGTCGCTGACTCAGCAATCCTATTTTATGCTGGCCACTATGGTGATCGCGGTGCCCACAGGCGTTAAAGTGTTCAGTTGGATCGCCACCATGTGGGGCGGATCGATTGAATTCAAAACGCCAATGCTATGGGCGTTTGGCTTCTTGTTCCTGTTCACAGTGGGCGGGGTCACCGGCATTGTTCTGGCGCAAGCGGGCGTAGACAGAGCGTATCATGACACGTATTACGTGGTGGCACATTTCCACTATGTGATGAGCCTTGGTGCCGTGTTCACCATCTTTGCCGGGATTTACTACTATTTCGGTAAGATGACAGGGCGCGCTTATCCTGAATGGGCTGGTAAGTTGCATTTCTGGATGATGTTTATCGGTGCAAACCTGACATTCTTTCCCCAGCACTTCTTAGGCCGTCAGGGTATGCCACGTCGCTATATCGACTATCCGGAAGCCTTTGCCTATTGGAACCAATGGTCGAGCTGGGGGGCATTCCTGTCTTTCGCCTCGTTCATCTTCTTCTTTGGTATCATTGCCTATTCGCTGCTGCGCGGGGCGAAAGTGACCGAGAATAATTATTGGAACGAATATGCTGATACGCTGGAATGGACGCTTCCCTCACCGCCTCCAGAGCACACGTTCGAAATCCTGCCGAAGCAGGAAGAATGGGACAAAGCCCCTAGCCATTAACAAAAATGGGCTGATATTGGTGCGATCGCGCCTCGAAAAGAAACACCCCTCGCCTTTGCTTATATAAGCTCAAAAGGCGAGGGTTTTTTGTATCAAATGCGATGGTAAATGGCCCATATAAAGTGATCGCTTCTATTAGAACGGGCGAATGATCCAAGCCCCCATATGGCAATTTACGAAGACGGCCCGTTTTGTAGATAAAAACGCGCTAAATAAACGCATTTAAATGGATTTTTTAAACGCAAATCCGGCCAGACCCTTTTCTTTGCATATACGCGCAATAACTTGGAAGGTGAGAGGTGGGTAGGTAAAATGCCATATATTTGGTTAGAACAGACAGAGGATAAAGCGCAGGCCAGCTTAGAGCTGTGGCCGCATCGCTCTTTGCCGCCACAGGGCTTTGCCGCTTTCATCATGACGACCTTCATCTTGATTACGCTTCCGCTTTACGCTTTGCTGGGTACAAAACTCTTTTGGGCCCTACTCCCCTTCTTAATGCTCACCGTTTGGGCGATCTGGTGGGCGTTGCGGCGCAACTATTTTGACAGCCAGATATTAGAGCAATTGAGCTTCACCGCCGATAATTTGCGCTTGGTGCGCCAAGAGCCAAAAGGCGAGATTAAATCATGGGAGTGTAACGGATATTGGGCACAGGTGCATTTATACGGCACCGAAGGACCGCTTCCCAATTACGTGACCCTAAGCGGAAATGGAAGAGAGGTTGAAATAGGAGCTTTTTTAAGCGAAGACGAACGCAAATCTCTTTTTAAAGAATTAAAGTCTGCCCTGGCCAACTATCACAATCCTGAAAGAAGCGCACACGATCCTGTGTAACCTGAATATGACAAACAATATGCTTATGCAGCCAGCTAACGCCCCTTCTAAACCTCAATGAACCAAAGTGCTGCTTGCAGGCAAACTTCCTAATATTTAAATTCACATGAGACAAAAAAATAGTGTTGTTACTCTAAGCTTTGTTAACCCGATAACTTAATTTGATACGATACCTCATCAGCTTACAGGTGCCTGTTCTATAAAAAACTAGGCCTTATATATTTAATCTAGTGAAAATATTTCAGTAATATCGCGGTCAGTGAAGCTAACCGGATTATTTGACATACGTTCCATATTTGCCTGTTTGGCAAGAAAAGCCCGTTGCTCTACTGTCTCTGCTCCAATCATCGTAAGTTTATGTGGAACACCGAGACTTATTATAAAATTTTCCAAAATCGTGTCAGCCTGTTTAGCAACTTCAATATCTAAGGATTTCATCAATTTCTGCATGATTTCTTGTAAATGCTTGCTTCCTCTCGCATCGCTAACCTGCTCTCTATGGGCTGTGGCATGCATTTTAAATATTTTGGGCAGCGTTAACCAAACCGCATGCTCATGGGGTATCCCATGATGATTGGTAATCCCATAGGACCATGCATGCGCCGCGGTTGTTTTAGAAATATTGATTGCATTCCCTGCTCGATATGCTGCGTTTGACATGCCCTGTAACGTCAACGGATTTGCATCGCCTTCTACAACGCTCTTAAGGTTTTTTGCGCATAATTCAACGGCTTCAAATGCATAGCCGCGGCTTTGTTCTGTAGACCCTGCAGCCCAAGCGCTTTCTATCGATTGTGCCAATGCATCAAGACCGTTACATGCTTTCTGATATGGCAAACATGTGTCAATCAGGATTCCGTCATAAGTTTAACATTAGCACTATATACAATAGAAAAATGTGATGAAGCTACTTAGTAAAAATTCCGTTATTTGTGAACGTTTTTTTTGAAGAGCGTGTCTGTTCTAATATCGCACGATTCTTTTGCAGCTGAGATCTATTCACATAACCCCGATCATGATGGAGGTGGTAAAGCGGAGCAGTGTATCGCAAGTGGCGTCCTTTGACCCCCAAATTAATCAGTCTTGCACCAAACTCTTTATCCTCTCCACCATACGCCATTTCTGTATCGAAACCATTAACTTTCAGAATATGGTCTCTAAACGTAGATGCATTCCCCCCTGCCCAAGAACAGCGCACCGGGGATAAAGAATCTAATACACACATAGCTCGATAATCAAACGACATTGATTTTAATTTTTCTGAAATTGACCTTGGTTGCCATCCTACTGGTAGCCATTGTTTGGACCAAGATATTTCTCTTTGATCAAGTATCTTATCTGAGAAACATTTCGTTAGCCTTATTACCGAGCCAGTTGCGAAGTGACCCTCTTTAGCTCTTTTCAAATGCCTTGAAATAAAACAAGGATGCATTACGCAATCGTCATCAATAAAAATTATGTAATCCGCTTGGCTGGAATACACCGCATCGTTAAGGATAAGGTTTTTTCGAAACCCTAAGTTTTTGTGCCATATATGGCGAATTTTTAAGCTGGGGTTTGCATACTGAAAATTTTGAATAACATTTTCTGTATCGCGATCTGAACCATCGTCGGCAATGCAAATTTCGCTTGGCAAACAATGCTGTTTTAGGAGAGATTGCAGAACAGTCGCCAAATACCTCGGTTTCTGGAAAGTCGCTATAACAAGTTCTGTAATCATTTAGCATCCAAGTAGTCAGTTCGGCATCATTTGTTAAAAGTTTTCGTTCACTAACGGAAGTGGCAATTTTTGGTTCGGTACAAACGTTTCAATAATACCAACTAAATCAGCTGGTTACGTCTATAGGATTATTAAAGGTAAATACCGCAACTCCTTTCTGACTCTATTTTTGAAACATGAAATCCGGTAGATAGCATTAGTGACGCGATCGATAAATTAATTGCAATTTAAAACGCCGTGGAGGTATTTCTTGTATACTAATAGAGTGAGCTTGTGACGCCAAGCTAAATAATGATAAACTCGAAAAGAACACTTACACGCACTCATGTCACCGCTCTGAGATTATTCTATTTTTATTGATTATGCCACTTGCTAATAAGCCGTATAAAATTATTAAGCTATTTGAATTTCTAGAGGTCAACGCTTTAAATAGGCATTTTTAGCAGTTTGTTTTTAGTAATAATGCATAAAGCGCGTCGACTAAAATATGGTAAATTCTGAATGATCACAATAATCGAAAAACATCTTGATAAGACTGGCGGACATTGGCTGTCGCAAATTAAGGCCGTAGAAAATCTTGCGAAAGATGAAAATTTGATCATTCTGACGGCATGCAATTCGAATGTACTTTTGCCACCCGCCTATATTATCAAACGTGTATTATCGACCCGACAAGAGCAAAAGAAAAAAAAATTAAAAGCACTCCAACATGATGTTTCTGTTCTCAAAAATATAATTCGCCAATCAAATGATAGCAAAAATTTTCGCATCCTAGTACCAACTGCTGAAAAACATGAGCTCCTAGTCTGCATGGACCTGCTTGCTCAAAATAGTACTAAGATAGTCTTCACTCTAAGAGTTCTTACTTATCAGTGCGTCAACAAACTCACTAAATCTCAGCGAGCAAGCCTACAAAGCTATGTCGAGGCCGGATTAATCAGCATTGTCACCGAAACGGAAGCTTTATCCGAGCTATTACGAAGTAAATACCAAATCAATGCGCAAAATAAATTTTTATTGCCCTGCTCTGTTGATCCGAAGGACAAAGCACCTCACCATGAGGCAAGCATTAGCTCACATTTTAAGATTGGCTATCTTGGAGGGGGACGAAAAGAACAAGGCTTAGACAAATTACCACAAATTTTTGCAGATTTAAAAAACTTGCTCAACAATTTCGATAAAGAGCTGTCATTTGAGTTAGTGATGCAAACGCCAAAGCACAAAACAAGATTACGAAAGGTAATTCATGATTATAAAATGCGTCGTAGTCTACGAAATACTGTAAAGCCTCAAAAAAAGATAAACCTCACTCTCCTGCCCGAAGAATTATCGACTGAGAAATTTGTCTCTACCATTCATTCGGTAGATTTTTTGCTTATTCCCTACAACTTAAAAGCCTATCAGGCCCGCGGATCGGGTATCATCATCGATGGTGTACTGGCCGCAAAACCTATTGTTTATACAAATGGGATCGGGATGGAGGAGTTTCTAATCTTCGGCAATGCAGAGGCGGCTACAGATAGTGCTGATTTTGCGTTAAAAATCATGGCTATGGTGCAAAACTTTGATGCATATCGCGCCAAAACACTCCTTGCACGAGACGCTATATTAGCACAGATACAAAAGTCGGCAGATACTCTTGCAGAAGGCCGATCACCAAATTACGGTGATATGTAGACTTAGTTTGAAATTTCCTGATCTGAAAAAACTTAAAAGCATTATCAGGTTACTCACCTTGTAAAGATAAATCTCATTTCCTTCAAAATTACAGATTACGACTCTATTTATGGAAATCTAAATCTTGTCCGAGAAAGTTCAACCCACAGGTGGACTGACCTCTTTAAGGCAATTTTAGATTCACTCTTCGTCATAGGGACGAGCAACCGTCAGGAAGGCTTCGGTGACCCGCATAATATCTTCATCTGTAAGATTGTGATGATTCGGAAGGTAAATTCCAAAATCATGTATTTTATCGGCATTAGGTAATTCGGACATTCCATTCGACCGCAACCAAAATGGGTGTTTACCTATATTACCGCAAATTAATGGTCGGCACTCGATATTTTGTTGTTTCAAAAATTCAAATATTTCGAGACGGTTTGTTACCAAAGTTCCATAGGCAAAGGAGGAAAGCTTTTGGGTTGGTCCTGTCTGGCAAAAGAAATTTGGCAAGTTTGTTTTATAAAGTTCGAAATTTTGTTCTCGTTTTTCAATAATACCATTTAGTTTTTTTAATTGGGATCGGCCAATAAATGCTTGAAGATCTGTCGAGCGTAAATTGAAACCTGGATAATAAAAAGTATACAAATTACGAAATGCATCAATGTCATTTTGCAATGTTAAAACTTTTCGTCGATCCTCTGATAGATCGCGTGACCACCCGTGTGAACGTAGTGATAACATAATTTGATGCAAGTCAGAGTCATCTGTCACGACCATTCCGCCTTCGATAGTTGAAATGTGATGTCCATAATAAAATGAAAATGAGCCTGCCACTCCATGTGAGCCAAGCTTTTTTTCGCCATATGTGCTCCCTAGTGCCTCACAAGCATCTTCGAGCATTAGCACACCGTAACGATCGCAGATTTGTTTGATTTCCTTAAGGTGGTTGGCATGACCAAGTACATGAACAAGAATTAGAATGGATGGTTGCTGAGTCTTACAGAGAAACTCAAGGTGGTTTAAGTCCAACCCTAAATTTTTTGAGTCACAGTCGCAAAGCGATACATCAAAGCCAAATTGCATCAGTGGAGAAACCGTTGTTACCCAGCTAACCGCCGCCGCTATTGCCTTGTTATTTCGCAAAAGACCTGCCTCTTTGAGGGCAAATATCATAAGTAGATTAGATGATGAACCCGAGTTAGTGAAGATTGCATGCCGAGATCCCATCCAATCTTTGAACTCTTCTTCAAACGCTATTGTTTGCTCAGATTTTGTGAGCCTGTTTCCATCCAGCATCCATTCCGATAATGCTTCTAATTCAGGCATTGTTATTGTGTCGTCAGCTAAAAGTACTTCGTTGCTTGCACTTAGCATCAATTGAACCCCGTTAATCTGCGTAAAATTCGTAAAGCTTTCATCTCGCGATAATAACGCTTTACCTCTTTGTAAGCACGTTTAAGTTGCTCTTTTTTGCTCGCATCTTGATGTGCATCGATAGTGATCGAAGTATCATGCATCCTAAAAGTTGCAAGGGGCAATTTCACATAGCCAATATGTGTATATCGCAACATTGATAGTAGAGTAACTAAACAGTCTGGCCCCACCCCATGATATTCAGATTTGGAAAGAGGTAACCGCCCTTGATAGAGCGCATCCAAAAGGATTTGTTTTCTATAAACAGCAGCGCCAGGAGAAATCAAAGACCGTAGTATACGACGCTCAATTTTTCTTTTCGGATAGATACCAGTTGTTGGCAGCCAATCAGAGAACATTTTCTTATCGAGCCCACCTTTGTTTTCGTCAACAAGATTTACTGCGCTAAAGGCAAATCCAACTTTTTCATCAAAAACAGCCATGCTTTCTCTAATAAAGTTTACGTCTATCCAATCATCATCAAATTGTAGGTGAACAAAATCACCGTTGGCATGAAGGACTCCATCAAGCCAACAAAAGTGAGGTCCAAAATCTCTGTCCCGTTTTATATAATAAACACGGTCTCCATAAGAAGACACAATTTCATCTGTATTATCGGTAGAGCCATGATTTACAATGATGACCTCAACATCATGGCTCTGTGCAAGCGAGCTATCAATTGCTTTTTGCAAAATCTTTGCACGATTAAAAGTCGGAATGACAATGCTCACCAGCGATTTGTCGCCGCCTGTACGTTTAAGTTCAATCAACAAGCTTCTCCATGAATGAGGCAAGAAGAGTCGTGTCCGCCACAAGATTGTCTCGCGCTCCCAAATGAGCGATATTCAAAGGCTCTGTCGAAAATGATTGAGCAAAATCACGGATCGTTGTAGGTTGGCCTGATCCAATATTTATTATGCCGGCGTATTTGTTGATTGCCAAGTCTACGATAATCTTAGCAGCTTGCTGCGCAGTTAAAAAATCGCGAACACTGTCAGCGCCATATAAGTCGAAAGAACGATTGAAATCATGTGTAGCAAGACGCCTTAAAATACTAGGTCGTAGATATGACCCGGTTTGTTTAGGATCATGGATAGAAAACACTCGACCGATACACAGGCAAATATCATATGCCAAACAAACATCTTTGGCGATAGTTTCGGAAACTAACTTAGTGCGCCCATAAAGAGAAATAGGCTCAGTTTTAGAATCTTCAGAAACTGTGTTAGTTTGCGGAGCATAGACATGCGCCGATGAACAGTAGAAAAGACTGGGCTTATGCTCAATTTCAGCGATTGCATTGAGAAGATTGATCGTACCACCAACGTTCACTAAATATGCATTTGAGGGATCTTTTTTTACTTTGTCTACAGCTACTTTAGCAGCTAAATGAATAACCGTATCCAGTTTACCCGCTTCTTTGATGAAGGCCTTAGTATTGGCGCTATCTGTCAAATCGCCATAGAAGCAAACAATCTCGATAGATTCACCCCTTGACTGAAGTGCATTAACTACATGACTTCCGACAATTCCACCACTTCCTGTTACCAAAACTCGTAGTACCATCTATTCCTATAACCCTCGAACCGTTGGCATTATTTAATTAGAAGAAGTCAGCAAAAGTTACCAGAGTAGAATATTCAATTTGAACCTATGATCAGTAAAGAATTTTTTTATTGGCCGATTTGCTTTTGATCCTACAGCAGTGATCAAACCTTTTACCGCCTAAGCAATAAAGTTGGGGGAATAAAGACGTAAGTAAAACGGGAAAGTCATCGTAATGTGAATAAATTTGAAAGATCGTCAATAAAGCTCAATGTCCACTAGATTTCCGAGTCATTAGTGCAACATCATGAGAAATCATTGTACGAACAGTGAAGAATTATTGTGGTACGGACTAAATGCAAGGCGCATCATTAAACTAGGGTCTTATCCAATGTCCGTAATCTTTTTGAATTCACAAAAAACTTTACAATTGCCTATTGTACATTCGATGTTTTACTTCAGCACTCTCCAGTTAAAGAGGTAAAATTTTCATAAGTAATCTCCAATCCCATTTTCAAACTAATAGTATTGGAAAATCCCAACCTTTTTAAAAATGCTGTATCCAGCAGTTTTCTTGGCGGTCCATCTGGCTTGGTTCGATCAAACACAAGGGCTCCAGTGAACCCAATTACATCTTTCACTGTTTCAGCTAGCTCTCTAATCGTAACATCTGTCCCAGTACCTACATTGATATGCGACAGCATTGGTTTCGTAGCGTCTAATAAAGTTTCCGTATCCAGGTAATGCACAAACAAACTCGCTTTAGCCATGTCGTCTACATAAAGGAACTCTCGCCTTGGCCTTCCCGACCCCCATACCACTACTTCATCTAGGTTGTTTTCTTTCGCCTCGTGGAACCGTCTGATGAGTGCCGGAACAACATGACTATTCTCTGGATGATAGTTATCTCCTGGTCCAAATAGGTTCGTTGGCATCACAGAGCGATAATCCCTGCCATACTGACGATTGTAACTCTCGCACATCTTAATGCCTGCGATCTTCGCAATCGCATAAGGTTCATTTGTTGGCTCTAGTACGCCCGTAAGAAGCGTTTCCTCTTTCATCGGCTGTTCCGCCGCACGTGGATAAATACAAGATGAACCAAGGAAGAGTAGTTTTTGCACATCGTTTATATGCGCTGCATGGATGACATTGTTTTGGATCTGGAGGTTTTGGTAAATAAACTCTGCCGGATAGGTATTATTCGCGTGAATGCCTCCAACCTTAGCCGCGGCTAGAATAACTTCATCAGGCTTTTCTGAGTTCATAAACTCATGAACTGCTGGCTGATCACATAAATCTAGCTCATCGCGCGCGCGCGTGATGATTTCAACATCTGCTTGCTTTTGTAATTGTCGGCATATTGCACTGCCAACCATACCCCTGTGACCTGCTACAAAGATCTTTTTCATCACGTAGCCTCAGTTTTCGATCGATACAGGAAGTTCAAGATCATGCTCTTTCAGAAGCGCAAGACGCCGCGCCGCCTTATGGTCTTCTGCAACCATTTCTTTACACATTTCTTGCGCAGTTATCTCAGGCTCCCACCCCAATTCAGCTTTTGCCTTAGATGGATCTCCCAAAAGGGTCTCAACTTCTGCAGGCCTGAAGTAACGCGGGTCAATTCTGACAATTACTTGTCCGACTGAGATCTTCGGTGCAAGATCGCCTGAGATGCCAGTGACGACACCAACCTCATCTAAACCTGTCCCTTTGAACTCTATATCAATACCAAGTGCATTTGCTGACCAAGTAATAAATTCTCGCACCGAATATTGCTTGCCTGTCGCAATTACATAATCTTTGGCTTCATCTTGCTGCAGCATCATCCATTGCATACGGACATAATCCTTTGCGTGTCCCCAGTCGCGCAATGCATCAATGTTTCCCATATGCAGGCAGCTTTCTAGCCCAATTGCAATATTGGCTAATCCCCGCGTAATTTTACGCGTAACAAAAGTTTCGCCTCTGCGGGGGCTTTCGTGATTAAATAAGATACCGTTGCAAGCATACATTCCATATGCCTCTCGGTAGTTTACACAGATCCAATAGGAATACAGTTTCGCAACCGCATATGGCGAACGCGGATGAAAAGGCGTCGTTTCTTTTTGCGGTGTTTCTTGAACTAATCCATAGAGCTCAGACGTGGAAGCTTGGTAGAATTTTGTTTTCTGCTCCAAACCTAAAAACCTAATGGCCTCAAGCATACGCAACGTGCCAACGCCATCTACATCAGCAGTATATTCAGGGCTTTCAAAGCTTACAGCAACATGGGACTGAGCACCCAAGTTATAGACCTCATCAGGCTCAATATCGCGAAGGATACGCGTTAAATTTGAAGTGTCAGACAAATCGCCGTAGTGAAGTTTGAAGCGGCTATTCTCTACGTGTGGGTCTTGGTAAATATGATCTATGCGCTGTGTATTGAAGAGAGAAGAGCGTCGCTTGATGCCATGTACTTCATAGCCTTTCTCGAGCAGAAATTCCGCAAGATAAGAGCCGTCTTGGCCAGTAATACCTGTAATTAATGCGCGCTTCATTTTATGTCTCTTCTAATTACGAGCGTATACATCTTCATATCGAATAATGTCATCCTCGCCTAAGTAAGTTCCAATTTGTACTTCGATTAGGACCATTGGAAGCTTGCTGGGGTTTTCCATGCGGTGTTTGGCACCTAGTGGCACATAGACTGATTGGCCTTCGCTCACAAGTTTGACCTCATCGTCAATTGTGACTTTTGCCGTTCCTTCAACAACAATCCAATGCTCTGACCGATGCTTGTGGCTCTGTAAGCTCAGCGCCGCTCTAGGCTTTACACAAATGCGCTTAACCTGAAAACGCTCACCTAAAGCCAGGCTCTCAAACCAGCCCCATGGGCGATGATCCTTCGGGAATATTTCTGCTTGAGCGATGTCTTTTGACTTAAGCAATCCTACAGCTTTTTTAACATCTTGCGCACGCTCTTTGGGAGCGACAAGCACCGCATCGGGCATAGCGATTGCCATAATGTCATTCAATCCTAGGCCAACCACCTGCTGGCTACCGCTCTCAGAGCGCAGTAAGCTATTCGAGCATTCAATCGCATGTGCAGTTTCAGAGGTAACATTGCCTGATGTGTCTGGCTCACTCTCTAACCAGACTGCATCCCAGCCTCCCAGATCAGACCATTTTGAAGCATAAGGAACTGCAACGAGGTTCTGCGCTTTCTCCATAATGGCATAATCGATACTGATACCCTCGATCTTGGACCAAGGCTCTGCAGCCAGGCGTAAAAAACCTAAGTCTGCTGAGGCTTCATTTATGGATTGTGAAACCAGATCTAAAGCTTCTGGCGTGTAGGTCCTAAAGGCATCAATCATATCCTGCGCACGGAATAAAAAGATCCCAGCATTCCAAAGATAGTTACCAGCCTCCACCATCTGCTTCGCATTCTGCAAATTAGGTTTTTCGACAAAGGTTTTGAGATCAGATGAACCGTAATCATCAAGGGGATCTATCGAGAGTTCTAAATATCCATATCCTGTCTCTGGGTGTGTTGGCTTAATGCCAAATGTAACCATCTTTCGATTTTGGGCATGTGTTAAACCCACCTTAATTGATTCATGGAAGTCATTCGTGTCAGGTATCACGTGATCAGATGGTGCAACCAGTAAGACGGCTTTTTCATCTCTGGAAAGCGCGAAAATGCTGGCTGCTAATATGGCAGCAGCAGTATTTTTTGGTTCTGGCTCAATTAAAATGGGGCCGGGGTCAATACCAATTTCTTGTAATTGATCGCCAATAATGAAACGGAGGTCAGAGTGCGTAAGTGTAATGTGCGGAGCAAAATCTAGTGTGCTGGAGGATGTCAGTCGCTGTGCACTCGATTGAAACAGTGTCTTATCTCCAATAAGCTTCGAGAACTGCTTTGGGTATGATTTCCGTGATAATGGCCAAAGGCGCGTTCCAGACCCACCAGCGAGTAAAACGGGATATATTGCCACAAAGATCACCTTTTCCAAATAGGGAACCGTTATCTCTTGTATTCATTCTTGTCTAGTTTTGATCGTTTCGGAGAGCTTATGTAAATAACTAAAATATTTTCTATTCAACTTAAGGAAATTTAAAATTCTTCAAAATTGACCTTTTCGCTTATCCGAACTCTCAATTCCATGGTATGCTTTGTATAACCGAGAGTTGCGCCTGTGAGCAACTCCAATTGACTAGTTCCAATGCTATATTTGAGCAACAGACGCCTAGATGGCGAAAATGCGAATGAACCCGCGAGGCATTGTAACAAATTTAAAACAAACTCAGGTTTTGATAGGGAACGCGTATGCTTCATAAATAGAAATTCAACGACGTAGTTTATACGTGCACACTCATTAGACTAAGCACAAGCGGTATGGTAGACTTGGCGTTGGTTAATAATCTAATGATCAGGTACTAAACGCACTTTTATGAAAAATAGTTAAAAGGTAAGCTGTCGAGATGATAAATTTCAATCGCCCGCCTCCTTAATCAAAGAAAATTCAAAGAACGATTTGCGAAGCTGTTCCAGATAAGGAGCGCCTCGCAGCTTGATAAAATCCACTCGGATTTTCTCTAAGCCGTCAGCCTCTCTTTCACCAAGGGGCCAACGTGGCCAAAATCCATCTGACCGATATATTTGCTTTTCAAAACTCCCATGACGCGCCCCATATCCCGGATAGAACTGGCGTTCATGTCTGCAATCGCTGTCTCAACCGCAAGAGAAATTTCATCCGCGCTCAACTGTTTGGGCAAAAACTCTTCAATAACCTTAATTTCAGCCATTTCCCGCTCGGCCAAATCCAACCGGCCAGCCTCTTCATATGTGCGGGCGCTTTCCTGACGCTGCCGAGTCATTTTGCCAAGGATTGCCATGACTTCGGTTTCGTCAACGCCGTCATCATTGCCATCCGCGCGCGCCGCGATATCTCTGTCTTTGATCGCCGCGCTGATCAAGCGCACGGTCGAAAGACGCTCGGCATCTTTTTCTTTCATCGCTTGCTTCATTGACGCAAGTATTCGGGCGCGAAGGTCCATAAAACACCTCTAATATCGTGACGGCCGCAAGCAGTAGAGAAAACCACAGCCAAGAGCAAGCACAGATTAAAAATCAGCAAGGAATCGCCGAGGCAGAGCCGCTTGACGCTTACGGCACAACTCATTAGGTTGCCGCAAATTTACTCCTCAAGAAAGTGAAAAAATGGCCTCCTCTTTCAGATCTGAGCCGACCGCCTGCCTCGCATTGGCCGATGGCACTGTATTTTATGGCAATGGCTTTGGTGCCCCAGGGGAAGCTGTGGCAGAATTGTGCTTTAATACCGCAATGACAGGGTATCAGGAAATTATGACTGATCCGTCTTATTGCGGCCAAATCATAACCTTTACCTTTCCACATATCGGCAATGTCGGGGTGAATAATTCAGACGATGAAGCGGTGGATCCGGTTGCCGCGGGGATGGTGGTGAAATGGGATCCAACGCGCGCCTCAAATTGGCGCGCACAAACAGAATTATCAGATTGGCTGCGCGCCCGCGGCCGCATTGCGATTGGCGGCATCGATACCCGCCGCTTAACGCGCGTAATCCGCCAACAAGGGGCTCCGCATGTCGCCATAGCCTATCATCCTGAAGGTAACATAGACCGCGAGGCTTTGATCGCAAAAGCCCGCGGGTTCAACGGGCTGGAAGGCATGGATTTGGCCAAAGAGGTCACGTGCCGCCGAACCTATCACTGGAATGAGCAACGTTGGACCTGGAAAGATGGGCACAAGCCTCAGCAGCGCGCCCAACATAAAGTTGTGGCGATTGATTATGGGGCCAAGCGTAACATTTTACGCTGTTTGGCCTCTGCAGGCTGTGATGTCACCGTGATGCCAGCAACAACGACGGCACAAGAGGTTTTGGCGTTACAACCGGATGGGGTGTTTTTATCAAATGGCCCAGGCGATCCCGCTGCAACCGGCCGCTATGCCGTGCCGATGATACAAGAAATCCTTGAAAGCACCAATTTGCCAATATTTGGTATTTGTCTTGGCCACCAAATGCTGGCTTTGGCGCTTGGCGGAAAAACCATAAAGATGAACCATGGTCATCACGGTGCCAACCATCCTGTGCGCGATCAAGAAAGTGGTAAAGTTGAAATCACGTCGATGAATCATGGGTTTGCTGTCGATGGGCAATCGCTGCCTGAGGGCGTGGTTGAAACGCATATCTCGTTGTTTGACGGATCAAATTGCGGGTTAAAAATGCAGAGCCGCCCGGTGTTTTCGGTTCAACATCATCCCGAAGCGAGCCCGGGTCCGCAAGATAGTTTTTATCTGTTTGAACGTTTCGCTGCCTCGATGAAGGCAAAGGTTAACGCGTAAACCTTTAGGTTAATCTTAATTATTTTGGCGTTCTGTGCCTTATGGCACATAAATTCAGCTTGCAAAGGCCTGCCGCCGCGACCTCAACCTTAACCTCTGTTTAGATGCCTGAATTTGGTAAAAAACTGGGGCAGATACTTCTTGAACAAGGCAAAATTTCTGCGCCGAAGCTCAGGCTTGCCTTGCACCAACAAAGCCTACACCCCTGCCCTTTGGGCGAGCTTTTGGTATCAGAAAAAACAGTCTCTCATTACAATATAGCAAAAGCCTTGGCGCAGCAGCAGGGTCTAAACCACGCGGAAACCCCCGATAAGCCTTCAGTTTTTCCTAAATCGGCAGCAGGTTTCTGGTTAAAGACAGGATTGGTTCCTTGGCGGTTTACAAATGGCCATTGGCAGATTGCTTGCGCAAATGTTCAGGATTTTTACAAAAATTTTAGAGAATTGCGCCAGATATGCGGTGATTTTAGTCTTGTTCTCGCCAGCCCTGCACAAATTCGAAGCCAAACGCTTCAGCTTTTTTCCGCGCAATTGCTTGAGCAGGCAGAAACAGGTTTGCCCAGCCATCAAAGCTGCCGATCACTCAATCTGAAACTCCCATATCTTATCGCCCTGTGTTGCGTTTTGGCGGGTTTGCTGCTGCGCAGCGAGCTCACTGCGATAGTGAGCCTATTCCACATTTTCTTGGGCGTGGCCTTGGCAAGCTTAAGCCTGTCAACCATCTTGAAAATCACAATTTTTATTGGCGCGCTTGGCCACAAACCAGCCTCTGCAGCGCCATCCAACCGGCCCCAAGTTCTGCCCCGTATCACAATTTTGATCCCGTTGCTCGAAGAACCAAGGATCCTGCATCACCTTCTCTATCACTTGCAAAGGCTTGACTATCCGCGCACGCATCTTGAGGTTATGTTGATTTTGGAAGATGATGATGTGGAAACCCAAACCGCATTATTAGCGACCGATCTGCCAAGTTGGTGCTGCGTTATAACGGTGCCAAAAGGGCGTGTAAAAACCAAACCACGCGCGTTAAACTTTGCCTTTGGCTTCAGCAGCGGTGACATTATCGGCGTTTTGGATGCCGAAGATGCCCCGGAAAAAGATCAGCTTTTAAAAGTTGCCAACCAGTTCGCTATGGCCGATCCCCGTCTCGTTTGCCTTCAAGGGCGTTTGGATTTTTACAACGCGCATAAAAATTGGCTAACACGCTGTTTTGCTTTGGAATATGCGGCATGGTTTCAGGTTATTTTACCCGGGTTGGCACGGCTTGGGTTTGCGCTTCCGCTTGGGGGAACCAGCATGTATATCCGGCGCGCGGCCCTGATTGATTTAAAGGGCTGGGATGCTTTTAACGTTACCGAAGATGCTGATCTGGGCCTGCGGTTGTCACGAGCGGGCCTACGATGCGCGTTGCTCGATAGCAAAACCTTTGAAGAGGCCACCAAAACGCCGCGAACTTGGATCACACAGCGCTCACGTTGGCAAAAGGGCTATATTATGACCTATTGGTGCCATAATCGATCTCCAAAGCGGCTGCTGGCTGATCTGGGTATTTGGCGCTGGGTTGGGGTGCACGCATTATTCGTTCCTGCGATTGCCACCTTCCTTTTTGCGCCGCTTTTTTGGATATTCTGGTGCGTGGCGGCAGGGCTGATGGCGCGGCAAGATCTGGCGCTTTCCCACGGCTATAGCAATGCAATCGGTGCGCTATTTGCATTGGCCTTGCTGGTCGATGGTGCGATCGGGGTTATGGCGGTGGAAAAATCAGGGCATAAAGGTCTCAAACGTTGGCTGCCGCTGCAACTTGTATATTTCACAATGGCCACCCTATCGGCGTATAAAGCGCTCTATGAGCTGATCGTAAACCGCTTTTATTGGGCGAAAACCGCGCATGGTGATCAATTGAGTCAAAGCTGGGGTGGCTTATCTTCCCCCTATGTCGCCTCAGATTTTTGTTTCAAACGGGTGACAAAAGCGGAAGATAAATGATGTTTCAACGCCTGATACGCCGCGTCTTCATCGCGTGTGACAATCGCTGTAACAATCGCCTGATGTTCTTTCATCGCCTCTAAGCCGCGCCCATCTGCGGCAAGCGACGTGGTCGCCATCAGCGCCATTGAACGGTGAACGAGATCGAGCTGCTGCACCAAATACCGGTTATGCGTTGAAAGATGAATTTGCTTGTGAAACCGCCGATTGGCCCGCGCCAAAGCTGAAGGATCATCGACCAGTTCAAAATCTTGCTCGACCATTTCAACCAGCACCCGCTGTTCTTCATTGGTCGCAGTGCGCGCCGCCAATTTTGCCGCCAGCCCCTCTAATTCAGCGCGCACAACATACAGATCTGCGATTTGATTGTGATCCAGAGACGAGACAAAAAGGCTGCGGCCATCCCGATTCAGAAGCGATTGTGTTTCCAACCGCTGCAGCGCCTCGCGAATGGGCGTACGTGAGACGCCGAAGCGCTCTGCCAAATCGCTTTCAACCAACCGATCACCTGGTTTAAAAACCCCCATATCAATCGCCTCTAAAATCAGCGTATATGCGTCTTTTTGATGTAATCGGTTAAGGGCCATATTGCACTCCGGTGATAAGTGCCTAATTTAGCGATTTACGGTTTTGGAAAGCAACCCCAACAGGGCAGCTTTTACAAGAAGGATTGACCATCATGCCGCAGAAGCTGCGCCACATCCGCCATTGGGTCTTTGATCTGGACAACACACTCTATCAGCCCTCTATCCGGCTATTTGATCAAATCGAAGTGAAAATGCGGGATTACATCGTATCAAACCTTCAGCTGACCCCGGAAGCGGCGGATACGCTGCGCGATGCTTATTGGCGGCGCTATGGCACAACCTTGGCCGGTTTGATGCAGGAACATGATATAGACCCCGATCCATTCCTAGAACAGGTACATGATATCGATTTTTCGAACCTTCCCAAAAGCGACGCGTTGGCGAAAGCCATTGAGGCGTTGCCGGGGCGCAAAATTATTTATACGAACGGAACCGCGCCGTACGCCCGGCACGTGGTGAATGCTTTGGGCTTGGCGGGACAATTTGATGCGTTTTATGGGGTTGAGCACGCGGCTTATCATCCCAAGCCCGCCTCACAGGCCTATGCCATTATTTTCGACGGCGAAGACTTGCAGCCGACACAAGCCGCCATGTTTGAAGATGATCCTCGCAATTTAGACGTGCCACATCAGCTGGGCTTGAAAACGATCTTGGTGAATGCCTCTCAAACCGGGAATAAACCCCATATTGATTACCAAACGGATGATCTCGTGCAGTTTCTGCGGCAGATCGTCTAAGCCCGTCGCTTCCGTTGGACTTGTCCTGATATCAGGTTATGTGTTGGGAACGCAAGAAAGGCAGGTGCGTGATGGAAAAAGCTGATATATTTATCTCTGGTGGTGGTCTGGCAGGATTGATTGCAGCGATCGCCTTCGGCAGGGCTGGCTTTTCGGTCATATGCGCAGATCCGATCCCACCCGTTATATCCCGAAACGAAGATAATTCTGACTTACGAACAACTGCTTTCCTGCAACCCTCAAAGGCGTTTTTAGACAATATTGGCCTTTGGTCTGTGCTTGAACATCATGCCATGCCGCTTGACGTAATGCGCATTATTGATGCAGGCGGTCCTGAAACAACGCCCGAACCGCGCCAAATCAAAGATTTTAAAGCCTCTGACATTTCAGAGCAACCCTTCGGCTGGAACGTTCCAAACTGGCTGTCGCGGCGCGAAATTTCTCAGGCTTTAGAGGCAGAACCGCGGGTTCAATTTTTACCCGGCGTAGCCAGCACAAAGCTGTTCACCCGCGATCAAGAGGCCAAAATCAGCTTAAGCAATGGCACGCAGGTCAAGGCCCGTTTGGTTCTTGGAGCAGATGGGCGCAGCTCTGAAATCCGAAACCAGGCTGGAATTTCTGTGAGCACCACGCGGTTTGGACAAAAAGCATTGGCGTTTGCGGTTACGCATCCTATTCCCCATCAAAACGTGTCAACGGAAATCCATCGCAGCGGTGGCCCGTTCACGCTGGTGCCGCTTCCAGATTATCAGGGGCAACCCTCTTCTGCGGTGGTTTGGATGGAAACCGGGCCGAATGCGCTGGCCTTATCAAACATGCCCACCGAGGCTTTTGAAGCAGAAATGGGCGCGCGGTCTTGCAACCATCTTGGGCCTTTGCGTCTGGTGACCCGGCGCAGCCTTTGGCCGATCATCAGCCAATTGGCAAACCGTCTAAGCGGACAGCGCGTGGCATTGATCGCCGAAGCGGCGCATGTTGTTCCCCCCATTGGCGCGCAAGGTTTGAATATGAGTTTGGGGGATATCGATGCCTTGCTCACGCTGGCCAAAGCCGAGCCTGCGCGTTTGGGGGATGCTGAAATGCTGGATCGCTACCACCGCCAACGCATTGGTGATTTGCGCCTGCGCGTTGCCGGTGTTTCCCTGCTAAATTCAGCCTCGCAGGCGCAGGCTCAGGCGCTGCGCGATGCGCGGGCGCTTGGCCTAAATGCGCTGCACAGCCCAGCGCCGCTGCGCAAAGCGATGATGCGTCTTGGCTTGCAAACAGGCGCCGCCTACAGCACTTGATCGAGCACCCGTTGAAGCCGCGCCACCGTTGCATCGACATCGTATAATTTATCTAAGCCAAAAAGCCCAAGCCGGAAGGTCATGAAATTTTCCGGCTCATCACAGGCCAATGGAACTCCGGCGGCGATCTGCATGCCAAGCGCCGAAAACTTTGATCCGTTTTGTATTTTCGGGTCGCTGGTATAGCTTACCACAACACCTGGCGCGCCGAACCCGTCAGCTGCCACCGACACAATCCCTTTCGCTTTCAGCATCGCACGCACTTGATTTCCCAATTCCCACTGCGCCGCTTCCAGTTTATCAAATCCGAATTCGCGGGTTTCAAGCATCGTATCACGAAACGCGCGCAACGCGTCAGTTGGCATCGTCGCATGATAGGCATGGCCGCCATTTTCATATATTTGCATGATGCCATGCCATTTCTTCAAATCAATCGCGAAACTGTCAGAGGCCGTATGTTCCATGCGCTCGACCGCGCGCTGAGACAGCATTACCAACCCCGCTGAGGGCGATGCGGACCAGCCTTTTTGAGGCGCTGAAATAAGCACATCCACGCCACTGGCCTGCATATCCACCCAAGCGCAGCCGGATGCAATACAATCCAACACCATCAAAGCCCCAACCTCATGGGCCGCTGAAGACAAAGCCGCCAAATATTCGGGCGGCAAGATCACCCCCGCTGAGGTTTCAACATGCGGTGCAAACACAATATCTGGTCGCGTGTCGTGGATTTTTGCAACCACCTCTTCGATCGCAGCGGGCCGAAACGGCTCTTGCGTGCCATTGCCAGCTTGTCGGGCTTTCATCACCTCAACAGCCGCGGCGCCAGATGTGGCTTCAAAGATTTGCGACCATCGATAAGAAAACCAGCCGTTGCGCACCACCAAGACATTCGCATCGCGGCCAAATTGGCGGGCCACTGCCTCCATCCCGAAAGTGCCACCGCCGGGGATCAAAGCCACTGCATCCGCATTGTAAACTTGTTTCAGCATAGCAGAAATATCGGTCATCACGGATTGAAAAACCGTCGACATATGGTTTAACGATCTATCCGTAAAGACGACTGAAAATTCTTCTAGTCCCTCGGGATCTACTGTATTTAGCAAAGCAGGCATCGCGGTTTTCCTCCAATTTTGCTTATAAATAGGGCAGCGCGCCCCTAAAGGCAAAGTCTAGTTGCTAAGCGGGGCCTTCTGTCACAGCCTCCAGCGCGAGATAAAGCGAAACGGCTTAGCCACACCCGATTAGATTTCCAAAGCATCTAGCGGGCCCGGGCGGCGCTCTTCGCTAAGCAAGACATTTGCCTCAACATCACCAACCCCCGGTAAGGTCATGATACGGCGACGTAAAATACGTTCGAAATCAGATATATCGCGCGCCACAACCCGTAGCCGATAATCATAGAGCCCCAAAACATGCTCAACGTTCTGCACCTCAGGAATACCCGTCACAGCCCGTTCAAAATCGTCCAAACTCACGCGGCCCTTAGTGGCAAGCTTTATGCCCAAAAACACCGTCACCCCGAATCCTAAAGCCGCTTTATCAAGCCGCAGCCGCGTTCCCTTGATCACCCCCGTGTCGCGCAAACGCTTTATCCGCCGCCATATTACAGGCTGCGACATCCCCAAAACGCGGGCCAACGCGCCAGCGCTTTGCCCCGCATCTTCAACCAATGCGCGCAAAAGCGCTCTGTCGATGGCATCGATCTCGATCATACGGGCAACACTTCATCCGATTTAATCCGCGCCACATGCATCAAAGCTTCGATATCGGCAATATGCGGCAGGGCGAGAATATGATTGCGGTAAATCGATTGATAATGCGCCATGTCGCGGGCAATCACCGATAAGCGAATATCCACCCGGCCAAGAAAACTTTGGATTTCGGTGACCTCTGGCACCAATCGCGCCGCCGCGCAGAACACCTCAAAGGCGGTGGCTTGGGTTTTATCCAAAGCCACCCTTAAAGACACTTCCACGCTATAGCCCAGCGCTGACCAATCGATAAGCGCCTCTTGGCCCAATAGAACATGTGTGTCACGCAGCCGAGAAAGCCGGCGCGATAAAACCGCTGGCGTTGTTCCAGCCAATGCGGCCAAATCAGACATTGAAAGCGACGGGTTGCTTTGGAAAACCCGCAATATGCGCCGATCAGTGGCATCAAGCATGATTTTTTCTTTTTTATAAAAAATTTAGAATGATTTATACTATATTTAGCATATAAACACCAAATAAGAAACCCGTATTCTTAAAATATCGATATAACGCTGCGGATTGAAATGCAAATGGAGGGTTTCTTATGCGCGTTTATTATGACCGCGATTGCGATATTAATCTGATCAAAGACAAAAAAGTAGCAATTTTGGGCTATGGATCACAAGGCCATGCACATGCGCTAAATTTGCGCGATAGCGGCGCCAAAAACTTAGTTGTTGCGCTGCGCGAGGGCTCGGCCTCGGCGAAAAAGGCCGAAGGAGAAGGCTTGACCGTCATGGGCATCGCGGAAGCGGCGGCCTGGTGTGATCTGATCATGTTTACCATGCCCGATGAGCTGCAAGCCAAGACCTATAAGAAATATGTGCATGACAATATCCGTGAAGGCGCGGCGATTGCGTTCGCGCATGGTTTGAACGTACATTTTGGATTGATCGATCCCAAACCTGGCGTTGATGTGATCATGATGGCTCCAAAAGGCCCTGGCCATACCGTGCGCGGCGAATACACCAAAGGCGGCGGCGTGCCTTGCCTTGTGGCCGTTGATAATGACGCATCAGGCAAAGCTTTGGAAATCGGTCTTAGCTATTGCTCGGCAATCGGTGGCGGGCGCTCTGGCATCATTGAAACGAATTTCCGCGAAGAATGTGAAACCGATTTATTCGGCGAACAGGCGGTTTTATGCGGCGGCTTGGTTGAACTGATCCGCATGGGCTTTGAAACACTGGTAGAGGCCGGATACGCGCCTGAAATGGCCTATTTCGAATGCCTGCATGAGGTAAAATTGATCGTCGATCTGATTTATGAAGGCGGCATCGCCAACATGAACTATTCAATTTCAAACACGGCTGAATATGGTGAGTATGTCAGCGGACCGCGCGTTTTGCCTTATGATGAAACCAAAGCGCGGATGAAATCTATCCTCAGCGATATTCAAACGGGCAAGTTTGTGCGCGATTTCATGCAAGAAAACGCGGTTGGCCAGCCTTTCTTTAAGGGCACCCGCCGGATGAATGATGCGCATCAAATCGAAGCCGTGGGCGAAACCTTGCGCGGCATGATGCCATGGATCTCTGCCGGTAAAATGGTTGATAAAGACCGCAACTAAACAAGATTTGGGCGCCCCTGATCACATTGGGGCATGGGCGCCCAATTGCCTTTCCTGAACAGGACTGCCCCAAAATATGAATGACACCCCGTATATTACGAAAGCCAGCTGGCTTATGGTTGCCGCTCTGGGCGTGATCTGGGGCAGCACCTTTATGGTCATCGAACTGGCCCTTGAGCATGTTACGCCGTTTTGGCTGACAGCCGGGCGCATCGTGTTTGCGGCCGGTGTCACCGGGGCGCTTTGGCAATTGCGCGGCCGCCGCTTGCACCTGGATAAAACACGCAGCTGGGGTGGATTGATTTGCGTGGGATTACTCAGCACTGCAATCCCGTTTCAATTGATCAGCTGGGCGCAGCAATATGTAACATCAAGCTTCTCAGGCGTTACCATGGCAGCGGTTGCCCTTTTGGTGCTTCCGCTTTCTCATTTATTGATACCAGGTGAAAAAATGACATTGCGCCGCTCGATCGGCTTTGGCATCGGATTTGTGGGAGTGTTGGTTCTAATTGGCTCAAAAGCCTTAGACATGACAGGCGCAGATTTAGAATGGCCCGGACGCATCGCTTGCTTTGGCGCCGCCAGTTGCTATGCGATAAGTTCGGTTGTGATGCGGCGCTTGGCGCCAATGGATCCCATAGGCTTGGCGGCTGTAAGCTTGCTAATTGGCAGTGGCTTTGTGGTTATTACAGCCTTTGTCATCGAGGGGCCGCCGCCTGCAATAAGCAGCACCGGATGGGGTTTATTGATTTTTTTAGGCCTGTTTCCGACCGCGCTGGCAAATCTTTTGCGGGTGTTGGTGATCAGAACCGCTGGTCCTGTCTTCATGAGCTTGACCAATTATCAAGTGCCGCTTTGGTCTGTTGTTTTTGGAATTATATTGTTGAATGAGCCGTTTCAAATCCGCTTGCTGGCGGCGTTGCTTTTGATCATCATTGGCGTTTACCTCAGCCAGTATAAAGCACTAAATAGGCTTTTCTTTGGAGCCAAATCCTAAAGATTAAAGATAGGCATGCGCATGCTAAGTTGGACGCGTTTTTTACACGCTCAGCCCTGTAGCCAAACAAAAAAACAGGGCGCAACATGCAAGTTTCTCACGCTTGGCAGACGGCTTCAACAGCCCCAACAACCTCATCCACAACCTGTTCAAGCAACGCAGGTTCGGTGCATTCAGCCATCACCCGGATCAGAGGCTCCGTACCCGATTTACGGATCAACAACCGCCCCTGACCGGCAAGCTTTGTTTCCATAGCAGCGATGGTTTTTTGCACAGGTTCAGCGTCAAGTGGCCTGTCACCCGCAGAAAAGCGAATATTTTTCAAAAGTTGCGGCACAGGCTGGAACACATTTGCCAAATCGCTCGCAGAGGTATCGCTGCGCTTCATTTCACCCAAAAATTGCAGCGCGGCCATCAAACCGTCGCCGGTGGTCGCGTGCTCTGTCATGATGATATGTCCAGATTGCTCACCGCCCAGGTTAAACCCGCCCTGACGCATTTTTTCAACAACGTAACGATCCCCGACATTGGTACGTAAAAGATCAATTTTATGGCCTTGCAAAAACTGCTCTAAACCTAAATTCGACATCACAGTGGCGACCAAAGCATTGCCCCGCAACCGATCCTCAGACGCCCATCTTTGCGCCAAAAGACCCATCAATTGATCTCCATCTGCAACCCGGCCTTTTTCATCGATCAAAATCACCCGATCGGCATCACCATCAAGACAGATTCCCAAATCAGCGCCATGTGCCACAACCGTTTCTGCCGCCACCTGCGGCTTGGTGGAGCCACAATTATGGTTTATGTTTCTTCCGTTTGGATTGACGGCAACGGGGATAACCTCGGCCCCCAATTCCCAAAGAACTTCCGGAGCCGCTTTATATCCAGCCCCATTGGCGCAATCGATCACCACTTTCATACCATCCAGCCGCACTCCGCTGGGAAAACTTGACTTGGCGCGCTCTACGTAACGAAACAAACCATCATCAATCCGCTGCGCACGGCCTATTTGATCGGCAGGGGCCAAACCGTTTGCCCCTTCTTCAAGCAGGGTTTCAATTTGATTTTCCACCTCATCGGATAATTTATACCCGTCTGGCCCGAAGAATTTGATGCCATTATCTTCAAACCCGTTATGGCTTGCCGAAATCATAATCCCCAAATCAGCCCGCATCGACGGCGTCAACAATCCAACCGCCGGCGTCGGAACAGGCCCTAGCAACAAGACATTCATTCCCGTTGAGGTCAGCCCTGCCGTGAGCGCATTTTCAAACATATATCCAGAAAGCCGCGTGTCTTTTCCAATTACGACCCGCTTAGAAAGGTTTTTTGAGTTTTGGAAATATCGGCCCGCCGCTGCGCCCAGTTTCAACGCAATATCGGCGGTCATCGGAAAGCTATTCGCTGGGCCGCGCACACCGTCGGTTCCAAAATATTTACGCCCCATCGGCCTCGCCCTTTTCTACCGCTTTATCAAGATCAAACGCCTCTCGGGTTTGTCTGACTTCATGAACGCGAAACACCTGAACCCCCTGCGCCCGGGCAGCAAGCGCCACCGAAAGAGATCCAGCCAATCGCTGTTGGGGGTCTTCTACACCGGCAATCTGACCAATGAAACCCTTTCGAGACACGCCCAATAACAAGGGCACCCCCAAACCGTGGAACAAACTAATCCGATTGAGAAGCGCCAAATTATGCGAGAGCGTTTTGCCAAAACCAATTCCGATATCAGCTAAGATACATCGCTCTGACACCCCTGCAGCCACCAATTTTGCGATCTGCGCCTGCAAAAAATCAAACACATCTAAAACCACGTCATCATACTGCGGATTATTCTGCATCATTCCCGGAAGGCCTTGTGAATGCATCACGCAAACCGGGCGCATATTCTCTCCACAGCCCGTTAAAAGATCGGGATCAAAGGTAAAACCGGACACATCATTGACCACACGCGCGCCCGATTGAAAGGCCGCATCAGCCACCGCGGATTTGCGCGTATCAACAGAGATCGCCGCGCTTACCTTTTGCGCAAGCGCCTCGATAACCGGTGTTATCCGCGCAACTTCTTCTTGAACCGAAATTTCAACCGCCCCCGGCCGCGTAGACTCGCCGCCAATATCGATAAGATCGGCCCCGTCCTCGGCCATTTGAACCGCTTGCTCAACCGCAAGGCTCGCATCTAAGAACGCGCCGCCATCCGAAAAACTATCAGGCGTTACGTTCAAAATACCCATGATATTCGCGCGGCGAAAATCCATACCGCAAAAGTTTGGCCGGGGCCGCGTCAATTTGCTCTTCCAGTCAGCCGGCAGGCTGTTGGCATCAACCACTTCGCTGCCACCCTCGCGGGTGATTTTTTCAACGAATTGAAACCACGCATTTCCGCCTGCGCAAATCAGCGCAGCGGCGGGGCGCGGATAGGATCTACACAGCAAAGGGCGATAATACTCTGTCATAGTGCAGTGATGCGCAAAAACCTGACCTATTGCAAGCTTACAAAAGCAGCGCTTGGATCGGCTGGCTTCGCAAGCGCAACGCAGGGTCAACCGGCGCCTCAGCGCCGATATACAAACCATCCTGCGCCTCCAAAAGATCCACAAGCCAACGCGTTAAGGATAGGCTGTTTTGCAGATCACCTTGCGGTGGGTGCGTCGCATCAAGCACCATCTTTGACGGCGCCCAAACGCTGATTTGACCATTTTTCATCGCCCAATCCAGCTCTGTATGCGTGGCAACCACAACGCAGCGCGGATCCTGCGCCGCAAGCAACCAGGCATTCTGCTCAATCGCCAGCAAACCAATACGCCGTGCCACTTGCGCATTTTCTGCCTTAGGCTGGGGCAACTCCGGCAGGCCCACGCATAAAATCACTGGCTGTGGGTTATGTTCCAATGCATCGAGCCAGCCGGTCAAAAAGGGCGAGGTTACCGCCAAATTCGACAAATGTATGATCCGTGGTCTGGGGCGATCTTCTTCCGCCTCTTTAAAGGCGGGCAAGGCAGACGTGCTCGAGCGTACGATTTCAACCCCCAGCGCACCCGGGCCCCGATCAAGCTTTTCAATCCGCACAAAGGCCCGCACAGCTTGCTTTTCGCTTAAGATGCGCCCTGCTATGCGCTCTGCCAAGGTTTCCAACAAATTCAACCGCTCAAAATTCAGCTCGGCTGCGATGGCCTCGGTCACCCGATCATAGGATAAAATTTGATCTACATCATCGCTATATTCTGCCGCGGGCCGCACTTCCACCACCACATTGAAACACACCCGTTGCGTGACGCCCCGTTCGCTTTGAAACGCACCGATCTCAACCTCGACAATATGGTCGCGCAGGGAAATCCGGTCATATTTGCCTTCAGCGCTGGCTTGCGCGCGTTCCAACGGATGGGCAAACGCCAGCCTGATCTCTTCTGTCATGCGGGGCCTCTCTTCCAGCTTCATCACAGCGATACAAGGGATCTTTTCTTTGGCTGCGATCAGAGGCGTCACCAAAGCCGTCAGTTGCGTCATTTTTCCGGTAAAGTTTTCTCAGCTTTTTCCGGCCTCATGGGCATAAAAGTGATGTTCTCCGATGGTGGTTGTGCGATCTAGTTTTTTTGCCCAGCGTGGCGCAACCGATTTAGCATGATAAAACATGGCCCCCGATGTCAGGCGCCGCGGCGCCCCATTCAGCACAAGATCAGCCACTTTACCCGCCAGCTGATAGGCCGTTTTATCGTGAATGCGTTCTGCCAGCCCATCGCAATTATAGCTGAATTGACAGGCATGTCGGCGTTCTATCCCCTGATTAACAACACCGCATACTGTGTTTGGAAACGCCCGACTATCCGCCCTATTCATGATCACCTCTGCGACAGCAAATTGGCCTGCAATCGATTCTCCACGGGCTTCAAAATAAAGCGCTTCTGCCAAACAGCTCCATTGCTTACCGCCCTTCGCAACGGGTAATGTCTCCATATAGGTGGCCGAGTATAACATGTTTTGAGAGGCTTTTTGCCGCGACAAGAACTGGTTAAAACTCCAAGCAGGAAGATTTTGGCGAAACTGCTGATCGACCTGCAGACCCAGCACCACCATTTCTTTGGGGGTATCACTCTGCGCCGCACTGGCCGCAAGCCCTATAAAAACGAATACCAAAAGCGATTTGAACAAGCTCAAAGCATATCTCCAAATAGGCAAATAAGACGTCAAATATTTCACAACACTACGCCTGATGAGGCGTCAGGATGAGTTATTGAGCGCCCGAATAGGCGGTTTCTTCCTGAATTGCAAGCTGCGCCGCTGCCAATCGGGCGCTGGGCACCCGAAAAGGCGAACATGACACATAATCAAACCCATGCGCGCGGCTAAAAGCGATTGATTCAGGATTGCCGCCATGCTCGCCGCAAATCGAAATTGTCACATCAGGGTGGGCTTTTCGGGCCCGTTCAGCGCCCAATTGTAACAACTCACCCACGCCATCCGTATCAAGCACATGGAACGGATCTTCCAAAAACACTTGTTTTTGGACATAGCGCGACATAAAGCGCCCCGCATCATCGCGCGACAGCCCATAGGTCATCTGCGTTAAGTCATTGGTTCCAAAGCTCAGAAAAGCAGAATGCTGGGCAATTTCATTGGCGCGCAACGCCGCGCGCGGCGTTTCGACCATAACCCCCAACTTGAATGCAAAATCAACGCCTGACGAGGTTCGAACCCTCGCAGCGACAGAGTCAATATTACCCTTTACCAGCTCTACCTCACGCTTTGCGCTAACCAAGGGGATCATAATTTCCGGTACCACCGGGTCACCATCTTGACTGGCCTCAATCGTCGCTTCAAAAATCGCCTGCGCTTGCATTTCGTAAATTTCAGGCACCGTTACGCCCAAGCGCACCCCCCGCAAACCCAGCATCGGATTATATTCCGCCATATCTTCAATGCGGCGGCTCACATGCGAAATCGGCAGATCAAGCGCATCGGCCAATTCGCGGATCCCAGCCCGATCTGAGGGAAGAAACTCATGCAAAGGGGGATCAAATAAGCGAATGCAAACCGGCATACCTTGCATGATTTTAAACAATTTGATGAAATCTGAGCGCTGCATTGGCAATAAACGATCCAACACGGCGCGCCGCTCATCGCTGTCATCAGCAAAGATCATTTCGCGCATCAAGGTCAGCCGATCGGCTTCAAAAAACATATGCTCGGTTCGGCAAAGACCTATGCCATGAGCGTTGAAATTCCGCGCCGTTTGCGCATCGGCCGGGGTGTCCGCATTGGCGCGCACCCTGATGTCACTATGCGTATCAGCCCATGTCATCAAAGATTGAAAGGCGTCATTCAAAGCCGCTTCAATCATCGCAGGTTGGCCGGCTAAAATCTGACCATTGGTGCCATCCACCGTGATCACATCGCCCTCTTGAAACACCTGTCCATTGGGCGTGGTTAAGGTTTTTTCGGACAGGTTAAGCGAAATCTCGTTGGCCCCGACCACGCAAGGCAGCCCAATGCCGCGGCCGATCACCGCAGCATGACTGGTCATCCCGCCACGTTCAGTCAAAACGGCGCTGGCGGCATGCATCCCGCGAATATCTTCGGGGCTGGTTTCGCGGCGCACCAAAACGCAGGCTTCATTGCGCGCCGCGCTGGCCTGCGCGGCTTCAGAGGTAAACACAATCTTTCCAGCCGCAGCGCCGGGGCTGGCCGCCATCCCCTCACATAGCACATCGCGCGCTGCATCTGGATCCACTTGGCGGTGCAGTAATTCGCCCAAAGACCTTGGATCCACGCGCAACAACGCCTCTTTTTGCGAAATAATACCATCTTCTGCCAAGGCTACAGCGATGCGCACCGCTGCCGGGGCACGCCGCTGCACGCGCACGCCATCCAGCATGTAAAGCTGCCCATCTTGGATGGTAAATTCAATTTGCATTTCTTCGCGCAACCGAATGCGCATCAGTTTGGCCTGCTCGATCAAAGTTTCAAAAATCTCTGGTGCAGCCTCTTGCAAAGAGGCCCCGCGCGGGTCGCTGGTCAGAAAAATTGCCCCTTGATCGCCGCTTAGACCTTCGCGGCCCTGGCTTTGGCGTTTGTAGCGCCCGGTCACTTGGGGTTGGCCGGTCGCGCTGCTCACCAATTGCAACAGCCCCGAGCCGCATTCGCCCTGCCCCAGCCCAAACGCCATTTGCTGCACCACCAAGCCAAGCCCAGCCCCCGCCGGAGCGCCTTTGGCTTGACGTAGCAACCGTGCCGATGTGCCTTCCCAGGCGCGCGCCATTGATGCCAGTACTTGGGTTAATTGCGCATCGCGCTCTTGCGGAAACACTTCCTCTGCCTCTTCCTCATAGGCCCGCAAAGCCTGTTCGAGGGCTGCGTGATCTTGGCCTTTGATATGATCGAAGATATCAGCGTCTAGGCGGGCCACGTGAATAGAATAGGCCTGCACAAAACTTAAATATAATATCGCTGCTGCCTCTGCGCCCAGCGTATCGCATAACACAGCATAACGCGCCTTATTCATTCCGATATTCAGCACTGCGCCCGGGCCACCCCAATCGGCGCTTTGCGATGACGGACGCACACAAATCAAATCCGAATGATCAAAATAGCCAAGGATGGCATTTACATCAGCAGGAATGCCCGATGCGATCTCATGCACGGCTTTGAAAGACAAGGCAACCGTCTGGGGGACCGGCAAATCCAAACGAACCAGGCGCTGCAAACATTTTGCACGGCCGCCATATGCCTCTGCCGACATAGCCGCAGTGGGGGTCACAAGCGTGATATCCAATTGCTTTTGCTGCACTGCGGCACCCTTCTTTCTCTTCTGCAGCATAGCCAGAATAAAGCCAGTTTCAAGCCAAAGGTCACACGGCCTTTTGCGCCACCGCCCCGCTTAAATTACGCTTCAACCCTACTTAAATCTGCAACTTGAACGCCCAGCGCCCGGATCCGGCTTAGCAGGTTCAGCCGATTTCGGCGGATCACCGCATTTTCGGCATTTATTTGAACCGCCTCAAAAAAACCGTCAAGCGGCGCGCGCAGCGCAGCAAGACCAGCCAGCGCATTTGAAAACTCAGCAGCATTCATAGCCTGTTCTATAAGCGGCTCTTGTCGGTCCAATATTTCAAAGACAGCGCGCTCTTGCGCGTTCTCGGCATATTTCACATCGGCGCCGTAAGAATATTCTACGCCATCCTTTGCCTCAGCCTGGCTAAGAATGTTATTTGCGCGTCGAAAGGCTTGCAGAAGATTGTCACCATCATCGGTTTTCAAGAATTGCGATAAAGCCTGTGCGCGCTTTACCAACACCGTCAGGTTATCATTGCCCGACACGGCGATACAGGCATCAATAATATCATGGCGCAGCCCTTGATCGCGCAAAAATACTTTCAACCGATCGTGGAAAAACCCTAATAAATCTTGCAAATCTGCGTTCGGATAGGCTTTTTGTAGCACCGAAAGCAAGGAAAGAGATACGTTATTCTCAATCAATAATCGGATCACCCCAAGTGCTGCACGCCGTAAAGCAAAAGGGTCTTTGCTGCCCGTTGGCTTTTCATTAATCGCCCAAAAAGCTGTTAAAAGATCAATTTTATCCGCCAAAGCCACCGTTACAGACAGTGGCGTTTGCGGCACCTGATCGCTAGGGCCAAGTGGCGCATAATGCTCGATACAGGCTTTTGCCACATCATCGGGTAAACCCGCCGCATGACTGTAATAACTGCCCATAAGCCCTTGCAATTCGGGAAACTCATACACCATTTCTGAAGACAGGTCGGCCTTCACCACGCTGGCGGCTTGCGCGGCCAAAGCCGGATCCGCGCCAATCAGCGGCGCAAGATCTGCTGACAATTGCACCAGGCGATCGACGCGTTGTTTTTGGCTTCCCAGTTTGTTGTGAAACGTCACATTCGATAAACGATCAACCCAACGGCTCATACCTTCATTCTGCGCCAAGCGGAGATCGTTTTCCCAAAAGAATTTCGCATCTGCCAGGCGCGCGGACAGAACCTTTTGATTGCCTGCCAAAATTGTTGCGCCTTGATTCGCAGTGGTTCGGTTTGCAACCGTGATAAACCCTTCTATCTGCGCTGTTTTCGGGTTGCGCAAAGAAAAGAATTTTTGATGCTCTTTCATCGATGTTTGCAACACTTCAGCGGGCAATGACAGAAATTGCGCGTCGATTTTGCCCATCAAAACAACCGGCCATTCGACCAATCCGGCCACTTCAGACAACAACCCACGATCGTCCACAAGATCAAGACCTACGGCAAAGGCCTGATTTGAGGCCTCTTGCCAAATCGCCTCTTTGCGCTCTTGTGCATCTAACAGCACAAACGCCCGTTTCAATTTGGCTTGATAATCCTCAAAACCGGTTACGGAAATCGGATCTGGTGCCATAAAGCGGTGCCCGTAAGTCGTATCGCCAACTCTCACGCCTTCAATCTCAATAGGAATAACATCCGCACCCGCCTCATCGCTGAGAAGGCAGAGAATCGAATGTAATGGGCGCACCCAACGCAGGCTGCCAGAGCCCCAGCGCATCGATTTTGGCCATGGAAACTGCCGCACAGTTTTTTCAAGCGTTTCGGCAATAATCTCAGCCGCCGGGCGCCCCGGCTTTTCGATCGTGGCGATATACACATCACCTTTCTTATCAGCGCGCACGCTTAACGCCTCGCGGGCCACGCCTGCACCGCGCAAAAACCCAGCAAGAGCTTGTTCGGGGGCATCAACGCGCGGGCCTTTACGCTCTTCGCGCAGACTGGGGCTTTGCGCCAGCAGGCCATGCACTGTCAGCGTCAAACGTCTGGGCGTGGCGAAAGCGGCGGCGCCGGCATAGGTTAGCCCGGCCTCGACCAAACCATCCGTCATCGCCTTTTGCAAATCACTAGCGGCTTTCGCCTGCATACGGGCCGGAATTTCTTCGGAAAATAATTCTATCAATAAATCGGGCATGTCAGTCTCTTTCGACAGGCTTGGGGCAATCTTCGGGGGCGGTTTTCCCATCAAATACCACCTTGCCGCAGCGGTTAATCTTGGTCCAGGCAAAGCCCCGTCCATCCGGTAGGATCGTCACGATGCGATCGATCCCGTAAGTCAAGTTTTCCACTGCTAAGAACGCGCGCGCTTTACCTTGTTCGATTTGCGCCCCTAAAAACGCGGCGTCAAAACAGTCAAACCATTTTGGAGCCACTAGGGGTTCGGCTGTCTCAAGCGTCACAAATTTGCTTTGAAGCGCCACCAAAGGTTCAGAAGTTGTAAAACACGCCCGATACCGGATTGGCGAGCTGCTCGAGTCAATCGCCTGAAAATCTTGATAGGCGATCGGGGTCACTGCGCCGTCACCACGCCGGGTTAACACCACATCCGTTTCCCCATCTGCCACAACCTCATCGTAAAACGCATAGATCTGCAGGTAATAAATCGAAATACCCGCCACCATCGCGGCAAGGATAATGCTCAATGCAAGAAGTTTGCCGGTCATTGTGTTTGGCCCCCAGCGGCGGTTAACACAAACGCATCGGCGCATTGCTTGGCCAGCGCGCGCACCCGGCCAATATAGGCTTGGCGTTCGGTGACCGAAATCACGCCCCGCGCATCCAACAGATTGAACAGATGGCTGGCCTTGATGCATTGATCATAGGCCGGATGCGCCATGATGATGCGCTTTTGGGTTTTTGGGTCAATATGCTCTTGCTCCAAAATCGCGGCGCATTCCGCCTCGGCCTCTTCAAAATGACGCAGCAATTGATCGGTATTGGCAACATCAAAATTCCACCGCGCATATTCTTCTTCGGTTTGTTTGAACACATCGCCATATGACAGATGGATCGGGGCATCCGGCGCGTTAAAGGGCATATCCATCACATGATCGACGCCCAGCACATACATCGCCAATCGCTCTAAACCATAGGTCAATTCGCCCGAGACCGGGTGGCAATCATGCCCGCCAACCTGTTGAAAATAAGTAAATTGCGACACTTCCATCCCATCGCACCACACTTCCCAACCTAGCCCCCATGCGCCCAGGGTCGGGCTTTCCCAATCATCCTCGACAAACCGAATATCATGCAGCGCCATATCAATGCCAATCGCTTCTAGCGAACCTAAATATAACGCCTGCAATTCGGGGGGGCTGGGCTTTATCAACACTTGATATTGATAATAATGCTGCAACCGGTTCGGGTTTTCCCCATAGCGACCATCGGTGGGCCGCCGAGAAGGTTGCACATAGGCCGCTGCCCAAGGCCGCGCGCCCAGTGAACGCAACGTGGTCGCCGGGTGAAACGTGCCCGCGCCCACTTCCATATCATAAGGTTGCATGATGGCGCAGCCTTGCGCTGCCCAATAGGCTTGCAGCCTAAGTATGATATCTTGAAAACAACGCGGAGGCGATTGGGTCATGGGTTTGTATCTTTTTCATTGAGTTATGCGCCCGCCCTACCTAGGCAAAGCCGTGACAGGGGTCAACAAACAAACGGAACATGGCGAGCTGAGCGCGTAAAAAGTCATTAAACTAGGCAAAAACTCTGCTTGAAAGGACTTTCCAAATAAGCGCTACTCCCTTAAACAATGAGCATCTTAAAATTGGACTATAAACCCAAACAGGGCAAGCAATAGGGGTCGCAGTGATTTTTTATCGGGTAGTATTATGGTGTGCCGTTTTGAGCATAACGTTTTCGAATTTTGTGATGGCCCAAACACCGGTTTGGATTCAAATCGAAACCCGGCCAAGCTTGCTTGAAATTGAAGATCGGGCACGGGCCTATTCCGCCAAGCTGCCCAATATTAGCGCCTTTTCGCTTGGATCAGGCTGGTATGTGATCGCGATGGGCCCGTTCAGCGAAGAAATTGCAGACGCGCAGCGGCGCGATTTGCAATCACGCTTGGCCATTCCAAGCGATAGTTTCGTCACCTCCGGGTCGAGCTATGGGGCGCAAATCTGGCCAAGCAGCTTGCAAAGCGGAAGCGGTGTGGAAACGGCGACGCTGGCCCCACAAGACGGGACGGGTCGCACGCAACGCCGCATCATCACCGAACCGCTTAAGGATTCAAACGCGCAAACAGATTTGGAAGACGAAACCCTGGAACAGGCGCGGCTAACAGAATCCCAATTGAGCATGCCCGAAAAGAAAAACCTACAAACCGCGCTGAAAAGCGAAGGCTATTACACATCGGTTATTGATGGCATATTCGGGCAAGGCACCCGCAGCTCTATGCAGGCATGGCAAGAGGATAACGGGTTTGACGCGACGGGGGTTTTAACCAGCCAACAAAGACAAGAGCTTTTGGCGCAATATAATGCGGTTCTTGAAGATCTTGATCTGAGGCTAATGACCGATCTAGAAGCCGGCATCAGCTTGAAAATGCCAATGGGCTTGGTGGAATTTGAACGCTATGCGCCTCCGCTTGCGCATTTCAAAGCCAAAGATGATAGCGCCGCGGCGATCTATCTGATTTCGCAAGCGGGCGATTCCAAAGCTTTGCGCGCCATCTATAAAGCCTTGGGATCAACCGAAATCATCCCCGAGAATGGACCACGCCGGCTTTATGATGATCGCTTTTCGATCAGGGGCGAGGATCGTGCGATAATTTCTTTCGCGCAGGCCGAGTTGGTTGAGGGCAGCATAAAAGGCTTTGTTTTGGTATGGCCGGCGCAACAAAAAAGCCAGCAAAAGCGTTTATTGCGTGAAATGCGGCAAAGCTTTGGCGTGCTTAGCGGTGCGTTGGATCCCGATTTAGGGCGCGCCTATGGAGAGATGCCCGATCAAGTCTATGGGTTAAATACCAAAAAACCCATCTTTGTACGCTCGGGTATTTATGTATCAAATCAAGGCCATGTTCTGACAGATGCGTTGGATTTAACCCAATGTGGCCGGGTCACGTTAGAAGATTCCTATGAGGCCAAGGTCTTGGCAATGGATATCAGCGGAAACGTGGCGTTGTTGCAGCCTCAAACGATGCTATCCCCCATTGCTGTTGCGAAATTTGCCCGGCGCGCGGCGGCGTTTGGCGATCCGCTTTTATTGGCAGGTCATTCTTTCGAAGGGCGCTTGGGCGGCGCCAGCGTTACAGCGGCAAAAATTGAAGATCTCAAGGGTCTTGGCGGAGAAGAGAATAGGCTCCGGCTCTCATTAGACGCGCTGCCCGGCGATGCCGGGGGGCCCTTGCTCGATCGCAGTGGTGCGGTGGCGGGATTGCTTTTGGCACCTCGGCCGGGAACGCGCAGTTTACCGGGCAAAACCCATCATGCTTTAAAAGCAGAACCGCTCAAAGAGCTTTTGTTCAATGCCGGATTGATCGCAAATACCGGGCTGTCCTCGGAGCCATTATTGGACGTTCAAATCACCCGCGCGGCCAGGCCACTTGCCGCTTTGGTCAGTTGTTGGGCCCAATAAACCCGTCAATCGATATCAGGGGTTAGATGAATTAATGTGGGGCGGCCTGCGCAGAAAGCAGCCTCTATTATACCAGGCAAATCAGCCAGCAAGCTGGGCTTGCAGGCGGCGCATCCATAAGCTTCCGCCAAGGTTGAGAAATTCGGGTTTAACGCCTGCACAGCCTGAGGCGCAATTTGCGCAGAGATCATACTATCTTCAATTTCCTGCAGCTTGGTGTTGTCCCATAGGATAATCGGAAGCGATAATCCGAGCTCAGCTGCAACGCCCAATTCCGGCAGGGAATATTGAAATCCGTAATCTCCGATAATCGCTGCTCTCGGCAAACCGGGGCGGCCAATCGCACCTCCAATAGCAGCGGGCAGCGCATATCCCAAAGTTCCAAATCCTGTCGGATGATGCCAATGGCCCGGTTTCGACATCGGCCAAATTTCTTTTGCAAAATAGGCAAATTAGGTCATATCCGAAAAGATCATCGTATCTTGGGGCAACGCAGCCTGCAGAGCCCGACAGATTGGTAGGATACCTGGGCGTTCCAAATCCACTTGCCGCTGCCAAGCTCGACGCTGCGTCTGGATCTGTTGCGCGCGCCAAACCGTTTGCGCTTTATGCCCCTGCAGCTGTGATAAAAGCGCGGGCACGAATGCCTCTGCCCGCATCAAAATTGCCAGCTCTGCTTGATGGCTGTCCGTCAACACCTCCGGGTCTAGATCCACCCGAATTAAAGGTGCCTTATGGCCCAGATCGGCGCGCCAAAGGTCGCCTTCGGACAATTCGCTGCCAATCACCAAGACCAAATCCGCCGATCCAAGAACCGATTTCGCGCCGGAACGCGCCAGTAAAGATACAAAATGAAGCGGATAAGCGCGATCAACCACCCCCCGCCCTGCGTAAGTGGTAAAGCTTGCAGCATCCAGCTGCTGCAATAACGGCATCACGGAAACCGCGCGCGCCCCCCCTAAAATAACCAACGGCTTTTTCGCCAAGCGCAGCATCTCGGCTGCTTTTGCGATATCTCCCGCCACGGGCGCTGGGGCGCGGGGCAGCGGTTGCGCAGCCGGCGCGGCCAAAGACGTGATCGGTATCTGAATATGCTTGGGGCGCGGCCGCTGGTGCGCAAATTCTGCAAAAGCCTGATCTATAAGGCGATAGACCTGCACGTCAGATTGCGCCAGTTCTGACCAATCGCAAACGGTTGCCGCGGCCGCAAGCTGGTCTTTCATCTGATGCAATTGACCCTTGCGGGTTTCGATATCATCCAAACAGGACGAAAACACCAATGACGGCACGCTGTCCGAATAAGCTTGCCCCAAAGCCGTCATAATGTTGCACAGCCCAGGGCCGGTGATCACGAACGCAACGCCCGCGCGGCTCGTGGCCCGCGCATAGCCATCGGCCATAAACCCCGCCCCTTGTTCATGACGGGCCAGAATATGGCGCAGCCCGGCCTCTTCCAATTCGCGATATAATTCTTGGTTATGCACCCCCGGAATTCCAAAAACCACATCGAGACCCGTGCTTCTAGAACATAAGAAATTTGCGTCCCAAGCGGCGCCATAGATTTTTGCGCAATATTACGCTCTCCAAAATTTTAGGGTTAGCAGCGTGTAAACCGCCAATAGCTCCAACCGCCCGATAAGCATGGCGATCGATAAAATCCACTTTGATGCATCATTCAAACCCGCAAAATTTCCTGCGGGTCCGATTTGATCCCCGAGCCCCGGGCCAATATTTGCCAAAGCTGCGCTGGCCGCAGATAGCGACGTGATAAAATCGAGTCCCGTCAGGCCCAGAAGCGTTGCCACAACCGCCAAGGTTACCATAAACAGCATGAAAAAAGACATCACCGAGGTCAGCACATCTTCGTCAACTTTGCGGCCATCATAACGGGGTTGAAACACGCCGTTGGGCGATCGAATTCTGCGCAATTGGGTCGAGATAGATGCAAAGGCCAGTTGGTACCGAAAGATCTTGATGGAGCAGCTGGTGGAGCCAGCGCAACCTCCGATCAATCCAACAAGGAAAAACAGCGTGACCATAAATCCGCCCCATTGCATGTAATCCGCGCTTGTATATCCGGTGCCACTGATAATTGAGGTGATGTTGAACAGGGCTTTGCGCAGGGCTGTTGTCGCGAGCATATTGGTTTGCGACGTTAAAACGATCCAACTGGTCAGCGCAATCAGCCCCAAGCCGATCAAAAATCCGCGGATTTGCCGGTCTTGTAGCAAAGCGGTTTTTTGCCCATTGATCAGTTGAACATAGCGCACGAATGGCAGCGCCGCCAAAATCATAAAAACCACCGCCACGTATTCCGCCGCCCCTGAAAAAGCCGCAAATGAACGATCATAATTTGAAAATCCACCCGTAGCGACGGTGGTCATCGCATGCACAGTGGCATCAAAGGCCGACAACCCAACTGCAAAATACGCCAAAGTGCAGGCCATCGTAATCGCGATATAGATGATCGAAATCTGTATCGAGATGGTTGTGGCCCGTGGCAAGATCTTGCCCAAAGTATCAAAGGCCTCGGCTTTAAAAATTTGCATGCCACCAACGCGCAGTTCAGGCAGAAACACCATGGCCACAACGATGATCCCGATACCGCCCAACCATTGCAAAATACCCCGCCAAAGCAGCAGACCTTTCGGCAAATCTTCCAATCCGGTAAACACCGTAGATCCGGTTGTTGTAAGCCCCGACATGGCCTCAAAGAACGCATCAACATAGCGGGCCTCGGTGGCTCCAAAGACAAAGGGCAGCGCGCCAAATAAAGGCAAAGCGACCCACACGCCCGTGGTTAACAAAAAGGTTTGCTGGATGCTAAGCCCTTGCTTAACCCCCGTTGAACAGCCCATAGCAAGCAAGCTGCCAAACAGGGCTGTCAGAATGCCACTATACATGAAAACAGGCCATTGGCCGCGGCCCTCGGCAATATCAACCAAGAGCGGGAACATCATTGAGGCGCCCAGAATGCCAAGAAGCATTCCAATCACATAGCCGACAGGTCGCAAATCGATCATAGCGATGACGGTTGGACAATCAGGCCAATTCTGTCAAGAGCGGAAACGAAATTGCGCTTATCCGCTGTGAATTAAACTCGCGAGCATTTTGGGATCAAGCGAGGTTTGCGCGAAAGTACTGCCTTCGGTCAGTATAGACACCGCGTCATGACTGTGCAGGCTTTCTTGGTGGCTGGCGATCACCCTGAAATCCCCAATGCGCCCATCCGCTTTCAGGCCAGCGCAAAACAAACGCGCCGCATCTTCAACAAAAATCGGGTTGGCGGCATTCAATTCGGCAAAAGCTTGTTCATCCTCGCGCTTCACCATGACCTGGGTTTCCGTGGGCACCGCTTTACGGCATAGATCGATAATATCTTCGAACCATAAGCAGTCTTCGCCGCTCAGCACCACAGAGAGACGTGCCACTGAGCGCTGCGAATGCGGTGTCGCCAATTGGTTGCGTTCTTTTCGCGCATGTTCGCTCAATTCCAGTGAACAAGGGCATGTTGAGCTATACACATAATCCAAATGCAAAATCTTATTGCGCACGCCACCCTGATCAACCAGTTCCAACGCGATATCATAATACTGATAGCCCTGCAGTCCCGAGCGCAAACTGTCCATTTTCATCGGGTAAGACAGACGCATCTGGATCCGCGCGTCAAAGCTTTCTAAATCGCTTTTGTAATCATCAAGCGCATGCTCCATCACATCAAAACTAAAACTTTTCTCAGCATGGCGGTAAAAACTGCGCATGATCCGTGACATGTTGATGCCCTTTTTATCGGCATCAAGGCTGACTGTACCGGTGACCGATGTCTGCAAGGTCTGGTCTGAGCCATTGCGGGTTTGGTAACAAATCGGCAGCCGGAAATTTGAAATCCCAACATGCTGGATCTGCTGTTTCGCGCCGCGGATCAGCGCTGTGGGCCCGTTTTGCAAATCGGGCATACTGTCGCGATAAGCTTCATTGACCGTAAAATCAGAATTATAACTTGCAGAAAACTCAGGATATTGCTGAGGCAGTATCTGCGCAAGCAAGTCTGCATCCAGCGACGCAATTTCGGTTTCATCCGCGTGACCTACCCAGTTACGCAATATATCTAACGCCTCTTCAACGGCGTTTTGATCAGGCTGTGTGTTCACGTTCCGGGTATGAATATTCATGCTATGCCCTTTTTGCATAAGATCGCGTTATAGATTGAAACCAAACAAGATCTTCATTTCATCATATCCTATACGGGTGACCCACCTCGCTGGATCACTTTTGTCACTTTAACTTTACACATTACACGCGGCTTGAGCAGCTGCCAAGGCTTGTCGCAGATCATCAATCAAATCCTCACTATCTTCCAAACCAATGCTGATCCGAATTAACCCAGCGCTGATACCTAAGTGCTGTTTCTGCTCGGCCGGTAGGCGATGATGCGTCGTCGTGGCAGGATGCGTCGCGATTGATTTTGCATCTCCCAGATTATTTGAAATCAAAATAATTTGCAGCGCGTTCAAAAAGGCAAACGCCGCTCTCTGGCCACCTTTTAATTCAACCGAGATCAGCGTGCCACCTGTGCCAAGTTGCGCTTGCGCCAGCTCATATTGTGCATGCGCAGGATGCCCCGGATAGATCAATTGGGTTAAGGCTGAATGCTCCGATAGATCTTGGGCAATCAAGGCCGCCGTTTCAGCTTGCGCCCGCACCCGCAATTCAATTGTTTCCAAACCTTTTAACATAACCCAAGCCGTGAACGGGCTCATCGCGCCGCCCGTATGCTTCATATAGGGCTCTATCGTACCCGAAATGAAATTAGCATCTGATAAAATCACGCCGCCAAGCATGCGCCCCTGCCCATCAATATGCTTGGTGGCTGAATAAATAACCACATCGGCCCCCTGCTCCAAAGCCCGCGAAAAAACCGGCGTTGAAAACACATTATCCACCATCACCAACGCGCCGTTCGCATGCGCGATTTGCGCAACCTTTGACAGATCGATCACTTCCAAAGTCGGGTTTGAAATAGTCTCAAAAAACACCAATCTCGTATCCGCGCGCACCGCCTGCGCCCATTGCTCTAAATCGGTTCCATCAACAAAAGTGACCTCAACACCATTTTGTGGTAGGATTTCTTCCAAAATATAAAGGCAAGAGCCGAAAAGCGCGCGCGCCGCCACAACATGATCGCCCGCCTTCACCGTAGCCAGCAGCGCCCCACTGACCGCCGCCATACCAGAGGCGGTGGCAAAGGCTGCCTCGGCCCCTTCCAACAAAGCCACACGCTCTTGAAACATTGCCACAGTCGGGTTGCCATACCGCGCATAAATAAAATGACCCTCATCGTCGCCATCAAAGCGTTCTTGAGCTTGCTCGGCGCTGTCATAAACATAGCTTTGGGTTAAAAAAACCGCTTCGCTGACCTCATTAAACTGGCTGCGCCGATGGCCCGCATGCACCATTTTGGTGCGGCTTTTCAAACTCTTTTTCATTATAAACTCCTGCCACATGCGCGGCGTCAAAATCCCCGTCAAACGCAGCCAAGCGAAAGGGGGGCTTTCTCCTGACCTTTTAGCGGAATATGTTTTACGTGGCCCGCAATCTGGACTCAAATCACCACTTGCCCGTGGGTACCCCAGCGCTCTATTTGGGTCAAGCATCAGAACCGAATTTGGCAAGCTTTGCTAGGCTTGCCTGCGCGTATGCAGCCATGCCCGGCCTGAAACGCCAAATGGGGATGTTGGGGTTCCTTTATTTGCAGCATGGCGGATCCCAACAAAGCGCGTTGCTTTGAAAATTCGCTTTTCAAAGGCGTTTATGCTTGCGGTGCAGAACAGGCCCTTACTATAAATACGCATGCAAGGAGTGTATCGTGACAAATCCCATTGATCTGTACTATTGGCCCACCCCAAACGGTTGGAAAATCTCGATTGCCTTAGAAGAAATGGGATTGCCGTATAAGGTCCATCTTATTGATATTAACGCAGGGGCACAGTTTGACGCGGCGTTTTTGAAACTCTCACCAAATGGTAGAATGCCCGCGATTGTTGATCCAGACGGGCCGGATAGAGCCCCGATTTCGCTGTTTGAATCGGGTGCAATCCTACAATATTTAGCCAGAAAAACCGGGCTGTTTTACGGCGAGACCGAGCGCCAACGCATCGCGGTAGATCAATGGCTGATGTGGCAAATGGGCGGCGTCGGGCCAATGGCGGGCCAAGCCCATCATTTTTTAAGATATGCCCCAGCCATGGATCCGCCCCAAATTCTGCCCTATGCGCAAAACCGCTATCGGGCCGAAACCAAACGGCTTTACACCCTGCTTGATAAGCAGCTTTCAGTATCCGAATTCGTGGCAGGTGATTTCTTTTCCATCGCGGATATGGCAATTTGGTCTTGGGCTTCGCTCTGGCGGCGCCAAGAGCAAACCCTTGATGACAAGCCAAATTTCAGCCGATGGCTTGAGATTGTAAAGCAGCGCCCCGGCGTTCAAGCTGGGCGGGCTTTAGAGGCCGCGCGCCGCACAACGCAATTGGAAGAAGACCGAGAGGCCCAAAAGCTTTTATTCCGTCAAACCTAGTAGGTTTCAACGTAGAGCTGAAAAGCCCGATGTATCGCCGTGCTTAAAGCTCGTCCATTTGGCCATATTTCTTTAAGATTGGATATTGTAGAATCATGAAAATAAACACGGCCGATGTCAGTCCGAAGGTTTTGAAATAAACCCATGTTTCGCTGGATTGCGTGCGCCAAATAATTTCATTTAGAGCTGCCAAAGCAAAGAAAAACATCGCCAATCTGCGACTGATAAGCTGCCAGCCAATATCCTCCATTGGGATCCGCTCACCCAACAACGCTTTTAAATAGCCCTTTCCCCGCATCTGCCCATAGGTGATCGCCGCGCCAAACAGCACGTAAATCAAAGTCGGCTTCATTTTAAAGAACCGTTCATCATTCAACAGCACGGTTAACGCCCCGAAGAAAATAACCAAGACAAGCGTCAAAACCTGCACTTTGGAAAGATGCCCATTCACCAACCAGCCGATAAAGGTAGAGGCTATCATCAAAGGTACAAAAATTGCGGTGGCTTGAATTAAGCTAGAATATTCAACCCCACCAATCACCATCACTTCGCCCTTGCGCCAAATGAACACGGCAAAGAAAATGATCACCGGCCCAATTTCAAGCAAGGATGACAAAAGAGGTGAATTGTTTTTCTCCGACATAGCGGAACTCCTATCCTGCAACTTCCACGATCACGGCCCCAGCGGCGATTAACAAAATCAACGCAACGCGCCTTGGGCCTACCGCTTCTTTCAGAAAATACCATCCGATCAAAGCCGCAAACACCGTTGACGTTTCCCGCAATATCGCGGCTTCTCCAACTTTGTCCAGACGTGTCGCCAACATAATCGACCCAAAGCTAAAAAACGCCACCCAAGCCCCAATCATGCCGCGCAAAAACAAAGGAAATAGATCTGGTCGATTGCGCATTTTACGCCATCTCAGATAGGCAAAGGGCGGCATCGACAGACCATCTAGAACAAAAAACCATATTAAGAAAACAAAGGGATCTTGCGCCGCGCGAATGCCATACGCATCATAGGTGGTATAAAGCGCAACAAACAGCCCCGTCACCAGCGCAAAGCCCAAAGCGGCGCGCAAGGTCGCTCGATCTTCGATCAGATAAACCGCGTTATAAAGCGCCAAGCCAAATAGCCCCAGCACCAAAACCGCCACCCCCACCCATTGCAGCATCGTGAAGGTTTCACCGAAAATCAAATAAGCCCCCAAAACCGTAAATACCGGCCCGGTGCCGCGCACCACGGGGTAAACCACCGTGTAAGCCCCACGGCTATAGGCTGCCGCCTGCATCAGCTTATAGATCAAATGAATGATCACCATTCCCAAAAATATGGGCCAGAGCCCCGGCTCGGGCCAAGGCAAGACAAAGACGGCAATGGGCATTGCCATCATAAAATAGCAGATATCAATCGCGCCGCGTGACAGCCAAGGATCGTGTTGCCCTTTTTGCAAAGCGCCAAAAACCGCGTGCAAAAATGCCGCTGAAAGGGCCAACACCATCGCAAGCTGGTGGCCTACTTCCGTCCCCTCAACCGTCAGAATCCAAGCGCTCACTGCGAAAACCTCAACGGCTGTAGCCGAGGCAGCGGCGCCCTAACCCCTGATCACCACAGGCGTGCAATCTATCGCTCAAGACAGGTCCGCTCCAGTCAGGGCGCTAGCAAATTCTGCCGGATCAAAAGGCGCTAGATCATCAATCTGTTCCCCAACGCCGATCGCATGAATGGGCAAGCCGAATTTATCCGCCAAGGCCACCAACACACCGCCCTTTGCGGTTCCATCCAACTTGGTCATCACCAAACCAGAAACATCCGATATCGATTTGAAAATTTCCACTTGGCTCAGCGCGTTTTGGCCAGTTGTCGCGTCCAACACCAACAGGGTGTTATGCGGTGCTTCTGGATCTTTTTTGCGGATCACCCGCACAATTTTCGCCAATTCCTCCATCAAATCTGCGCGATTTTGCAACCGTCCGGCCGTATCAATCAGCAGCAAATCAGCGCCATCAGCCTGCGCCTGCGTCATCGCGTCAAAGGCCAAACTGGCCGGATCAGAGCCTTCTGGGGCTGTAAGCACGGGAACACCAGCCCGCTCACCCCAAATTTGCAATTGCTCCACTGCGGCGGCGCGAAACGTATCGCCCGCGGCAATGACCACAGACTTACCCGCCGCCTTGAACTGGCTGGCCAATTTTCCAATCGTGGTGGTTTTGCCCGAGCCATTGACGCCGACCACCAACACCACCTGCGGGGTTTGTGCATAAAGTGGCATAGGCCGCGCGACGGAATCCATAATGCGCGTAATCTCATCCGCCAACATAGATTTCAGCTCAGCTACCGAAAGCCTTTTGCCAAATTGGCCCTCTGCAATATTGCCCGTCACCCGCAAAGCCGTATCCACGCCCATATCCGAGGTGATCAGCAATTCTTCGAGCTGCTCGAGCATCTCATCATCCAGCTTGCGTTTTAGAACGCCCGCCGATTGCACCCGCCCCATTAAGCGTCCAAAAAACCCCGGGGCCGATTGGTTTTGGCCGCTTTGCGCCGCGGCTGTAGGTTTAGAGGCAGAGCCTTCTTCCGGCGCGGTTTCATTTGAAAGGGGCTGCGCAGCTTGGCTGGCAGCAGCTTGGTTAACAACGGTGTCTGTGTCTCTTTCACCCGCAGCAGGCGCCGCGGCGATACGATCTGCATCAACACCCAAATCCGTATCTGTTTTACCCATTATTTGCGCCTGATCCTGCGCCATTTCTTCTGTCATAGGATCGACCGTCGGCGGCATGGCGCGGCCCGCAGAGCCTTGCGCTGATGTTAGGGAAGAAGTGGCCTTCAAACTCTCACCTTGTTGCGCAGGGGCGCTGTCGGTCAAGGGCGCATCAACCGCCTCTATAGGCTTGGCTTGCGGCGCAAAAGAGGGCGCAGATATGTGCTGATCGCTCTGCGCTGCAAAATGGTCATCTAAAGGCTTTTTTCCGCCCAGGCTTGGATCGGCTTCATCGATTGATGCGCTCTGTTGCTCTGTATCAACCAGTACAGAGGCCTCGGCGCTTGTTTGCAGGTTTTCCACAATATTCTGCTCAAGGCTTCCACCCTCGGCCACAATTGAGTCTAAGCCGTCTTCCAGCTTTGAGGATGATCGAAACAAACGATCTTTAAGCTTTTTAAAAAATGCCATGGCTGCCTCCGCGTCTTCTCCTTCACCTAAGCGACATCAGCGCCAGATGGAAGAGGGGACAAAGCAGAGGCAGGCTTACGGCTCTACCTGCCTTCAACGACATTGCCCGCTTATCGCCAGCGTAAAGCCGTAAAAAGCGCCTTAAGGCGCCTGGAAAAGTTAGTTATATCTCGTCAGAGAAATGCTTCATCGTCATTAAGATCGGGTTTGGCGCCGCCTGCCCCAAACCACAAATCGAGGCATCTTGCATCGCGGTGCACAATTCCCCCAGCAATGGTTGATCCCAGCTCTCAGACTGCATCAGCTTCACTGCCTTTTCGCAGCCAACGCGGCAGGGGGTGCATTGGCCGCAGCTCTCATCTTCAAAAAACCGCAGCATATTCAGCGCCGCATCGCGGGCCCGGTCCTGATCTGACAGAACAACAACCGCGGCTGAGCCAATAAAGGATCCATGCGGTTGCAGCGTATCAAAATCCAGCGGAATATCATTCATTGAGGCGGGCAATAGGCCAGAAGACGGCCCCCCCGGCTGGTAGGCCTTGAACGCATGCCCCTGCGCCATCCCGCCGCTTGCCGCGATTATATCGGTAATCGTAGAGCCGGCGGGCAAAAGGTAAACGCCAGGGTTTTGGACCCGCCCTGACACAGAATATGAGCGCAAACCTGTACGACCGTTTTTTTCTACGCTGCTAAGAATCTGCGGACCTTCGCGGGCGATCCGGCACACCCAATGCAGAGTTTCGACATTATGCACCAGCGTCGGACGCCCAAAAATGCCAACCTGCGCCACAAAAGGCGGGCGATGGCGGGGCATGCCACGCTTGCCCTCAATGCTTTCGATCATCGCGCTTTCTTCGCCGCAGATATAAGCTCCAGCGCCGCGCCGTAGGTCAATATAGCCCGCAGGCACAAGACCCGCCGCTTCAAGCGCAGCAATCTCATCGGCTAAAATTTTCAACACAGCCGGATATTCATCGCGCATATAAATAAAGGCCTTTTCCGCCTCAACTGCCCATGCCGCCATCAACATACCCTCAAGAAAGAGATGCGGCATGCGCTCAAGATAATAGCGGTCTTTAAATGTGCCCGGCTCGCCTTCATCACCATTCACAGCCAAATACCGCGGGCCTTCATTGGCCCGAACAAAGCCCCATTTTTTACCCGACGGGAAACCCGCACCACCAAGCCCGCGCAAACCAGAGGCCAGAACCTTATCCTGCAGCGCCTCCCAATCCCCAGATTGGCGAAGCTCTTGCAGCGCGCGATAGCCGCCATTTTGTTGATATTCAGACAGGGTTTCATAATCTGGGATTATTGGGTGCGTGGCCTGCGCCGCAATCGCCCGCTCGACGGCCTCAACTGTGGCGTGATCAATGTGGTTATGGCCAAGCTCTAGCACGGGGGCGGTATCACAACGCCCCATACAGGGCGCGCGCAGCACCCGCACTTGGCTTGGATCTAACCCATCCTGCAAAGCCTTTTGTAAATTCGCAGCCCCCGCCAATTCGCAGCTCAAACTGTCGCAAACTCGAATGGTCAAGGCAGGAGGCGGTGTTTCGCCTTCTTTGACCACGTCAAAATGCGCATAAAAACTGGCCACTTCGTATATTTCAGCCATCGACAGGCGCATTTCTTCCGCCAAGGCCCGCAAATGCGCCGCGGATAAATGCCCATACTCATCTTGGATAAGATGTAAAAACTCGATCAGTAAATCCCGCTCGCGAGGTTGCGGGCCCAGCAACACTTGCACCTCTTGCAGCGCTTGATCTTCATATTGGCGGCCCTTCGGCGTATGACGCCCCTTGCCTTTGCCCGATTTCCAAACGCCTTTACGTTCATCCAATGCCATGCGATCTGCTCCTGAGCTTCTCGCGCCACCCTAGCTGTGCTTGGCCGGTTTTATGAAGCCCAAAAACGACATAGCGCTGTGCAGATACGTTCTAAGCTTAACAATATCCGAAAAAAAGGCGCGGATCGGAAACATTCTACTCTGTGCAAGCGCGATGAAAACCGCGCTTTGGGCAAATCATGCAGCCATCTCGCGTAGGTCCGTTGGGCAACGCCTATTTATAAAAAAGATTTGCGTCACAGACAATAATCTTGCCGCTCAGCGAAAATTCTTCACTGCAAATCCTGAGCTTCAAAACGCAGGAAACCCGAAGATTGAAGGTTTCACCACACTCTTAGCAAAGCGCCAACAAACGGCAAAACGGCGATTAGGCCTCTAGAATAACGACCCTTGATCGGAAGATTTAGAATGCGCCCGTGCTGGCTTGGCGCGCGGCTCGCCCACAGCAAAACGCCCATCGGCAAATTCAATTTCTAATCCAGAGGCTGCTTTGGCGGCTTGGCGCGAAGTAATCACTGTGTCTTGCGCGCGCACAACCGCATAGCCGCGATGCAACGTCGCCTTATAGCCCAACGTTTCGCGCAAGCGCTCCAACCCGTCCAATTGCTGCTTTGATTTTAACAGCGCTACATCGGTTGCATCCCGTAACCGGCGCGCCAACTGCGCAAGATCTTTGCGCCCTTGCGCGATGTCACGGCGCAGCGCGCGCGGATGTAATTGCTGCGTTTTTTGCGTCAAAATATCTTGCTTGCGTTGCAATCCATGACGCAATGCCGGATCCAAACGATGCTCGCAGGCGTGCAATTTCAAACCCGCCGTTTTCAGACGCTGCCTTAACCCATCAAAATTAAGGCGGCCTGCGGTTTCAGAAAGCGCTAAACGCCGGCTTTGCACCAAGCCGCGCAAGGCGGTGGGTAAACGCTCTGACAGAAAATCCAGCCTTTGCCGGGGGTTTTCCAAAATCGTCTCTAATCGCGGTAGGGCCCGCGCCAAATCAGCCACACGTTGCCGGTTTCGCCCAAAAGATGTGCTTAAAGCTTGGCTCATGCGCGCATCCTGAGCGTTCACCCAAGCCGCCAGCTCGTGGCGCACGGGCACCGCCAGTTCGGCCGCTGCTGTGGGGGTTGGCGCCCGCTTATCTGAAACATAATCAATCAACGTGGTATCGGTTTCATGGCCCACAGCCGAGATAAGCGGAATGTCTGACGCAGCGGCGGCGCGCGCCACGCTTTCTTCATTGAAACCCCAAAGATCTTCTAACGAGCCGCCACCACGCGCCACAATCAGCAAGTCGGGGCGTGGAATTGCTCCGCCTGCCTCAAGCGCGTTAAAGCCAGCTATGGCGCGGCTGACCTCGCCCGCGCAGCGCTCGCCCTGCACAGCCACCGGCCAAATCAGCACTTTGCGGGGAAAGCGGTCGCGCAATCGATGCAAAATATCGCGGATCACCGCTCCGGAAGGCGATGTCACCACGCCAATCACGTCGGGCAAATACGGCAAAGGCTTTTTACGCCCGGCATCAAACAAACCTTCCGCCGCCAACTGAGCTTTGCGCTTTTCCAACATCGCCATCAATGCGCCCATACCGGCCGGTTTAAGATCCTCTATAATCAATTGATATTTTGACTGGCCAGCAAAGGTGGTCACCCGCCCGGTTGCAACCACTTCGAGCCCTTCTTCGGGGCGCATTGGCAAGCGCGCGGCAACGCCCTTCCAGACCACCGCCGAAATCACAGATTTTTCATCTTTCAGATCTAGGTAGACATGGCCCGATCTCGGATAGGACACGCGTCCAATCTCGCCCTTCAAGCGGATATGCGAAAACTCACCTTCGATCAGACGTTTGATTGCACCAGAAATTTCCGAAACAGTAAATTCTGGCTGGTTAAAACCAGCGACCGGATCATCGATTAAATCTGACATAAACGCCTCACTTGTGTCTTGCTGAAGGCCAGCTTAAAACGCCGTTAAGCAAAGGCCAAGAGGAGCAGGCGCAATGAATATCTTAATATTGGGCAGCGGTGGGCGCGAACATGCTTTGGCCTGGGCCGTACAGCAGAACCCAAAATGTGATCGGCTCTGGATGGCGCCCGGAAACCCCGGCATGGCGGCGTTGGGGGAGTGCGTTGCCATAGATATTGAGGATGCGGCTGCAATCCTGACATTCGTACAGCAGCAGGAAATTGATTTTGTGATTATCGGCCCAGAGGCTCCGCTGGCGCTGGGTGTTTCGGATGCGTTGCGAGCGGCTGATATTTTAACCTTTGGCCCTAGCAAAGCCGCCGCGGCGCTGGAAGCCAGCAAAAACTTCACCAAACAAATTTGTGATGCCGCCAAAGCGCCAACCGCAGCCTATGGGCATTTTAGCGATGCGCAAAGCGCGAAAACCTATATCGCCGCGCAAGGGGCACCAATCGTGGTAAAGGCCGATGGCTTGGCCGCAGGCAAGGGCGTGATTATCGCCGAAGATATCCAAACTGCCTGTTCTGCCGTGGATGACATGTTCACGGGTGAATTTGGCAGCGCAGGCGCAGAAGTCGTGATTGAAGAGTTCATGGAAGGTGAAGAAGCCTCTTTCTTTGTGCTCTGCGATGGCGAGAATGTGTTGCCGATGGGCAGCGCCCAAGATCACAAGCGCGTGGGCGATGGTGATAGCGGCCCCAATACCGGCGGCATGGGGGCCTACTCGCCAGCGCCGGTGCTGACACAGGAGATTGCTGAGAAAGCATTGCATGAGATTATCCGCCCCACGATGGCCGAAATGCGCCGGCGCGGTATCCCTTATCAAGGCGTGCTTTATGCAGGACTAATGATCAAAGAAGGGCAACCCCGCCTTGTGGAATATAACGTCCGCTTTGGCGATCCTGAGTGCCAAGTGCTGATGATGCGTCTTGGCGCGCAAGCGCTTGATCTGATGCTGGCAACGGCGCAGGGGCAACTGAACACCGCCAAAATAAATTGGGCAGATGATCACGCGCTCACCGTCGTTTTGGCAACCCAAGGCTATCCGGGCGCCTATCAAAAGGGCAGCGAGATAAAAGGCTTAGACGATCTGGCCTTTGATTCCCAACAGATGGTGTTTCATGCTGGCACGAAACAAGAGGGCACGACGCTGCGCGCAAATGGTGGGCGGGTTTTAAACGTCACTGCGCGCGCGGAAACGCTGAGCGCGGCGCAAAGCCGCGCCTATGAGCTGCTGGAAAAGATTGATTGGCCAGACGGCTTCCACCGCACCGATATCGGATGGCGGGCCCTGTAAGCGCCCGATCCGGTTTTTTCAGGATGCTCAGAACTTGAAGATTGGCTTAAATTTGCTTTTCGGGCATCTGCACAACCAATCCGTCAAGCGCATCAGTCACTTTTAACTGGCAGGTCAGGCGCGAACGTTCGGGATCAGGCTCATAGGCGAAATCGAGCATATCCTCTTCCATCGCCTCACGCGTTGGCAGCTTTTCAACCCATGCTGGATCAATGTAAACATGGCAGGTTGAACAGGCGCAGGCGCCGCCGCAATCCGCTTCAATTCCAGCAATATTATTATCCCGAGCGCCTTCCATCACGGTGAGCCCATTGGCCACCTCTACGCTATGTTCTGTGCCATTATGTTCAATATATGTTATCTTTGCCATTTGCAGCCTGCCTTAAACACTTCGCTTTGTTGAATCATGCTGATACGCATAGTAGCGCCATTTTGCGAGAGCGAAAATTTACAACTTGTCATAAAAGTTAAATGTTCTATTTTTGTTCTCATGCAAAACCCTCATTTTCCCAGATATCCAAAGCCTCCCTCGGCCTGCCCGGCGGATCACCTGCCCTATGCTGCCACCGCTGATCGCATATGCGTGGCCGGATTGGTCATTTTAAGGCAACGGCCCGGCACTGCGAAAGGGGTAATTTTTATCACCTTAGAAGATGAAACAGGCACGATTAACATCGTGGTTTGGCGTAAAGTATATGAACAATTTCGGCGGGCTATTCTGTCGGCGCGGCTGATGCGGGTCACGGGGCATTTGCAGCGCGAAGCGGGTGTAACGCATGTGATTGCCCGAGAGATTGAAGATATCTCACCTTTGCTGGATCACTTGCTTACGCAGGATAAAGCACAAGGCGAGACGCATTCGGCTTAACCGCCCTCATTAAGGCACGGGACAGAATATAATCTGCCCCGTGTATCTTTTTTCTCTTTTTTATTCGACGCTTAGCACAACAAAACGCGGTTGACCTTCCCGCCGCACCAACACGAGAACCGATTGCCGACCCGCCTCACGCGTTGCAACAATTTGCGCTTCAAGTTCGGCAACATCGCTGATCGTTTGCTGGCCCGCATCGGTGATGATATCGCCTGCGCGGATCCCTTTTTCATAGGCATCCGAACTTTCATCGACATTGGTGATTAACAACCCTTCAACGCTGCCATCCAAAGCATTTTCTTCGCGCAACTCATCCGTGATGTTTGACAGCGTTAAACCAAGCAGCTCGGCTTTTGGCACCTCTATCGTTTCCTCTGGCACTGGCGCGGTTGCCAAAATTGCCTCTTCACCCGGCCGTTGCCCCAAAATCACGTCCAGCGTTTTACGCTGCCCGTCGCGCAATACGATCGTCTTTACAACTTTGCCCACGGGCGATTTGCCAACCAATTTGACCAGGGATCCAGAATCGGTAACCGCCTGCCCGTCAAACATCACGATCACATCGGTCACTTGCAGGCCTGCCGCTTTCGCCGGGCCATCAAAAACATCCAACACGATGGCACCAGATGGTTCATCCATCGCAAGCGCATCCGCCATTTCATCGGTGACATTGCCAATATTCACGCCCAACCAGCCCCGACGCACTTCGCCAAATTCCCGGATTTGATCAACAACGGGCAAAACCACATTGGACGACATGGAAAAGCCAATCCCTATCGATCCGCCATTCGGCGAGAGGATGGCCGTATTCACACCGATCACATCCCCGTTCATATTGAACAAAGGGCCGCCCGAATTGCCGCGGTTAATCGCTGCATCCGTCTGAATATAATCGTCATAATTACCTGATAACTCACGATTTCTAGCCGAAATTATCCCCGCTGATACCGAAAACCCCTGCCCTAAAGGATTGCCGATGGCCATCACCCAATCGCCCACGCGCGCCACATCGCTATTGCCAAAGGCAACGAAAGCAAGCGGACCCTCTGCCTCTACTTTCAAAACCGCGATATCAACGTTTTTATCAACTCCAACCAATGTTGCAGAAAGCTCTGCCCCATCGGAAAACTCAACCATAATCTCATCAGCACCTTCGATCACGTGGTTATTGGTCACCACATAGCCATCTTCTGAAATCACAAAGCCTGACCCAAGCGCCGAGCCTCTGCGCGGTCCAGGCCGCGAGGGGCCACGCTCATTAAAATCGCGAAAAAGATCCTCAAATGGGCTGCCCTCGGGCACCACGCCGCGTGGCATTACATTTTCCGACATTTTTGTCGTTGTCGTAATATTGACCACAGCGGGGCTAATCTCTTCAACCAGATCAGCAAAGCTTTCCGGAGCGCTGCGCGCCGCCGCCATTAGGCTTTGTAAAAGAACCAAAATTGTCACCAGAAAGGCCAGTTTCACGGCTTTAAAGCTTATCTGCCCCGGGGCTTTTGCGGTTATAACGGGCACATATGCGCTGCCTCGCTTAATATTCATAAATGCAACTCCTTGTCATTTGCTCAATGTGGTTTGCTCGACCGCGGATCTTTTGGAGATTGTCAAAATATCCGGCCTCCGCCTTTAAATAAGCCCGCCCCCCCCAACAGACAAGGGCCACAGCCAATCTTCAGCTAAATGTGAACAAACGTGTGCTGATGCGGTGCGCTAGGCGATTATCCGCGCAGCCCATAAAATAATAGCGCCCAGCAAAGCGATGACGGCCCCAATGAACCGGCGCTGCGAAAGCGGCAAGGCTTGCAAATATTGCAACATCGCTTCAACCAAAGAAGGGGCCAGCACATAGACCAGCCCCTCGAAAACTAAAATCAATCCAATCGCCCATAGGCAGATTTCGATCATTTAGCGATTACATCCGATTTCAAATAGTTGAAAAACTCGGAATCCGGCGACATAACCATCGTCGAATTCTGACCCTTCAACGCGGTTCGATAAGCCGCCAAAGATCTGTAAAATTCGAAGAATTCCGGATCTGCCCCGAACGCGCTGGCAAAGATTGCGTTTCGTTCTGCATCCGCCAAACCGCGGATGATTTCAGATTCGCGCTTCGCCTCAGATACGATCTCAACTTGCGTTCTGTCCGCCAAGGCCCGTACCCGCTGCGCCGCTTCGTTCCCGCGAGCGATTTCATCTGCGGCTTCACGTTCGCGCTCGGCGCGCATTCTGGCAAAGGTCGCATCTAAGTTGGCGCGCGGTAGATCGGTTCTCTTCAATCTTACATCAACCACTTCGATGCCCAGCGGCAGCGCTTTTTCAATCGCCGCGTTGCGGATCCGCGACATCAGAACAGCCCGATCCGAACTGAGAATATCGTTCGAGCTAACCGAGCCCAGAACTTCACGCATTTCACTTTTCAAAATGCTGTCCAAACGGCTTTCTGCAACTTGCACACCGCCGGTGCCAACGGCTTCACGAAACTGGTTCACATCCGTGATCCGATACCGCGTAAACGCATCCACCACCAAACGGCGATCATCCAAAGGCGTCACTTCCAGCGGGTCAACATCGCGGCTTAAAATCCGATCATCATAGAAGACAACTTCTTGAATAAAGGGAATTTTAAACGCCAAACCAGGATCTTCTTTCACCGCAACCACGCGGCCAAATTGCAAAACCAGTGCTTTATTCCGCTCATCAACGATGAACACGGTTGACATGAACAGCGCGATCAAAACGACAGCGACTGGAACAATAAAACTTAACTTACGCATTAGTTTTTCTCCTGACGCAATTGGTTCAATGGCAGATAGGGCACCACGCCCTGACCGCCCGTTTGATCATCGATGATCACCTTCTCAAGCCCACCTAATACCTCTTCCATGGTTTCCAGATACAGCCGTTTGCGGGTTACCTCGGGGGCTTTGCTATATTCTTCCAAAACCGCACTAAAGCGGCTGGCTTCACCCGTCGCCTCATTCACCACGCGCGCACGGTACCCTTCGGCTTCTTCAAAGACCTGCGCAGATTCACCACGGGCTTGCGCCAAGACGCGGTTCGCATAAGCATCCGCTTGCTTTTCCAGACGGTCGCGCTCTTGCTCGGCGGCTTGCACCGCGCGGAACGCATCAATCACCTGTTCGGGCGGGTCTGCCCGATCAAAGTTCACCCGCACCAAGCTGACGCCGCTACCGTAACTGTCGAGCGTTTCTTGAATGAGGGTTTCAAGATTTGCAGCGATCAAACCCCGGTCACGATTCAGGATCGGGGCCAATTCAGATTGGGCAATAATTTCGCGCATCGCAGATTCAGACACGGCGCGAATCGTCATTTGTGGATCGCGCAAGTTAAACAAATATTTTGCGGGATCGCTAATATTCCAGACCACCTCAAAATCAATATCCACGATATTCTCATCGCGCGTCAGCATCAAACCCGCGTCACTGCCGCGGCCACCCACGCCAATGCTTTCATTTTGTTCTCGGGTTACCGGCAACACTTCACGGGTGACTAGTGGCCAAGGGGCAAAGTTCAAACCCGGATTGCCAATAGAGGAAAACTTGCCAAGGAATAACTCAACCGACTTTTCTTCCGGCTTCACAGTGTAAAAACTGGAAAAACTCCAAAACGCCACCAATAAAGCCGCGATCAATAAATAGCCGCTGCGGCCCATGCCGGGGCCGGATTGCTGCGAAGATCCGTTGGATCCTCCGCCCGAACCGCCGCCCAATAAAACCTTTAGCTGCTCTTGGCCTTTGCGCAGCATATCATCCAATTCCGGCGGCATTTGCGGGCCATCATTGCGCGGACGACGATCGTCGCCGCCGTTGCCATTGGGACGGTTGCGATCATCATTTTCACCGCCGCCGCCGCCGCGGCCCCATGGGCCACCTGAGTTTCCAGTCATTAAATTCGTTCCCTTATTTGACCTTGCATATTTGTGAATTTCCCCATCTCTTTACATGGGCGTATTTTTTTCAATTTCAACCGCTGCGTGATGGATGGCGCATCGTAACCAGTTCTTCGGCCAATGTCGGATGAACCGCCACGGTTTGATCAAAATCAGCTTTCGTCGCCCCCATTTTGATCGCAATCGCTACCATTTGAATCATTTCACCGGCCCCGGGGGCGATGATATGACAGCCTAAAACCTTTTGGGAAGCTTGATCGACAACCAATTTCATAAAGGTTTTTTCGTCTTGTTGCGCAAAGCCTTGGCGCATCGGCTTGAACTGCGTGGTGTAAATATCAACCGGGCCTTTGGCACGGGCCTCTGCCTCGCTCTGCCCGATCGTGCCCAATTCTGGCTGGGTGAACACGGCTGTAGCGATCAAATCATGATCAACCGCCACCGGCTGGCCTTGGAACACAGTGGACGTGAACGCCATAGCTTCGCGGATTGCCACAGGCGTAAGGTTCACCCGATCGGTCACATCGCCAATCGCATAGATCGAGGGCACTGAGCTTTGCGAATAGGCATCTACCTCGATCGCGCCATTCGGCTTTTGCCTTACCCCCAGCGTTTCCAAGCCCAAAGCCTCACTATTGGCGCGCCGACCAGTTGCAAACATCACTTGGTCAAACGTGGCTGTTTCGCCATTGCTATCGGCAACCAAAAGGCCCTGCTCAGTTTTTTCGATCGATGCAACATTCCTGTTGAGGCGCAGATTAACTCCGCGCAGCAATATTTGCGCGGCCAAATGGTTGCGGACCTCGTCATCAAAGCCGCGTAAAATTTGGTCTCCGCGGTAAAACTGCGTGGTTGCAACGCCAAGCCCATTCATAATCCCTGCAAACTCGCAGGCGATATATCCACCGCCCACGATCAAAATGCTTTTGGGTAGGCTCTTTAATAAAAACATTTCATTTGAACTGATCGCATGCTCGATCCCGGGGATATCCGGCAAAACAGGGTTTCCGCCAGTGGCCACCAATATATGCTCTGCCGTTACGCGCGTGCCATCTGCCAGTTCAACGCAATGCGGATCAACGATCCGGGCACGGGCGTCAAAACTTGTAACGCCGGACTCGCTGAGTAAGCGCCGGTACACCCCCTCTAGCCGATCAAGCTCGGCATGCAAATTGCCGCGCAATTGCGGCCATTCAAACCGGGCGTTATCGATCTGCCAACCATATGCTTTTGCTTGGCTGGGTATCTGGCTATACTCGCTGGCATAAACCATCAGCTTTTTCGGCACGCAGCCCCGAATTACGCAGGTGCCGCCATAACGATCTTCCTCGGCAAGGCCGACTTTCAACCCCAACTCACCAGCCGCAACGCGCGCCGCGCGCACGCCGCCCGATCCACCGCCAATAACAAACAAATTGAAATCAAACCGCATCTTCACCGCCCCATTTCGGCCAAGCGCGCGGCTTGATTTAGATCGATCTGGCCAGCCTCTTCGGTGCCTGTAGCAACATCAGTATATGATACCCGCCCATCCGAATGGCCGATCACCAATGCGCTGCAGATATCAATGAATAATCCATTTTCAACCACCCCCGGCACTTGGTTCAACGCCTGCGCTAAGGCTGCGGGATTAGAAATAGTCTGAAGTTCAATATCCAGAATATGGTTGCCCTCATCAGTAACAAAAAGGCCCGCTTGGCCCGGCCTGAATTTGCTAACAGGATTTGCGAACCCCAAATCTTTCAGGACCTCTTTGATCAAAGTTTCGCTTGCGCTTTTGCCAAAGCCGATCACTTCCACGGGCAATGCAAACTTACCCAGCTGCGCCACTTGCTTTTCAGAATCAGCGATCACCACCATTCGATCGCTGGCTTTGGCAACAATTTTTTCTTGCAACAGCGCGCCGCCACCGCCCTTTATCAAAGAGAACTGCGCATCAACCTCATCGGCCCCATCAATCGTTAAATCAAGCCAACCGGCTGCATCGAGCGTGGTTAATGGAATTCCAAGCGCACCGGCCAGTGCCGCGGTTTGCGTGGATGTTGGCACGGCTTGAAAGCGCAAACCTTCCTCGTGTTGACGCGCGGCCAGGGCGCGGACCAACCACGCCGCGGTGCTGCCGGTGCCCAAGCCAACCTTCATACCCGTTTCAACCAATTCAGACGCCCGCTTTGCAGCAGCGAATTTCGCCGCATCTGCAGCAGCCAGCGGTTGGTTCATAACGCGATCTCCCTTTTAAACCTGCGCCACCCATAAAGCACTCTTGCTCGATGTGCGAGGGGGCTTTTGCGATAATCCAATCGGCTTTGGGCTGCTTTTTATCCTATCAGCGGCGAATTTCTTATCGAAAGGTCGTTTTTCTGTCTAAATCCAAACAGATGCACAGTTAGAGAGGCGCATTGGCCCCAAACTTTGAAACGCGATACTGTTTTGATATAGAAACATCATCCGTTTACAGGACCTCAGTTTAAAAGGATGAATGATCATGTTTCTCTCTGTTTTTGATCTGTTCAAAGTTGGGATTGGCCCGTCTTCATCACATACGATGGGCCCGATGCGTGCCGCTGAGCGGTTTTTGGCCATGATGCGTCAATCGCCCTTTGAATTTGGCGGGATCAAACTGCGCCTTCATGGATCCTTGGCCTTTACTGGCATTGGACATGCCACAGATCGGGCCTCTATTCTTGGATTGGCGGGTTTCACCCCGGCCACTTATAAAGCCGAGGAAGCCGAAAGCGTTTTGGCACGAATTGCCTCTACCGGGGAAATTACACCGCCAGATTTACCTAGCCTCAAGTTTAACAAGAAAGAAGATTTGGTGTTTGATTACGGACCAAATCTGCCCGGGCATGCCAATGGAATGGTTGTGATGGCCACTGATGCGCAGGGGGATGTCGTTTTGCAAGAAACCTATTATTCGATCGGCGGCGGGTTTGTATTGACCGCAGCGGAACTGGCGCAAGGCAAAGATGTGGATACCGGCCCCGCGGTGCCCTATCCGTTTCACTCTGCCAAAGAAATGTTGGAGATGTCGCGCACATCGGGGCGCAGCATCGCAGAAATGAAGCGGGCCAATGAATTAACCCGCATTACACCAACGCAGCTCAAAGCCAACGTCGCACAGATTTGGGGCGTGATGTCAGATTGCATTGATCGCGGCCTTGCAAGTGAGGGGATTTTGCCTGGCGGCTTAAAAGTGCGCCGCCGTGCCAAAGGTGTGGTGGATCAGCTGCGGGCAGAGCGCGGGTTAAACCTTGCGCCTCCGCATACGATCAACGATTGGATGAGCGTATACGCGATGGCCGTTAACGAAGAAAACGCAGCCGGAGGGCAAGTGGTCACGGCCCCGACCAATGGGGCGGCCGGCGTTGTGCCCGCGGTGATCCGCTATTATCTGGATCATGTGCCGGGTGCGCATAGCGCTAAAATTGAAGTTTTTCTGCTGACGGCGGCCGCGATTGGCGGGTTGGTCAAATATAATGCCTCAATCAGCGGCGCCGAAGCCGGATGTCAGGCAGAAGTGGGAAGCGCCAGCGCAATGGCCGCGGCTGGTCTTTGCGCCGCGCTTGGAGGAAGCTCAGAGCAAATCGAGAATGCCGCTGAAATTGCCTTAGAGCATCATCTGGGAATGACCTGCGATCCGGTTGCAGGTCTGGTGCAAGTGCCCTGTATCGAACGCAATGGCCTCGGTGCGATTAAAGCCGTCTCCGCCGCCAGTTTGGCGTTGCGCGGCGATGGTCAACATCTGATTCCGTTAGATGCCTGTATTGAAACGATGCGGCAAACCGGCGAGGATATGAATGCCAAATATAAAGAAACCTCGCTGGGCGGCTTGGCGGTAAATGTTCCCAATTGTTAAAACCCTGCGGATCACCCATGCCTTTTAAAGGTAAATCTGCAGCAGCCTAAGGAAGACCAATGTCTGTATCGACGAACGCCCCTACGGCACTAAGCACCGATCGGGTTGTTCTGGGCATCGCCATGATGCTTGGATTTTGCGCCTGCGCGCCTCTGTTGGATGTGGCCGCAAAACTGGCGGCAGATAAAATTCCAGTGGCACAGATTACCACTGCGCGCTTTGCGGTACAGAGCGTTATTATGTTTCCGGTGGCGTTGCTTTTAGGCTTTTCTTTTCGAGTGCCGCGGGCTTTGATGGTGCCGTTGATTGCCCGTGCGGTATTTTTAATTGCCTCAACCTATTGTTTCGTTGCGGCGATTGCGGTGATGCCGATCGCCGATGCATTAGCGATCGTTTTTGTCGAGCCGTTTATTCTTTTACTCTTGGGGCGGTTTTTCTTTTCCGAACCCGTTGGTTCGCGCAGATTAACCGCTAGCCTTGTGGGGTTTTGCGGAGTGATTTTGGTAATACAGCCCAGTTTTTCTGCCTTTGGAGCCGTGGCTTTCTTTCCTTTGGCAACCGCTCTGACCTTTGCGCTTTACATGTTGGTGACGCGCAGCTTATCGCAAAACCTTCACCCAATTCCCTTACAATTTCACACCGCCTTGACGGGAACGATCTTATGTTTGCCATTCTTGATCTGGGGATCTGCAACAGAATCACCCCTTTTCGCACCGGTAATGCCAGTCGGAATTTATTGGCTTTGGTTATTCGCTGTGGGCGCCTTTGCCTCTATTTCACACCTGCTGATCAGCTATGCATTGAAGTTTGCACCCTCAACCACTTTGGCGCCCCTGCACTATCTTGAAATCGTGAGCGCCTTGTTCTTTGGGTATTTGATTTTTAACGATATTCCCAACCAGACGGCCATCATCGGTACAAGCATTATTATCGGCTCTGGGCTTTACGTATTTTACCGTGAGCGGAAGCTTGAAAAATTAAAACAACTTTAGATTGCAATTGATCTCGCTTCAACCTATAGTAGAAGTATGGAACAAAATCGCACCCTTTTCGGTATCGGCTTTATGCTGCTTTTCTGTACACTGGCCCCTCTCGGCGACGCCTTAGCCAAAATCCTTGGCCAAACCGTCGCCCTGGGACCGCTCATTTTCATTCGCTTCGCCATACAAGTGATCATCTTGGCGCCAATGGCTTTGGCCATCGGGGGCAGCTGGCATTTTTCTGGAAAGTTTTTAACCCTCTCGGCAATCCGCACAGTGCTACAAATCACAGGGATCGCAATAATGGTGGTGGCCCTTCAGTATTTACCACTTGCCGATGCCGTTGCCATTGTTTTCATCCTGCCATTGCTGGTGATCTTGCTCGGATGGGCCGTGTTGAAAGAAGACGTCAGCAAAGAACGTTTGCTGGCTTGTGTGGTGGGGTTCGTTGGCACGTTGATGGTTATCCAACCGTCATTTCAAGAGGTAGGTTTCTATGCAGTTCTACCGCTTCTGGTGGCGTTTATTTTCGCAATTTTCATGTTGATAACGCGTTTCATCACCCAAGAAAATGATGTGATTAAAGTTCAAACCGTGAACGGTGTTATGGCGGTGGTTCTGATCGCCCCTGCGCTGCTGATCTTCAAAGACGGCTCTGTGCCCCTGTTTGATTTTTCCACCATCAGCTCGGATAAAATCATTTTGTTGATCAGCTTTGGCTCTGTGGGAACCTTTGCCTTGCTCAGCATGACCTGGTCTCTCAGCTATCTGCCCTCGGCGACTACGGCGCCGCTGCAATATCTGGAAATCCCGATTGTCACCTTATTTGGCTGGCTGCTGTTTTCAGAACTTCCGAACCCACTCGCATCAGCGGGCATTGTGATAACGATGGCCTCTGGCCTATACGTTATGTTCCAAGAGCAGGCCAAGACGGCGCAGCGCCCAGCGCAGCAGCGACCTGCGCAAGATGTAATCGCGGCAGAATAACCAACATTTTGGCATTCTCTGGCTGAAGCCGAAGCGCACCACTCACCTTATTTGACGTTCCGATTTGACCATCGGGTTGGAATGTTAGGTCGCGCGTCGGCCAATATAGGCCCTCTGATAAGATTTTGACCGGTGCCATTGGATATAAAGACAGCCGCGTTTCAAATGGTAAATCCAGCGAAAGCCGCGGCGGTGCCAAAAATACGATATCCTCCGACCCCAAAAGAATGCATTTGCGGTGGGGATAGCGCACCAAGACAGTTTGCGCTGCCAAAGCGTGATCAAAGCGTCCGCCTAAAAAGCCGACCCCAAAGATCAACGGGGCGGCAAGGCGCGCCAGCGCTTTTTCAAAATCGGTGCTGTCTTGTTCAGCTATTGGAAAAAACAGGTTGCGCTCCCACATCTGCTGGTTTTCCAAAGCAACAGAATCCATATCTCCAACCACCGCGAGCGGGTCAACGCCAAGGGCGCGCAAATGGTTCACACCCCCATCTGCAGCAAGCGCTTTGGGAGCAAAGTTAAGCGCAAATCGTAGTAAATCCGCATCAAGCGGCGCTGCACCAACCAGCGTGACCGGATGCGGGTAAGAAAACTGCAGCTCCATCTGGATCATCCTTTTTCAGATCATCTTTAAACAACAATCACCAGCGTAAGTTCATGCCCCCAGCAATGCTGCTTAGACTTGCTTCACCAGGGTCACAACATCCGGCAGTGCTGCCAAATCGCCGTTTAAAGCCGCGCTATAGCGCATCATCCTGATCGGGATCAGCTTGTCCGATACCGCGAAATATAAACCGCAATGGAAACGCCCAAACCACCCCAAGCACAACATAGACGAGCAGCTCAACAAAGATTGAGGGGCGCTCAAAGACGCCAACCAGATTAACCGCTGCCACCACGTAGAGCGGCAATCCAATCACCAACACAAACAATGACCAGCGCCGCCGGGCTTTATAACTTAACGCCAAAGCCTATCTCCCTGTTAGCCGAACCTAAACCGTTTTAATCCGCGAAAGGATCTGTCACCAAAATGGTGTCATCCCGTTCGGGTGAAGTTGAAACTAGCGCAACAGGACAGGCTATCAACTCTTCCACGCGGCGCACGTATTTAATTGTATTGGCGGGCAAATCTGCCCAGCTGCGCGCGCCTTCGGTGCTTTCGCTCCAACCCGCCATTTCCTCATAGATTGGAACGCAGCGGGCCTGTTCATCCGCGGCTGTCGGCAAATAATCCAATTGGGTGCCGTCAAGCGTATAGCCTGTGCAGATTTTCAACGTCTCAAACCCGTCCAAAACATCCAACTTTGTAAAGGCGATGCCGCTCACGCCAGATGTGGCGCAAGTTTGACGCACGAGAGCCGCGTCAAACCAGCCACAGCGGCGCTTACGCCCTGTAACAACGCCAAATTCATGGCCCCGCTCTCCCAACCGCTGCCCATCCGCATCGTCAAGCTCGGTGGGAAATGGCCCTTCGCCCACGCGGGTTGTATAGGCTTTGACGATGCCCAGAACAAAATCAATGGATCCCGGCCCAACGCCAGATCCTGTCGCCGCTTGACCCGCGATGACATTTGATGAGGTTACAAAGGGGTAGGTTCCAAAATCAATATCGAGCAAACTGCCCTGCGCGCCTTCAAACAGAATACGATTCCCTGCTTTGCGCTTTTCTGCCAAAACCTTCCAAACGGGCGCAGCGAATTTCAGCACGCTTGGCGCAATCTCATGCAGCGCGGCCAATAAGGCTGTGCGGTCAACTGCGGGCAGCCCCATACCACGGCGCAATGTATCGTGATGCTGCAACATGCGATCGACGCGGGTTTCAAGCGTGGCCGGATCGGCCAGATCCGCAACGCGTATCGCGCGCCGTCCAACTTTATCCTCATAGGCGGGGCCTATACCTCGGCCCGTTGTCCCAATTTTAGCCACGTTGTTTTGTGCTTCGCGGGCCCGGTCCAATTCTCCGTGAACGGGCAGAATCAAAGGGGTATTTTCCGCCACCATCAAGTTTTCAGGGTTGATCTCGACCCCTTGGCCCGACAATTTGGCAATTTCCTCGCGCAAATGCCAGGGATCCAACACCACGCCATTGCCGATCACCGATAATTTTCCGCCTCGAACGATGCCGGAGGGCAAAAGCGAAAGCTTATACACTTGGCCTTCAATCACCAGCGTATGCCCGGCATTATGACCGCCTTGGAACCGAACGATCACATCGGCGCGTTCGCTCAGCCAATCGACTATTTTGCCTTTTCCTTCATCGCCCCACTGAGCGCCGACCACAACGACGTTTGCCATAAAGGACCTTTCAAAATAAGTTAAAACCCGCGCCGGTATAACGAGGCTTTGCCCAAGAGTGAACCTCGAATTTTGTTAAGAGATTATTTTCGATCGGGCAAGCGCACCGGCGCCCCATGCGGAGTTGCCAAATAGGCGTTTTGCCATGCGTTTTTCACGCTCGCAAGCTGGTCTATGCTGGCCATATCCAACCGCTGCAAAACGGCTTCGAGGGTTTCCAACCAAACCAAAAAATAATCTTCGCCGCCGTTTAACTGCTTTTCCAAACCGCGTCGCGCCAGTCCTGTCCCGAACCAACCCGTCCACTCGCTCCAAGAGAAATGCCCCTGTTCATTCAAACAAACGGTCACGGCAAAAAGGTCCGCTTGCCATGGTTGATCAAAGACGGGTGCGCTTAAATCAGCCCTCATAGCGGTTCCAAATAACTGTGCCACAAATCCAGCATCACCTGATCCTGATCACTCTCAGCATCTTCCCACAGATCATTCGCAGCAAAGCTAAGCGTATATAGTGGCTCCGGCGCTTCACCCGCGCGATGGGCGTTGCTATCGGGAAAAACATGGTTGCCATGAAGCGTGATGATGGTGCCCACCTGCCCCATAACATAGGCGGGAAGACGCGAATGCCCACCCGCAACAGCAAGGTTGCCACTTCTGCGCACGCGCAGCTTTTGCCCAAGCTCAAAGGCAATACCGTTTCCGGCCTCTTCGCGCAATGTAGGGCCGCCGCTGGACAAGACAGCCGCCACTTTCGCAGCCGGCAAACGCCGCTGTTGCAGCTCTGGCGCGGCCGGTTGCGCGGATAGAGAACTCAGCTCTTCCGGGGTGACAATCAATTTTGCCACCAGCAAATCTGTCAAGCCTGCGAGCCATTTTTCATAATAGGAAAACCGCATGTAATCGCGCGGCTCTAAGCATTCGCGGGCGTGGCGTGATTCATCCAGCGACCATCGTCCAAGGCTTCCCGCGGCGAGCGTCAGCGCCAACGCATGGGCCTGCCACTTTTCTTTAAAGACCGGCTCGGGATCCGCGTCTCTGCGAACGGGGCCATCACCAAACCGCCCGCCCATATCGTGCACGCGGCTCATGCCGGGCTCGGAACGATGGCAGTGCCAATCATCGCATCACGCGTGACCAATGCGGCCAAGGCCTCTGCGCTCCACCCTTGCGTACCCGCGGGCTGCTGCGGGATAACCAAATACCGAATTTCAGCGGTTGAATCCCAAGTTTTCAAGGCGACATCCCGCGCCAATTCAAGCCCGAACTCTGCCAAAACTTTACGCGGCTCGCGCACCGCGCGCGCGCGATATGCATCCGATTTATACCAGCCTGGCGGTATGCCCAAAAGGGGCCACGGGTAACAACTGCATAAGGTACATACGACAAGATTATGCTGCCTATCGGTATTTTCCAAGGCCACAATATGCTCGCCTTGGCGGCCATAAAACCCCATTTCGGAAACAGCGGCTGTTGCATCTGTGAAAAGCGCCGTGCGAAACTTCGGCTCTCGCCACGCGCGCGCCACAACGGCCGCCCCGTTTTGAGGGCCAATTTTATGCTCATAAGTCTCGATAATCGCGTCCAACGCAGCCGGATCCACCAGTCCTTTTTCGACCAAAAGGCTTTCTAGCGCTTTCACCCGCAGGGCGGGATCTGAAGGCAGCAAACTATGCGGATGCGCGTCATCTGAGTGATCATGGGGCATTAAAACACTCTGACAAGACGTTTGTCGCAGGTCAAGCGGCTATTGCCCCTTGCCCCGAGGCTAAAACTTACCTATCTAGCCGGAAGTTCTACAAAATTGGGTTTGACATGGAAAACGTCGTTCTGACCATTCATTTGCTTCTGGCTTTAGCACTGATCGCTTTGGTGCTGCTGCAACGCTCTGAGGGCGGCGGCCTTGGTCTTGGCGGCGGTGGCGGTGGTGATGGCGTGATGTCTGGGCGGGCAGCCGCATCGGCCTTAACCAAGCTCACATGGATCTTCGCGGTGGCGTTTATCATCACATCGTTAACTTTAACGGCGATCGCAGCGCGCAAATCAGCCGGATCTTCGGTTATTGACCGGCTTGGCGGCGCAAGCGCCGTGCAAAGCGAGCAACAAGGCGACGCGCTGGATACCGATGCGCTTTTGCCCCCGACGGCCCCAGCCGAAGCGCCTTTGGTTCCAAGCGCCGACTGAGCAGCCAATCCTTGAAGGTGATAATATCACCACAACATTATCTTGTGGTGATATTGCCTAACGGCAGCGAATCCTTTATTGCTTAACTCCCGTGAGCCTGCCTGTTTCACGTATGAATTCAGGCGGCACATTCGGCAGATTTTGCACCGCGAAAACCACGGGAGACAGCCAAATATGGCAAGATTTATTTTTATCACAGGCGGCGTTGTTTCCTCTTTGGGCAAGGGGTTGGCCTCGGCCGCCTTGGGCGCTTTGCTGCAGGCCCGCGGCTATAGCGTGCGATTGCGCAAGCTCGATCCTTATCTGAATGTAGATCCGGGCACGATGAGCCCGTTTGAGCATGGCGAAGTGTTTGTGACCGATGATGGCGCCGAAACCGATTTAGATTTGGGCCATTATGAACGTTTCACGGGCGTCGCGGCGCGGCAAACCGATTCTGTGTCTTCCGGTAGGGTCTATTCTACAGTACTGGAAAAAGAACGCCGCGGGGATTATTTGGGAAAAACCATTCAGGTGATCCCGCATGTGACCAATGAAATCAAAGATTTCATCAAAATTGGCGAGGATGAGGTTGATTTCATGCTTTGTGAGATCGGCGGAACGGTTGGCGATATCGAAGGTTTGCCCTTTTTTGAAGCCATTCGCCAATTCTCGCAGGATAAGCCGCGCGGGGAATGCATTTTCATGCATTTAACTTTGTTGCCATTCATCAAAACCAGCGGCGAGCTGAAAACAAAACCCACCCAGCATAGCGTCAAAGAATTGCGCTCAATCGGCATTGCCCCAGATATTTTGGTCTGCCGCTCAGAGGGCCCGATCCCCGAAAAAGAACGCGAAAAACTGGCGCTGTTTTGTAATGTGCGGCCGGAAAGCGTGATCGCAGCGCAAGATTTAAAGTCAATCTACGAGGCGCCGTTGGCCTATCACCGCGAAGGCTTAGACCAGGCGGTACTTGACGCGTTTCAGATTGCCCCAGCTCCGAAGCCGGATCTGGCGCGTTGGGAAGACGTGGCCGATCGGATTTACAACCCAGAAGGCGCGGTGAATGTTGCCATTGTGGGAAAATATACGCAATTGGAAGATGCCTATAAATCGATCGCGGAAGCCCTTACCCATGGCGGCATGGCCAATCGCGTGCGCGTGCAAATTCAATGGGTCGATGCGGAAATTTTTGAAAGCCAAGATGCTGCGCCGCATCTGCAAGGGTTCCACGCGATCCTAGTGCCAGGCGGGTTTGGCGAGCGCGGCACAGAAGGAAAGATCAAAGCCGCTGAATTTGCGCGTCAGCACAACGTGCCATATTTGGGCATTTGCCTTGGCATGCAAATGGCGGTGATCGAAGCGGCGCGTAACGTGGTTGGACTGAAAGCCGCAGGATCAGAAGAATTTGACCATGAAGCCGGAAAACGGCGCTTTGAGCCCGTAGTGTATCATTTGAAAGAATGGGTGCAAGGCAATCACAAAGTGGCGCGCAGCGTCTCAGATGACAAAGGCGGCACGATGCGCCTCGGCGCCTATGACGCCACTTTGCTAGAAAACTCAAAAGTTGCTGATATTTATGGGACGCAAGCGATCGATGAACGCCATCGCCATCGTTACGAGGTGGATATCAAATATCGTGACCAGCTTGAAGCTGCAGGGCTGCGCTTTTCCGGCATGTCCCCGGATGGGCGGTTGCCAGAAATTGTCGAGTGGACAGATCATCCCTGGTTTATCGGCGTTCAGTTCCACCCCGAGCTGAAATCAAAACCCTTTGATCCGCACCCGCTGTTCAAAGATTTCATCCGTGCCGCAAAAGACGTCTCGCGATTGGTTTGAGCTTGAAAACGGCTTTGAATATGGCTGAGATTTGGGGCGTTCTTCGAACACCCAGACGCGGTTAACGCACCGCTATGCTATCTTATCAACATAGCTATCACGCCGGGAACTTGGCAGATATTCACAAACATGCGGCTTTGGCATGGGTTTTGAGCTATCTGCTTAAAAAACCTAAACCTCTGACCTATCTCGAAAGTCATGCAGGCCGCGGATTATATGACCTTACTTCGCGCGAATCTGCGAAAACGGGCGAGGCCGAGGCGGGGATCACACTGGCGTTAAAAACCGGGTGGTTTGACCCGGCGCACCCTTATCTGCGCGCCCTGCAAGATTGCCGCGCCCTGCATGGGCCGCATGCCTATCCGGGCTCGCCCTTGATTGCCGCCTCGCTTCTGCGCAAAGAGGATCATCTTCATCTGGCCGAATTGCACCCGCAAGAACACGCCGCTTTACGGGATAATCTGGCGCAATATAAAGCCAAGCTTTACCTCCAGAATGGCTTGGATTTGCTGAAAGCGCTCTGCCCACCCACCCCGCGGCGCGGCTTGGTTTTGATGGATCCCAGCTATGAACTTAAACAAGATTATGCTGAAATCCCCAAAGCGCTTACAAAAGTAACGCGCAAATGGAACGTGGGCAGCGTGATGCTTTGGTATCCCGTACTGCGCAGCGCGGCCCATACGGAAATGTTGGCGCAACTGGAAGCGATATATCCAGAAGGTTTGCGCCATGAAGTTGTTTTTCCTCCCGCAAAAGAAAACCATCGAATGGTGGGCTCTGGCCTCTTCTTCATCAATCCGCCCTATGGGCTAATGGATGAATTGGACCGCCTGTCTTTTTGCTTTAAAAAGGGCCAAACGCAGTAACCGGCGCGCAGACGAACCGCAGCGCTACCTTTATTGAAATTTAATCTCCTGCCCTATCTGATCTATTAGGGCCTTTACTCAGAAAGCATCACATATGTTCGGATCGTTTTTAAAATCCTTGCTCGAACCCCAAGCAGAGCCGCTTCACGACGATGATGCGCGCCTCGCTATGACCGCTTTGCTGGTGCGTTTGGCCCGCGCGGATAATGAATATGCAGCCGCAGAAATCCACCGCATAACGCAGGTGATTATGGCACGCTACGAACTGGCCGAACCAGAGGCGATCGCGCTGCGCGAAAGCGCAGAAACTTTGGAACAAGAGGCTCCTGACACCGTGCGCTTTACCCGCGCCATTAAAGACCGCGTTGCCTATGAAGACCGGATCGCAGTCGTGGAAGCCTTATGGCAGGTGGCCTTGGCTGATGGCAATCGCGACGCTGAAGAAGACGCGCTGTTGCGTCTGGTTGTCAGTTTGCTGGGGGTTACAGATGTCGATAGCGCCTCTGCACGCCGCCGCGTGATGCAGGCATAAGAAACAAGGCCACCCGCACAGCTAAAAAACCACAAAAACATCTGCGAGCAGATATTTTTTGATTGCATAACCTTTTATTTTACGGCGTAGTGCGAGCCTGAACAAAACGCCGAGTTGATATTGCCACAGCCAGAAAATGTTATTGAGATCTCCAAACTTCACAAATCCTATGGAGATTTACAGGTTCTTAAAGGCGTAAGCCTGACCGCCCGTAAGGGGGATGTGGTATCGCTGATCGGGTCTTCCGGCTCGGGAAAATCCACGTTGCTTCGCTGCGTGAATTTATTGGAAGATAGCCAACAGGGCGAGATCCTGTTTAACGGCGAGGCCGTGCTTTGGAGCGCCGGGAAATATAACCGTATGCCAGCCGATAAACAGCAGGTGCAAAAGATACGCACCAATCTATCTATGGTGTTCCAACAGTTTAATCTATGGGCGCATATGACCATATTGGAAAACGTGATGGAGGCACCCGTCACCGTGCTCAAACGCCCCCGCCCCGAGGTTGAAACAAGCGCCCGCCGCTATCTTGAGCAAGTGGGCATTGGCGATAAATGCGATGCCTATCCGGCGCAATTATCAGGGGGGCAACAGCAGCGCGCGGCGATTGCGCGGGCGCTGTGCATGGAGCCCGAAGCCTTACTATTTGATGAACCTACCTCAGCGCTTGACCCTGAGCTGGAACAAGAAGTTATCCGCGTGATCAAAGATCTTGCGGCCGAAGGGCGCACGATGCTGCTCGTTACTCACGACATGAAATTGGCCGCTGATGTGTCAAATCATGTTATATTTTTGCACCAAGGGCTTATCGAAGAACAAGGCGCGCCGAAAACCGTTTTCGACGCACCAAAATCTGACCGGCTGCGACAGTTTTTAAGCTCGACTGTGGCGGCTTAACATGACCAAAGGGAGATCTATCATGACTATCCGTCTTTTAACTGCGGCAGCATTGGCGCTGTCAACCGGTATTGCATTTGCCGGCGATGTTGTGCGTATGGGCACAGAAGGAGCCTATCCTCCGTATAACTTCATCAATGATGCTGGCGAGGTTGACGGTTTCGAGCGCGAATTGGGCGACGAGCTCTGCGCGCGTGCCTCTTTAACCTGCGAGTGGGTTGTCAATGATTGGGATAGCATTATCCCAAATTTGGTATCCGGCAATTATGACACAATCATCGCCGGTATGTCGATCACAGCCGAGCGGGATGAAGTGATTGATTTCACAAGCAATTACACGCAGCCTGATCCATCTGCCTATATGGCAATATCGGAGTCAGCTGATTTAAGCGGCGGCGTGATTGCAGCGCAATCAAACACCATTCAATCAAGCTATATCGCCTCTTCCGGTGCCACTTTGGTGGAATTTGCCACACCAGAAGAAACCATTGCCGCGGTGCGCAATGGCGAAGCTGATGCGGTTCTAGCCGATTTGGCCTATCTGGCCCCAATCGCGGATGAAAACGCCGATCTGATGATGGTGGGTGATAAAGTGATGCTGGGCGGTGGCGTTGGCATGGGCATTCGTGAAAGCGATGGCGCAATGAAAGCAAAATTTAGCGCAGCGATTGACTCGATGAAAGCCGATGGCAGCTTGAACGCTTTGATTACCAAGTGGGAAATCGGCGAAACATTTTAAGCCGAAACACCGTTTTGATCGGGCCTTGGCTTTTGCCAAAAGGTCCGGTCTTTCCCATCCCAACACCAATTGGGGGATGTTATTTTTTCATTTTGTACAAACCCTGATCTGCTGGCAGACGCGCAGTGGTGGGCCTGCTACCTCACAACCGGCAAACATGTCGGATTGTATTGGGCTGTGGGCACCGTTTTGCTGCTATTATTGATCACCGCTCCCGTGGTACTGGCTCTGGGATTTCTTGGCGCAATGGCCGCGCGATCAAGCACGCTTATTTTCAGCCTGCTCGGTCGGAGCTATATCGCGATCGTGCGCGGCGTTCCCGATATCGCGTATTTTCTGTTTTTCGTCATTGCTTTGGATCAAATTCTCGAATGGATGCGCCACAAGGCACTGTGCCGCGATTGGTCAGAGCCCATTCGCCAAGGCAATGATTTTGTGGTCTGCGATGCGGCCAAATTGCCGCTGTCCAGCGCCGCCCCTTGGGTGCATGATCTTTACGGGTTTGCACTGGCGGTTTTCACCTTTGGCATTGTGTTCGGGGCCTTTGCCTCAAACGTTATCTATGGCGCGATGCGCGCAGTGCCAAAAGCCCAGCTTGAAACAGGCGCTGCTTATGGAATGAGCCAAAGGCAAGTTTTCTGGCGCATTTTAGTGCCGCAGATGTGGGTATATGCGCTGCCCGGGCTTGGTAATATTTGGATCCTTTTAATAAAAGCCACACCCCTGCTGTTTTTGCTTGGCATTGAAGATATCGTTTATTGGGCCCGCGAATTGGGTGGCACAAAAACCGCAAAATTCACCGATTATCCACATGGCGATTACCGTATGTGGTATTTCTTTGCGCTGCTGGTATTCTATCTGGCCTTCACAAAATTATCTGAAAGCGTTCAAACCCGCTTGATGCGGCGGCTCAACAAAGGCCAGGCCACGCTGGGCGGCCAAGCGCAAGCGCGAGGATCCGCATGAGCTGTTGGGACACAATTGCAGAGTATGGCCTTAGATCGCTGGGCATCGGCGAGCGGCTCTTGCCACGCTCGGATTTCACGCTGTGTCAACAATTCACGCTGATCGGCTCGGGGATGATCTGGAACGTTTATTTTGGCGTTTTGGCCTTGGCAGCTGGTTTCTTTTTGGCCACGGCGCTGGCGCTTGGCAAAGCGTCACATCGCCGCCTTTTACGCAAACCCTGTGAGTGGTTTATTTTTATATTCCGCGGTTCGCCTTTGTTTATCCAACTTTTTTTCGCGTATTTTTTATTTCTGGGTTTGAAAAGCAACGTCCCGATCTTTGCGCCTTTAACCTCGGCCTGGATGGGCGCGCTGGTGGTGCTGTTTTTGAACACAGCCGCCTATTCTGCCGAAATTTTCTATGGCGCGCTGCAATCTATTCCCAAGGGAGATTTGGATGCTGCTGATGCCTATGCGCTCTCTGGATGGGCGCGGTTTCGCCGGATCATCTGGCCCACCATGTTACGGCTGGGCTGGCCTGGTTATACCAATGAGGCAATCTTTTTATTTCACTCTACAACGCTGGTGTTTTTTTCAGCTTTTCCAGCCTGGCAGCAGCGCGGAGATGCTTTATACTACGCCAACTATTTTGCCGATAAAACCTTCAACCCGTTTATTCCCTATCCAATTTTAGCCGGGTATTTCGTTTTGCTGACGTTTTTGATTTTGGTTCTTTTTGGCCTTATCAACAAACGCCTTAACCGGCACCTGCCCCCCGATCAAACCGCGCGCTTGAAACTGCGCCCAACGCTAATTCGCTAGATTTTTCAAGCCATTCTCTTTAAACACAATCTGTCCAACCCCTTCGTTAGGAGGCTGTGAATGGTTCAAATAAACAAACAAGGGCAGACCAATGGATCTGGATAATCTCGATACGTTTCGAATCGCAACCTGCGATTTAAACGGCCAAATGCGCGGCAAGCGCATGCCCCAAAAAGATCAGAGAAAATTGGCCTCGGGCGATCTGCGTATGCCATTATCTGTGCTGAACGTAGATATTTGGGGGGCAGATATTATCAATAGCCCGCTCTTATTTGCATCTGGCGACGGCGATGGCTATCTGCTGCCAACCAATCGAGGGCCTGTGCCAATGCCCTGGCTTGACCAACCAAGCGCATTGGTAGGGATGTGGATGTTTGAAGAGGATGGACGCCCTTTTGAAGGAGATCCTCGGCACGCTTTGGCCCAAATTCTGGACCGCTACGCCGCGCGCGGATGGCAGGTTGTGGCCGCCACCGAGCTTGAATTTTATCTGATCGATGACAGTGCTGAAAGCCTGAGGCCGCCAAAAGACCCCGCCAGCAATCGCAAAATCGACTCCAGCGCAATTCTATCCTTGCAACAGTTAGACGCGTTTGAAGCCTTTTTCTCAGAGCTTTATCAAAGCTGTGCACAGATGGGGATCAACGCACAAGCCGCCTCTTCTGAAGCGGGTATCGGACAATTCGAAATCAGCCTTCAACATGGCGATGCGTTGCGCATTGCGGATGATACATGGCTTTTTAAAACCTTGCTCAAAGGCCTGGCACGCAAGCATGGCTATGCCGCCAGCTTTATGGCCAAACCCTACCCAAACGATGCAGGAAATGGCTTACATCTGCATTTCTCAGTTATTGATGAGGCCGGAGAAAATATTTTTGATGACGGCACAAAACAGGGATCACCCCTGCTGCAAAACGCCGTCGCAGGCTGCCTTGCCACGATGCGTGCCGCCACGCTTGGCTTTGCACCCCATGCCAATAGCTATACGCGTATGGATCCGGAAAACCACGCCCCCACATCAATTTGTTGGGGCTACGAAAACCGTACGGCCGCGCTGCGCATTCCTGCAGGCGCACATAGAGCCCGGCGGATCGAGCATCGTGTTGCAGGCGGCGATATAAACCCTTTTTTGACGCTGAGCCTTATACTAGGTGCAGCGCTGCTTGGCATCGAAGATGATCTTACTCCGCCGCCGCCCATCACGGGCAACGCTTACAGCCAAGATCTGCCACAATTGATCCATAGCTGGTCTGAAGCGATAGATATGTTTGAAAACGATCCGATGATTGCCCGGATCTTACCCGCACAACTTATTGAAAACTTTTCTTTAACCAAGCGCCAAGAACTTGACGGCTTGAAGAATATTCCGCAAGAAGAGCACTGGAAAATATATCTTGAAACGGTGTAACCTACACCTGCAACGATACAACGCCTTCCGAACGGCAAGTAGGGTTTTATGAAAATCGGCATCTTACAGGCTGGCCACACCCCGGACGAAATGCGCCCGCAGACAGAGAATTACGGCGGGCTCTGCGCCGCTTTATTAGACGGGCATGGCTTTAAATTTGACGTGTTCAGCGTGGTCAATGAGCAGTTTCCAAAAGATGAATTTCAAGCCGATGCCTGGTTGATCACCGGCTCGCGCCACGGAGTTTACGAAGATCTGCCCTTTATCAAACCTTTAAAGGCGCTCATCTTGCGCATTGTTGCTGCGAAAAAACCCTTGGTTGGAATATGTTTTGGTCACCAAATCATCGCCCAAACCATGGGTGGGCATGTTGAAAAATTTTCCGGCGGCTGGAGCATCGGCCTGACCGACTATCAATTTGAAGGCCAGAAGGTGCGCATAAACGCTTGGCACCAAGATCAGGTGGTCACTCTGCCCCCCAAAGCCCGCTGCACAGGCTCTAACGGCTTTTGCAAATACGCCTTCCTCGAATATGAAGACGTTATTTTTTCGCTGCAAGCGCATCCAGAATTCGACAGCGCCTTCATCCACGGATTGATCCAGTTCCGGGGCAAAAAAAACGTGCCGCAAACATTGCTGGAAACGGCCCAAAGCAAATTATCTGATCCGAATTCAAACGATATTTTGGCGGAAAAAATTGCCACATTTTTCAAATCGAAAGCAGGTTAAGATGCCCAGTCTTGATGAAATCTTTAAGCAAATGCCCAACGCCGCTTTGGCCTATTTAAAAGATCAAAAGCTGGATGAGATCGAATGCGTGATCGCTGATTTACCCGGAATCGCGCGCGGAAAAGCTGTGCCAGCAACCAAGTTTGCTCGGCAAAACACGTTTTATTTACCCGATTCAATCTTTTATCAAACCATCACGGGCGGCTGGGGTGAAGCCGCGGGGGAAGGCGGGTTTATCGAACGCGATATGCTGTTGAAACCGGATTATTCCACCGCAACTGCCGCGCCATGGACGGGTGATTTTACGCTGCAAGTGATCCATGATGCTTATGATCGCAAAGATGAGCCAATCTTATTTTCTCCCCGCAACGTGCTAAAGCGGGTTGTCGAGCTTTACAGAAAAGAAGGTTGGGAACCGGTTGTCGCTCCGGAGATGGAGTTTTTTCTGGTCGCCCGCAATATTGATCCGGCCAAACCCATCGAAGCCATGATGGGGCGTTCGGGGCGTCCGGCCGCCGCGCGCCAGTCCTATTCTATGACTGCGGTAGATGAATTCGGTCCAGTGATCGACGATATTTATGATTTTGCGGAAGCCCAAGGGTTTGAGATTGACGGGATCACCCAAGAAGGCGGCGCCGGTCAGCTGGAAATCAATCTCCGCCATGGAGATCCGGTGCGGCTTGCAGATGAAGTATTCTATTTCAAGCGTTTGATACGCGAAGCGGCGCTGCGCCATGATTGCTTTGCCACCTTTATGGCCAAACCGATCGCCGAAGAACCCGGCAGCGCGATGCATCTTCATCATTCGATCATCGATATCGAAACGGGGGCAAATGTGTTTTCCGGCCCCCAAGGTGGCGAAACAGATTTGTTTTATAACTTCATCGCAGGGCTGCAAACGCATTTGCCATCAGCGATTGCGGTTCTGGCGCCCTATGTGAATTCCTATCGCCGCTATGTCAAAGACCATGCCGCCCCAATTAACCTATCTTGGGCGCGTGACAATCGGACAGCGGGGATCCGCATTCCGATTTCTGAGCCTCAGGCAAGGCGGGTTGAGAACAGGATCGCGGGGATGGATTGCAACCCCTATTTGGGGATCGCTGTGTCTTTGGCATGCGGATATTTGGGAATAAAAAATGAATTGCGGCCCTCGAAACAATATCGCGGCGATGCATATGAGGGGCGCGAAGACCTGCCCCGCGGCATGGGCGAAGCGCTTGGGCTTTTTGAAGACGCGTCCGAATTGCATGAAATTTTAGGATCCGAATTTACGCGGGTGTATTCTATTGTAAAACGCGCCGAATATGACGAGTTTTTACAGGTCATTAGCCCTTGGGAACGCGAACATCTTCTTTTAAACGTATGAACCTGCTCGACGCCAATGATCAACCCGGGCAATACCCGCCCAGTTGGTATGCTGCGACAACGCAATTTTTACCGCCCTTTCCCAGCTTTGACGGAACGGATAATACGGATATTTGCATTATCGGAGCCGGATATACCGGCTTATCAGCGGCGCTGCATTTGGCCAATCAGGGCTGTGCAGTCACGCTTTTAGAGGCGCAGCGCGTCGGGTTTGGCGCGTCGGGGCGCAATGGTGGCCAATTAGGGTCAGGGCAAAGGCTGGATCAAGAAACCTTGCTGCACTGGCTGGGGCCACAATCGGCGGATGCCCTTTGGGATCTGGCGGAAGAGGCTATTGATTGTAGCAAATCCTTGATTAAGCAGCACAAAATTGATTGCTTTTTAAAACCCGGCATCGCCGAGCTTGGGTTTTCAAACGCAGACAGGCAAAACCTTCATCGTAGTGCAGCGTTTTTACAAAAACGCTATGGCTATGATAAAATCACGCTGCTCGATGAAGCGGCAAGCCAAGCGCTCTGCCCTTCTGCGCTGTATAAAGGCGGGGTTTTGGATCACGGAAGCGCGCATCTGCATCCTTTGCGCTATGTTTTGGGATTGGCAAAAGCAGCCGCAGCCGCGGGCGTTCGCATCTATGAAAATACCCGCGTCATCGATCTAAAAGATGGGGTTAAGCCAACCATTACAACTTCAAACGGGCAGATCACCTGCGCGCAGGTAATTCTGGCCTGCAATGGCTATTTGGGCAAGCTCCACCCAAAAATAGCCCGGCACGTGATGCCTATTAATAATTTCATTGCTGCAACAGAACCGCTGGGCCCGGCAACCACACGCGTGTTAACCCAAGATGTGGCGGTGGCAGATACCAAGTTCGTGGTGAATTATTTCCGATTGTCGCATGATGGAAGGCTGCTCTTTGGCGGAGGTGAAAGCTACGGCTATCGCTTCCCCACCGACATTGCAGCCAAAGTCCGCACACCGATGTTGAAAATTTTTCCGCATCTCAAAGATGTTAAACTTGAATATGCATGGGGCGGCACGCTTGGCATCACTATGCGCCGAACGCCCTATTTTGCAAGGATGTCAAAAAACATCATCACAGCTTCGGGATATTCGGGCCATGGTGTGGGCACCGCTACGCATGCCGGAAAATTGATCGGACAAGCAATTATGGGCCAAGCCAACGGATTTGATACGATGTCGCAGATCCCTCAGCTTCCATTCCCGGGGGGCCGCTACGCACGCCTGCCGCTGCTTGTACTGGCCATGACATGGTACAGTCTGCGCGACCGATTGGGACTTTAACAGGGCCTTTGCCGCGCTGCTGACAGGCTGCTACCCCTCGCTGAGACCATTAAGATCCCAGCTTGCTCAGCTTTTCTTGAAGATCCGCCAATTGGCTTTTGATTTGCTGCAAATCTTCATCAGCCGCGCTTGACGTTGTAGGCGCGGCCTGTGGCGCAGGGCTTGCCGCTGCGGGATTATCCTCGGCCGCACCTGGCCAGGCCGCGAAGCCCGATGTCATCGCTTTCACAAACGCCTCTTGCTGCGCGCGCAAAGCATCAAAACCGGGTACCTGCGACAAAGCGTTACCCCCGCCCATATTTTCAAAAATTTTCGCTTGACCATCGCGCATCATATCAAAAGACATGGCCAAGACCTGCGGCACGATACTCGATGCCTGCGTCGTGTAACTGCGCACCAAATCATTCAACACATTGATTGGAAGAACGCTTTCACCGCGGCTTTCATGCTCGGCGATAATTTGCAATAAATATTGGCGGGTTAAATCATCCCCGGACTTCAAATCAACGATTTGAACGTCGCGCCCGTCACGCACGAAACCTGCAATATCTTCAAGCGTCACATAATCGCTGGTTTCCGTATTGTATAAGCGCCGGCTCGCATAGCGCTTGATCAACAAAGGTTTATTGGCTGTAGACACGCAGACCTCCCAAAAATGCAGCAGTGCAGAAAAACATTACGCGCTTGCGAAAAGAAAAGAAAGGGTGCGCCGAAGCACACCCTTTACTGTGAATTGCCTCTGGGAGGAAAGGCAAAACTATCATGTGGTCCTATTTGCTTAGGCGGCCGCTTTTTTAGTGGCTTTCTTAACCGCAGCAGATGCATCTTCGCTAAAATCCTTACCCGCGGTCATCATCAAATCAACCGTGTCAGTTTGAACTTTCTTTGCCACTTCGGCAAAGGCTGCCATATTTTCGGCCGCAACTTCAGCCTGCGCAGAGGCAAACTCTGTCATCACTTTTACGTAATCGGCTGGATCTGTTTTTGCTTTTGAAATTGTGCTTAAGCGCGACAATGTCTCTTTTGTCCATTTGTTTGAGATTTCAGCGCTTTTTTCCGCAGCTTCCACTGCCACGCTGGCAAATTTCTCATTCAGGGCTGTCGTGCCTTTCATCGCTTCTTCGAAAGACTTTGTATCAACAGGAAATGCACCCATCATATCTTTGAAAAAACCCGTCATATCGTTCAAATTTGTCATTCTACTTTCCTCAGCTGAGCGGCGATATCCGCGATCACTTAAGCAACATATAGATGCTGCAATGCAGCATTGCAAGTTTTTTCTGCAGTGCAGCATAAAAATGTTAAAAGCTGCGCAACCACCGCTGAAAGCGGCTAGAGCCGCACATAACGCCCGGGTGCATCGGGAAGGTTTTCACGCTCAGCTTCGGAAAAATGGCGCGCGGCGATTTTTTTACCGGACCGACGGGTCAGCCATGCGCTCCAACTGGGCCACCAGCTGCCAGAATTAAAATCTGCTGTTTTCTGCCACTGATCACTAGAGAGGGTTAAATCTTGATTCGTGAAATGGCCATATTTCTTTTTACTGGGAGGGTTGATAATGCCTGCGATATGGCCTGACTGGGATAAAATAAACTGTTTTGAGCGACTGCCCATTCCCTGCACGCCCCGGTAACTGTCTTTCCAGGCCGCGATATGATCGGTCTCGCAGCCAATTGCGCACACGGGAACTTTGACATCTTTTAAGTGTAAACGCTCTCCCAACAACGTTATGCCCTGCGTGGCGAAAGCATCACTTTGGCATAATTCGCGCAAATATTGCACGGCCATCCGCCCGGGAAGGTTGGTACCATCTCCATTCCAAAACAGCAGATCAAACGCCGGCGGCGCTTCGCCCATCATATAACTTTTTATCGCTGGCTTATATATCAGATCATTGGCGCGCAAAAAGCTAAACGTGCGCGCCATAACAAAGCTTTTCAGCATACCGCGCTGCGCAACTTCTTGTTCAATCCCATCGATAAAATCATTTTGCAGGAATGGGGTGAATTCGCCCTGTTGTGAAAAATCCGTTAGCGTGGTGAAAAAACTTGCCGAATTCACCGAAGAATCTCCGCGTTTTTTTAGCAAGGCCAAAGTCAGCGCCAATGTTGTGCCGCCAATACAATAGCCAACTGCGTTCACTTGGCTCTGCGCGCTGCGCGCCTTCACTTCACGGATAGCGGTCAAAAACCCATCTTCGATATATGTTTCCAACCCAACATCACGGTAACTGTCATCAGGATTGACCCAAGACACCACAAACACGCTAAAGCCCTGCTCTGTCAGCCATTTGATAAGACTGTTCTGGGCTTTTAAATCCAAAACGTAAAATTTATTGATCCAAGGCGGAAAAATGAGAAGAGGAATCGCGTGCACAACTTCGCTGGAGGGGCTGTATTGCAGCAATTCAAACATCCGGTTTTCAAAAACAACCTTGCCCGGGCTATTGGCAATATTGACCCCCAATTCGAACACTTTGTCATTTGCCAGCTTCACAACCAGTTCACCCTGGTTATCCTCTAAATCTGAGATTAGGTTCTCCAACCCATCAATCAAAGATTGGCCATCTGTTTCGATCGCGCGCTCCAGCGCATCTGGATTGGTGCCTAGAAAATTTGTGGGCGCCATCATATCAATGATTTGATCGGTAAAAAATGACAGGCGTTTTTGTTCAACGGCCGCTAAGCCATCCATGCTGCGCGCCGCGCTGCGCAAAGCTGCCGCATTCTGCAAATATTGGTCTTTTACAAAACTAAAATAAGGGTGGCTCTGCCACATCGGATTGGAAAACCGAGGATCCGAGTTAGTGGCTGATGATTCCCCACCCACGCTTTGCATTCCACCAAGGTTTTGCTGCAGCGTTGTAAAATGGCTTAAAGATTTCCCCCAATATTCAACCTGCTGCGCCATTAATCGCGCCGGGTTCTTCACCGCCTCTTCCCAATAAGCATGCGAAGCTTTGACCATCAAATCCGGGCCGGGGCCGCTCAAAGCCGGGGCTACGGCCTGTTTGTTCTGCACAAGAGTTAAAAAGCGCTGCGACAGCTCTTCCAGCTTGACCAAATTGTCACTCATTTGGTCAGCTTTTTCTGCAACTGCATTGTCTTTTCTTGTCATTTTTGCATTTTTCAGTTAATATTTCTGCTATGCAGCATAACAGCGCCGGATAAAAATTCCAAGCGGCGATGCAAAGCGGCAAAATGGTTAAGTTTGGAGCAGAAAATGCGGTTTATGGCGAATTATGATTTCATGGAAACCATGCGCAATACCAACCAATGGATTGGCGCAAGCGCGCAAGCCTTTGCCTCAAATCCCGGTTTCGCAATGATGCCCAACCCTGCGCTTGAATGGATGGCCGCCTGGGGGCAAGTGACCGAGCGCAGTTTTCAACGGATGAGCGTAAAGCCTGATTGGGGAATTGATAGCATGCCCGGTGCAGATGGGCGGGATCATGTGGTAGAGCCAAAAGCCGTTTTGAAAGCCCCCTTTGGCGACTTGGTGCATTTTGACGTACAAGATCGGCCCACCGCGCCGCGAAAAGTGTTGTTGGTGGCGCCCATGTCGGGCCATTATGCGACCTTGCTGCGCTCGACAGTGAAAAGCCTGATCCCCGATTGTGAAGTTTATATCACCGATTGGCATAATGCGCGGGACATTCCTGTATCGGATGGTAAATTCGATATTGAAGATTATACGCTTTATTTGGTGGATTATTTGCGCCATCTGGGACCCGACACGCATGTAATCGCCGTGTGCCAACCCGTGCCCTTGGCGCTGGCCGCCACAGCCTATCTGGCGCAAGAAGATCCAAAGGCGCAGCCCCTCAGCCTGACCTTAATCGGGGGGCCAATTGATCCGGATGCAAACCCAACCGATGTCACTGATTTTGGCCATCGCGTCACAATGGGGCAGCTTGAACAGACCCTGATCCAGCGCGTTGGGTTTAAATATGCTGGCGTTGGCCGAAAAGTTTATCCCGGGTTACTTCAATTATCCTCATTTATGTCGATGAATGCCGAGCGCCACACGCTGGCCTTTCGCGATCAAGTTTTGAAAGTGATCCGCGGCGAGGCATCGGATCACGATCCGCATAACAAGTTCTATGACGAATATCTTGCAGTTATGGACATGACCGCTGAATTTTATCTGAGCACCGTTGAACGCATTTTCAAATCGCGCGAGATCGCGCAAAACACGTTTAGCATCGCGGGTAAGGCGATTGATTTTGGCGCGATAACGGATGTAGCCATCAAAACCGTAGAAGGTGCCAAAGATGATATCTCAGCGCCGGGCCAATGCGTCGCAGCGTTGGCGCTTTGCACGGGGCTGTCAGCGGATAAGAAAGCCAGCCATTTAGAACCCGATGCCGGACATTACGGTATTTTTGCTGGCAAAAGTTGGCGCAACAACATTCGCCCCTTGGTGCTCGAATTTATCGATGCGAACAGCAAACGGCGTCTAGAAACGCGCTCAAAAAAAGCAAATCAGCCCAAGGTTTAGCCGCGGGCTTTTCGGAAAACCTGATCAATCATCCGTTGCGTGCCTTGTGAAAACTCTAACGGACAAGGATAATCTTTCCCCTCATGAAGGCTGGCCTGAAACGCTTCAAGCTGGCGCGTATAATGATTCTCATTTGGAAAGCGCTTCACGTGTTTCGCCTCGCCCCCTTTGTGTAGTTCAACCTCTGCCTGTCCAAAAACCTGCGGATTGAAAGGCGCCGTAAGGCGAATAAACCCACTGGTTCCATGAAAGTTCATTTCCTGCCGCGCATCCATACGCATTGATGTCACGCCCATAAACCGAAAGCCGGGAAATTGCGCAGTGACGCCAGCCCAAACATCTACCCCGTTTTCCCACGTTATCGTGGCATCCAAAATCGCCTCAGGCTCTTGTCCCGTGACATAGCGCGCACTGCCAAATGTATAAACGCCGATATCGGGCAAACTGCCACCACCCGTATCCGGGCGGTTGCGAATATTAGCCACATCTTCTGCATTATTGTACGAAAATACGCCATCGACCTGTACCAGATCCCCGATCACACCGCTTTCAAAAAGTGCCTTTGCGTATTGCCATTGTGGATGATGAACGATCATATAGGCTTCGACCAGCATCAAACCCGCGCTATCGCGCAGCGCAATAAGCTCATCAATATCCGACGCCTGCATCGCGATTGGTTTCTCGCATAAAACATGCTTGCCAGCGGCAATGGCTTTTTTGACCCATGCCACATGCAGATGGTTGGGCAAAGGAATATATACCGCATCAATATCAGGGTCGTTCAAAACGGCGTCGTAGCTGCTATGCACTTTCAGGCCAGGGGCCAGCGCTTTGAAAGGCGCCGCTTTTGCACCATCCGACGTGCCAAGCGCCACCAATTCTGTGTTGCGGGCCAATTGCATCGCCGGCGCCATATGCTGTTTGGCGAAATGAGCCGCCCCCAATATTCCCCAGCGCACTGTCTTCGTCATTACATATTCTCCCGATTGCCTTTTCCTTCAGGCTAGCGGGTTTTAGCAATGCACAAAAGCCCTAGACGGCGCTGAGCATGCCTTTGTCATGGGCAAGCCGTCGCATTTCCTGTTGCAACTTTTCAAATGCGCGCACTTCAATCTGGCGAATGCGTTCTCGGCTTACGCTATATTCTTCGCTCAAATCTTCCAAAGTGATTGATTGTTCATCAAGCCGGCGTTTGATCAAAATATCTTTCTCACGCGGGTTTAACACTTCCATCGCTTGTTCAAGCATGGCGCGACGCAGCTCTAGCTCATCTTTGGCCTCATAATCGCCCGCTTGATCCGCGTCTTCATCTTCCAGCCAATCCTGCCATTGCATCGAGCCTTCGCCATCAGCCCCGATTTGTACGTTCAAAGAGGCATCCCCGCCGGACAGACGGCGGTTCATATTCACCACCTCCTCTTCGCTGACGCCCAAATCTGTTGCAATTTTATGCACTTTATCGGGATGCATATCCCCATCTTCCAGCGCGCCGATACGCGACTTGGCTTTGCGAAGGTTAAAGAACAACTTCTTTTGCGCGCTTGTGGTGCCCATTTTTACCAAAGACCAGCTGCGCAAAATATATTCTTGAATGCTCGCCCTTATCCACCACATGGCGTAGGTGGCAAGGCGAAACCCCTTTTCAGGATCAAAGCGCTTTACGGCCTGCATCAAACCAACATTGGCCTCTGAAATCACTTCTGCCTGCGGCAACCCATAGCCGCGGTAGCCCATGGCAATTTTTGCCGCCAGCCGCAAATGCGAGGTCACCATTTTATGCGCAGCTTGTGTATCCTGTTTTTCCACCCAACGTTTGCCCAGCATATATTCTTCTTCATGCTCAAGCATTGGAAATTTACGGATCTCTTGCAAATATCGGCTCAAACCCCCTTCTGGGGTTGGGGCGGGAAGGTTAGAATAATTTGCCATCGGTTACCTCATACACGCATCTTATGCGTAAGAGATAAGAGCCGGGCTTTGGCATTTCAAGATCAGGGCCAGCGCTTCTGGAAAAGTTTACAGAAAAAAATAACGGCAAAGCCAAGCCAGTCGCGCTGGCGACCCCGCGCCTTTAGCCATCCTTTTCCAACGCCTCTAGAAGGGTTTTGAAATCGGTGGGATATGGCGCTTCAAAACGCATATTCTCGCCGGAAACCGGGTGTTCAAAACCCAAAACAGCCGCATGCAAAGCCTGCCGTGAAAAACCACTGACCAGGGCCAAGCTGGCCTCAGACAAGGCTTTTTTCCCAATCTTTCGCCGGCCACCATAAACCGGATCCCCCAATAGGCCGTGGCCAGTATGCGCCAGATGCACACGAATTTGATGCGTGCGCCCGGTTTCAAGCCGGCATTCAATCAACGAAAGGGTCGCAGGGCATCCATAGCTTGCCAGCAATCGCGACCGGGTTACGGCATGGCGGCCGCCTTCAAAAAACACCGCTTGACGCTGGCGGTCGGTGCGATGGCGGGCCAGATGCGTGGTGATTTTCATCACATTTCCCGCTTCAAAATTTACCCCGCGCACCCCTCTTAACCGGGGCTCATTGGCATCTGGCACCCCGTAACAAATCGCGCGATAAGCCCGCTCTACTTTGTGCAATTCAAATTGTTTGGCCAAACCGTGATGCGCCTTATCCGATTTCGCAACCACCAAAAGCCCGGATGTATCCTTATCAATGCGATGCACGATGCCCGGGCGCTTTTCACCGCCAATGCCCGACAGGCTATCGGCGCAGTGATGCAACAAAGCATGCACCAGCGTACCGGTTGGCGATCCGGGCGCGGGATGAACGACCATCCCAGCGGGTTTATCAATCACGATCAGCGCGTCATCTTCATAGACCACGCGCAAAGGAATATTTTCGGGCGTTAAATTAAGCTCGGCAGCACAGGGAAGTTCAATCTGAACCTGCGCCCCTTCCACAACTTTGGCTTTTGGATTGTTTTGTGGCGCCAGATTGATCCGAACCGCACCTGCCAGGATCAAACGCGTTAAATATGTACGGGAAAGTTCAGCCTGCGCTGGTGCATCGCGAAAAAGCGCTTTATCAAGGCGCTGAGGAGGGTCCGCTGCGATCTGAAATTCAATAAGGGTAGTCGTCATGGAGCAACCTACAGAGCCTGAAAATACGGTGCCGCATCTCGATTATTTGCGGCGTCTGGTGACGCTGCTAAGCGCCACGATGATTGGCGGAATGATAATCTTAATCATCTTGTTTGTCATTCGTTTTCAGCAAGATATACTGAACGTTCCCCCAGAAATTACGCTGCCCAGCGGCGTCACACCAATTGCGTTCACGCAAACCCGCGACTGGTATGCTGTGGTGACGCAAGAGAATAAAATCTTACTTTTCACACCCAAAGGCAAACTGTTCCAAACCGTTGAGATCACCCAGTAGCGCGTCTGCTTCGGCTAATCTGCCAGCGCTGTTTGAAACTCGCGCCATTCACCAGCGCTCATCCCAGAATTTTCCTGCGTGACCGCCTCGCCTCTGAGCATCCGCCGCACGCAATCCAGCGCAGTGCTTGAGAGCGTTGCACCGCCCATACGATAATCTTCAAACGCCCGATAGGCGAAGGGCACCCAATCGGCCACCAGTTTACAAATTTCATCCGCATAGACGCGGATTTCATATTGCGCATGCGCATCAGCGCGCAGACGTAAAAAGTGCAAAAGGTTGTGCAAATCCACCTTCCAATACCATTGCGTATAAATATTCGCAGGCAAATTCATACGCGCCAATTCTCTGGCCAAGCCATCCTGACCATCCTGAGAAATCATTTCTTCATAATGATCATAGGCGCGCATCGCATCATCGCGCAGATAGCGCAGTACCCGCTCGGCTTCTTGCCCAGTGAGCGCCGCGCCGCGCCCCTGATTGTTCACCACCGATTGCGATGCAAGGGATTCGGGCGCAGGAATGTAAAATTCGCGGTCCAAAATAGAATAGCGGGCCGAATATTCGTTCACATTGGCCGTGCGATGTCGGATCCATTGACGCGCCACAAAAACCGGCAGCTTCACATGCAGCTTCACCTCGCACATTTCAAAAGGCGTTGAGTGCCAATGCCGCATCAAATAGCGCACAAGCCCTTCATCATTTTGAACCGATTTGGTGCCTTTGCCGTAGCTCACCCGCGCCGCTTGGCAAATCGCCGCATCATCGCCCATGTAATCAATCACGCGCACAAACCCGTGATCTAGCACGGGATAGGCAGTGTATAGGTGATCCTCCATCCCCTGACTGACAGCCCTTAAAGTCGGCTGCGTATGGCGGCGCTGTTCCGCGATTTCCGCCTGCTGATCGGGTGAAAGGGGCATTTGACGAATCCTTTTTACTGCTCGAGTGATCCTACTATATCTTGAGGTTAGCAAACAAAAAACCGCGATATGAAGGAGATTTCAGAAAAACACTGCGGAAATGGTCAAAAAATCAGCTGACAGCCGCTTGCGTGGGCCTCGCATTGGAAAATTTAAATGACTTCTGCCTTAAACACGGCGATTGCCTCTAGACAGAGGCCGTTGTCATGATAGCGTTAAAGGATTAATCAAATAAAGGAGTTACGCATGGGCACGCGGTATTTACATACGATGGTTCGGGTCAAAGACCTTGATAAATCAATCGCATTTTTCAAATTACTGGGGTTGGTTCAAACGCGGCGCTCGGATTATGAGAAGGGTCGGTTTTCCTTAGTCTTCATGGCGCCCGAGGGCCAAGAAGATTGCCCGGTCGAGTTGACTTATAATTGGGATGGCGATGAAGGATTGCCAAGCGACAGCAGGCATTTTGGCCATTTGGCGTATTTGGTGGATAATATTTATGACATGTGCCAGTATTTGCAGGAGAATGGCGTTGTGATCAACCGGCCCCCGCGGGATGGCCATATGGCCTTTGTGCGCTCGCCCGATAATATCTCGGTGGAACTGCTGCAAAAGGGCGATGCGCTGCCGCCCGCCGAGCCGTGGGTGTCTATGGGCAATACCGGCCATTGGTAAACGCCGCTCATCCAACAAAATAACGGAACCAAATTCTACGGTGCTGGAGCAAAATCATATTCGGTGCGCCCCTCATTTGGGGGGGGCCACAGGGTCAATAAATATAACGGATTTGATCTTTCCAAAAGCGCTCAACCCGCTTTAAAATATGAGAAATATCCATCACTGATTGCGCCTCAAGCGTATTGCCTTCAATCAAGCCTTGCGCATGACGGGCAAATAAACGCGCAATGATATCGCGGATATTTTGGCCGCGTTGCGTCAGGCCGACGCGGACCGCCCGCCGATCAATCCGGCAACGCTGGTGATGCATATAGCCAATATCAACCAGTTTTTTCAGATTGTAACTGACATTGCTACCTTGATAATAGCCGCGCGATTTCAACTCGCCGGCGGACACTTCATTTTCACCGATATTGAACAGCAAAAGGCCTTGAACAGCGTTGATGTCAAAAATATCTAATCGTTCAAATTCATCCTTGATCACATCGAGCAGCAAGCGGTGCAAGCGCTCAACCAAACATAATGTGTCAAGATAATTGCTCATAAACAGCGCTTGTTTGCTGGCCTCAACCGGGGTTGGACTGTTCATGAAAAAACTCCGCCTTCAAATCAAAATCACTGCCAGTCTGGCCGCTAAGTCCAAACAATCCGTTAAAGGGATGACTCTAACCGCGGGCCTGCGCGATAAACGCTTGAATATCTTCAATCATTTCTGAAATACGGGGGGGGCTAGGCGCTTGCCCAGAGACCCATTGATACAAATCCTGATCATTTTCATTTAACAAATCTTCGTAACAATCCAGGCTCGCTGCGTCAAAAACAGCCAATTTTGCCTGCGCATAACGCGACAAAATCAAATCCATTTCTTTGATACCACGGCGCATCGATCGCATCTGCAATCGCTTTAAGCGAATGGCTGGCAATTCGCTCATCGCGGCGTCCCCAACACCGTTGGAAGCCGTTTTTCCAACTGCTCCAAACGCTCTACCGCGCCTGCCAAAATTTCTTTTAAATCTTTTATATCACTCATTACTTGGGCCAGTTCTGGGGCGGGTTGGGGCATATCATCCGGGGCCAGAACCCCCTCCCCCTCGCCGGTTAAAAGCCAAATCAAAGACACGTTTAAAACCCCAGCGATCATCGACAGCTTATTTGAGCGCGGCTCTGAGCTGTCATTTTCCCAGCTTTTTAGCGTTTTCAACCTAACACCAAGATGTTTGCTCAACTGCTGCTGGCTCAGTTGCGCCGCATCACGCGCTGCCGCCAGCCGATCGCCAAACGTGGCGATATGGCCACCATACCAGTCTGTTGCCAAATCCGTCATAGGTTTTCCTAACATTTTGATGGGCGCTTGAAGGCCTCGCAGCGGCACCCTATGGTATATCAATCTTAAGTTCAAATAGGCGCAGCCCATGCAATCGCTCTCGTTAAAACGTGTCAAACCATCGCCCACAATCGCCATGACCACTTTGGCGCAAGAGCTGAAAGCCCAAGGAAGGGATATTATCAGCCTCAGCGCTGGCGAACCCGATTTCGACACGCCCGAGCATATAAAACGGGCCGCAGCCGCAGCAATTGCAGCGGGCAAAACAAAATATACCGCACCCGACGGCATGCCCGAACTCAAGCAGGCAATTTGTAAGAAATTTTCCCGTGAAAACGCTTTAGAGTATAGTCCAAGCCAAATCTCGGTCGGAACCGGTGGCAAGCAAACCTTGTTTAATGCCTTTATGGCCACATTAAATGCAGAAGATGAGGTGATTATCCCTGCGCCCTATTGGGTCAGCTATCCTGATATGGTGCTTCTCGCCGGCGGCACCCCGGTGGTTGTCGCCACCGATGTGAAAGACAATTATAAGTTGACCGCAAAAGCGCTGCGCGCCGCCATCACCGAAAATACAAAATGGTTTATTTTCAATTCGCCCTCAAACCCAACCGGCGCGGGCTATACGGCACCCGAATTAAAGGCGTTGACGGATGTCTTGCTGGATTTCCCTGATGTTATGGTGATGTCGGATGATATGTATGAACATCTTACCTATGACGGCTTCAAATTTGTTTCGCCTGCGCAAGTCGAACCGCGACTTTACGCGCGCACCTTAACCTGCAATGGGGTTTCAAAAGCCTACGCCATGACCGGCTGGCGCATTGGCTATGCCGCAGGCCCCGAGGCTTTGATCGCCGCGATGCGCAAAGTACAAAGCCAAACAACATCAAACCCCTGTTCGATCAGCCAATGGGCCGCGCTGGAAGCGTTGGAGGGACCGCAAGCATTTCTGCAAGACAACCAAACCCTGTTCAAAGGTCGGCGCGATTTGGTTGTTGCCGGATTAAACGCGATTGAAGGTATCACATGCCCGATCCCCGAGGGCGCTTTTTACGTCTATCCGTCAATCGCCGGTTTGATCGGTAAAACCACGCCCAGTGGAAAAGTTATTGCGACTGACGAAGATTTTGCGATCGCCTTATTGGAGGATACGGGCGTTGCAGCGGTTTTTGGTGCCGCTTTTGGCTTATCGCCCAATTTCCGGATCAGTTATGCAACTTCGGAAAGCCAGCTGAGCGAAGCCTGTGCCCGGATTGCACAATTTTGCGATCGCCTAATCTGAACCAGCATCAGAGTTTGAGCGCAAAACGTCACGGCGCAGCATCTGGCCCAACAGCTTAACAAATCGGTGGCCTAGGGTCAGGGCCACGATCGCCAGCCCTACGGCGATACCCGCCCAAATACCGACGCCATCAAACCCCAGCCAGAACCCCAAAACATACCCAACCGGAAGGCCGATAGCCCAATATCCAATCACCGCAATCAGCAGTGGCACTGACGTGTCTTGAATGCCGCGCAAAAGGCTTAACGCCATCACTTGGCCACCATCAACGAATTGAAACAACCCAGACACCACAAGTAAAACCGCGCCCAGCGCAAGAATTTGATCGCGGGCAGGATCATGCGCATCGATGAAAAGCCCCACCAAAGCCGTTGGAAAGGTTACAAACAGGATCAATGTCAGTAAAGAAAGACCGATTGAGGCCAAAGTTGCAACCACGGCGCCGTCGCGTAAACCGACAAAATCTTTGCGGCCATAAGCGTTTCCCGCCCGCACCGTCGCCGCCGCAGCCAAGCCTAGATGTACCACAAACGTAACGCTTGAAATTTGGAGCGCAATGCCATGCGCCGCCAGCGCAATCACCCCCAACCAGCCCATCATAACCGAAGAGGCGTAAAACAATCCCGCTTCCGCCAAATGCGTCAATCCAATCGGCATTCCTATTTTGAACAGTTTTGAAAAGATGCTCCAATCAGGCCGCCAAAACCGTAGGAATAATTTATGCTCTGGCAAGCGCCGCCACGCATAAAGCGCGATGGCCAGCGCGCTGAGCAGATGCACGGCCAGTGACGCCCACGCCGCGCCGCCTACGCCAAGTTCGGGCGCTCCATATTTGCCAAAGATAAGCAAATAGTTCAGCGGAATATTGAGCAAAAGCGCCGCGACCGTAATCGCCAACACCACTTGCGTAAGCTCAAGGGCCGCAAGATAATTTTTCAGCACCAAAACCACCAAAGCCGGGATCAACCCAAAACTTAAAATCCGCAGATAATTCTGCGCCAAGTCTGCCAGCATTGGATCTTGCCCCAGCGCCACAAAAACAAATTCCGAACACCAAAAAAGCGAAAATACCCCTGCGGAATAAATGATGGACAACCACAATCCCATGCGGGTTACGCGGCGAATTTGAACCGCATCCTCGCGCGCTGCTGCGCTTGCCACCAGCGGCAAAAGAGCATGCCCAAACCCTGCGCCTAATATGAACACAACGAAGAAAAAAGAGCTGCCCAAAACTAAGGCTGCCAGCGCCTCAACAGAATACCATCCAGTCATCACGGTATCGACGACGCCGATAGAAATCTGCGCAATATTGCCAAGGATAAGCGGCAATCCCAACGAACAAATGGCTCGGAAATGTTGATAGCGGGTCAAGTCAACCTCCTGCACCTTGATAGGCCATAGGGCCGCAGCAGCAAGCTTTAAATCGCCACCCGCGTCAGGCAGCCTTCAGACGCAGCGATTGCCCGCTTGTAAAAGAACAATACCCAAAGCTATGACGCAAAATTTCTGAAATATTTCACCAGGCAAGTTTTCAAGGCAGATTCTCAAGACAGGTCAAATTTGCAAGGCCGATGTAGCCCAAACAGGGAGACAATTTGTATTTATTCTCTGTTTGGGCCACGACACAACCGGCAAGGTGAGCGAAATACCGGCCGCCATTACTCGCCCTGCCTTGCTCTTCCCGCCATGAAGAGCCTGCAACACCAATATGCTCTCTCATTCAAATATTGAGGGAGGATTAATCAGAATGCGCCACAAAGCTGAGTAGTTATATACCTTTACCATCTGTTAAAAGGCACATTTGTCTTTTGTTTGAAACCTCAAAATATTTCTCATTATTTAACTTTATCCTGACAAATTATTATAAAAATACCAGTGAATAAAGAATAAAATCCTCAAAATATTTAAACTTTAATGATCAATAAAAAACGTTTTGACGCAAAGTAGCGTCAGGGTCGCTACAACCCGCACAATCATGTCACAAAACCGTATTATGCCAAAACTGTAACGATACAGATTTTTACCAAACCCAGCTTTCCGTGCAGCTTCCCTAAACCCCTATGCACGGAAAAGCCGACTCAATTATCTGCATGAGCTCTTTCCCTAGACCCGTCGAAATGACATAGTGTTTAAAAAAGAATAATGAGCAGTCAGATGAGTGATCTATTAAACCAAGCCCAAGGCGAGGATTATAACGCCAGTTCGATCGAGGTTTTAGAAGGTTTAGAGCCCGTTCGAAAAAGGCCCGGCATGTATATTGGCGGCACGGATGAGCGCGCTTTGCACCATCTGGTGGCCGAGGTACTCGACAATTCAATGGATGAGGCGGTCGCGGGCTATGCCAATCGCATAGATGTTGAATTACACGCGGATTATTCGATCACCATTCGGGATAATGGCCGCGGCATCCCGATTGATCCACACCCCAAATTCCCCGATAAATCAGCGCTTGAGGTGATCTTATGCACATTGCACGCGGGCGGTAAATTCAGCGGCAAAGCCTATCAAACCTCGGGTGGTCTACACGGCGTTGGTGCATCTGTTGTGAATGCGCTTTCAGACAGGATGGTTGTGCAAGTGGCGCGCAACAAAGAACTGTATGAGCAAAAATTTAGCCGCGGCCTTCCCTTAGGCCCCATTCAAAAAATTGGAGCTGCGCCAAACCGGCGCGGAACCAATGTAACCTTCCACGCAGACCCAGAGATTTTTGGCAGCCTAAAATTTAAACCTGCGCGTTTGTTCAAGTCGATGCGCTCAAAGGCTTATTTGTTCAGCGGCGTTCAAATTCGATGGAAATCAGCCATTGAAGATGGCGATACGCCCACCGAAGCCAATTTTCATTTCCCCGGCGGATTGGCCGATTACCTCTCAGAAACGTTGAACGGCGCTTCAACCTATGCCGAAAACCCGTTCGCCGGAACGGTTGATTTTCAAGAGCGCTTCGGAGTTCCCGGTAAAGTAGAATGGGCCATCAATTGGACCCCATCGCGCGACGGGTTCATCCAATCTTATTGTAACACAGTGCCAACACCAGAGGGCGGCACCCATGAAGCCGGTTTCTGGGCTGCGGTTTTGAAAGGCATTCGCGCCTATGGCGAATTGACCAATAACCGGAAAGCCAAAGAGATCACCCGCGAAGATCTGATCACCGGCGGCTGCGCCTTGGTCAGCTGCTTTATCCGCGAGCCCGAATTTGTTGGCCAAACCAAAGATCGCCTTGCCACCAATGAAGCCCAGCGGCTGGTTGAAAATTCAGTCCGCGATCATTTTGACAATTGGTTGGCGGCCGATACCAAATCGGCCGGTGCAATTCTGGATTTTCTGGTCTTGCGCGCCGAAGAGCGTATGCGCCGCCGGCAAGAAAAAGAAACGCAGCGCAAAACCGCCACCAAAAAACTGCGGCTACCGGGCAAGTTGGTGGATTGTTCTGCGACCAACCGGGCCGGCACCGAGCTGTTCTTGGTCGAAGGGGACAGCGCCGGCGGATCGGCCAAAATGGCCCGCGACCGCAAAACCCAAGCCCTGCTGCCATTGCGCGGTAAAATTCTGAATGTTCTGGGGGCCGCCAGCAATAAAATTGGCACAAACCAAGAGATTAACGATCTTTCCCAAGCGCTGGGGGTGGGGCTGGGCACCCGCTTTAATCTGGACGATCTGCGGTATGATAAAGTGATTATCATGACCGATGCAGATGTAGATGGAGCCCATATCGCGGCCCTGTTGATGACGTTTTTCTTCACGCAAATGCGTCCGATGATCGACAGTGGCCATCTTTATCTGGCCTGCCCGCCGCTTTACCGCCTAACGCAAGGGGCGGTGCGCGTATATTGCGAGGATGAAGTTGAACGCAATCATTGGCTTGAAAAGGGCCTTGGCGGCAAAGGCAAAATTGACGTGAGCCGCTTTAAGGGGCTTGGTGAAATGGATGCCAAAGACCTCAAAGAAACCACGATGGACCCCAAAAGCCGGAAATTGATCCGCGTCAATATTGATGAAGATGAACCTGGCGAAACGGGCAATTTGGTGGAACAATTGATGGGCAAAAAGCCTGAATTGCGGTTTCAATATATCCAAGAAAATGCAAAATTTGTAGAAGAGCTTGACGTTTAACGAAAGGATCTCCCCGGGCCAATCATAACAGCCCAAGCGCATCCAATTGTTCAAATTCCAAATGCAAAGCAGCCAGCGTCACGTCACCGGTCAGAGCAATTCTTTTGCATGGCGCAAAAAAAGTGCAAACGCCTCGCTGGCAGAGACGTTTTCCAAAGCCCCATCCGCGATTTCTTCGCGGCTCCACATCCAGCTACGCACTGGGTCATCGCGCATCGCCCAATCAGGAAAAAGCCGCGCTTGCGCTCCACCTTCGGCCAAAAGCGTGATCTCAACATGCCGATCATCGCGGCGGATATTTTGATAAATACGATCAATTTCAGAAGCAGGGCCCTCTAAAAACTGTAAATATAAGTCTGATCGGCAAATCAGCGCGCCAGTGATTTGAAACCGTTGATTATTGGTTTTGGCGGTCACCAAGATTCCGTTTAAAACGCTTTGATCAAAGCCAAATGGCTTTGATGCATAAATCAAATACTTCAGGTTTTGCTGGGTTTTATCGCGTGCCAAAAACAATCGCCTTTCTTATTTCTTAGAAGCTATCTGTAAAAGCCATGAAATCCAAACCGAAAGGAACCCCTAAAAAAGGCCAAGGGCATTCCCCATCCGTGCGGATCCCAAAAACAGCTAACCTGCGGCCAATCCAAGGCTCAAAGCCCAGAGTGCCTCGGGAATATCGACCGTCTGGTTTGGCTTTTTATTCTGCCCGGGCAAGCGCGTTCCCGGCTCTTGGGCCACAATCTCGGCCAACGCCTCTAGCCGTTCGGAAAACGCATGGCCTTGGCCCGGATCAATCACAATATAATATTGACCCAAATCATGCGGCGCGCCATCAGCAGCCTTAAGCGGCTTTACATCGCGCGACAAAATTCCGCCTGCCATGCCAGCGGCCAATAATTCGCCCATTACGCCAAAGCCCCAGCCCTTATAGCCGCCAATAGACACCAAAGATCCCGCCAATGCGGCATCCGGATCCGTTGTCGGATGCCCGTCGCTATCCAAGGCCCAACCCAATGGAATTTTTTCACCCGCCGCCTTTGCCATGGTGATCTTGCCCAAAGCCACAACCGTGGTTGATTGGTCAAATTGCAAGGCCACACCGCCTTGGCCATCGGGCACAGAAAACGCAATTGGGTTGGTGCCAATGGTGCGGGCCTTACCACCGGGGGGGGCGACGATGGGCGAGGCATTTGTAAACCCAAGACCAATCATCCCATGCTCGGCAATTTGCTGGGTAAAATAGCCCAAAGACGTACATGTATGCGCATGACCTATCCCCAAGCTGACCACGCCGTTTTGCCTCGCTGCCGCAAGCGCCGCGGGCAATCCGGCGGCAAAAGCAGGCTGCGCAAAGCCGAATTTCGCATCCACATGCACCACGCCAGGTTTTGGCTGGCTAACCGCGGGGGTCACATCGCCGCGCACGCGGCCGCTTTGTAGCTGGACGCAATAACTTTCAAGATAATAGAGGCCACATATACGGTTGCCCACGCTTTCCGCTTGCGCCACAGCGCGCGCAACATGCAGCGCAATCGATTCATCCGCCCCATGTTTGATCAAGGCAGTTTTGGCCGTGGTTGCAATGTCATCAATCGATATTTTTGGCATAAAGCCTCCTAGTCTTTTCGTGCTGAGATTGCGTTATGGTGACTGCGCAATAAGGTCCAGCGTTTCTGAAAGCGGCCGCCGCAGATTAAACCCCTGTTGAAGCAGCTTTTGATGATATTCTCTTCGGATCCAATCTTCAAAATCAATAGGATGCTGTTCAACCCGCGCTTCATAAACCGCCAAAATGTAATCAAGCACACCGGTGGCTGTGAAATCCAGGTGAATATAACGTAACCCCAGCTGCTTTTTTGCATCTGCAACCGGGCGCCCCTCGCAGACCATCAAATACATTGCCGCCGTAAACCCGGCGCGATCTGCACCAGATTTACAATGAAATAAAAGCGGTTTGGGCAGCGTTTTAAACGCGTCAATGGCAGCCAGAATCGCCTCGCGCGCGGGTGCATCACGCGCCCAAAGCTTTCGAGAGACCAATGTCAGGTCCAATTTCTCGCAGGCCCATAATTCATAAAGAAAATGGGCATAACTATCTTCACCGCGCAGGTTTAAAACAGATTTACCACCCATTTTCTTGAAGTCTTCCAAACGTCGTTCAGTGGGTTGATTGGATCGGTAAACACCGGGTGCAACTTCAAAAAAATTGGTCCAAAACGTACGCAATATGGCATGGTCAAACCAATAGTAATCAACCCGCGCCCAAAAGTTATCCTGCGTTGGAGATAAATTGGCCGCATAGGCGCGGCGCAACCGCTGATGCGAGGCTTTCAGCCGCTGAGCAATCTTTTTCAGCATTAAGGTCCCTTTTCACGCAAGTTGCCGAGGTGTAGATCGTCTGCGCCAGAGTGACAAGTCAAACCATGGATTGACCTTATCCGTCAAACAATTACCTATGAAGAAAACGATGAGATGAAACCAATGACATTATCCCAAGGCCGCGGCTATCTTGCAATTCCAGGGCCCTCCGTGATCCCCGATGCGGTGCTTCAAGCGATGCATCAAGCCGCGCCTAATATTTACGAAGGACCTCTAATCGATCTGACAAAAAGCATTGTTGAGGATCTGAAATGGGCGGCCTGCAGCACCCAGCATGTGGCGATTTATATTGCCAATGGCCATGGCGCATGGGAGGCGGCTTTGGCCAATATCGCCGAGCCTGGGGATAAGGTGCTGGTGGCGGCAACGGGCCGTTTCGGGCATGGTTGGGCCGAGATGGCGCGCCGCATGGGAATTGGCGTAGAGTTGATCGATTTCGGAATGCAAAGCATGGCAGAGCCAGCCCAAATTGCGCAGGCTCTCAAAGACGATCGCGACCGGCAGATCAAAGCCGTGTTGATCTGCCATGTCGATACTTCAACTTCCGTGCGCAATGATATTTTGCAGATACGACAAGCGATGGATGCGGTAGACCACCCTGCCCTATTGGCGGTGGATTGTATCGCGTCTTTGGCCTGTGATAGATTTGAATTTGATGCTTGGGGCGTTGATGTGATGGTGGCGGGCTGCCAAAAAGGATTGATGGTGCCGCCGGGCCTGTCTTTCGTGTTTTTCAGCGATCAAGCCGCAAAACGTCAAAAGGCTTTGCGCCAAGTCAGTTCTTATTGGGATTGGGCACCGCGCGTTGCCCCGCAATTATTCTACGAATATTTCTGCGGCACAGCGCCCACCCATCATCTATTCGGATTGCGCATCGCGCTTGATATGTTGAAAGCTGAAGGTCTGCCGCATATTTGGGCGCGCCATGAAACCTTGGCGCAAGCGATTTGGAGCGCGGTTGATATTTGGGGGCAAGCGGGGGGAACGATGGCCCTGAATATCGCAGATCCCGCGCAGCGCAGCCATGCTGTCACGGCCATGCATCTGGGGGTGCCCGCCACGCAAAATCTTCGGCAATGGCTTGAACAAAACGCAGGGGTTACGGTGGGCATCGGTTTGGGCATGTCAACGCCCACGGATCCAGACGGAAAGGGGTTTTTCCGCTTTGGCCATATGGGCCATGTCAATGCACAAATGATTATGGCGCTCTTGGGCAGCGTTGAAGCAGGGTTATGCGCCCTGTCTCTGCCGCATGGAGCAGGGGCGCTAGAGGCTGCTGCCCGGGTGATTGGCTCAGCCCGCTGAAGCAGCGGCGGCCAAAGCTTTAGGCAGCGCGCGGCGCAGCAAATCCATATCTTCTGACCGGCCTGCACTAACGCGAATGCAACGGTTTTGCGGGGCGACAAATGGCATGCGCACGAACAGGCCGGCCTGCACCAAATGCGCCAAAACAGCCTGGGCAAACACCCCGTCGCGCCCGCAATCAATGGCCATGAAATTGGTGGCTGATTCAACGGTGCTCAGCCCATTTTCGTCAGCAATACGCGCAATTTCTTGTTTCGACGCCTCGACTTTGTCGCGTACAGAAAGCAGCCAAGCCTGATCGTTCAACGCCGCCTCGGCGGCGCTTTGCGCCGCGCGGTTCATGCCAAAATGATTGCGGATTTTTTCAAATTGACCAATCAAGTCTTGCGCACCAAGCGCATAGCCGACCCGCGCGCCCGCCAAACCATAGCCTTTTGAAAAGGTGCGCATGCGGATGATACGCGGATCGTCTATCGCGACCTGCACCGCCGTACCATCAGGAGCAAACTCGATATACGCTTCATCCAAGATCAGCAATGTTTCCATCGGAAGGCGGGCCAAACATTCCATAATGAAAGCGCCGCTATGCCATGTGCCCATCGGATTGTCCGGATTGGCAAAATACACCAATTTAGCCCCAACGCGGCCAGCTTCTTCCAACAACGCCGGCAGATCTTCAGCATCCTCTTTATAAGGCACTTTATGCAAAACCCCGCCGAACCCGCTGACGTGGTAATTAAAAGTTGGATAAGCACCATCCGAGGTCACCACAGCATCGCCCGGGCCGATCACCATACGCGCTAGATAACCCAAAAGCCCATCTATCCCTTCACCCACCACAATATTCTCAGGGCTGACTTTATGATGGCGCGCCAAAGCCCGCCGCAATTCAAAACTGGTCGGATCTCCATATTTCCAAATCTCGGCGCTCGCGCTTTGCAGCGCGGCGATGGCCTTCGGAGATGGCCCAAACACGCTTTCATTGGCGCCAAGGCGCGCATCGAACGCACTTCCACGCGCACGTTCTTGGGTTTCGGGGCCAACGAAAGGAACGCTTGCCGGCAATTGCGATAGCAGGGGGGTGAAACGCGCATGGGTCATACGGGCAGTTTAGGAATATTTTGTCCCAAGCATCAAGAGCACAATGACCCGCCACACCGCAAAATTAGATTTTCTGCGCCAGTGATATATTTTTTGCGAAAGCAGCAGCAAAGGTTTGTGATCTTTTGCCAAGCCGTGTACTGCTGAGGAAACCAAAAAAGAGGCTTAAGTGTCACGCAACCCCGCCCCGTTTGCCGCTTTTGAATGGATGATCGCTTGGCGCTTTTTGCGCGCGCGCCGCGCCGAGGGCGGTGTAAGCGTTATGACTTGGATCAGCCTGATCGGTATCACGCTAGCCGTATTTGCGCTGATCGCCACATTGGCGGTGCGCTCCGGCTTTCGCAGCGAGCTGGTCGATACTATTTTAGGCGCCAATGCCCATATCACGGTGTATCAGCTTCCCATTGCCAATGAAGCGGGCCAGTTGGACCGTAAAATTTACGACTATCAAGACATGGCCGATCGATTGCGCGCGCTTGCAAGCGTGTCGCGCGCCGCGCCATTGGTCAAAGGCCAAGTGATGGCAAGCTTTGGCGGCAAGAACACCGGTGTTCAAGTGTTTGGCTTATCCCCAAAGGATCTGAACACCTTGCCCCGCATCGCGGCCCCCGAAAACTTTCAAGGCACGATAGAAGATTTTGACCGCGGCATCGCGATTGGATCAGGCGTCGCGCGGCTTTTAAACGCCCGCTTGGGCGATAGCGTAAAGCTTATTTCGCCCGATGGTGTCAAAACGGCCTTTGGAACCAGCCCGCGGGTCAAAAGCTATCCGATCACCTATATCTTCACGGCAGGACGCTATGATATTGATAAGACGCGCCTTTATATGCCGTTTTCAGAGGCTCAAGCCTATTTCAATACGGAAGGCGCGGCAGATGAAATCGAGGTGATGGTCACAAATCCAGAACAGATAGAAGCCTTGATCCCCGATTTGTTGCACGCCGCAGGCCCCCGCGCGCAGCTTTGGAGCTGGAAGGAGGCATCGGGCAATTTCCTGCGCGCCTTGCAAATTGAAGATAATGTGATGTTCATTATTATGTCGATCTTGGTGTTGATTGCAGCAATGAATATTATCTCTGGCCTTGTGATGCTGGTAAAAAACAAAGGCCGTGATATCGGAATATTGCGTACGATGGGGCTAAGTGAAGGGGCGATCATGCGCATCTTCTTCATTTGCGGCGCCGGAACCGGGTTGATCGGCACGGGCTTTGGCGTGATTTTAGGATGCCTGTTTGCGATCTATATCGACACGATTTTTTCTCTGGTCAACTATCTGGCTGGCGGCGGCGTTTGGGATCCAAGCATCCGCGGCCTTTACACGATCCCCGCGGAATTATACCTTTCGGATGTTTTATCGGCCATCGGGCTTTCTTTGGGCCTTAGCTTTTTCATCACCCTGTTTCCCGCCCGCAGAGCGGCGCGTTTAAACCCTGTGGAAGCGCTTCGCTATGAGTGATGCAATATTGGAATTAAAGGATTTGAAGAAATCCTATAACCAAAATAAATCCAATCAGATTGACGTGCTTTTGGGGGCCAATCTGCTGCTCAAAAAGGGCGAAGTTGTGGCGCTGACCGCACCTTCAGGGGCGGGAAAATCCACATTGCTGCATATCGCAGGGCTTTTGGATCAAGCCGATACTGGGGATGTGCTGGTGGCGGGGCAAAATCTGGCGGGCGTATCGGATCGCCGCCGCACGATCATTCGCCGCCGCGATATTGGATTTATTTACCAATTCCACCATTTGCTGCCTGAATTTTCCGCAGCCGAGAATATTATGTTGCCACAAATGGCGGATGGACAGCGAAAATCTGCGGCCAAAACCCGCGCTTTGCACTTATTAGAGGCCGTAGGATTGCTAAACCGCGCCCAACATCGGCCCGCCGAATTGTCAGGGGGCGAGCAACAGCGCGTTGCGTTTTGCCGAGCTTTGGCAAATAACCCAAAATTGTTATTGGCCGATGAGCCAACCGGAAATCTGGATCAAGCCACATCTGAGCAAGTATTTGACGCATTATTAAGCATCGTGCGCCAAACCGGGCTATCAGCGCTGATCGCAACGCATAACCCAGCGCTGGCATCGCGCATGGATCGCACCATCACTTTGGAACAGGGGCGGTTGCGGGGCTAAAACTGATGGCGCTAAGCCTTACTCCCCTTCACAATTGGTATCGAATTAATGCGATGCCAGAAAAAGTAGATGTGGCCGGCTTGTCGTCATGGATATGTTTTAAACGGTGTTCAAAAAATCAGTTATGCCTGTGCCGCTAAAAACAACATGAAGGCAATCAGGGCTCTTTTACGCCCGGTAACATCAGGCAAAACCTGGTTTCGCTTTCCGACGCGGCGCCTTATATTGCAACCAATTTGGAGGCCCTACCATGCTAGCAGAAAAACACCTCGATGCGCGTTGCATTATTCGGATTTCGGGAAAAGACAATCGCAGCTTCTTGCAGGGATTGATCACCAATGACATCCATAAAACCGACCACGGTCTGGTCTATGCGGCATTGCTCAGCGCCCAAGGGAAATTTCAATATGATTTCTTTCTATTCGCGGATGGCGAAGATGTGATGATGGATATTGATGAAGAGATGGCGGGCGCGTTGCAAAAAAAGTTGATGCTATACCGCTTACGCGCTGACGTTCACCTTGAGAAAACAGATTTGAGCGTGGTGCGCGGCGTGGAGAGGGCGCCTGAGGGCGCGCTGCAAGACCCGCGCCACCCCAAGATGGGCTGGCGGCTTTACGGTCAAGACTTGCCCCCAGAAATGCCATTTGATTGGCAGGCCCATCGCATTCGCTTGGGCATTCCCCAAGCCCCCAGCGAATTAACACCCGATAGCTATATTTTGGAAATGGGGTTCGAACAGATGAACGGCGTTGATTTCAAAAAGGGCTGTTATGTCGGACAAGAAATCATCGCAAGAATGAAACATAAAACCCAATTGCGCAAAGGATTGCGCCGCGTCACCTGCGCCGAAGCGGTTGCACCTCACACCCCAATTCTTTCCAAAGGCAAAGAGGTCGGGTTTATCGGAGCCCAAAGCGGCACTGAGGCCTTAGCCTATCTGCGCTTTGACCGCATCAGCGATGAAATGACCGCGGCCGGCGTGCCCGTCATGGTTTTAGATCGCTCAGAGGAGTGAAGATTTAGTGTTTTATACACATCTCAATTACCATCTGCGCGACCGCCCGATGTGCTGGCGCCCGCGTCACAAGCCTCTATCCGAACAGATGCAGCCGCTACCTCCAGATCGCCTGAAGAGATAGGCTGTATATCATGCCGATCACCTTCAAATTTTTAACCGTAAAATCGATTCCGCGCTTGTGGTGGAGCGCCCCGCGCGCCTTAACCTTGCGCCCGCCCTTCAGATCATTTCTGGGTCTGGTCTTCGGATTGATCCTTTTTGGCTTGGGAGAGGCGCTTTTGGTGGCGGCGGGAATCGGCGTCAGCCCTTGGACGGTTTTGGCCGAGGGGGTCGCCAAAACCGCTGGCCTCAGCCTTGGCATCACAACCTTCCTGATCAGTCTCAGCGTTTTAATTTTATGGGTTCCGCTGCGCCAAACACCCGGCCTTGGCACGCTGCTCAATGCCTTGATAGTCGCCTTTATGTTGGATTTTTTATTGCCGTATCTGCCAAGGTCTGAAGATTTTCTACCGCAGATTTTTCTAGCACTTCTGGGTGTCTTCACCACTGGGCTAGGGGGCGCCATCTATCTTATTGCAAATTTAGGCCCCGGCCCCCGCGACGGTTTAATGACCGGGCTCCAAGCGCTAAGTGGCCGCCCTTTGGCCTTGGTGCGCAGCGCCTTAGAGATGACGGTGGTTCTTGCAGGCTTTGCCCTTGGCGGCACGCTTGGCCTTGGAACGCTGTTTTTTGCCTTTGGCATCGGTCCGGCGATCGCATTCTGTCTCAGCGTGCTATCGCATCTCTTCAGGCAGCGTAAATGACAGCGGCTTAGGCGCGTTCGGAATATTCCATCAGCTCTGTATTCACCACGATATTTTCATCCTGTGCAATAAACGGCGGTACCATCACTTTCACGCCATTATCCAAGATAGCAGGTTTGAAACTATTTGCCGCTGTTTGACCTTTGACCACCGGTTCTGTTTCAGCGACTTGGCACACCACTTTTTGCGGTAGCGAAGCATTTAGCGCTTCTTCTTCGTAAAATTCAACCACGATTGTCATGCCATCTTGCAAAAACGGCCGCCGCTCACCCAAAAGCTCGGCGGGAAGTTCGATCTGGTCAAAGGTTTCGGCATCCATAAACACAAGCATGCCATCGCTTTCATAGAGAAACTGCTGGTCTTTTTGCTCAAGCCGGACCTTTTCAACCTTGTCAGCGCTGCGAAAACGCTCGTTAAGTTTTGAGCCGTTGCGCAAATTGCGCATTTCAACCTGAGCAAATGCACCGCCTTTGCCCGGCTTCACATGATCGACTTTTACGGCGGCCCATAGCCCCCCCTCATGCTCTAAAACATTACCTGGGCGAATTTCATTACCATTTATTTTGGGCATCACACACCTGATATAAAGAAGTTGAATTTAAGCTTTGCCCCCCTATATCCACGGTACAGGGGCTTGGCAACCTATTCAAAGAGACGGTATTGAATCGCAAGGCATGCACAGAGCGCATGGGAGATATGCAAAATAAAGCTACCCGAATCGGTTCAAATAGGTCATAAGCAACGCCACGTCAAAAATACAAGAGCAAGAATAAAGGACGCGAAATGAAAGATTTTGTGGACGCAACAGCGTTTAACAGCGAGCAAGGCAACCGGGCCCGCAAATTATTTGCAGCTGTGGTTTTGGCTGCTCTCGATGATGCGATTGCCGATGATAAGAAATATGGCAATGGTCCAGAGCAGATTGCCCGTTGGGCCCGTTCGCGCGATGGGCGCGAAGTACTGTCATGCGCTGGGATTGACCCGAATGAGCGCGTGGTGAGCGGTTTGATGGAATTTGTCGGCAAAGGCGTCAGAACCTCTGTTGCGCTATCACGCGAAGAAAGCGAACGCCGCAACGCAGCCGAGCAAGCAGAAGCCGCCTAAACACTACTGGCATGAATTAGATTTTAGGCGTTAGGTCTGCGGATCTGGCGCCTTTTTTTATAAATGACCCCCGGGTTTTTATCCGCGTGCTCTTATCCGTCACTGGCTTTCAACGCGGCGCGCACCTCATGCTGAACCAAGTTGCGCACATTCTTAGTAATTTTTTCGCCCAGCACACCCCGCAACTCACGCCGAATGATTTCAGAAATCATCAGTTCAAGATCTTCGTTATCCATTTGCAACAGGCTATCCGTGCTCTGTGTCGCGCTTGAATTTTCCGGTGTTCTTCGTCTGTGATCGCGCGCATGCAGTGGCATGGCAGAAGAAAAGGTTGAAATCTCGGGGCCGTCATCAGCCAGAATACTTTTTTGTACCTCGGGCTCTGAGCCAGCACCCAAATCGATTAAATCTTCCAGTTTTGCGACTTTATCTTTTAAACTTAGCGTGCGCACAATGCGCTCGACAGCCGGCTCATGTCCGCCTGCATTGATCCGCAGGGACGGGTCTAAAAACAACCTTTCGGCTTTTTTCTGCAGAACCGGATCCGCAGCTTCACTTTCTTCATCCGCAATCAGTTGCTTAAGCGATACCAACAGGTCGCTCAGATTCGCTTGTGAAACAGGTCCGTCCATCCAGATCGCCTTTACCAGTCTTCACAAAAATATAACGTTGATAGAGTTTACGCACAAGTGAAAGGCAGAAACTGCCGCATAATCACCCTACGCAAGGCGCGCTGCGTATTTAATTCAGGGCGAAAGCGCCTTTAAAACACGATCCAGTTTGCTGCCCCGCGCGCTGCGTTTGGTAGGGGCAGATTTCACCAAATTATAATATTCGGCCGGATCAAATTTTTGCACTGGAAGATTTAACGATTCTGCCGTGAGCTGACCCATACGCATCAACACACGGTATCCGGCGATCACCTCATCGGTAAGTGAGGTCACACGGTCTGCTTTGGCATCTAATAATTCTTGTTCTGCATTCAACACATCCAGCGTGGTGCGCGCGCCCACAGCAGCCTCTTCACGCACGCCTTCAAACGCCACCACCGCGGCACGAATTTGCTCATCGGTTGCCGCGCGGCTCGCACGGGCCATCTGCAACAGAGCAAACGCACTTCCCGCCTGTTGCTCAATCTTGGCTTTTGTCACGTAAAGACCGGCCCGCTGCGCATCACGCCGCGCTTTGGCTTGGCGCACCAAAGCCGACAACCTTCCACCAGAGTAAATCGGACCAGAAGCAGAGACGCCAAAAGAATTTGAATTTGAAAAATTATCCCCTTCGCTGTCTGAATAGCCCAGCGAGCCTGAAAGCTTTACCGTCATGCCCGTGCCTGCTTCTGCGCGCAGCACGTTTAACTCGGCTTGCTTGATATCATGCTGCAGCGCGATCAGTTCGGGATGCGCCCGCAACGCCTTTGCTTTTACCTCAGAGGCTTTGCGCGGAAGATTAGGCGCCTTTTTGGGCGCCGATAATTTTCCCGGCGCCGCGCCGACAGCTTGTTTATAAGATTCTTTTGCCTGAACCAAATTTGCCTGCGCAGCGGCCAGAGCGCTGGTTGACGCAGCCAAGCGTGCTTCGGCAAAAGCGACATCCGTCTTGGTAATTTCACCCACGTCAAACCGATCCTGCGCAGCCCTCAATTCCTCTTTAATCACGCGCATATTATTTTTACGCAGGCCCACGATTTCAATATCGCGGCGCACTTTTACAAAAGCCTCAATCGCTGAAAACAACACTTGTTGTTCAACCAAAATAAGCGACTGGCGCGTTGAAAGCACCGCTTCCTTCGCGGCGTCTATAGCAAGTTTATTTTGCCCACCATCATAGACTGTCAACGCCGCTGTCACATCAAGGTTTGCGGAATTCGTGGATATACCCGACGTGGTATTTAGAGGCGCGGTGTTTCTGGAACCAAACTGTCGTTGCAAGCTCGAACTCCAGCTCAGCACTGGCTTTAAGGCCGCAGCCGCCACCGCTACATCTTCATCTGCCGCGCGCAGCAGAGCGCGGTTTTGCGTGAGAAGGCCCTTGTTATTATAGGCATCCACGAGGGTTTGTTGCAGGCTTCCAGCCCCTACAGGTGCCGCCAGCACAACCGATAAAATAACCAAGCTTAGTGTTTTGAAAACTTTCATCGTGCACATCGACCCTTACAATACATAGCGACCCTGCCTGAGAAAAGTTTAGCCCAAGACGCGCGCTTTACAAGGCAAAATCACGCGCGGCCTGAAAGCCCGGCAAGAGTGGAGCGCCCGCGTTAAATAGCGCACGCCACGTCACCCGACCGTTCAATTTATACCCAATTTTGGCCGTGCCCAACGCAGCATCCGAGAAAATACACGCGATCCGTCCACCTTCTTTTAGCTGCGCTACAAGTCCTGGCGGTACCATCTCAACCGCCCCCTCAATAACGATCACATCGTAAGGACCGTGCTGCGCCGCCCCCTCAACCAGGTGTCCAAGCTGTAAAATAACGTTATCGGCCTCAGCTTCGGTGAGGGCATCTTGCGCCTCTGCAATGCGCTCGGGGGTATCTTCGAGCGCCACAACCGCCTCAGACATCCGCGCCATCACCGCGGCGGAATATCCAAGCCCAGCGCCGATATCGAGCACCAAATCTGTTTTTTGAAGGTCCAAAGCATCCAACATTTTTGCCAAACTGCGCGCTTCTAATAAAACGCGGCCATCGCCTAAACCAACATTTTCACCAATATAGGCGGCTTCGCGTTTGTCCCGCGGTACAAATAATTCCCGCTGAACGGTTAACATGGCATCGATGATCGGAAATTTGGTTACATCCGAAGGGCGGACCTGGGTATCAACCATCATCAAACGGCGGGCTGCAAAATCACTCATATTGGCGCTCTATCAATCTACATTTGCCGGCGTTTTGACATAAAGCACGCGCAGGGGCAACGGCCACATTGATTTTGAGTTTGAAAAATCACGCTTTCCGGCCAGCACTGTAGATTTCATATAGCCTTTGCCCGAGATATTGCCTTGAGCCGAAACCCAACATAAAAATCGCATCTTTATCGGTTAGAGTTGAAAAGCAACTGGACAAAGAAATCACGACCGTTACCTTCACCTCCCGAGATGACGCGGCTTGCCCAGGCAGCCGCCATCAAGCGAACAAAAAGGCCGGGGGCGCCAAATATGAAAATTGCGATTATTGGTGTGGGGGCGATGGGATCAATTTATGCCGGTATGCTTAGCGAAGCCGGGCATGAGGTATGGGCCATTGATCCCTGGGCGGCGCATGTGGCGGCGATCAACGCTGACGGCTTGCGCTTGTCAGGGGCAAGCGGTGATCGGGTTATAAACGCGCTGCGGGCCAGCGTTGATATATCGCAAGTCGGACAATGCGATATCTGCGTGATTGCCACGAAAGCCTCCGGCGTTGCTGCGGCCGCGAAAGCCATTGCCCCTGTCATCGGGCCCGATTGTCTGGTTTTAACCATTCAAAATGGCTTGGGTGCAGATCGGCGCCTTGCCCAGCATATGCCGATGCATAACGTGCTGCTCGGGGTGGCTGATGGCTTTGGTGCATCGATGAAAGGCCCCGGACACGCGCATCACAATGCGATGAAGCTTATCCGTATCGGTGAAATCACGGGCGGCATAAGCCCCCGCCTCAGCGCGCTGGAAGCGCTGTTTCAAAACGCCGGGTTCAACGCAAAAGCCTTTGAAAACATTAACACACTGATTTGGGAAAAGTTTTTGTGCAACGTCACCTTCAGCGCGCCCTGCACTGTCTATGAGCAAACCGTTGGCGCTTTGATGGAGGATCAGGATCATTGGATGGTTGCGCTGGCTGCAATGCAAGAGGCCTATCAGTTGGGGCAAGCCAAAAATATTGCGTTTAGCTTCGAAGATCCGGTGGCCTATGTAACCGCTTTTGGGGCGCAGATGCCCGATGCGCGCCCCTCAATGTTATTGGATTTCCTAGCCCAAAAACCCTCTGAGCTCGACGCGATTAATGGTATGGTTCCTGTGTTGAGCAAAGAACTGGGCCTTCCCACCCCTGTGAATGATGATTTGGTCGCCAAAGTCCGACTTAAAGAAGCCAGTTTTAAAGGTTAACGCTATGCTGCTTGCCTCTGCTTTCGTAAAGAATACCCCTGTTTATGGCGTGCTTGGGCCAAGCTTGTTTTTTCCTGCGACTGCGAATGTTCTAGGGCGCTGGCCCAGCCTAAAAGACCTGATCGCCGATGATGCGCTGGATGTTTTAAAAGCGCAACTGGAGGCGGGCATCGATTTAGAAGCGGTAACATTGCGCCAACCGATCCCCAATGCTTCAAAAATCATCTGCGTTGGGCTCAATTATCGAAAGCCCTATCCGGTTGACGGGGTCGCGCCGCCAGACCCGGAGCATATTATTCTTTTTGGAAAAGAACAAAGCAGCATGGTAGCCCATCACGAGCCGCTGCAGCCCCCCGCTGGCATGGCCGGCCAAAGCTTTGATTATGAAGGCGAGATTGCCGTGGTGATCGGCAAGCGTGCGTTTCAAATCAGCGCAGAAACGGCTTTGGACCATGTATTAGGCTATTCCGCCTTGAATGATGGCTCGGTGCGCGATTGGCAAAAGCACAGCATTTATGCCGGCAAGAACTTTTATCAGTCTGGATCTTGGGGACCGGCAATTCTTACGAAAGATCAGCTGGATGATCCGGATGAATTGCGCCTCAAAACCTTTGTGAATGGCGAATTGCGCCAAAGCTGCCGCGCCAAAGAAATGGTATTTTCAGTCGCCGCGCAAATCGCCTATCTCTCGCATCTTTTTCCGCTTGAAGCGGGAGATGTTATTGCAACCGGCTCTCCAGATGGGACGGGCGGCGCGCGCAATCCAAAAGCGTTTTTACGCCCGGGTGACCTTGTTGAGGTTCAAGTTGGCGCGCAGCTATCGCTTGAAAACCGCGTCGCAGATGCCTAACTCGGCGCGGCGCCCAGACTTGGCGATCGTATCGGGCGCGCTAGATCTCTCACGTTAAGGTTCTGAAAGTGACGGGAATTGCAGATGACAAAATGGATCTACGGGTTGGTTTTTAGCCTGCTCATCAGCCCCAGCTGGAGCGATACGAACATGATCGACGCCTTTGAACAGCAGCCAGAACGCCGCTGGCGTTATTTTTCCGATCAAGTGATGGGCGGTTTATCACAAGGCCAAGCAAATTTTGTTAAAACCGATGCCCGCTTTAGCGCGCATTTATCGGGTTGGGTCACGACGCAGAATAATGGTGGATTCATCCAAATACGCCGCGAGATCAACGGCTCCAACTACCCTGATGCAAAAGGCGTGACGCTCAAAATTAAAGGCAATGGAGAACGCTATTACCTGCATCTGCGGACAAAACAAACGCGGCTTCCCTGGCATTATTATCAGGCCAGCTTTGACAGCAGTTCAGACTGGCAAAGCTTTTCCATACCGTTTTCCAGCTTTGAACGATCCGGCTGGGTCTTGGGGGCGGAAATCGACCCCGCAAGCATTTCAAGCTTGGGTATCGTCGCCTACGGAAAAGATCATCAAGCAGATCTTTGGATAGATGAAATTGGGTTTTATTAAATAAAGATGGTGGCCTCTGATAGGAACGTATCAGCCAAAACGGAGGCATCAAAGCGATCTGCGATTTTTTGATATCCCCACCGCGTTGGGCCTGTTAGGCTTGGCCCAGCCCAAAAGAGGATGCGTATGAAAAGTTTTTTAGACCCAAGGCAAACTTTGCACAATCCAGCGCATTTCATGTTTAATGGCCGCCAAGCAGAGAACCCCGAAACCCCCGCACGTATCGAAATTTTAAAGGCAGGCGCTGAAGCCGCCGGCTGTGCGTTTGAGGCCCCAAGAGATTACGGGCTTGGCCCAATCGGCGCCATCCATTCTCCGCGTTATTTGACGTTTTTGCAAAATATTTACACCCGGTGGGCGCGAATGAAAGACGGTGGTGATGAGGTGATACCAAATATCCACCCCGCCAACCGAGTGGATTCTTATCCGGCCTCTGCGGTGGGACAGGCGGGGTTTCATCAAGCCGATACAGCCTGCCCGATTTCAGCCAATACATGGGAGGCGGCTTATTGGTCGGCTCAATCAGCGATCGCTGGGGCAGAATATATGCTGCAGGGTGGCAGCCACGCCTATGTGCTATGCCGCCCCCCTGGCCATCACGCCATGAGCGAATTGGCTGGCGGGTTTTGCTTTTTGAACAATGCCGCTATTGCTGCGGATCTTTTAAGCAAAGCCGGCCGGCGCGTCAGCGTTTTGGACATAGACGTGCATCACGGAAACGGAACGCAGAATATTTTTTACCACCGAAACGATGTTTTCACAGTGTCACTTCATGCAGATCCGGCGCGGTTTTATCCTTTTTATTGGGGGCACAGCGCTGAAACCGGAGCTGGTTTGGGCGCAGGCTATAACCTGAACCTGCCGCTTCCCCGCCGCAGCGATGATGCCGATTATTTAACCGCCCTTGCGCAAGCTTTAGAGCAAATTCAAGCCTATGGCACCGATTGTTTGGTGGTTGCCCTGGGCCTTGACGCTTATAAAGGCGATCCCTTTCAGGGCCTTGCAGTGAGCAGCGAGGGCTTCACCCGAATTGGACAGGCCATCAGCGCTTTGGGCTGCCCGATCCTTTTGGTTCAAGAAGGCGGGTATATTTGCCCAGAATTGGGCACAAATTTAACGGCAGCTCTCGCAGGCTTTACAGCCTGATGGCGCAGATCAACCCCACCATATGTTTGCGCATTGGGGCAAAGAATGACACTTCTAAACATATAAATGAAAACAACGCTTAAGGCGATATTATTGCTGCTGCTCTAACCCCTGCTTTCTGTCTTATCTCTTGGTCTACTGGGCTTTTATACTCAGGATTTCACGCGGCTGAAGCGTCGATCTAACAAGGTTTTCTGGCGGCCCTGCCCAACTTTGTGCAGATGCTATATACAGGCGCATTCAGGTTTTACAAAACCACCCTCTATATCCCAGAATGGCGCTTACCATTTTTTTGCGGGATTGCCGCCTCAAACATCGCTTTAACCGATTACATTAGGGCGAAAGCCATGTTCCGGCCCAGCGGTCGTCAGCTTGAAACACCGCCCGGAAATGTTGCTCTTTGAGCGAAAGAACCTCAAGCTTTTGAACCGCACAACTGCAAACCATAAACTGCGATTTCGACGGAGTGAGCGCATAGGCAAAGGCGTCACGGATCGCAAGGCCGGTGCGCGGGGTTTTGCCATAAGCAATTTGACTGGGTCCGGGTACGTTTTGCCATTGCGCATCGCGATGGGCATCTTGGCGGAGCGCGATGCGGGCGTGAAGCCGCAATTGGATGGCGCGATCAGGGTCCCAAAACAATAATTGAGCCTGTGGATTGGCCTGCAACTCGGCGCATTTCGAACTGCCAATATCGGTGTGAAATTCCAAATTTTCGCCCGCACGATCAACGCCGCGCAGCACCACATGGCGCGCCTGTGGTTGGCCCTCTCTATCCACCGTGGCCAAGGACATCAGCCGAAAGGGCGACTGCCCATCCGCCTGCCCTTCCTCCAGAAGGCCCCATGCCTGATCCAAAAGCTTTGGTAACGAGATGTTCATGTGGTTTGCCTTTTGTGACAAGAGTAGAGCGTAAGCCGACTGACATAGGAAAGAGCCGATCCCCTTCCTCATCCCCAAGTAAAGCATTCAAGCGCTTAATCAAGAACGGCCAATATCACCCCAGATATAGAAATCTTCACTCGTGCAAGCATGACATCCAACAATCCGAGGACTTGGCAGGCCTGACCGCTCTATGAAACATGTTCGCTTTTAAATGCCCAAGCGCAAGCCAATAGCCTTTATATCAAAAGTCTACTGCATTTTTGAAAGCTTACTCAAAATTATAATAACGAATATAAATATATACTAAAGGGCTATTTAATTTTCATTTCGATTGTAAGTTTCGGAAAGCAGGCAGGCAACACAAAGATGCAAAATTTAATTGAGTTTACAGTTGCGTTTGGACTTGGATCCATGGTCACAACTTTCATTCAAATATGGTATTCAACGCGAAGAGATTTTAAGGCGCGCCAGTTTGCCGAAAAACGTGACGCGTTTGTCGGATTTTTGAAAGCACAATCCGATGTCCGAGCTCTCTACACACGTGAAACATAAATGGAATTTCACCACTGGCGTTTCCGCTGCGACTTGGTCAGTTCTTAAGAAGTACGCCAAGCAATACAAGATGTTTTGAATCCGAAAGTGACAAGCCATGAGGAAAAGGAGCGTGCCTATTTCACCATGGTGACCACTATGCGCAATGATTTAGGTTTAACCGAGTGAAAAATAATTTACTTTTGGTTGATCTAACTGCCAATAATCAAGGGGTTTTATTAATAAAGGCAACAAGGGTTTTTGTATCTACAACTTGCGCTTCTATTTTTGTTTGATCAGCTTCGCGCGCTCAATTTTCAGCAACGAGTATTTAAACCAGAAGTTTACCAAAAACCCGGCTGCAGCGAGGCAAAAGCCGCCAATCGCCAGCCATTGATTAATCGTTAAAGCGCCAAAGGCCGAGATAAACGCCCCGCTCCATGTCCCTGCATTTATCATTCGGTCAACCATATCCGCTCCTTCTTATTTTTGGGTATTTTGCGCGGCGATCTGCGCGTAATCTTCGGTCAGCGCAATCGCGCCCTGCATGATCGCCTGCATCTGATTGTAATCCACCAAAGGCTCGGCATTGGTGGTTTGAATGGCCACATTCTCGGCGTTGCGCGGCGCATACTCATAGCCCGCGAACAGCGCTTTTGCGCCGCTTGCATCGATATAGGCTTTAACCTCAACCCGATTGGTGGCGCGGGCCCGCGCCTCGATCACAGGGCGCAGCACCGCCAAGCCCGATGGCGTGGCCTGATAAACATCCTCGCCGCTTAAGCCATAAAGCCCCAAGGCGGTCAGCCCTTCCTTTGTGCCCGCCGCATAATCGGTAAAACGCAGCCATTGCTGCGTGGTGATATTAAAATGATCGCCGCTAATCGTGGCGCGCAGCACATCAAACCCTGCCCCGTAAGGATCGGCAATGATCGCCATATCTGACGCGGTGATCAGCGCCGAGATATCGGTGTTTACATCCATATTTGGCGTTGCGTTCAGCGCCATGAATTCAAGCTGATCAATCTCGCGCACATTGATCTCTTTAACCTGCGCATAATGCCCAGGCTTGGCAATCGCCACCCGCAGCCGCGTCAGCCCAGAGGTGTCAAACCGGTGGCTGATCGCCTCTTGATAGGGGTAAAGCTCTTTGCCCTGCGCCACATCTGCGGCATTCCAAACGATCAATTTGGTGGCTGCGCCGCCAAAATCCTGCACACGCATCGCAGAAGACAAGCTGATGCTGCCAAAACTTTCCAGCAAACTTGTTGGCGATTGCGCTCCGTTGATCGCTGAAAGCTGCACCGCCCCGCCGCTGATATTTTCCACAACCGGAATCCGCGTGGCATTCAAAACATAAGCGCCGGGGCTGGTGATAATCAGCAAATCGCCATCGCCTGTCACGGGCCCCGGCGTTGCGGCGCGGATCACCTTTTCCACCAGCGCCACCGATCCACCGCCCTCTAAAACCGTGATGCCATCCAAATCCACCGCGGGCGGGGCGCAGATCTCAACTGCGTTTGATCCATTGGCGTTGAGTAAGGTCAATTCATGCGGCCCAACATATTGCACTGCGATATCGCGCAAATTGGGATCTTGCATGAAGCGCAGATCATCAAGGATCAGCCGGTAATCGGTGGCATTGGTTGCCTGAACAATCCGAATGGCGCAATTCTGCCCGGCAAATTCTGTACCAGAAAGCGCATCCAGCGCCGCTTGTTGCTGCGCCACATTGCCTTCAATCACGTGAAGCGGCACAACGCTGCGCTCGAACAGATCGCGGCACTCAGCTGCGTTGAAGGAGCGATCATTGAACATGCCCAGCATGGCAACATCTTTGATCACCCCGCCCATTTGCATTTGCGCGCCGTTATAGCTTTTTAGCCCAACCTTACAGTTTCCAATGCCAATATCCGCGTTATGCCCCGGAAAGGGCTCGGTGCCATCCTGTTCCACCGTGTGTTGGTGCACACCGTTGATATAAAGCAAAATCCGCGTGCCCGCCCCCTCATGCTCCCTGGGGCGCTGCCAGATGAAACAGATAAAATAGGGCCGATCCACCTCAGCCAGAAACGCTGATTGCGCGATCAAAAACGGTTGTCCGTCATCGGCTGCTTGCACCGTAATGGCGCGGGCAATCCCGACCAGAATGGCGAAGTTATTGCCCCCGCCGCCTTGGGCATAAATCCCCGTTGGGGCATCCACGCGGGTGCTGGCAAACCAAATACAGAGCGTGCGATGCTGATAGAGGTCTTTTTTATTGTTGATATCATCGCAGCGCGGGATGGTGCCGCGTTGAAACTTATCGGCGCTGGCGCGATAGCTGGCGCTGATGCCTTCACAAATCTTTGCGCCCTCAAAGCTGCCGCCCAAAGGATCAAAGGCAATCGGCAAACCATCACCCAAGGCGGTGGCATTATCCAGCATCAGCAAATGCGTTGCGCCCAGCGTTTGTGTAAGATGCGTGCGAATACTCATGCGTAGCTCAACCCTTCCCGATCTGCCCAAAGCCCCGCCGCGCTTGTCATGGTTTCTGCAGCGCGATCCCAGCGATTGATCCGATTGCCCAGATCAAAATAAATATACGCCGCATGGGCCGCGCTTTGGCGGGCGGGCGTAAAGCCGCCGCCGGTGCCGCCCCCGTCACCCGCGTTCAGCTTATGCGCCGCGCTGCCGGTTTGATCGCTCGCATAAAGATCAAACCCTGCGCCCGTGCGCAGCAGATATAGCGCGTTGGGTTCTAGCGGATCAGGCAAGGCGGCAACCAGCTTATGCGCCCGAAACGCGCTCACCAGCCTATCGTTGCCCAATCGGTGCTGACAGCCGATCCTGCATAGGTCAGACGGCCCTCCACCTCATCGATTTTATCCAGCTGGGTTTTATTGGCATGGCTGTGCTTTTTGGCCACAGCATCATCAATCTCGGCCACCGCGCTGCTCGGCTTGCCGCTTAGGCTGGCCCATGTCAGCGCCAGATCCATGCTTTCAGCCTCGCTTATTTTAACCCAAAGATCGGGGCTGGCGCGATAGGCATAGGTGGCCGCGCCGCTGGATATCGTGGCATCGGCGCTGGCATCCAGCACCAGCACAATGGCATTCTCGCTGAGATCCAGCGCATCGCGGGCCGCAATATCATCCACGATATCCATCGCGCCCAACCCGCCAACGGCTGCATCAATCAGGCTTTGCACATCCGCTTCGTTGATATGGCGGCGCACCGTTGAAGCGCTGGCCCCTGTGACATAGATTTCAACGTAATCCGTGCCAGAGGTCACAAGATAGATCGCATGCGCTTCCAGTGGCGATGGCAATGCAGTGACTTTGTGAATTTGAAATCGGGCCATAGGGTTTACCAATCTATTGTTGAATATTCCAAATAGGGCGCAAACAGCGTTCCCTCTGCTGTTGCGCTCAAAGCGTTATCGGGGTGATCTGACAGGCTGGCTTTTGCGCCGCTATCGCCGCGTGGTCCCTGCGGGCCAGAGGTCACAATTTCCAGCAGTACATCTTTTTGTGGCTGCAACTCGATCACGGCTGCGGGCGCAAGCAGCAGCTCAACCAGCTCGGCTTTGGGCGCAAAGACCTCAAGGCTGGTCGAGAGGTGCTGCGCAATCTCGATCACGCGCCGCGCCGCGATCACCTCAACAACCGCGTCAGTCATCATTATACACTTTGGTCACGTTGATCTGACCGTGCAGAATAAGCCGTTGCGCCGCGCCCTCGCGCCGTTCAAGCGTGTATTTCAAATAAGAATGCGCGCCCAGCGCCCGCGTATTCTCAACGCTAAAGGGCACCACGATCTGCCCTGTCTCAGAGGCCCAGGTGATATCTGGGGTGGCTTTGCTGAGAACCGCGCTGCCCCCCGCGCTGGCGATAAACACCAATTTTGCACCCGATAAATCAACCGGCTTGCCAGAGGCAGGTATTTTGTAATTCAACACCAAGCCCAGTTCATGGCCCATAGTGCCCGATGTGCCCGGTATAATCTCAATATCATGCTGCATGGTTGGTTCACCTTTTAACGGGTGGCCAAGATATAAGCTCAGATGTTTCTTTTGCTTTAGAGCGGCGTACGCTGAGCATCATGATCCCAGCGCAAGCCATAAAAGATAAACAAAAAAGCCAGTTGCGCTTAAAGCTTTCCTCCTTAAAGAAAGCGCCTGACAGATAATGCTGGGGCCATTCCTTCTATCAGCAAAGCTTGCACGTGCCCTGCCCTCAATGCGTTTCTTTACACCGTTCAGTTGCGCGATTATCAAAGGTGCAATCCAAAGCGTGACACGCCGCGGCACTCGAAAGGTTTAAGAAATGAAAATAGTTGTTGTGGGCTTGGGATATGTGGGGGTCGCCAATGCGGCCGTTCTGGCGCAACAGTGTGAGGTGATAGGCGTGGATGTTTCACCCCAGCGGGTGGCTCTTTTAAATGCCCGAAAATCTCCCATCGGGGATCAAGACTTGCCCGATTTCCTTGCTGCGGGTGATCTAAATCTAAGCGCGACAACAAATCTGCTCGAGGCTTTACCTGGCAGTGATTATGTTATCATTGCAACCCCCACCAATTATGATGAGAAGCTGAATTTTTTCGACACGCGGTCCGTTGAAGACGTGGCTGCTGAGTGCATGGAACACGCACCCGAGGCCTGCTTGGTGATAAAGTCAACAATTCCAGTTGGCTTTGTGGATGGATTGCGCAGCAAATTGCAGAGCCAAAATATTTTTTTCTCACCAGAGTTTTTACGCGAAGGCTCTGCGCTACACGATAACTTAAACCCAAGCCGTATTATTGTGGGGGACCAGTCGGAAAAGGCAAAAATATTTGCAGAATTGCTCAAGTCAGCCGCAGATTCAAAAGACCCTACCTTGCTGCTAACGGGCACCCGCGAAGCGGAAGCGATCAAGCTTTTTTCAAACACATATCTCGCAATGCGGGTGGCTTTTTTCAACGAATTAGACAGTTACGCGATGTCGCGAGGCTTAGATAGCCGAGAAATAATTGAAGGTGTTTCTTTTGATCCGCGGATCGGAACGCATTATAATAACCCCTCTTTCGGCTATGGTGGATACTGCCTGCCCAAAGACACAAGGCAATTGCTCGCAAATTACGACAGCGTTCCGCAGAACATCATCCGCGCAATTGTAGATGCGAACACAACGCGTAAAGACTTTCTGGCCGAAGATATCTTAAAGCGGTCACCTCGCAAAGTTGGAATTTTTCGCCTTACCATGAAATCGAACAGCGATAACTTTCGACAATCCTCAATACAGGGCCTTATGAAACGGATTAAGGCCAAAGGAATTGAGGTTGTGATATATGAGCCTGCGCTCGCGCAAGAGCAGTTTTTCAACTCGCCGGTTATGCGAGACTTAGAGGCCTTTAAAGCGGCTTGCGACGTGATTTTGACAAACCGCATGTCTTCCGAGCTAAAGGATGTAGCTGATAAAACCTACACGCGCGACTTATTTGGAGAGAATTGAGCCACTTTCAAAATCTACGGCCAAATTTGCGTGGTTCAAATTTTTTTAATAAGATCCTCGCCTTTATAGCGTCAATAATATTGAACAATTTTTAAATAAAGTCTTTTTTGGATTGCTGGGTTTGTGCGCGCATAAATACGTTACAAAGAAACACGCTTCAGGAGGTAACCGTATAAAATCAATGTTTAAATATAAGTTTGACAAACCGTGGCATACGCAAGGCGCAGGTAATCATCGCACCCCGTCTAGCACGACACCGCTTGCACATCTTCTTCCCTTTGTGTAACACGCAACGGCAACCGAGGCGGGTTGGTAGAGTGGTTATGCAGCGGATTGCAAATCCGTGTACACCGGTTCGATTCCGGTACCCGCCTCCAATAAAATTATGTTGTAAGTCCTTGTACGTAATTGTAGCTGTAACGACCTACCGTCAGGCAGCTTTTAAAGTTTACATCAACATCGAGTATTTTTTATGACCAAACTCCGCAAAGCCGTCTTCCCCGTCGCAGGTTTTGGGACACGGTTTTTACCAGCCACCAAAGCCATGCCCAAAGAGCTGTTGCCAATCGTCGACAAGCCTCTGATCCAATATGCGGCTGAGGAAGCCATTGCGGCTGGCGTTGATACGCTGATCTTTGTCACGGGTCGCAACAAGCGCGCCATTGAGGACCATTTTGACAACAACCAAGAGCTCGAAATGGCTCTGCGAGCCAAAGGCAAAAATGAACAGGCCGACATGGTCAAGAACATCCTGCCTGAGGGTGTGGAATGCATCTTTGTGCGTCAGCCCGAGCAACTTGGGCTTGGTCATGCTGTGCTCTGTGCCGAACGCGCAGTAGGGAGTGATCCCTTTGCAGTGCTGCTGGCTGATGACTTTCTCACCTATGAGGGTGCCGGTGTTACCGCAGATCTCGCTCGGGCATTTAACGCCATTGGCAAAACGCAGCTCAGCGTCATGGAAGTCAACGGACCAGATATCTCCAATTATGGCGTTGTGGTTCCAAATGGTAAATCAGGATCAGTTACAGGCCTTGTCGAAAAGCCTGATGCTGATAAAGCGCCCTCAAACTTAGCCAGCATTGGCAGATATGTTCTTACTCCGGACATCTTTGATATCCTGCGCAATCAACCTGCGGGAGCCGGTGGGGAAATCCAACTGGCAGATGCGATTAATACGCAAGCCGCCAATAATGCTGTTGAAGCGGTCAGCCTCAATGGGCGTCGTTTTGATTGTGGAAGTGTGCAAGGCTATTTGGATGCCATAATGCATGTTGCTGATCGCAAAAAATACTGATTTTTACGTAAGAGCTATTCCGGCCTTCTTATGTTTTAAATAGATTAGGCTTAGCCTTGGCGGACTAACTGCCACTGCTTTTCGATCGCTTCCAAATTTTACTGCGCCGTTCGTCAACAGAATCCCGATTAGGCTGCGTGCGTCGATGGGACGTGAATGTAAGTTTAGAAAGTGGTGCCATAATGCGCTCCTTATGTGTTTACATAAAAAGCGTATGGTCTGACGCGCAGTTGGACGACCGAAAAGATCTCAATGATTTGAAAAGGCTCGGAAATTAGGAAAGAGCTTACGTAGCGAGTTGTAATTGATCAGCACTGACCTGCATGCGTGTTTTTTGACCCATGAAGTCTAGTAGAACCCAAATGCGCTGCTCAGGATCAATTGTGTCGACTGTTGTAATAAAATTAGCAAAAGGTCCGGTGAGCATTTCCACGCTGTCTCCCTCGCTCAAACTTTTGGGTGGGAGAAGTGTACCAGAGGCATCGCATCTCAGCATCAAACCAGAAATCAATTGAAGTGGAAGCGGCTTTGGTTTGCCCTCAAAGCTCACAAGCTTTGAGACCCCAATCGTACTGTTGATTGTGCGCCAAGGGGCCAAGTCAGAGTTTACTCTGACAAACATGTATCCCGGGAACAGAGGCTTAAGATCACTTACAAAGCGAGAGGCTTTTCTGCGCGTGATCTTTTGCATGGGTAGAAACGTCTCAAACCCTTGCCGGTGCAAGTTGCGTTCGGCCAAGCGATAGCTGTTTGGTTTGAATTGTATCAAGTACCAATGCTTCATCGCGCCACCAAGGTTGATTAATCGTTCATTATTGAGCGATACTAGCAGTTTTCTGAAGATTGATAAACCTGTATTTTGAATAGGGGTATTCTTTAACTTGCCTTAACCTGAATGACCTGTAGTTGAGAGGTTTCTCTTCAAATCATTAAAAATAAACAATTTATAAACCTGTTTCACCTTGATGGATTTTTTCGCATACAAAATTTGATGTCTTTTTGAGATTGCCATATTGTAGTATTGAACGTTTTGGTCTACGACCCAAATTTGAACAGTCATGTATAATCTTGACCTACATCGTTATTTTTTTTCGGCTAAGCTTGCAATTTGCGCGAGGCTTGGTGCGGTAGCCGTTATAAGGGCCCATCTTGGCTAGTCGGCGCGAAGAGCAGCAGGCAGAGACCCGTTTAAAGGTCATGCGGTTGATTTCGCAGAACCCCGAGATGTCCACGCGGCAAGTGGCCGATGAGGTTGGGATTTCAAACGGGTCAGCCTATTATGTGCTCACCGCCCTTGTGGAAAAGGGTTTCGTGAAGCTAGGGAATTTCAAGAAAAACCCACGCAAGGGGCAGTATGCCTATTTGCTGACGCCAAAAGGCATTCGCGAAAAGTCACTCCTCACGCACAGTTTTATCGAGCGCAAGCGCGAAGAATTTGAGGTGCTAAAGGCGGAAATTAAAGCGCTTGAAGAGGAGGCGGGTCTTGCCGCTGAGGCAACACCTGCGCCAAGGGGTGGTAAGCAGTGAGTGAACTGACCTGCTTCAAGGCCTATGACATTCGCGGCGAAATCGGCGTGAATATTGATGAAGGCATTGCCTATCGCATTGGGCGGGCTGTAGCACAGCATTTCAGTGCAAAATCTGTGGTGATTGGATTTGATGCGCGCGAAACCAGCCCCGCCTTTGCCGCGGCGGCGGCGCGGGGGGCAATGGACGCCGGCGCGGATGTTTTGGACATCGGCATGGCTGGGACCGAGGAAATGTATTGGGCGGTGACAGAATTTAGCGCCTGCTCTGGAATTGAGGTGACCGCGTCACACAACCCTATCAATTACAATGGGATGAAAATCGTGAAATCGGCGTCGCAGCCACTGGACGACGCAGCCGATTTTCAGGTGATCAAGGCGCTGGCCAGTGCGCAAGATTGGGCCAGCCCCGCGCGCATGGGCGAAACCCGCGACCTGGCAGGCGCCGCGCGTGACAAATACGTGGACCGCATCCTGGGGTTCGTCGACGTGGCGACGCTGTCGCCCCTGAAAATCGTGATCAATTCCGGCAATGGCGCGGCGGGCCCAACGGTGGACGCAATCATCAATCGGTTGGCCGCGCAGGGCGCGCCACTTGACGTGATCCGCGTCCACCACGAGCCCGACAGCACATTCCCAAATGGCATCCCCAACCCCCTGCTGCCCGAAAACCACGCCGCCACGGCGGATGTGGTGCTGCGCGAGGGTGCGGACATGGGCGTGGCCTTTGATGGGGACTTCGACCGCTGCTTCTTCTTTGATGGGGCGGGTCGATTTGTTCCGGGGGAATATGTGGTGGGCCTGTTGGCATCCATTTTCTTGGAAAAAGAGGCGGGTGCCAAGATTGTGCATGATCCTAGAGTGATTTGGAATACGCAAGACATTGTCGCGCACAAGGGCGGCGTGGCCATTCAGTCAAAGACAGGGCACGCATTCATTAAACAAACCATGCGGGCCGAACGTGCAATCTACGGTGGTGAGATGTCGGCGCACCATTATTTCCGTGACTTCGCCTATTGTGACAGTGGCATGATCCCTTGGCTTTTGATTGCAGAGCTTGTGTCCCGCTCCGAGCGCTCACTGGGTGATTGGGTGAAAGACCGATTTGCCGCTTTCCCAAGTTCCGGTGAAATGAATTTCAAAGTTGATGACGCGGGTAAAGCTATTAAGAATGTTTTGTCAGCCTATCGGGCGGATGCTTTTTCCTTGGATGAAACAGATGGTGTAAGTCTGGCCTTTAACAATTGGCGGTTTAATTTGCGGCGCTCCAATACTGAGCCGCTCGTGCGCTTGAATGTTGAGGGCAAGGGGGAAGTAAATGCTCTTCAAGCGCATGTGAGCGCAATTGCGGATTCGCTTGGTGGGGCGCGTGGCTAAGGCTACCTATAATGGGGTGTTATGGGTAGGTCAAAAGCAGATATTAGTCAGGAAAGCAGATGAGTGATTATGTTGTTAAGGACATAGCTTTAGCGGATTTTGGCCGCAAGGAATTGGACATTGCGGAAACTGAAATGCCTGGGTTGATGGCGCTGCGCTCTGAATACAGCGAAAGCAAGCCACTAAAAGGCGCACGCATCGTCGGCTCGCTTCACATGACGATCCAGACAGCGGTTTTGATTGAAACATTGGTGGCACTGGGTGCTGATGTGCGCTGGGCGTCTTGCAACATCTTTTCAACACAGGACCACGCAGCGGCAGCCATTGCCGCCGCGAACGTTCCTGTCTTTGCGATCAAAGGCCAGTCGTTGGAAGAGCATTGGGATTACTTGGATAAATCATTCATGTTCCCAGAAGGCCCAAACATGATCTTGGACGATGGCGGTGATGCGACATTATACGTTCTATTGGGCGCACGTGCAGAAGCGGGCGAAGATATCATTCCCGTGCCACAGTCCGAAGAAGAGGCCGTGATTAAGGCGCAGATCAAAAAGCGCATGGAACAATCGCCAGGTTGGTTCACGAAAACCCGCGATGCGATCAAAGGCGTGTCAGAGGAAACAACAACGGGTGTGCACCGCCTGTATGAATTGGTGAAAACCGGCCAGCTACCGTTCCCTGCGATCAACGTGAATGACTCGGTTACGAAATCAAAGTTCGACAACAAGTATGGGTGTAAAGAATCCCTCGTCGACGGCATTCGTCGCGCAACTGACACGATGATGGCGGGTAAGACCACAGTTGTCTGTGGATACGGCGACGTGGGCAAAGGCTCTGCCGCGTCACTTCGCGGTGCGGGTGCGCGGGTTAAAGTAACCGAGGTTGATCCGATCTGTGCGCTTCAGGCCGCGATGGATGGATTTGAGGTTCTAACACTCGAAGACGCAGTTGCAACGGCAGACATCTTTATCACCACAACAGGCAACAAAGACGTCATTCGCATCGAACATATGCGCGCGATGAAGGACATGGCGATTGTTGGAAACATCGGTCACTTTGACAATGAAATCCAAGTTGCACACCTAAAGAACCACAAATGGACCAACATCAAGGATCAGGTGGATATGATCGAAATGCCATCAGGCAACCGTATCATTCTGCTGTCAGAGGGTCGCCTGCTGAACCTTGGTAACGCCACTGGTCACCCGTCTTTTGTGATGTCAGCTTCGTTCACAAATCAGGTTTTGGCGCAGATTGAACTTTGGACTAAGGGTGATGAATATAACAATGATGTTTACATTCTACCAAAGCATTTGGACGAAAAGGTTGCCCGCCTGCATTTAGATCGCATTGGTGTGAAGCTTACAACACTCGCCAAAGATCAAGCAGACTACATCGGCGTCATACCAGAAGGCCCATTCAAGCCCGAACACTACAGATATTAAGAGAGCATTTTACATGACAAGAAGCACATATGTATTTACGTCGGAGTCTGTTTCTGAGGGACACCCCGATAAGGTCTGCGATCGCATTTCTGATGCGGTTTTGGACGCCTTTTTGGCGGAAGAGCCGGAGGCACGGGTGGCCGCAGAAACATTTGCTACAACAAACCGGGTTGTCATCGGTGGCGAAGTTGGCCTGTCCAACAAAGAGAAATTATCAAGTTATATGGGTCGCATTGATGAGATTGCGCGCGCTTGCATCAAAGATATTGGATATGAACAAGATAAATTTCACCACGAAACCGTCGAGGTGACAAACCTGCTGCACGAACAATCGGCGCATATCGCTCAAGGTGTGGATGCCGCAGATAACAAAGACGAAGGCGCAGGCGATCAGGGGATCATGTTTGGCTATGCCACCAATGAAACCGAAGAGTTGATGCCAGCCCCCATTTAGTATTCGCATGCGATCCTGCGCCGTTTGGCAGAGGTGCGCAAAGATGGCACAGAACCCACATTGGGACCGGATGCAAAATCCCAGCTGACTGTGCGCTATGAAAACGGCAAACCCGTGGGCGTGACATCCATCGTTTTATCAACACAACACTTGGATGAAGCGATGACATCCGATGATGTGCGTCTGGTAGTCGAACCCTATATCCGCGAAACCCTACCCGAGGAATGGATTGGCGCAGAAACTGCATGGCACGTGAACCCAACTGGGAAATTCGTGATTGGCGGACCTGATGGGGATGCGGGCCTGACGGGGCGTAAAATCATCGTGGACACATACGGCGGTGCAGCCCCCCATGGTGGCGGCGCATTTTCTGGGAAAGACCCGACAAAGGTTGACCGCTCCGCGGCCTATGCGGCGCGCTATCTGGCAAAGAACGTGGTGGCAGCAGGTTTGGCCGAGAAATGCACGATCTAGCTGAGCTATGCGATTGGTGTTGCGCGTCCCTTGTCGATTTATGCAGATACATTTGGCACAGGTCAGGTCAGCGAAGAGCAGATAGAAAAGGCTGCGTCAGACTGTATGGACCTTACCCCACGCGGCATTCGCACGCATCTGGGCCTGAACAAACCGATTTATCAACGCACAGCTGCCTACGGCCACTTTGGCCGCGCGCCCGACGCTGATGGTGGCTTCAGCTGGGAGCGCACCGATTTGATCGATGCGCTGAAGGCGGCCGTGTAGGTTAAATCTGGTATTATGCAAACTTACAAATTATTCCAGACGGTTTAATCAGAGGGGAAATGAAAATTTTCAAACGCCGTAAAAAAGAAGTATAAATAAAATGACCTCAAAAAAAATTACAGTCATTGGCGGTTCGGGTTTTGTCGGAACGAACTTGTGCCGGCAGCTTGCATTGAAGCAACAGGATTTCGAAATTATTGACCTCAAGATGAGCAATCAGTTCCCCGAGAAGTGTAAGATTGGGGATGTGCGCGATGTTGAGGCATTACGTAAAACAATCACCGGTGATGTGGTAGTTAATTTGGCAGCAGTACATCGGGATGATGTACGAGATAAGTCTGCATATTTTCGCACTAATGTGGATGGCGCAGAAAACGTTGCAATAGTATGTAAGGAAAAGGGTATCAATAAGATCGTCTTTACCAGTACCGTCGCTGTTTACGGTTTCACGGAACCTGGGACGGATGAGAACGGTGCTATTAATCCTTACAATGAATACGGTCGCACGAAATTTCAAGCCGAGGAGAAATTTCGGCAGTGGAGCGCTAGAGGTAATAATTCGCTGATCATTGTTCGCCCAACTGTGATTTTTGGAGAGGGTAACCGCGGGAATGTATTTAATCTACTAAATCAAATCGCCTCTGGGAAATTTCTTATGGTTGGAAAAGGCGAAAACAGAAAGTCCATGGCTTATATTGGCAATATCGTTGCTTTTTTGGAGACGTGTATCGCAACAGATCAGAAGTATGGTGTTTACAATTATGTGGATACACCCGACTTGACGATGCATGAGCTTGTTTCACAAGTAAGAGCTACTTTAACGGGCAAGCCTGGTGTCGGTCCGCAGTTACCCTATTGGTTGGGTCTAATTTTGGGATACACTGCGGATTTAGTCGCAATGTTAAGCCGTAAACATTTGCCGGTTAGTGCAATCCGAGTGAAGAAGTTCACTTCGTCCACTGAATTCAAAAGCGCAAAGGCGAGCTTGGAGAACTTCCAAGCTCCTTTTTCACTAAGTCAAGGATTAGAGTGCACATTACAGAGTGAATTTTTAAATCCTGATCCAAATAGTGAAGTGTTTTTCACAGAATGATGTATGCAAGAAAAATTAAGAAAGCTGTCTTTCCCGTTGCCGGTTTTGGTACTCGCTTTCTACCTGCAACCAAGGCGATGCCGAAAGAGCTGCTGCCAATCGTTGATAAACCTTTGATCCAATACGCCGCGGAAGAGGCGATTGCCGCAGGTATCGACACCCTGATATTTGTGACTGGCCGAAATAAGCGCGCGATAGAAGATCACTTTGATGCGAATAATGAATTGGAAACCATGTTGCGCGCCAAGGGAAAAGATGCGCAGGCCGATATGGTGCGTAATATCATTCCCGCAGGTGTGGAATGCATATTTGTGCGTCAGGCCGAACAACTGGGTCTGGGCCATGCTGTTCTATGTGCGGAACGTGCGGTTGGCGGGGATCCGTTTGCAGTGCTACTGGCTGATGATTTTCTTGCGGACTATGAACCCGGTGTGACGGCAGATCTGGCGCAAGCATATGCAAACAGTGGCAAATCACAACTTTCGGTGATGGAGGTTGATGGGCCTAATATCTCAAAATACGGCGTTGTTGTGCCAAATGGAGCGGGTGCGGGTATTGTGGGTTTGGTTGAAAAACCTGATGCGACTGATGCACCCTCAAACCTGGCCTCGATCGGACGTTATGTTCTAACGCCTGATATTTTTGAAACTTTGCGGGGCCTCAAGGCGGGATCAGGCGGGGAAATACAATTGGCAGATGCAATTAATATCCATGCACAGCAGGGCTTGGTTGAAACCGTGCGCCTGAATGGTCGGAGGTTTGATTGTGGATCGGTGGATGGTTATCTACAGGCTTCAAATCATGAATTACATCGCAGACACAGCTCTGTAATTATATCAGTGATTTAGAGATTTTTGAAGGCAGGAATTTGGATATGCCGAAACTGAGATGCATGGAATTATGAAATCTATACTGCACATCGATTAAAGGATACTATTGTGAGGTACATACGTTGTAATAGTAAGACTTTGTTCAATTATAATCTTAGGAAAATCATTAATAGACTGTGTTCTCAGCTCACTCAGCCTGTGAATTTCAAATTGAAACTGAATGCTAACGCTTTCTGTGAAAGAAAGTCATGTAGATGAAATATAAAAATGTATATAGAAAGGCTTCTTCAACATGCGTAAGGTGATTTTAGATTTCGATGGTGTGTTGTTCGACTCAGCAGTCGAAGCGCACGCAGTGTGCGAAAGTATACCCAAAAATTGGAATAATCTTTCGTTAAAAACTTTTTCATTTCCTGAGTTTATGAAGTTTCGTAAGCATATTAATACTAGTACTGATTTTCTACCATATTACGTGGGTAATACAGTCATTGATCAAGAGCTTAAAAAACAATTCAAGGCTACATTTTATGCACAGCGTAAAATAATAAGTCTGACAAAAAATTACGTAAAAGAAAACTTTCCCCCGTATAAGTTTATGTATGATATTCGAGAACTAATTACTGAAAATCCTGATATTTTTTATGTATTATCGACACGAGATGAGGACTCAATTAAAGCAACTTTAAAAAGTTATGTTCAATTTAAACCTGAGAACATTTTCGGGCAGGCGGTATATTCAGCGGCTGGTAGTAAAGTTCAAGCGCTTCAGGAACGGGGACTAGCTTTATCTGATTGTCTTTATGTTGATGATCTGTGCTCTCACTTATATCCTTTCGAGAAGTATGCAACTAAACTAATACAAGCAGATTGGGGATACGGTGAATTAGATGAGTCTTACAGCGCCGATATGGATTCTGCATTACAACAAGTCATGGGGTGGTTAAACGGTGCCTAGAATTTTGATAACTGGTGGAAACGGTTTTATAGGGCAGCATCTAATTAAGAAATTAGTTACTGATAGCGAAAATGAAATCATTAATATTGATATTAAGCCGGCCCTATTCGACTATTCTAACAAGGTCACGAATGTTCAAGCAGACATACGAAACTCAAGTACATTTCGCGATCTGGTAAAAGTAGATGAGGTTTACCATTTGGCCGCACAAACTTCGTCCATATTATCTGAACAAGACCCCCAAGATGATATAACAACGAACATTTTAGGCACTTTGAACATTTGTGAGTACGCGCTACGCTCTGATAGCCTAATAACGTTTGCTTCATCTATGGCTATTTATGGTAATGGAAACGTACACGTAGAAACACCGCCTTCGCCAAAATCGACATATGGGATAACCAAGTTAGCAGCGGAACAACTTGTTAGAAAATTTTTCTCTGCGTCCGGCAGATATAGAATTAGTCGTTTATTTAACGTGTATGGGCCGGGCCAAGACCTACAAAATCTAAATCAAGGTATGCTTTCTATCTTTTCCGCCATGGCGATTAGTCAAAATGCAATCACTGTGAAAGGTTCAAAGGCTCGAACTAGAGATTTCATTCACGTGAGTGATGTTGTTGATCATTGGATAAGCGGGCAAAATTTTGCACAGATTTCAAACGTAGGCACTGGCAAAAGTACTTCTGTAGAGCAATTGGTTTCTATGATACAAAACATTTTAAAGCCAAATACAATTCCAATAATTTACGAAACTGGATTTCGTGAAGATGTTGACACAATAAGATGCCTTGATCCAGTAATCAAAGGTCCAATATCTTTGTCGAATTTTGGATTGAATGAGTTTATAGAATGGGCAAAAGGAGAATTAACTTGCATGTAGCTTTATTAACTGGTCGTGCAGGATCGACGATACAGGATAAAAATTACAGGATTATTAATGGCCGACCCATGTGTGCTTATCCCTGTGCTGCGGCAAACATGTCTGGTATATTTGATGAAACTTACTGTTCATCAAATGACAAAATAATATTGGATATCGCATCCGCTTATGGCTTCAAGGCTGTAATCAGGCCAGATGAGTTTGCGACGTCCACAGCCCAGCACCGTGATGTCATCGACCATTTTTTAAAGGAGTTGTTAAATGATGGCCTAAAACCGAGCCGGATCACTGTATTAATGGCGAATAGCGCAACCATTTCCCCAGCGGACTTAATACAGGCCAATAACTTATTAGATGATGACCAATATGCTACGAGCGCTGTTCCTGTGATTGAAGAGCAAGACCATCATCCGTTCCGAGCGAAGAAATTAGTCGATGGCGCTCTTACAAGCTATTTCAACTTTGATACCGTAATCAGCACTAATCGCCAACAATTGCCAAAAAACTATTTTTTGACTCACACATTTTGGACTATTAGGCTTACTGAGGACGGAAATCTCCCTGTAAGTAATATTGCTCAGCCCTGGACGTTCCTTGGAAATAAATGTTTGCCAGTCCATGTGGCATCATCCATTGATGTTCACAGTGAGCAAGATTTTGAAAAAACTCTACGTTGGCTTGAAGATAATCAGAAACTGGTATTTTAGTGAACATAATATTACAAGTTATTGGTGCGAGAAATCTTATATTGGGATTTCTTCTTGTTGTAATTACTTCTATATTAGAACTGAGCACATACTCCATAATTGTTTCCACGTTATTTAATGCGATTGGGACATCTGAGCCCCGTGTGCTGATGCCGATTTCTGAAAATATATATCTAATTTTGTTTATACTTATTACCTTTTACTTGATTTTAATATTCATGAAATTCGAAACAGCTAAACTATCATTTAGATTAGCAAATACACTGGTAGAAACAACCAGTGAAAATTATATGCAGACCCCTAGCCGCTTGGATAGGGCATCTTACACCGCACTTTCGGCATCGGACAGCAACTATCTGATTATAAATGCATTTATACCTATATTTATGTTTTTAAGTGAGATTTTTATACTAACCATAATTTTCTCTTTCTTATTCTATTTTTATACTATTTCCATGGTGTACTTCTCGCTTTTTTTGATCGGTTCCATATTAGTTTATATACCATTGATAAAATATGTCTTACCACGAGTAGCTGAAAGCCGCCGAACAGTAGAAAGTAATAGGATTCAATCAATTAATGAAATATGTGATCTCGTAGAATACGCATCAAATACTACGGTGCGTAATTTTTTACAGAAAAGATTGACGAGAGCACAAGATAGAATTCGAATAACAGGTTCTGTAGAGTACCTTATACAAGTATTTCCAAAGTACCTAATTGAGATTACTATTTTTCTATTTATTGTTGTTACCACTTTTATATTCGATTTGAAATTAAACTTTATTTTCTTTGCAACCCTATTGCGGGCTGTTCCGTCAATGACGCGAATAATTGCAACAAGCCAGTCTATCAGGATATCGTTACCGATTTTTAAGAAATACCTGCATAATTTGTTGGATACAAATGACGTTAAACCTGCAAATCATATTACTCCAAGTGTTGCGTTTAATATTTCCGCCCTAAGTTCCGCAGGCGGTCAGGGAGAAAAATCTTTTGATCTCGATATTACATTTGGAGAGTTAGTGGTAATTAAGGGTGTGTCTGGCGTTGGAAAATCGACATTCTTACGAAATATCAGTAAACGGTCAAGCTCGGCGCTAATCACACAAAATTCTTCTGCGATACCTTTGTCCGCAACCGCGTTGGAAATAGCTTACGTCCCACAAGAAGTAAATCTTTTGAACGGAACTGTATTTGATAATATCTCGCTTGGGAGAGAGGTCTCGAGGCCATTAATAGTGGAAATGCTTAAGAAGCTGGGAATGCACGAGGTATTTCAATCTAATGACCCCTTAGAGGAGAAAATTGGACCTTCCTATCGAAATTTATCTGTTGGGCAAAGGCAAAGGCTCGGGCTAATACGTGCACTTATATTCTCCGCTGATTTAATTTTACTTGATGAGTTTACTTCCGCTTTAGACGAAAAGTACGAACGTGCAGCAATTGAATTACTTTTGGATTATTCGAAAAATAGTGCTGTGATTGCGATCATGCATAAACCTACATTAGATCATTTAGCTACTCGGATGCTGATTATGACATGAAGCCATTAGTGTTGATAGGTTTAGGTTATTCTGGCAGCACTGCAGTTCTTGACGGTTTTTTGTCATCTGGTAAGTGCTGGTCGCTACCTAATAAACGAGAATTTGACTACTTACGCCAAATGTTTTTGGATTCGTTGAATTACTACCAAACACTCAAAACACCATTTCGGATAATTCGAAATGCTACAAGGGAAACGATTCCTTTGAGCGAAGCATGGCAATGGTTCTTGATCGAGCTATTTTTTCGTAAGAAAAGAGATTTCGAAGAAATAGAGTTATTTTTTCAACGGCATATCGCAGGCGATAAGCAAATAATTTTAAATCAAGGTTTATTTGTCGAGCAGATGCAATTACTTCCGGAAACGTGGAAGAAGATAATTGTTATTAGGCATCCATTTAATAGTTTTCACGATATGACAAAAGAGGGTTATTTTTATAGTTATAAAAATTTGTTAGACGCGCAAAGATGTGGGGCCTCAGATGAATTTATGAAAGATTCACTCATTAATACGTATCTCAAAAGAATCGAATTTCTGACACACAATTACATTAATGTGGAGTTCTTAGAAATTATAGAATTTGAACAATTAATTAAACAGCCCAGACGCATTGTCGAAGATTGTGAAAATAAATTAGAGTTACCGTCAGGTTCGTTTAATTACAACTTAACTGATGCTGCTGCCTCTAGAGCTCGGCAGATATCTAAGTCAACAGCGAAAGCACAACTGATGGTAAATGGGTATACAGGGAAACAACTTAGCCGACTTGAAGAAAATTATCTAGAATTTTGTAAGTGCATAAACAGGAAACGTTAGCGTGAAAACTATTATATTAGCTGGTGGAAATGGCACACGTCTGTATCCCCTAACAGCCACTACGAATAAGCATTTCTTGCAGGTTTACAATAAACCGATGATATATTACTCGATGTCGCTTTCATTATTAGCAGGTTCGAGAGATATACTGCTAATTTGCCGTGAATGTGACTTAGACAACTTTCAAAAATTATTTGGAGATGGTTCACATTTAGGTATTCGCGTCAAATATTCGGTTCAAAAAAAGCCAAATGGACTACCTGAAGCACTGATAATTGGTAAGGATTATCTTGATGGTGATGAATGTCAGTTAATACTGGGTGATAACATTCTTTATGGAAATAATTTGCATGAAATACTGACACCACCCGAGCGCGACGCTTGTAAGATTCTTTGTTATCCAACTTACGATCCCGGTTCATTCGGCATTATTAGTTTTGATGCGAATGAGAAGCCAATCAACATCACAGAAAAACCAGTCGGCCTGAATTTTGGTTATGCAGTACCCGGGGTGTATTATTTTCCGGGTGATGCCTGTGAGATTGCGAGTACATTGAATAAGTCTAGTCGGGGTGAACTTGAAATCGCAGATTTGTTAACACATTATCTGAAAAAAGAGCGTTTGCAGTGTTCAAAATTAGGCCGTGGAATTGCTTGGATGGATGCAGGGACTCCACAGGGTATCTTAAACGCTTCGAACTTCATACAAACTCTCGAAACCAATCAAAATATGATGATTGGCTGTTTAGAAGAACTTGCTTTTCGGAAAAACTTTATTACCAGAAGAGAGCTCGAAAAATTGATTTTAAGTATGCCGTCCGGAGAATATCAGAACTATCTTAAAAGGATTAAAGATCATGAAACATATTGAACGCCATCGATATTCTGACAAGGGCAGCGAATTTATAAACCTTTATGCTCAGAATATTACCACAATAGCAAAAATAGAAAATATTTTCGACCTTGTTTAAGCATGAAAATTATCCGCAGAGTAAAAAGGTGGACTAGAGCAAATGTGGAATAAAATTTTTATCGATGTGTTCGGTGACGATCGAGGACAGTTACTGCCTATTGAATTTCGAAATTTAGAATTTAAACCAAAGCGGTTATATACGATATTTGGCAACCAAAATGGGCTAACACGAGGGGAACATGCTCACAAAAACCTCAAACAATTGATTTTAAATATTTCAGGTGAATTTGATCTGTATCTCTACGACGGAAAGAATAGTGAAGTCGTGGAGTTGCGACACCCTGGACAGGCAGTGTACGTAAGTGGAGTTGTTTGGAGAGAACTACGAAATATATCTGAAGACTGTGTAATCAACGTTCTTGCTGATCAGCCTTTCGAACAAGCTGATTATATTCACTCTTTAGATGAATTTTATAAAGAGGTTATAAAAGATGATAACGTTTAATGACCAATCAATCATCAATTTAGCAGAGATTTTTTCTGCAAATGATCACACCTCTACTACAACTGGTGGTCAATATAGTAAGGATTGCACAACCCTGATCTCGCAAAAAACAGGATATAAATATGCGTTTCTAACTCCGTCTTGCACTTCGTCAATTGAGATTATGTCACAATTCTTATTTGCGTCAGGTCTAACCAATGTTATTGTGCCGAGTTTTACTTTTACAACTTCAGTAATTCCATTTATCGACCGTGGTTTAAAGGTAACCTTTTGTGATGTTGACCCAAATACAGGTTGCATTTCCCCTAATGAATTAAAAAAAGTAATTACTTCACGACATGACGCAGTGTTGTGTGTATCCTATGCAGGTTACCTCCCACACCAAGAAGAAATTTCAGAAATATGCAAACAGAATAACTGTATGTTTTTACAAGATGACGCTCAATCAATCGGTAACATAGGCCGTAATGATGAGGGCATGTTGCCTATTGCCGACTTTAGTGCATTGAGCTTCCACTACACTAAAAATATCAGTTGCGGAGAGGGTGGGGCGCTCTTGTTTAATAATAGTGCTTTCTTCGACCAAGTTACGGAAATAGTTAATAAAGGAACAAACAGACATCTGTTCCTCAAAGGGCAAGTAGAAAAATACAATTGGACAAGCTTGGGTGGCAGTCATTTAATGTCCGAAGTGACCGCTATCGTGTTGTTATCGCAGCTAAGTAAAATAGATGTTATAACAGAGTATAGAAGAAGAATTTGGGATGTATATGCACAGGTTCTGAAGGATTGCGTTCGGTTTGTACATGATCGTGAGAGATCCACAAATGGACACATTTTTGGTGTGTTAACTCGTGATGCTTCGGATCAAAAATTACTGATAAAATTTTTGAAATCTAAAGGGGTGCAGGCAGTTGAGCACTATACCGATTTATCGGCTTCGCCATTTAGCAAAAAAGCCTCTATAGAAAAGCATTGTTCTGGCGCACGTGAAATTAGTTCTCGAATTGTGAGGCTACCCATTGGGCTTCACGTAACTGAAAATGAAGCTACAAGAATAGCAAATTTTGTGAAAGTTTACTTTGAATAACGCACTTCATATTTTGGCGTTGAACTATAATAACGGCCGTTACGTAAATGAGTTTTTAACCAGTTTAAAATCACAATGTTTAATTAATTGCGTTGTGACTATTGTAGATGATGCATCGACGGATGGAAGTGCTCAAGACATTATTTCATTCGTTCATGAGCATGCTCTAGACTGGAACGTTGTAATTAATAGTCAAAACGAAGGGATAAATGCTACCATATATCACAATTTAGATACTCGTTACGCTTTCACAAAGATTATTGCAACAGATGACATATTTGCGGCAGATGCTGTAACTAAATATTCAAAGCATTTGCATAACAGTAGAGCTGACATTTTGTACAGTGATGGTTTAATTATTGATCAAAAATCACAGAAGATTGGAGAATATAATTCTGTACCAGCATGGTTTTTCAATTCAGGTTTCTTCTTTCAACTGAGTCTGTATAATAACTTTCTACCGAGTCCTACAGTAGTTGTGAAAACGTCTCTAATGATGACTGCACTAGAAACATACTCACATATTAAAAATATGGAGGACTGGCCCTTATTAGTACATTCACTAAGACAGCGGAGTAGATATATCAAGTTAGACTCTCGATTGATATTGTATCGCCGTCATGCTCAGTCGTTGGCCGTTGCAACATCACCTGGTGGGATTGGGAATAATGGGATGGATAGAATGGCTTTTGATATCTCTAAAGTTTTAGATCAAAACGTAAAGTCTGCTTCGATGCGTACAAAGTTAATAGGAATATACCCTAGGGTTTTTGAATTGAAAAATGGTAAAAATTCAAGATTTGTTGGCTCTATTAAATATTTTGCGATTGAAAGTTTATTCTTGAAAATCCTCATGTATATTTCCACAGGCAGTGCTCGTTTCGTAAAATTAAAGGGAGATTTTTATGATTAATATTTTTGGAGCAGTTATAAATTTTATTTTCAATCCTGCCTACTCGCTCAACATGAAAATACGCCGGAATGTTGCAAAAAATCTTTCCCGGAAAAAGAGAACACTAGATTTTGGGTGCGGTACGTGCATTCATGCTGATTGCGTTGAACCACAATATTACATTGGGGTCGACGTAGAAGATCGGCGTGGTCCTGAAAGTTCTGAAGTAAAGCATATTGTTTATTCCGGGAATAATTTATCTTCGCTTAAACTTGGAAAGGTGGAGCAAATACTTTGTTTGGAGGTTTTGGAGCATATTTCAGAATATGAAAAAGCGTTATCGGAATTAACTAATACACTCGTACCCGGTGGAATTATGGTTATATCGGTGCCATTTATTTGGCCAGAGCACGAAACACCCAATGACTTTAATCGTTTTACGATTTACGGCCTATCTGAGTTGCTCTTAAAGCATAATTGCGAAATTCTTGAGTGTAAAAAAATTGGATTCGCTACCTTAACATTATTTACGCTGTCGATAAGAAATATATTGAGGTCAATATTAGGGAGAAACATATCAATACTATTATGTGCAGGGTTATCTATTATTTGCAATATCCTAAACCTCTTGAATCGTAGTCAACATGCGGCTTTGTATACTAACACAATAGTAGTGGTACAGAAAATTGATACATAAATTATCTGATGTCAGATCTAATTGTATCGGTATAGGGACTAATGTGTGGCAATTTACCGTAATATTGGAAGGTTGTGTAATTGGTCGTAATTGTAATATCTGCTCGCACTGCTATATTGAATCCGGAGTTATCGTCGGTGATAATGTAACTATTAAAAATAGTGCCATGATTTATGACGGAGTACAGATTGGCGATAATTGTTTTATTGGCCCGAATGTAACTTTTACAAACGATCGTTACCCAAAATCTAAGAATGTTAATTTTCAGAAACTAGAGACGCAAGTTGGTGCAGGGACATCTATAGGTGCGGGTGTAACTATTCTTCCTGGCGTAAAAATTGGAAAAAATTGTGTGGTAGCAGCTGGTGCAACTATCATTAGAGATTTGCCTGATAATGCAAAATACATTAAATAACGTTCGTTGCAAAGCTAAATTTATTTATATCGTTCCGTCTAGTCGGAGCATAGACGAGGCAAAAACAACATTGCAATCAATCGATTATTGCTCTAGAAATTCTCGCGACGTTTTTATGATTATACTGATACTTAATGGAGAGTTGGGTAACAGTGAATTGTCATTGGCTGAATTTGATGTCGAAATCGTGGTTCTGCGTGATGTCAATATCACGAATGTTTCCGCTGCGCGTAATTTGGGCTTAAATTACTTGGAACGCTTTGAATATATCCAGTCATTCATTTGTTTTCTAGATGGCGGCGATGTGCTTGTAAAAGTCCCACGTATTTCATGGTCACCAAAAACAATTTATAGAACTCGGCATTATGAGCTTTCAAGTCGCGGAAAATATGACGCTTTTTTATTCCCTTTAGCTTTTAAAGAATTCGTTAACCCCTTCGCAATTGGTGCGACATATGTTTCTTCGGAGATTATTAGAGATATGATTAGATTTAGGGAAGGTCGTAAAGAAGACTGGAAATATTGGTTAGAATGTTTAGCTTGTGGGTACGGTGTACGGGAATCTAATCTACGTACTTATGTTTATACGACGTCAGGTTCTGTCAGTCACGCAACTCGGAAATTACCACTGTATAAAGAGCAAGTAAAGTTTTTCGCTAATCGCTCGCGCAGTAATGGCTTAACTCTTTATCTTGATGTTGTGTTCAAATTTTTGGTTCACATCTTTCTAAACTCGTTAAAATGGACAATCTTGAGGAAAAAAAAATGAAAATAATGGTACTCGGCGGCGACGGATTTTGCGGTTGGCCCACAGCACTTGAATTAATTCACAACGGTCATGAAGTTCTGATCGTAGATAATTTAGCAAGACGGAATATTGACAATGAACTTTCGACTCAGTCTCTCACGCCGATAACTGACATAAACCAAAGGATTTCAGTTGCAAACGAATTAGTTGGAACACTTGGTTTTGTTTACTTAGATATCTCCTCGCAGTTTACTGAATTCAAAGACTGTGTATCTGAATTTCGTCCAGACACCATTGTTCATTTTGCTGAACAAAGATCTGCTCCATATTCAATGCTCGACGCAGACCGAAGAATTTATACAACTAACAATAACGTTAATGGTACTACAAATGTGTTAAACGCAATTATTGAAGTTAATCGTGATATCCATTTGGTACACTTAGGCACAATGGGTGTTTATGGTTACAATGATAACTTTGGTAAAATTCCTGAGGGTTATTTGGACATTACTATCAAATCTACGGGATACCCAACGGAAATCCTTTATCCTGCTAACCCAGGTAGTGTTTATCACATGACAAAATGTCTAGATCAATTGTTGTTTCAGTTTTACTGCAAGAATTGGGGTTTAAAGATTACCGATTTGCATCAAGGGATTGTATGGGGTACGGAAACAAAAATTACTAAACGGCACGACAGTTTGTCGAACCGTTTTGATTATGATGGTGAATTTGGTACTGTTTTAAATAGATTTTTGACTCAAGCAGCGAAGGGTTTACCATTGACTGTGTACGGTTCTGGTGGACAACGGCGGGCTTTTATTAATATCAATGACACAACAAAGTGCGTAAGGCTGGCAATAGAAAATCATGACTTCGAGCGCAAAAAGGTCCGTATTTTCAATCAAGTGTCCGAGGTAAGGGGTGTAGAGGAACTCGCACATATTATTAGCGATCTAACAGGATGTGAGGTGTCTTATGTGGACAACCCTCGCAAAGAATTAGCTAAAAATGAACTATTTGTCGAAAATGCTGGTCTCCGCAGCTTGGGATTTGAGCCTATTACACTGAATGAGGGGTTACTGGATGAAATTCTTCAGGTTGTGACACCCAATTTACATCGCATGAATGACGCCAATGTTACTTCGAGAGCAAAATGGTAGTAAAATTAATTGACCTCGATCGCGTTAATGGATCTGCATTTAATAGTTTCTTAAATGAGTTGATAAGACTCAAAGGATCAGATGAAGCCTTTCCATTTTGGATAAATGGCAAGAATAAAGAGCTGTTTGAAGACTCGTTTGGAAAAGAAATATCAGGTTGTGATTATAATATTGGTGTTGGTAATGGATATGATGCTATTCGAATTGGCACAAAAGCTTTGATCTCTGCGGGAATTTTAAAAATCGGGGACGAAGTACTTGTACCAACAAACACTTTCATCGCATCAGCGTCGGCGTTAATCGATGCTGGTTTAAAAGTTAAATTCGTAGATGTGGAAAAAGACGACGGTTTGGCTTCGGTCAATTGCTTTACAGAGGGAGTAACTGAACGCACTAAAGCCATTATGTGCGTCCACTTGTATGGCAAAGCATCCAAACTTAAGGAATTATATGATTTCTGTGAAGTAAATAATATTGTTCTGATGGAGGATTGTGCTCAAGCTCACGGTGCAAGATCGGATCAAATCGTATGTGGATCTGCTGGCAACATATCATTCTATAGTTTTTATCCTGGAAAAAGTTTAGGCGCACTTGGCGATGGAGGAATGATTTCAACATGCAATTTGGCAATTGCCAACCATTGCCGCATGATTTCAAATTATGGCAGTAGAGAAAAATACAAATATGAAAGTATTGGACAAAATAGTCGTTTAGATGAGATCCAAGCTATATTTTTAATTGAAAAATTAAAAACCTATTTCGAAAATTGTAAAAAAAGAATAGCGCTTGCAAAGCTTTACTGTGATTCAATTAACAATCCAAATATTGAATTAATGAATTATGGAAACATGGATGGTGATCATATTTTTCACTTATTTCCAGTTCTTGTGCGAAATCGCAAAACATTTCAATCTTACATGTCGAAATGTGAGATAGAAACCGGTGTTCACTATCCTCAATCTCTTGACAAACTAGAGATATTTAAAAACGTTGAGCGCGTTAAAATCAAAAATGCACATATCATTAGTGAGTCCATTGTATCTCTGCCAATGCATGAATGCTTAGAGCGTGCTGAAATAAATCATGTAATCGAAATGGTCAATAATTTCAGTTGTTAATAGCTATTACAACGTTTGCTATTTTTGCTCCTGGAGTTTATTTCTGTTTGATCAGAAGTAACGATGCATCCGCATTATCTGCAAACTCTCAAAGATTAACATTTTTTTTCCAATTTATTCCAATTATTTTTGGAATAGTTGCAATTGGCGTGTTCGATATTGAATTATGGCAAGGTTTACACTCTAAAATCTCAGATAATACAAGATTTATTGTCACAGTACAGTCAATATTCACATTATACGCAATGCTTTTCATATTGAAGATTAATCACAGAAACTTCAAGAATATCGACACAGTATTTATACAAAAACGAAATTATCGCTTCTTTAAAGTCAGCAAGTTTGTTGTTATAAGTCTATCGATTATAATATTATGCATGGTGTTTGAATTATATCGAATACCATCTTATCCTTTAATAATTGCATTAACAGAGGGACCAGTGGCAGGTGCTATTGCGCGCGGAGAAGTAATAAATTATCAAATTAAAAATGGTATACCACTTTTTGGCTACATCCTATATTTTGCGCCTACTATTTTCTTGGTATGGTTAATGTATTTCTACTACCAGAAAGGTGTGAAAATATTATTTTGGTTTTATTTGGGAGTGTATGTTTTATTTAATTCTATAATTTTGTCGAAATCTATCTTTTTAGTGCCGCTTTTGTTAATAGCATGGGTGAGGTATACTGTGCTGAAATTGAAGATTGATATATTATTCTTAATGTTAATATTACTTAGCATACTCACTATGTTTTATCTCGTTGCCCAGTCAAATTTAATGGATATCTTAGAAAATATTTTAAGAAGGGTATTCATCGGTCAGTCAATGGGTATGTTCCTTATTCGAGAATACTTCACTGAGCAAGATATGAACGCTTTATTTTATGGGTTTCCATTACATCGACTTTTTGGTGTTGAAAGTTTTGATCCATCGGCTCTCGTCGTGGAAAAAATATTTGGGGCAGAGGTAGATGGTTTTGTAAATATAAATTCATTTTTTGTTGGTCAGGGTTTTGTAATGGTTGGAAATGCGATAATAATAATTGGACCTTTAATTTATTTTTTAAATATCTGGATGATTTTTCAAATAAGTAAGTTCTTCAAAAGAACTACATCCAATAATTTACAAAGTGTAATAGTCTTGTACTTCGTTCTTACGCTACCAATCAACACTAATTTCGCTTTGTTATTATACCTAAAGCCTGTTTTGGGCTTTGTGTTGGTATCGTTATTCTTTGAAACGTGTGCATATTTTTCAGGTGAAAGCAAGTTAATTAGTAAAGCGGATTGTAGATAAGATGAAAAATTTAGTGATAATTTGCTCGTGTGTCACGACCAGTTCGGGGGTACATGGGGGAGTATCAACGTTAATAAACGAGATTTCTGATAATATTGAGGGACATGGCGTTGATTTACAAATCATCGCTTTGCATGGGATATCACCCGTCAACGATACAAATAATGTAACGGTGTTGCAAAGTTGGGAACATCAGTCAGATTGGAATAAATTTATTAAATTCATATACTGGATTAAAACTTCATTTTTGCTATTGGTCCATTTGATCCAAGGGTATAGGCATTATCGTCAAACCCCTATAATTTCAACCAGTCCAGGCCCCAGCTGTATTCTCCCCTTTCTATTTAACAAGGTTTTTATTTGGGAAAATGTCGCGTTTTTTGGGAAAAGAAATTCAATCGACTCGTTGCGGCTTAGGTTGTTTTCAGTGTTTAGATCCACAATTATTGTGCCTACGGAGTCAGAGAAAGAGTATTTAAACACATTATTTCCTAAATTATTAGTTGTCCATTTACGTAATTGGGTTTCCCCAAAAGTATTGAGAAAACTCGACACGTTTGTTTTAAGTTCAACGAATGAATTTCGTCTTTTGGCGGCAGGGATGTTACATGAGCGTAAAGGTTTTGATCTGCTGCTGGAAGCGTTGAGTCGTGTGGATAGTCCGATAAGAAAACGAATTAAAGTAGATATATATGGCGAAGGAAGCGAGAGAGAAAATCTTGAAGGACTGATCGATGATTTGAGTTTAACGTCACAGGTGAGTTTGAAAGGGTTCAGTGAAAATTTGTACGCAAGTTATCGTTATTACGACTGTTTTGTTTTACCTTCACGGTTTGAAGGTTTTCCCTTGGTTATGCTTAATGCCTTGTACGCTGGGCTTCCTGTGATAGCATTTGATTGCCCAACGGGTCCCGGTGCGATTATTAATTCTGATAATGGCTTTCTCATTGAAAACGGCAATGTGCAGGAGATGGCGAAAGCGTTTGAAAAAATAATTAAAACACAGGACCATGTTACTTTCCGAAAAGCTTGCCCAGAGAGTGTTAGCAACTTCCGATTAGACAACTCAATAACTACACTGTTGGATATTGTGTTTCATTGCAAATCATAATTGGTAGTGGTGCTGTTCAAGTTATTTGAGACCTAGACGCTGTCCAACGCCGGGACGATTTAATAGTGGTTTCCACCAAGCTGAGTTATTCAAATACCATTCGACTGTTTTCTCCAAACCCTGTTCTATGGTCATTGATGGGCGCCACGATAGTTCATTTCTTAAACGGCCAGGATCAATAGCGTAACGTGCATCATGACCAGGACGATCAGTCACAAATTCAATAAGAGTTTCGTAGCTCGCTTGATCACGCGGCTGTAGGCGATCCAAAATACCGCAGATAGTTTTAACTATCTGCAGATTTGTTCGCTCATTTTCGCCTCCAATATTGTAGCTGCGACCTAGTCTTCCCTTTTCTAGTACTAGCAACAAAGCATCCGCGTGGTCTTCTACGTATAACCAGTCACGGATGTTGCTACCATCCCCATAAATAGGTAACGATTTTCCAGCGAGTGCATTCAAAATAACGAGTGGTATTAGTTTTTCTGGAAAATGATAGGGTCCATAGTTGTTGGAGCAATTGGTCATTACGACGGGTAGGCCATATGTTTCAAACCATGCGCGTACTAAATGATCTGAACTAGCTTTACTCGCTGAATAAGGGCTGCGAGGATCATAAGGGGTTTCTTCGGTGAAAGTACCTATTTGCCCCAGTGAACCAAAAACTTCATCAGTACTAACGTGATGGAAACGGAATTTTTCAGGTTTACCCTCTGTTCGCCAATAGCTAAGAGACGTCTCTAAAAGATTGAAGGTTCCAATTATGTTGGTTTCGATAAAGTTGATCGGATCGTCAATCGAACGGTCCACATGAGACTCGGCTGCTAAATGTATTACTTTGTCGGGCCGGTGTTTGGAGAACACTTTAACAAGCGCTGTGCTGTCCCGAATGTCCACTTTTTCAAACATATAGTTTGGATGATCTTCAACGCTGGCTAAACTTGCTAAGCAAGATGCGTAGGTTAACGAATCGACATTCACCACTGAATACCCACGGGAAATGGCTAACCTAACCACTGCTGATCCAATAAATCCCGTACCTCCTGTGACCAATATTTTCATTAATTATCTCCGTAAAAATACGTGCATTTTAATAGCGCTGGTTGCAAGTCTACCGTTAAAATTGAGAACCTAGAACTTTCATATACGACAAGCTTTTGGCCGGATCTACAAACCGGTTCAGTTGCGTGTATTTACACAGAAAGTAAATTAATCTCAACTTTAGTGACATTGTTGTAATCAGTCTGTAAAACAAAAAGTAAGTTTGATACAAGGGATAGATAGATTTCGTAAGAACTAATGCTGTTTTAGATACATGTTTACGATTTTGATTGCTCTTTTTTGATCGCCGGGATCGAGCCTTACTATATCGCTCATTTCAAACCAAACTGAATTAGGCTCTGCAATCCTTTCAGTAGTCAACAAAATTGTGTGTCGTTTGATGCAAAGTAACGCATCATATTCAAATGTTGAATAATTTTCCAATTGTATGACCTGTTTGCCTTTTTCGAAACTTATTATATTTTTTTCATAATAGAAAGCATCCAACTCACCTTTGTGCGCGAGTTTAGCGGTTTCAATGAACTCATAGGCGTAAGCCGAAAAAAATATCACGAAACGTAAGCCTTTAAATTTTGCCGTGCTTTAAACAATACCAGTGTTGAGATTCAAATACAACTTTGTTGGACATGTAGAACACGGCAAGTCCCAACTACACTCAATATAAAAGTGTTAATGGGTCATCCGCCAGTAAAGCTTTTTTATCTATCATAAATCAAATCAGGCGGCGCTATGACTTAGCGAGACTTCGCTAGTTCAAAAGAGAAGTTTTTAAAACGTTATGCTTTGGCAGCACAAAGGTTCAGAATTGACGTAAATAGTGCACGTCGTAACTTGTTCCAAGCATTTTAGGTGGTAGCTGGATCGTCGAGCGAAATTGGCTGTTTTTGATAATTGTAAGTATCCAGAAAACATGTACTTTAAAGCATTATGCATTTAATCTGAGGCATATCCGGCAGCTTTGAGGAAGTTCCAACACTCCTGCGGGTCGAACAGGTCGCAGATGTCTCCGAGAGCCTGGAGCAAGGTGTCAAAGTTTCTGGCACCGATGCGTCGCAGGTGGGCCTTGAGTTTCGAGAAGGCCATCTCGATGGGATTGAGATCGGGGCTGTAAGCAGGCAGGAACAAGAACCAGCAGCCGCGCTCCTTCAGGGCTTGTGCCGCGCGTGGACTTTTGTGGGTGGACAGGTTGTCGAGGATGACAACAGTCCCCGGATCAAGTGCCGGGACCAGTTGCGTCTCGATATAGGTATCGAAAGCAGGGCCGTTCATTGCGCCGTTGATCACCCATGGCGCGATCAGGGCGTTTTGCGTTAGACCGGCAAGAACGTTTGAGTACCCCACTTGCCGAAGGGTGCGGTGCCATAGAGCCGTTCCCCGACAGGCGCTCGCCCACGCAGCCGCGTGAGGTTTGTCTTGACCGCCGTTTCGTCGATGAAAACCAGCCTGTGCGGCTCCGCGCGCATGCGGGGTTGACGGTGCGTGATCCAATCACGGCGGGCCTGACGCAGCGCAGGTCGATCACGTTCCGCCGCGATCAGTCCTTTTTTATATGACAGCCCGGCCCGTTCGAGCGCGCGGTGCAGCGAAGAAAGCTGCACCTCTACGCCATGTGTTTCGGCCAGGGCACAGGCCAATTCCTTGAGCGTGATGTCCGGTTCAGCCTGCACGATCTCCAGCAGAAAATCCCTGTACTAAGAGAGTTTGCCGAACTGGCCGGCAGGGCGGCCTTGCGGCTTGGGTACAGCCGTGCCGTGTTCACGATGCTGCGCTGCCAATCGCACCGCCGTGGCTGCACTCACACCGAACAGCCGCCCTGCGGAACGGGCCGAGTTGCCCTCAGCGACGTAGGCGCAAATCCGTTCCCGAAGGTCCAAAGAATAAGGTTTGGACATGATCCACCTCCAAACAGAAGTGAATCAGACAAAGGTGGGCCTATGAACCCCAATTCGATTCAAATCAAACGCAAACCGCTTTAGTAGGGCAATGAACATTGTTTAGTTTATAAATTGTGCCTATCTAGTTAGAGTTATATTCTACTTATACTCAACAGATCTGTAATGTAAAATCTCTGGCACAGGTACGCTTCAGACATTCGATATATATTAGGCAAGTCGTGAGCTGACTATCGTTTGAGTAGGTGAAAATTAATGTGTCAACCACGTGAAACATACCGAAGATACTACTTCCAAATATTATGCTGCGAAAACCGTAAATACCTCGAAACAGTCTCAGCATTTGACCATCCACCCGCACGCGTGATGGCCGCCATATCATAACCTTTAATGAGTAAGTCCTGAGCGGCACGAACGCGTAGCGAGTGCCCCGAAACTTTCAAATCACTCGGTCGTTCACAGCGCTTCACTTTCACAACACTTTTCTTGATAATTTCATTTACGTTCCTGTCGCAAATAGGGCGATCCAAACACTGGCCGTGATTTATCGCGCAAAAGACGGCTTCGATTTCCGTGGGTTTCTTTTGAAACCATCCCCTTAATAATTTAGCGCTCCGCTCAGAGCCAAAGACAAGCCGACCACGTCCATACTGGTCGGTTTTGCTTTTTCTGATTATACCTTTTAATGCGCCATCTTTTGTGAATTCCAAATCAGTCGTTCGGAGTGCAACAAGCTCTGATCTTCGGGCAAGGAAATCGTAGCCTAGAGACAGCATGGCTTTGTTGCGCGTGCCTGCGAGTGTGTCGGGTTGCGCGTCTATCATTTTCACCAAGAGATCATGATTGATGCCAACGGCTTGTTGTTGTTCCAGACACTTAGAGCGTTTCAGGCGGCGAATTGTAAGGTAGATTTCTTCTGTTTGTGTATGGTCTTGGTGCCCGAGCAATTTATTGATGCGTCGCAGGCAAGATAGCCGCCGTCTGATCGAGGAATAGCTGTAGTTTACTGCCATCGTCTCAATGTATTCTCGTACACCGCCGGATGTCAGTGGAAACGGTTCAATGTTTTTCACGAAGCACCAATCGACAAATGCCTTGGTGTCAGCATAATATGACTTGAGTGTGTTTGGAGCATAAGCACCTTCTAGACATTGAAGTGTCTCAGATAAACGAATTTTTATAATATCGGACATATGGACGATAATAGGACATAAGGATGTAAGTGTCAATGATTACTGTTCAGCAATTGCAAATGGCTCGTGCTGCGCTGGGTTGGTCATTGGATGTCCTCGGCGAAAAAAGCGGTGTCAGTTCAAGAACAATACGTAGAATTGAGTCTGAAGGCGGCCTCGAAAAAGCAACGGCGGCCAATCTGAAACTCATACAACAAACTCTGGAGAAAGCGGGCGTTGAATTCATTGGAAGTGCGGATGAAGGTCCTGGTGTCCGCCTTTGGAAGCTCCAGTGAATAAGTCGGTCACGCGTACCTATCCTTTGGGATATAAAACAAAAATACGCTGACCAATACACGACATAATAGCGACATATAGCGAATCTTGGCATGATGGGCACCACATGTAGGAGCCACCATGACCCAGACTTCACATCTCCTCCCGAGTGACTTTGGTCTAAACAGCTTTCAAGAATTGATCTATCAACCTACCCATAGGGCAGGGGATCATCTTGATGACTTAGACGCATTTCGGGATGCCCTTTTAACTGACCTCGCGCCCATGCGGCCCCATGAAGCCGTCATGGCTGAAAACATCATCATGATCGAATGGGATATTGCCCAAATCCTCATACAAAAGAGGCATATTGCCAGATCAGCGGTTTTTGACGAAATCACCAACCAGTATGTGAAACTTGCCGAACAGGAATTTTATGAGGAAGAGCGCCGGCAACGTTTGGAAGATAAAGAGCAAAATAATGATTTCTTTGCGTCCATCACGTCTTATGGAAGTTACGACGTCTTTGATCCACATGACGCTAAAGCTGCGGCAAGTCAGGTGATCGCGCAGCTGAAATCGGGGAAGACTGATCAAATTGAAAAAGCGCAGCTTCAAATAAAAGCCAACCTCCCATTCCCAGAAACAATTTTGTCTGTGGTTTATGAAACAGGATCAAAATATCGAGAATTGGATGACGTCCTGTCTGATTTGGAAAAGCGGCGCCGTCGCATTCTAGAGGATTACCAAAATCTCCAAAATGCGCGCGCAATTGATGTGAAGGCTGCTGAATGAGCTTTGGTCGCGTTTTTGAAACGATCAGTGGCGAGCCGCACGAGACTGATGTCTTAGAGCTTCTGTGCACAGGGGCTGAAGTGGCACGCAACAACGCGCGCAAGCACGGTCTCACCGCTGCGCTCGCGCCCAAATCCGTGTTGGAGTGGTACCGCATCATCCTGAATGATCCCAACGCAGAATTATCCGTTATGGACGCTCTCAGCGATGAGCAGCGGCTTGCAGTAAACTTAGCGCAAGCTGAGGTGCGTCTTCGAAGCGTGCTGCACGCCATCGACGAATTCGAGCAAGAACGTGATCCACTTTTTGAAGAATTGGCCAATCAAGAACATGATTATCAACTCTACCTCCGTTTTGCGCGCAATCGGGATTTAGATAAATGGACGCGGGATGCCTCAAAGATTCTTTTGCAGATTATTAAGAAAGACATTCGAAAAAGTCAGAGGCAGATTGAAAATCGCACGCGTCTCCTTCAGCGCTACAAACGGGAAGCGCTTTCAAAGCAACGCAAAGCTCAGAAAGCCTGGTCTGACCAATTCAAGAGGAATTAAAACCTAAAATCCCGAAACGAAATTCTCCACAACCAAAAGGCGAAAAATTCACATCTGAATATTCAAACGCGATGCTTCCGAAGCCTGCGGTAGATGAGCGCGAGCACAATTCCGAGCGCTACGCCGACAATATCCGCTATCCAATCCTGCATATCTGCGCTGCGCCCAAAGGAGGGCTGGATGAGTTCTATGAGGCCACCAAAGACACTGGCTCCGACAAAGACCGGAATGAGCCCAATGCGTCCTGTGCGGGCCAGTGGAAAGGCGAGCGCTGCGAAGGCAATGAGGTGTACAAGTTTGTCGGTGCCATCCGGCGCTGGGGGCGGCTGATTGATAGGCCAAAGCATGGCGACTGTTAAGACAGCAGTCACCATCAGGGTGAGCGGGATATCAAGATACTTGCGCATGTGAACCGCGTATAGGCGCTGGGTGCAGAACACAAGGCAAAGCTATGATGTGAGGGATTCACGGCTAAGGCGAAAGACCCGCCTATTCAGGAGCTTGGGGGTTCCGATAAGGGCCAGGGTTCGGGTGGGTGGTCTTCAGGCACTTGCATTTGATTTCCCTAATCAGTTGCGTTATAACATTTGTAATACTAGAATGTAAACTTTGGGTGATATCTGATGACTGCGCTTACAATAAAATCTGTTGGTAATTCTGCTGGCATTCTATTGCCCAAAGAAATTTTAACCAAGCTTCGGGTCGATAAGGGGGACGTCTTGCATGTTATTGAAACGGAGAACGGCATTGAGCTTACCCCCTATGACCCTGAATTTGACGCGCAGATGGCGGTTGCAGAAGACATCATGCGAGAAGATCGAGACATCTTGCGCAAACTCGCGAAATGACAGAGCCAATCTGGATCAATTTACGCGTCATTAAGGCCTTTCACGATCGACAAATTAATGAGCATGGCGGCCTACCGGGGCTTCGCGATGAGGGATTGCTTTTGTCTGCCCTATCAAGGCCAGAAAATTCCTATCATTACTCTGACCCAAAACCAGACGTGGCTGAACTCGCCGCAGTATATGGGTTCGGGCTTGCAAAAAATCATCCCTTCAATGACGCGAATAAGCGCACCGCACTCATCGCAATGCGCCTGTTTCTAAAGTTAAACGGATACGATTTAGCAGCCTCACCTGAAGACAAGTATAAGACGATCATACGCGTAGCTGCGAGCGATATCAGCGAAAATGAACTCGGGCAGTGGATTAGGAAAAACCTGGAAGAGATAAAAAGTTAATCCCAAGTAATAGTCTATCACTTCTGAGGCTTAAGGGTTCCGATAAGCCTATATTTCTAGGTCTCAATTGTAAGCAATCCAGCAATCGCAGAGGCTACCTCTGTCTCTTTTAAGCAATCTATACAAGTGGAAGACTGAAAACACTTGTCACCCTAAAATTCACAGTGATTGCTTAAGATCTTGGTAGAAATTCTCATGGGACCCCAGCGCAAGTAGCGCCAGTGTCAAAACTTCATTTTCAAAATTTAAGCCAAAGGATTAAGCTTATGTACCATTTTAAATTTGTACACACGAACGCCACCTAGATCTTCAGATTTACGATCACCAGTGAGTAGATCCTGAATTAGAAGCTGCGGGCCTTGTCCAAATCAGGCTTCTGGATCGGATGCATTTTTTTAACTGCTCTGGCAAACTGATAAAACTGAAACACTCTCAACTTTTTCATCAAAAATTATGGGGCGTAACGTCTTCACTAAGACCTTCTCGATGCGCTAACAAAATCTCAATATTAAGGTTTGTAGAGTTTTATTTTCCGAGTGTTTTTATTCTTAGGCATGCTCACTAGAATGAATATTTCAAGAACATTCAAAAACAGCAATTAAAAAAATAAAAATGAATTCAATCTTAGACAGTTACACAACAAGCATGACGCAAATCAGTAAAATATCATTCACAAATAGACAATTTAATCTGACTAAGTTTTCTGAACGATAAGGACGCTTCTTTAAAAATATAGGAGTTATTTTGATGAACAACAATTGTTGGGATTTTTGCTGCGATCGCGGATTGGAACCCAGGTTGACTGTCTTCAATTGCTAAGGCCTGATCCGCATGAATTTGAAGTTGTTCTAAAACTCTCTTGTACGGCTCTGGGTTTGGTTTGCTATTCTGTACGTCATCACCTGAAACAATAATTTCAAAATATTCTTGTGCCTTGAGCTTGCGAAGCGCCAGAAAAATAGCCTGTCTTGAGGCTGATGAACATAGTGCTAATCTGAAGCCATTTTCAAAAATCGCTTTTATTAGCTCAGATGCCCCTTTGATTGGCATCATTTCCGTCTCAAGAGAAGATAGAGCATTTGTCTGAATTTCATTGATTAGGTGATTTTTTTGTTCATCGGAAAAATTCAAAAAAAATGACTTACAAAAGCATTCAAACTTCGTCCCACAAATGGCTCAAGGTCAGCCTCAGTTAGTTTCAGTCCATTCTTTTTAGCTACAGTGTCTTTTGCTTTTGACCATACATGTTCAGACTGAACCAGAGTACCGTCCAAATCAAAAACAAAGGCCAGAGTATGTGTGAGGTCAAAGCCCGAAATATTCATTCTTTGCTACAAACCACTTACCTATTCCAAACGCAACAGCTGCGACTTTTGGATTTGCCATACATCAACCAATTTTTTTCAAATCAAGATTTAGATTTTCACTGCGCTATAAAATGTAAATTTCGAAATTTTATCTATAAATCGATAACAGGCGGTGTTTGTCTACAATTTCTGTTCACGCGTAACGGTCTTTCAGTTTTGCGGCGATTACTCTTTAAAATTTAAAATTCAGGGCGTGGCTGTTTAGCTTAATTAAGCCAAATGACCCTACACATGACTTATGACGCGATGCGCAACCAAGCTTAACGCTACATTAACTTAAAAACCGAATGCTACAAAACATCAGGAATACATTTTTGCTTTTACTGGACGGTCTAAGAAACCCATGACCGGCACAAAAGCGGTGATTTAAAAAAAATCGCACATCTTTTGCAAAAGATGGATGCAACTGGAATGGAGCGTAAAAATGATAACTCCGGTAATCCTCTGCGGCGGATCTGGCAACCGGCTCTGGCCTGTGTCGCGCGCATCCTTCCCCAAACAGTTCGCCCCACTGGTCGGCTGCGAAACACTTTTTCAAAAATCCGCTCTTCGCAGCCTAGGTGCCGAGTTCACAAATCCCTTAGTGGTCACCAACTCAAATTTTCGGTTCATTGTGAAGGAACAACTACAGGCTATCAGCATCACTCCTGATGCTATACTGCTCGAACCTGCGCAGCGAAATACAGCCCCCGCGATTTTAGCCGCAGCAATATATTTAGCACAGCAAGACCCCGAGACAGCAATGCTGGTTCTCCCATCCGATCAGATGCTGCATGAAGTTGAAGATTTAAAAGTGTCGTTGAAATTGGGCCTTGCTGAAGTGGCACGGGGTCAAATCGTCACCTTTGGGATAACACCTACATATCCCGAGACAGCATATGGATACTTAGAAATACCCAAGCCTGTGAAACACGGCCCCATCCAGCCAATGGGTTTCATCGAGAAACCTGATGCCGCGCGCGCTCAAGAGATGGTCAAGTCTGGCTCTTTGCTGTGGAATGCAGGGATATTCCTTTTCAAAGCCAAAGATATTCTTACCGCTTTTGAAACCCATGCACCGGATCTGGTGAAACAAGTGACTAAAGCGATAAAGACGAGCAAAGATGATCGTGGGTTTTATCGGCTCAAAGCTGAAGAATGGGCCTCTGTTGAAAATATCTCGATTGATTATGCAATCATGGAAAAGGCACAGAACCTCTCGGTGGTCCATTTGGCTTGCGGATGGGCAGACCTTGGCAGTTGGGATGCGATCTGGCGCGAAAGCCCAAAAGACAATGAAGGTCTTACCATGTCAGGCGCAACCACCTCGATTGGCTGCAACAATACCCTCTTACGCTCTGATAGCGAGGGCCTTGAAGTGGTCGGAATTGGGCTGAATAACATCATAGCTGTTGCGATGACAGATGCTGTTTTGGTGGCTGATATATCGCGCGCGCAAGACGTTCAGAAAGCTGTAGATGCTTTAAAGGCCAAAAACGCGACTCAAGCCAGCGCCTTTCTTAAAGACCACCGCCCCTGGGGCTGGTTCGAGCGTTTGGTGATTGGGGATTGCTTTCAGGTCAAGCGCATTCACGTAAAGCCCAAAGCCGCGTTGTCCATGCAATCCCACCTTCATCGTGCAGAGCATTGGATTATTGTCAAAGGCACGGCAGAAGTCAGCGTTGATGAAACGGTTCAACAATTGCACGAAAATCATTCGATATTTATTCCGGTTGGGGCCAAACATCGCATCAAGAACTTGACAAAAGATCCAATGGTTTTGATTGAGGTTCAAACAGGACGCTATCTTAGTGAGGATGATATTATGCGTTACGAAGATATCTATTCTCGAGGGTAAGAACCCGGCAGCGATTGCGCGTCTCAAGCAGATGAGCGCGGGTATTCTGCCTCAATCTGAAAACGGCCCGAGCTCATTATGGAGTGTTATATTTAAAGTCGAGCATCTTTGGGCAGGTATCAATCTGCGCTCCTAGGCTCGTTTTCGCCAATTAGCTCCGCAAAGGAAAACCGAGTGTAACGTGATATTGGCGGTCATCCTCTGGGTTTCATCAGCTTTTTGCGACGCATAGATTATCTTTAGGGTTGAATGTCTGAAACATTCCGCGCTTTTCTGACCCTAACAATATAACCAAATAGCAGCAGGAGCCATAAAATGAATAGAATAGAAAATAAGGTGGCCATCGTCACCGGTGGAACGCAAGGCCTGGGTGCGGCAATCGCTTGGCAATTTGCCCAAGCTGGTGCCAAGGCTATTCTGACCTGCGGACGACATGCTGAAAATGGCAGTCATGTGGCCACAAAGATCACCCAAAGCACGGGCGTTCCAGTGGTGTTTGTTGAGGCTGACCTTGAAAGCGTGGCAGATTGCCGAAATGTTGTATCCCAGGCCGATACGCGTTTTGGACAGGTCGATATCTTGGTCAATGCTGCCGGCCTTACGGATCGCGGAAATTTACTGGATACCAGCGAAGATCTTTTCAATCGTATGTTCGCGGTCAATACCCGCGCGCCTTTTTTTCTGATGCAAGAAAGCGCAAAAGTGATGATCCGCGAGAACATAAAAGGCTCAATTGTAAATATTGGTTCGGCCTCAGCGATGGCAGGTCAGCCTTTTATTGCGCCCTATTGCGCCTCCAAAGGCGCATTGGCAACCTTAACGCGCAATTCTGGATATGCTTTGATGCGCAATAATATCCGGGTCAATCAGCTAAATATTGGCTGGATGGCTTCGGATGGAGAAGATCGTATCCAACGCGAATATCACGGGGCTGAACATAACTGGCTTGACGCCGCTGCAGCTGAAATGCCCTTTGGCAGGCTGTTAGATCCAAAAGAAGTGGCCAAAGCCGTTACATTTCTAGCCTCAGATGATAGCGGCATGATGACCGGATCGGTGATCCATTTCGATCAATCGGTTTGGGGGGGATATTCGTTTGCGCCGCCAACGCCTGACGATGCTTTGGCCCTTTAGCACAAAGCGACGCAGAGGCAGCTTGTAGGTTTTGAATGACCCGCCTAGCCCCCCTACCCTCTTATAAACATAAATCTCATAGCTGCCTAAAAAACCTCTGGCGGCCTACCCAAGGTGCTCAGAGTCCCACTGAAAGTGTGAATTGCGCACAGGGCGGTGATAACCCAGTCGAGGGTATACCGAAGCCGTATCGGAAGGGAAACCGCCCACATATAAGCTAACCCGCATGCGGCTCAGCCATGTGGACCAGCGCCGTGGCTGCTTGGGCTTATCCCCCTTCGGCTTTTGACGCCAGCTGCGCCCCCTCAGACAACGCCGTAAGTTTTGCATAGGCAATTTCAGGATCGATCGTGCCAAAACCGGCAAAGGTTCCAAAGCCGCAATCACTGCTGGCGACCACCCTGTCTTGCCCAACAATCCCCGAAAACCGCCGCAGCCGCTCTGCCACCAATTCGGGATGTTCTACAAAATTGGTTGTGGTATCCACAACGCCTGGCACCAAGATTTTATCGTTTGGGATATCATTTTTACGATCTGCAAAAACTTGCCATTCATGCCCATGGCGCGGATTCGAGGTTTCAAACAAGACATAGCGCGATTTGGTCGCCATAAGCGTATCAAACATTTTTGACATTGGGATGTCGCAGACATGCGGGCCTTCGTAATTTCCCCAACAAATATGAACCCGCACTTTCTCTTGGGGTACATTTTGCAACGCATAATTCAATGCCTCAACATGCGATTGCGCTATTTTAATGAAGGCCTCATCGCTGAGATCATGAAACAACATATGCCGTGATAACGCCAGATCCGGGCAATCCAATTGCAAATCAAGACCAGAGGCCACAATCGTTTCATATTCCTGCTTCATCGCCTCGGCTAAAGCTTCCAGATATTTTTCACGGCTCGCGTAATATTCATTTTGCAAAAACAACGATATCACCCCGGGCGAGGCGGCATTCATAAATCCGCGCTCCACCCCCGTGGCGGCCATCGCGCCTTTTAAATTGGCAATATCCTTTTCCAACTCGCCTTGGCCTTTGGATTTCACATCCCCCACGCACATAGGGCGCGCGTATTGCGGTGTGCCACCATCATCGGCTAGGCGCTTTAAAAAGCTTGGAAACCGCTTTAAATCCGCAGGCGCATTGCGCGGGCCATCGCCATCAAAGCCAGTATATCGATCTTTGACATAGGTCGCATAAGAAATTTTTGACGTCTCCCCATCCGATACGATGTTTATGCCGCCATCCACTTGCTTTTGAACCGTATCAAGAACCGCCTCCTGCATGGTGCGGTCGAATGCCACCTGATCATAGGATTGTTTATGTTCACGGGCAAAAATAAAATCCACGACAGCTTGGCTGCGCGGCAAAGACCCGACATGCGTTGTTGCAATCTTCATTTAATTTCCTTTCCAAGTGGGCCCGGCAGGGTCCGCGGTTTTCCGGATTCGAAAGGCCGCGCAAGCGCCGCTCATCGCTGGCGCCAAGCGATGCGGCATGTTTTCAGGAACCGAAGCTGTATCGCCTGGATTAAGCGCCGTGCTGCCACCCTCATAATCCAAACGCCAATGCCCGCGCACGGGCATAATGACATCCGCTTGATCACAAGTCTCAAAATCATCAAAGCCGGTGCACTGCGTGATAAACTCAACTTCAAACCCTGGTCGATCTGGAAGCATCGCGCCTTCGCCGATGATTTTTGCCGGCGCAGGATCCGCGAAAGCGACCATATCCCAATAACGTGCAACGTGGTTTGGCACCAAATCCTGCGCTGACAGTTCAGGAAATGCAGCGAGCTCTTGCGGCGTTAAAACAGGCATCGGCATGTCCCCTGCGGGAAGGCTTTGCCCCTGAGCAGTATCATAAAGCTTACCCTTTTGAGATAAAACAAGCCCATGGTCTTTGGCATCCTCAATCACTTGCGGCGCCCAAATCACACCCCCGCCAGCATCATCGCCGCCCAACACTGCCATGATCATTCCATAATCGGTTCCGATATTTTCAAACCCTCTGAAAATACCTGTCGGCAGGTTGATGATATCTCCTGCCTCAAGAACCACCTCACCCGCGGTGCCCCAACGCCCCCAAAAAAACCTCCACCGGCCCGAAAGTACGAAAAACACTTCGGCTGTGCGGTGCGAATGCAGTGAGTTTCGGCATTTGGGCGGCTGCCCGGCAGCGCCAATATTAAAACCGTGCGGAATATTGATATGAACATGTTGATCCGCACTTTCCGAGACCCCCCCACCGATAATGGTGAAGTTTTCCTTTTGATCCGAACCTGGGGTATGGGCATCGATAAAGGCCGTTTTACATGGGATCAAATCCCCATATCTTACGATCCTTTTTTCCATCTCTTGCGGCGTCATCATTATTGATCCTTGATCCATTAAATTAACGGGGCTGTAGCAGAAGCGCGCTCATATGCAGGCTAAACCTGGCTAGAACGGCGTGCTGCAGGGTGTAAAAAGCTTTTGACTTTGCTTCAAAGAGGCGCTTGCCATCTGGGTTTTCCATTCTCATCCGGCCCCGGTGGCGATGAAAATTTGTTTCCAGATAGAAACCGGATCAAACAATGTGAATTCGCGGCGCAGCCCGTAAGGCCCAAATTCGGCATGGGTAAAGCCCATTACATGGATCTGAGCGCCCGTTGGCTGGCCAAACATCCCCCACCCATCATGCGTGCCATTCAAGCTCCAGCGCACCGCCGCACGCGGAGACAGCATCGGATCCTCACGGCCTATCTGATGGTCAACCGAAAATTCAGCACTCGGAAAAGACGCCCGCAGACCCATCCAAAGCTTTTCAGTATCGGCCCAAGAATGCACCGTGGTTGAGCCTGGATGTTCCGTTTGAACCGCTCGGTCATATTCAGCGCGGATCACCGAAAAATCTTTTTCCATCATCCGACGCAAAATATCCGATAGCCGCGCGCCCCATTCGTTTTCATTGCCTCGGCTTTTATAAGGCCCTTGAACATCGACCGCCGGAGAGAACGGTGTAACGCAGCGTTCTGCCCCCCCTTCTCGTACGATCAGATCACGCGCAAATTCTTTCGGATCAAAACCCAATTGCAACACCAAACCTGCTGTATCTCGGATCAGCCATTCATCATTGATTTGATTGTTGATCGCCGCACAATCTGCGATGGCGCGAATGACAAAGCGCTTACCGGTAGGGGGGCCAAAATAACCGCCCCCAGTGTGCGTGCCCATAGTCAGCAAACGATGCGAAGATAAAAACCCGTCTTGTTCATTGCCCGACCAGATTACATCCTCGCCGGTTAATTCACGATCGGGAAATTCGGCCAAGGTCGATAAAGTTCCGTTGATCGTGCGCTGATTACCAATCGAAACACCTTCGGGGAAACGCATCGGAATATTCTCAGCATAGTAATGATTGAGCGTGGCCAAGCCGCGGCCTTCCCAAATTTCTTTGGTAATCCCCAAAATATAATCTGGAAGATCGCCCCATTGTTCGGAAAATCCTTTCATGTTTCACTCCTTCGCACTCTGCGCACCGAGCGGCGCAAAACCAAGGGGCCATCGATTTCAACGCGGCGGGGCGCCTCGGTTTTATTTTCTATTTGCGCCATCAAAATTGCGACGGTTTCGGCCACCATCCGGTTCGCCGGTTGGCGCACTGTGCTGAGATTATAGGCGGGCCAGGCAGCAGCCGGCACATCGTCATAGCCGATCACGGAAACATCATCAGGAATGGTTAACCCAAGCTCAAACCGCAATGTATCCATAACCGCCAGCGCCATATGGTCATTCGCCACAAATACCGCATCCGGTGGGCTGTGGGCAAACATCCGCCGCGCAGCCTCTGTGGCGCCGTTCATGGTGAAATTGCCGATCTCTCTTGCGTGTAAAGCCACACCGGCAGCGTTCAAACCTGCGCGAAACCCTGCCTCGCGATCCCGCTGCGTCGAAGCGCCTTCCCAGCCGGCGATATAGCCAATCCGCTGATGCCCTGTGGCCAGCAGGTGCTGCGCAATTTTTTGCCCGCCTGCGTGATTGTCAGAGGTCACCGCAGACATGCCTGTATCATCTTGGCTTCGGTTAAACAGAACCATGGGAACCCCGGCGGCTCGACAACGATTTGCCAAAGTCGATGACATCGCCACCGATGCTGTCACGATACCATCCACTTGATAATCCAAAATTTCTTCGATCACATGTTCGATGCTGGCATTGTCTTTGCCCGCCATAAAGATCAAAACATGATAGCCTTTTTCTTGCAGAGCATTTGAAAGCTTTTCCAAGGCTTCGGGATAAAATTGGTTCTCAAGATAGGCCACAACCAGCCCGATAATCCGGCTTTTTCCCGACACCATCGCGCGCGCGATGAAATTTGGACGATAGCCCATTTCATCCGCAATACGGCGCACTTTTTCGACGGTTTTGGCCGAAGCCGAGGCACCCGGCGTGAATACCCGGCTCACCGCAGATTGGCTTACCCCCGCCCGCTTTGCCACTTCGCTTGATGTGATCCGTCCGCTCATTCGGCCGTCCAGCCTCCATCCACCAAAAGGGATGCGCCTGTCATCAACGCAGAGGCATCAGAGGCCAGAAATACAACTGGCCCCATAATATCTTCTACCGTTCCCACGCGGCCCAATTTGATCTTGCTTTCCACCCATGCGCGTTTCTCAGCATCCTCAAACGTGGCCTGCGTCAAATCGGTTAAAACAAAGGTCGGGCAGATCGAGTTAACGCGGATCCCCGCATGCCCCCACTCAATCGCCATCGCTTTGGTAAACCCTTCAACCGCATGCTTAGACGCACAGTAAACGGCGCGATCAAGACCTCCAACATGCGCCATCTGGCTTGAGATATTGATCAAGCTGCCGGGCTTTTGCGCGCCAAGCAGCCCCTTTGCCACTGCTTGAGTCAAAAAGTAAGCGCCGCGAATATTCACCTCGGCTACGGCGTCGTAATCGACCACGGTTGTATCACTGGCCTTGCCATGGCGCGCCAAGCCGGCCGAGTTGACCAAAATATCGAACGGGCCCGCCGCAGCCACGGCCACAGATGTGGCTTCAATATCCGCAACATCCAATTGCATTATCTCTGCATGGCGTCCTGCGGCCTGCAAACGCGCAGCAAGGGCTTGCAATCGTTCGGTGCGGCGCGCGGCCAAAGTCACAACGGCCCCATGCTCAGCCAAAGCCACAGCGCAAGCCAGACCAATGCCCGAGGAGGCCCCAGCGACCAATGCGCGTTTGCCAGTTAAATCGAAAGACGGCATCGTGGGTAAAGTCATGACAGCCCCTGATCTAATGAAATCGCCGACATAGAACGGGCTTTGTTGAATTCACGCAAGCGCGCAAACACATCCACCCCCAATTGCGCATAAGTATATGGCACATCAATTTGAACCCAATTTTCACGGATTTTTCCGTTTTCCAAGCGCCAAAAATCAATGCTCCGCAGGGTAATTTCGCGGCCCGCTGGAGCGATCCCCATCCAGCCATCACCCGTTAATTTCATCCGCATATTGGGCCAGCCAGTTTCGCAGACATAGGCCCCTTCTGCGATATAATGGGAATGTAAATCATACATCTCTTCTGCAGCTAAGCGATCTCCAGCTGGATCAACTTTGCGATCCGGCATTCCGCGCAAAAAAGGGATCTGATGCCAATGGCGAAACCCAGATATACCCCGGCCCGTGCCAATCCCCGCCGGACCGTACCAATTGAACCGAGGATGCCAAAAGCGATCCAACTGCATCACTTTTGGATCCGGATTATCAGGATATCGACACAAAGCCGTTTCCATATCTTTGATATGCTCAAGACTGGCCCGCCCGTCGCCAGACGCGCTCAGCCCATCACCACTAAGCGGCCCGGGCGTGCATAAGAATGCACCCAATTGCGGCGCCATTGGCCAGGCTTTGGCCTGCATCATCAATTCAGGTAAATCCCAAATCACCTGCATTTCAACAACCCGGCCATCTTCCACCCGAAAAAACTCGTGATAGCGCATATGCGCCAAATGCCCAGTTGGCGGAATATCCATAAACGGCGCCAAGAATGTGCCCATATAATTGCCCATCGTGCCAATCCAATCCTGGCCCTCAGGCGTGGTGCCGGCCAACAAGATTAAATCGCGCCGCTCAAGATCGGGCAAGGCTGTTATCAAAGGCTGATAGATCGTATCATAAATTTTATCAGCGCCGTTAAGATCGCCAAAAGGGTGACACATATGAAGCGTGATATCAGGGGCGCATAAATTGGTTAATGCATGGCGGATATGCGCCGCATCTTTAAAATCTGCCATCGCTCTGCGCAAAGGCAACAAAACCGCTTTTAATTTTTCAGATGGCGCTGCAATGCTCATTCTGCCGCTGCTCCATAAGGCACATTTTGCCCCCCATAACGGCGCACGCGCAGATTGCACTGCTCGGCATGCCCCACAAAACCTTCCAACATGCATAAACGGCTGCCATAGGCACCAATTTCAGCCGCAGCCGCATCGGTTAAAACCTTTTGGTAGCTATGCGTTTTCAGGAATTTTCCAACCCAGAGGCCACCCGTATACCGGCCCGCCTTTTTGGTCGGCAATGTATGATTGGTGCCGATCACCTTATCCCCATTTGCCACATTGGTGCGGGCACCCAAAAATAAAGCGCCATAACAGGTCATATGTTCCAAAAACCAATCATCACGATCCGTCATCACCTGCACATGTTCTGAAGCGATATCATCAGCCACCTGCAGCATTTCTTCATAGGTCTCGCATAAGATCACTTCGCCATAATCTTCCCAGCTCACTTTCGCCGTGCCGGCGGTGGGCAAAATACGCAGGATGCGATCAATCTCAGCCAATGTTTGCTCGGCCAATTTCCGCGAATTGGTCACCAAAACCGCGGGTGAATTATATCCATGCTCTGCTTGGCCCAGCAAATCAGTGGCGCAGAGCTCCGCATCTACGGTGTCATCCGCGATCACCATCGTTTCAGTGGGACCTGCAAATAAGTCAATCCCAACGCGCCCAAAAAGCTGGCGCTTTGCCTCGGCTACAAAGGCATTGCCCGGCCCCACAAGCAAATGCACCGGATCAATACTCTGCGTCCCAAGCGCCATCGCCCCAACGGCCTGAATGCCCCCCAATACGTAGATTTCATGCGCCCCGCCCAAATGCATCGCGGCGATCACCGCAGGGTTTGGTTCGCCGTTAAAAGGCGGCGTGGCTGCGATAATACGCGGCACTCCTGCAACGCTGGCAGTGGCAACCGACATATGCGCCGAAGCTACCATCGGAAATTTACCGCCCGGCACATAGCATCCAACAGATTGCACCGGGATGTTTTTATGCCCCAAGATCACGCCAGGCAGCGTTTCCACTTCAATATCCAACATACTGTCGCGCTGCGCCTGCGCAAAATTGCGCACTTGCTCTTGGGCGAATTTAATATCCTCCATATCGCGCTTTGACACTGTGGCGATGATCGTTTGCACCTCATCCTCGGTGAGGCGGTAGGTTGGGCGATCATAATTATCAAATTTTACCGCCAATTCATGCACGGCCTCATCTCCGCGCATCTCGATATCTTTCAGCGTTGTGGCAACCGCAGTGGCCACTTTAGCATCATCTTCGGCTCGATCCGCCTCGGGCTTACCCCGCTTTAAATATTCAACCGTCATCTTACCCATCCTTCCCATCAGGGCTTGGCGCTTGACGCGCGCCCCGGTCATAAGCTTCCCAACCTTCGCCGCCAAACACATCATGGCCAAGCTGAGCCAGAACATGGGGGAAATCCACCATCACCCAATTGTCAGAGATCTTACCATCCTCCACTTTCCAAAAATCCATATAGCGGATTTCAATGCGCTTTCCCGTCGCTTCAATGCCCATAAAGCATCCGCTATGGGTGGCTTCCTGGCGCCCGAAAGCCGCCGCCCATTCGCCCATAAACAGCCGCGCTTCATCAACGCACACCTTATCTGAAAAGGCGGCTTGAAACGGCTTTTGCCAATTTTTCTGAAATTCTGTCAGGCCAGACTTCGTGCCACAGCCTGCATTGCCCATCCAGCGGAAGCTATCACTGAAAAACTCTCCAATATCGGCGATCCGGTGATCGTTCAACCCATCCACCATGGCCTCGATAACGGCCCGCGTTTCGTCTGTTTTAGACATATCCGTCTCGCGGCTGAGCGTGGCTTGCTCTGGGCGGGTGCCCTTCATGCGCCCAAGCTCCTGTTTAAGCGTTTTTGAGCATCTGCAACTTTCATCTTTATCTGTTGGCACATCCAAACCTTACCCGCGCAGCTCATCCCTTCACCGCCCCTTGTGTCAGGCCCGATACAATCTGACGCTGAAAAAACATCACCAGGATAAACAATGGCGCTGTAGCTGAGACCACAGAAGCCACAGCAAACATGATGTTACCCTCTGTATAGGTTGTCCCCAAAAACGCCGCCACCTGTGGCACCATCGTACGGTTTTCTTCCGATAAAAGCATCGCGGTAACCGCAAAATCATTATAGGCCAGTAAAAAGCTGAACAATCCTGTGGTAATCACACCCGGCCACATCACCGGAATAATCACGTGCCGAAAGGCTTGGAATTGCGTGCAGCCATCAACCTTTGCGCTTTCATCTAATTCTTTAGGAATATTTTGAAAAAACGAATGCAGCATCCAAAGCGTGAAAGGCTGATTTATGGCCACCAGAACAATAATCGTGGTTGGCATCAAACCCCAGACATTCCACTGAAAAAACGGAAGCATATATCCGGCGACCAATGTGATGGGAGGCATTGCGCGAAAAATCAGAGCCGTGATCAATAAAATAAATGTATATCGATAATTAGAACGCGATAGCGCATATCCACCCAACGTTCCGATTGTCAGAGACGTACAAACCACAAAAAAACATATGATGAACGTGTTGATGACATTTCGGTAAAAAGATTCTTGAACCCATGCGCCCTTATATCCTGCATCCGTGAAGGGGCTGCCATATTCGGCCTTGGTACGTTCGCCCGTTAAGGCATAAGTCCAATCAGCAATGGAGAAAAAATCAAGTTCAACTTTAAAGCTGCCCCACGCTGTCCATAAAAAAGGAAAAGCGGCCATAATCAGCCAAAGGCCCGCAAATCCGTAAATCAAGATTTGCAAACCAAGAGGTTGCTTGCGGGCGCGGCTACTCATCTTAAGTTTTTCCTTTGAAATCATTCCATGTGCGCACCAAAACCGGCAACAATAAAATTGACACGCCGATAATGGTCAGCACTGAAGAAGCCGATGCCGATGATAATTGGCGCGTTTCTCCACCCAGATCATTGAAGATAAACCAGCTGATACTGGTCGCATGCGCGGCAGCATTAAACCCCACAATCGGTTCAAAAACGCGAAAATTATCCATCAATTGAATCAAGGCCACGAAGGTGACCAACGGCATCAAATGCGGAACCACAACATATCGAATGCGCTGTAAGCGCGTTGCACCATCGATTTCTGCAGCCTCAATCTGATCCATCGGCAAGGTTTGTAAACCTGCGTAGAAAATAACAAAAGCAAACGGCGCTGCATGCCAAATACCGTAGACAATTAAGGAGATCCACATCAACCCTGTTGAAGCTTTAAGAGAAAGGTCAGGATCTGATACAAGCCATTGCACCGCAGTGCCCAAAATGCCTCGGCTGTCAATCATCCAAAACAGCACCAACGCCCCGATCAAAGGCGTAACCACAAAGGGCAGAAGCGAGAAGAAGATGACCAAACCCCTTATGCGAGCATGCAAAGAGTTAACGGCTAACGCGATCAACAAACCGAGAATTATGACAAATGGAGTTACCACAAACGTGAAGGTAAGGGTAAAGCCCATAGCTCGGTAGAAAGGTAAGTTCCCCAATCTGCTGAAAAATTGCGACAAGCTATCGCTAGAACTCCAAGCAGCGTTAACTTCACTAATGGCGAGATGCCCTCTATCAAGGTAAATTTCTAAACCAGAAAAACGACCCAAGGGTTGCTTCGCGCGTAATTCAGACGTTGCTTCATGATTAATCGATATGACTTCTTTACAACCAAATGGACCGCAATTTTTGACAGTTTCCATAACGGCTTCATGAGGAATGAAAATAGACTGTGCAATTACTGACAGGATTGGCATCGCAATGAAAAAAAACATTGCGATGCCTGTAGGCAAAAAAAACCAAAAGAAAGCTCTGTGTTTCATAACAATTTGATCAGCTATAAAATTTGGCAGAGGGCATAACGCCCACTGCCAATTTTTGCTTACTTCAATAGTCCTTTTTCTTTTGCCGCAGCATTATAGGCCGCAGTTATATCTGCCAGTGCCTGTTCTGCGCTCTCATTACCCTGCATAAAATCAGACAGCTCACTACCTAACGCTGAATGTAACAAAGGCTGTTGTGGCAGAGAGGGGTATGGTTCTGTTGTGCGGCCCGCCGCATCGAAAACCCCTAACGCAGCAGGTGTTGGCTCATAACCATCAATCAACCAAACGGCCTGCAACGCTGTTTCATCGTTTATCATTTCAGGGCGTATGGCGTGAACTAAGGCTTTAAAGCTTGCTTCAGCTTCCTCATCCGAAATGTTTTTTGCGATCGAAAATCCGTCCCACCATAGTGTAGCCGCGCTAGTATCACCGCCTCCAACAGTCATAGGGCCCGCTATTTTAAAGCCGTCTTTGACATCTTGAGGCACACCATCTACCTCAACCATTGTGGCCGCTCGCGAGCCCCACATGTTCATCAAAGCTACGTTCCCTGCGCGGAATTCTGCATTTGTAGCATTGCTGTCATGCGTAAGAAAATCTGGGTTCATATATTCGCTCAACGCCTTCAACATGTTTAATGTCGCAACGCCTTTTTCGTTTTCAATAGAAAGTTCGGCAGTTGCACCGTTGTATAATTCTCCGCCATGGCCAAAATACATATTGATGAATTCTGTTGCCAGATTCCAACCCGCTGCATACGCACCGCCCACCGGATTTTCCATAAGGCCTTGCTCACGGATCATCTTCGCGGCCGCTAGCAGTTCTTCATACGTTTTAGGTGGCTCAACACCGATTGCATCAAGAACATCAGATCGGTAAATCAAATGAGCTGCATTAGCCATAAATGCCACTGCCATGACTTTTCCATCGATTGTAATCAATTGGTTCGGCATCAAACTCTGACCGTGTTTTAAAACAAGATCATCAAGGGGCCTGACGAGATCTTCGTTAAGCATCGTGGTCAAAACTGAGTTATTATTGATTACCGCTGTAAACTCGGCAGGGTTTCCCTGCATACCAGCAACGTTAATTTTCTGGTGGTCAGCAGTTAAATTTGTATTCACCTCAGCACCGCTGCATTCCTGCGCGCCGGCCCCTACGGTTTGAATCGCAGGAAATTCATTGCCCACGATACTCACCCGCGCCGATATCTCACACGCGAATGAAGACGTTCCCGCCATCACCGCCAAGGCGCTAACGAGCGCTACTTTTTTCAAAAACATCTTGTCTGTCTCCCTAGTTGCGGATGTGCTGGAACCCGGCCATCCGATTGCACCGTCTAAAACGGCAGTTATAAGGGACTTAGCCCCCAATTCGCGCCCCTGTTTGAGCATCAAACAAGTGACACAATTCTGATGGAATCCGAAAAGAAACCTCATCTTCTATCGCAGCACGGTAATTTTTATCAGCCTTCACCGCGACCAAAGCCCCGGATAAGCGCACCGAAACCATGGTCGCATCGCCCAATAATTCCTGTGTATAAATCGGTGCTGTTATATTGCCATCCACCTCAACGACCTGTGCATCTTCGGCGCGAAACCCTAAAGTGACAGGTCCGTCTGGAACCTCGCCAACCTCGATCTGTGTATGCTCAGCGCTGAAAACTCCTTTCGACACCTGACCTTCAATCAAATTCATTGCAGGATTTCCGATAAAACTTGCAACAAAGGCATTTGCTGGACGATCGTAAATTTCTGTGGGCGAGCCAACCTGCTGCACCACCCCTTCCTTCATCACCACAACACGGTCCGCCAAGGTCATCGCTTCGATCTGATCATGGGTCACATAAATTGTAGTAACCTTCAATTCATGGCTCAGGTTTTTGATTTGTGCCCGAGTCGAGACGCGCAATTTAGCATCCAAATTTGAAAGGGGCTCATCCATTAAAAACAGATTTGGTTCGCGAACGATCGCGCGCCCCAAAGCCACACGCTGGCGCTGACCACCGGACAACTCTGCCGGTTTCCGGTGCAAAAACTCGTCCAACTCAACCATTGCGCTGGCACGGCGCACTTTTGCATCATGCAATTTGGGGTCGGTGCCGCGTACCTTCAGAGGGAACCGAATGTTTTCATAAACATTCATATTCGGGTAAAGCGCATAGCTTTGAAACACCATTGCAACATCTCGGTCTTTTGGCTCAAGATCGTTGATCCGCTTGCCATCCACTATAATGTCACCTGATGTGGCATCTTCTAGCCCCGCGATCATCCGCATTGTGGTCGTCTTTCCGCAGCCCGAGGGACCAAGCAGAACCAAAAACTCTTTATCTGCAATGGTAAGGTTGAAATCATCCACACCAACAAAACTGCCCCATCGCTTTGACAGGTTACGCAACTGGATTTCAGCCATTAATTCTCCCCAACGAAAATTCTTGTATCCGCCGAAGCAAACACTAGACTCAGAACATTGAATTTGGCAAGTAGTTTTCGCATACGCATGCAAAATTATAGCCAAGCAGAGGTAGATATGAACTTTTCCGAACAAAAACAATTGGTTAAAAAATTTTATGCAGATCTAGATGCCGCCTCTGAACAGGATCTTCCAGCGATCGTAAAACAATATTGCGGCGCCGATTATTTTTGGCGTGGTTTTCATCCTTTCAACGAGCTGCAAGGTGCAGAGCAAGTTGCAACAACGTTTTGGCAACCCCTGCGCACAGCCTTGACCTCACTGCAACGCCGTATGGATATTTTTATGGCGGGTGAGAATAAACTGCCCAACCATGAGGGCGTTTGGGTGATCTCGATGGGCCATTTGATGGGATTGTTTGATGCCCCATGGTTGGGTCTCGCGCCAACTGGTAAGATTGCAATGCTGCGCTATTGCGAATTTCATAAAGTTGAACAGGGCAAAATCACAGAAACCGCGATGTTTTTTGATATCCCACATCTGATGATGCAAGCCGGTTTAAGCCCGTTTCCACCGCAAACCGCCGCGCATTTGGTTCAACCCGGCCCAGTGACTCATGAGGGGTTAATGTTTGATCCGCAGGATCCAGAAGAAGGGCGTAAAACGCTGGCTACGATCGACTATATGGTTGGCGATATAAAAACCTGGAAAGGCGGGCGCGAGGAGCCATTGGTCGATGAACTGCGCCGCAGTTGGACAGAAGATATGATCTGGTGGGGGCCTGCTGGCATTGGTGCCACCTATACAATTGAGCGCTATGCAAAGCAGCATTCCGGCCCCTTTCGCGCAGGGTTTAAAGACCGTATTTTCAATGGGCATCTCTGCCGGATTGCCGAGGGTCAATTTGGTGGATTCTTTGGTTGGCCAAACCTGAGCCTCACGCCAACCGGCGGCTTTATGGGCATGCCGGCCAGCACTTTAGCGGGAGATATGCGGGTTATTGACATGTATCGGCGCGAAGGAGACAAACTGGCCGAGAATTGGATTTTTATCGATCTGCTTCATTTTTGGAAAATGCAGGGGGTGGATATTCTAGAGCGCATGCAAACCGTTCCACGCACCTAAGGCATCTGCAGGCTGCCCCCACTTTGGCCAAAGGAGCTATGATTACGCAAAATTTTAGATTGATAACAGCCTATCTTTTGCAAATTCTCTTTCCAAATACCGCAAGGAGCTCCGGACAAGGCCAACCCGACCAATGCTTTTGCAAAACATCAGCCAACAGGAAGCAGGCAAACCCCGCTGTAGCCTTAAAGGCATTTTGCTGCTTGGCGGCTGCGCCTATAGCGGTGACATCGCGCCACCACACGGTGCCATCTTGGCCCAGACGCGGCACCCAATGGTGCCACTAATACCAAAGTACATCAAGAAAAACGCTGCGCATATTTGAACGCACCGTCGCGCTGGCTATGAAAGCAAAACCCATATGCGTTTTAAAAATAAATTTATTTCTTCCAAATCACTATCCCTCTATCTTTTGTACGATGCGCCTGCGGTAAAAACTGCCAGGACGGGCTTTTGAAACCACAACACGCAAGGAATAGGGATCTTCACAATGGGTCTAAACAAAGAACTGGATGGATTTATGGTGGTCTCGCTAGAACAGGCGGTGGCAGCACCTTATTGCGGCACCTTGCTGGCTGATGCAGGGGCCAGAGTGATCAAGGTAGAGCGGCCAGAGGGGGATTTTGCGCGGGGCTATGATGCGGGCGCAAATGGTCAAAGCGCCATTTTTGCCTGGCTCAATCGTGGAAAAGAATCGATCGCTCTGAATTTAAAAACGCCGGAAGACACCGCTTTACTCTGCCGGATTTTGAAAAATGCAGATGTATTTCTGTCAAACCTCGCACCAGGTGCAATTGATCGCTTGGGGCTTACAGGCTCAAAGCTGCGGCGGGATAATCCCGGCCTGATCAGCTGCACCATCACAGGCTATGGCGATACGGGCGATGCGGCGCAAAAGAAAGCCTATGATTTTCTCGTCCAAGCAGAAGCCGGCATCTGCGCGGTCACCGGCACACCAGATGCCCCGGCCCGCGTTGGTGTATCGCTAAGCGATCTTGCCACGGGTTTGACGGCCTTCTCAGCTATTTTGCGCGCGCTGTTACAACGCGGCAAAACAGGCCAGGGCGTTGATCTGAAGATCTCGATGTTTGATGTCATGGCCGACTGGATGAATATGCCGCTTCTGGCGCATCGCTATATGGGCGGAGCGCCCGATCGCATGGGGCTAAAACATAGCTTCATCGCACCCTATGGTGCGTTTCGCTGCGCGAATGGCGCTGTTATTTTGATTTCGGTTCAAAACAATCGAGAATTCACCGCGTTATGTGAGCAGGTTCTTCAGCAACCGCAGCTTCCCACGGATCCAAGATTTTCTGAAAACACCGCCCGCTATGCCAACCGCATCGCACTAGAGGCGATTGTAAACGCTGTTTTTGAAGGTTTCAGCAGCGCAGAAATGGTACAAAAGCTTGACGCGGCAAAAATTGCCAATGCGCGGTTAAATTCGGTTGCCGAGCTTTCAGAGCATCCCTTTTTAAAAAATTCAAACGCCATTATTGGCGGAATGCCAATCGACATGGCCGCCCTACCGGTTGCCACAATGGGCGGCACCGCAAAGCATGTGCCAGACCTTAATGCCGATGGCGCTGCTTTGCGTCATGAATTCTCACTCCCCTCGCAACAGGCCTCGGACATCCCATGACCTATGAACTAAACCACCCAGAAATAAGAACCGCCGTTTCCCAACTATGCGAACGCTTTCCTGGGCGCTATTGGCAGGAATGCGATCGCAATCAAGCTTATCCGCAAGCTTTCGTAACCGCTTTGACCGAAGCTGGCTATCTGGCCGCGCTTATACCAGAGGCTTATGGCGGGCTATCCTTGCCGCTTTCTGCCGGAGCCGCGATTTTGGAGGAAATCCACCGCGCAGGCTGCAATGCCGCGGCCTGTCATGCGCAAATGTATACGATGGGCACGCTGCTGCGGCATGGCTCTGACGCCCAAAAATCCAAATATTTGCCGCAAGTCGCGCAGGGAAATTTGCGCCTTCAAGCCTTTGGGGTAACCGAGCCAACTAGCGGGACAGACACCTCGGCTTTGCGCTGCACCGCGCGTAAAGAGGGGCAGGCCTATATTGTGAATGGTCAAAAAATCTGGACCAGCCGCGCCGAACATTCCGATTTATTACTGCTCTTGGCGCGTACCACCCCACTAAATCAGGTTGAAAAGCGCACCGAGGGCTTATCAGTTTTTCTGGTAGATATGCGCGAGGCAAGCGAAAGCGCGCTGAGCATTCGCCCCATTCGCACGATGATGAACCACGCCACAACAGAATTATTTTTTGATAATCTCAGCGTTCCGCAAGGCAATCTTATCGGCGAAGAAGGCAAAGGCTTTCGATATATTCTCTCCGGAATGAATGCCGAACGTATTTTGATCGCAGCCGAATGCATCGGAGATGCCAAATGGTTCATTGAAAAAGCTTCGGGCTATGCTTGCGAGCGGCAGGTTTTTGGCCGCGCCATCGGACAAAACCAAGGCATTCAATTTCCAATCGCCAAAGCCTATAGCCAAATGCGCGCAGCCGAATTGATGCTGCATGAGGCGATCAAGCTCTATGATGCCGGTCAAAATCCTGGCGAAGAGGCAAATCTTGCAAAATTATTGGCTGCAGAGGCGCAATGGGCAGCGGCAGAAGCGTGTCTTCAAACCCATGGTGGATTTGGATTTGCAGAAGAATACGATATCGAGCGTAAATTTAGAGAGGCGCGCCTTTACCAAGTCGCCCCGATCTCAACCAATCTGATCCTGAGCTATATTGCAGAGCATGTTTTGAAAATGCCAAGATCTTATTGACGCCATATCATTTATTGCTGGCAGATCCCAAAGCACCAGCACGCGCGCAATCTCTGCTTCAGGGCGCTTGCGGCAACGGATCACAAAATCTGCCTGCGGTTATCATGCGCCGGCAGAAGTCAGGACAGGCAAGCCTTTTTGTAAAGCCTAAAATGACGCAAAAAATAGGAGCGCGCCGCCACTGAGGGCCAAGGCCGCCAACTCTCATCTTTTGCAAATCGGGCACAGCGCAACGCCAATTTCAATGCGCAGCCGCAAAGGCGGATTTAATAAAACACAGCAGGCTAAAGGCGACAAACTATACAAACGGCCACTCAGAATTCAAAATCAAGGCCGGACTAATGCCGCGCATATCGCGCACGAGTGGATTGATAGGTTGCGTTGGCCCGCGCGCAGATCGACCTCATCCCTTGCAACCACAAAGAGATGGGGATGAGGCGCGCCATAGCCTCGCAAATCAACCAGTGCGGCTTTTTCCAAAAAGGCGCGACCTATCCCGAACAAAACTCTATTCCAAATGGTGTTATCACGCCTTGGCAAGAAGAGATGGCCAGAGCCCAGCGCATGCACTGATTTCGAAAATCCCGACACGGGCTTGGTTATGCTTAAAGGATGAGTGATCAAAAATCGGGTCGTGCGGGCTTTAAAATAAAGGGTCAAAAACCTCGATTGCTTATCGCCGCGATTTGAAACAAGAAGCGGGCCAGCCCTAAGCATGTAACATTTGCGGTTTGTGTTTTGAACATTGACCATTCATTCGCTGACTAAAAAGGGGCCGCAAATGCGGCCCCCTTGTGAAAAATCGAAATCATAAAGCTTTATAGAAGGTCAAACCGATCCGCATTCATCACTTTATTCCAGGCTGAAATAAAATCCGCTGTGAATTTGGCTTTATTATCGTCTTGCGCATAAACCTCGGCCAAAGCCCGCAATTGCGAGTTGGATCCAAATACCAAATCGGTGCGGGTTGCGGTTCTAACGATCTCACCAGATACGCGGTCTTTTGCCTCATAACTGTTGGGCCCGGTCGAACTCCAGTCTACGCTCATATCAAGCAAACTGCTAAACCAATCCGCATTCAGCGCGCCGCCCGCGCTCCACAGGCCATGGCCATCCGCGCTGATACCCAAAGCGCGCAATCCGCCAACCAACACGGTCATTTCAGCTGGCGTCAGCCCCAGAAGATGCGCGCGATCAAGCATCATCTCTTCCGGAGAGACCGTAAATTCGGTTTTCTGATAATTGCGAAAGCCATCCGCCATTGGTTCCAGAACGGCAAAAGACTCGGCATCAGTTTGCTCTTCGGAAGCATCACCGCGGCCCGGCGCGAAGGCCACTTCGACACCGCTGGCCATTTCAATACCAACCGCGCCGCCCAATATAATCACATCTGCCAAACTGGCCCCATATTGCGATGCGATCGGATCAAGAACCGCCAGAACACGCGCCAATTGGCTTGGCTTATTGACCGCCCAATCTTTTTGTGGTGCCAACCGGATCCGCGCTCCATTGGCGCCCCCGCGCATATCTGTGCCGCGAAACGTCGAGGCAGAAGCCCAAGCGGTTTCAACCAGCTCTTGCACGGATAAACCGCTTGCTTTGAGCGCCGCGCGCAGGGCTGCAACGTCGTAATCGCTGGCCCCAGCCGGCACTGGATCTTGCCAGATCAGCTCTTCCTGGGGCACTTCGGGCCCTTGATAACGAATTTTTGGTCCCATATCGCGGTGCAGCAATTTGAACCAAGCCCGCGCAAATGCATCAGCCAAGTCTTCGGGGTTTTGATGATAGCGCTCGGAAATCGCCCGATAAGCAGGATCTTTAATCATCGCCATATCTGCGGTGGTCATCATTGGGATTACTTTGACGCTGGGATCATCGACCTCAGGGGCCATATCCGCCTCGGCAACATCCACGGGCTGCCAAATATTTGCGCCCGCCGGAGATTTGGTTAAGGCCCAATCATATTTGAACAACAAATCAAAATACCCATTATCCCATTGCGTTGGATTGGCCGTCCAAGGGCCTTCGATGCCGCTGGTGGTCGTGTCACGCCCAACACCGGAACCATAGGCATTTTTCCATCCAAATCCCATCTGCTCGATTGCGCCACCTTCCGGTTCTGCGCCTACAAGCTCAGGATCGCCCGCGCCATGAGCCTTGCCAAACGTGTGGCCGCCGGCCACCAAGGCAACCGTTTCCTCATCATTCATCGCCATCCGCCCGAAGGTTTCGCGAATATCTTGCGCGCTTAAAAGTGGATCTGGGTTGCCATTTGGGCCTTCTGGATTCACATAAATCAACCCCATCTGCACAGCCGCCAAAGGATTTTCAAGCGATTGGCGCGTCTCTTCATAACGTTGATCTGCAAGCCAGTCGGTTTCAACACCCCAATAAATATCTTCTTCGGGGTGCCAAATATCTTCGCGCCCACCGCCAAACCCAAAGGTTTTGCCGCCCATAGATTCGATCGCGACATTGCCCGTTAAAATAAGCAAATCAGCCCAAGAGATTTTATTGCCGTATTTCTGTTTGATCGGCCAGAGCAAGCGCCGTGCCTTATCCAGATTGCCATTGTCAGGCCAAGAGTTCAGCGGTGCAAAACGCTGCGCGCCCGTGCCGCCGCCGCCGCGCCCGTCACCCGTGCGATAGGTGCCCGCCGCATGCCATGTCATCCGGATAAAAAAGGGCCCATAATGGCCATAATCCGCCGGCCACCACGCCTGCGAGTCGGTCATCAAAGCGTGCAGATCTTTTTTCAACGCGTCGTAATCAAGCTGATCAAACGCCTCACTGTAAGAAAATTCGGGCCCCATCGGGTTTGATTTTTGATCGTGCTGGCGCAAGATGTTCAAATTCAATTGGTTCGGCCACCAATCTGGATTGGTGGTTCCCGCATTGCCTGTGGTGTTTCCACCATGCATCACTGGGCAAAGTCCGGCATTGTCTTTCATCGTTATCCCCCGATTTTGCGTTTCGCTTGAAGAAGCAAATTACTGACTTTTAAATAAGGCCGGCCCAAGCCAATGAACGGCTTCGCAGCATTTCGACTCACGGCCGGCTGATACCGTGAAATTTATCACGCCAGATACATAAGATAAACTTGAATTTACTAATATTTTTGATAAGTTTTTCTTATGGAAACTATAACCTTGAAACAACTTAGATATTTCGATGCTTTGGCCAAAACGCGGCATTTCAGCAGGGCAGCTGACCTTTGCGCGATTTCACAGCCGGCGCTTTCGATGCAAATCAAAGACTTGGAAGCGCGTCTCCCTTTACCGCTTCTTGAAACAGCAACAAAACCGTTGCAACTTACCCCTTACGGTGATGCTTTTGCAAAGCATGCAGGCATGATTTTGCAACATGTGCAGGAATTAGGGGATTTGGCGAACGCCTCACATACGGCGCCGCAAGGCTTGCTGCGGCTTGGCGTCATTCCAACGATTGCACCCTATCTTTTTCCCCGATTGATCCAATCAATGACCGAGGCATTTCCAAAGTTAGAGTTAAAGCTGCGCGAAACGATTACATCGAATTTGATCGCAGATATTTTAGAGGGGCGATTAGATGCCGCCATTCTGGCTTTGCCCGTATCGGAACCCCGGCTAAGCGAAGTACCCCTTTTTGAGGAAGAATTTATTTTGGTGCGCCCGTTTTCCGAAAGCGGAAAACCAGTTCCACATCCAGAATCGCTGCATGAAATGCGGCTACTTTTGCTTGAAGAAGGGCATTGCTTTCGAGATCAAGCTTTAACGGTTTGTAATATCTCTACTTCCCAAACGCGCGACCTTATGGATGCCAGCTCGCTTTCCACGCTGGTTCAAATGGTTGGCTCTGGGCTTGGCGTTACACTTATCCCAAACATGGCGGTCCCACTTGAAAGCCGGTCTGCCAAGGTGGAGATGCTGCGCTTTGCTGCCAGCCCTCCAAAACGAACGGTGGGCATGATTTGGCGGCGAAACACGCCTTTGGAAGCGCATTTAAGGAAAATCGCAGACGTGGTTGCCGCACCCGATAAATTTATGGCTTGAAACGATAAAAAGCGCTTGATCGCGCAGCACCAAAGCGCAAATGTGACAGGCCGCTGCATCCTTTTATCTTCAGCGCAAATAATCCGCATGAAAAGCAATATGCTCTTGCATGAATGTAGATATAAAAAAGTAGCTATGATCATAGCCGGGCTGTAGGCGAAATTGTGCATTGTGGCCACGCGCGGCCACCGCATCGGCAAAAGCTTCCGGCCGCAATTTTTCCAAAAAAGGATCCTCTGATCCATTATCAATCAAAATGGGCCCGTCAAAGCCATGCTCCGCCATCAATTGGCTGGCATCATGGGCCGCCCACAGGCCCTTATCCTCGCCCAAATAGGCGGTAAATTGTTTGATCCCCCAATCCGATTTCATCGGGTTGCAAATCGGCGCAAACGCTGACACCGATTTAAAGCGCCCAGGTTGGCGCAGGGCAAGCGTCAAAGCCCCATGCCCGCCCATGGAATGGCCGCTGATAGATTGCCGCGACATATCGATTGGAAATGACGAGTCCATGACGGAAGGCAATTCTTCAGCGATGTAATCCCACATCTTAAAATGGGGCGCCCAAGGCGCTTGCGTGGCGTTTACATAAAACCCTGCGCCCTGCCCCAAATCAAACGCCTCATCATCGGCGACGCCGACGCCGCGCGGCGACGTATCGGGGAAAATCAGCGCCACATCATGCTGCGCGGCCCAGCTTTGCGCCCCTGCTTTAACCATGGCGTTTTCATGCGTGCAGGTCAGACCGGATAAAAACCAAATCAGCGGCACTTTTTGGCTTTGCGCAAGCTGAGGGAGAAACAGGCCGAAGGTCATATCACATGACAGAGCAGCAGAGCGATGCGTGTAAACACCTTGAATGCCGTTATGGCATTTAATTTCCGAAACTGTTTCCACGGTCATCCGCATGCATCCCTTTTTATGGCTGCTCCGTTCTTAAAGCAGTTTACTCGATTGTAAAATGATTAACCTCACAATTTTTTGACCGGTCGAACAACGCTAAGAAAGCACACTGCAAACCCGATAGAATGAAGGTGACCCACCAAAGAAACTGGTAATGAAGCGTAAGGCAGGTTAATGAGGCATCCAATCTCTGGAAAACAAAAAACTGCACGCCCTTACATGATCAAGAAATATATATGGCCCTTCCTGGAACCGCTGATTAACGATAAACGCCTTGAGCCGGTATTGATGATACTTGGCACTTTGGCCGTTGTTGGGGGTATTCTATACACGCTGCTCCAATTTATTTTGGGTTAAACGCCAAGCAAAGCCCCCCTGCCAGGGCATCCCTAAGCTGTGTCATTCAAAGCCCATTACATTCTTAATCCGCGATATCTTGCACCTCGTGCACTTCAATGACATTTCCATCAGGATCGTAGAAAAAGATTTGGTGCCAACCGCTTACTGCTTTATTCCCCCAATCGGAAAAGGGAATGTTCTGAGTGCGCAAATGCGCTTTGAACGCGGCTAAGTCATCCGTACGATACGCAATATGGCCGCGCGCAACCGGATTGACCATTTGCCCGGCATTAAACCCTGCCAACACATCTTTTTGTGCCAAATGCATCTGCAAATGGCCATCCGATACAAAAGCAACATCGCCTGCATATCCCTGCTTTTTTTCTAAAACCGGCAATCCTGCCACATTCGGAGAAAGCCCCATGACCTCTTGATAAAAATTATCCATCCTCGCTACATTTTCAGTGGCCAGATTAATATGATGTAATGTGAGTTTCATAATGCGCTTACTCCGTTTTTATCTTTAATCCGCTGCCGCTTTGGATATATCGATGGGTTTTACTTACTCTGTGATACAGCCAGCGTAACAGCTCCAAACCTTTGCAAAAAGGGATAAAAACGGCCATTTCCAAAGCATAAGCTGCGCTTAAAATCGCAGCCAAACACACAGTCAGAGCCCTTGAAACATGAAGATCAATCGCCCCAGAAACACATTTGGCAAAAGCAAGATCTGAATACATCCTTTGATATTTTAGCCGCCCAACTTACCCCGCTGGCCTAGAACGGATAGCGAGGGTAAACTAATTTTAATATTCAAAAATGATATTTAAACTTGTAAATCACAGAGTTTTACAACTTAACGCTGCTTATGAATTTGACCTCATTGCAAACATTCTTAGCAATTCTTGAAACCGGAAGTTTGGTGCGCGCCGCAGATAAACTGAACGTCACCCAATCCACGGTGACCGCGCGGCTTAAAACGCTTGAGGAAGAGCTGGGGCAAGTGCTGATAAACCGTCAGAAATCGGGGGCAACGCTCACGCCGGCCGGGGCAAAACTGATGCGATACGCACCCGCAATCACGGGGCTATGGCGGCAAGCGAAAAATGAAACAGGGCTGCCCGCGGGGCTTACCTCTGCCTGCAGTTTTGGATGCGAACGCGATTTATGGCATGGTGCGGGACGGGCTTTTTTCCACTACGCAACCAGCACACAGCCCGAGCTAGCGATGAGCGCAAGGCAAGGCAGCGGCCGCGATCTCACCGAATGGATCGCCACGGGCAGCATAGACATTATCGTTACATTCGAAGCCGTGACGCGCGCCTCTCAAACGCTTTACCCGTTGCCCGCAGAAGAGCTTATTCTATGTTCCGATCGCCGCAATACGCCAATGATAGGGGATCCTAACTATATTTTCGTGGATCACGGCGCTGAATATCGCCGTGTTCATGCCGAATTTTATCACGATGCGGGTATCGCAAGACTGAATTTTGACAGCGCGTGGTGGGCGCTTCAATATCTGCTTGAAAACCCCGGTTCGGCCTATTTGCCGCGTTCTTTAGCGCAGCGTTACTTAGACGAGGCCGCGCTTTTCATCGTGCCGGACGCGCCGGTGTTTCACAGGAAAAAATCTTTATTGGCCTCGGATCAAGCTGTTGAAAAGTTCCACTGGCTGGAAAACGCTATCGCTCAAATTCAATCTCACGAGCGCCCACAGCAGGGCCGCGCCACCTCACAAGGGCAGGCAGGCCAATGATCACTCAGAAATAAATAGATCTGTGAGCGCAAATTGATCCACATCTACCAAGCCAAGGTCCGAAATCCGCAAGGCCGGAATCACGACCAATGCCAACAGGGAATGTTGCATAAAGGCGTTGTTTAATGCGCACCCACACCGTTGCATGCCGCTTAAAATTGTTTGTACTTCCGCGGCCACTTCAGCCGCGGGTCGATCAGACATCAGCCCCGCAATCGGCAAATGCACCTGCCCAATTTCTGCGCCATCCTGCCAAATCGTAGCCCCGCCGCCAATCTCGCCCAGCCGGTTGACCGCCTGCGCCATCATCTCTCGATTAGTGCCAACCACGATAATATGATGGCTGTCATGGGCAACGCTGGAAGCAATGGCCATTTCACCCTGATAGGCAAAGCCTTGTACGAACCCATTGCTGATGCGTCCTGTCGCATGATGACGTTCGACCAAAGCGATTTGGCACACCCCCTTATTGGCTTCTACCAACCCATCAATCACCGGTAATTTCGCGCTCAGCGCCTGTGTCGGAGCCTGATTTTCGATCACCCCAATAACTTTCACATGCGCCTCTGCCATATTTGGTGCTGCTGCAATCTCAAAATCCGTAGCGCCCATGGTTTTTCCAAGATTAACCGTGTTTTTGGCCCCCTCTGGCCATTCATAATGCGGGCACTCGGTCAAAATCTTTCCATGTTCGGCAAGTTTCTGGCCGCGCGCAAACACCACTTCAATCGGCAAGGAAACAAGATCAGACGACAAGATAAAATCAGCCCGGCGCCCCGGAGCAATACTGCCCAATTCGCGTTCAAGCCCGAAATGTGTGGCGGTATTAATCGTCGCCATTTGCAACGCGATCAAAGGCTCGCAGCCGCAGTCAATTGCGTGGCGCACCACCCGATCCATATGCCCCTCATTGACCAAGGTCTCCGAGTGACAATCATCAGTGCATAAAATGAAATTTCTAGGATCTAAACCGCGTTCGGTTATGGCGGTTATTTGCCGCTCTACATCATACCAAGCCGAGCCCAATCGCAGCATCGCCCGTATCCCCATTCGGGCGCGTAAAACGGCATCAGCCTCGTGCGTGCCTTCATGGTCATCCGCAGCGCCGCCAGCGGCATAGGCATGAAAGGGCGTGCCCAGATCTGGTGAGGCATAATGCCCCCCGATCACCTTTCCAGCCGCCTGCGTAGCCGCCATTTCAGCCAGCATTTTTTCATCCCCAGCGATTACGCCGGGATAATTCATCATTTCCCCAAGGCCTATTATGCCCGGCCAGCGCATCGCTTCAGCAACATCTTGCGGCGTAATTTCAAATCCGGTGGTTTCCAGCCCAGGCGCAGACGGCGCGCAAGAGGGCATTTGCGTGAAAATATTTATCGGTTGCAAGAGCGCCTCATCATGCATCATCCGAACCCCCGCCAGACCCAGCACATTGGCAATTTCATGCGGGTCGGTAAACATCGTGGTCGTACCATACGGGATAACCGCCGCGGCAAATTCAGCCGGGATCAGCATGCCGCTTTCGATATGCATATGCCCGTCACACAGGCCGGGAATAAGATAGCGACCGCCCGCATCGATAATTTGTGTTTTTGGGCCGATACAATGGCGCGCATCCGGCCCAACATAGGCGAACCGACCTCTGACAACGGCAATTTGCCAATTCTCAAGAACCTCTCGCGACTGAACATTAACCAACCGGCTGTTTTGAACGACCAGATCGGCAGACGATCGCCCGGCGGCGACAGCAACCAAATCGGCAGCGCAGTCTGCCCAAGATGCAAATTCACCCTTCGCCACATTCACCTCCTTGCCTGATCTCTGATCGCAACGGTATGGGGCTAACGGCAGGCTGTAAAGATTTTTACCATGCCACGCTACGTTTGCAGCGAAACGCACAACGTTGCGCGATTGGTGCAGTGCGGCGATCACCTCTGTTCCCGCAAAGCACAGCACCTGCCGCGGACAAGCTGATCAAATCAGCGCAGTCTCATGAAATCGGCCCACCTCTCGGCCTTGGGACGTGCGGATTTAGCTTTAACACATAGCGCGAAACGCAGTGCGCGTTTGGCTCTGACTTGCGAGCTCATGCGCCAGAAGCCGTCCATCAGATGTCAACCCGCCAGTTGCATTAAACCAGCCGCGCTCACTCCCATAATCAAAAAAGGATTGCTCAAGGTTTGAGGTCATTATCGAGCACATTTGAACGACCGCGCCGTATTGCGTCTCATATTGTTTATCCGACATTTTTGACCTCATAATTAATTGACAGTTCTTCTGCCTAAACAACCTCGAGAGTAAAATAAATTTAAATTAATTAAAAAAATTAAAAGACTAAATGCTTATTTTTGTTTTAAATCAGCACATTGATCTCAGCGGGCGACGACACATGCGCAGAAACCGGACCTCAGCTGCAAAACGTGAACCGTCCTTTGCCCCGACGCTTTGAGTGGTAAAGCGCCTGATCAACAGCTTGCAAAATATCGATCATTGACCAGCGTTCCGCTGCCTCGACGATCCGTCCCCCCATGCTGAGGCCAAGCTGAACTTTGTGGGTTTGAATGGTCAAAGGAGGTTTCAATCTCGCTAGAAGGCGCTCAGCCAAGCCCAACAACTCAGTCGGATCATTCGTACCCGTTATAAGCAATATAAATTCATCTCCCCCCAACCGAACTGCCACATCATGCGCCCTAATTTCTTGGCGCAAAATATTGCTCAGCTCTACCAAGACCCGATCTCCAACCGGATGCCCAAGCTGATCATTGACCGTTTTAAAATGATCCAGATCAAGCTGTATGATCCCAAATGATATATTTTGGCGCGCAAAGCTTGCCAAACTTTCGATCAGGCTCCGACGGTTTCCCAAACCCGTCAAAGGATCTGTCAGCGCTGCAATTTCTGCATTTTTCTTTGCCCCCTCTATGCGCTGCGTGACCGCACGCGACGCTGCGCGCACCGCAGATTGTGCCTCGAGTAAACACAGCATATCAACCGCCAGTTCCGAGGGGCCAAAATCTGCATGGGTCAACTCAAAACACTCGGCAGTTTCTTTCAACGCCATACCGAAGGAAATCGGGATGATTGCCTTGTCCCGATCTTGCAATCGCAACACCACCCCATTCCACCGCAAATCCAGAAAGCGACGCAACGATAGGTGAAACTTTTGCCCATCCAATTCAAACATCGAACAGCCGCGCAAGTGCCCGCTGCGCGGCTTAATCGAAAAAAGATCAAGCACGTGCTGCAGGCGCGCTGTTTCACCTTGAAGAATTTTCTGCATCGTCGGCGCAACATGCTCAATCACACCAGCGCGATTGATGATTAGGTGACAGGGGCAAAGAATGTTTAGAATATTATCCATTTGATGGACCGCGCGCCGCCAACTTAAACCCCTGCGCCACCGCGAAACGGTGATCGACCAACGTTATCTGGATCACCGCCGAACCCGTGTCGGCGAAATGTGCCAAACGGATCAGCGCACCATAATCATCGGCCATGGCGTGCAAAATACCGATACATAAAAAGGTGAATTCAGACCATGATGGGGCAAGCCTTATTGAAATTTGATTTTTAGCTCCGCACACCACGTTGATTTGCGGTAGGTTTAAGTCTGGCATGATAAGGTCAATTCGGGCGTTGAACTCATTCAATGAAAATAAGAAATCGCGAAAATCAACTCCACCAAACCGTAACAATCTGCGAACCCCGTCCTGGTTTCGATGCACCACCAGATAAGTTCCCATATCCTCAAGAATATCGGCGTTTGGTTTATTCAAAATTCGAGATAGCTGGTTCAAAAGAGCATAGCTATCCTGATCTGGATAGCACAGCATGGCTTCATAAAACGCCACGGCATGCGGGCATGCAGAAACAACTTTTTGCCACAACCCAAACCCGTATGTATCAATTGTAAAACGCTCTAGCGCTTTGTTCACAACCCCATGCACGATAACTTCTCCCCCAACAAACATGGCCTGCTTAGGTTAGAAAATCGTAAACAAATCCGCACAAAATTGCAGGCATTGCAGCGCCTATCTTTTGCCGGCGGATTTTCGGCCGATGCTGGGATCTAAAAATCGGTTGGTGCACCGCCTTCACGTTTGCGGCGCGCAACAAAATCCGCCAGCGCATCCCGCCGAGAGACCTCAAGTGCAGGCGGTTCAAATTCAGCCAAGATTTGCTGATACAGCGCATGTGCGCGCTCAGGCGTCCAAAGCGCCCCCGACGCCTCCCAACCTTCAAAATTACTCCATTCAGATAAGAAAGGCTGGTAAAAGGCGGTACTGTAGCGCTCTTGCGTATGGGCGGTTCCAAAAAAATGGCCGTCATTGCCAACGCTTTTAATGGCCTCTAGGGCAATCTCTTGCGCACCCGTTGCCACCAAATCTGGATCCATATAGCGTTGGATTTGTTGAAGTATTTCACAATCCATCAAAAATTTTTCTGGGCTGGCAATCAAGCCTCCCTCCAGCCAACCAGCAGCATGATAGACCATATTGCTGCCCGATTGTACCGCGGCCCAAAGGCTGTTTGATGTTTCCCACATTGCTTGCCCATCCGGCACATTGGCAGCGCACACCCCAGATGAGCGCAAGGGCAATCCGTAGAACCGCGCCATCTGTCCAGTCATTTGCGTGGCCCGCATATATTCGGGCGTTCCAAAAGCCGGGGCGCCAGTTTTCATATCCACATTCGAGGTAAAAGTGCCAAGCGCACAGGCAGCCCCAGGCCTAATCCATTGCGCCAAAGCCACCGCGCATAACGCTTCCGCGATCGATTGCGCTACCGCCCCGGATAAGGTCACCGGCGCCATCGCACCAGCCAAAGTAAAAGGCGTAACCACCAGACCTTGATTACGCCGCGCAAGCCGCATCCACCCATCCAGCATCGGAAAATCATGTTTGAGCGGAGAAGTGGAATTGATATTCGTGTACATTTTTGGGCTGGCCTCAAATTCGGCATCGCTCCAACCGCCTGCAAGGCGCACCATTTCCACCACATCTTCAACCCGTTCCCGCCCCAAGGAATAGGCATGCGCCACCTTATCGCTGAGCGTCAATTTATCGTATAACACATCCAGATGGCGGGTACTGGCGTGCAGGTCCACAGGCTCGACCGGATAGCCCCCGACAAAGTGAATGCAGTTAAAGTATTGGCTGAGTTTGATCAGATTTTGGCAGGTTTCGCGCGTTCCGGGTACTTTTGCATTCAGCTTTACATCCCAATAATTGGGCGGCGACGAAACATTGCCAAATAAAATATAACGGCCGCCGATGATCAATTTCCGATCAGGGTTGCGCGGCGTTATCGTCCATTGGCTGGGCGCTTTGGACACCATATCCATCACAAAATGCCGGTCCATCCGCACGTTCGTGCCGCGTACCGTGCAACCCGCTTGTTGCAAAATAGCGCAAGCTTCTGGGTTCAGAAACTCAATACCGATTTCTTCCAGAATGTGCATCGCACCTTCATGAATGGCCTCAACACCCTGATCCGTTAAAGGCGCGATTGGCGGATCGCAATTGACCGGCAAATGCCAGGGCATCTGGTTGATCTCCGAAGCGCTCCGCCGTTTTGCATTTCCAGCCCGGCCCCCGCCGCGCCTCCGCTTTTCCGATTGACCCGACATTTCGATCCCTGCAGCCACCTTCTACACCACCACGAAAGGGCGGAATCGCACGTAAAACCTGCCCGTTACCGACCTTTTTCGTCGTTTTTAACAAGCGTCAGGGCGAGCGGATCAGCGCAGGTTCAAATAGCTTGGGATATGGCTGATATCTGGCAAAACAACATCCGCATAAGCTTGCAAGGTCCGCTGATCTGCCAAACCACTCAGCACGCCGATACAATGCATACCGGCCGCTTTTCCTGCGATTAAATCATGCGTACTATCACCAACCATCGCAACGTGGCTGGGTAAAATGCCAACCGATGCGCAAAACGCAAGCAATGGCTCGGCTGATGGCTTGGCGCCAAACCCACTGTCATAACCCGCGATAAAATCCAGTTTTTGAGCAACGCCAACGGCATCAAGATGGGCGCGAGCACCCGCTTCTGCATCATTGGTCATCACTCCTAGTTTTAGCCCGTTCAGCTGTAAAAGATCGAAAAACGCAACCAAAGGCGTAATTTCCATAACCGGGGCCTTTAAGCTTTCTTGCGTTAAAAAATCTTCCAGCTCTTGTTCGCTGATCCCCTCAAGCTCTCCAATTAAAGCCTCAACCAAATCTTGGTTGGTGCCAGCTATTGCAACGCTATGCGCGAAAAATGCCTGTTCTGAGAGATCAAAATCAATCGCCTCCGCCAGCTTTTTTTGTTTTGTTAAATCGCCCTGACTAAGCTGCGCTAAAACATTCAGAAACCAGCCACTCCACGTTGCTTGAAAATCAAATAAAGTGCCATCTTTATCAAATAGTAAACCATCACATCGCATCAAATCTCTTCCATATATTTTTGCGTTTTAAAGCCGAGGACAAAGGCCGATACCGCTCACGTCCAATGCACAATCGCGCCTCCGGGCAAGGCCTGCCGGGCCAGACCAATCATATTTGGGTCGCAGTGACACGCTTCAGCACAATCCAACACCCATTGATCTTCCAGCAATATAAAATCAAGCACGGCCAGCAAAAACTCGGAAGATTGTGCTTGCGCTTTCAAATCAGCAACCGAGCTGCCACTGGCATTTAGGAAAAGCGATAAAACATCCTCATCCTGCGCCATCCAAGCCAAAGCCTCTAACGCAAAAATTTCTGCCGAATGGGGTGTCATGACAAGATCCGTGTTTGGGGGAAATGATTTATTAACACAAATCTATAAAATTATACTCAAATTATAACAAGCTTTAGAAATTGCCATTGCCATGTCAGGACATCTTCTGCTTTACAGCCCAAAAACCAAAACCCAACTGCCGGTTGGGCAGATTTTGCGCGATGCCCTGTATCATGTCACCACAGCGTCATCTCGCGCAGAATTTGAAAGCTATGCGCCCCATCGGATTTGGGATTGCCTTATCATTTTAGGTGGATCACCCAGCTTATTGCATCAACTCAGCGCAATAACACCAAATCAAAAAATGCCGATAATCGTTATTTTAGAGGCTCACAACAGCGGCTGTCGGATGCAATTTTTACGCGCGGGCGCAGATGAAATTTTGCAACGTCCGATCACGGGAAAGGCACTCTTATCAAGGTTGCGCAGCCTGCTCCGTCGCCGGCGTGCGCACCAAGAATTTACGCTGCGTGCAGACACGAATCGCGCGTTGGGTTTTCACGAAGCCAAAGCCGTCTTTCAATCAAAACCAAAATGCGTAGTGATCCAAATCCACCATGATCAAACCCATGCCATGCTCGATAAGTTTCACGCTTTAAAAGAGTATTCCCTTGAAATCACCACGCCTGCCGCTTTGTTTCTTACGGACCAAAAAAGGCCCTCAAACCTGTGCTATATCTTGCTCGATATCGCGCAAAACCCGCTGATTGCGCATAATTTACTGCTAAGCATGCGCACGCATGATCTTACGCGCCATGCAGCGATTATCCTTGCCAGCGCTAGCATCGAAACGGCAACAACGCTTGCTGCTCTGGATCTGGGCGCAGATGATGTGCTTTTTCCAACGTTTTCGGGCTCAGAAATTGCCCATCGCATCGCAACCCAATTAGAACATAAACGGGTCAACGATCACTTGCGCGCGATGGTCCAAGAAGGGTTCAAAGCCGCGGTCACCGATCCGTTAACGGGGCTTTATAATCGGCGCTACGCGATGACCCATTTGTGTCACCAGTTTCAGCGCGCCACGCAAGGACAAACCGATCTTGCTCTTTTCGTGCTTGACCTGGATTTTTTCAAACGTGTCAATGACACCTATGGCCATGCGGCGGGCGATCAAGTTCTGCGCCGCGTTGCAAAGCTGCTGCAACAAGTCACACGGGCCTCTGACATGGTTGCGCGCTTTGGCGGCGAAGAATTCCTAGTTGTGTTGCCCGACGCCTCAGCGGAAATAGCGGGTAATATCGCAGAGCGGGTTTGTACGATGATCCGCCGCCTTAAAATCGGGCCCAATTTAATCGAAATAACCGCCAGTATTGGCGTGAGTTTGAGGTATAACGCCGCCCAAACCCATGTTCACCTGACCGCGCAGGAATTGCTGAAACAGGCAGATCGGGCGCTTTACCGCGCAAAGGCCATGGGGCGCGACCGCGTATCATACTTTGCTGAACAAGCGGCTTAGAAACTGCCGAAGATCGCATTTTTTCGCTTCCATGGCAGATATCCCTTGAAGGCCAAAGGCTTTGACGATTAGATCGCGCCGCGCAGAGGCGCTTGAAGCTCCTAATCAAGAAGAGGCGGCATTATGGGATACGCAGACGTTTACAACAGCTGGAAATCAGACCCCGAAACCTTCTGGATGGAGGCCGCGCAGGCGATTGACTGGGACCGACCTCCGAGCTTCGCGCTGGATGCAAGCCGGGCCCCTCTTTATGAATGGTACACAGATAGCCTGGTAAACACCTGTTACAACGCGGTTGACCGACATGTTGAAAACGGCCGCGCCGCGCAAACCGCTTTGATTTATGACAGCCCAATTACGGGGGCAAAGGATTTTACCACCTTTCAGCAATTGCGCGATAAAACGGCGCTTTTGGCGGGCGCATTATTGGCCAAAGGCGTTACAAAAGGCGATCGGGTCATCATCTATATGCCGATGGTTCCAGAAGCCGTTATTGCGATGCTGGCCTGCGCGCGGATCGGCGCGATCCATTCGGTTGTGTTTGGAGGCTTTGCCGCGAATGAATTGGCCGTGCGGATCGATGATGCGCAGCCCAAAGCCATTTTGGCCGCCTCTTGCGGCATAGAGCCCGGGCGCATCATCGCGTATAAACCGCTTATCGACGAAGCGATCGAAATTGCGCAGCACAAGCCCGAAACGGTTTTAATCTTGCAGCGTGAACAGTTAAAAGCCGAGCTGCTAGAGGGGCGCGACCATGATTGGTTCGAAAGCCAGCGCGGCGTAGAGCCGGCCGATTGCATTCCCGTTGAGGGCAATCACCCGGCCTATATCCTTTACACATCAGGCACGACAGGTGCCCCAAAAGGGGTGGTTCGGCCAACCGCGGGGCATTTGGTGGCTTTGAACTGGTCGATGAAGAATATTTACAACGTGGATCCGGGAGATGTGTTCTGGGCCGCGTCGGATGTTGGCTGGGTGGTTGGGCATAGCTATATTTGTTACGCGCCCCTGATCCATGGCAACACCACACTCATCTTCGAAGGCAAACCGATCGGCACCCCCGATGCAGGAACCTTTTGGCGGGTTATTTCAGAACATAACGTGCGCAGCTTTTTCACCGCGCCAACCGCGTTTCGGGCGATTAAGCGCGAAGACCCGAAAGGCGAGTTTAAAGCCGCCTATGATCTGAGTTGTTTGCGCGCGCTCTATTTGGCGGGTGAACGGGCTGATCCAGATACGATAAATTGGGCGCATGATCTGCTGGGCGTTCCCGTGATCGATCACTGGTGGCAAACGGAAACAGGCTGGACCATCGCCGGTAACCCAATGGGCGTAGAGCCGCTTGAGATAAAGCTGGGCAGCCCGGCTGTGGCAATGCCGGGGTATGATGTGCAAATACTGGATGAAACAGGCCAGCAGATGCCGGTCAATACTTTGGGCGCGATCGCGATTAAATTGCCCCTGCCGCCCGGCACATTGCCCACGTTATGGAACGCGCCCGAGCGGTTCGAAAAATCATATCTCTCTGCTTTTCCGGGATATTATGAAACCGGTGATGCTGGTATGGTTGATGAAGACGGCTACTTATATATTATGGCCCGTACAGATGATGTCATCAACGTGGCGGGCCATCGCCTTTCAACGGGCGCCATGGAAGAGGTGCTGGCAAATCATCCCGATGTCGCTGAATGCGCGGTTATTGGGGCCAGCGACGCGCTCAAAGGCCAATTGCCGATCGGATTTGTCTGCCTGACCAAGGGCGTCAACCGCCCGCATAGCGAGATCGCCCGTGAATGCGTTCAAATGATCCGCGATAAAATTGGGCCGGTCGCTGCCTTTAAAACAGCCGCTGTCGTTGATCGACTTCCCAAAACCCGATCTGGCAAAATTTTACGCGCAACCATGGTCAAAATCGCCGATAGCGAAGCGTTCAAACTGCCTGCAACCATTGATGATCCGGTAATTTTGGATGAAATCAAAGCGGCACTGCAAGCCTTGGGATATGCCCAGTGAAGGTTGCAGATTGGACATAGCTGCAGCCTTCTTCCTCGAAGAGGGCTGCGTTTTAGCTTGTTTATTAGGCTTGCACGTGTAGCCTACATTTGTTCTGCGCGTATATAAGGGGGCTGAGGCATATGAGCATGTCAGATATTTGGAAGCTGTCAGCCCAAGAAACCGCATCCTTTATCCGCAAGCGAGACCTCTCTGCGCATGACAGCGTGGGGGCCGCATTGGCGCGTCTAAACGCAGTCAATCCAAAGTTAAACGCCGTGGTAGAGCCTATGGCGGAAACTGCCCTGAAACAGGCGAAAGCGCTGGATCAACTGCAAGCTGATGGCGGATCATTGGGGCCACTCCACGGGGTGCCGGTGACCATAAAGATCAATATTGATCAGGAAGGTTGCGCCACAAGCAATGGCGTTGTGGCGTTTAAAGATATAATAGCTCAAGCGGATGCGCCCGTGGTTGAAAACCTTAGGAAGGCGGGCGCGGTGATTATTGGACGCACCAACACCCCCGAATTTTCATTTCGCGCCGACACGCAAAACCCCCTTTTTGGGCGCACGCATAATCCATGGGGCCAGCACATATCGGCAGGAGGCTCGTCCGGCGGCGCAGGGGCTGCGGTGATGGCCGGGATTGGCGCGCTTGCGCATGGCAATGATATTGGGGGCTCGCTGCGCTTTCCCGCCGCCGCGAATGGCGCCGTGACCTTAAAGCCGGGATTGGGGCGGGTGCCCGCTTGGAATGTCAGCCAAAAAGAAGAACGTGGTATTCTGGCGCAAGCAATGTCAGTCCAAGGTGTGCTCGCGCGGCGCGCCGGCGATCTCGATTTGGCAATGCCAAGCTTGATGCATCCCCATAGTGGCGATCCTTTTCACGTGCCCCTGCCCTATCGATTGGCCAACCATGATGGGCCTGTGCGCGTAGCCTTTTGCCCCGACACACCAGGTTTTGAAACCCACCCAGAGATCCGCAAAGGCCTCGATAATGCTGCGTCTGCGCTCAAAGATGCCGGCTATATCGTGGAACAGACCGAGCCGCCGCTGCTGGAAGAAACCGCGCTGATGGGCTATCGCAGCTTATTGGGCGAAGTCTCAACCTTGCTTGGGCCTGATATAAAGGCGTATGGATCGCCGCAAGTTCAACAAATATTTAAGGATTACTTTGACTACTTCCCCCCGTTTGAAGGCGATGCGCTGTTAAAAAACTTGGGGCAGCGCACGCATTATGCGCGCCAATGGGGCCTGTTCATGGAAAAATACCCGCTGATACTCGCGCCGTTTTTACCACAGCCGTTTTTTGCACCAAATCGCGATTGTGAAGGGCTGGCGGGCGTTTCCGACGTATTGGGCGCCGCGCTTTGGTCATATTCTATCAATTTCATCGGCCATCCATCCGGCTGCCTGCCGGCAGGTTTAGCAGAAATAAAAGGACAGCCCTATCCGATCAATGTTCAACTGATTGCGCAGCGCTGGCGCGAAGACCTTTGCGTGGCGGCTTTGCAGGATATCGAAGCGCGTTTGGGCTATCTCTGCGATGATTTATGGCAGCGGATGGGCGCGCTTTAAACGAATTGTTCTTGCAGCAAGCGCTCATCCAGCCCGTGGCCAGGATCAAACAGCAACCGATGCTGCACATGCTCTTCAGAAGTGATATCGACGATCGCCACGTTGGAAATTGACGTGCTGTCAGCATCGGCCATAACGGGACGTTTTTCTGGATCCATTACTTCAAATCGAACATGAGCTTTTTTGGGGAGCAACGCCCCGCGCCAGCGCCTCGGCCGAAACGCGTTCAGCGCCGTCATCGCCAAAACATCCGCGCCGATCGGCAAGATAGGCCCATGCGCAGAATAATTATACGCGGTTGATCCCGCCGGCGTCGCCAAAAGTGCCCCATCACAGACCAATTCATCAATTCTAATCCGGCCATCCACCGAGATGCGTAATTTTGCCGCCTGTGGCCCAGCGCGCAGCAATGAAACCTCATTAATCGCCAAAGCGATATGCTCTGCCCCCGCGCTATCCGTGGCTTGCATGCGCAGCGGATTAATCGCGGTTTCTTCCGCCGCTGTGATACGCGCCAGCAAATCGTCTTCTTGATAAGGGTTCATCAAAAACCCAACCGTGCCCCGGTTCATACCATAAACAGGCAAGCCAAACTTCTGCGATGCGTGAAGCGTTTGAAGCATAAACCCATCGCCTCCAAGCGCAACGATCACATCTGCCGCTTGCGGGGCGCAGTTACCATAGCGTTCTGTAAGCTTTTCAAATCCGGTTTGAGCCGCAATTGAAGAGCTGGATGTAAAGGCAATTCGGTGATCCATTGACAGAATATCCCAAGCTAGCACGCAACCTCATAACAAGCATACTGCGACAAAAAAGACCAGACATGGCGCACAGAGTAAAAATAAGGTCGAATTGCGCACTTTCCCTCCTATATAAACTATTCTAAGGAGCCTTAGACTGTTTAATTCAAATCTGGAGTGCGAAATCATGAATGCGCCACAGCAACACCAAAACTTTTTTCAAGAAACGCTGGCCAGCCGCGACCCTGAGGTGTTTTCCTCAATTCGCTCAGAATTGGGCCGGCAACGTGATGAAATTGAACTGATCGCGTCAGAAAACATTGTCTCCGCTGCCGTCATGGAAGCGCAAGGCAGCATCATGACGAATAAATATGCCGAAGGGTATTCAGGCCGCAGGTATTATGGCGGGTGTCAGTTCGTTGATATTGCAGAAAACCTTGCCATCGAGCGCGCGTGTGAATTATTCGCTTGCGATTTTGCCAATGTCCAACCCAATTCGGGCAGCCAAGCCAATCAAGGGGTTTTTCAGGCCCTTTTGAAACCCGGAGATACCATCCTTGGAATGTCGCTAGACGCGGGCGGGCATTTGACCCATGGCGCGCGCCCAAATCAATCGGGAAAATGGTTCAACGCAGTGCAATATGGCGTGCGCGAAGACAATAACCGTATTGATTATGATCAAGTAGAGGCGCTTGCCAAAGAACATAAACCGCAATTGTTGATCGCCGGTGGATCCGCGGTGCCGCGCCAAATAGATTTTGCACGGATGCGGGAAATTGCAGATATGGTCGGGGCTTATCTTCACGTGGATATGGCTCATTTTGCCGGTTTGGTGGCTGCGGGCGAACATCCTTCACCCTTCCCACACGCGCATGTGGCCACGACAACAACGCATAAAACGCTACGCGGGCCACGCGGTGGAATGATTTTAACCAATGATGAAGCCCTCGCCAAAAAATTTAACAGCGCGATCTTCCCTGGAATTCAAGGGGGACCCTTGATGCACGTGATCGCAGCCAAAGCCGTGGCCTTTGGCGAAGCCCTGCGCCCCGAATTCAAAACCTATATCCAGCAGGTGATTAAAAACGCGCAAGCGATGTCGGATCAGCTGATCAAAGGAGGGCTTGATACGGTTACTCATGGCACGGATACGCATGTTCTGTTGGTGGATTTGCGGCCCAAAGGCGTGAAGGGAAATGCTACGGAAAAAGCTTTGGAGCGGGCGCATATCACCTGCAACAAAAATGGAGTTCCGTTTGATCCGGAAAAGCCAGCCATCACCTCAGGTATCCGTTTGGGATCGCCCGCAGCAACAACCCGCGGCTTCAAAGAAGCTGAGTTTCGGCAAATTGCCGATTGGATTGTTGAAGTTGTAGATGGGCTTGCCGCCCATGGCGAAGACGGCAATAGCGCCGTTGAAAACAAGGTGAAAGCGGAAGTGAAAGCGCTCTGCGCCGGGTTTCCCGTCTATCAAACCCTGTAAGCACAGCCGCATGCTTAAAGGCTAAGAATTTTTCGGGCGGGGGTTGCAAAACATCCGCCCGAAGCCGTTAGAACAGAGTTTATTTGAAGGTAATACGGCCTTCAATCCTGGATCTATAATCTGGAGCTGCCGCCATAAAGGCGGCCAATACATCCGCCAGATCAGGGCCAAAATCATAGGCGTTTTGCGCCCCTCGGAACATTTTATAGCCGTCTCCACCATTGCGCACATAATTGTTAGACACAGCTCGATAGACCCGATCTAACTCAAGCGGCTGACCAGCAATCTGCACCGCACTCACCCGCGCTCCAATTTCGGCAGCGCGATCAACCGTATATCGCATGCCCGCAACCTGCGGAAACCGCCCCGCCACCTCTTCAATTTGGCTCACACCATTCTCCAGCGCAGCAAGTAAAACCGCGCCTGAAATCTCAAAAGTCGATAACGTATTTTGAAACGGCAACACGGTTAAAACCTCTCCCATCGTTACCGGGCCTTGATCAATCGATGCCCGGATCCCGCCGCTATTTTGAATGGCGATCTGAACGCCGCGGCTGCTCACTTCGGCCAGCATCGCATCGGTGATCAAATTGCCCATCTCGCATTCTTGCACGCGACATGTGTTCCGCTCACCATCGATAAAACCAGCAGCATCGGCAACAACCGTGTTGATAATTTCGCTCAATGGTTCGGCAGCTTCTGCAATTCGAGATTTTGTTACCGCATCTTCTTTAACCGCAGCATCCATAATCAATGGCTCGCCGGTCGCAGATAGGATCTGACCCTGATCATCAAATAGAAGATTCAACTCACCCAGAAATTTTCCATAGGCGTAAGCTTGCACAATCGCGGTTGTCCCCACCATCGTGGGATAAGGACCTTCTGCACGATCGGACAGGTTTGATAAATACGTGTTTGAATGCCCGCCCACGATCACATCAACGCCCGTGGTCTTGGCCGCAACCCGTCGATCCACCATATAGCTCGAATGCGACAAGACAATGATCTTATTCACCCCTTGCGCGCTTAGATGATCAACCTCATTTTGCACGGCCCTAATAGGATCCGAAAACGTAATATTATCGCCCGGAGAGGCCAGTTCATCCGTGTCCTCAGGTGTTAACCCGATCAAGCCGATCAATTCGCCTCCCCGCTCAATAATCGCAGACTTTGGCAACTTATCAGCCAAAAGCTTTTCCCGGCTGACATCCGCATTTGACATCAAAACGGGGAACTCCACATTATCAATAAAGCCTCGAAGCACTTCGGGGCCGTCATCAAATTCATGATTGCCCACGGTCATGCCATCATATCCCAGCTTATTCATCAGCTCAGCCGCCAATTTTCCTTTGTAATATGTATAAAACAAAGTGCCTTGAAACTGGTCGCCCCCGTCAACCAAAATGCTGTTTTGCGCCCGTGCACGCGCCTCGGCAACGGCGGTCACCAAACGCGCCGAACCTCCAAAACATTTCCCTTCACTGTTATGTTCAGCGCTGCAACCGCTGTCATATTTACTAATCGGCTCAAAACGCGCGTGAAAATCATTGGTGTGCAACACGGTCAGGCTGAAATCTGCCTGCGCGAGTCCGGGCCATAAACTGCACAGACCCAATAGTATAATAAATCTATGGAACATTGGAATTATCTCTCCTATGAAAGGCGCGAAGATCGCGGGTAGGCCGTCAAATTCAATTGAAAACGCATCGCTGCTGGTACGAGGCTAGCATAAATAGGCCACAAAAAACAGATAGAACGGAATAAGACTTGCAATGATCATTTATAAGCTTTTACGGATCGCAGAATGGCAACAGCTCGAGGCTGAAACAGAAACCCTTGGCGCCCCGATTGATCTGCTGGATGGCTATATTCACTTCTCAACAAAAGAGCAGGTGAAAGAGACTGCATCAAAGCATTTTGCCGGCGTGGCCGCGCTGCAGCTTTTGGCCTGCGACAGCGCCGCAATGAGCAGCCATTTAAAATGGGAACCCTCGCGCGGGGGGGCGCTTTTCCCGCATCTTTATCGGGCTCTTTCCTTGAAAGATGTGCTCTGGCACCAAGAAATCGGTTTCAAAGATGGGCTCCATAGATTTCCGGAGCCGTTGGAATGAAAAATTTAGAACAGCTGGGCTTAAAGGTTTTACAAAGCCTAGATCCAGAACGGGCGCATAATCTGGCAATCAAGGCCCTGCAAATGGGGCTTGTTCCAAAACCGCGTTCGCGCAGTTTTCCGCGCCTGAACTCACAGCTGGCCGGGCTCACCTTGCCAAATCCGATAGGCTTGGCTGCCGGGTTTGATAAAAACGCACAGGCGCTTAATGGTTTGGCCGCGTGCGGCTTTGGGTTTCTCGAAATCGGCGCGGCCACCCCGGTGGCGCAACCAGGCAACCCCAAGCCCCGATTGTTTCGCTTGCCCAGCGATCGCGCCGTGATTAACCGCTTTGGATTTAACAATGACGGCATGGCGCAAATCGCGCTGCGATTGCAAAAACGCCCGAAACACCCTGTCATTGGGCTTAATCTTGGCGCGAATAAAGACAGCCATGACCGCGCAGACGATTTTGGCAGGGTCTTGCGCCATTGCGCAGACCATCTTGATTTTGCCACCATCAATGTCAGCAGCCCAAATACCGAAAAACTGCGCGATTTACAGGGTAAAGCGGCGCTATCAGCCTTGATCGCAGGCGTAATGCACATTCGCGATGATTTAAAAAAACCCATTCCAATCTTTTTGAAAATAGCCCCAGATCTTGACACTGCCAGCCTTGAAGACATCGCAGAGGTGGTGCTTTTACATGGGATAGACGCGGTGATTGCCACCAATACAACGTTAGACCGCAACGGGTTAAACGGCCCCCATAAAGATCAAAAAGGGGGGCTTTCGGGCGCGCCGCTATTCGAAAAATCAACGCGTATTCTTGCACAACTTTCCAATTTACTCGGTGAAAAAATACCGCTGATCGGCGTTGGTGGGGTAAGCGATGCGCTACATGCCTATGAAAAAATTCTGGCTGGTGCCAGCGCGGTCCAATTATACACGGCGCTGGCCTATCAAGGGCTTAGCTTGGTGCCAAATTTGAACGAAGGTTTGGATGCGTTGCTTGAAAAGAATGGCTTTTCCTCGATCGACCAAGCGGTGGGCACCGGACGTGGGCGCTGGCTGTAAACCCGGCTAAGCACACCGCGCCTCCAATGCAGGATAGCGCCATGCCAAGCTAAAAGCGCGGATCACAAAGGAAATCAGCAAGGCCCCCCAAAGCCCGGAAAGGCCAAAAGCCGGGACCAAAAGCACCACGGCAAGCGCATAAACAGATAAACTGACCGCCATCATATTTCGCATATCACGGCTGGCTGTCGCCCCAACGAATATCCCATCCAGCATAAAGGCCGGCATTCCCAAAAACGGGGCCAAATATAAAAAGGGCAGATAGTGCAGCGCGGTAGTTTGCACATCGCTGGATTTCGTCATCACGGCGATTGCCCAAGGCCCAAACAAAATAACAAGAGCGCATAATAATGCAGCCACCCCGAAAGCCCAATAGCTGGTGATTAAAGCGCTTCGCCGAAACGCGCTGCGATTGCGCGCCCCAAAGGCCTGCCCCACCAAGGTTTCAGCAGCAAAGGCAAACCCATCCAGCGCAAAGAAACTTATCAACAATAACTGTTTCAAAACTTGTGTCGCCGCCAACGCCACATCATCAAAGCGCGCGGCAACCATCAGAAACGATACAAAAATACCCTGCAACATCAGCGTGCGCAGTAAAATATCTCGGTTGACAGAGAACATCTTCCAGAGCAGCGCTTTATCAAAAACGCGGGCCCACTCTTTCCAATATGGGGTGGCCCAAAGCGCCCGACACATCCAAAGCGCCAATATAAACCCGCTGAGCTCGGCAAGGAAGCTCGCCCATGCAACGCCAATAACGGCCCAGTTCAAACCGAGTACGAACCAAAGGTCCAATACGATATTCACGCCATTCATCCAGATTTGCAACGCTAACACATGCCGGGTTCGCTCCTGCGCGATCAACCATCCCGTAATACCAAAAATTGCAATCGCCGCGGGCGCGCTGAGAATTCGGATCTGCATATAGGCAGAGGCATCACTTTCCACAGCATGCGAGGCCGGCGATACCAAAAGCGCGCCATAAAATAACGGCCCCTGCAATAAGATAAGCGCCAAACCGGCCACGAATCCGATCATTACAACGCGGCTTAAAATCGCGCCCACCTCGTCAAGCTGTTCAGCGCCCAGCGCCTGCGCTGCAAGCCCCGTTGTGCCCATGCGCAAAAATCCAAAAACCCAAAAAATCGTGGTAATGATCAAACTGCCCATACCTACGGCAGCAAGCGGTATCGGCGATGCAATTTGCCCAACAACCGCCGTGTCAACCACGCCAAGCAAGGGAACCGTGATATTTGCCAGTAAAATCGGAAAGGCAATTTTCAGAACACGGGCATGCGAAATAATCATTATTTTGGGGCGCCCGAAGGATCCTGCAAAGGCGAGTCCGGCATCAGAAAATGCCCTGTTGCCTGCGCAAAAATGCGCGATCGGTTATCTTGCCAAGCCTCGACAAAAACCGAGGCATAGCGCCGCCCCGACCGATTGACCCGCGCGCGCGCATAGGCATCGCGCGGCAGGCCAGAGCGCAAGTAATCAACCGAAAAATCAATTGTTTTGGGCAGGGCGATGGCGGCAGTTTCTAGATTTGCGACATCGCGATCGGGGGCCGTTTCTATATCCTGCCACACCGCCGCCCAGCTTAATTCAATAATTGCTGCAATTTCCAAAAACGCCGCTGTTGCACCACCGTGAAGCGCGGGCAAGGCGGGATTGCCGATCATCATCTCCTGAAACGGCATCACAGCCGTAAGCTCATCCCCGCGGCGATCAAAATGAACCCCCATGAACTGAATATAGGGCACCGAGGCGACCAATGAGGCCAAAGCCTCATCACGGCGCTTTTTGATCACTTGAACAGGCTCTGGTTTCGGGCTCATCACTTTCATGCTCCGTTCACGAAGGCCCCAGAGGCCATGGCAACCGGCTTTTCCGCATTTTCGTCAAGCGCCACAGCGCGCACAAACGCCACGCTGCGGGTCACGTTGTAACAGGTGGCAATCGCTCTGATTGTTTGATGTGGCATTGCTGGGCGCATGTAATCTACCCGCAAATCGATGGTCGCTGTAAGACCGCGTTGATCAGGATGGCTTAACACCGCCGCCCCGCAACAACTGTCAAGCAAGGCAAAAACGGCCCCACCATGGATCACCCGCGTCTGTGGATCACCAATGAAACTTTCATTATAATCCATGCGCATCTCGGCCTCACCTTCGCCGATGCTTTCAAACCTCATCCCCAAAGCTTTTGCATGCGGAATTGCCTCCATGAAACGTTGGGCCTGTGCCATTTTATTCATCACCAAAGCTTACTCCGCATAGGTTTTTTATCTTCTTGCTTTAAATATGACTTAGAACGTGAAAAAATCGCAAGGGCAATGGTTGTTCTGCGCAAAGGGACGCTCTATCTGATGGATAACAGGAGGGGGAAGATGGCCGAACAAAGGTTATCCTTTAAAGAGATGTGCGCCAAGTTTGAAGTGACGCCAAGAACCCTGCGCTATTACGAGTATATCGAGCTTCTGCAGCCAGAACGCGAGGGGCGATCTCGTTTTTATGGAGCGCGAGAATTGGCGCGGATGACGCTTATCATGCGGGCCCGTAAGTTTGGCTTCCAACTTGAGGAAGCCCGCCAATGGCTTGAAATTTATGAACAAGCCGGCACACAAACCCAGTTAAAAGTGTTTGTCGATATGGCAGATAGCAAATTGCTTGAGCTGCAAGACCAAGAGCAGCAGCTTAAGCAAACCATTGAAGACTTGAAAGGATTGCGCCAGCAAACCCTGCAAGAGATGAACAAGTTTTCCAAATAAATGACGTGACGTCTACATTACGTTAACGTCAAGTTTCTGCTACGCTGTCTTTATCGTAGAAACTTCGCGTTACGGACAGGCCGCATTTATGGACGAAACCCACATGACAATTGGCAGAATGTGTGAAACATTTGGGGTTAGCGCAAGAACGCTTCGCTTCTATGAAACGAAAAAGCTGCTTTTTCCAATTCGCCAAGGCCAAAAACGCCTGTTCACCAAAAGAGACCGCGCAAGGCTAAAACTGATTTTAAAAGGCAAGCGCTTTGGCTTCTCATTGGAAGAAATCCGCCAATTGCTTGATCTGTATAAATCGGATCAAGATCCGCAGATCCAAATCAAACAAGCCCATGAGCGCGCAGAGCGCCAACTCAAGGCGCTTGAAGCGAAAAAACAAGAATTAGAAGAAATCATTGATGATCTTCGCAGCCAGCTCGCTTGGGGGAAGAATCTTTTGTCCACGCGCGCCCCTTTAAAGCCAGCCATCCGCCATTTTGATCAGTAAAAGGTGTTTTCATGCCAGTTTATAACGCGCCCATTCAAGACATAAGCTTTTTATTAAACGACGTTCTGAAATTGCAGCAGCAAAATATTCCGGGTTATGACGCGCTCGAACCCGAGCTGTTGCAAGCCATTCTAGAAGAGGGTGGCAAAATGGCATCAGAGGTACTTGCGCCTCTCAATGCCTCTGGTGACCGCGAAGGCTGCCATTTAGAAAACGGCGTTGTTCGTACGCCAAAAGGCTTTAAAGACGCCTTCGATAAAGTGAAAGAAGGCGGCTGGACGGGGCTGGATTGCAATCCAGAATTTGGCGGGCAAGGTCTGCCTTATATCGTGGCGACAGCAATCGCGGAGATTTTCGCCTCAGCAAATATGGCCTTTGGAATGTATCCCGGCCTCACCCATGGTGCCTATTCAGCGATCCATACCCATGGCAGCGCAGAGCAAAAAGCAACTTATCTGCCCCAAATGGTCAGCTGCAAGTGGACGGGCACGATGAACCTGACCGAACCGCATTGTGGCACCGATCTGGGGCTGATGCGCACCAAAGCAGAACCCAATCAAGATGGCAGCTACGCCATCACGGGGCAAAAAATCTTTATTTCGGCCGGCGATCATGATCTGGCCGAAAATATCATTCATTTGGTTTTGGCCAAAATTCCAGGGGGACCTGCTGGGGTGAAGGGGATCTCTTTGTTTATTGTGCCAAAATTTTTGGTTCAAAAAGAGGGTGCGTTAGGGCCCAGAAACAAGGTCTCAGTAGGCAAAATCGAAGAGAAAATGGGCATTCATGCCAATGCAACCTGCGTGATGAACTTTGATGGGGCCACGGGGTTTTTGCTGGGGCAAGCCCATAAGGGCATGCGCGCGATGTTCACGATGATGAATGAAGCGCGTTTAGGGGTTGGGGTGCAAGGCTACGCCCAAGCAGAAGCCGCCTATCAAAATGCCCTCGCTTATGCCAAAGACCGCCTGCAAGGGCGCGCGGCGACCGGACCGGAAAATCCAGATGACGCGGCAGATCCCCTGATCGTACACCCGGATATTCGGCGCAACTTAATGCAACAAAAAAGCTTTGTGGAAGGCGCCCGCGCCTTTGCCTATTGGGGGGCAATGTTAATTGATCAAAGCAATCTTGCAGGGGATGAACCCGCGCATGGTTTGGTCAGCTTGTTAACGCCAGTTATAAAAGGCTTCCTAACCGATCGCGGCTTTGAATTTTGCGTACAAGCCCAGCAGATTTTTGGCGGGCATGGGTATATCGAAGAATGGGGTATGTCACAATTTGCTCGCGATGCCAGAATTGCGATGATTTACGAGGGGGCAAATGGCGTTCAAGCGTTGGATCTGGTTGGTCGAAAACTCGGCCAAGACGGTGGCAAACCTGCGCTAGCCTTTTTTGAGTTGATCAAAACCTTCTGCGCAAAAAGCGCCAGCGAAAGCCCAGAGTTTAAAGCAGATTTCCTTGAGCCCTTGAAAACAGCCAGCAAACAGCTTCAAGAAGCTGCATTGTATTTTATGCAAAATGGGTTGAAATCGCCCAATACAGCTTTGGCCGGATCTTATGATTTCATGCATTTATTTGGGCATGTCTGCCTTGGCTATGTTTGGGCACGCATGGCCCAGCAAGCTTTTCGAAATTCAGCGCAAGGCACGGGTGACGCTGCGTTTAATGAGACAAAAATTAAAACAGGACGCTATTATATGCAGCGCGAGCTGCCCGCCACCGCGTTGCATCTGGCACGCATCAAAAGTGGAGCTGATCCGGTAATGGCTTTAACCGCCGATCAGTTTTGATCGAACAAAGAAAGTGAAAAAATGGGAATAGTCCAATCAAACTGGATGTCTGATGAACATGTGATGCTGTCTGAAATGACGGAAAAATTCATTCAAGATGAATGGAGTCCGCATTTCGAGCGTTGGCGCAAACAAGGAGAAATGGACCGTAGCACTTGGCAACAAGCCGGTGAGCTGGGTCTGCTGTGCCCGTCGATCCCCGAAGCATATGGTGGGCCCGGGGGTGATTTTGGCCATGAAGCAACGATTTTGCTCGCGGGCAGCCGCGCCAATTTAGCCAGCTGGGGTCACGGCATTCATTCGGGCATCGTTGCGCATTATATTTTGGCCTATGGCACCGAGGAACAAAAAACCCGTTTGCTGCCCAAAATGCTCTCTGGTGAAATGGTCGGGGCGCTGGCAATGACGGAACCCGCTGCCGGTTCCGATTTGCAATCGATTAAAACCAAGGCCACGCGCGATGGCAATATGTACCGCCTCAGCGGCCAGAAAACCTTTATCACCAATGGCCAACACGCCAATCTCATTTTGGTGGCAGCAAAAACCAATCCGGATGAAAAAGCCAAAGGGATGTCTTTGGTGATTTTAGAAACCGATGGCGCAGATGGCTTCACCCGGGGTCGCAAGCTGGAAAAAATTGGGATGAAATCCGCAGATACTTCAGAACTGTTTTTTGACAATATACCCATCCCACCCGAAAATATTTTGGGCGGCGAGGAAGGCCAAGGCTTTTATCAGATGATGAAGCAACTGCCCCAAGAACGCTTGATTATAGGATGCGGCGCGGTGGGCGCGATGGAGGGCGCGGTTGCCCGTACGATCGATTATTGCAAAGAACGCCAAGCCTTTGGCGCATCGATTTTAACATTTCAAAACACAAAATTCAAACTGGCGGAATGCAAAACAAAAACCACCGTGGCGCGGGCTTTTTTAGACGCCTGCATCACCGAACATCTGCGCGGAGAATTAACCGTCGAAAAAGCTGCGATGTGCAAATATTGGCTCACCGACACCCAAGGCGAGGTCTTGGATGATTGTTTGCAACTGCATGGCGGCTATGGGTTTATGCAAGAATACGCAATCGCCGAAATGTGGACGGATGCGCGCGTACAGCGTATTTACGGGGGCACCAATGAAATTATGAAAGAGTTGATTTCACGCTCTCTTTAAATCAAGAAAGGCAGACTATGCGTGCCCCTCCGTTCAAATAAAATACGGCTGGGCTCGGTTTTTCTTCGGCGCCCATCGGCCCTCCTGCCTGCGGCGCTGCCACAGGCTAAAATTGAAACGTAAAATCGCGGTTAAAAAGCATGTTCTTTTTGCATAAATACTCAAAACTGCGCGCATAAATTGGAAAGGCAAATGTCATGGAATTATACTGCTTCGGCGAAAGCGGCCACAGCTACAAAGCTGCGCTCGCATTGCAACTGGCAGGATGCGTTTGGTCGCCAGTTTTTGTTGATTTTTTCAAAGGTGAAACGCGCAGTAATGCCTATCGGACGCATATCAATCCTTTAGGGGAAGCTCCGGTTTTGCGCGATGGCGAAATTATGCTCAGTCAATCTGGCGTGATTCAAAACTATCTGGCTGAAAAAACGGGCAAACACGGGGGTGGCAGCGCGGCAGAAACCCGCGAGGTTTTACGTTGGATTCTTTGGGATAATCACAAATTATCGGCGCTGGCAGGCACAACACGTTTCATGATGAATTTTTTAGCTGAGGACAAGCGCCCGCAAGCCGTCATCGAGTATAATCTCGCACGGTTAAAATCCAGTTATAAAATTTTGGATCTGGCTTTAAGCGAGCGCCCCTTTCTGGTGGGCGAAACCATTACCCATGCCGATATGACCTGCTGTGGGTATTTATACTACCCCGAGCCCTTCGGCTTTCAACGAGAAGACTGGCCGAATATCGATCGTTGGCTGGATAATATTTCTGCCTGTGACGGGTGGAAAGCCCCCTATGATCTTATGCCCGGCAACCCCGCTGAGCGCGCCTAAAGGAGAGCCTGTAATGACCGATGTATATATCTATGATGCCCTACGCACCCCGCGCGGCAAAGGCCGCAAAGATGGCAGCCTGCATGAAGTTACCGCATTGCGCCTGTCAAGCCTCACGCTTAACGCGATCCAATCGCGCAATAATTTAAGCGGCCATGCCGTCGAAGACGTGATCTGGGGCAATGTTACTCAAGTTGGCGAACAAGGGGCCTGTTTGGCGCGCTCAGCGGTTCTGGCCTCTGACCTAGATGAAAGCATCCCTGGCCTGTCAATAAACCGCTTTTGCGCCTCTGGGTTAGAAGCAGTGAATCTGGCGGCCAATCAAGTGCGCGGCGGCGCGGGAGAGGGATATATTGCAGGCGGAGTCGAAAGCATGAGCCGCGTGCCAATGGCCAGCGATGGCGGCGCGATTGCCGTGGATCCCAGCATCACCTTCGATCAATATTTCGTTCCCCAAGGTATTGGCGCCGATATTATCGCGACAGAATACGGGTTTTCGCGCGATCAGGGCGATGCGCTTGCCGTTGAAAGTCAAAAACGTGCCAAAACCGCCTGGGATCAGAACCGGTTTTCCAAATCCATAATTCCTGTCGAAGATATCAACGGGATCACCATTCTGGCGCATGATGAATTCATGCGCCCGGGCACCGATATGCAATCGCTCGGCGCTTTGAAACCATCCTTCAAAGATCAAGGTGAAGTGATTCCCGGCTTTGATAAAATCGCGATGATGAAATATCCTCATTTAGAAAAAATCCATCATATCCACCATGCTGGAAACAGCTCGGGTATCGTTGACGGTGCCGCCGCTTTGCTGATCGGCAATAAAGAATTTGGTGAAAAATATGGGCTCAAACCCCGCGCCAAAATTCGCTCTACCGCGAAAATTGGCACCGACCCGACGATCATGTTAACCGGACCCGTGCCCGTTACGGAAAAAATTCTGCGCGAAAGTGGCATGGTGATTGGCGATATCGATCTGTTCGAAGTCAACGAAGCCTTTGCCAGCGTGGTTCTGCGCTTTGAACAGGCCTTTGGCGTGGATCATGACAAAGTGAATGTGAATGGCGGCTCGATTGCGATGGGCCATCCTTTAGGGGCAACAGGGGCGATGATCCTTGGTACTTTGCTGGATGAACTTGAACGCGGCGATAAAGAAACCGGCCTTGCCACATTATGCATCGGCTCGGGGATGGGCGCCGCCACGATTATCGAGCGGGTCTGATGCCGAAAATTGATCTCTCTTGCGTGCCCGTAGAAACGGGGCAAGCGTGGTATCCCGCCCCGTATCAAGATGCTGTGGCCGGTTTGGAATTACAGCCCGTCAGCCGCACATCCGGGCTGACGCAATTTGCCGCGAATTTGGTGCGTCTGGCCCCCGGGGCAAAATCATCGCTGCGCCATTGGCATGTTCAGCAGGATGAGTTCGTGTTGGTGACCGAAGGAACGCTGACCTTAATCGAAGAGGATGGCGCCGTAGAGCTGGGCGCGGGCGAATGCGCGGCCTTTCCAGCGGGCCTCGAAAATGGCCACCATCTGGTGAATAGATCGTCAAAGCCCGCGACGTTTTTGGTGATTGGCACGCAGAGCGAAACCGAAACCGCCTATTATGCAGATATTGATATGATGGTGAAGCAACAGGATGGCCACTTCACCTTTTCCCGAAAAAATGGCGACGCGATCGCCCCAGAAGCCAACCGGAGCTCACAATGACCGATTTCAAGATGACACAAGATGCGCAAGGCATTGCAACACTCACATGGGATTGCATTGGCAAATCGATGAATGTGATGAGCTTTGAGGCCTTGCAGCAAATGAATGCATTGATCGATCAGGCGCTTGCAGATGAGGCGGTAAAGGGCATTATTTTAACCAGTGGCAAAAAGGATTTTGCCGCAGGCATGGATTTGAATGTTCTTGCAGACCTTAGAAACGCGTCTGGCGAAAATCCCGCAGAAGGCGTCTTCAACGGGATCCAATCCATTCATCAGATTTTTCGTAAAATAGAGCGCGCGGGAATGGATGCAAAAACCAATAAAGGCGGCAAGCCAATCGCAACCGTCTTGCCGGGCACTGCGCTTGGCATCGGCTTTGAATTGCCTTTGGCCACGCATCGCACTTTTGCCGCCGATAACCCCAAAGCAAAAATTGGTTTGCCCGAAATTCTTGTTGGATTATTTCCCGGCGCCGGGGGCACCATCCGCTTGGTACGCAAATTGGGTGCGATGGTCGCGGCGCCTTTTTTGCTGGAAGGCAAAACCCTCCCCCCCGCCAAAGCCAAAGCCGCCGGGCTGATTGACAGCGTCAGCGCTGACCCCATGGCCGATGCGCGGGCTTGGGTTTTAAACGCCACTGAGGCTGATTTGATCAAACCATGGGATCAAAAGGGCTATAAAATGCCGGGCGGCACCCCCTATCACCCATCTGGTTTTATGACCTTTATTGGCGCCTCAGCGATGGTTCATGGGAAAACCCAAGGCGCTTATCCCGCAGCCAAAGCCTTGCTCAGCGCGGTCTATGAAGGCGCCCAAGTGCCGTTTGAAACCGCGCTTAAAATTGAGGCGCGCTGGTTCACCTCGGTTTTGATGAACCCGTCTTCCGAAGCCATGATCCGCAGCCTCTTCCTCAATAAAGGCGCTTTGGAAAAAGGCGCCGTGCGGCCAAAAGAAATCGCAGATCAGTCCGTCAAAAAAGTTGGTGTATTGGGCGCTGGTATGATGGGGGCCGGGATTGCGCTGGTTTCTGCGCAGGCCGGGTTAGAGGTGGTGTTGATCGATCAAACACAAGCGGCCGCTGACAAAGGCAAAGCCTATAGCGAAGCCTATATGGACAAGGGCATCAAACGCGGCAAAGCCACCGCTGAGAAAAAACAGGCGGTGCTTGATAAGATTAGAGCCACAACCGATTACCAAGCGCTCAGCGATGTTGATTTGATCATTGAGGCTGTGTTTGAAGATCCAAAGGTCAAAGCAGAGATTACAGGCGCGGTTGAGGCGGTTATTCCTAAAGAATGCATCTTTGCTTCAAATACCTCAACTTTGCCGATCAGCGAATTGGCCAAAGCCAGCGAACGCCCCGAGCAATTTATCGGGATTCACTTCTTTTCTCCCGTTGAGCGCATGGCATTGGTTGAAATTATCAAAGGCAAAGCAACCGGCGATCGCGCGGTTGCCAAAGGCTTAGATTACGTGCGGCAAATTCGCAAAACGCCCATCGTTGTAAACGATGCGCGGTTTTTTTACGCCAATCGCTGCATCATCCCCTATATCAATGAAGGCATTCGCTTGGTGGCCGAAGGTGTCGCGCCGGCGATGGTGGATAATGCCGCGCGCATGCTGGGCTTTCCGGTTGGCCCCTTGCAGCTGGTGGATGAAACCTCGATTGATTTGGGTGCTAAAATTGCCCGTGCCACGAAAGCCGCTATGGGCGAAACCTATCCCGATTCGGCCGTTGATAACGTGCTTTTCTGGATGGAATCTAAAGGTCGCTTGGGCCGCAAGGCAAAGGCCGGCTTCTTCCGCTATGACGCGCAGGGCAAACGCCTTGGCTATTGGGAGGGGCTGGGCGCACAATATCCACTGGCCGCGCAGCAACCCAATTTAATTGACGTGCAACATAGGCTGATCTTTGTTCAAAGCTTAGAAGCGGTACGCGCGTTGGAAACGGGCGTGCTGATGGATATTCGCGAAGGCGATGTGGGCGCTATTCTGGGCTGGGGATTTGCACCTTGGTCAGGCGGCCCTTTCAGCTGGCTTGATATATTGGGCAGCCCGTATGCGGCCGAACGCTGCGATCAATTGCACCACGCCTATGGTGACCGCTTTGCCTGCCCAGATTTGCTGCGCAGCATGGCCAGCAAAGGGCAAAGCTTTTACGGGCAAGCTAAAAAAGCACAAAGCGCCGCCTAACGCCTTGCGATGGCCAAACTCAAAGCTATGCGGGATAAAAATGCTCTATCCGAGTTTTTTGGCAAGGCATTGCAGCATCACAGAGTGCGGAGGGCAATTAAAACGCCTGCCGCTGCAATGCAAACGATACCAGCCACCTGCAGCAATTGAATTTGTTGCCCGATAAACAGCCAAGCGAAAAAAGGCCCAAAAATAAACGCGGAATATTCAAACACCGCCACATAAGACGCCTGGCCAATTTGATAGGCCCTGAAAATCAATCCTATCCCCAAAATAGAGCCCACTGCTTGGATAATGATCCACGGCAAAGCCGCGGCAAGCGACCACGTCCAAGGGCGGGTTAAAAACCCATCGGCACCTGGCGCGACATCGCCCCCTGCCATGCCAAGATATATCAACGCGACCAACCCGAACAGGAACTGCAAAACCAACAGCATCGTTAACAAAGACAACGTCGATTCACCCTCGCATAATTGTCGGGTTGCAACGGCGGCCAACGCGTAAAAAACGCCCCCAAAAACGGGTAGAAAGCTTATGATATTCAAATCGATCAACCCCTTGTTGAGCACCAATAAAATACCCAAAAAGCCCAAAGAAACCGCAATCACGCGTATCGGTCCGATCTTTTCCCCCAACGCAAATGCGGTGATCAGCAATACAAAAATGGGCGAAGTAAAAAGCCCAGCCAAGGCCTGCGCCATTGGCATAAAAGCCAAAGAGCCAAAATAAAACAGCATTGAGATTGTTAAAAAAAGACTGCGCAAAAGCACCGCCCAGAAGCGTTTCGGCAAGATCGAGCCCGCCCCAAAGGCAGAGAGACCCAAAATAAGAGGCAAAGCAATCGCGGCTCGCAACGCTTGAAATTGCCAAATGCTGACCGTTTCCGCAATAAAAACGATAAAATTATCAATGCATCCCACAACAAACATCGCGGCAATCATGCAACTCGCGGCGGCGCGGCCGTTAGAAGGAAGGTTTTCGCTCATTGGGGTTTTCTTTGCCTCATTATACCGCTTAATCTAGCTTGAAACCGACACGGGCACAGGATTCTTTAGGAGAGCATTATGGGGTGGATGACAGACGAAACCGGCTTGGATAAAAATCAAGCAAATTATGTGGCGCTAACCCCCTTGTCGCATTTACGGCGCGCTGCGGTGGTGTTTGCAAACCTGCCCGCGGTGAGCTACGGCACCCATCGCAAAACCTACGCGGAATATTATGCGCGCTGCTCACAGCTGGCCTCGGCGTTGCAACAACGCGGCGTGTCCCCCGGGGATGTTGTGGCGACATTAATTCCCAACCTGCCCGCGCAGGCAGAAGCCCATTTTGGAGTGCCCGCTTGCGGCGCCGTGTTAAACACCATCAATACGCGGCTTGATACGGGCACAGTCAGCTATATTTTTGCCCATGGCGGCGCGAAAATAGTTTTGGTCGATAGCCAGTTTTTAAGCTTGGCCGAGGCCGCTTGCGCCGATATGGACGGCGAGGCACCCGTGATTATCGAAGTGCCCGATGATCAAGCCAGCTTTCCCGCTTCTGGGCGCCATCAAACCTATGAGAATCTGCTGGCCACTGGCGATCCAGATTTTTCCTGGCACATGCCCGAGGATGAATGGGAAAGCCTCTCCCTGAATTACACCTCAGGAACCACGGGGCGCCCGAAAGGCGTGGTATGTCACCACCGCGGCGCCTATCTGATGACCATGGGCACCGTGGTCAGCTGGCAGATGACGCTGCGCCCAGTGTTTATGGCGATTGTTCCGCTGTTTCACTGCAATGGCTGGAACCATACATGGATGATGCCACTTTTAGGCGGCACGCTGGTTTGCTGCCGCGACATCACAGCCAGCGCGATTTATAATGCCATCGCAGATGAGAACGTCGGCTATTTTGGCGGGGCGCCTATCGTATTGAACATGCTTGTCAACGCCAAGGATAACGAACGGCGCGACTTTGAACATGTGGTTGAAGTGTTCACGGCAGGCGCGCCACCAGCCCCGGCAACGCTGTCAAAAATCGAAAAGCTTGGGTTTAACGTCACGCAAGTTTACGGATTAACCGAAACCTATGGACACGTAACAGAATGCGTTTGGGATGACACCCGATGGGGCGATGCCAATGAAGACATGCGCGCCGCCATCAAGGCCCGCCAAGGCGTGGCCTTTCCGATGATGGAACATATCACCGTTATGGATGAACAGATGGCGCAGGTGCCAATGGATGGCAAAACTCAAGGTGAAATCATGATCCGCGGCAATTCGGTGATGAAGGGCTATTTGAAAAATCCAAAGGCAACGGCAGAAGCCTTTCAGGGGGGCTATTTTCATTCGGGTGATTTGGCTGTGCAGCATGCTGACAGCTATGTGCAAATCGCAGATCGCGCCAAAGACATCATCATTTCCGGCGGTGAGAATATCAGTTCTGTGGAAGTAGAGGGCGTTTTAATGGGGCATCCGGCGGTATCGCTTTGCGCGGTGGTTGCCAAAGCGGATGAAAAATGGGGCGAGGTGCCCTGCGCCTTTATCGAGCTTTTGGAGGGTGCCAACATTAGCGAAGAAGAATTGGTGCGGTTTGCCCGCAGCAAGCTGGCGGGCTTCAAAACCCCCAAAACAATCATCTTTCAAGAGCTTCCAAAAACCTCAACTGGAAAAATTCAAAAATTTGAATTGCGCAAACAAGCTTCTGAAGGCAGCTAAAGCGCTGTCTTTAAAGCAAGCTTTATGTTAGAGGTCTAAAAAACGAGGCGGCGGAATAGCCCGAGCACATGACGGCGTTGCAAAAATATGCGCGGCTTGAAGCCGTGGGGGTCTGGCGTGAAAGCGACCAGGGTCAAAGGCGCGATGTGATCGTTTCAATCGGTGACGCAACGCTTGTGATTACAGATTCGCAAGAAAAAGCGCTTGCGCATTGGTCACTCGCCGCGATTACCCGCGTCAATCCCGGTCTCGTGCCCGCGCTCTATCACCCCGAGGGCGACAAGACCGAAAGTCTGGAGCTTCCCGAAGATGAGGTGGCGATGGTCGAGGCGATCGAAACTTTAAGACGCGTCATCGATCGCCGTCGCCCCAAGCCTGGGCGGTTGCGGCTGGGCATGTTCCTCACCGTTCTCACATTGATCGCAGCGCTGGTGGTTTTCTGGCTGCCCAAAGCGGTTATTCAATATGCGGTGCAAATTATGCCCGAGGTCAAACGCGTGGAAATCGGCCAATCGCTGCTCAATCATATGAGCGGGTTCACAGGTCCGCCCTGCGCCTCAAATTTTGCACAGCCTGCCCTGCGCCAGTTAAGCCAGCGCTTGCTCGCGCGCAGCGACGCACTTTTGGTGCTGCCAAGCGGGCTGGACACCACCCGCCACCTTCCCGGCTCTTTAATGCTGATCGGTAGAACCTTGGTTGAAGATTATGAGGATCCCGATGTTTTAGCAGGCTATATTCTGGCGGAACAGCTGCGCTCAGAACAACAAGACAGCTTGCAAAGCCTTTTATCCTTTGTCGGAACGCTGAACGTGTTCCGCCTTCTCACAACTGGAAAACTGCCCGAAGCAACGCTGACAAATTATGCCCAATCGTTGCTGCTCACAGACCCGCATCGCATTGATTATACAGATCTTAAAACGCGATTTGCAGCCAAAGGCATCTCGCCTATCCCTTATGCTTATGCGGTTGACCTAACGGGGGAGCAAACCGCCGACTTGATTGATCACGGCCAAACTGAGCAATTTAAGCCAAGCTTACAGGATGCGTATTGGGTGCGCCTGCAAAGCCTTTGCGGCGGCTAGGCCAACGCCCCCAAAGGCGCATAGCTACTTGGTGCCAAACATGCGATCCCCAGCATCGCCAAGCCCGGGCACGATATAACCCTGTTCGTTTAAATGGCTGTCGAGTGAAGCCGTAACGATAGGCACATCAGGATGCGCCTCGGCCATGCGTTTCACCCCCTCTGGTGCCGCCAACAGGCATAAAAAACGAATATTTTTAGCCCCCGCTTGTTTCAGCAAATCAATAGCAGCCACCGAAGAATTGCCCGTGGCAAGCATAGGATCTACCGCGATCACCAACCGATCCTCTAAGCTTTCGGGGACTTTGAAATAATATTGCACGGGCTGCAAAGTCTCTTCATCGCGATAAAGGCCAACAAAACCAACGCGCGCCGAAGGGATCAGCTCAAGCACCCCGTCTAATAGGCCATTTCCAGCTCTTAGGATCGAAATCAAAGCCAGTTTTTTACCTTCCAAAACTGGTGCCTGCATGGTTTGCATTGGCGTTTCGATGGTTTTCGTGGCTAAGGCAAGGCTGCGTGTGACTTCGTAGGCCAAGAGCTGGCTGATCTCGCGCAACAATTGACGAAACTCAGCTGTCGAGCGTGTTTTGTCCCGCATCAGGGTCAGTTTATGCTGTACCAAAGGATGGTCAACGATTGTTAAATGATCACTCATGCGCTCTCCAATGCTTTTAAGAGTATCTGTTTCGTTTCAATATCGCAAAAGGCGGCCTGCGCAGCCGTGATGTTCAAGGCCAAAAAGTCTTTTGCACCCCAACCAAAAGTTTCGGCGAGGTTTGTGTATTCCTGCTTCATATCAGTATGAAAAAAAGGCGGATCATCGGTAGAAACCGTGATCAACACGCCAGCGTCACGTAATTTTTGTATTGGATGCTTGGCAAGGCTCGGAAACACGCCCAGCGCCACATTTGATCCCGGACAGATTTCCAAAACAATTTCGCGCGCTGTAATTTCGGCAACAAGCTCTGGATCTTCGATCACTTGAACCCCATGCCCGATGCGCGCAACATTCAGATCCCTGACAGCCTGCCGCACGCTTTCTGGGCCACCCCATTCTCCGGCATGCGTGGTGAGTTGCAACTGCGCTTCGCGCGCCATATCAAAACTGTAGGAAAAATCCCCTTGTTTTCCTTGCAGCTCATCGCCGGCCATCCCGAAGCCAACGATGTAATCTCCTGCAGTCTCGGCCGCGCAATACGCGGCTTTTTTGGCTAAATCTGGACCAAAATGGCGAATACAGGTGACAATGCCGCGGCTCCTAATCCCAGTTTTTCGTTGCGTTTCGAGGGCAGCTTGCTCGATCGCGGCCAAATAGTCTGCCCAGGCCCCTAAATCACTGCCACCGCAAAAATAGGGAGAGAGAAAGAGCTCGGAATAAATCACCCCTTGAGCGGCGCTTTGTGAAAGGACCTCGGCCGTTAGGCGGTAAAAATCCTCGGGGCTTTTCAACACCGTGGTGGCGGCTTCATAGACCCGAAGGAATTGTTCAAAATTTTGGAAAATATAATTTCCAGCTGGATCAAACACACCTTGAAGGTTGATATTTTTTTCATCGGCCAAGCGGCGGATGAAATGCGGTGGAGCCGCGCCTTCTAGATGCAGATGCAACTCAATTTTTTGACATTCGGCAACGCTCATAGAAAACTCTTTCCCTGCCCTTTCGGGGTTACGTTTAAATACGTGGCTACTGTTGCTGCAACATCTTCGAAGCCAAGTAAGCCAAGGGGCTTTGGGCCCATACCCGCGCAAAGAACAGGCACCCGCTCGCGGGTATGATCCGTGCCCGGCCACGTGGGGTCATTGCCATGATCCGCGGTCAATATCAACAAATCATCGGGTTTCATAGCGGCCAAAAGCGATGCCAATGCGCGATCAAACCACTCTAAAGCGCGCGCATATCCCGCGACATCCCGTCGATGCCCGTAGAGGCTGTCAAACTCAACAAAATTTGCAAAGACAAAGCTGCCATCTGCAGCTTGTGCAAATTGATCCTTAAGATGTTGCATCAAAACCATATCAGAGCCTGTCAGACTGTGATCTAACCCTTGGCCCGAAAAAATATCGCTGATTTTACCAATTCCAATGACCGGATGACCCGCGTCTTGTAGCCAATTGCTCAAGACCGGTTGCGGGGGTGTCATCGCATAATCTTTTCGATTTCCCGTCCGCTCAAATGCCCCAATTTCGCCAGCAAACGGGCGCGCGATCACGCGCCCCACCCGCATCGCGTGCAACCGTGGCGCAATTTTTGCGCATAAATCATAGAGACGCTCTAGGCCAAAATGCTGTTCATGCGCCGCAATCTGAAAAACGCTATCGGAAGATGTGTAACAAATAGGCTGGCCAGTTTCACAATGGGCCGCGCCAAGATCTTGCAAAATTTCGGTTCCCGATGCGTGGCAATTACCCAAAATACCTGAGGTACCAGCTATTGCACAGACTTCGGCGACCAGTGCATCCGGAAAGGCAGGCTGGGCTCTTGGAAAGCTGTGCCATTGCCAAGGCACGGGCAAGCCAGCCAATTCCCAATGACCAGAGGGCGTATCTTTGCCAAACGAGATTTCGCTGGCCGCGCCCCAAGCACCTTCGGGCACAGCCAAAAGATTGGGCGGGCGCTGACCGCAGGCCAGTTCTACCGCTGCGCCAAGGCCCAGCCGATCTAAATTGGGAAGCTGCAAAGGTCCTTTTCGGCCCCGATCTCCCTGCCCTTTATCGCAAGCTTGGGCAATATGCAGCAGCGTATTGGACCCCGTATCCGGCAGGTCAATATTGAAAAATTGATCTGCGTCGGGCGCGCCGCCGATACCAACAGAATCTAAAACAACAAGAAAGCACCGCCCCATTTACCCTACCCGTTCCAAAACCAGAGGCGCCGCCGGCAGAGCGATTTCGCCCATACTCAACGCATTGCGAACAGTTTCGCCGATTTTATCGGCCGGGCCAACGCGGTTTGCATGCACCCGCGCCACCGGCATGCCCGCGATGACCTTGCTGCCAATTGGCAAAACGTCACTCAGCCCAACCGAAGGGTCAATAATATCACTTTCAACTTGCCGCCCGCCGCCAAGCTGCACCACGCTTAGGCCCAACGCTTCGCTATCCCACGCGGTTATATATCCCTCACGCGCTGCGTATATCTCGCGAATAACCGGCGCTTCAGGCAAAAACCGCTGCCAGTTCTCAACAAAACCGCGAGGTCCCCCCATCAGCGCTATCATCTGGCCGAATTTTTCCGCTGCCTGCCCGCTATCCAGCCGGTTTGCCAAATCTTCCTGCGCCGCCTCAAAAGATTTAAAAAGCCGATTGGCGCATAAAAGCTCGCCCCCCAATTGCAGCGTTAACTCCCGCAACCGCCCTGCTTTGCCCTCACACAGCACCTGCATCACCTCGACCAATTCAAGCGCATTGCCCAAGGCCGGTGCCAAAGGTTGGTTCATATCGCTGATCAACGCGATCGTATTGCATCCGGCCTGGCCCGCCGTGCGCACAAGCGATTGCCCGAGAACCCGCGCCTGGTCGGGCGTTTTCATAAACGCGCCGCTGCCGCATTTCACATCCAAAATCAGCCCATCCAATCCCGCCGCCAATTTTTTTGATAAAATAGACGCGGTAATCAGATCCAGGCTATCGACCGTAGAGGTCACATCGCGAATGGCATAAAGGCGCTTATCCGCGGGTGCCAAGGCCGCACCAGCGCTAACAATCGCGCAGCCTACCTCTTTTAAAAGGCGGTCAAATTGCGGTTTTTCAACCTGAACTGACAGTCCCGGAATGGCCTGCAATTTGTCTAAAGTGCCCCCGGTATGGCCCAAGCCCCGCCCAGAAATCATCGGGACAAACACCCCTGCAGAAGCCAAAAGCGGCGCCAAAACCAACGAAACACAATCGCCAACACCGCCCGTTGAATGCTTATCCAAAACCGGACCGTCCAAATCCCAGTGCAAAACCGGGCCACTATCGCGCATGGCGCGGGTCAAATCTACGCGGCTGTCAAACGGCAATCCTTTGAGACAAACGGCCATGGCAAAAGCGGCGGCTTGCGCATCGCTTACCGTATGATCTGCCAAGCCTTGGGCAAACCAAGCCATCGCTGCGCCAGAGGGCGCATGACCTTCGCGCACCTGCGCGATGATAGAGCGTGCATCAAAGCTCATCCAAGATGATCCATATGCTCAGGCGTAAAGGCTCCGGGCAATAATTGCGCCACCGTCAATGTTTTCTCAATTCCTGAGATCGTGGCCATCGTAACAGGCACGTCAGGCGCAGAAAACTCGGCCAGCTTTTGACGGCATCCACCGCAAGGGGGCACTGGCTCTGCCCCATCAGCCACCACATAAACAGCAGTAATTTTTCGATCCCCAGCCGCAATCATGCGGGCAATCGCGCCCGCTTCAGCGCATGTGCCTTCGGGATAGGCCGCATTTTCAACATTCACGCCGGTGTAAACTTCCCCCGAACTGCTCCTCAGCGCAACACCGACCTGAAATCCAGAATAGGGGGCATAGGCATTTTCTCTGATTTTCAATGCAGCTTGCTTTAAAGCCATTTTTTACTTTTCCTATCGATTATTGCGGGGCATCTGTGGTGAAATTTCCCGGTAGCGCAACTTCAAGCAATTCGCAATCTTCACTAATTTCAAGATACTGGCTAAGCATGCCCGGCGGGATCACGAACGCATCGCCCGGGGTTAACTGCACGGATTGCTGACCCTCAGCCTGCAGGGTCATGGCCCCCTCCATGACAAAGCTGAACAGAATATCAGCATTGTGAGATACGCGTTGACACGGGGCGCCATTGGCTTTCAAGACATGCACGCCGGCGACGTTTTGAGTATGCGCTGCAATCGTTGTATCACGGCTATCAAAGCCGGCCAAACGGCTTGGCATCCACCGCGCCGCATCGGCGCGGTGATGAACAAATTGTTGGCCGCTGAAACGACGTTTCGGATTGGCCGGGCCATTGGGCAGCTGCATCTCATGATCTATGGTGGTGATATGTTCGGCGGGCACTCCGATCTCTATCACTTCAATATTATCGCTGGCGAACAACACTTTATGCCGAATTTCAGGTGGCTGGATCACGCAATTTCCAGCATATAAGCGAAATGGCGCGCCTTGATCCTCATAAACCAAATCCACCCAGCCACGGTAACAGAAAATCAACTGAAACCCCACCGTGTGATAATGCACCATATCCGGCACAGGGCCCCCATCTGGGATGCGAATATGGCTGGCGATGATCGATCCGCCCAACCGGTCGGGGATCAAATCACGATACTGCATGCCCGCCCGCCCAATCACCCAAGGGGCTTGATCTGCCAAGCGGCGCACCACAAATTTATGCTGGGTTTCAGGCAGGATCAAAGGCGTTTCATTGTTTTCGATCTCAATCCGGGTGCCATTTGGCGCTGTTAACCGCCGTGCACCCCCTGCGATCAAATCAGGCGTGGCGCTGAGCAGACGCAAAAGGCCAGGGGCAGCGCTGCCACCCTGTTCGATGCGCAGCCTTAAGCCATGGCCCGACAGCACGACCACGCGCGGGTCATCCGCAGGATAAATCATCTCCATACGCAGCCCCAATTGTTTGGTGAAGAAGGAAATATCCTCACTAAGATTGGTGCTGGGTAACACCACTTCTGAACGTATTGTCATCTCGCCTCGCTTCTTATCGGCACTTTGCGCAAGGCGAGGATACAAAACAAGACCAGAGACGCAAGAACTTGCAACTTTCCCTCCCTGTAAATTTAGTTTAATATTAAACTAGAATTGAAAATGGGAGTTATGGATATGAGCGATCCAACCGCCGATAATCTGCGCCAGGCTGCATTAAATTACCATGAATTTCCAAAACCGGGAAAATTAGAAGTGCGCGCCACCAAGCCGCTGGCCAATGGTCGAGACCTGGCCCGCGCCTATTCGCCGGGCGTTGCGGAGGCCTCTATCGAAATTCAAAAAGATCCGCTGGCCGCCAGCCGCTATACCGCACGGGGCAATCTGGTTGCCGTGATCAGCAACGGATCTGCCGTATTGGGCTTGGGAAATACCGGCGCCTTAGCCTCAAAGCCCGTGATGGAAGGCAAGGCGGTTTTATTCAAAAAATTTGCAAATATTGATTGCTTTGACATTGAGGTGAATGAAAGCGATCCGGAAAAACTTGCCGAAATTGTTTGCGCGCTTGAGCCCACATTTGGCGCCATCAATCTGGAAGATATCAAGGCGCCTGATTGCTTTATCGTAGAGAAGATCTGCCGTGAGCGCATGGGAATACCCGTGTTTCACGATGATCAACACGGCACGGCAATTGTTGTTGGAGCGGCGGCAACCAACGCGCTTTATGTGGCAAATAAATCCTTTGAAGATATTAAAATCGTTTCAACAGGCGGCGGCGCTGCGGGCATCGCCTGTCTAAATATGCTGATGAAGCTCGGTGTTAAGCGCAGCAATATCTGGCTATGCGATCTACATGGTTTGGTTTATCAGGGCCGCGATATCGATATGAACCCACAAAAGGCGGCCTTTGCGCAGGCCAGTGAGATGCGCAGCCTTGACGAAGTTATTGAAGGCGCTGATATGTTCTTAGGCCTTTCTGGGCCGAATGTTCTGCACCCAGATTTGGTTAAACAAATGAATGCGCAACCGATTATTTTTGCGCTTGCGAACCCAAATCCCGAGATTATGCCGGCCGACGCGCTCGCTGTCGCCCCAGATGCCATCATTGCCACCGGTAGAAGCGATTTCCCCAATCAAGTTAACAATGTCCTATGCTTTCCATTCATTTTTCGCGGGGCCTTGGATGTGGGCGCAACCGAGATTAATGACGCAATGCAGGTGGCCTGCATTCAAGGTATTGCAGAGCTTGCGCGGGCCACGACAAGCGCGGAAGCCGCTGCCGCCTATAAGGGTGAAACGCTGACATTTGGCCCAAATTATCTGATCCCGAAACCGTTTGATCCGCGCTTGTCGAGCGTGGTCTCAAGCGCTGTAGCAGAAGCCGCGATGCAAAGCGGGGTTGCCACGCAGCCGATCAAAGATATTGACGCGTATCGCGATGCGTTAAAACAAACCGTTGTCAAATCGGCATTTTTGATGCGGCCGGTGTTTGAGGCCGCCTCAAGCAGCGCTCGACGGATTGTGTTTGCCGAGGGCGAAGACGAGCGGGTGCTGCGCGCCGCTCAGGCCGTTTTGGAAGAAACCAGCGAAGTTCCCATCGTCATAGGCCGCCCCGAAGTGATTCAGCAACGTTGTGAAAGGCTGGGGCTGGATATCCGCCCTGATCGGGATTTTAACATCGTCAATCCGCAACAAGATGATCGGTATCGCGATTACTGGACCAGTTATCACTCGCTATTGGCCCGCCGTGGCGTCAGCCCAGATCTTGCAAAATCGATCATGCGCACAAACACCACTGCGATTGGCGCTGTTATGGTACATCGCGGAGAGGCTGATAGCCTGATCTGTGGCGCTGTGGGCGAATTCAGATGGCATCTGAATTATATCGAGCAAATTTTAGGCAGCAAAACCTTATCGCCAAGCGGCGCGCTGTCTTTGATGATTTTAGAAGACGGGCCTCTGTTCATCGCAGACACCCACGTCTGGGCGGATCCCACCCCCATGCAAATTGCCCAAACCGCCAAAGGGGCCGCGCGCCATGTGCGCCGTTTTGGCATAGAGCCACAAGTCGCGCTGTGCTCGCAATCACAATTTGGAAATCTGAACAGCGAGACTGGCAAGAAAATGCGCCAAGCATTGGATATTCTCGATACCGAAAAGGTGACGTTTACCTATGAGGGCGAAATGAATATCGATACGGCGTTAGATCCAGAACTGCGGGCCAGATTGCTGCCAGAAAACCGCTTACAGGGGGCCGCAAATGTGCTGATATTTGCCAATGCAGATGCCGCCTCTGGGGTGCGCAATATTCTTAAAATGCGCGCCGGAGGGCTTGAAGTTGGGCCTATATTGATGGGTATGGGCAATAAGGCGCATATTGCCAACCCCTCGGTGACGGCGCGGGGATTGTTAAATTTAGCCGCAATCGCTGGCACGGATGTCAAAAGCTATGAATAAAACGCCGCTCTAGCGGCGGTGCTGCAAAGCAGCTTGAAGACGATCTGCATAGGCGCTGCGCTCCTGCGCGCTCATCCCGATTATAGAGGCGGATAGGTTGCTCTGCGCGCGTTGCAGCCGCTGCGACGCTCCTGCGATTTGTTGCTGCATAACCGCATCAAATTCTGCAGCCCTAAAAGGCGTTTGGCGCAATAAGCGGATGGCGGCCTCAAATTGTATTTGCGCAGCCAATTTGGATTTTTCATCGCGGCCTGCCCGAAATTGCTTACCGATGGCGCGCCGTTGTTCTGGCTCAAGCGCACGAAAATACGGCGACATAGCTTGGCGGGATCCACCAGCATCGCGCCGATGCTCTGGATTATGGCGCCAAAACGCCCCCGCTAAAACCCCCGCAACGGCGATATTAAGCGCCAATGAAGCGCCAAGAAGTACTTTCCAAAAGCGCTTTGGCGCGCCACTTTGCTTTGGGTGTTGTGACATCTCTTATCCCTCCAAATATGTCAAATAGAGATCTTCAAACGGATCAGAGCTCTCAAACACACGCTCATTTTGACCCGATATCATATCATAGATTTGCGCCTCAACCTCTGGCGCTACCCCACCAAATTGAAAGCTCAAACCAGCGATCACAACCAAACTGGCCCAGCCTTTAAGGCCGCCAAGACCAGACCAAAAATTTGACCAAAAACCTGATAAGCCGCCCAGAAAACCAATATCGGAGCCATTGCTATCGGACTTTTCTGCCCCCTGCCTAGCCGTCAAGGCCTGAGCATTTTGCAAAACGCGGTCCCTCAGCTGATCTGAGGGGGCGGGAAGCGCCCGTTGCGCCGATAGAAAAAACGCCTCTAGATCTTCATGGTTTTGATCTTCAACTTTTTTCATCACGATATCCTAAGGCAGAAATTTCAGCTTCTAAGCAGGTCTTTAGCTGGCGCCGCCCACGCGCCAATAAACTTTCAACAGCTTCAATACTTACGGCCATTATTGCGGCAATCTCTGGGTTTGACAGCTCATCCAAATGCCGCATACGAAGGGCTTGAGCCTGCCGTGGGGGCAACTGATCCAGCGCCTTATAAAGCGCCGACGCGCGGCGTTCATCTTGCAAGCGCGCATCAACAGCCAAGCGGGGATCGATCGGCTCTGGCGCCTCTTCCAATGCCGTCATTGGCGGCTTGCGGCCGCGATCCTTGCACAAATTGGCGACCACTTGATAGAGCCATGTGCTAATTTTTGCCCGTCCGCTTTGCCAGTTCGGCGCAATTTTCCACAGCCGAAGCATCGCCTCTTGCGCAATATCCTCGGCATCCGCCGCATTTTGCAGCCGATGATAGGCTTGCGCATAAAGCTTTGGCATCAAACGCTCGGTCAAAATGCGCGCAGCCTCTGGCATCCCTTTCGCATAGGCTGCCAGAAGAGCGGTGTCATCCAACTGATCAGGTGTTTGAGACGGCATAGGCACGACTCCAGAGCAATATTTCTTTAATCAGCCGGTTTATTTTTTCCAAACCAACCCTGCTTGTGAGGGCGCTTTTTCAGTTGGTGCTTTTCAAAGACCGCAAATTCGGCCTCATCAATAACGCCATCTTGGTTGTGATCAAGCCGCTTAAAAAAACCTCCGCTTTGTCTTAGGGCTTTGGCGTGCTTTACCTCTTCTTGGCTCAGCGATCCATCACTGTTAACGTCAAAGCGCTTCATAATTAATGCAGCGCGCCGATCCACGCCTTGCGACAAGCCGGCAACCAATTCCTGACTGGAAATGGACAGGTTCGCATCGGTGTCAAAATTTTTAAATTGCAGCCTGCCGCGGGCCTTTGCGGTTTCCAAACAAGAAATTTCAGTCCGATTCACGCCAGCTGCGCCCTCTGATACTTCACTTTCAAGGCAGTCAGGCTTTGGTTCTGAAGCGGCAACAGAGCTGCCAATTATAGCCAAAGCGAGCGTAAATATGATATGGGATTTAAGTGACATTTCATTCTCCTAAATAAGGGTGGCTGCGCGCAGTCCACCAGATGGCAATATATATGAAACGCAGCGGCATAAGGTTTCCGTCGCTGAGTTTAAAAAAAAAATTGCGACACAGAGCCGCAAAGACATTTGTCCCCCCAAGCTTTAGACCGTTGCAAAAGCAAAACCTCGGCGCCGCGAAGGATTGAGATGCCAAACCCTATATTTGAGCCCGACACTCGCCCAATTTGGCGTTCTATGGGGTTTGGCTGGCGCCGCAAATGCCCAAATTGTGGCCAAGGCGCGCTGTTCAAAAATTATCTGAGCGTGCGCCCAAAATGTACCGTCTGTCGCCAAGATCTGTTCCATCACAGGGCGGATGATGGGCCCGCTTATCTGACAATTTTAATTGTGGCGCATATCATGGCGCCCTTATTGCACTTTACCTTCGTAACCTGGCGATTGGAGCCACTGGTTATGCTCAGCATTTTTACGGTTGGCTGTTTGGCCTTGTCGCTTTATCTTCTGCCACGTCTCAAGGGCGTTATCATCGCAGTGCAATGGGCCCGCTACATGCATGGTTTTGGCCATGAAGAAAACGCAAGGAACTCTGAAAATACATGATTCAGGATAAAACTGCCATCCGCCCCGCAGCCACGGTGATCGTGCTGCGCGATCGCGCTAGCGCGCCGAAGGTTCTAATGGGGCAAAGAGGCGCGCAAGCCGCCTTCATGCCGAACAAATTTGTGTTTCCGGGCGGCGCTGTTGATCCGCAAGACGCGGCAGTTCCACTTTTGAGCGAGATATCAAGCCCCTGCAAAGACAGGCTCAGCGAAGAGTCAGAGGGGCCCTCGGCGCAGGCCCTTTGCGCTGCGGCTATTCGGGAACTGTTCGAAGAGACCGGACAAATCTTGGGAAAACAGGCCGCTTGGCCAGATCCGGTCCCCGATGGGTGGCAGGCCTTTGCGACCGAGGGCTATCGACCGATTGCCGAGCCATTACAATTCGTGTTTCGCGCCATTACTCCGCCCGGGCGACCCCGGCGTTTTGATGCGCGGTTTTTTCTATTAGACGCGGCCTTCTTACAAAGCGATCTGGATGATTTTTCTGCCGCTTCAGATGAGTTATCGCATTTGCAATGGGTGCCGTTAGAGCACGCGCGCAGCTTTGATTTACCCTTTATCACCGAGGTCGTTATGGCTGAAATTGCGGGGCGCTTGGATGCGCCTGCCCCGCCGGATTCGGTGCCCTTTTTCAAAAATAAAGATGAGGAAAGTCAATTTTTAAGACTCAAAGGCCGTGATGTAAGCTTAAACGAGTAAACTAGGCAGCAAAGATTACCCCCAAAACGCTTAAGCCCAAAAACAAAATGCCAAATACTTCTCGACGGCTCACGCGCTCTTGAAAAAACAAAATCGAAACGCACAGGCTGAAAAGCAATTCGATCTGCCCCAAGCCTTTTACATAAGCGGCCGTTTGCAACGTAAAAGCTGTAAACCAGCCAAGTGATCCTAACAAACCGGTGACCCCAACCCAAAGCGCGGTTTTACGGGCGTGCCAGACGGCGCGCAGTTGGGATGGCTCGCGCAACCCCATCCAAACCCCCATCACGCAGGTTTGAAACACAATCACAACAAAAAGGCTCACAGCGGCGCGTAAAAAAGGCTGCTCATAAGGCAATTCTAAGCTCGCGGCGCGATAGCACACCCCTGAAATAGCAAAGAGCAAACCAGAGGCCAATCCCAATGCAGAGGCTCGATTGATCCACCTACTTCCGTCGCCCTGCCCCGAAAGTGGCTGTTTAGACAGGAGTAGAAGACCGATCAGCCCCAAAAGGATAGCCCCAAAGCCCAGACTGGAAATGCCTTCCCCCAGCAGCACAAACCCCACCAGCGCAACCAAAATGACTTCGGTTTTCTTAAACGTAATCCCGACCGCAAAATTGCGGTATTTAAACATGGAAAGCACGCATAAGGTTGCAAATATTTGGGTCAGGCCACCGACGCCCGCATATACCAAAAGCCGTGCGTTCAAGGCGGGAAATGCGATCGCATTCATCCCAAAATACACTGCCAAGCCGACAGTCAAAAACGGCAAGGCGTAACAAAACCGAGCGAATGTGGCGCCTGTTGCGCTTAACGCGTCGCTGCTTAAGATTTTTTGTAGCGTAAAGCGAAGCGTTTGAAACGTAGAGGCCAGCAAAGTTGCGATAATCCAAAGTTCCATAGCGTTTCAAACATCACTTCTTTCAGCCAATTTCAACAGATTATTCGAAAACGCAACGCCATAGTCACCTCAATAGGGCATTGGATGCGCCTTATGAACATCGGCGATATCCGCCAGACACTCTGGCGAAAGCGTGATATCTACCGAGCCTAGCGCCCATTTCAATTGATCAAATTGCGTTGCGCCAAAAATTGCCGAACACATGAAGGGGCGGGTGCGACACCATGCCAATGCCATGTGAACAGGATCAACCTGATGGCGCTGTGCAACTTTTAAATATGCCGCAACGGCGGGCAAAACGCGCGGCGTCATCCGCCCGCCCAGATCATGGCTTAACGACAAGCGGGACGCATCGGGTATAGCGCCGTCTTGATATTTTCCTGTCAGCAGCCCGGTCGCCAACGGAGAAAAGGCCAGTAACCCGACATCTTCATTCACGCTTAATTCCGCCAAATCCGTGTCATATAGTCGGCAGAGAAGCGAATATTCATTCTGCATTGTGGCCACGCGGGGCAGCCCCCGATCCTCGGCAAGGCGCAACCATTGTGCGGTGCCCCATGCGCTTTCATTTGAAAGCCCAAAATGGCGAATATTACCTTTATCCACTTGGCTTTGAAGCGCCTCAAGACACTCTTGCATATTGGCAAGCGTTTCGGTTCGGTTCTGCGATGAAGGATCATAGGACCAATTCTTACGGAACATATAAGATCCCCGATTGGGCCAATGAAATTGATACAGATCAATATAATCGGTTTGCAAACGGCGAAGGTTACCCTCAATCGTTTCGGCAATGGTCGCAGCGCTGATCGGCGCGCCATCGCGCACATAGCCCAAACCTTCTCCAGAATGTTTGGTTGCCAGAATATACGCATCACGCCGCGCAGGGTTTTTGGCGTTCCAGGTGCCAATAATTTCTTCGGTGCGGCCTATTGTTTCTTTGGCAATTGGGTTGACCGGATACATTTCAGCCGTATCGATGAAATTTATTCCATTTCCCAGCGCAAAATCAATTTGGGCATGCCCATCGGCCTCAGAGGTTTGGCTGCCGAAGGTCATCGTTCCCAGACAAAGCTCGGATACATAAAGCCCGCTGCGGCCCATCGCATTCATTTTCATACCAAAATCTCCTTAACCGACTGGTTTAACAGTGATCTATCATTTCACTGGAAAGTGCAATCAATCGTAAAGACCCGATGAAAAATCTGCGGGCCCGATGAAAAGTTTCACGCTGACAGCAGGGTGTTATGTGATGCGCAAACCATCGATATTATAGCTTATTTTTATTGAGAACAAATCATGAACATATATAAAGGCATTATGGATATTAACTTACTGACTCGACAAAATCGCAGCACGCGGCCCCAAATCGCTCCCTTTCAGACTCAAAATCTGGATATCCGCTTAGATTTAGGGCGGGTGCATGAATGCGCCGGACGCGCCAGGCGCAGCTTTGCCCTGATGCTCGCAGCACAGCTTTCGGGGCCAATTTTATGGATCACGCCCCAATATGAAACACAGCGCCCGAACCCAGACGGGATACAGCCTTTTTTGGATCCGGCCCGGCTGCTTTTTGCCACACCGCAGCGGCCAGTGGACAGCCTGTGGTGTATGGAAGAAGCCTTGCGCAGCGGTGTTGTCCCTTTGGTGGTTGCAGATTTGAACGACTATCCAGCGCTCACGCCGGTACGCCGGTTACATTTGGCAGCAGAAACCGGCGCAAAATACAGCGCAAAAGCGCCGCCGCTTGGGGTGCTATTAACCCCCGATAAAGGTGGTGCGGCAGGGGTTGAAACACGATGGCTTTTGCAACCAGACAGCACAGAAGAGCAACCCGGCTGGCAGCTCAAGCGCTTAAAGGCGCGGCGCGCACCACCGCGCGCTTGGCATATCGCGCAAACCCCTGATTATTGTTTCACTGCCATGACCTAAATCATACATTAACGCGCATTAACGACCGCCAATGTCGACTATATGCTAGTAGCGCCGCCCGAAAAGCGGCAAATAGAAATTTATGAGACTTTTACTTTCTTTTGCGGCACTTTTTCTATCCGTTGTGTTGCTGCAAACCTCTACGGGCGGCCTCGGTCCGCTTGATGCCTTATCGGGCTTTGCCTTGGGATTTACCACCCAGCAAATTGGCTTGCTCGGTTCTGCGCATTTTTTTGGATTTCTAATTGGCTGCTGGTGGGCGCCAAGAGTGATGGGCAAGGTTGGCCATTCGCGTGCATTTGCAGCGTTTACCGCCACCGGAGCCATCGGATTATTGGCGCATATGCTGGTGCTTGATCCTTATGCATGGGCGGGTATGCGCATCGCTTCAGGCCTGTGTATTGCAGGCTGCTACACGGTGGTTGAAGCTTGGATGCAAGCCAAGGTTACCAATAGCACGCGCGGTCGCGCGATGGCCACCTATCGCATTGTTGATCTGGGTGGCTCGCTGGGCGCGCAATTGCTTATCAGCGTTTTGCCCGCAGCAAGCTATGTTTCCTATAATATCTTGGCGCTGCTATGCTGCGCCACGCTGATCCCCTTAACCTTGACCACGGTTCAACAACCGGCAACACCCAGCGCACCCCGGTTGCGCCCCTCTCTTGCAATACAGCGTTCTCCCCTTGCCGCCGCAGGAGTTTTGGTCGCGGCCTTATCAGGTGCATCTTTTCGAATGGTCGGGCCCGTCTATGGCAATGAAATAGGCTTAAGCGCCGCGCAACTTGGCTATTTTCTGGCAACGTTTGTTTTGGGGGGCGCAATCGCGCAATATCCAATCGGCTGGCTGGCAGATAAATATGATCGGCGATGGGTTTTGATCTGGCTGTCTATTGCTGCAATCCTCAGCTGCATCCTCACCGCCAGCTTCAGCAACAGCAACATCACCGTGGTTCTGATTATGGCCGCTTTGTTCGGTTTCACCACTTTTCCCATCTATTCGGTGGCCACTGCGCATGCGCATGATTTTGCCAGCTCGGAAGAACGAGTTGAATTATCCGCAGCGCTGCTGTTCTTTTTTGCCTTAGGCGCGATCGCGGCGCCCTTTATCGCCTCGCAATTGATTTCATCCTTTGGACCCGCAGCCTTATTCATTCTTATTGCGCTGGGGCATGTGGCTTTGGTGATTTTTGGCCTCAACCGTATGCGAGTGCGGCCAACAGCCACCGAAAAAACACCCTATGTATATGCCCCGCGCACCACATTCACCATTGGCCGCTTATTGGGCAGCAGCAGAGAGCGCGGCAACTCTGTGCGCTCTAAAACGGATGAACATTAAAATGGCACCATGACCTGCCCATGCGGACCTTTAGCAAAACGCGGCATGCTCTTTCCCCGACCGCGAACTTAGTCTAGAGGAAGGGCCAGCTAAGAATGAGGCCAGCATGACACGTCACCTGATTACATCGGCAATCCCCTACATCAACGGGGTGAAACATCTGGGCAACCTCATTGGCAGCCAGTTGCCTGCAGATCTTTTCGCGCGTTATCAAAGGGCACGTGGCAATGAAGTGCTGTTCTTATGCGCAACCGATGAGCATGGAACCCCGGCCGAGCTGGCTGCGGCAAAAGCGGGCAAACCTGTGGCCGAATATTGCGCCGAGCTGCACGCCATTCAGGCCAAAATTGCCAATGGATTTCGCCTATCATTTGACCATTTCGGCAGATCATCCAGCCCGCAAAACCAAAAGCTGACGCAATATTTTGCCGGCAAACTGGCCGATGCAAACCTGATCCGGGAAGTGCAAGAAACCCAGATGTATTCGCCCACCGATGGCCGCTACCTTCCCGATCGCTATATCGAGGGAACCTGCCCGAATTGCGGATTTGAAGATGCGCGGGGCGATCAATGCGATGAGTGCACCAAACAATTAGACCCTGCCGATTTGATCAACCCCCGCTCTACGATATCCGGAGCAACGGATCTAGAACGGCGCCTAACCAAACATCTTTACCTTCGCCAAAGCCAGATGCGCGACCAGCTGCAAACCTGGATTGATGGTAAAACCGATTGGCCGCTTTTAACCGTTTCAATCGCAAAAAAATGGCTAAATGACGGCGATGGCTTGCAAGATCGCGGCATCACCCGCGATTTAAATTGGGGCATTCCAGTGCGTAAAGGCGAAGATCCTTGGCCCGGCATGGAAGACAAAGTGTTCTATGTCTGGTTTGATGCGCCGATCGAATATATTGCCTGTGCGCAAGAATGGCAGGATGCCGGCAAAGGCAGCGACTGGCAGCGCTGGTGGCGCACCGATAAAGGCGCGCAGGATGTCACCTATACGCAGTTTATGGGCAAAGATAATGTACCTTTCCACACGCTCTCTTTTCCGGCCACAATTTTAGGGTCGGGCGCGGCTTGGAAATTGGTAGATTATATTAAATCTTTCAATTATTTGAATTATGATGGCGGGCAATTTAGTACCTCGCGCGGGCGCGGCGTCTTTATGGATCAAGCGCTCGAGATATTACCGGCAGACTATTGGCGCTGGTGGCTGCTAAGCCATGCACCAGAAAGCTCGGATGCCGAATTCACCTGGGAAAATTTTCAAGCCAGCGTCAATAAAGATCTGGCGGATGTGTTGGGAAATTTTGTCAGCCGTGTCACAAAATTTTGCCGCAGTAAATTTGGTGAAGCGGTTCCAGAAGGGGGCAGTTTAGGGCCAGAGGAAAAGCAGCTGATCGCCGATTTAACCGCCCGGTTGCGCATGTATGAAGACCTGATGGAACGCATGGAAGTGCGCAAATCAGCGGCTGAATTGCGCGCGATCTGGGTGGCCGGAAATGAATATCTGCAAAACGCGGCCCCTTGGGCCACCTTCAAAACCGACCCTGAAAAAGCCGCCGCGCAAATTCGTTTGGCGCTGAACCTCATCCGCTTCTATGCGGTCTTGTCTAGCCCGTTTATTCCCGATGCCAGCGCCACGCTGATGACGGCAATGCAAAGCAGCGATGATCGCTGGCCGGATGGCGATGTTGAAGCCAGCCTAACCCGTTTGCAACCCGGGCACGGGTTCAGCGTGCCAGATGTGACATTTCGTAAAATTAGTGATGAAGAAGCTGCAGAGTGGAAATTAAGGTTTTCCGGCGGTCAAAGCGCCGAGGCTAATCAGGATATTTAAGCCTATAATACAAGCGGCCGATCATTTCGCGAACGCATAAAGACGTCTCTTCGAAGGCCTCTGCTGTGGGCAAAAAATCTAGAAAGTTGGCCTGTTTATATGTGGCGCGAAAATCTACCGGATACGGATGGATCATCAGACCTTGCGCGGCAAAAACCTGCTGGGCGCGCGGCATATGAAACGCCGAGGTTACCAAAACAATGCGGCGTTGCTCTTGGGGCATTAAAGCAGCGATGGCGCGCGCTTCTTGATCGGTGTTCTGCACCGGAGGCGTCAGCCTGATTTGTTTTGGATCAACCCCGTATTTCTTGGCTAAATCGGCCAAAACCTCGCCCTCGGCCGCGCCCTTACTCCAAGGCAGTTGACCCCGTGTGAGGATTAATAAAGGCGCTTTCTGATGCTCAATAAGATCAATCCCTGCAAATAAACGGTCTGCAGCATCATTGAATTCATAGAAAACCCGATCACCGCTCGAAACCGCGCGCAGCATTCCGCTTAACACAACGATTGCATCTGCCTTTGGGACGGCGTCTGCGGAAGATATCTCCCTGCCCTGTTCCAACTTTTCCAGAAGGGTCTGCGACACAACTGGTAAAGATCCAAACCATAAGATCAACAAAGCGAAACCTGAAAACCGGCGTTTGCGAAACAAGATTGCGCAAAACAGGCAAATAAGCGCCAGCCCCAAAGGGCTTAAAAACAGCGGTAAAATTTTATGCGCATATATCATCAAAAAATTCCGCTCTTCCCGCCTGCGAGAGTTGTCTAACAGATTTATGCCTTATCCAAAAAGGCGTTGCATCGAGCGCATTCTCTAAATCTCGGTTTCTTTTTACACGTGGTTTTGAAACAATATGGGCCTATTGTTTTGGATCATACTAAATTGTCAAAATCGCCTAATTTGACCGAAAGTTGTAACAATTGAAGGGTGGGCACCAACTCTTTCATCTCATCCACTTTGATGGCGCGGCGGCCCTGCCGTAATTCTATCGCCCGACCTTTGTAAAACACCGATAATTGTATCGTCCCATCCAGCGTTTCCAGCCACCATTGTTTGATTTTAAGGGGCACTTCCACTTTTCTAACATTACCGTTCACATCACTGCGCCACGTATAGCGCACAGGACGATAGGTGCGATCGGTTAAAAGACGGATTTGTTCTTCCAGATCCTTGGTTAATTGATCGCGTTTTTTTCGGATCAAGCGTATATGATCTTCCGCATCCTCAACAACAAAATTGAAGGACTCAAAGACCTGTGATTTTGCGCCGTGATTTGATTTTGCACTAAAATGCGTCGTCATACCCTAACCCTGATGTCTCAAAAGCCAAAATAACTTTTGATTGCAGCCAAACCCTTTAGATACCGCGCCTATGAGACGGGCTCATCTAAAACTACGCCTTTCTCGAATATACGGCGCTGCCAAGAATTTGTTTAGCTTGATTGTAAAGAATCGCGGCAAGCGCGCAGGTGCCATGCGCTACCTATGTTCAAAAATGGGCACTATTGACAAAAATAGCCCCCCTAATGTTCTGCCGCTCCGCTTGGCAAGCCTTTCAAAGCCTGCGCAGATTTTTGAAGCTGTGCCTCATTTTGCACCCGCCAATCGGCGTAATGCTCAGACACGCGACCCCGCAGCGTTTCGCCCGAGCACGGCCGGCCAATCGCCTCCATAAAATCGGCGCAGGCCGCAAGAGCCGCCTCGTCAAGCACCAAAGGGTTTGATCCGGTTTTCAATTCAGTGTGGCGCCAATAGGCCATGAAAATATGATCATCATCCCGGTCAGGCGCCGCCTGCGCATGTGGTTTGGCAAGATCAAGAAAGGCAGCAAGCTCTTCTGCCATTCCAGCGGGAAGCGGATGCTTTTGCAAATGACCGCTGCGCAAAAGCTCTGACAAGACCTGCAAATCGCGCGAAACCTCATATGTGTTCCAAAGAAGCTGAAGCTCGGCTTGCTCGCGTTGCTGCTCTGATTGACAAAAACGCGATTGTTCTTGGTGCTGAAACGCCCGCGCTGGTTCTATGGGCCGGCTGTAGCGGGCGGGTTTTTTTTGCATGGGCTGCACCGCTTGGCCAGGCTGCATTGGTGTTCTGGTAAGTTTTTTTTGTTCAAAATTCTCGGCCAAAGCGTCAATTCGATTGGCTTTGAGGCGCGCCGCTTTTACCGATAGCTTGGGATGCACCCCCAGCTTAATACGCTCGTCTTCGCCCAAAAATTCAGAGCAAAGATACCAAGTTTTTGCACCAGAACCCGATATAGAGAGGCAAAGCCCCTCTACCACAGAATCATATAAATGCCGTGATTGACCGCTGCGCTGTAAGCTTGCGATCAGTTCCTCGGTCAAACGCATCAAACACTCCATCTGGGGCGGATAAATTTATCCTGCCTCAATGAAAGTAACGTCCATATTCCAAAAATGTTCAGTCGGCGGTGCAAAAATGATGGCGCCGGTAGGATGACCCAAAAAGACGTCTAGCTAAAAAAAAGATAAAATCAGGCGCCCGCGAGCGGCGGACACCATGATTGTTTAACCAATAATATCCAGAAAGGTTTGTGATCCGCGCATGGCGGCTTCGGATTTTTGAGCATCCATATTGTAATAGCCCCCAAGATCCACGGCTTTGCCTTGCAGCGCAGACAGCTCGGCTATGATGGTGGCTTCATTCTCCGCCAATGCCCCAGCAATCGGGGTAAAATGTGCCGCAACATCTGCATCATCTTTTTGCGAGGCCAGCGCCTGAGCCCAATATAGAGCGAAGTAAAAATGGCTGTCGCGGTTATCGGGCTGCCCAACCCGGCGCATCGGCGATCTGTTATGATCCAAAACGCCTTGCACAGCGGCATCCACCGCATCACCTAGAATTTTGGCTTTTGCATTTTCTTTTACATCTGCCAAGAAATTAAAGCTTTCTCCAATGGCGCAAAACTCCCCCAAGGAATCCCAGCGTAGATGGTTTTCTTCCATCAATTGCTGCACGTGTTTGGGGGCCGAGCCCCCTGCTCCGGTTTCGAACAAGCCGCCGCCATTCATCAGCTTTACGATCGAAAGCATTTTGGCAGATGTGCCCAGCTCTAAGATCGGAAATAAATCGGTTAGATAATCGCGCAGCACATTTCCGGTTACAGCAATTGTATTGCGCCCATCGCGGATTGTTTCAAAACTGGCGCGGGTCGCGGCGCGCGGCGCCATAATCACAAATTTATCAGAAACGCCTGCAGCGGCCAATAAAGGGCGCACATAAGCAATCAGCTCAGCATCATGCGCCCGCGCCTCATCCAGCCAGAAAACCGCCTGGCAATTTTCAGCTTTTTGTCGATCGATTGCCAGCTTTACCCAATCTTCAATCGGCGCTTTACGCGTTGAGGCCGAGCGCCAAATATCACCTTTTTCCACGAGCTGTTCGTGCAAAACATCACCATTGGCGAACACCATTCTCACGGTGCCCTCTTCAGGAATTTCAAATGTCGTGGGATGCGAGCCGTATTCTTCAGCTTTTTGCGCCATAAGGCCAACATTTTGTACAGTGCCCGCGCGCGTTGGATCTAACGCACCGTTCTTTTTGCAGTCTTCAACAGCCTCTTCGTATACCGCTGCATAAGAACTGTCTGGAATAACGCAATTTGCATCCGCCTCAGCGCCATCGGGCCCCCAGCCTTTGCCACCTGCGCGGATCAAAGCCGGCATCGACGCATCAATAATCACATCGGAGGGCACGTGCAAATTGCTGATACCCTTATCCGAATTCACCATATAAAGCGGTGGGCGGTCTGCCAACACATCCGCAATCGCGGCCTCTATCTGATCTTTTTCAGGAAGTGATTGAATATCCTCGATCATCGCGCCAATCCCAGAATTAGGATTGATGGCCGCAGCCTGTAAAACATCACCAAAACGGTCAAAAACCGGTTGCAAATAGGCTTTTACTGCATGGCCGAAAATAATCGGGTCCGACACTTTCATCATGGTGGCTTTTAAGTGCAAGGAAAACAAAACACCGTCTTTTTTTGTTGCCTCGATTTGGCCATCCAAAAACTGCCTTAAAGCTTTAGCCGACATAAAGGTGGCATCCACAATCGTACCTTCTGGAAAGTCTAAACCGTCTTTCAACACCTGAACATTACCATTCGCGCAGACCAATTCGATCCGCGCCGGGCCTGCCTGCGCCGCGCTCAGCGTAACCGAGCGCTCATTCGATCTGAAATCCCCAATTGACATACTGGCCACGCTGGTTTTGCTCGACGCGCTCCACGCGCCCATGGAATGCGGATTGGCCATCGCATATTTTTTCACCGCACGGGCAGCGCGGCGATCCGAATTGCCCTCGCGCAGCACCGGGTTTACCGCTGAGCCTTTGATCGTATCAAATTTCGCGCGCACTTGCTTTTCGGCATCGCTTGCCGGATTTTCAGGATAATCGGGAATATCATAACCCTGCGCTTGTAATTCTTTGACCGCCGCCACCAATTGTGGGACCGAAGCCGATATATTCGGCAATTTGATCACGTTGGCCTCAGCCGTTTTGACCAGCTGGCCCAAAGCCGCCAGATCATCTTCCTGGCGTTGCTCCGCCGTTAAATTTTCGGGAAAAATCGCGATGATCCGACCCGCCAGAGAAATGTCTTTTGTTCCAATAGAAACGCCTGCAGCCGCCGCAAAGCTGCGCACAATCGGCAGTAACGAAACAGATGCTATTTGGGGTGCTTCATCTACTTTTGTAAAAATAATATCGGGGGTTGTGCTCTCAGTCATCGCTCTCGCCTCTTTCCTGCTTTGCGGTTGCTTTAGAGGATCCACCGATGTTTGTCCAATGGCTGAGCTGGTAAAAAACCTTAAATCTAAACGTCAACCGGCCGCGCGGCCAACAGCCGCTCGATCGATGCCCACGCCTTTTCGAAAAACGCTTTAAAAAGACCGCGCGCCTTGCGCCTCCTCAGGTGCTACCGGCATCATTGTTGTTTGTAAAATCGCAATTTTTTGTTGGGTTTTTTCGGTGATCGCAAAGAGATCCGCAACCACCACAGACAGTCGGCGCCCGGGGCGGATAACCCGCCCAACCGCACATAGCGTGTCACCTTTTGCTGGCGCCAAATAATTGATTTTCGACTCAACCGTCAGAATATTATGACCCAGCGGTAAATACGTGATTGCAGCATATCCAGCAGCCGTATCCGCCAAAGAAAAGCCAAACCCCGCATGCGCAAACCCATGCTGATTTAAAATAGCCTCTGCAATGGGAGCTTCAATTTCAACATGCCCTAAAGACAATTTGGTCATCTTAGCCGAAAAGCTCTTCAGTAAATTTTGGGTCTGGTAATCCCCATGAATATATTGGGCAATCTCAGGGTTTAAATCTTGCATTCAATGTATCCCGTAAGCTCGTTTAATAGACGCCAGCAGCGGTTATGACCCCGCCGCTGCTGTACAAGCTGTGTAACAGAGCAGTCGTTAACACAAAAGTTTTACCGTATGTTTCTTTTTCACTCAGCTAGAGGGGCGAGATCGTTCATCTAGGAATGACTGCGGCTGAACTTGAAATACCAAAACCTTTTGAAACAGGAAAACAATGTACGGCCGGCCGGTTTTTATGCAGGCTAATTATCTCAAAATGTAATTTTAATCGTGGCTTATTTGCTTTAAGTTCTGTTCACGACGTGCGGGTAAAGCTTTGGGTTTTGACTATAGAAAATTAAAGGAACTGATATGAATTTTGAGGGAGATCTCAGCCTGTTACAGCGCAAAATGGCCGCAAGCAGCGCCGGTGTACAGCGGCGCCAAGCCGTGATGGAGGCCCTGAATGTGAGAAGTGGGCAAAGTATATTGGATCTTGGCTGTGGCGGTGGCCATTTGGTTGAAGAGTTGGCATGCGCCGTCGGTCCGCACGGCAAAGCCTTTGGTTTAGATCCTAGCAAAACGCAAATCCAAGCGGCACGCGAGCGGTGTAACCGTTTTGATCAGGCTACCTTTTTTTGTTGTATGGCAGATGAAATCGCGCTGAAAGCCGCCTCATGCGATGCGGTCGCATCCATTCAAACGCTTGAGTATATTGAAGATGTTGACGCGGCTTTATCTGCTGTCATACCGCTTTTGAAAGCACAGTCAAAATTCGTAAATATCTCAATTTTATGGGATCATTTTAAATTTCATGGTGCGGATGAGGCATTAAACACCCTCATCTTCGACGCGTTTCGCGCGCATTGTTTTCATCAGATGCTGCCAATGGAGCTGCCTGGAAAATTAGCTAAACTGGCCATTCGTAATATTCACACACGGTCCTTGGCGTTTGTGATCACGCAGCGCCATGAAAATTCTCCGGCACGGTTTACCGAGGCAGTGATGGCAAATTTTGCGTTGCGCCAAGGAATTGCAGAAGACAAGGTGCGCGATTGGCAAACCCAGCTTGCCGAAGCCGAAAAACAGGGGCGCTTCGGCTTCGCCAGCTTCCCCGTATTAACCACCGGAACGCTGGCTTAACGACAAGCGCAGCCCTTGAGGAATATCTTTAAAGCACACGGAAATCATCAAACCCAGAGCGGCAATGTTTTTGAGATTTTATGGTCACAACTGAAAAAATCACGCTAAGGTCATGGTTGGACGTGTAAAAATTTTTAGGGAGGCCGCGTGAATACTCAGACAGGTTCTTTCTCTTCTAGCGCGCGCGGTTCGCAGCCCTCTCAAGGGGTTTTTGCCCAGCTTGGTTTGCATGTTGATGATCCTTTTGCCGGATTATCCACATTATCTCGCGTTGGGTTCTACATAACCTTGAACCCGATAGAAGGCGCAACATGAATATTGCAGGTGGCATAGACCTCGGAGGCACAAAAATCGAAGCCCAGCGCTTTGATCACAATTGGGATATTGGCGAAAAGCGCCGCATTGACACGCCAAAAACCTATCCCGAGCTTTTAAGCACCATGGCCATGCTAATCAGCTGGCTGAAAGGTAGCGATGCCGCTCTGCCAATTGGCGTGGCAGCAGCCGGGTTGCTCAATCCGACCACCGGAGCCTCGATTGCCGCCAACCTTCCAAGCCATGGGCAAAAATTTCACCGTGATTTAGAGGCCGAATGTAACGCAGCGCTCACCCTGACTAATGATTGCCGTGCCTTCGTTCAAGCGGAAGCCCGCTTTGGATCTGGATCTCAAACAGGCTGCATGCTCGGAATAGTGCTGGGTACGGGCGTAGGCGGAGCCATAGCAATCAATGGTTGTTTGGTAAATAACGGCCACGGACAATCGGGCGAATTTGGACATTTACCCATGCCAGCAGAAACCGTTGCACAGCATAAGCTGCCGCTTCTCATATGCGGATGCGGGCGCAAAGGCTGCTATGAAACGCTGGCCTCGGGCCCTGGGCTTGAACGGTTGGCGTTTCACCTCTTGGGGCGAAAAATTTCTGCGCATCGCCTGATCTTCGAAAAAAAAGCGCAACCTGATTTAGAAAAGATCTGGCAAATTTGGTGTAGCGTAAATGCGCAGCTTCTTCATGCGCTAATCCTGACCATCGATCCGCATATCATCGTGCTGGGCGGCGGGCTTTCCACCATAGAGGGCTTAATACCAGCGTTGGAAAAGCATCTGGCGCGCCTTCAATGGGATGGTTTGCCAATTCCCGTGATCAAAAAAGCTGCGCGCGGTGAAACGGCAGCGGCCTTGGGGGCCGCTTATCAGGCGTGGCAAGGGGCGCAAAATGTCTGAGCTGCCGCGCGAATTCATTGCGCGCTACACAGCGGGCGGCGCGGTTGGCATTGCTTCGGTTTGCTCCGCGCATCCCGAAATATTGATCAATCGCTTGCATTTTCTAATTTTTACCTTTGCGCAAGTGTTGGCGCCCAAAGTCATTAAGCGCTCTGCAGCAGTGATAAAAACCACTGCTTTGGCTCTGGCGCGCGCGAAGGTCCACTGGGCGCTTCCGGCGTATTCTTTCGAGGGTGCAGATGACTAGTCACAATGATGTTGATTATTGGCTCTGCCCAGACCAGCTGTTCGAAAACGGCGTTTTGAAACATGGGCGCGCGCTTGGCATCACAGAGGGTAAGGTTGAAGCTGTCAAAGCGCAGGACGCCCTGCCCCAAAATGTAAATTTAAAGCGCGTTGCGGGTATAATTTCGCCGGGCTTTGTGGATTTACAAGTCAATGGCGGTGGCGGCGTTTTGCTCAACGCAACCCCCACCGCAGAGGCCATGTGGGCAATTGCAAAAGCGCATCGTCAATTTGGCACAACCGCGCTGCTGCCCACCGTGATCACCGACCATCCAGATATATTGGGCAAAGCGGCCCAAGCCGCGCTCACAGCCTTCGGCAAAAACGGCATCTGCGGCCTGCATATTGAAGGCCCGCATATTTCACAGCGGCGCCGCGGCACGCATAACGCAGACCATATCCGTCCGTTTGATGACATGACTTTGAACAGCGTTGATAAATTATGCATGGCCAAAATACCCGTTATGATTACCCTTGCGCCCGAGATTGTGCCACCAGATCATATCGCAAAGCTTGTGAACATGGGCGCTATCGTCTCGATCGGGCATTCAGAGGCTGCTCCCGCAGATATCACTGCGGCGCGCTTGGCCGGGGCGCGCTGCTTTACGCATCTTTTCAATGCCATGTCGCCGATGCAGGGGCGGGATCCCGGGGTGACCGGCACGGCCATTCTGTCAAGCTCTTATGTGGGGATCATCTGCGATGGCATCCATGTCGCCGATGACATGGTTGCCTTGGCGCTGCGCGCGCGGCCCGAGCCAAATTTGACGTTTCTTGTCTCAGATGCGATGCCAACCGTTGGTGGGCCTTCACAATTTGACCTGTATGGGCAAAGTATCAAACTTGATCAAGGGCGGCTGATAAACGCAGAAGGTTCGCTGGCTGGCGCGCATACAACATTGGCTGCTGGTATTCGCCGACTGGTCTCAAACCTAAACATACCTGTGCAAACCGCGCTCAAAATGGCAATTTCAGTCCCCTGTGCGGTGATGGGTCTAGACCTTGATCGACTGCAAGGCCAGAAGATTGAGGCGCTCTTACATTTGAACGCGCAAGGCTCCTATACTGGGCCGGTTTCCCAGATTAGCCCCCCTCAAAAACCCAGATAACGCAATCAAACAAGCGGGTGGCGCGCCTCACATACAGGGGCGGTGGCTTGACGTTGCGGGGGTATATAAGAAAGCTTGCAAGCCGCTATTGATGGTGGTGCAGATTGGCTCGAACTTTGCGCCAGTTTAGCCCTAGGCGGATGAACCACAACAATATACTAGTTAGTCTTGGCAAACCTTTTATCGATCTCTTGTTATGCCATAAGCCGCCCGTGCGCCGGCAATTTTAACTTCAGTTCTGAAACATTTTCTCACATGCGGGGCGAGGTCAAGCGGAACGCGAAGCGAAGTTGGTAGGCGCCATGCTAGGGGCACATAGAGAGAGGCGAAATTCACGCCGATTGGCCGCTTGAAAACACGCGGCCCACGGATCGGGCACATCGCTGCATCAATTTATCAATAATCTGAATGATCTGTTAGATTCTGCATCACGCTTTACGCTCGAATTTCGAACGAAATCTAATATCTGGCGATACACAATATGCGAAAGACGGATTGGAACCCAGCGGTTGAGATGATCATCACGATGCGCGGCGGCGGGCTGCCTCAGTCAGATTTACAAGACTTTATCTCCTATAGAGCTCCCAAGGAATTTCATGGTTCTTGTCATCGGAATTCAAAGCTTACCCCTTTCGCGGCGGCGGGCTGCCCCGAGCTTGCTTACTATCGCCGCAAACCGGTACTTAGATTGTAAGAGAGATAAAACTTATCTGAAACAAACCCGCTCTGGCCTAAGGCTGTTGAGGCCGCGCTATTCACGTGGCTCAGCGTGAACTTGTGGGAAAAGCCTTGCTTAATTCATAAAGAGCGGCAGCTCACGATAAAGCGCTGTACCGGGGCGCATAACTTGTTTTCGGCACGGCCTGCAAGGCGCAGCGCTCTGGCTGAAAAGATGCCTTTTGATCACTTCAAAACGCGTCTTTTCCGCCCGATGCGCCCCGAAGTTAATATCTGATAAACTATTGGAGTTAGAGTTTGCACTCTGCTACGATTCGATAACGCCTGGTTCTAATACCGCACAAATAAAGGAAAAACCGTGTCGGAAGAAATCTGGACAATTATCAAATACAAGCCAAAAGAAGGTTGCGAAGACAAATTTGTTGAGGGTCTCAAGCGCCTGGAACAAATCATCGAGAAATCCAAAGCAGGTCAAGAATTTCAAAATAAATTCATCAAAATTGACAGTGGAGAATATGTGCAAATTATAGGTCTTCCCAATTTAGAATCTTTGCTCGACGGGCAAATTGAAGGCCTAGATTGGCTGGATAGCGTCGACCAATTGCTCGACTATTATGAAGATGACAGCCGCACCGAAGCTTTCTCGGGCTTTGTCATTGATTGAAACCGCCCCTACCCGGGCTTACGCTATATTGGAGCCGTAAATTATGACAAAAATCGCAATAGTAACGGGCGCCTCCCGAGGCTTTGGCCGTGGAACCGCGCGCATTCTCGCAAGCGAAGCCGGCTATAAGGTCTATGCGACAGCAAGAACAGAATCTGCTTTGCACAGTCTTCAAAAAGAAGTGGCTGAAAGCAATGCTGCGGGTGAGGTTATCCCGGTTGTATTGGATCAAAGTGATGATCAGGCGGTGGCCGAGTTTGTGCGCCGCGTAAGCGCGTCGGAAGAAAAAATCGATCTTCTTGTCAATAGCGCCTATGCCGGACTGATCGCCATGACACCACATTTTGGAAAGCCGTTTTGGGAACGTCCCATTTCGGTTTTTGATGGCTCAATGGATATTGGCGTTCGCGGCGCTTATGCGATGAGCGCATTGGTGGCACCCGCAATGGTAAAGGCCAAAAACGGGTTGATCGTTCAAATTTCGAGCTATGGCGGGTTCGCATATGTTTTTGACGTGGGCTACGGGGTTGCCCATGCCGCGATGGACCGGCTCAGTTTTGATATGGCCACCGAATTACAAGACCATAATGTGCGTGCCGTCACGCTGCACCCGGCAGGTGGACAAACAGAAGTCACAGCCTTTCCCCAGGGCGAAAGCCCGACCTATGTGGGGCGCGCTGTTATGGCGTTGGCTGAAAAAGCCGATGATGTATATCTTACAAAAGCAAATGGAAAAACGCTGTTTACATCCGAACTTGCCCAAAAATTCGATTTCTCTGAAGACGGTCAAACAGATGGCAGTTTAAACCAAGCCAGAGTAGAGGCTCTTCAACCCTTCAAAGACATCAGCGCAAAACGGCTGGCTCAATACGATTTTGACGCGCCGTTGCCAAACCCTTCAGATACAAATAATCCAGATTTTGCGGCTCTTTTCCCGGGGGCAAAAAACTTCAAGCAATGACGAATAAGAAGCTAAAGCTTAGGTGGCATTAGACGGCCACCTAAGCGTCTGATACAGGCCATACCTATCAAAAAACTGCTGGAAACGCTTGCTCAAGCGGGCAATAAATCCGCTGGCATGTTTTGGTAGCAGACCGGGCGCAGGAAGCGGCGGATTGCCATAGTTCCCACCGAAGTGGCGCCAAAATTGGTTGACGCTGGATAAGGTCCGCCATGCACCATCGCGCCGGCCACTTCAACACCCGTTGGAAATCCGTTCACAAGCACCCGGCCTGCTTTGCGCTCTAAATGGGGCAGCAAGCGCTGGGCATGGGCTTTATCACCGTCCTCCATCTGCAAAGTACAGGTCAATTGCCCTTCAATGGCGCCAGCCGCTGCCACCATTTCATCGATATCGTTTGCTTCCACGATGATCCCCAAAGGTCCAAATACTTCTTCTTGCAAATCAGGGCTGTGCAGCCAATGTTCCAACGAAACCCGGAACAGGTTGGGCAAAGCCGTGCGCCCAACAGACTCTGTGGTGAAAAGGGGCTCGACATGCGCCGCTGATGCCACTGCGTTTGTTCCATGTCTATAGGCGGACGCGATGCCATCCGTCAGCATCACCTGCGCGCCTGCCCCGCTTAAGGCCGCAATGCTGGCCTCGGCAAATTCATTGGCCTGCGCGCCTGCAATCACGAAAGCAATGCCGGGATTGGTACAAAACTGCCCCGCCCCCATGGTTAATGAGGCCGCCCAACCTTGGGCAAGCGCCCCGGCGCGAGTTTGCATCGCCTTTGGAAGGCAGAACATCGGATTGACCGAACCCAATTCGCCAAAAAACGGAATAGGCTCAGGCCGGCTCATGCACAGATTGAACAAAGCCCTCCCACCAGCCAAAGACCCTGTAAACCCAACGGCCCGGATCAGCGGGTGCTGTACGACTTGCGCGCCCACCTCATGCGTGCTGCCCTGCAAAAAGGAAAAAACGCCGGGATGTTGATCGGTGGCTTTCATCGCGCGCGCAATCGCTTGCGCGATGATTTCACCGGTTCCAGGATGCGCAGGATGGCCTTTCAAAACAACCGGACAGCCAGCGGCCAAGGCCGCAGCCGTATCTCCGCCTGCGGTTGAAAAGGCCAATGGAAAATTAGACGCCCCAAAAACCGCCACAGGGCCGATTGGGCGTTGCATCAAACGTAAATCGGGGCGTGGCAATGGCGCGCGATCGGGCAAAGCAACATCATGGCTTTGTTCCAGATAGCTGCCCTGCTCGATATGATCGGCAAAAAGGCGCAATTGGCCGGTTGTGCGCCCGCGCTCCCCTTCCAACCGGGCTTCGGGTAGACCCGTTTCCTGATGCCCGATTTCAGTGACCAACGCTCCAACCGCCTCTATTTCATCTGCGATGGTGCGCAGGAAGGCCGCGCGCGCATTCTGGCCGCTCCAGCCATAGCTCATAAACGCCTCTTCGGCAGCGTTTACCGCTGCGTCAACATGGCTTTGGCTGGCTTCTGAAAAGTGACGGACCGGGCCGGTGCTGGGCGCTGAGGCAAACAGTGCGTCACCGCTGAGCCATTTGCCCGCGATGAAATGTTGGCCGGTAAGGTTTAAATCGGTCATTGGCTGCTCTCCTGATCTGCCAGATGGGTTTTTGCCATGCGCACCAATAAATCAAACGCCTGCTGCGTGGCGCTGACATTGGCTTTCTTCTGCCCGACAATATCAAACGCAGTTCCATGCGCAGGCGTGGCAACCGGAATCGGCAAGCCGCCGGCTATGGTCACGCCCCGCTCAAACCCCATGAGCTTGATCGCAATTTGTCCTTGATCATGATACATGGTGACCACCGCATCAACTTCCCCGCGCTGGGCTTTGAGGAACACAGTGTCCGAGGGCCATGGTCCGGTGACATGCATTTGGCGGTCCTGACAAGCTTTGACAGCAGGCGCCAAAATATCGATCTCTTCGCGGCCAAATTTCCCGTTATCACCCGCATGCGGGTTAAGCGCTGCCACGGCAACATGAGGCCTTGTTTTTCCAGACTTTTTCAGCGTGCTATACGCCAAGTCAACGGCGCGCATGACCGCGGGCTGATCAATATTCGCCGCCACATCCTTTAATCCAATATGGCTGGTCACCCGCGTGGTCATCAATGCGTCCAAAACATTAATTTCACTATGATAGCCTTCAAACCCCAAATAGCGCGCCATATAGCGATGTTCATCTTCCGCGTTAAGGCCAGCTAGGGTCAGCGCGGCTTTATTGAATGGGGCAAATAAAATACCGTCGATGGTGTTGCTTTGCGCCAAATCAAGCGCTTTATCAAGGCAGCGCAAGGCGCTGTTGCCGCTGGCTTGCGTCACTGTCGCGATCTGCACATCTTCCGCAGCAATCGTCGCAAGGTCAAGATGCGCCAACGCAAACCCAGTTGACAGATTGGCTTCGTCAATCGTTTTGAGATGCAGCGGCAATCCCGCCTGCTTCGCCCCACCTTCCCACAGATGTGCATCGCCGATAAGAAGCACATCCGCCTGCGCCAAAACCGCCGGCTCTTGCAGCAGCTTTGCGATTAATTCAGGGCCTATGCCCGAAGGATCACCGGGGATAATACCCAACCGCGGCCGCCTCATGCCGAGGCCTCGTCAGATCGACTAGACAGTTCTGCCAATGCCGCCGCCACGTTTTTCTCAGCTGTGCGTAAATGGTTTTGTAACGCTTCTGCGGTTGCGCGGGGATCGCGCGCTTGCAACGCGTCGATAATTTTTGAATGTTCCATCCGGGTTTCTGGCCGCCCTTCTTCGCGCTGCGAGGAGAGGAAGCGAACCCGCCAAAGCCTTGCATTATAGGTTGTGTGCGTTTCAGCCAGCGCTTTATTGCGCGCTGCGGCGACAATTGCCTGATGAAATTGCATATCAAGGCGAAAGGCTTGCAATTGCTCTTCCGCGCCGCGCGCCTCTTTAATCGAAGCATTCAGCTGCTCGATGGCGTCAATTTCGCTATCGCTTGCCTGCGCGCACGCCCATTGCCCGGCCAGCGCCTCCAACGCGCCTTGCACCCTTAGACAATCATTAATTTCCGCAAGGGAGGGATCTGCAACAAAAGGCCGGCGAGAATGCGTATACGAAACCAGCCCCTCATTGGCCAATAAGCGGATGGCTTCGCGCATCGGGGTTCGACTGACCCCAAGCGCTTGCGCCAAATCACGCTCAGGCAGTTGCGTTCCGGGCGGCAGTTGACCAAGCAAGATCATTTCGCGCAACTGTAATGCCGCGTCTTCAGATAGGCTTGGGCTGCGCGCAAGCCCATCTTTTTCAATGATATTTATCAGCTTTAGGGCTGTATTCACTTTAGACTCCCCATCTTAATACAAGCGGATCTAAAGGTTTTAACAAATCAATCAAGCGGCTTTTAATCTCAGGGTGCAGCGGTTCTATCGGATGTCGGCAGTAATCTGATTTTATCACCCCACCGGCCACCATAGCGGCCTTACAGGATTGCCACCCGCATTGGCGGTTTTCATGGTTGATCACCATCGCCACGCGCCCATAGGCGGTGGTTGCCTCTTCTATCCGCCCTGCCAGATGATGGGTGATCACTGGTTTGATCTGATCCACGATCATTCCAGATGTCATCGACCCCGTTGCCCCAGCATCCAAATCTGCCAATAAAGTGATCGCTTCTTCACCATCAAAAGGGGCTTCAATGGCCTCGCGGCCTTCGGCAATCAACGCGCGCAGTTTATTGGAGGCGCGTGGGCATTCAATCTTAAACAGCTTTACCATTTCGATTTCGCGCGCCATACGCAGCAGTAAGGGCACCGGAAGCTCAACCCCGGATAACGGCGCATCCTGTACCATGATCGGGATCCCAACCTCACCAACAGCTGCAAATTGTTCAAAGCTTTGCTGCGCGTTCCCTTTGAGCAACGCGCCATGATACGGAGGCATCATCATCACAATATCGGCCCCGATTTCTTTGGCAAAGCGCGCCCGTTCAACGGCAATCTGCGTTGCAAAATGGCTGATTGTCACAATAATCGGCACGCGCCCCGCAATGTGCTCTACGCATAGCCGGGCCAGCGCATCACGCTCGGCATCCGAAATCAAAAACTGTTCGGAAAAATTCGCCAAAATGCAAATGCCATCCGCCCCTTGATCGATCAGGCAATCCAGCACCCGCTTCATTCCATCAAAATCAACGGCCCCATCCTCAAAAAACGGAGTTGGGGCAACGGGCCATATTCCAGAATATTGGGTCATTCAAAAATCTCAAAATGCTGGCTGTGTCGATCGGTTATACTAATCCCCAAGCCGGGAAGGTTATCATCAAGTTGCAAGTATCCATCTTTCGCTTCCGGATCACCTTCGAAAATATAATAAAATAATTCATTGCCGACTTCGACATCGAAAACAGGGAAATATTCACTGATCGGGCAATTTGTATTTGCCATGGTCAAATGATAATTGTGCATTTGGCCCGCATGCGGGATCACTGGAATTTGATGCGCCTCTGCAATCGCGTTGATTTTCTGCGCCGCTGTAATACCGCCAACACGGTTGGTGTCATATTGCAGAACGCTGACAGCTTTCTGCTCAATCAGATCTTTGCAACCTATCACCGAATATTCATGCTCGCCGCCTGAAATCGGTATAATGTTCATGGCATTCAGCTGCTTATACCCTTCAACATCATCTGCAATCACCGGTTCTTCGAGCCAACGTGGTTCAAATTTCGCAAGTTTTGGAAGCATGCGCTTTGCGTAATCAAGATTCCACCCCATATAGCATTCAAGCATTAAATCGACATCATAGCCCAAGACTTCGCGCAACGCCTCAACCCGTTTGATATTCTCGCGCATGCCCGGCATGCCGTCCTTTGGGCCGAAACCAAACCGCGTTTTATAAGCCAGATAGCCGTTTTTTTGCGCCTCTTGCGCTTCTTCTTGCATGGCCTCGACGCTGTCCGCATAGAGTTTGGAATAATAGACTGGAATTTTTTCTTTTGTCCGCCCTCCCAAAAGCTTGAACACTGGTTTTCCAACCAACTTCCCCATCAGATCCCAAATCGCGATATCAATGGCGCTGATAGCCGTCATGCCTACGCCCTTGCGTCCCCAAGCATGGGTTGTGCGGTACATTTTTTCCCACAGATACGCATAATCGAACGGATCCTCTCCGATCACCAAAGGCGCGTACCAGTCATCGATGGCTTTTTTGACGACGCTTGGCGCTAAGGCGGCGTTGCCGATGCCGATCGTACCATCTTCCGTTTCCACTTCGCAGGTCAGCCATTGGTGGAACCGAAACGAAGACATGGCATCGCCTTTTGTCCAAAGCGCATCCGATGCGTTGGTGCAAAAATGCCCTTGCGGCGGCACCGTTGGCCCCGTCCAATTCCAAACGCGCGTGCGAACAGATTTTATACGAGTCATTTCAATCAGCCTTTCTTTCAAGTCCTTTAGCTCGTTTTAAAAGCCGCCAAACGGTGGGTCCAAATAAGGCCAAAGCCGTTAGGATAAAAAATAAAAGTGATAAGGGCCGAGTGAGCATCAGCCACCATTTCTCATCCAGCATCACCATCGACTGGCCGAGGCGTTGCTCGAGCATCCCGCCTAAAATCAACCCAATGGCGAGCGGAACAACCGAAAACCCATACATGCGCATGAAATATCCAACAACACCGGAAATCAGCGCAACCCACACATCAAACATGGATTGATCCAGCGCATAAGCCCCCACCACAGAGAACATGAAAACGCTTGGCCATAGCACCGGAATTGGGATCAGTGTGACGCGGGCAAATACACGGGCCCCGTAAAGCCCGATTACTAAAAAAAGAAGATTGACGAACAGCATCGACCAAAAAATCGCAAAGGCAAAATGCGCCTGCTCGGTGAACATCGTGGGTCCTGGGCGCAAGCCATGCACCAATAATCCCGCCAGGATCACCGCCGCAGTGGGCGATCCGGGAATGCCCAAGGCCAAAGTGGGCACCATTGCACCGCCGGTTGCAGAATTGTTGGCTGCTTCAGATCCTGCGATTCCTTCGGGCGCCCCCTTGCCAAATTCTTCGGGCGTTTTTGACCAGCGTTTGGCTTCATTATACCCAATCATCGAGGCTACAGTTGCGCCTTCAGCGGGTAAAATCCCGATAAAAGTTCCGATCCCGCTTGAGCGTAAAATGGTTTTCCAGACGCGTTTATAATCTTCGCGGCTGGGCAATTTAATCGCCTTCATAGTGATTTGCTCGCGACGCTCGTTTAATTTTGAAGCCTGAGCCAACAGTTCGGATATGCCAAACACGCCTATCATAACTGGCACAAAGCCAATGCCATCGCGCAACTCGGTTACATCAAAGGTAAAGCGCTTTACTGAGGTCAGAAGGTCGGTGCCCACAGTGGCCAATAAAATGCCAAATGCCCCAGCAATCAGGTTGCGTATTGGCGAGCCACCACCCACGCTCACCAACATGGACAGCCCAAACAGGGTGAGTGCAAAATATTCAGGCGGGGCGAAATTATACGCCGCGCGCGCCAAAATTGGAGCCGACAGCATTAAAACGGCTACGCTGAACACACCGCCAACGGTTGAAGAAATAACCGCCAATCCAAGTGCTCGGCCTGCTTCGCCGCGCACCGCCATTGGATAACCGTCAAGGCAAGTGGTTGCGCTGGCGGAGGTGCCGGGCGTGTTGATTAAAATGGCCGTGATCGCACCGGCAAATGTTGCCGAACAATAGATAGCGGTCAGCACCGAGATGGCAGCCACCGGCTCCATCGTTAACGTGAAGGGCAGCAATAAAGCCGCACCCGTGGTTGCGTTTAAGCCAGGCAAAGCTCCGATGACAACGCCGCCCAACGTTGCGCAAACCAGCAACATTAGCAATGAGATGTCGCCTAACGCGGTGAATCCTGCAACAAACGCCTCCATATCAGCCATACCACCAATTTGTTAAAAGACCGCGCGGAAACCGAATTCTGAACACCAAATCAAACAGGAAAAAAATAATCGTGGGCATTGCCAGCCCAACCAAAGCAATCAGGTGCCAACGCCGCTCGCCCCAGAGAATCGAGAGACCTGCCGCGAAAGCGCCCAGCGCTATAAACAGATCGATCTGGACCAATAAACAGAAGGTAAAAAGCGCCAAAAATGTACCAAAGGTGGATTTATCAGCGCGCTCCTGCAGTTTAATCGGGTCCAGCCAAACCATAAGCGCTGTTAAAAAGATGATAAAACCACAGATCAATTGCGGAAAATCCGAGGGCTGTATCCCTCGCTTTAAAATAGGCGGCATTTTCTTGAATGTGGTCGTGAAATAAATCGCCACAAGCGCAAAAATCACAATTCCAAGCGGGACCATCCATCGGGCATAGCGCTCTGATTTTGACGTTGGCATTGACATAAAGCTTTCTTCCAAAGGATGGCCGCGCCCCTTAAAAGGGCGCGGCCCAGTTCAAATAATTATTCGATAAAGCCAAGCTCTTTCAAAGCAGCTTGCATATCATTCACCATCACAGAGAGCTGGTTGCCCCATTCATCAGAGCCCGCCACTGAAGAACTATCAAGGCCAACTGAGGTTAAGAACCCCTGATAGACGGAATGGTTCATCGACTTCATCAAAGCCGTTTCGATTTTTTCAGCCACTGCGTCTGGTGTGTCTTTATGTACCACAAAGCCGCGTACGGTTGAGAAACTGACAGGGATGCCCATTTCTTGCGCGGTTGAAACATCTGGCAAAGCCGCCATGCGGTTATTGGCCAGCACAACGATCGGGCAGACGTCGCCCGCTTCGATCTGACTTCCAGCTTCCGCCAAATTCAACACGGCCGCGTCTACAGCGCCAGCAACCAATTGAGTCGCCAATTCTCCGCCACCATCAAAGGGTAGAATTTTGGGCGTTTTCATATCGCCCTTGGTGGTGAACATAAAGGCAGATACATCATCAATATTGCCCAAATGCGTTGTGCCATAGGTAATCGGAGCCGCCTTTTGCTGAGCGACAAAATCGGCCGCATCGGCATAAGCGCCGCAGCGTACCATTAGAATTTGAGGGTCATCTGTGCCGCGGGCAATCGGACGAATATCATCCAGCTTCATATCCGTTTCGCCTTTGGCCAGCGTGGCCGCATGCCCGATTGTAAAGGTCAGAATCGTATGACCATCGGCGGGAACGGTCAGATAATGATCCATGGCCACAGCACCGCCGCCGCCTTTCTTATTCACGACAACCATGTCCTGCTTTAATTCACGGCGCGCGCGCAGCATCATCATACGCGTTGTAACATCTGTACCACCGCCATTGCCAGCATGCGTGACAACTTCAATAGTTTTTGACGGGTACTCATCCGCCATCACGGCACTTGCCCCCATGGCTAAACACATTGAGGCCCCAGTCAGCAGCTTGCCGACATAATTTTTCCGTTTCATATTTGTTCCTCCCAGAATGTCGAGTTTCGGTATTTTGGTATACCAATATACCATCTCTCGCCATTTTCATAAAAATTGTCAATTGAAAAACCAAAGCTTTTGGATCCTTCTTATCTTGACCCGGCGCTTGAGGCGGGTCAGCAGCCCCCAGAAGCGCTGTAAAACTTGGCGCAAGGTTCAAACCTGAAAAGCCCATATCTTGGTCTGAAATCTGGCGCGAAGCGGTTTTGCAAAACAAAACGCGCACTGAAAATCACCACGCGATGTGAGAGAGAAAAAGGTTAAAGCGGCCGATACGCATGATTGCCCGCTGCCGCGGCAAGCGCGCGCAGGCAAAACCAGCCAAGCCCCTTGTCTAAAATCGAAGCGCTTGAAATTTCAGAGCCAATATAGGCGTTTTCAAATCAAAATAATCGATTGTGCTGTTGGTGAACTGATAACCAAAAGACAGGCTGACTTGCGGGGAAACAGGATAGGAAAGCAGGGCCGATAGCGTGCTGTCATCACGCTTATAACCAAGCAAACCGCCGCCCGAATATTCGCTATATGAAAGATCCAACGCAAAGGGGTTTTGCTTTATCAACTCAACTAGGCTGAGTGACACAATCTGCGTCAATACCAGCCGATTGGGAACGCGCTCACCGCGAATAATGCGAAGGCTCCAAATTCTATTGGTTGAATACAGCATTTCCATCTCAACTGAGATTTGGGTTTGAACCGACTGATCTGCGTTCCGCACCGCTACGCCCGCCGTAAACTGATGGGATTGCGCAAATTTTCCGTTCCAAAGCTTAGAAACGCGTATTTCATGTTGCTTAATGCGGGTATCTGAAAGATCTTTTTGAATCCGATCCGCACGGGTGCACAAATCAACGTAGCGCCAGTTTCGCAGGCTTTTCACAAAACAGGCATCGGCCGATAAAGAGGCAATGCCCATCTCATGCTGCGGGCTATGCGCATAATGCGCGCTCACCCCATACTCAAAATAAGTACGCGCATGTGGAAAATAGCGATCCCGCAAACCGGCCCCCACCCCCATAAGAACGCCCGCTTTTTTCACGCGATCCGCTTTGCCCTGAAAAACCATATCGCCCAAAACCAACGCTGCGTTTGGATTACCACCGTTTATATTGTGCGAATATAAGATCACAGGCGCCAAAAAACGCTGCAACGATCGCTCCGCAACCGGCAGAGTGGCGATGCCCGGTTGAACATTGCGCCGCAATTTAGTGTTTAAAAAATAAGCGGTAGCTGGCTCGACAGATTTATTGAGCGAAGAATGTAACAGACAATGGGTAAACAAGCGTTCGTTTTTATGCGCAATCGTGCAGGCGCTTAAGCCGCTAGCAGATAACAAATAAGACGATAAGAAAACCAGCACGGAAAGGAAATAGATGCGCAGCAAAAACACCTCAACAAACATAAAAAACGCGACAAGCCGCCAAAGTTTACGGGCATCGGTTCTGACCAGAAAATGTTTAGGTTCAAACATATTGAGCGATCAGAAAAGCCGCTAGGCAGCAGATATAATCCGACTATTAAAAAAGTTGATTAGCATGGCCGGCTTAATATTTGTTGAAACAAGCCTAAAAGCCAAAGCGCACGTGATCAGGTGCATGATCTGTTTTGCTCTCACCAGGTTGGAATGCAGGTATCAGCAGGTGTTAAAACAAATGCGCTTAAATCCGAACGGCTAGCTTACCGCTTATAAAAGAACCTTGGCAGTTGATTGCCAGGGGCTTAAGCGCCCAAGCCCCCCAACACATCTTTCAGCTTAGTTGGGTTCGAAACCTTCTCGCGCAAATCCAGCGCCGATACCAAATCCACCAGATGGCTTTGCATCAATTCTTCCGCTCTGGCTCCGTCTTTTTGCGATAAAGCCTCCAGCAAAGCATGATGGGCATGTTTTTCGCACAAAGCGCTGTCTCTTTTCCGATAAAGCGCAATAATTAGCGAAGACCGGGCGATCAAGCTTTCGATAAACCGCCCAATCGTGGCTTGATCGGCGAGCTTTGAAATTTCAATATGAAAAACCCCAGACAACCACAACGCTTTCCCAATATCATTTTGCGCCAAAGCTTCATGCTCATCATCAATATGGGTTTGCAATCGGCGCGCGGACTCCTTCGTCATCCTGAGCGCTGCAGACCGCGCCGTTCTCGGCTCTAGAAGAGCGCGCGCCTCAAAAATCTCACGCGCCTCTCTCAAGCTGGGCTTTGAAACAAATGCTCCCCGATTGGGTTGAATATCCACAAGCTGCTCATGCGATAATCCCTGCAATGCGCTGCGCACCAGCGTTCTGGAAACCCCATAAATCTCAGACAATTCGTCTTCGCCCAATTTGGTTCCCGGCAGCACTTTATGTTCATGGATCGCTTTAGCAATCGCTTTGCCGATTTCACGAGCCGTTATAGTCGTTTTGAGTGCAGGCATAAAAACGTCTTTCCAGACCGAGGTTGGGGCGCAGATCTCTCTATTGCAAATTACCGACTCGGAAACAACAAAGACGATCAAACTTTGCCCTACCGAAAATATTGTATACAATTTTATGATTAAATTGTAAGCAAAAATATTTTTTCTGCACACAATTTGCGCATGCGGCCACGCCACGCTCAAATCCATAGAGTTTTCTTTGTTATCCCAACCGAAAACAGACCAGCGTGATCCAAACAACGAAAAATGGTTTGCAATGAAATCTGATTTAGAATTGGTCGCACTCACGAAACGCTATGACGATGCCTTAGCCGTTGATGCAATATCTCATCGCTTCAAAACCGGCGGTTATGCCTGCCTTTTAGGGCCATCTGGCTGCGGAAAAACCTCGACGCTCAGGATGATTGCGGGGCATGAAACCGTTACCGATGGCGCTGTCATCTTGCAAAACAAAGATATTTCGTTGATGCCACCGGCCCGCCGCGGCACCGCGATGATGTTTCAAAATTACGCGCTTTTCCCGCATTTAAACATCATCGACAATGTTGCTTTCAGCTTAAAAATGAAGGGGGTGACCCGCAGCGATCGGCATAAGAAAGCTGCAGAAATACTTGAGCTGGTAGATATGGAGACGTTCCACAAGCGGTTTCCCGACCAACTTTCCGGTGGCCAGCAACAAAGGGTGGCTTTGGCGCGCGCGCTGGTGACACGGCCGCAAGTGTTGCTGCTGGATGAGCCGCTTTCGGCGCTGGATCCGTTTTTACGGATTAAAATGCGCGCCGAAATGAAAAAACTTCAAGCCGAACTGGGGATTAGTTTTATTCACGTCACCCATAGCCAAGAAGAGGCGCTGGGTTTAGCCGATGAAATTATCGTCATGAATAATGCTAAAATTGAACAAGCAGGCACGGCTCATAGCGTATTCAATGAACCCAAAACCGAATTTGTGGCGCGGTTTCTTGGCGGGCACAACGTACTTGATTTGCCGCATGGCCGCGTTGCCATTCGCCGCGATGCGATGCGCATTCTGCCCGAAACAGACGCGCTGATCTCGGCCCAAATTACCGCCGTTGAATACCAAGGTATTCACGTATCTCTCACAGCCAAAGTTTTTGGTGGGCAAGAAGTGACTATCCTGATGGCGGATAGCGCATTCTTTGCTTCACCAAGCCAACCCGGCGAGGCCGTTGGCCTGAGCTGGGATCAAAACGCTGTCCACGCTTTGGCAGCATAACCTTCCAACAACATCACCAACATTACTGGAGTACAGAAATGATTAAAGAAACCAAACTGAGCCGCAGAAATCTGCTTAAGGGCGCGGCTGCCACGGCTGCTTTTGCAGGAGGATCCACTTTGGGTGCCCCAATGATTTGGGCGCAGAATATCAAGGATGTGACCCTAAGACAGATCGGAACAGGCGTTTCCAACCTGAATGAAATTGCCGAAAAAGTGAAGGAAGATCTTGGCTTTAACCTCACGATGACGGCCCTAGATACCGACAGCGCAGCGCAGCGCGTTGCCACCCAACCGGGCAGCTTTGACATTGCAGATATTGAATATATCTCCTGCAAGAAAGTTTGGCCTGCCGGGAATCTGCAGGCTATGGATGCCAGTAAATTAGACAATTATGACAAGATCGCACAGACCTTTAGATCTGGAAAACTCACGCCCACCAGCACGATTGCACAGGGCACTGCGCCGCATACGGTGGGCTTTGTCGAAGGGCCCAACGGCAAAAGCTTTGCCGATCATGAATCCGGTTGGATGACGATGGTGCCGACCATTTATAACGCAGATACTCTGGGCATTCGCCCCGATCTGATCGGCCGGCCGATTGAAAGCTGGGCTGAACTTTTGAACCCCGAATTCAAGGGCAAAGCCTCTATTTTGGATATCTCGTCGATTGGCATTATGGATATGGCAATGGTTTGCGAAGCAATGGGCGAGATCACCTATGGCGACAAAGGCAATATGACCAAAGAGGAAATCGATAAAACGATTGCGATCTTCACGGAAGCCAAGAAAAACGGGCAATTCCGTGCCTTTTGGAAAACCTTCGATGAAAGCGTCAATTTAATGGCTAGTGGTGAAGTTGTGATCCAATCTATGTGGTCACCCGCCATCACAGCGGTAAAATCGCGCGGAATCCCATGCGTGTATCAACCCTTGAAAGAAGGCTATCGCAGCTGGGGCGGTGGTATGGGGCTTGCAGCCTCATTGTCAGGTATCGAAAAAGAAGCCGCTTATGAATATATCAACTGGTATCTCTCGGGCTGGGCCGGCGGGTTCTTGATGCGCCAAGGCTATTATTCAGCCGTGCCTGAAACCAGCAAAAACTTCATGACAGAAAATGAATGGGGCTATTGGTTCGAAGGCAAAGCCGCAACGGGTGATATTACCTCTCCATTTGGCGATAAACTGGCCGTAGCCGGCGAAACGCGTGATGGTGGATCTTTCTATGATCGCATGGGCGCGGTGAAATGCTGGAACTCTGTGATGACAGAAAACCAGTATATGGTGCGCAAATGGAACGAGTTTATCGCAGCCTAAACCACCACTGACACTCAGAGGGTCCCAGCGCCGCGCTGGGACCCTTCTTTACAAATTCAAAACCCTAAAAATTGTCTGGTTCAAAAATCTATGAGACGACATCTATTTTTCAACGCCCTGTGTTTAAAAGCGGCATGCTATGCGCGCTAGCAACACAATGATTGGCTGGCTTCAGGCGGCGCCTTTGGCCATAATACTGGGCGGCTTCCTAGTGATCCCGATTATAATGATCGTTGTGGTCAGTTTTTGGGGCGCAACCGAATGGTCCATTTATCCCGCCTTTCAATTTGACAATTACGAGTTTCTTTTTTCATCTTGGGTCACATATTCCGTCTTCCTCAAAACCTTTAAATACGCCCTCGTAACATGGGCATTAACGCTTCTTATTGGATTTACAGTTGCATATTTCCTGGCATTCCATGTGCGCAAATTACCTTGGCAAATTGCCCTATTTTTATTGTGCACGGTGCCGTTTTGGACATCAAACATCATCCGTATGATTTCTTGGATCCCATTTCTGGGCCGCAATGGCATTGCCAATCAAACGCTCCTCAGTTGGGGCATTGTCGACGAACCGCTTGAATGGCTGCTGTTCTCAGATTTCTCGGTAATTTTGGCCTTCGTTCATCTGTACACGCTCTTCATGGTGGTTCCAATTTTTAACTCAATGATGCGAATTGACCGCTCTTTACTAGAGGCGGCCACGGATGCGGGGGCCAACGGGCTTCAGACATTGTGGAACGTGGTCATCCCTCTTTGCAAACCCGGCATTATGATCGGAACCATCTTTGTGGTGACGTTGGTCATGGGTGATTTTATTACAGTGCGCTTCATGAGTGGCAGCCAAAGCGCCAATGTTGGGCGTTTGATTTCAAACGATATCGGCCTGCTGCTTTATCCGTCAGCCTGCGCAACGGCCGTGGTATTGCTGTGTACGGTGCTTATCATCATCGCGATTTTTCTTCGCCTCGTCGACATCCGAAAAGAGCTTTAACATGGCCTCACGTTCCTTGAGTTTTTACATATTAGCCGGGTTTTTCATTCTATTTGTCATCTTTCTCTATGGCCCTATCCTCACCATCGGCATTTTGAGCTTTCAAGGGCCGCAAGGTGGGCTGACCTTTCCCATGAACGGCCTATCCTTATATTGGTTTCGCGATTTGTTCGAACAACAAGCTGTCGGCGATATCTGGGGCAGCTTTCGCAGATCACTGATCCTGGGCCTTGCCGTGATGGTCACAACGGTTGTGGTCTCAGTGCTGGGCGGTCTGGCGTTTCGCAAACGTTTTAAAGGGTCTACCATCCTATTTTATCTCACCGTCACGTCGCTGGTGATCCCGTCGATTTTGGTATCGCTGGGTGTGGGGCTGATGTTTGATCAATTGGGGTTTACCGTGCATTGGAGCAGCTCGGGATTTGGCGCACAATTAACATGGACGCTGCCCTTTGGTCTGCTGATCATGTTTGCAGTCTTCAACCGGTTTGACAAAAGCTATGAAGAAGCGGCCAGAGATCAAGGCGCAACAGCTTGGCAAACCTTCGCGCATGTGGTGTTGCCTATCATTGCCCCCTCTTTGCTGGGTGTGGCGCTGTTTGGATTTACGCTTAGCTATGATGAATTTGCGCGGACCCTCTTAACCTCTGGTAGCTATAACACTCTGCCGCTTGAGATTTTCGGCATGACAACCAACGTCACCACGCCGGTTCTCTACGCATTGGGCAGCCTAACCACAGGGTTTTCATTCATCATGATTGGCGTATTCTTCTTAACGTTTTGGATTATGTCTTCGCGCAAGAAACGAGCCGGCTCTGATGCTGGCGATGGGATGTTGTAACGCGATGGCCGTGTATCTGATCAACCCAAATAGTACAAAAATCATGACGGAAAACGCGCTGCATGCCGCCCAAGCCGCCGCTCCGGATCTGGAGTTTATTGGATGGACTTCACAAGACGGCCCGTCAGTCATCGAAGGGCCTGAAGATGGTGCAGCAAGCATTCCCCCGCTGCTCATATTGGTTCAAAAAGCATCGGATGCGGGGGCAGATGCAATAATAATCGCCTGCTTTGATGATACAGGCCTGAAGAAGGCAAAGGAAATTGCCCGATGCCCCGTCATAGGGATTGGACAAGCGAGCTATCACATGGCCTCACTTTTGGCCGAAAAAAGCGCAGTTATAACAACCGTTGAGGCAGCGGTTCCGATTCTTCAGAACAACATTTCCGCCTTGGGGTTCGCCGATCATATCCCGGTTGTAGAGGCCGCGCATATTGGCGTTGCCGAGTTAGACACGGACACGGAAAAAGCTCTTCAAAAATTCAATGCAACGGCGCAGAATATTCAACTGACAGCAAAAATAAACACGTTCATCTTAGGGTGCGCAGGCGCTGTTCAAATTTCATCGGATTTTGCCTTAACGGGCGGATTTACCGCAATAGACCCCGTGACCGCCGCGGCGCGGTTATGCCGGGCGATATCAACGCGCCTCTAAGCGCTGCATCGGGCCTCAGAATTTCTTATACGCAGTGAAGGCAAAGCCAAGCACCACCAGATTGGTTTTGCCTTAAGGGCTGGAAAGCAATAAGAATTTAAATCTTAGCTGAAATTTAATCTGCTTTCACCCAATTTGGGTGCCATTGGCCTACAGTGCTTACGCATTTTTGGCAGGTTGCAAAGAGGCATGGCGGGTCATCATTTGCCGCCTAAAGAACGCGACAATAAAGATAAATGTCATGATTAAAATGATCGTAGGGGCCGGAGCGCTATCTATAAAAAAACTGGCATAGGTTCCCAGCAGCATCGACACCATGCACACGATCACAGATACGAAAAGCATTGAGGAAAACCTGCGGACCAGTAAAAAGGCAATTGCGCCGGGCGCTATCAGAAGTCCGATTGCCAAAATAAGGCCTGCCGCAGACAGCGTGGCAATAATGGTTAAAGACAAAGCTGCCAACAAGCCATAATGTAAACCGCTCACCCAAAGCCCCGAAGCATAGGCCTGCGCAGGGTCAAAACTGTGCAACAGCCAATCTTTCCATTTCAACAGCAGTACAAGCCCAACACCCGCTGAAATCAGCCCCGATGTCCAAAGTTCATGCGGCTCTACCCCCAGCATATTTCCAAACAGGATATGATCCAGATGTGCCCCCGTCTCCACCCCCACATACAGCACGATGCCCAGCCCAAACATGCCCGAGAACACCACCCCCATCACCGTATCCTGTTTCACGCGGCTATTGCTTGCCAGATAGCCAGTGGCCAAAGCGCAGGTCATGCCAGCGGCAAAGGCACCAATCAGCAAAGGAATTCCAAGAATAGAGGCCACAACAATGCCGGGCAAAATGGCATGGCTGACAGCATCGCCCATCAACGCCCAGCCTTTCATCACCAAAAAACAAGATAGCAGTGCGGTGGGCACCGAAACAATGATCGAGATCAGAAAAGCGTTTTGCATGAATGCGAACTGAAACGGCAAAATAAGCGTGTTTACATCCATCACTCTTTTCCTACAGCATGCGAGGCGAAATGCCCCTGCAGCGCATGTTTGGCTTTGCGTTTTGCGGCCAAAAGCCCATGCGCCGGGGCAAATATAAAGGCAATCAGAAAAATCAACGTCTGCAAAACCACGATGATGCCGCCGGTGGCCCCATCCAAAAAGAAACTTATATAGGCTCCAAAAAAACTGGTCAGCGCGCCAATGGCAACCGAGGTCACGATCAAGCGTGAAAATCTATCACAAAGCAAATAGGCGGTTGCACCCGGCGTCACGACCAAAGCGATCACCAGAAAAGCGCCGACGGTTTGCATGGCCGCCACCACCGATGCAGACAGTAAAACAAAGAAAATAGCTTTCAAAAGGCCAGGCCGAAGCCCGATTGTACGGGCGTGGTTTTCATCAAAAAACGTCACCATCAAATCTTTCCATTTGGCCAGCAATACGGCCAGAGAAACGAAACCGATAAGCGCCAATTGCAGCGTATCTTCAGGTGTTATTGCCAAGATATTGCCCATTGTAATCGTTTGCACCGACACGGATATCGGGTTGATTGATACGATAAACAAACCCAATCCAAAAAAAGCGGTGAAAATCAATCCGATGATCACATCTGCCTTTAAACCTGATCGCTCGGATAAAAACAGCATGGCCCCGGCTGCCAAAGCGCCAGCAAGAAAGGCGCCAAGCGCGAATGGCAAGCCAAGAATATAGGCTCCCGCTACCCCTGGCACGACCGAGTGGGACAGCGCATCCCCAATCAGCGACCAGCCTTTCAGCATCAGATAGGCTGATAAAAAGGCACAGACACCTCCCACCAAAGCAGACACCCACATCGCATTCGCCATATAGCTATAGTTGAATGGCTGCAACAAAAGCTCCATCAGCTATTCCCATCGGTCCGCTGCGTTTTGTCGCCATATTGAACAAATGGGCGTTCATCATCGGTAAAGATGGTAATCGCGCGGGCATCTGCATCCTCATGCAGCGCCTCGCCCCCTAATGTGAAATGGCGCAAAACCCCACCAAAGGCGGCTTCAAGGTTTTCGCGGGTGAAGGTTGTTTCGGTTGGTCCATGGCTCAGCACAGTGCCCTTAACCAAAATCGTTCGGTCGCAAAATTCGGGCACCGATCCAAGGTTATGCGTCGAAACCAACATCACGCGCCCCTCGTCTCGCAGTTCTTGCAATAACGCGATAATTTGTTCTTCTGTTTTGACGTCAACGCCAGTGAAAGGTTCATCCAGCAAAATCACTTGTCCATCCTGCGCTAAAGCGCGCGCGAGAAAAACCCGTTTGCGCTGCCCGCCCGACAACTCGCCGATCTGGCGGGTTTTGAACGCCTGCATATTCACACGGCGCAAGGCCGTATCAACCGCATCATAATCGATTTGCTTAGGGCGCCGCAAAAACCCCATATGACCGTAACGCCCCATCATCACAACATCTTCGACCAAAACCGGAAACGCCCAATCCACCTCTTCGGATTGCGGTACATAAGCAACAAGATTTTTTGCCAAAGCCTGTTTCACGCTCTCGCCAAGAATTTTAATAGTGCCCTTGGCAGCGGGAACAAAACCCATAATGGCTTTAAACAAGGTTGATTTACCGGCCCCATTCACGCCCACCAATGCGGTAACCGTGCCGCGCGGAACGTCAAAACTGGCATCCCAAAGCGCCGTATGCCCGCTGCGATAGGTCACCGTAACATCTTGAGCCGATATCCCGATATCCGCCGAATTGTTCAGATCTGTGCGTGAACTGGGTAAGTCACTCATGGTCTTGTCCTTTGCCGCATGCACCGGCCTATTCTCTGGCAAACCCGCCGCTGCGCTTTGATCGATAGATCCGCCCGCGATGGTTACATAGTCTAATTTGAGGCTTCCGACAGCCCTTTCACAACAGTGCTTGACGTAACCCTTAGAAGATCAAGATAGGTTGGGACTGCGCCAGAAGCTGCGCTCAGACTATCAACGTAAAGAACCCCCCCATAAGTTGCGCCTGTTTCACGGGCCACTTGCTGGGCGGGCGCCGCATTGACTGTGCTTTCGCAAAACACGGCAGGAACCTCGTGTTTCCGGACGCCATCAATCACCTTGCGCACTTGTTGCGGTGTGCCAACTTGATCGGCGTTCATTGGCCATAAATATAATTCTTTCAACCCAAAATCGCGGGCAAGATAACTAAAAGCCCCTTCGCAGGTTACCAACCAACGGCGCTCTTCAGGAATTTTTGCAAGCGCCGCGCGCAACGGCTCAATGGTTCTGCGCAACTCACCTATATAAGCCTGCGCATTGGCCTGGTAGATCGCCGCGTTATCAGGATCATGCTTGATAAAAGCGGCTCGAATATTCTCAATATAAATCACCGCATTGTCCAATCCCATCCAGGCATGCGGATTGGGCAAACCTGCATAACTTCCAGACTCAATGGAAATGGGTGTGATTCCGTCGGTCAGGGTGACGGAGGGCACCTGCTCCAAGTTTTTTAAGAACTGTTCAAACCAAAGCTCTAGATTCATCCCGTTCCACAAGATCAGATCCGCATCAGAGGCCTTTACGATATCTTGCGGTGTCGGTTGATAGCCATGAATTTCGGCACCCGGCTTGGTAATCGAGACCACATCAGCAGCCTCTCCAGCAACATGTGCCGCCATATCGGCAAGCACTGTAAAGGTGGTCACCACTTTCAGCCGCGCCTCTGCCATTGCGTTTGTTGCGCTCAACCAGACAAAGAGAGCCGCCGCCAGATACAAGACACGTGTAAGCATGAAAGATCCTTTGCATATCGCTGGCTTCTGTAAATGCAAATCACTCGCAACTGTCAAGCGTTATTGCGAGTTAATCGCAACAACGCCGTCGCCGGATCACGGGCCGCACCAAATTGAAAATAAGTACGCATGATCCCCTTTCTGCTTAAAGTGTTGAATGCCGCCGGCTGTCTAGGCGCCATCCCAGCGCCGCAGCAACCAATACCATTGGTCTGGATTCTCCAATATCCGTTTTGAAAGGCTGTCATTGAACGCCTGGGTCATGGTTGTGCTGTCCGAATGCGGAATTGCGGCTTCAAATTCAACATCAAATTCATTGCCATCGGCAATCCGCGTTCCAAAGGCCGGGATCATTGGAATACCATATTTAATCGCCAAATTTGCCGCCGAAAGCGAGGTCAGCGCATCCCTGCCCAAAAAGGGAAGACGGGCACCGTCGGGATGTTTCTCATCTAACATAATGGCGATAACGCGCCCTGCTTTCAAATGCCGCACCAAAGCCCGTGTGCCGGCGCGCCCGGTCGACACGATTGGGTTTCCTGTTGCTTGAATGCCCGCCAGTAACCGCCTTTGATAGTGGCGATTGGCCTGCCGACGATAGACAGCACCAGTTTCTATACCGCGTTTTTTCAAAACCGCGCGGACCGCCTCCCACTGACCAAAATGACCCGAGACAACAATGGCCCCCTTGCCCGCTGCAAAGGCCTTCTCCAATGTTTGCAAACCCTCGCCTGAAACGTGAAATTTATGCGACGCGGCTTGAAATTCTTTCGAGTGATAAATTTCAAACAAGGTGCGCCCCATATGAACGCCCATACGCTGACAAATATTTAACCGCTTATCACGTGGCATATCGGGAAAAATTTTCAAAAATTCACGTTCAAACCAACGCCGCGCAGGCGGGTACCAACGCAGCACCCAACCAATCGAAACCCCCAAAGCCTGCGACCGTCGCGCGAAACTTCTTCCACGTGAAAACGTTATGGCCGACAATAAGGGCAGATATTTGAAGTGATGCCAGGTGGCTCTTATCGAACGAAAAATCATCACCCCTTTTGAAGTTTTGCTGCAGAAATTTCCAGACTAAAAGAACCACCCTGTCGAAAAATTCCAATTTAATACAGTTTTTGAGGCCTTATTTCGTCTATGAAATGCTCTGACGCTTAAAATTAAAGGGGCAATCAATCGCCAGAGCGGTTCATTGCAGCTGTTTTATAGAATAGGTTGGCGGCTGGCAGGCAAGGTCTTTTAACAGAGTTTTTAGAACCACATCGTGATCGGCGTTGGAAAACGCGCTGGCATACAGCCCCTTCTGTATCAAAACGCTGTCCCATCCGACGGCCTGCGCACCCGCAATATCATGTTCCAAACTGTCTCCAACCATTAAAAAACGCTGCGCCTGAAGAGAGGTCGACAAAGCCTGAAAAACTGGCCGATGCGGTTTTCCATAGTATATCACCCGCCCAGATCTTTGCGAATAAGCCCGCGCCAGCGCGCCTGCCGAGATCACCAAACCATCTGCGCGCGGGGAATGTTGATCAGGGTTCGAGCAATAAATCGGCAAATCTGCGGCGAAAGCTTGATCCAAAACCGGCTGCCAATCTGCCAGTTTGGCCGCGTCTGGCAAGCCCATCAACAGCACCGCTTGAGCATTGTGCAACTCTGTCAGTTCAATAGGCAACCCCTCCGCCCAAGCCAACGCATCACCCTGCTCTCTTTCAATCGCGAAAAAATTGCTCTGCGCAATTTTGCCCTGATCGATATCGTGCCATAAAGCTTCGCCGCTGGTCATAATTTGATTGAACAGTCCATTTGAAAACCCCATATCAGCGATCCTCTTGGCATTTGGCGCGGCGCGTTTGCCTGAATTTGAGAGCACGGATAAAGAATGCCCGGCCTTGGCGAGGCCAATCAGACAGTCAATCGCGCCTGCATATGCACAGCTGCCATCATGCAGAACCCCCCATTGATCAAAAACAATAGCGTCATATTTTTGGGCAATTTGCGCCAAACTGTTGATACATTGGGTCATAATATAGATAATCCGTTTGATTTTGGGCCATATTTTTAAGTTTAATATAGGCTCTATCACCGCATCGCAAATTAATGGGAATAACAGAAAAGCTGAATAATCAATTTTTGGGCAACCCAAAAACCCCATCGGGCTTTTGGCGAAACCTTCTGTAGATCACGGAAAAGACAGGCTGAGCCGGTCTGTATAAACAGCTAGGCCCCGGGCAGGAATTATGCAAGCTCTAGCGAGTAAATTGGCTGTGTTTATCACACACTTATCTGCGTAGACGCGAATAAAGGCGGCATCATAAAACCTGCGCCACGCAAGCGGGTATTTTGTTTTGGGGTGACAAGACCGCAAATACTTTATCGCTTTTATTTCAAAATCACTTCGACGCCGCGCTGAATGCACACTCCATAGGTCTGGCGATCACCCCAATCCCGTAAGGCCGCTTGCAACATCAAAAATAAGCTGCATACTCGCCACGCTCGAGAACTATGTGGGATCAGCGCTGCAACCGCTCTGCCAATCCCGTTGCAATAAATGATGGAAATTTTATGAAACGAATGATTTGTGGGGTGATTGTAAGTTGCCTCTTAGCGTCCGGCGCACTCGCTCAAACCCGCTACTTTTTATTCCCAAGCGAGGTGCCCGCCTTCACCGTGCAATACGCCCGTATGGTAAATGTTTTTGGAATTGCCCATTCCGTTCAAACCAGCGATGCATATGGTATTCAATTTTCGCTTTCCGATAAAAGTGAATCGATCAACGTTGTCTTTCCGGGCCCCTTACCGGAGGCGTTCGAAATCGGAAGCCCCGTTGTTGTTCAGGGCGAATTTGATGGTGAGCGTTTCAAGGCTACCACCATATTAGCACAATTTTCCGGCGAGTATTTCCCCATAGCTGCCCTGGATGAATTGCGATCTTACGGCGTATTAATTGAGAAGCACTGAGCCTGTCTAAATTGCGCCTGCCGCGTTACGCTGCGGCCCAAAGCTATGCTGGGCAGCTAGTATAGACAGGCGTCGTACATCTTTCCAGATTATCAAAAAAGCGCCTGACCTGGCGCCGAATAGTTGGTTGAGCTGAAAAACAATCTGCCCTGCATCGCCAAAACGCAACCTAGTCGAAAAGGCTTTCGCTAATGCGCCGCGCAGCGGATTGGAGCAGTTCTTTGCTCTTGATGGCATCGGATATAGTCACGCGCTGCGTTGGACCATGAAAGGCAAGCGCCGCAATATAGCGATTTTTTGGATCCGTGACAGGCACTGCAATCGCAACCATATCATCCATAAACTCTTCTTGATCAAGCGCGTAGCCATTCTTTCGAACTTGAGCAATCTCAGTCAAAAGAGTTGCTGTTGACACATGGGTGTTTTGGGTCATCGCTTGCAGATGCAGCGTTGCTAAAAAACTTTTCAGTTTGGCCATCGGAAGGCTCGCCAAAAATGTCTTCCCACTGGCAGTGCAATGAAAGGGCACCCGCGAGCCGATTGGCAATTGGATCCGAAACGCCCAACCGGTTTCGACACGGTCCAAATAATCCATGCCGGTTTCACGCGGCACCGCGAAATTCACAGTTTCCCCAACCTCTTGCGCAACATCCAATAATATTTGCCGCCGCATGATGTGATCGCGTGAATTATAAAGCAATCCCGCGCCAATTTCACGCAAACGGCGCGCAACTTGATATTTTTTGCTGTTGCTCAAACGGGTGATAAACCCAAACTCTTCCAGCGTGGCGCATAAACGATGTACTGTCTGTTTGGGAAGGTTCAACACAGCATTGATCTCGGTCGCCGTCATCGGGCGGTCGCTTTTGCCAAGCACTTCAAGGATTAGTAAAGTGCGCAAATTGCTTGGGGTTTCTGTCGGGCTCTGCATGGGGGCTCAAACCGGTTTTCTTCAAGAAAGTGATTTACATGTATCTCGAATCATAGTTAGCATGAATTTTGCATGAATTCGAGAATAAAAGTCTCATTATTTGATATTTGGAGTTATATGAGGTTCGATTACGTCATTGTTGGTGCGGGTTCCGCAGGATGCGCCCTTGCAAATCGCCTATCAGAAGATGGGCGGTATAGGGTTGCGTTGATCGAAGCTGGGCCACGCGATACCAGCCCTTGGATCCATATTCCGGTCGGCTATTTTCGAACCATGGGCAATCCCAAAATGGATTGGTGTTACGAAACCCAAGAGGATGCTGGGATCGCCAATCGGGCGATCCCATGGCCACGTGGGCGGGTCCTTGGCGGGTCCAGCTCGATTAACGGCCTTCTCTACGTGCGTGGCCAAGCACAAGATTATAATGGCTGGGCGCAGATGGGCTGCACGGGCTGGAGCTGGAGCGATGTTCTTCCCTATTTCAAACGGTCCGAAACCTGGGAAGGCGTGGATCAAACCGGACTGCGCGGAAAATCGGGGCCGCTTTCGGTTCAAAACTCAAGATTAACGCGGGATGTGGTTGATAAATGGGTCGATGCCGCGGTGGATGCCGGATATAAGCGTAATCCCGATTATAACGGCGCCGATCAGGAAGGCGTTGGATATTTTCAACTGACCATGAAAGGGGGGCGGCGTTGTTCTTCCGCTGCGGCTTATTTGGCCCCCGCGCGTACGCGCAAAAACCTGAGTATTATCACCGATGCACAGGTCGAAAAAGTGGTGATCGCTGAGGGGCGCGCCACCGGCGTTCAAATTCGCCGGCATCAGCGGGTTGAAACTATTTCGGCAAACGCCGAGGTGATCCTCAGCGCTGGGGCCATTGGTTCGCCGCAGCTTCTCATGCTTTCGGGCATCGGCGCCGGAGGCGAACTTAGCGCGCATGGCATAGAGGTTTTATCAGATCTTCCCGGTGTAGGTAAAAATCTGCAAGATCATCTACAGGCCCGTCCAGTTTTTAAAACTACGCTCAGCACCGTGAATACCGAAATCAACAGCTACTTAAAAAAAGGCTTGATTGCGGCCAAATACGCGTTCACGCAGCGCGGCCCAATGACGATGGCCGCCAGTCTTGGAACCGGCTTCCTGAAAACCGAAGCGCATTTAGAAACGCCAGATATCCAATTTCATATTCAGCCCTGGAGTGCCCTAAAACCCGCGGATGGGCCGCATAAATTTTCGGCTTTCACCGCTTCTGTTTTGCAACTGCGCCCGGAAAGCGCTGGGCATTTAACGCTGAGCTCGGCCAATATCGACGATCACCCAGAAATTCATCCAAATTACCTGTCTACGGACACAGACTGCCGCACAATCGTGAAAGGCATTCAAATCGCGCGCCGGATCGCGCAGTCAGAACCGCTAAAATCTCATATCACGGAAGAATATGCCCCCGGAGTCGGAGTTGCCCTAGAGGATGAGGTAGCCACCCTGGAGTGGGCGCGTCAAACGTCAGTTACAATTTACCATCCAACCGGCACCTGCAAAATGGGCATCGATCCGATGGCGGTTGTGGATCCGTCGCTTAAAGTAAAGGGCATTCGCGGCTTGCGCGTTGCTGATGCCTCAATCATGCCGCGCATCGTCAGCGGCAACACGAATGCACCTGCGATCATGATCGGCGAAAAAGCCAGTCAGCTGGTGTTGGAGGATGCATCATGACTTTTGCAACCCCGCTTCACAAAGTGGATATCATGGTAATCATGAACAAAACCCACTTTCAATTTCTGTCGGGACAATCCCCTCGGCCATGGCAGCGATAAATAATGATATGAGGGAAACATCATCAAGGGAGGAAAATTGATGTTTAATCTTAAAACTCTAAGCGTGGGGACAGCAGCCCTTACGCTAATGGCATCAGCAGCATTTGCTGAGACCACTATCCGGATCCAATCCGTACTTGGAAACTCAACTGACGAAGTCTACATGCTGCAAAGCTTTGCAGATGATGTGGAAGACCTGACAGCCGGATCGGTCAAGATCGAAATCTTGCCTGCGGGCGCAGTTGTTGGCCCACGCGACATTATGGATGCCGTAGATGCCGGCTTGGTGGAAGGTGGCTTTGCTTGGACCCATTATTGGGGCGGAAAGCATCCGGCCGCTAACCTGTTTGGCGCGCCCATTGCCGGAGCCGGTGTTGGTCTTGACGCAATGTCATTCCTATCCTGGTTCCAATATGGTGGTGGCCGTGAATTGTATGATCGCCTGTGGGATGAAATGGGCGTCAATGTAAAAGGCTTTATGCTGCAACCTGTTGGCCCTGAAGCTCTGGGTTGGTTCCCCGAAAAAATTGCGACGATGGATGATTTCCGTAAACTGCGCTTCCGGGCTCCTCCCGGAATGGTAGGCGCAGCCTATAACGAGATCGGCGTTGCCGCCGTTGCGATGGGGGGAGGCGACATTCTTCCGGCACTTGAAAAAGGCGCTATTGACGCGGCTGAATGGTGCTGCCCGAAGCCGGACTCAGTTTTTGGCTTCCAAAAAGTGTTAAAGCATTACTATCTGCAAGGCCTTCATCAGGTTGTTGTAAATGCGGACCTTTACCTCAATGGCGACGTCTATGACGGGCTATCAGCAACCGAGAAAAAAGCGATTGAAGTTGCAGCGAATGCCTCTTTGTCGAAAGCTCAGTCTTATCGTATTTACTCGAACGGACAGGCGCTCAAAGATTTGACCGAAAATCATGGTGTCATTTTAGAAGATACACCAGCCGATTACTTCACCGAGTATATGGCAGCAGCCAAGAAGCTTCTTGAAGAAGCATCAGCTGAAAACGAATTCTTTGCAGAAGTTTGGCAATCTCAAAAAGATTTCGCCGATGTGGCTGTGCCGTTCTGGGCGGGTGCACAGGCGTCAAATGCCAGCTTAGGCAAAGCGCATGCAGATACGCTGAAGTAATCCCTAAATACACGAAACGGGGCCCTTCGGGGCCCCGACTTTCATTTTTGGTAAAACCCAAAGGTTTTTCCAAAAATGAAGGCTCCTTTAACAAAAAGGACCGCACAGAAAGGGAGAACGGGCGTGGCTGAAGAGATTGCACCCGAAGAGCTAGAGATAGCAGATGAGTTGATCGCAGAGCGCCGCACAGAGCGCCCAGGAGAAACGCCCGAAGATATGACGCCCTGGCAACGCCCGATCACAGGGTTTATCGATCTGTTAAATGATTGGGCCGGCAAGCTGCTATGCCTTTTAATGGTTCCGTTAATCGGGGTGGTTGTTTTCGAAGTGATTTCGCGCAATGCCTTTGGCATTATGGCCAGTTATGGCTGGGATGACACGGCGCGCGCGCTCGGGCTTGGACCCACGCTCTTTGCGTATGATATCAGCCGTATGATCGCGGGTGTGCTGTTTATGGGCGCCGCCGGCTACGGCCTAATGCGGGGCGTGCATATCCGTGCCGATTTTCTTTATCGCAATTGGACTGAAAAAACCCAAGCAACCGTTGATGCCTTTCTTTATATGGCGTTTTTCATCCCATCTATGATCTTTTTCACCATCATCGCGGCGCAATATTGGGAATTGGCCTACCGTACGGGTGAAACCGCGTTTGATAGCCCATGGGAGCCCCTTCTTTGGCCAGCGCGCCTGGCCATGCCTGTCGGTGGTTTGCTGCTTACCTTGCAAGGTATTCCCGAATTGTTCAGAGCCTTCCACAAAATGGGAAAAGAACGCGAACGTCGATTTGTCCAAGCCCTGCCCTTTTATATACTCGCGTTGATTTGGCTAACAATGGCCGTGTTTATCCCAGAGGCAACCCCGGGCGGAGGCTGGTTTACCGATATCATGTCAGTCCGCCCTAGCTTGTCGAAACCAACCATCGGTTTGATCATGCTTGCTGCGATGATTTTCGTGATCTTCATCGGTTTCCCGATTTCATTCACGCTAATTTTCTTAGCTTTTGTATTTGGCATTTGGGGATCAAACTTTAAGCTCACCACGCTGCTAATGACGCTGAATACAAATTCAACAATGTTAAACGATCAGTTAATGGCAGTGCCACTTTTCATTCTGATGGGGATCGTAATGGAAGCCGCCGGCTTAATGGAACGATTGTTCACATCCATCCAGATGATCATGGCGCGGGTCCGCGGATCGCTTTACATCGCGGTACTGATCGTTTCCACGATCTTTGCTGCAGCTACAGGGATCGTGGGCGCCTCTGTGACTCTTCTTGGGATCATGGCAGGCGCGACAATGAACCGCTCTGGTTACAATGTACAGCTGGCAGCAGGGACCATCACGGCAGGCGGCACATTGGGCATTTTAATACCGCCCTCGATTATGCTGATTGTGATGGGGCCAGTGCTTGAGGTTTCAACGCTCGATTTATTCCGCGGGGCGTTCATTCCAGGTGCTGTTTTGGCAACGCTATACCTGCTCTACACGTTGGGACGGTGCTGGCTCAACCCTGAGTTAGGCCCTGTATTATCCGAAGAGGCACAACCCAAAACCTCTGATTTTTATGGAGCAGAAATAGCGCTTATTTCAATGGGCGTTCTGACCATTTGCCGAGTTTTTGGACTTGGCCTCGCAGGTGCGTTTGGCGGCCTTCTGCCATTTGGTGGCTTGATTATTCTAGGCTGCGTAATGGTGTTGACCTACCGGGCCTATCGCCATCTGAATGTACTGCGCATCGCGTTGCCAATAACGGTTTTATTCCACACCTATATGGTTGCGGCGAATTGGGGGGACGGCCTTCCATGGGTTTCGCTTGTGTTACTGGCTTTCATCGTTCTGCTCGCGGCTCTGGCCATGCCAATCTATCGCAGCGATGCCGATACAAGGTTTAAATTCTCAGAGCTTTGGGACGAATTTTTCGCAGGCCTGATGCCTCCAACAATTTTGATCTCTTTCGCATTGGGCTCTATTCTTCTTGGGTTTGCAACCCCGGCTGAAGCCGCTGCAATGGGCGCATTTGGCGCCATTCTATTATCACTGATTTACCGCAAATTCACGTTTTCAGGCTTTTTTGACAATCTTATCAAATCGCTTGAAATCACCGTATTGATCATGTTCTTAGTGGCTGCTTCAAACTTTTTTGGCGCAGAGTTTTCATCGCTTGGCACTCCAAAAATGATGACCGAGATGTTGCTTGGGTTAGACATGTCACCCTATTTGATCTTGATCCTGGTGATGTCGCTAATTTTCCTTTTGGGATGGCCATTGGAATGGGTGCCGATCGTATTGATCGTCGTTCCGGTTTTGCTGCCAACCGTGGAGAAGCTTGAACTTCACGGCCTTGATCGCTACGATCTGATGGTGTGGTTTGGAATTCTGGTTGCGGTCAATTTACAAACCGCTTGGTTATCGCCGCCAGTGGCCTTATCCGCTTATTTCCTTAAGGGCGTGGTTCCAAATTGGGATTTGAAAGATATCTATCTGGGTATGATGCAATTTATGGTGATCCAACTTATCGGATTGATCCTCATTCTCATTTTCCCACAAATCGTTCTGTGGCTTCCCAACCAAGTATTCGGACAATAGGTACAGAGATGAGCCGGTCAACCTTATCCTATCAAAAGTGGCCTTTGATCGTAACCGTCATTGGCTTAGGCCTATCGGGGTGGCTCGGCTGGGCAACCACCGGAACGCTTTCGGGTGTGTTTGGATTTCTGCTTGTGGGCGCGATCCTGGCAACACTGGAAATCGCCTTGTCTTTTGACAACGCGATCGTGAATGCCAACAAACTTGAAGAGATGACCCCAATTTGGCAGCAGCGTTTCCTAACTTGGGGAATTTTAATCGCGGTTTTTGGCATGCGGATAATCTTTCCCTTGGCGATCGTGGCTATTTTCGCCTGGATCAACCCTTTCGCTGCAATCCATTTGGCCTTGGCCGACCCAGAGAAATATTCGCATATCATTGAACAAGCGCATGGTCCAATATCTGCTTTTGGCGGTACTTTTTTGATGATGGTTGCGTTGAAATTCTTCGTGGATGAAGACAAATCGGTCGATTGGATCGTGGGGCTTGAAACGCGGCTTCGGCGCGTGGCATCAATCCGAGGACTAGAGATCACCTTCGTTTTGATTATCATCATCGCGATTTGCCAATTTTTGCCAGAATATAAACATGCAGCCTTCTTAATGTCGGCAATAATGGGATTATTGGTCTTCATGCTTGTCGATGGATTGGGCGCTTATCTCGACAATGTTGCCAGCAACACCGCCGCCATTGGTGCACGCGGTGGATTGGGCGCGTTCTTATATCTTGAGGTTTTGGATGCCAGCTTCTCATTTGACGGCGTGATCGGAGCCTTTGCGTTGACAACAAATATTCTTTTAATCGCGATAGGGTTGGGCATTGGAGCTATGTATGTGCGATCGATGACGATTATGCTTGTAGAGCGCAAAACCTTAGCGGAATTCCGATATTTGGAACATGGGGCGTTTTATTCTATTTTTGCCCTATCGGTGATCATGTTTCTTCAATCCCTGGTTCACGTCCCGGAAGTATTAACCGGCGGGATCGGCGTGTTTCTAATCGGCCTCGCCTTTTACAAATCAATTCAACATAACAAATCAGGCGCTGCGCACGAGGATGCAGCGATAGGAGCAGAATAATGACCGTCGAATATCTTAAGAAAGCTCCTCTTCATTCTCGAAGCGATGCCGGGGAAACGCGCGACATTGTCGGCAAAATTTTAGACGAGATTGAGGCGGGTGGTGATGAAAAAGCTTTAGAATACGCCGCAAAATTTGACAATTATCAAGGTGCTATACTGTTATCAGCAGAGGCGATTAAGACGGCTTCGGCCCTGGTGCCTGATAAGATGAAGCGCGATATTGAATTTGCGCATGCCAATGTTAAAAAATTTGCGGAAGTCCAAAAATCAACCGTCGCAGATTTTGAAACAGAGGTTGTGCCCGGATTAATCGCAGGACAAAAAGCGATCCCGGTGAACGCCGCCGGCTGCTATATCCCCGGGGGCCGCTACAGCCATGTTGCCAGCGCCATCATGACGGTGACCACAGCCAAAGTCGCAGGCTGTAAAAACATTATTGCCTGCTCTCCACCCCGGCCCGATATAGGCGTTGCCCCCGCAATCATATACGCCGCGCATATTTCGGGTGCGGATAAAATTTTGGCCATGGGCGGCGTGCAAGGCGTTGCCGCGATGACGTTTGGGCTATTTGGGCTGCCCAAAGCTAATATTCTTGTTGGGCCAGGAAACCAATTCGTTGCCGAAGCCAAACGTATGCTTTTTGGCCGTATTGGGATTGATATGATCGCAGGCCCAACCGATAGTCTGATTCTGGCTGACGCGCATGCAGATGCAGATATTGTTGCAGCTGACCTTGTCGGCCAGGCCGAGCATGGCTATAATTCCCCTGTTTGGCTGGTGACCGATGATCGCGCGCTGGCCGAAAAGGTAATGCTGTTGGTGCCCGCCCTGATCGAGGATCTCCCAGAGCTTAACCGCGATAATGCCTACGCCGCTTGGCGCGATTATGCGGAAATTGTACTCTGCGATACCCGAGAAGAAATGGCCGCCACATCGGATGCCTATGCACCCGAGCACCTGACAGTCCAAGCGCAAGATCTCGATTGGTGGCTCAGTCGCCTAAGCTGTTATGGCTCGCTGTTCTTGGGCGAAGAAACCACGGTTGCCTTTGGGGATAAAGCATCGGGCACAAACCACGTTTTGCCCACATCCGGTGCCGCAAGCTATACGGGTGGATTAAGCGTTCATAAATATATGAAAATCGTCACTTGGCAGCGTGCAACGCGCGAAGGGTCCAAGCCCGTTGCTGAGGCCACAGCGCGAATTTCCCGACTTGAGGGTATGGAAGGGCATGCGCGCACGGCTGATATTCGCCTCAGAAAGTATTTCCCAAATGAGAATTTCGATTTAACGGCCGCAGACGATATTTAACCCCTGTGCGACGGGGCTCTTATTGCGCAAGGCAGCGCAATAAGCCCATAAAGAGTGTAGGCTTGAGCCAAGTTTTTCCAATCTAATTTGGTCTGCAGGATTCATTCATCCGGTAAACTTGCCCTAAGGCAATGGAAACCCGTGCAAAATATATACGGCGCGACGCCTTGCAAGGATCACGAGAGAAGTGGGGTTAAAAGCCCCACCATTCATATGAGGGATGAGGTTCCAGGCTACATTATTTTATGCAAGAAATGACAATGCCGTTAGCAATCGTAATGCCAGAAATCGGAAATATATCCTCAGTTATTTATCACGACGAAGCTATAAATTCACTAAAACAGTTCAGAACTTTTAGCGAGGCACCTGAGTTAAAAGACATTCAAGCCGCGCAGTACTGGCTTGCACTTATGCCAGATCCCAGCGGCTGGTGTGATGATCATTCAGTTGCCAAAACCGTCGTGAACAATATAAAAAAAAGGGTGATGCGACAATTGAAGAAATCAAAACGCGAGAGAACGTTTGGGGCTCAGCCAATCTCGATTTGTTCATGCGCTGGGTGTCGGCGACAATGACAATACCGTTCAGAAATTGCGTATTCTGGTGACCGAAGATGAGCTCGAGAAACTTGAAAAGTCATAGCCTTAGAACGCTGAACGCTTGAAGTTCATGCCTTTGCTAAACTTTAAAATCAACGCGGCCACTTTTGGAAGGGTGCAGTTTCAAAAGTGAATTCACGACCCGGTTGCTTCGCGCCAATGGCGGCGGCAGAGAGACACATAGGTTTCATTACCGCCAATTTGCACCTGTGCGCCTTGCGTTATCACCTGACCCGTCTCATCTTGCCGGATCACCATCGTCGCTTTTTTCCCGCAATGACAGATGGTTCTAATTTCTCGCATTTCATCCGCAAGCGCCAAAAGAGCTGCCGAGCCGGGAAACAGTTGGCCCTGAAAATCAACCCGCAAGCCATAACACATGACCGGAACTTTCAAATCATCTACCGCCTGTGCCAATTGCCAAACCTGGCCGTGCTCGAGGAACTGCGCTTCATCGATGAAGATACAATCGCAGGAACGATCTGACAGGCGGCGCTGAATTTTTTGATATAAATTCTCACCAGTTGCAAATGTGTCAGCGGCTTTTTCTACTCCGATCCGCGATGCAATTTTTCCCTCACCCGCACGGCGGTCAAACTGCGCCGTCAACAAATAGGTCTTCATCCCTCGTTCGTGATAGTTATGCGCTGCTTGTAACAGTAAGGTCGATTTTCCTGCATTCATCGTAGAATAATGAAAATAAAGTTTCGCCATAATTTTCTCAGCTCCACAGATCGGCTTTCAAGGTTTGATCGCGCCTGCCTCGCCCTGACCGTTTTGCATCATCGACGTATAAACCGCGTTTTACGCAGAAGGGACAGAGCAACCAGCAAATGTCTTAATGCCCGCTTTCCAAAATTCCGGTACGCACAGAATAATTCACCGCCAGCGCGTAATCTGGATCATCTTCGCTATCAACCATCAGATGGCCAGCCTTGCTGAGCAAACGGTGGCAGTCGCGGCTGAGATGACGCAATTGAATGCGTTTTCCAGCCCCCTCATATTTTGCTGCCACGGCTTCGATCGCCTGAAGCGCCGATTGATCCACCACCCGACTATCCGCAAAATCGACAACCACCGTATCAGGATCTTCATCTGGTGTGAATAACTCGACGAACCCATCAGATGAACCGAAAAACAAAGGCCCCTGAATGCGGTAGGATTTGCTGCCATCTTGATTGATCTCTTCATGAGCATGGATCCGGCGCGCGTTGTTCCACGCATAAGCCAAGGCCGAAACAATCACTCCAACGACCACCGCAACTGCGAGATCAGACAGAACCGTCACGATGGTGACCAACACCGTAACGAAGGCATCTGTTAAAGGCACGCGGCGCAAAATGGTAAGCGAGTTCCACGCGAAGGTTCCAATCACCACCATGAACATCACCCCGACAAGCGCGGCCAAGGGAATCATTTCAATGATGCTAGAGCCCACCAAAATAAACAGCAGCAAGAATAAAGCCGCTGCGATCCCGGCGATCCGCGTGCGTCCACCCGAGCGCACATTGATCATTGACTGCCCGATCATCGCGCAGCCCCCCATCCCGCCAAAGAACCCGGTCACGGTATTTGCTACGCCTTGCGCAACGCATTCTTGGCTGGCGCCGCCGCGTTTATTGGTCATTTCTCCCACGAGGTTAAGGGTTAAAAGGCTTTCTATCAAACCAATCGCGGCCAAAATGATTGAATAGGGCAAGATGATTTGAAGGGTTTCCCAACTCAGTTCAACTCGGGGAAAGTGAAAGCTGGGAAGCCCACCTTTGATGGACGCCATATCGCCCACTCTGGGCACGTCCAACCCGAACCCAATCACCACAGCGGCGACAATACCAATGCCTGCTAAAGGCGCTGGAATAATTTTTGTCACGCGCGGCATGATGTAAATAATACCCATCGTAAGCGCCACAAGACCCAACATGGTGATCAAGGGCGTTCCACTTAACCACTCTCCACCAACAGCGCCATGCCCGCCAATTTCCATCGTACCTGGCACTTTGAACTGGGTGAGCTGCGCAAGAAAAATAACAATAGCCAATCCGTTTACAAAGCCCAACATCACCGGATGCGGCACCAATCGGATAAATTTTCCCCACTGCATGACGCCGGCAAAGATTTGTAAAATTCCCATCAGCACGACCGTGGCGAACAGATACTCAACGCCATGCTGTGCAACTAGGGCGACCATCACAACCGCCAGCGCCCCTGTTGCACCAGAAATCATCCCGGGGCGCCCCCCGATCACCGCCGTGATCAATCCTACCAAAAACGCAGCATAAAGCCCAACCAAAGGGTGAACACCAGCAACGAAGGCAAAAGCCACCGCTTCGGGAATGAGAGCCAGGGCCACGGTGAGACCAGAAAGCAATTCGATGCGCAGCCGCGCCGCGCTCAACCCTTCATCATTCATCACGTTCAAATCGGGCATGGTCAAATTGGCAAAAGAGCCGAGGATGGCACGTTTCATAAGCTTATCCAAATCGCTGGGAGTGGGTTCAAAATGTCCATTACCGCATTTTTTCCAAAGAGAACAGCCTACTTGTGCTTGCGGTAGCATTACGACGGGCCCGTCCTGCAGCACGGCGCATCTATTGGGCGATCAAGATTGAGACATCCAACTTGAAAAGAAAAATTATTTCGTGTTACCAGATCTTTAGGTTGCTTCTGGAGCTCGTATGAAAACCGTAAAAGACTATATTCGCACAATCCCTGATTTTCCCCATGCCGGCATTATGTTTCGCGATGTGACAACGTTGTTTGATGACCCCGATGGGTTTCAATTGGCGATCAAACAATTGGTTGCACCCTATCTGGGGCAGAAAATTGACAAAGTCGCGGGTTTAGAGGCGCGCGGATTTATTTTAGGCGGCGCCGTTGCCTACCATCTAGGATGCGGCTTCGTGCCGATCCGCAAGCAGGGTAAATTGCCGGGATCGGTGATCAGCCAAGAGTATACGTTAGAATATGGCCAAGCCGTGCTTGAATTGCACGAAGACGCGATCGAAGCGGGTGAAACCGTGTTGGTGGTCGATGATCTTTTGGCCACCGGGGGCACAGCAGAGGCTGGCGTGAAACTGATTGAGCGGCTTGGCGGCGATGTAACGGCCTGTGCCTTTGTGATTGATTTGCCCGAGTTGGGCGGATCAAAGAAATTGCAGGCGATGGGCTTGCCCTTGCACAGCCTTTGCTCGTTTGAGGGCCATTGAGCGCTTGCCATCTTTCGTTTGCCGCCTAATTTGTGGAGGCAAGGAGATGCAAGATGCAAGAAGAAACCAAAATTTTATATAACGCGGACTGCCCTGTATGCCGCTTTGAGATAGACCACTACGCCTCCTATAGCGCTGATCGCGGGTTGGCGTTGCGCTTTGATGATCTCAACAGCTGCGATTTAAACAGCTGGGGCTTAAGCTCAGATCAAGCCGCGAAGCGCCTTTACGTGCGTAAATCAGGTCAGCTTTATAGCGGCATCCCTGCCTTTTTGGTGCTTTGGCAAGATATGCCGCGCTATCGTTTTCTGGCGCGGCTGATCGGGTTGCCGATCATAAAACAGGCGGCCTCTGCCATTTATGATTACGTGCTTGCACCCATTATCTACCGCTGGCACTTGCGCCGGCAAGCGCGCAGGACAGCGCCCCAGAGCAATGGCAATAGCGCAGGTTTTTAAAGCCCCAAGCAGTGTCGCATGATTGCTTTTTGTACGTGCAAACGATTTTCAGCCTCATCAAATATCACAGATTGCGGGCCATCCATCACTTCTGATGTGGCTTCATCCTCACGATGCGCGGGAAGGCAATGCATAAACAAAGCCTCAGATTTGGCATTGGCCATCAAGGCGCTGTTCACCTGATAGCCACGCAATTGATTATGCCGGCGTTCGCGCGCTGATTGCGGATCATGCATGCTAACCCATGTATCCGTTACCACAAGATCGGCACCCTCGACAGCTTTTTGAGGGTTGCGCTCAATCTCAATTTTTACGCCTTTCGCGCGCGCCGCGTTCACGAACACCTCTTCGGGATCTAAGGGCTCAGGCCCGGTAAAGGTGAGATCAAACCCGAATTGGCCTGCGGCATGGGCAAAACTGGCAAAGACATTATTACCATCTCCTGACCACACCACTTTCTTGCCTTTGATCGGGCCGCGATGTTCCTCAAACGTCATGATATCAGCCATAATCTGGCATGGATGCGTGCGATTGGTCAGTCCGTTTATCACTGGTACGCTGGCATGTTCCGCCATTTCCAGCAGCGTGGCCTCCTCAAAGGTTCGGATCATGATCAAATCCACATAGCGGCTCAGAACCCGCGCCGTGTCAGCGATGGTTTCCCCATGTCCAAGCTGCATATCTGCGCCTGAAAGCACCATGGTTTCGCCCCCCATCTGGCGCACACCAACATCAAAGCTTATCCGCGTACGGGTTGAGGGTTTTTCAAAAATCAACGCCACCATCTGGCCCGCCAAAGGCCGCCCGCGGTCTAACGCAGCGCGCGGTTGCCCCGCGCGGTCGTTTTTCATCTCCATCGCCTGGTCGATAATCTGACGCAGCGCTTCGGGTGCGGATTTATGAATGTCGAGAAAATGTTGCATCCGGGCTTTCCTTATTTTTCAAACGCGCGCATCGGGTTTAAACCGCGCAACCTGCCCTATGGGCGGCAAAGCTTCAAGCGCATCGTTAAAATTATTTTGGTTTCAAGCGTTGCGCCGCCTGATCAAGCCGCGCGATTGCAAGCTCTATCTCATCATCCGTGATGTTTAGCGGCGGTAACAAACGGACCACATTATCCGCAGCCGGAACGGTGATAACCAATGCCTCATAGCCGGCCGCCACCAAATCTGTATTTGCGCATTTACATTTTAAGCCCAGCATCAAACCTTCCCCGCGCAGACTTTCAAACACATCCGGATGGGCCGCGATCAGCCCCCCCAGTTTTTGTTTGAACAACGCTGACTTCCGGCGCACCTCAGCCAAAAAAGCCTCATCAGCGACGCTTGTCAAAACCGCGCATCCAACGGCGCAGGCCAACGGATTTCCGCCATAAGTTGATCCATGCGTGCCCGCGCCCATGCCCAACGCCGCCGCTTCACTGGCCAAAACAGCCCCCAAAGGAAATCCGCCACCAATGCCTTTTGCGACCATCATAATATCGGGGGCAACGCCCGCCCATTCATGGGCGAACAACTTACCACTGCGGCCAATACCGCATTGCACTTCGTCAAAAATTAGCAGCAGATTATGGCGGTCACAAAGCTCTCTTAAGCCTTTCAAGCAAGCATCCGGCACAGGGCGAATACCGCCTTCACCTTGAATCGGCTCAATCAAAATCGCCGCAGTTTTTGCCGTAATAGCGGCATCAATCGCGGCGTGATCGGCCCAATCAAGATGCACAAATCCCGGCAGAAGCGGGCCAAAACCTTTGGTCATTTTTTCTGACCCCGCCGCCGCGATACCCGCCGAAGAGCGGCCATGAAAAGATCCCGAGAAGGTGATAATCTCAACGCGGTCTGACTGGCCTTTTTCGAACCAATATTTACGCGCCATTTTGACGGCAAGCTCGCAGCTTTCGGTGCCCGAATTCGTGAAAAACACCGTATCGGCAAAACTCTGCGCCACAAGTTGATCCGCCAGCTCCGTTTGCTGGGGGATAGTATATAGGTTCGACACATGCCAAAGGTTTTGCGCTTGCTCGGTTAGGGCCGCAACAAGGCTCGGATGCGCATGGCCCAGCGCATTCACGGCAATGCCAGCGCCCAAATCCAAAAATCTGCGGCCATCTTCTTCGATCAGCCAGGTGCCTTCGCCTTTGGTGAAACTGAAAGGTGCGCGCGCGTAAGTTGGCAAAATTGAGGGGATCATAACGGGATCTGTCCTTGAAAAGCGAATTATCTGAAATGGCCTTAGGCCGGGCAAAGAGCATCACGCGCAAAGGGGCCGCGGACACAAAACAAAGGATTAGCCGCGTCGGAGCCGGCTTTTAAGCGCACGATATCTCATAAAAACCAAAAAACAGAATTCGGGCAGTGGTGCAAGGCACATTATACCCTTGGCTTGATATTGGGATTTTTGCCTTCATCTGGACGGGCCAATTCAAACGTCTCTTCAATGATTGCATAATCCCGATACCCCAAACGCGTTAAAGGCTTGAATTTCGTGACATCAAACAGGCCATTTTCGATACAATCCTCCCGCATATGCACACCAATCACTTCTCCAAACACGGCAAAATTAGCCGCGCCGGACAGGTTAACAATTTGCGTCAGCTTACATTCTAGCGCTGCAGGCGCGCCGGCAACGCGCGCGCAATTTATGATATTACACGCGATCTGCTGTAGCCCGGCTTGTTCATATTCATCGGTATCATAGGGCAAAGTGGCAGCGCTTGCATTCATTTGCTCGATCATCGCATGTTCAACAATATTCACGCAAAAAACGCCGGTTTCCCGGATATTCGCAACGCTGTCTTTGGTGCCATTTTGATCCGGCTTTTCCCCCGTTGAGGCAAACATCACCTGTGGGGGCACATAGGCCACGGCGTTGAAAAATGAATAAGGGGCAAGGTTATCACGCCCTTGTGCATCGCGGGTTGAAATCCAGCCAATTGGCCGGGGCGTCACGATGGCATTGAAAGGGTTATAAGGCAGGCCATGGCCTTGTTCGGGTTCGTAAAATATAGCTCTCTCTCCTGTTTGATCCTGACTTATCCTCATGTTAAGCCCAATTCCAGCGCAAAGTGGAATATGAGCCGTGCTTGATTTAACGCCAGAAACGCCCGCAGATTGGTGGGAGGTCGAAGCTTTGTTTGACCTATGCTTTGCGCCCGGCCGCGAAGCCTTGTCATCTTATCGCCTGCGCGATGATGCAACCCCAGTGGCGGCCTTATGCTTTTTGATCCGTGACGAAACTGGCGCGCTTGGCGGGGCCATTCGATATTGGCCCGTCAATATCGCCCAGCAACCAGCGCTGTTATTGGGCCCAGTGGCGGTGCATCCCACCCGACAAGGCGAAGGGTTGGGGGGCTTTTTGATTCGTGAAAGCCTGAAGATCGCGCAGGACATGGGTCACCAGCGGGTAATGCTGATCGGTGACGCGCCCTATTATGAAAGATTTGGGTTTTCAACGCTTCAAAATGTTCATATGCCGCCGCCCACCAATCCAAACCGGATCTTGGGCATCTCATTGTCTAAAAATGCATGGAACACGATCTCCGGGCCGGTCGAAAAACCCGGGTTTACGCGCTAAGATGCGCAGCCCAACAGCATGCGGGTAAGCAAGGCGGTACATTTGCAAACAGTTATGATTTGGTTTGAAGTGCTTTTCTAATCTTATATTTTGCTTTAGAGCGCGCGCATGCCTCGTTACGCTTTCAAAATTGAATATCATGGCGCGCCTTTTTGTGGATGGCAGCGCCAAGCTGATCAACCCTCGGTTCAAGAGGCGCTAGAAACAGCCCTGCGAAAACTTGCCCCTGGGCTGCAGGAGGTGGCTGGTGCTGGGCGCACGGATACGGGCGTTCACGCAATCGGACAGGTTGCGCATTGCGATTTATCCACCCGCTGGGATCCCTTTCGTTTGAGCGAAGCGTTAAACTTTCACCTCAAACCACAGCCGGTTTCGATCACCGCTTGCGCCGAAGTGGCGGCTGATTGGCACGCACGATTTTCGGCCATCGGGCGCAAATATGTTTTCAAGCTTCTCTCGCGGCGTGCGCCCGCCGTGCATAATGCGGGATTGGTGTGGCAAGTACGCCAGGATTTGCATTTACAGCCCATGCAAGAGGCCGCGCAGCATTTGATCGGCTTGCATGATTTTACAACCTTCAGATCCAGCATGTGTCAGGCGCAAAGCCCGCTAAAAACCTTAGACCGGCTGCAGATTGAACAGATCGATTTACCCTTTGGATGCGAATTCCATTTCACCGTCGAGGCTCGCAGTTTTCTACACAATCAGGTGCGCAGCTTCATTGGCACGTTAGAGCGCGTTGGCGTGGGCGCTTGGTCACCCGCTCAAGTCAAGCAAGCGCTTGAGGCGCGGTCGCGCGCCGCCTGCGGTCCGGTCAGCCCGCCTCAGGGGTTGTATTTACACTCGGTAAAATACCCACAAAATCCTTTTTAATCTCCAGCATTGCCTTCATCGCTTTCAATCTGCGCCAAAAGCAATCGCTTTAAACTTTGCTCATCCACCATTTTAGCAGCTTTTTTCAGCGAGACCCATTTGCGTTGCCGTTGTTTTTTCTCAGGATAGCGCTTTGCTAATGTACAAGGGGCAATTCGGTAAACATTGACCTCAAGGGGCACTTCCTGCGCGCCGCGCAGGCGTTTGACGTAGTGATAAGAGCCGATCAACGCCGGAGATGTTGGATCTGCTATAACCCCGGCCTCTTCCCAGGCTTCCATCAGAGCAACTTCGGCCTCGGTTTTATCCTCTTCCAGCCAGCCCTTTGGCAAAATCCAGCGTTTGGTTTTTCGGCTGGTAATCATCAAGACCGATAATTTGCCTTTACGATGCTTTAAACATAAAGCCGCCGCTTGCTGCTGCCTATGCGCCTTGTCTTCAGAATTGTTCATAAAGGCGAGGATAGGCTTTTCCGCATGATGTTTAAAGGCGGCTTAGACGGTTGGATCAGGCTTTCTTAAAACCCTTGGTTTAAACAGCCGATTTTAAACCAAGGGTGAAAGCGGCCATAATCTGGACTGTGCCGCGCTTTGGCGCTATTTTGGAGACCGTTTTTTATGCAGGCTCGGCAGGGCTTGCGCCGGGTTTTCAGGCCAAGGATGCTTGGGATAGCGCCCGCGCATGTCTTTGCGCACGTCCAGATAACTGCTGCGCCAAAAACCAGGCAGATCCATTGTGGTTTGCAACGGCCGCTTAGCGGGCGAGAGCAGCGTGATTTTAAGCGGGTTTCCCGCAATATTAGGATGGCTGGTTTGCCCAAACATTTCCTGCAACCGCACGGCAATTTCAGGAACCCCTGAGCTGTAATCAATCGCCACTTTGCGGTTAAGCGGGGTCACGAAATGCGCGGGAGCCAAGCGATCAAGCTCTGCCGTTTGCTCCCATGAAAGCTGGGCCTGTAAAGCTGGCAGGATATCAAAGTTTTTCCAGCTTTCGGCATTTTTAATCTTGCCAAGATATGGCAGCAACCAACGTTCCAAGCCTTCCATCAGCGCTGCCTCTGAAAAATCTGGCATGTTGCGCCCCACCAAGTTCACGCGGCTGATAAAGCGCCGCGCCGCGGGCGCATACTCAAACCCGATCTCGCGCACCCCCTCTAACATAGCACGCGCAATATCCAGTTCGGGCGCATCGTTCCAAATCTGCTCGGTAAGCGCAAGCGCACCAAAATATTCGATTTTGCGTGCTACAACACGCGCTTCGCGCTTAGACCACAAACAGCTTTGTTTCCACTCGATTTGATCGGCAAAGAGGCTGCGCAACTCGGCTTCTGAGAGCGCAATGGCTGCGCGAATTTTAGCTTCTTTTGGATTGCCATCTAAATCTGCAGCAACCAATAGACGCTGCGAACTTAAAGGGTCCTCTGCATTTAAAATTGCCCCTTTGCCACCTGATAGCAAAAATCGTGGCGCGCCGCCTTTACGCCGCAACCCGATCCGGTCTGGATAGGCAAGCGCGATCATTTGAGCGTCGCTGAGCGGCTCTGCCTGATGACCGATCTGCTTTTGCACGCGCTTGGTTTCAGCCTTGATGCTGCTTAAGGTTTGCATCTTTACATCATAGGGCCTGTTTTGCTTAAATTTAGCAAGATCGCGCAGGGCTTCGAGGCGCAGGCTGATATCGCTTGGCGCGTCGCGGCTTAGAGGATCCTTTTCGGCAAGCAAACTGGCGATTGGCGCAGCCGCATTGCCGGCTTTGCGCACCATATGCGCAGCACGCGGATGCATTGGCAACCGCGCCATCGCCTTGCCATGGGCGGTCAGTCGCTTGGAAGGCGTTAAGGCACCAAGCACCATTAACAGGTCCTGCGCTTCGGCAAACGCCTTCGGGTTGGGCTGTGTCAGCAACGGCAAGTCATCCGGACTGGCACCCCACATGGCCAGCTCAATCGCGAGAGGTGCCAGATCTGCTGAACTTATCTCCGGCGGGGCAAAAGCGGCCATAGCGCCCTCTTCCGCTTTTGACCACAATTTGTAACACCATCCGCTGTCAAGGCGCCCAGCGCGGCCCTGGCGCTGCGTGGCTTCGGCCTTGCTCGCCCGCTGGGTAATCAAGCGGGACATGCCCGAACCCGGATCATATTGAGCGCGTCGGGCCAAGCCTCCATCGACGACAACGCGAATGCCCTCAATCGTGAGAGAGGTTTCCGCAATCGCCGTGGCCAATATAATTTTTCGCGTGTCCAAGGCCGGCGCCAGCGCTGCTTTCTGATCTTCAAACCGCATCGCGCCGAATAAAGTATTCACTGTGCAACTTCTGGGCAAATTAGACTTTAACAAAGCAGCGGTTTTGTGAATTTCACGCTCACCAGGCAAGAACACCAAAACCGCACCGCTGGTCTGCGGCAACGCTTGTAAGACCAAATCGCAGATTGCAGTTTCGAATTTAATTAATTTTGGAAGCGGTCGGTCTAGCCAAATTGGCGCGACTGGAAAACTACGCCCCTCGGCTGCGATTACCGGGGGATGCTGCATCAGCGTGACCAGCGGCGCGACATCCAATGTAGCCGACATCACAAGAATACGCAGATCTTCGCGAAACGCACTGGCCGCTTCCAAACACAAGGCCAAACCCAGATCTGCATTCAAAGACCGCTCGTGAAACTCATCAAAAATTACGGCACCGATGCCCGTTAATTCAGGATCACTTTGCAACATTCGGGTTAAAATGCCTTCGGTCACCACCTCGATACGCGTCTGGGTCGAGGTTTTTTGCTGGCCTCGCATACGATACCCCACCGTATCGCCAGCCGCCTCATTCAGGCTTTGGGCCATGCGCTCTGCAGCGGCGCGGGCCGCCAGACGGCGGGGCTCCAACACAATAATCCGGCCTTTAATTTTACCCGCTGCCAACAAGACCAGCGGCACTATGGTGGTTTTACCAGCTCCGGGCGGCGCGGTTAAGATCAGTTTAGAACTGCGTTCGATTGCCCCAAGCAGCTCTGGGATCACTTTTGTAATCGGCAAAGCGGGGTTCGGATTGAATTTAACGGCGCTCAAAGGTCGCCGTTCCACGCAATGTGCTGAAGCTGAATTTCGTAACCCTATAACCAGCGTCAATGGGGTGGTAATTTATGTAAAAGGGGAATGTGATTCCATCCGCCAGTTCCTGTTTGGAAAACCCGCCTAGACGTGTGTAAATCCCTTGGCAGGTCAATCCATCCTCTGGAAGTTTTGTGGGCCCCGATAAGGAGAGCAAAACCCGTCTTTCCCCATCAAATACTGGCAAATCGGCGTTACACAACTGAGAGCTCACCGCGTCATCAAGCAAAGCAAGCAGCGCCGAAAGCGGGTCAAGCGTGCCCTTTTGGTCGGCGGGTTTCAACCAGTATTTTTTCCGCTCTCCAGCTGCCAAAAGCGTTGGGCGTTGATTTTCATAGCGCATTGTTTTGTTGGTTATACGCTTGCCAGTATTGGATATTTCCACATAACTTTGCGGAAGATACCGGTTTTTCAAGCGCTGTCCCGTTACCTCTGCCTGAAACATGTAGGGGGCTAGCAACGCCACCAAACCAGTTGTTTCCAACACCGTTTGTGCCGAATAAGCGGTGCCTTTCACGCTTTTATGATAGCGAAGTTCACCCGCCTTGATGCCCAAAAGAAACACGTCAAAGCGATGCGTTTCTTCGCCTTCAACCGCTCCTAACGTTGCCGAAAAACTTGGCACAGCGATAAAGATGTATAGAAAAAAGGCTACCAGCGTTTTAAAAAAATGCATTTTTAGAAAGGCTCCGCTGGACTTTTCTTACGAGTTCGCGTCAAAACCATACTGCCAAAGACGTGAAACACCAACCCCTGCTCGTAGAAAGTTAAAACCCTCAATGACCGATATCGATCAGCTAGCGCATCAAATCCTACAGCAGGATCGCCGCGCCCTGGCACGCGGGATTACACTGGTTGAAAGCCAGCGCAGTGATCACCGCGAGCAATCGATTGCTTTGATACAAACGCTCCAGAAACATCCCAAACGCGCCTTGCGTATCGGGTTATCAGGCACGCCGGGTGTGGGAAAATCGACCTTTATAGAAGCCTTTGGCAGCTTGCTCACCGCGCGCGGTTTGAAAGTGGCGGTGCTGGCGGTTGATCCCAGCTCGCTGCGTTCAGGTGGCTCGATTTTGGGGGATAAAACCAGAATGGATCGGTTGTCGCGCGACCCAATGGCCTTTATCCGCCCCTCTCCCAGCCAATCCCATTTGGGAGGGGTCACGCGGCGCAGCCGCGATGCTGTGGCGCTCTGCGAGGCCGCCGGGTTTGATGTTGTGTTCATTGAAACCGTTGGGGTGGGGCAATCGGAAACGATCGTGTCGGAAATGTCGGATATTTTTTTGCTGCTTTTGGCTCCGGCCGGTGGCGATGAATTACAGGGCGTAAAACGTGGCATCATGGAAATGGCCGATATTATTTTGGTGAATAAAGCCGATGGAGAGCTGAGCACAGCGGCAAATCGCACCTGCGCAGATTATTCCAGTGCCTTGCGGTTGCTGCGAAAGCGCCCTCAAGATCCTTCAAACTTTCCGATGGCGATGACCGTATCTGCCTTAACGCTTTTGGGACTTGAAGCGGCTTGGCAAGCGGTGCTTGAGCTGACTAATTGGCGCAAAGCCAATGGCCATTTTGCAGGCCGGCGCGCCCAACAGGCACGATTTTGGTTTGAGGAAGACGTCAAGCAAGGCGCCTTAGACGTTTTGAACCGACAAGAAATTAAAAATGAAATCGACCGTCTGGGCCTGCAAGTTGAAGCCGGAGAGCTTTCTCCAGCGCGTGCAGCGGAACAGATTTTGAAACACCTTAGCCGACGTGAGTGATTCGAATGTTTGGGCGGTTGTAAAACCGCAGCGATCGCGCCTTGGCACTTGCAGTGGGAAATTTAGGGCGGTTTTCGAACCCACTCGGCTTTTTCAAGGCGTCAGGCGCTTGACGCGCCGGTTCAATGCCCCTAATACCGCATTTCAAGTTTTGGGCCTGCCTGTGGCATGCTGCCCTTAAGTGGTGGAATTGGCGCAAAATGCGCATTAAGCAGAAGCAAGAGGATTGAGAAATGGCACGTCGTTGCGAGTTTACAGGAAAAGGCCCGATGTCTGGTAACAATGTCAGCCATGCCAATAACAAAACCAAGCGCCGCTTTTTGCCAAATCTGAACGACGTGACCTTGCAGTCTGAAGTTTTAAATCGCGGTTTTAAATTCCGCATTTCAGCAGCCGCATTGCGCTCTGTTGATCACCGTGGCGGCTTAGATCAATTTTTGGCAAAAGCTAAAGATGACGAATTGTCAACAAACGCGTTGAAATTGAAAAAAGAAATCGCCAAGGCCCAAACGGCCGCAGCGTAACATCAAACCAACGCATTGGCGTTTTTGTGGATAATGCCGGTCTAGACACCAACGCCTGACGAGGGTTTTTTAGGTGAAAAACACACCCTATCGTTCGAAGATACGGTTCAGGGTATTGTGTGGTTTTTGCCTGCTGGTAGCAGCACTATTATCTAGCGGGCAAATATCTGCGCGCAGCGTTTTGATGCAAGACATCGCAGGACATGTGGTTATTTGCAGTGGAGATGCGTCTTTTTTCCTTGCTGTGGATGCCCATGGCGCACCGATCTCAGATGAGACCGCCTGCCCTGAATGTTCTTGCCTGAATCCCATAGATGCAGATATGATCCGCGGCGTTGCCTTAACAACGCCAGCCGCCGGGCATTATGCCGAGACCTTAAGACAGCAGGATGTTTACCAAAAATCCGTTTACTCTATTCGGCTACGTGCCCCACCCTCTCAGGTCAAAACCACATCTTTATAAATTTTGACCGAACAAAGAGAGACTGGAAATGACCCTAATAAGATCCTTTTTTGCAGCTATCATGCTCTGCGGCCTGCCAGCATTGCTATCCGCCGATACGATTATGGTTAAAGATGCTTACGCGTATCGCGCAACCCCCTCGTCAAAAGCGGGCGGAATTTTCATGATGATCCATAATCACGGCACGGCCGATGATCGGCTCGTCAGCGTTGCGTCAACCGCGGCGCAGAAAGCCGAATTACACACTCATATACAATCTTCGGATGGGGTGATGAAAATGCGACCCGTCATCGGCGGGTTTGTGATTGAAGCAGGCAAAATAGCCATGCTTAAACGTGGTGCAGATCACATCATGCTGATGGGGTTGCACAACAGCTGGCACCAGGGTGATCTGATTTCTATCGTCTTAACTTTTGAGAAGGCCGGCGAAATGACGCTTGACGTCCCAGTCGACTTAAATCGCTCTGACGCAGCACATTCCCATTAAAGCCTTCAATCATCGCTTCAACCAAGCGAACACCAAGGCAAAACGTATCACGGCCGCTTTTCGATATCGTCGTTCTCTATAGAGAGGCTTTATTGGGCAGTGATTTTTCTGCGCTTCATGATCCAATGTAAGTCAACAAGCGTATAGTCAACGAGCAGGAGAAAAAATGATACATATTTTGTTGTATATCAGTACCGCAATCGTCTTTCTAGCGCTTGACGTCGTTATGCTGAAAAAGGTGATGTACCCTCTCTTTTCTGCGAATATCGGGCCGATGATGCTGGAAGACCTTCGCATGGGCCCTGCAGCGGTGTTTTACTTGTTTTATGTTGTGGGCGTGGTCTGGTTTGTGTCTATCCCCGCCTTGAATGTTGGTTCAATCGCTCAGGCGTTTTTTGCCGGAGCTGTTCTTGGCGCGCTGGCCTATGGAACCTATGAGTTTACAAATTTCGCGACCCTGAAGGGTTGGACGGCGCAAATGGTGATGGTTGACGTCATTTGGGGTGCCGTTTTAACAGGAACATCAGCAGCAGTGGGCGTGGCTGTAACAAAATATTTTACATAGATAAGAATACCCATCTGCGGATGGGTGCTTGGCATTCCCTGCAAATAAACTTATAGCCGGCACAGCTATCTAGGAGCCCGGCGAATGCAAGGAAGTGCAAACCTCAACGTGATGATCAAAGCAGCCCGTAAAGCTGGCAGATCGCTTCTGAAAGATTTTACCGAGGTTGAAAATTTACAAGTTTCAAGCAAGAGCGCGGGGGATTTTGTATCGCGCGCAGATATTGCGGCAGAAGCGATAATCAAAGCTGAATTAACAGCAGCCCGCCCCACTTATGGCTGGGTGGGAGAAGAAAGCGAAGCAATCGACGGGCAAGACCCCACGCGGCGCTGGATTGTTGACCCTTTAGATGGCACCACAAACTTTTTGCATGGTCTGCCACATTGGGCTGTATCCATTGCATTGGAACATAAAGGGCAAATTGTTGCCGGCGTGGTCTATGATCCGACAAAAGATGAAATGTTCATAGCTGAAAAAGGCCAGGGGGCCTGGTTGAATGACAGCCGGTTGCGTGTTTCGGGCCGCAAACGGATGATTGAAAGCATTTACGCAACAGGGTTGCCATTTGCAGGGCGCTCTGATTTGCCTGAAACACTGAAAGATCTTGCGCAATTGCTACCCGCCTGCGCAGGCGTGCGGCGCTGGGGCGCGGCAGCCCTTGATCTGGCTTATGTGGCTGCAGGGCGCTATGACGGGTATTGGGAGCGTCGCTTAAACGTTTGGGACATTGCGGCCGGCGTAATCATAGCGCGCGAAGCAGGTGCGATAGTAGAAGGCATCGCTGCGAATTCTGATCCTATCGAAACCGCTGATATTTTATGCGCAAACGATCTGCAATTTAACCAATTTGCAGCTTTAATCCGGGGCGCATAACAAAGAGCTCACACAGGGACTGGTTTCAAATATCAACCCAACACGCCTCATATGGCTATTTGCTGGTATTTGACTTCCTGGGGACCAGTGGCACGCGCGCAAGTGAGCCAGCATAGATTTTTTCCGGATGGGGCGGATGCCCCAATGTTCGACGCCAAAATGCGGCTGCTCCAAGGCGTATAAACATAGGGAAGATCAAAACAAGACCGGCGGCAAAGCCACCGATATGAGCCCAATATGCGATACCGCTGCTGGCCGCCGTGGAGGTGGCGCCATTCAGTAGCTGTAACGCAAACCAAAGGCCAAGGACGATCCACGCGGAAATTGAAAAAACGCGGAAAAACACAACGAAAATCACCAAAATATCAACCTTAGCTTTTGGGAATAACAGCAAATACCCCCCCATCACCCCCGCGATCGCGCCAGACGCCCCGACCACAGGAATAGGCGAAGCCGGATCAGCCAAAACCTGCGCCACATTCGCCAAAGCGCCGCAAGCCAAGTAAAACCCTAAAAAAAGCATATGGCCCAATTCATCTTCTAAATTATCGCCATAAATGTATAAAAACAACATATTCCCCCCCAAATGAAGCAGCCCGCCATGCAAGAAAATTGAGCTGATCAAGCTATGAAGGTTCACCCCATAGCTAATATCCTCAGGGAACATCGCCCAATGTTCAAACGTGATTTGTGTGGCTCTTACGCTATCGACACTGCCCCAATAGCTCAAAAATATTGCTGCATTTATAAGGATCAAACCATAGGTGACGATGGGTTTTCGGTTGGGTGGATTGTGATCTCGAAAGGGCAAAAACATGGGCTAAAAGTGACTGATACGGTTTAAAAAGGCAATAAAATAAAAACTTTTTACAGCTAGATATTGCATGAAAATATGAGACGTTTTTTTTATTTTAAACGGTTGCAAAACACAATTAGAAACCCTATCTGAAGCCTCAATATGGTACACTATTCTTATCAGCGGCTGTATTTTAGAGAGCAACGTTTCGGCAAACAGAGCACAGCAGGTTTATGTTCAAAGATGTTAAAAAATGCTTACAAACTTCATTCACTTTTGAGCCTTTATAATGACTAAAGCGAGCCCAGAAACAATCTTTACGCTTTCTGCGGGCAGAACAGGTACAGCCTGGTTGTCCGATTTTTTAGCCGTAAACTTTAAGTGCGACGCTCTTCATGAACCTTTGGGTATCGAAGATTTTGGCAATCGAATGCCTGATATCAAAATAATGCGTAGTTTCAACGAGACTGGGAATAACGCAATCGTAAAGAATTTTTGGAAACGAAAACTTTCAATGCTGACTTCAAACATGCATATTGAGACAAACCATACGCTTGGGAAATGCGGGTTGATCGAAAATATTTCTCACACCCAACTGGCAGAAAAAAGTAAGATAATTATTTTAAAACGGGATATTGTACGGCAATGCGCAAGTTATGTAATGAGACATGATTTTGTGCATATAACTACGGCTTGGCAATGGTACCTTCATCCTAGCTACCAAAAAAAAATCATCAATCCGAAATTATTTTCACGATTTGAGGGGATTGGGCTCGCCCTTTGGTATTGTTACGAAATGGCGGCACGCCAAGCTTATTATAAGCTTTATTTCGGTTCAAAAGTTAAGTTTATTGACGCGCAACTAGAGGATATTACCACCCCATCGGGTGCTCAGAAGTTTTGGCAAGCCATTGGGCAGTCGGGGCAATGCTCTTTACCGCCGCGCAAAAATGAAAATAGGATGCAAACGCCTAAAGAATTGATTGAGCACCTAGCCAAAATCACATCGAAATTTCAGTTTGACCCAAATATTATCGCGCAAAAAGCATTCGAAGATGGGTTTAGTTTCGAAAATACGCAAACCGCTTGAGGCAAAGGTTTTTTCGTAGGGATTCAGAATGAAACTCTTAATTATCCGATTGCATAGGCTTTATCGCATCGCACCAAGTTCAATTTTGGTTATGCGAGGGCTATAAAACACGCCTTAAGATAAATATTTGAAATATGTCTTCTGATAAACTTCAAGCTGGTCGAAGAAAGCGCATACGCGCCTTATTTTGCCAATGCTCTTTCTTTTCTGTTTTCAAACCCTCAACAAAAAACACCTTTGGAAAGGCGGCAAAAGTGGAGCTTGAAGAGTGGGTGTAAGGGATAGTTCCAAAAATTGAATTTGCGACATACAAGATATGCTGCTTAAAGATTTTGAGCACTTTCGACATAGTTGTATTTGCATGTAAAAAGCCTAAATAATTAAGACTTTATCAGCCGCTACAAGATGCTAGGGTATTGCCCTAGCCGTGCGACATCATACCCACAGATCTTAATAGAGACCGCCTTCGCTTGGCGGATCTTTATGAATGTTTCTTTTATGTGAGCTCTTGCCCGTTTACCCCTAGAGCTTAAAACAGCAATTAACATGGTAACGCTCAACTCTGCTGTTTCGTCGTTTTCAACGGGCTTAAATTTGAAACATCATATTTGCAAAACCGGCTATGCCATGATTTTCTGTGCATATGAAAGGGCGCCTATGTCAGATTCATCAGCAGAATATTCAAGGCTCCCCAGCCTTCGCGACCTAACAATTGAAACCAGACGCGCTTTGGTTTCTGACGCTGCCGGATTATCACAAACCGCGCGGGTTAATCTTGCCGGGAAAAACAGCCTTCAAGAGCATATCGCTGATGGGATGATCGAAAATGTGATTGGAAAGTTCGAGCTTCCACTTGGTGTTGCAACAAATTTTAAAATCAATAATCGCGATTATTTGATCCCTATGGCGGTTGAAGAGCCCTCAGTCGTGGCGGCTGCCTCCCATATGGCAAAATTAGCCCGCAAGTGTGGGGGATTTCAGGCCAATGCCGAACGACCGGTTATGCGCGCGCAAATTCAAATCTTGGATCTTTCAGACCCAGCAGAAGCGCTCGAAAAAATTCAAAGCCATGCCGGCCAATTGATTGCCGCCGCGAATGAGTGCGATCCTGTCTTGGTTTCCTTGGGCGGTGGCTGTTTTGAAATAGAAGGTCATGTTTTCAAAGATACACCTCTGGGCAATATGCTGGTTTTGCATCTCTTAGTGGATGTACGTGATGCGATGGGAGCCAATACTGTAAATACAATGGCGGAAAAAATAGCGCCTAAAATCGAAGAAATTACGCAAGGCAGAGTTCGCCTGCGCATTTTGTCAAACCTTGCTGATTTGCGTTTGGTGCGCGCGCATGTGTCGTTAGATGTAAGCCTATTTGACGGAGGGCAAATCACCGGCCATGAGCTGTGCACTGGCATTGTTGAGGCTGCGACATTGGCCGTAATAGATCCTTATCGCGCGGCAACGCATAATAAAGGCATTATGAACGGTATTGACCCTATTGTTCTGGCAACCGGAAATGATTGGCGCGCCATAGAGGCCGGAGCGCATGCCTATGCCGCAAGAAACGGGCGATACACGGCATTAAGCACATGGGCGATTACCTCAACGGGTTATTTAAAAGGCGAAATTGAACTTCCGATGGCCGTCGGTATTATTGGCGGTGCAACAAAGGCCCACCCCGCTGCGCAAGCTGCATTAGAATTGATCAATGTCGGGTCCGCCGGGGAATTGGCAGAGGTCATCGCCTCTGTGGGTTTGGCGCAAAACCTAGCAGCTTTGCGCGCGCTTGCAGATGAGGGCATTCAAAAAGGTCATATGCGCCTTCATGCGCGAACGGTTGCGATAACGGCGGGGGCAAGCCCTGAGCAAGTTAGTCAAATTGCACAGAAAATGATTGAGCACGGGGCGATAAACGCCGAAACCGCCCGACATTTTCTAAAAACCCAAAAACCTTAATCGAACTTTCATTCGATTATACAAATATTCATTTTTGACAGCTTTATTCAGTGCACTGATACCCCATGATACTGACCTCTGCCTGTGGATAGGAACGTAACGCAGTTTGTCACCCTATCGCAGCCAAACCATCTGGGCTTTGCAAACCGATGCGGGATGTTCTGGCTGAAGTAAACCCATGATCTGAAAGCGCAACGCAGCGCAAAATATCTAATTGGTTGTACGAACTTAAGCGGATTTACGTCCTAAAAGAGCGGCCTGCGTCACAAAACAGCGCCGGTTAAATTCGTTACCCCCCCTTTGATGGGCTAAACACCGGTGCCATCGGCTTACCTTTGCTTTGATTTAAACAATCAAAATTTGGCCTGATTTTACCTATAGCTGTTATACATAATGCCAAGATTAACAAATTTGTGCAGTTTGCACCCCAGCTCCAAACGCTCGGGTCATCGCCTTCGGAAAGGGGCGTTGTAAAGAACAACTTGCTATTTTTTTATCCGATGCCGTTAATCTTTGATTGCGAAATAAGAAATCTCCATCAAGATAGCCCAGTGCGGTTTAAGCGTCTTGTCAGAGGAAAAAATCAATGTGGGCAAAAGACTGGAAAAACACTTCCTACTGGCTAGACGGGCAGTCGGCGTTGTCCGGAATCAGCCAAACAATTATTCCAGATGTTGACGTCTTGGTTGTGGGCTCTGGCTATACGGGGCTGCACGCGGCAATTCAAATATTGCGAGGTGGCAGAAAAGTCATGATCATTGATTCTGGGGCCCCTGGTTTTGGGTGCAGTACCCGTAATGGTGGACAAATCAGCACCAGTATAAAACCCTCCCAAGCCAAGCTGGCCCGCAAATTTGGTACACGACGGGCAACCGCCATTCGCCAAGAAGGCGAAACTGCTCTGGATTGGATTGAAGACTTTATCACTGGCGAAAAAATCGACTGCGCGTTTGAACGCTGCGGCAGGTTTCACGCAGCGCATTCAGAAGCCCATTTTCAAACGCTCGCTAAAGATGCCGAGGCGCTCTCCAAATTTGAAAACATCGCTGTCGAGATTATCCCCAAAGCTGACCAAAAAAAAGAGTTGGGCAGCGATCTCTACCATGGTGGCGTGGTCTATCCCCGCCATGCCTCTGTTCATCCAGCCAAATATCACCATGGCTTGCTACAATTGGCCCTGAAGGCAGGAGCGCATGTGGTAGGGCAGTGCCGCGCTGAAAGAATTAACAAAACGAGCGCGGGCTTTGAAATACAGACAACGCAGGGCCAAGTGACTTGTAAGGACGTAGTTGTTGCAACCAATGGCTACACGGGCAATTTGACGCCCTGGCTCCAACGGCGTATTATCCCAATTGGCAGCTACATAATTGCCACCGAACCGCTGCAGCCAGAGTTGATGGAAAAACTTTTTCCAACCAATCGAATTATCAGCGACACGTGCAAAGTTGTGTATTATTATCGTCCCTCTCCAGATAAAACACGCATCTTATTCGGTGGCCGCGTTTCAGCGCGGGAAACCGATCCTTCGGCCAGCGGCCCAAAACTACATAATGATATGTGCCGCATCTTCCCTGAATTAAAAGAGACAAAAATTTCACATTCCTGGATGGGCACAGTGGCTTATACATTTGATGAACTGGCTCATACCGGATGCCATCAAGGCATTTATTACGCGATGGGCTATTGCGGCTCGGGTGTTTCGATGGCCAGTTACCTGGGTATGCGTTTGGGGCAAAAACTGTTGGGGTTGCCGCAGGGCAAAACAGCTTTTGACGATCTGCCATTTCCAACGCGGCCCGCCTATACTGGTCGGCCTTGGTTTTTACCTGCCATCGTATCTTGGTATCGCTGGCGTGACCAAATGCAAATGTCGACGCGGTAAAGGACACATCAAAAAAATGTAAATTGAGACGCGCGAAATAAGACTCTTGTTGCGTTAACAAACTTTCTGGCTACTGTTGAATTATAAGCAAAATCAAGGGAGGTAAAAAAATGAATTTAAAACCAGCGATGAAAGCAACAAGCTCTTTGGCTGCAGCCGGAGTATTGATCGCCAGTTCAATGGCTTACGCAGACGAATTGCGGATTGTATCTTGGGGTGGCGCCTACCAAAAAGGCCAGTCTGTTGGTATTTTTCAGCCAGTAGCAAAGGCCATGGACATCACGGTCAAAGAAGACACCTATGGTGGTATTTCCGACGTTAAGCTGATGGTGAAGTCAGGTGCGGATAAGTTTGATATTTTCTCAAGCGGTGCTGGTAGCTGCGCCTCGGGTGCGGCAGAAGGTGTGTTAGAAAAACTTGACTATTCCGTCATCGATGTCAGCAACCATTTGCCCGGAATGTATAGTGACTATTGCGCCGGCGCAGATATCTTCTCTGTTGTAGCGGCTTGGAACACAGAAACCTATGGCGATAACGGGCCAAAAACATGGGCCGATTTTTACGATGTAGAAAAATTCCCTGGGACCCGCGCCATGCGCAATAAAGTGGATGCGCAATTGGAAACAGCCCTATTGGCGGATGGCGTTCCGATGGATCAAATCTACGAAGTGCTGGACAGCGAAGCCGGCATCGAGCGTGCACTGGATAAGATCAGAAGCATCAAACCGCATATCGCTGTATGGTGGTCTTCAGGCGCACAACATGCCCAGCTAATGAAAGATGGCGAAGTTGATATGACAACGGGCTGGAACGGACGCTTTGATGTTGCAAAGCTTGATGGCGCAAAAGTGGCATATGACTGGCGTTCAGGCATCATGGATTGGGAAGGTTATGGAATTCCTAAAGGTGCAAAGAACAAAGACTTAGCGATGCAGTTTATCGCGGAGGCGATGAAGCCAGAATACATGGCTGAATTTGCAAAATACATCACGTATGGTCCAACAAATGGCAAAGTCTATGAGTTGGGTCTAATGGATGAGGCACGCGCAAAACAAATGCCAAGCCATCCAGATAACGCACAATATCAGCTAACGTTGAAAACCGATTGGTATTCAAAATGGCGCACAATTGCAGCTGAAATGTATACAGATATGATGACCGAGTAATCTCTATATCTTTATAACAGACAGTTCAGGGCTTGGAGAGCCATGCTTTCCAAGCCCAAGAATCGGAAATTTACCCTGACATGAAAAATACATCACTCAATATATCGATTAAAAATGTTTCAAAATCATACGATCAATTCCATGCTCTGAATGATATAAGCCTCGAGATAACATCGGGTGAATTCATGACACTTCTCGGGCCGTCAGGTTCCGGTAAAACCACTTTGCTGATGGTTCTTGCAGGCTTTACAAATCCAGATTGTGGCAGCGTAAAATTCGGAAATGAAGAGGTTATTTTGAAACCTCCGCATTTACGGGGCATCGGTATGGTTTTCCAAAACTATGCGTTATTTCCACATATGAGCGTTGAACAAAATGTTGGGTATCCACAAAAATTAAGAGGCGTGAGCAAAGCAGAAACGCAAGAAAGCGTTAAAGAAGCTCTTAGCACCGTGAAACTGGATGGTTTGGGCCATCGCGGAGTGAATGAGTTATCAGGCGGACAAAGACAGCGCGTTGCACTGGCGCGTGCGATTGTGTTCAAGCCTAAAATTCTTTTGATGGATGAGCCCTTATCTGCCTTGGATAAAAAACTGCGTGAAGAGATGCAAATCGAATTGCGCCAGCTGCATGATGCGCTGAATATGACAACTGTCTATGTCACCCATGATCAAAAAGAAGCTCTGACAATGTCGGATAGGATCACGGTGATCAACGACGGAAAACTGATGCAACTGGGCACACCCAATGAGATTTATAAAAATCCAAGCAATGCTTTCATTGCTGATTTTATCGGAGAATCGAGCCTTTTGCCTGTCAGCGTTAACAAGTCGCAAATCAGCTTTGGCCCCGAAACAATAAAAACATCCAGCCCCCCTGCACAGGATGGCAAATTCCTCTTGGTGGTACGCCCAGAAAAAACGTTTGTGGCCACCGACAAACAAGAGGGCGTGAATTACTTTTCCGGTGTCTTATTAGACTCAATTTTCCAGGGGGAAAGCCAATTACTGGTTGTTAAATTGGCGCCTTTGGAAGGCGAAGAACAAACTTTACGGGTCAGAGTTCCCAACGGAAGCATCACACAGGAGGCGTTGCCCGCTGTCGGAGAAACTGTAACCATTGGCCTCAAAGTAGCTGACAGCTACTTGGTGAGTTAACGCGATGTCTTCAACCTCTGATCACCTCAATCAAGACGGGCTGAAAAAACTGGCCGCGCGGGAAAACCTCACCTTCTTGGGCCTCACTCTACCCTATTTGTTGATGGTTGCTTTTCTGATCGTTATTCCGGTCGGCTGGTTGTTTTATCTCTCATTTATCGGCAGGGATGGCACGTTTTCTTTTGAAAATTATGAGCGGATGATCACCAGCCGCTCCTATATGCGGATTTTCATAACAACCTTTAAAATTAGCATTCTAACGACGATCATCTGTACGCTTATCGGCTATCCCTTGGCCTATTTCATGTCCCAACTCTCGCGAAAATGGGCAAATATCTGCATGGTGGGCGTGTTAATTCCGTTTTGGACCAGCCTGTTGGTGCGCACCTATGCGTGGTTAGTGCTGTTGCAAAAAAAGGGGTTGCTAAACAATATCGCATTGGATTTGGGTTTGATCAACGAGCCGATTAAAATCGTGCATAATACAACGGGTACATTGATCGGCATGGTTCATATTATGCTGCCATTTTTGATCTTGCCGCTTTACGCAAATATGCGCGCGATTGATAAAGACTGTTTGAAAGCAGCGTCTAGTCTCGGCGCCACACCAACCCGCGCCTTTTGGACTGTCTTTTTTCCACTCTCCCTGCCCGGCCTATTTGCTGGCTTATTGATTGTTTTTGTTTTGTGCCTCGGGTTTTACGTGACCCCTGCCATTTTGGGTGGTGGCAGAGTGATCATGGCTGCAATGAAAATTTCGAGCAACATTGAGCTTTATTTCAGTTGGGGGGCTGCAAGCGCGTTGGGCGTGGTCTTGCTGGTTGTGACCGCAATCATTCTTTACATCGCCTCAAAACTCGTATCGCTTGACCAATTCGGGAATAAATAACGCTATGAGTTTTTTGAACAAGAATGTGTCCGAAACCCAAATCCGGCTTAAAAACCGGCTCTGGCTTTATATTTTCTCTTTTATCACCCTATTTCTGTTGATTGTGCCATCGCTGGTTGTGATCCCAATGTCCTTCTCTGCCAGTCAATATCTAGAGTTTCCTCCTCAGGAATGGTCACTCAGATGGTATGAAAATTATTTTTTCTCTTGGAAGGTTGAAAACGGCTTTAATGATTGGATGGCGGCAACATGGACCTCCATCAAAGTCGCTGTTCTTACAATATTTGTGGCGGTCCCTATCGGCACAATGGCCGCTTATGGTCTGGTCAATAGCAGTTCGAGAACCAGCAAAATACTCTTCCCGATTTTTATTTCACCGATGATGGTTCCAATTATATTGGTTGCAATTGGGCTGTTTTACTTTTTCGTACAATTTAAATTGGTCGGAAGCGTTCTTGGATTGGTTATCGGCCATTCCTTGGTGGCGTTGCCGCTGGTTTTAATTATCGTTTTTTCAGCTTTGAAAAACTATGATATGAACCAAGAAAAAGTAGCACGATCTTTGGGAGCTGGCCGGTTCCGCGCGTTTCGCGAAATTACACTGCCACAGATTAAATTCTCCATTATCTCCGCGTCTTTAATCGCGTTTTTAACCTCTTTTGACGAAATCATTATTTCCCTGTTCGTCGCCGGTGGAGATAATTCAACCATTACAAGAAGCATGTTCTTGGCCTTACGCGATCAAATCGATCCGACCATCGCCGCGATCTCGACCATCTTGATTATCATTTCATCCGGGTTATTGATCATCGTTCAGCTCTTAGGAAATAATAAAGATCAACATTAACAGGCTTGAATATAAGCGCGTAAAACAATCTGAGCAGACGCTTACCCCTTTTCAAGGGCTTATGGCAGATTCAAGAACTGAGGCCTGGCTAGGCCTAGACAAGCACATATAGGTTTACTGAGCCCGGAATATCAAAACCCTGCTTGGCGGTATGAGGCTGGTCGCTGCAGCGCAGATATTTGAAAATATATTTCATCCCACAAAAATGCGGCGGGTTCCCGGATGCCAGTACATCGGAAAACCTAACCATTTAATAGCCTCAATCACGCGGCGACTCTGCATGCTTTGCCAATAAGCCAAAACCTGTGGGCTTGCTCTACCCACCCTTAACAACGCGCACAGGCAGGAAGAACGGATAAAGTTTGCGCAGGCCAACAAAAAAATAACCTATAAATTTTGAACCGGCATTTAAGGTTTTAAGCAGATTGCCGGCTTACCGCTTTGCGGCGTAATAGCTTACACGCCGCTCTAAATAAGCCAAAAACTCTGAAATTGAAAAAGCGAGTGCAAACAAAACAATCAAAACCGCCCAAAAGTGACTCATGAGAAAATTTGCGGAATAGAGTTCAAATAGAGCACCAAAACCCACAATAGAAATAAGTAATTGGCCTATAATCACGCCTTTTACTGCCCTTATAATACCGATCCGGACGCCTCCTAAAATTTCTGGCAACGCGGCCCAAAAATATATTTTTGTAAATGCTTTCAATGGCGTGGCGCCAAAGCTTGTCGCCATTTCTACCAGAGAACGGTTGATCTGTCTTACACCAGCACGGGTATTTAAGATAATAATCCAAACAGCAAAAAGAGACGTGGTGATAATGATAGACTTCATACCAAATCCAAAAAGCACCATTAACACGGGCACTAAAGCCGTAAGGGGGGCACTAAGGAATACGTTTACCCAAGGGAGTAACAATTCATCAATCAGGCGGTTCTTACCCATTAATATTCCAACAATTATTCCGATGACCACGGCGTAAAACACCCCGGAACAAAACGCATAAGCCGTTTCTTTAAGTGCATTTTGGAAGGCTACTGTCCCCAAAACTTCATAAAGTGTAGACAAAACCTTACTTAATGGAGGAATAAAAAACGTAACCTTAGCCTGCCCAATAAATTCCCAGAGAGCCCCCCATAAAAGCAGGGATGACATCCCGGGTAAGCGATATCCAAATAAATGCATGCGCGGCCTTCCTATTCAACGTAACTGCGTAAAGACGTCCAAATATCATCAACGATATCAAGATATTCAGAGTCTCGTCGTATTGCATCTACCCCTTTTGCCCGAAAATTTGACGGTCTGATAATTTCCGACACACGACTTGGGCGAGGTAATAAAATAGCAATTTGGTCCGATACATAGACTGCTTCTTCAATGGAATGCGTTACGAAAATAAATGTTTTGTTTTTGCTTTCAACAAGCTGCAACAAGTCTTCTTGAAACTTACGGCGCGTTTGCTCATCGACGGCCGAAAAGGGCTCATCCATCAACAGCACATCTGCGTCTACAGCCAACGCACGGGCCAAACCAACCCTTTGACGCATACCGCCAGATAATTCATGCGGGAAACTATTTTCAAAACCCTGTAAACCGACTTCTGTGATATAATTCGCAGCAATCCCTTCGCGCTCAGTTTTTTCGACACCCCGCATTTCAAGCCCGAATGAGACATTTTTCAAAACGGACGCCCAAGGCATCAGCGCAAAATCTTGAAATACAAATGCGCGGTCTGTGCCTGGGCCGGTGACGCTCTTGTTATTCACCATTACAGTTCCAGCGCTCGGCTCAAGCAATCCCGCAATGATTTTCAATAAGGTTGTTTTACCACATCCCGACGGACCCAAAAGTGAGGTCAATTCCCCCTTTGGAAATTTTAAGGACATATCCTTCAGAGCCTCAACATTTCCATAATTTTTTGAAATATTATCGACAGAAACGGCTATTGGTTTTTCAAGGTTTTGAAGGTCTTCATCAACATTTTTAATCTGAGACATAACCACGCTCGTTTCCTTTAAAGAGAAGGGTTTCTACTTTATCCAAGAGGTTTAAAAAAAGAACTGACAGCACAATAATGGAAAAAATAGCAGCATACATGGACGGGTAATCTGCGATCGAGCGGCTGTAAGTTATAATATCACCAACACCAGTGGGGGTGATTTTAAGCTCGGCTAAAATAGCCCCAATAAACCCTGCCGATATACCAAGGCGGAGGCCCGCGAAAATGACCGGAGATGCCGCTGGAATGATGATACGAGATATGACAGACAGCCGCGAAGCAAGAAAGGATATGCCCATTTCTTTTAAGGACTCTGGGGTATTTTTCACCGCGCCGCTGGTATTCAAGACTATCACGGGCATTGCCATGATGCAGACAACAATCACTTTTGACGTGAGACCAATGCCATATGCCAAAACAAGAAGCGGGATCAAAGCAGCTAATGGCGCGGCTTGCATGACGATAAAGATTGGCGAAAACAGCCAGTCAAAAAATTGGCTCAAACCGACCCATAATCCCACGATAATTCCAACAACGGCAGAAATGGCGATACCAATTATTAAAGGGCGCAATGTTTCTGCATATGCCTCGAACAGCCTTCCATCTGCGGTCATTTGCATAAGCGCCGACATTGATTCCAAAAACGTAGGAAACGCGTAGCTTACAGGCACTCTTCCTGCAATTTCCCAAGCGAAACAAAGGGCAAAAGCAGAAAACAATTTTAATATGAAGGCTCGATTTTGCATTGATTTAATCCGTCTACAGGAATTGGTTGCGCCAATTTTCTGCGCAACCAAATTTTCGCAAAATTACTGTGAGGCTTTATCAAGCGGTGCCAAATACCAAAAATCCTCGATATTCAAATCACTGGCGTTGCCCTCAAGTTGACCAGCAGCCGAGTACCATTCCATATCGGCATTTGCAGCTTTTCGGCCGCCCCCATTCGGATCATACAGACCGCCTGCCACGGCATCGGTGTAAAACCCATCAAGCTCTGCCAAGATTTCAGGGGGCAATTGACCGATTGGTCCATCGGGATTTGTTTCACGACGGATAATCGTTGGATCCTTATGAAGATCTTGCCAAACGGACAAAAGCGCGCTCACAAAAATATCAACGTCTTTTTCGTTATTTTTAATCCAATCAAGATTTCCAAATAAGGCCTCATCGCTGGCCTCTACTTCAAACATTTCTAACACATTGAAGTTTTCGCCAGCTTCGCTGCGCATGAGTTTATTCTTGTTTGACAGGTCAATAATGGTTGCATCTGCACGCCCACCAAGCAGCGCAGCAACGCGATTAGACGATCCTGGTACATATGAGCGCTTTCCAAACTGCATTCCAAGCCGGTCTTCGATCACATTTGCAATTGAGTCAGTGCCGCCACCCCTTGAGTGTAACAAAATCGGTTCACCATCCAGATCTTTAAGCGACGCGTATTTGGTCGTGGTGACGGGAAAAAATTTCAACTTTGAAAGTTGAAATATTATGCGCAAAGGTGCCTTTGATCTTTGCATGGCTGCATATGGGGTTCCAAATCCAATATCCATTTGCCCGCTAAGCACAGCTTGAATCGCAAGTTCCTCATCAGAAAACGCTGTCCACTCATAATCCAAGCCATTCGCCCGCGCACGATCAAGCGCAACAAAGAATGCGGCAAGTTCATCTGATGGTGCTTCTGCCAGCGCAATTTTAATTTTTTCAGCTTGAGCAGCGCCAATTGCAAACGACAGAGCAATTGGGATAGCAGCCGCAAACTGTACGGTCTTTTTAAAAAAATTTATCATGTTACTCCTCCCAGGAAGCGTTACGTGTGATGGCAAGGTTGCTTTTGCTTTTTCTCTTGCTGAGTTTAATGCTCAATCATCCCCAAAAAGACGTTTTGAAACTGAGATTAGATGCGTGCGCATCGCTGCTTGTGCTTCATTGGCGTTTCGTCCCGCAATCGCTGCAAAAATTCGTGTGTGCTCAGCAAAGCTGTCATGGTCAGAAGCCGGGCGATCGCTGCTGCGCACCACCTTATTCCAAGACACGGCACGGCGAACCGCGTTTAAATATTCAAACATTGACATTAAAAGTGGATTTTGTGCTGCCGCGGCAATTTCATGGTGCAATAGGTCATCAGCACGTTCGTATTCTGACCAAGAGGTTGCACTAGACGCGGCATTACACGCCGCATCAATACGAGATACATCTGCTTCTGAGGCGTGAATTGCCGCTTCACGTGCGATCGCAGGTTCAATCGATAAACGCGCCCGCAGCAATTGAACTGGTGTCAGCTCATTCACCAGTTCCGATATATTCAAAATCGATTTTTCAGAATGAGGCTCTGCGATAAATGTCCCTTTGCCAACATGCCGCCAAATAACCCCCTCGCGTTCCAATATATCAAAGGCTTTGCGTAAATTAGCTCTGGTGATCTTAAAGCGATCAATCAAATCACGTTCAGATGGCAGACGACTGCCCGGCGCAAAATCCTCACTGGCGATCAATGACTTTAGCTTTTCAACGGTGCTATATCCTGTTTTTATTTCGCTAGATGTACTGCTCTGCGCATCATATAAATCATTCATTTGGCCGACCAATTTACCATTATTTACCCCACATCAGCAAAATTGGTTGCAAAATGCAAACAAAATGTGAATAAATATTAAATTGGTTGCGATTGGTCGAATTCAAAATATACTTATTAACTACAGCATGGAGTCGCATATGGCGCGTTACGCAATACCAGAACCGCAGATTCAAACACTGCCTATTGTTGGAAAGGATGAAGTTTTTCCAGTGCGCCGTGTTTATTGTATTGGACGAAACTATGCAGCGCATGCTGTTGAAATGGGGCATGACCCTGATAAAGAAGACCCCTTCTTTTTTCAAAAGAACCCGGATAATTTAAACTTAACCGGGCGCTTTCCATATCCCCCTAAAAGTTCGGATGTACACCATGAAGCAGAAGTATTGGTTGCCCTGAAATCAGGCGGTACAAATATCGAATACGCGGATGCGATGTCTCATGTATATGGATATGCTCTGTGCCTTGATATGACGCGCCGTGATCGGCAAGGTGAAATGAAAAAAGCGGGCCGCCCATGGGAAATTGGCAAGGCCTTTGAACACTCGGCACCCTGTGGGCCGTTGCACTTGGCCTCGGATGTTGGGCACCCGACGGAAGGGGATATCGTCTTAACGGTCAATGGTGAGCTTCGTCAGGAAGGCAATTTGAATCAAATGATTTGGAAGGTTCCAGACATGATAGCCTATCTAAGCGCGTATTATGAATTAGCGCCGGGAGATGTGATCCTCTCTGGCACCCCGTCAGGTGTCGGGCCTGTTCAAAAGGGCGACGTTATGCGCCTTTCGCTCGCCCCATTTGGCCACTTAGAGGTAACCGTGACCTAGGGCTTTGAGTAAATATGCATATGGTGTTTTTGAGATTTAGGATCATTTAGCGTATAGTTTCGATATAAAATGGAAAGGCCGGCTTCTGAGATAGCTGGCCTTTTTGATGACATTCAACTTCAAAAGGCCCATATCTCATGTTGAAAAGCGCTTCTCGCGGGCGGTTCTTAAAAAAAGATCATCAAAAAACGCTATAATTTTTCCGGAGGTTTTTTATACGCCAAGGATTTTCGACCGGTTCGAGGCACCACCTTGTCGAAAGGAGCTGTGTCTGAAGGTTAGATGTTGGTGGCCTTTTTTGACATTTATTTGCATCCAAAATGCTCCCTAGCCCGGATAAATCATCCACAAGAAACTCTTTCTGTTTTTATCATGATCCGCGAAGCAGAGTTAACAGCCAATCAAACGCCTATTTCTTGCAAAGGACAGGAGCTGGTATTTTTTCAAAAAATGGCAATAGCTCAGCCGGTGGTTATTTTTCAGGCCTGTTGTTTTGCTGAAAAGAATAGCCCCTATACTTGAGCTGCGCCGCAGAGCAAGCGGTCAGCAAATCAAAGGACTTAATTGGTTTCACTCAAAGGGTTTTTACCTAAAACGGGCCGCATCAATATCGGTGTAAGATACATGGGAAATTGATAGCAGCCTAAAAAAATTAAAAACTCTTCAGATTGTGATGCGCTGGCTGCAATCAAAAAAATCGCGACATTGCGATTGCCGGCAACAATGGCTAGGGGTGCCGCATATGCAGGGCTAAGACCATATCGCAGCAGAAAATAAGCACAAACCTGCAATCCAAAATTTATCACCACAGCCAAAAGTAACCACCCCGCCAAGAGCACCGGCTGCGCGGCCAATGTGGGCGCAACCGCGCTCATTAAGCCGATCACAATTACCGCAAGCGCCAAAGAGGTTAATCCATCCAGTGCCGTGATTTCTTGCGCCTGCATGTCAGAGCGCAAAATCGCCCGAAATAAAAATGCACATGCAATCGTCACACTCATGACACCGCACAACCGCAAAGCCGCATCAAGCGCCTGCACCAGGCTGCCCAGCGCGGGCGAGAGCCAAAATATGGGAATGATTGTCAGGGGCAGTAAGATCGTTCCCAGAATAAGAAGGCGAAACGCAGGCTCAGGTGGATGCCCTAACATCACGGATAGGTTTGGTGCTCCGGTCAGTGGGGGGGCTGCCAACATCAGCGTGAGCACAACGGCAATGGGGTGATCTGCCAACCCAAAAAAGCCAAAAAGACAGATGCAAAGCAAAGGCAGTGCCAGTTGGTAGGCCAGCACCACCCTTGCTGTCTGGTGAATATGGCGCAAAGCCGCCAACGCATCTGGAAATCCCACGCGAAACGCTGTGATAAACAGCAAAAGCAGCACCAATTCGCTTAACCAAGGACGCAACGCCATCGCAGTTTCGGGCAGCGCCAAACCTGCGCATAAGCCTGCCACAAGAACAAAGCGCCCATGGCGTGCCAATTGACCAAGCGCGCCAAGCATCCGGCTTATCCGCTGGGTCGCTGGCGGATATTTTCGGGCAACCAAGTCGCCAATTCGGGAAAGATCACCAAAATCACCACCATCAGCAACATAAGGCCAACCATCGGGATCGCGGTTCTGGCGATATAGCCAATTTCATGACGGGTCATTCCTTGCAGCACAAAGAGGTTAAACCCGATCGGAGGCGTGACTTGCGCGGTTTCGATCACAACAACAAGGAAGATACCGAACCAGATAACATCTATTCCAGCCGCGCGGATCATTGGTTCAACGATCGCCATAGTCAGCACCACCGAAGAGAGCCCATCCATAAACATCCCCAAAATGAGATAAAAAACCGTTAAAACGGCGATTAAGGCCACCGGAGACAGGTTATAGCTGTCAATCATTTCGGCAAGCGCGCGCGGCAGGCCCGTAAAGCCCATTGACAGGGATAGAAATGCCGCGCCCATCAAGATAAACGCGATCATCGCAGAGGTTTTTGTCGCGCCCATTGTCTAGCCCCCTATACTCGCCCATTGAGTTTTGGTTTCTCTAATAAGGTTTCTGGGACGGGTGGGCGCATGTTTAATGCGTGATGAGGTCTGATCTGGTTGTATTGCCTGAGCCAAACATTGATAGCGACCTGGGCTTGCCGTGTGGTGTGGAACCATTCAGCGTTTAGCACTTCTTTTCGCAAGGTGCCGTTAAAGCGTTCGTTGTATCCATTTTCCCAAGGGCTGCCCGGATAGATTTGCATTGGTTTGATACCGATCCTCTTCAGCCAGTCCTGTAGATGCGTGGCAATGAACTCGGGTCCGTTGTCAGAGCGAATAAACTCTGGCTTACCATGTTTAATCAGCAGCGGGTGCAGTGTCTCCAAAACGTCGTTCGCATTCATTTTGGATCGCACTGCCACGTAGAGCGCTTCACGGGTATATTCATCTAGAACCGTGAGCATTTTATAGCTGCACCCATTGCTAAGCTTATCGTGCACAAAGTCGATCGCCCAAATATGGTTGGGATGTGTGGGCCGCAGCCTGATGATGGAGCTGTCTTTGTGATAAAGCCGTTTGCGCTTCTTGTGCCGGCGCGGCAGCTGTAAACCTTCTTCGTTCCATAAGCGCTCGATCCTCTTGTGGTTAACACGCCAGCCTTCCATGCGCAGCAGGGCTGTGACTTTCCTATAACCATACCACCCATACTGTTTGGCCAGCCGGATCATCGCCAAGCGTAGTTTGGTATCATCTACTTGTTTGGCTTGATAGCGCAGACTTGAGCGGGCTACATCCAGAACAGCGCAAGCACGCCGCTCAGAAATATCCAGCTTTTGACGCGTATGAATAACAGCCTGACGAAGCTGAGCCCGCGTCAGGCCCGTGGCTTTAGATGATCAAGGCTCTCCTTCAGGATCACCTTGTCTAACTGCAAGTCAGCGACGATCTTCTTCAAGCGCTCGTTTTCTTTCTTGAGCGATTTCATCTCTGAAACCTGTGAACGAGAAAGGCCTCCAAACTTCTTACGCCAGTAATAATAACTCTTATCTGAAATCCCAGCTTTGCGACACGCACTCACAACGTCCAAACCATCGTGCAAATGAACATCAATCTCGCGCAATAACTTCAACACATCTTCATCAGAATAACGCTTCCGAGCCATGTTTCCTTACTCCCTATGCCAAAATATACTGGCACAGTTCTAGGGGGCTAAGACACAATATACTTGGTCATTCTAAATTATCTTTCTGTTCTTAATACACAAATAAAAAACACCTCAGGAAAGGCTCCTAAGGCGGGGTTAAAGCGTAAGCTGTAAGGGGTAATGCGTAAGTCGTAATACTTAATTCGTAATATATAATATATAAGGGTTTGGGTGTTCCCAACGCCCTGTCAGCTTAGAACAAACTACACTACAATTTATTCTTTATCGTCTGCTATTAGAGCTGTCTTTATTTCCATAGCTTTGGGATATTTTTTCTATGTCTTTAGGGTTGCTCTCTGATGCCCCCTTTAAGCACTTCCTTTTTTGATACCCGTCTTATGGTTAGCTCTTAAGCTGCCTCCTCGTGCCACTCTGGGGCACTCTTAAAGATCAAGCTGAAACTACATAAACTATGTTGCAGCCTTATTGAGAGTGTTGCCAATAGGTGACTACCTCAGCTTTCTCAATTGTAAAACTGTAAACGAATCGCTTCCAACGCTATGTTTCGCCTCTGTAGGAGTTGAATTATGTTTGTTCATAGCAAAGATGGAAGCCAGTTCTTGGGTTTTAGAAAATCACCTTTAGGCAGGTTTCAAATGGTTTATGACTGGGACAGTCTTAAGCGCGAAGTGTATGATGTCGAGACTCCAAATGTTTCTAAAGTTGTCCTAGAAAAAGCAATGAAGAACGCCATCGAAGCGCGGCATGTCATGCCCGCCTTGATTGACTCTTTAACTGCTCAAAACATCGTCTTGAAACAAAAATATTAACTGCCCACTTCTTACTTGATCGTGCTGAGCTTGGGTAGCAAATGAGATGCGGGTAATTTTAACTAAAGCTCTGATAGAGAACACTCAGGTTGACCTTTCTAAGGTACGGCTCAGTCTTGGCGATGAGTTAAAGATAAACTTTGCAGAAGACGGCTTATATTATTTGTATTTTCAAGTGAATAGAGGCTGGATAATGAGAATGTTTAGATCTCGTAAATGGAAATTACTCGGTAACCTATCAGATACCGATGGTGATTTGATTACCTCACAATTAAAAGGTGCTAAAAAAGCACGCGTGAGAATAGTCGATCTTTCCTCAAAACTATTATCAAAAAATAGACTGGACGCAGTGTATATTTCAGTTTGGATAGGCTGAGTAATTGTTACCACACTTTCTGCATATGCTCTCGCATGACGTCTAGGGCATAGCCTGAGCCATAGTTCGCAGCGACTGTGTTAGAGCCATGCCCTAGGATGGCCATGGATATAGCCTCCGGGCAGCCCGTGTTCCTCAGCTTGTCCTTCATGCGGTGGCGTAGTGAATGCATCGTAAGCTTTTTATCTGTTATAACTGTCCTAAGGCGCTTCATGAGCATAGCAGAGGCAGCATCATTGCCACGAGGGCGAGCGTAGTTGGGGAATATAGCCTCCCCATCTTCCTTGCCTTTCCTGTGCTCCTGCAATGTCTCTGCTGCTCTGTGGCTCAGTGGGAGTGTTCTATGTGATCCCTTCGTCTTGAGACCTCGGATGTTGTTGGGACGTATGGTTACTGAACGCTCCTGCAGGTCCACGTCTTGGACTTCTAGCCCTACAATCTCCGACAGCCTTGCACCTGTATCTATCAAGGTGATGAAGAGTGCCCAGGCAAGCGGGTCATTCTGATAGCAGGGAGTTGCTATGGTGATATGCTCGTCACTCAGCGGATGCCTGTCCTCGACGCTCGCCCCTGCCCCTTTTATCTTAAGCCCGTTGAACACGTTTGGGATGGTAAGGCTATGCTCTGTAATCACGTAGTTCACGGCTGCCTTTACGACGGCCACATTCCTCAACACCGAGTTGGGCTTCATCCGCTCCAGTAAGTGGTCCCGAAAGGCATTGGCATCTGCTCTGGTAATCTCCGCCAGGCTCCCCTTTTCCAGCTTATGCTCTCCCAGGCTGCTTTTAAGGTCTTTGCGCAGCTTCTTGATACGCAGGGCAGCATCTTTATCTCTCACCCCTTCCCCGGCTTTATAGGCTGCATAGTCACTTAAGGCTGTATCCAGTGTCATGGGCGGCGACTGCAGCTTGCCGTTGTAGACTTGCTTCACCACCTCCTAAGGCAGTTTGCCCTTGATAGTCTTTGCAAGTTCATTCAGCGCATAGTCTTCAGGACTATACTCAACCACCTGCCCCGCGCTGACCATATCCGCAACTTCCTCGCCCAGCGCTGCTCTGATAAACGCCAGGGCTCGTTCATTGGCGGGCATCGTCTCTTCTGCTGCAAACAGCTGCTCTATTTCCGAGTGCACTTTGGGAAGGGCGTTCATCGCCTCTGAGTAGCTCTCCCCCAGTTGCCTGTAGAGTGTATCCTTTCCAATCAAGTGTCTGAGCTTTTTAGGGACGTTTCTTTTATAGCGATACGAGCCGTTCTGGCGTCTAAAAACATAGGCGGGGAGTTTTGGCATCTTGGAGTCCATCTCATAGTTTTGAATCTAACTGTGAGACGGATCAACCCTCTTTGCCTGTCCAGCTTTGACAAAATACAGCAAAATCTGACCGAGTGGTCCCAAAAGCGGTCTACGGCAACTCATCCGGCGACTTCAGTTTTCTACTTTTCTAAGAACCTCCGCCTGTAGATGATGATCTAATAGAGCAGTGCATTTGACGGCGTGCTTTAGCTTTACTTATAGTAAACCGTACATCGAGAATGAGAGTTCGACTAAAATGCAAAATTCCGGAGGACTGCGATCTGCCTTTCCATTTCTGCTTCCCGCACTTGTATCTCTTTTTCTGGTTGGGTTAGTTCCTCTCGCTGTCGTATTCTTTTATTCGCTTCATGACACCTTCGGCGGGAACATGTTTTTCTGGGTTGGGGGGCAATGGTTCTATCGAGTTATAAGTTCGCAGGAATTTTATGCGGCACTACTGCGGAGTTTCAGCTTTTCCGTTTTGATACTCTCGATTCAGATACCGCTGGGCATCTATATTGCTCTGAAAATGCCACGGTCAGGAACCCTTGTTGCAGCAGCCCTTATTCTTTTAACAATTCCAATGCTCACCCCAAAAATTGTGGTTGGATATCTGTGGAAGGTAATGGTTCAACCTGAAAACGGGCTTATTACTCAGGCTTTCGCCGAAGTTGGTGTGATGTTGGATATGAATAATGTCTTTTGGACGTGGACAATTTTGATCCTAATGGACCTTTGGCATTGGACAGGGCTTGTGGTCCTTCTTTGTTATGCGCGATTGAGAACCATACCTGATGCCCAATACCAGGCGGCCTCCATTGATGGAGCATCCCGCTGGAGCGTTTTTCGGAATATAGAGCTGCCCAAAATGAGGCTCGTGCTAGCCATCGCATTTTTGCTTAGGTTTATGGACAGTTTTACGATGTATACTGAAGCTTACGTTGTCACACGCGGAGGACCTGGTGTCAGCACCGTCTTTCTGTCTCACGAACTCGTGCAAACGGGCCTTATCCAGTTTGATTTGGGAGAAGCCGGAGCAATGGCGGTGATTTATTTCGTCATAGTTGTGTTAATCTCTGCTCTTTTTTACAGGATAATTTTGCCTTCACCCCTTAAGAATGCAGGCAAATGACAACACGATTTTCCTTAGCACCAGCAAGCTTTTTCTTTTTGGTACTTGTGCCAATCTACTGGATGATCGCAGTTAGCCTTCAGAAACCTGATAGTTTGGCAGGTTCCATTCAGCTTGTGCCTGCAGATCCGACTTTTTCAAATTTCTTATTTATATTGACTGAACCTGATTGGTATTGGGGTTATATAAACGCATTGACTTATGTTTCACTGAATGTCGCGATCTCGGTCTGTGTAGCCATACCGGCAGCTTATGCCTTTTCACGATTTCGGTTTGTAGGACATGGGTTGTTGTTTTTCTCGCTCTTAATGTTTCGGATGATGGTGCCGGCCATCCTACTTGTACCATTCGTCCAGATATTTTCTGCGCTGAATATGATTGATACTTATCTGGCAGTTGCGCTGGCACATTGCTTTTTCAGCGTCCCCATCGCAATTTGGATACTTGAAGGGTTTATCTCGGCAATTCCCGTCGAAGTGGACGAAAGCGCAAAAGTAGATGGGTTTAGCACTTTCAGGTTTTTTCGCCACATCCTGTTGCCAATGATCGCGCCTGGTGTGGCAACGGCGGCGTTCTTTTGCTTCATGTTTTCCTGGGTAGAGTTTTTATTATCCAATGCTTTAACAACAATCGACGTTAAACCCTTCGGTGGTATCATGACCCGTGTAGGAAGTGTAATGTCTGGGCATATACCACTTATTGCCGCGGCTGGGGTTCTGGGTGTTGTGCCAGGTACTATTATTGCGATCGCGCTGCGGCGCCATCTTGCACAGGGCTTTTCGTTGGGTCGCACAAACTAGCGAATACTACATCGTTTGAGTTGACCCTAAAAATGAAGACAGACCAGCCCTCTTTACCTGAGTGATTTTTGCGGTAGGCGGCCAAATCTATCTAAGCGGTCCCAAAAGCGGTCCCGATAAATGGTCCAACCAACTGGTATCGTTGCAATTATTCATAAAACTGGGTGGAAATGGCGCACTGGGGAGGTGGTTCTACTCCTAATACCTGCGCTGAGTTACTGCTAACATCCTGATATCATTAGATACAGCATACCTGAGTTCATCACAATAAGGCGTATTCTGGTCAGTAATTTGGTCAGTAATCGGCTGGGGGGCCAGTGCCATGGGGGTATACCGGGGTACTGTACTCAGCCATGACCTGAGATTGGGGTTCTAGAACAGTAAACTACTCAGAGCATATTACTCGCCTAGACCCTTGACTGTTTTACTGGCTTGGGAGTGTGGAGGCTTTGAGTACGGCTTTTTACCCCATGCTTCTGTGTGGTAACACGCTATTATATTTCAACTCTTCCTAGTAATGGTTGGTAGTGTCTTCTTAGTGTTGGTTAACTAGGAAGTCGTCTTCTTCGCTAGATAAAATCTCTCTAGTCGTTCTTTATATTGAGTAGTTCTATTATAGCTGATTAGCTGTGAAGACATAGCATCTAAGTAGTAGTCTCTGTCTAGGTGTTTGAAACTATGTATTTGCTTGTAAGATAGTCTATCCTGTTCAGCCTGTAGGTTTCTACCGACTACTTCAATAGTAGCTTCTTTCATAGTGTCTCTCAATAAATCAACATCATCTGATGCGATAATATAGCTGTCGTGTACTGTAAGTATTGCCTTACCTCTGGTGGTAAAATGGTTGATAATATACGCAGTGATTTGGCTATCTAAGTACATTAAGCGTATTCCTTGATCGGAACATAAGCTCTGTTCTAGATGTGGATTTCTTTGAACAAAACCATTCAGCAAAATCTCTAGTTCCTGATTAGTAAGCCGCTTTTCTATACTCCCTTTATCACGGCTATCTCTAAAAGCGGCATAAGCTGACTTGGAAGTTTTCGCATTAATCGCAGCTAGAATTAATGCTTTTACTGCCTTCCGCTGTGATGTTTTTGGTAGCTTTGGTAGCAGTTGAGACTTTAGATCATAGATGTCTCCAGAAACCTTAACCCCTGCTAAGGAGCTTAACATTGCTGCATGAAGTCCTTTGTAATCAACTTCTATAGTAGGTTCATCGTTGATATAAATTTGTCGCCTTAAATCTTCACTGATTTGCTGCCAAAACCCTCCGTAAAAACGACCGTTCATTTCCCATGAGCTTCTACTAAAAATGCGTCTCACAAATTTTTGAGTCTGATCAATTGGAATCTTCTGTCTGACTCCATTGGCTTCAGTTCTGAAAATATAAGGCTCTTCAAGCGTTGGAATATCGATAAACGTATCTTTCAGAAGCGCATTATATTGCTGAAGCTCCTGTCTAATCTGCCTAGTATTGTCATCATCTTCGTATTCAACCAGTACTCGTTTCTTTTTAGTTCTATTTCCAGATGATACGGTAATGAAATTTCCTTCTTGGTCGGTGTCGAAATCCGTTAGGATAATGCACTCCTGATTTTTGTTTAATTCGAGTTGGAAGCTTTCAATACTTATCTTCTTAAACAAAATACAAAGGGGGGCAGATGCTCGTATCCTTGAAGTGTGATTGAACTTCCCCGTCCCTTTTCGATCATAACTACCACCAAGTGTTTCTACTAATCGGTGATCAGATAAGATATCTACGACACTTCTTACTCTCGGAGAGATATAGAGAGCATTGTAGCGACTATTTACTTTGTATGCGTCATTGCCTCTAGCGAGTCCTATGCTGAGTTCTGGATCAACCTTCCAAGCTACATATAAATCTATCAAAACTATTTTAAGGTGGGTAAAACCATTCGCTCGGCCTTTATTATTGCTTTTACCTTCAATTCGCCGCCGCTCGTCATCGGAAAATGTTTCAAAAATTGAATGAACAAGTTCATTTATTTCGCCATGATCAGACCAACGGTGAACATCAAACGGTCTAGAGTGCCGAGGGTTTATTTGGCTTATTTCTTCCAGAATTAATCTCAATATTAAATAAGAACTTTCACTCAATAGCATAGCAAATATTAGTGAGAAACGCACCAAGAAAAGATTGCATGAGGTATTTTTAATTAATCTAATCAGATAGATAAATATAATAACTTAGGTAAAGCCTATTAACCTCAAATCCTCAAATCCTCAAACCTTCACCATTCACCTTCAACCACTCCTTGTGATCTCTATAATTCGGAATGACACTCTGAACGAGTTTCCAGTATTTAGGTCCGTGATTATGCTCTAACAAATGGCAGAGTTCGTGAGCAACGATGTAGTCCACAATCTGATGCGGAGCGATTATGATCCTCCAGTTATAGGTAACATCACCAGAAGACGAACAAGACCCCCAACGTGCCTTATATTCCTTCACATCAACTGAGTGCGGATTAACCCCCAGAATTGATGAGTATCTCTTTGTCTTCTCTTTCAGTTTCTCTAATGCTCTGGTCTGATACCACTCATGCAGAGATTGGCGTACAGACTGTTCTAAAGCACTGCCTGAGACACCTTCCGCTATAGGTACATTCAGATACCCATTCTTGAGTTTCACCTGCGCAGTAGCACCTCTGATGCATTTCAGGCGATAGTTGCGCCCCAAGTAAGTAAAGGACTCTCCGTTCACATATTCCTTAGGTTTTGGACGAATGGTTTCGATATGGATTTTCAGTTTCTGACGTACCCAAGCGGTTCGATTGTTGATTAAGTCTTCAATGCGTTGATCAGATAGAGTTTTGGGTACAACAACCTTTACGATGTCATCCTCAATCTCAATTGACGCTGACTTACTTCTCTCTGTTCGTATGATTTCTACTGGGAAATCAAAGTTCATTTGAACTTAACCTGAGCGAGTTCCATAAACCTATCGGTAACAGGTTTTACCAATGATGCATCATAGTGCTTCAAAATGGTGTGCTTGATCTTCTTCTTCACAGTCTTCTGCTCATCCCACTTCTTGAAAAAGTCTACGATCTGAGTTGCCTCATCAAGCATGGTTACCAGTGATTGCACAACTTCCTTGAGAGTTTCGTGTGAACTCTCATCAAGACTATCATCACCCTTCTTCTTCGTAATTTCCGCAAAGAGAATATTATAGAAGGAGAACTCTGTGTCGCTGAGACCTGTCTAGCCCCCTATACTCGCCCATTGAGTTTTGGTTTCTCTAATAAGGTTTCTGGGACGGGTGGGCGCATGTTTAATGCGTGATGAGGTCTGATCTGGTTGTATTGCCTGAGCCAAACATTGATAGCGACCTGGGCTTGCCGTGTGGTGTGGAACCATTCAGCGTTTAGCACTTCTTTTCGCAAGGTGCCGTTAAAGCGTTCGTTGTATCCATTTTCCCAAGGGCTGCCCGGATAGATTTGCATTGGTTTGATACCGATCCTCTTCAGCCAGTCCTGTAGATGCGTGGCAATGAACTCGGGTCCGTTGTCAGAGCGAATAAACTCTGGCTTACCATGTTTAATCAGCAGCGGGTGCAGTGTCTCCAAAACGTCGTTCGCATTCATTTTGGATCGCACTGCCACGTAGAGCGCTTCACGGGTATATTCATCTAGAACCGTGAGCATTTTATAGCTGCACCCATTGCTAAGCTTATCGTGCACAAAGTCGATCGCCCAAATATGGTTGGGATGTGTGGGCCGCAGCCTGATGATGGAGCTGTCTTTGTGATAAAGCCGTTTGCGCTTCTTGTGCCGGCGCGGCAGCTGTAAACCTTCTTCGTTCCATAAGCGCTCGATCCTCTTGTGGTTAACACGCCAGCCTTCCATGCGCAGCAGGGCTGTGACTTTCCTATAACCATACCACCCATACTGTTTGGCCAGCCGGATCATCGCCAAGCGTAGTTTGGTATCATCTACTTGTTTGGCTTGATAGCGCAGACTTGAGCGGGCTACATCCAGAACAGCGCAAGCACGCCGCTCAGAAATATCCAGCTTTTGACGCGTATGAATAACAGCCTGACGAAGCTGAGCCCGCGTCAGGCCCGTGGCTTTAGATGATCAAGGCTCTCCTTCAGGATCACCTTGTCTAACTGCAAGTCAGCGACGATCTTCTTCAAGCGCTCGTTTTCTTTCTTGAGCGATTTCATCTCTGAAACCTGTGAACGAGAAAGGCCTCCAAACTTCTTACGCCAGTAATAATAACTCTTATCTGAAATCCCAGCTTTGCGACACGCACTCACAACGTCCAAACCATCGTGCAAATGAACATCAATCTCGCGCAATAACTTCAACACATCTTCATCAGAATAACGCTTCCGAGCCATGTTTCCTTACTCCCTATGCCAAAATATACTGGCACAGTTCTAGGGGGCTAAGACAGGTATACCCCCATGGCACTGGCCCCCCAGCCGATTACTGACCAAATTACTGACCAGAATACGCCTTATTGTGATGAACTCAGGTATGCTGTATCTAATGATATCAGGATGTTAGCAGTAACTCAGCGCAGGTATTAGGAGTAGAACTACCTCCCCGGTGCGCCACTATCATCAGACTTAAGCAGTCTACCGATAGATAACCTACTGATAACATTCTCATAAGTAGCTTTGCCTTAGTATTGGGCTGGAGAGAATGTTGACCAAATTACTTATCTAGATCATCAAGTCTGCCTCAGTTTTATTTCTCAACACTCGCCAACACCATTCTTAGAAATTCAGAGACCTTATCTTGCTCGATCCACCTTGCGACGACTACTAAATCATTCTCAGGGTCGACATAGATAATTTGCGTCCCAACACCCATCGCACAATATGCCGATTTTGGAGTTCCAGATAAAAGACCGTTTCGTAAATCGTTCAACCACCAAAGATAGCCATAGAATGGGGCTATAGAACAAGGCGTCGTACATTCTTCTATCCATTTCTCTGGAATTATTTCCTTGTCTTTCCATCGCCCCTTATTGAGCATTAATTGGCCGACACGGGCGTGATCCTTAGTACTGATCCAAAGGCCACCACCCCAGTGAGCGCCTCCAGATACTGATTGTATTTTCTTCCCGTTAAACTCTAACCAAGAATTCTCATAACCGTGCCATTCCCAAGTCTTCGTAGCACCAATGGGACCCATAATTCTTTCTTGTAACACTTCTGGCAAAGAGCGGCCAAATGCTCTCATCAGGGCAAACGATAATTGATTTACTCGAACATCGTTATACTCCCAATAAGTTCCTGGCGGCTGCAATGTACGTTTGCTTCCCCTTTTCTCGGCATGGGTCGTGTCACCCATCACATCTCTATAATGGTCGATCCAATCAGGCTTATCCCAGAGAGTTCCTTCCCATTCACTGGTAAGCTGCAACATATGCGCCCAAGTGATGTCTCTGTTTTGTAAGCTGTCAAAGCCTCCGTCTTTTATGATATCTTTTATCGGGGCATGAATATCGGGAATAATGCCGTCTTTAACCGCAATTCCCATACACAATGACAGGTAGCTTTTGCTGATACTGAAAGTCATATCAACGTACTCAGTATCACCCCAAGTTTTGACAAGTTGACCACTGCGAAGGATTACGCCTGAACCAGCTTTCCTAGACTTCACTGGCCCAATTGTTTTGCCAATAGGCCAAGGCTCTTCAAAATGCCCCTTTTTTAAAGCTGCACCAATATTGCGATCCATACTGGACTCGTTTTCGATAGCGAAATCTATGGCTTTCGAAAGAAGGCTGCTATCCATACCAGCTTTTTGCGGATCAATCTCAATCAAACTATGCATCACACTTAACCTTTTATGATCCATTAAATGCTAACGAGCATTTACCTTTGACTCAAATCAATTAGCTCGTTTGACGATGGTTAGATCAGGCAGAAATTAAATTCATCCATTTGGCGCATACTTGTAGATCATGCCCCTTACCATACCCCTGCCCTACTCCCTCAGTTGCCCAACCGCCTATCTGATCGATAACATCTGAGGGACATTCAACTGCTCTAAGCCTGTCTCTCATCGAGTGTCTAAAGCTATGCATTGTGCATCCCTCAGGCACGTACTGATGCAGCCATTTGTTCAATGCAGCACTGGCTGAGTTTGAGTTGGTAATGTCCTTTCTGTTGTATCGGGGGAAAGCATAGGGGCTGTTTGGAAAGTCCCCTAAGAGCCTCTGAGCGGCCCATAGAGAGGCCCCTACAAGCGGTATATCTCGTTGGCTGCCAGAGGTCTTAAGAGGCCTCCATGGATGCGGTTTGAGGCTTATGTGAGGTATGTCCGCATCTAAGATTATATCGCTCTTGAGCAGCCCAGCGCCTTCTGCCAAGCGCATACCCGTATCTGAGACCAAAGCCACCAGCCATCTTAGATCATCATCTATTAAGCGGCACTGGTTTTGGACTTTGCGGATGTCTTCTATCGGAATTGGAAGCCGCCTACTCACCCCAGCCGATTTATCAAAGTACATCCCCACAAATGGGTTCTTAAGATCAAGCGCATATTCAGAGATGGCGAAGTTAAAGACGGCTCTGATGGAACTGATCACTCTACCCACACTTGAGCCAACCAACCCCTTGGCAATCAAGTAATCCCGATAGCTCAGAGCATCTGCTCTGGTATACTCAGCTAAGGTCTTGGTTCCACAGGCATCTACCAGATAACTACAGGCCCTCTGGGCGGCGGCTTCAAAGCTATTGGGCTTACCAGCCCCCTTCTGAGTGACGTAGGTTTCCAAAGCCTCAGGCAGCGTAATACACTGCTCAGCGGCAGTAGACACATCAAGCTGAGTATTTCGGGTAAATGAACCATATCCCGACTTTAACAAACTGCGCCCAATAAGATCAGGGTCGGCCATTCTAAGATGAGACCAGTATTCATCTAACTTAGCCGCAGCCACCAAAGCCCTTGATTTAGCGGTTTGCGCAGACCTCGTCTTAAGGCCCTGAACAATACGAGGATAGGAGTAATGGCTCAAAAGGTCGGCGGGAACACGTCTTGAGAAGTAGTAATACCCAGCACGGTTAAACGTGTAAGGGACTTTTTTGGTCAGTAATCTGGTCAACATTCTCTCCAGCCCAATACTAAGGCAAAGCTACTTATGAGAATGTTATCAGTAGGTTATCTATCGGTAGACTGCTTAAGTCTGATGATAGTGGCGCACCGGGGAGGATTCGAACCCCCGACCCCTTGATTCGTAGTCAAGTACTCTATCCAGCTGAGCTACCGGTGCCGTGTTCGACCCTCTAAGCTAGGGCGCGGCGCTTTGCAAGGGCCGATTATAACACATGAAGCTTTTTAAGCACTATTCAGCATTATCGAGGGTCAACTTTGGCAATGTAAGCCGGAAACAAGCCCCAGCCCCATTCGCCTCTAAGTATTCTGCGCTGCCGCCATGCCCACGCATCAGTTCTTGAACGATTGCCAAGCCCAATCCGGATCCCTCCCCTGTCGCCGTACCTTGAAACGGTTTAAAAAGATGCGCCTTGGCTTTTTCAGGCAAACCCGGACCAGTATCGATAACATCAATGATCCAAAACTGTGGGGTCTGCCAAGCTTTTAAAGCGATCGCGCCGCCCTTCGATTGATCCGCAAGCGCCTGACGCGCATTGCGCACAAGATTGCTTAAGGCGCGATGCAATTGCTCATAATCCGCGCGAATGATCAGATTTTCAGATATCTCAAACTTCACATCGATCGGCAATTGACCTATCGCCATCAATTCGGTTTCAACCACATCCCGAAGCAATGATGTAAGATCAACCTGCCCCAGAATTGGCGCGGGTTCACTGGCGCGCCCAAAGCTCAAAGTAGTTTCTGCAAGCGTCACGGCTCGGGCCACATTAGCCTCTAATTTCGGCGCAAGCCGCATTACCACAGGGTCTTCGCTTTGCGTCAAACGGTCAGAAATCAACTGCACCGTGGTCAGTATATTCCGCAAATCATGGCTGACTTTCGCAACCGCCTCGCCAAGCTGTGCCAATCGTTCTTTATGATTCAGCGCGTTGGTCAGATTTTTTTGCATACTCTGCAACGCCTGCTCTGCCGCGCGCAATTCTGCGATTCCAGCCTTCAGCTTGATAATCCGCTGTGCCTCTTCAGGTGCTGTTTGATAATTCTCAATCTGTGCAATCACGCGGCGGATAGGGGCTACTATCATAAAGCGCGTGGCCGCAAAAAGCAAAAGCGCAGCCGCCACGGACAAAAGCGCTGATAAGATCAGAACGCGCTGACTAAACGCCCACATCGCGTCTCTTAAAGGTCCCGTATTCAAAGTAACTTCGATCAAACTTCCGGCTTTCAGCTTCGGATTACCGATCACCCGCACCACGTCAAAACCGGGTTTGCTTAATCGGCGAAACGCATCGCGCACCAGCGCCGTCCATGCCGGTTGTCTGAGATCAAATGTCTGAGACACGGGCGCGGGCAACTCTGATGCCAAGGCAAGTTGACGCGACGAGTCACGCCGCAAAACCACATTATAAACGCCTGCATTTAACAAAAGCTCGCGCTCAAGCTCTGCCGAAATCATATCATCCGCCAGCAAAACCAATGATGCAATCTGCGCCCGCTCAACGCGGGCCATTAAAAAATCAGACCTAAACCGCGCAATGCTGGGGACAAAAATCAACACTTCTGCCAATAGAACAAACATAGTTGTTAATAGAAAGAATCGTCCTGATAAAGAATTAAACATCCCGCCAAAATGCCCTGAACGCTATCATAATAAAGCCGAAATTAAGCATCGCCTGAACCCAATCATGCCAGATACGCTTTTGATAAATATCTGAATACGAATTTGACATTGTAAATAGATTACGAATAACGCAGGTTTACCACCGATCGCAAACAAAGTTTTGCAAAAAGGCCACCGCAGCGTTGCAATAGACGTGTAGGAAAAACACAGCAATGCGCGCAGAGGCTCGTAAAAACGCCGAGAAACCAATTTTCAGCACAACAACGGTTTGACATATCAGTTAAGCGCCCGTATAGGCGGGGTTTATATTTTTAAAGATGCAGCTGGCATCTGGCAGATACGGAGTCATTGCTATGAAACGCACTTTTCAACCTTCTAATCTCGTGCGCAAGCGGCGTCACGGATTTCGCGCGCGCATGGCAACAAAAGCAGGCCGTAAAATTTTGAACGCGCGCCGCGCGCGCGGACGCAAAGAGCTAAGCGCTTAACAAGCCTTTTGACTGGCCTGCCCATCGATATGGGGGATTAAGATGTATGGTAAAACCGCGTCTTCATCGCAGGCTATGGCACCTCTCGTAGATCCAAAAACCGCTCTTGCCGCGCCATTGGGAAAATTGCGCGTGCGAGCCGATTATCTTGACGCGGCGAAGGCGAAGCGCGTTTCAACCACCGGGTTTGTTTTACAAGCCCGTAAGCGCGTGGAAGCAAGCGCGCTCCAGCCGCGCTATGGAATCACTTGCTCGAAAAAGGTGGGCAACGCTGTTGCGCGCAATCGGGCCAAACGTCGGCTGCGGGCCCTCGCGAACAGCGTGCTTCCGCTCCTAGGCCGTGACGGTTGGGATTATGTTTTAATTGGCCGTGCGCAAGCCACCGCAAACCAACCGTTTGATATGCTGCTTGAAAACTTGCGCTTTGCGTTAAAGAAGCTGCATCAGGGCGAAACCCGATGACGTTATTGGCCCGGATATTGGCATTGCCGATAAAAGGCTATCGATTGATTTTCTCGGCTTGGGTTGGGCGCAGTTGCCGCTTTGATCCCACCTGTAGCGCCTATGCGCTGACCGCTTTGGAACGTCATGGCGCGCTTAAAGGCAGCTGGCTCACAGTGCGCCGCATCTTGCGCTGTCATCCTTGGGGCCAGCATGGCGTTGATGATGTGCCAGACGCGAAATAACATGAGAGGTCGCAAAAATTTGTCTCTTCTGCATGCCGTCTTCTCTACACGGCTTGCCCCAGCGGTTTCAAACGTCTAAAGCCCAATCATGCTTGATGAAAACAGTGATATACACCCGCTTTTCGAAGGTGCTCCGAACACCACAGAGTTCAAAAAGCTTCGCAAACGGATCATTCGCAACACCCGCGAGGCTATAGAGCAATACGGTATGGTCGAGCGCGGCGCGCGCTGGCTTATTTGCCTATCCGGGGGCAAAGACAGCTACACGCTGCTGGCTGCGCTTTATGAGTTGAAATGGCGCGGCCTTCTTCCCGTTGACTTGCTGGCCTGCAATTTGGATCAAGGGCAACCGGGGTTTCCCCAAACCGTGCTTCCCGCGTTTCTAGAAAAAATGCAAGTGCCGCATAGAATTGAATATCAGGATACGTATTCAATTGTGAAAGATAAAATCCCCGAGGGGCGCACATTTTGTGCCTTATGCTCGCGCTTACGGCGGGGCAATCTTTACCGCATTGCACGCGAAGAAAATTGTAGCGCGATTGTGCTGGGCCATCACCGAGATGATATTCTGGAAACCTTTTTTATGAACCTCTTCCATGGCGGCCGCTTGGCGTCCATGCCTGCGAAGCTTTTGAACGAAGAGGGGGATCTGTTGCTGTATCGCCCCCTCGCTCATGTGGCAGAAGCCGATTGCGAGAAATTTGCCAAAGCCATGCACTACCCGATTATCCCTTGTGATTTATGCGGCTCGCAAGACGGGCTTCAGCGCCAACAAGTGAAACAGATTTTGGATGGCTGGGAACGCAACAGCCCGGGCCGACGGCAGGTGATGTTCCGCGCCTTAATGAATGCCAGACCTTCACATTTGCTGGATCCCAAACTGTTCGATTTCGCCGGATTAACCGTTAAATAGATCGGTACTGGCCGAACAAACCCCTTTAAAATCTATCGCAGGTTGGCGGTTTGATGCCAGATGCGATGAAGCCGGCAGTGGCTCCGCGCTTCAGACAGGCCGCACAACGCAGCTGGCTAAATCTTTCCACTGCGCTGCAAACGCCCTTTAAACGGGTTTAATTATAGAAAATGGGGCTTACACCCTTGACCTTTTGCCCCGTACTCTGTTGAACCCAGCAGAGGAATTTCTATCGGGAAAATATGTTATGGATGATCAGAATAAGAACCTTATATTGGCCTCAGCGCTTAGCTTTTTGGTCATTATCATCTGGTTCGTGCTCTTTCCTCCGCCCGAAGCCCCGCTGCAGCCGGGAACACCAGCCCTAAGCCAACAGGCCGATGCCACGGACCTAACTTTGCCCGCGGGCGATGAACCGGTGCTCAATAGCAGCCCAGCCGAGCTGACAACGGCAGAGACAGCGCCACGCATCGCGGTTGAAACGGATCGCCTGAATGGCTCTATTTCATTAATAGGCGGGCGCATTGATGATTTGTCATTGCTGGATTACCGGGTTGATTTAAGTGAAGGCTCACCGGATGTGACCCTGCTAAGACCCGTTGATGAGCCTGGTGCCTATTATGCGGCCTTTGGATGGGCGGGCCTGTCTGGCCTACAGCCGGGCGATACGCCAACGCCAGAAACGCTTTGGGCCGTGGACGGCAACACCACATTGCGCGTCGATGCGCCGGTCACTTTGATCTGGGAAAGCCCCGCCGATCTGATCTTCCGCCGCATGATTTCGGTGGATGAAGACTATATGTTCACCATCCGCCAATCGGTTACGAGCCAAGCGTCACAACCGGTTCAACTGCGTCCCTATGGGTTGATCCGCCGCCATGGCGAGCCCACGGATTTGAAGAACTTTTTCATTTTGCATGAAGGTTTGGTACGGATGTCAGATGGAGAGCTGGCAGAGGAAAGCTATGATAATTTGCGCGATTACGAAATTGACCCGCGCGAGGGCACGCATGCGGAACGGATTGAAGTGGCGGCAAGCGGCTGGACAGGGTTTACCGATCATTTTTGGATGACCACGTTGGCGCCTGCGCCCGGATTGGCGTTCCGCTCAACCGCAAAATATTTTGCATCAGCCGATATATTCCAAACAGAGGTGGTTTTGCCGCGCCAGTCATTGGCTCCAGGCGCCAGCGCCGAGGTAACCACTCAATTTTTTGCGGGTGCAAAAGAATGGGATGCGATCCGCGCCTATGAAAAAGCCGGCGTAGATGGCTTTCTCGACAGCATTGATTGGGGTTGGTTTTTCTTTCTGACCAAACCGATTTTTGCGGTTTTGCATTGGCTGAACGCGTTGATAGGTAATATGGGATGGGCGATTATCGGGCTCACATTGCTGATAAAAGCGCTGTTATTTCCCCTGGCTTATAAATCCTACGTCTCTATGGCCAAGATGAAAGAGCTACAGCCAGAAATGGAAAAGCTGAAAGAAGCGGCTGGTGATGACCGCCAGAAACTTCAGCAAGAAATGATGGCGCTCTACAAGAAAGAAAAGGTTAACCCCGCGTCAGGCTGCTTGCCAATCCTGTTGCAAATTCCAATTTTCTTTTCGCTTTATAAGGTGATTTTCGTCACCCTTGAATTGCGCCATGCCCCTTGGATCGGTTGGATCAAGGACCTGAGCGCGCCAGACCCATCCTCTATTTTGAACCTGTTTGGTTTGCTGCCCTTTACGCCCCCCGATCCCAATTCGATATTGGCGATTATTTCTTTGGGTGTGCTACCCATCTTATTGGGTATTTCGATGTGGATTCAGCAAAAATTGAACCCGGCCCCCACCGATCCGACCCAAGCCATGATCTTTGCTTGGTTGCCTTGGGTGTTTATGTTCATGCTGGGAACGTTTGCGAGCGGGCTCGTTGTCTATTGGATCGCCAACAATACGATCACATTTACGCAACAATATCTGATCATGCGCAGTCAAGGCTATAAGCCAGATGTCTTCGGCAATGTTATCGCCAGCTTCAAGAAAAAGTCTAAACCGAGCGGCAAATAATGGCGACAGTAGCGCAAATATGGCGATATCCCATCAAATCGCATGGGCGCGAAGCTTTGCAAGCCGTACCACTCAGCGCCGGGAAAACCCTGCCATGGGATCGCCATTGGGCGGTTGCGCATGAAAACTCAACGGCAGATGGCTCTGTCTGGGTACCATGTCAAAATTTTAGCCGCGGGGCAAAAGCGCCATTATTGATGGCCATAAACAGCCGCTGGGACGCGGATAGGGTGCAAATGCATATGCGCCATCCCAATTTGCCCGACCTGCAGTTCAACCCTGATGATGCGGACGATCAAAATCGGTTTTTAGAGTGGTCAGCGCCGCTTATGCCCGAAAACCGAGCCAAATCAGCGCGCTTGATCCGCGCCGCAGAATGCGGGCTTACCGACACTGATTACCCCTCGGTCAGCATTGGCAATCTGTCATCGCATCGCGCCGTTTCACAAAAGCTTGGGCGCGATCTGTCTGCGCTGCGCTGGCGCACAAATATTTGGTTGGATGGTCTGGCCCCTTGGGAAGAATTTGATTGGATTGGCCGCATTATTGAAATTGGCGAAGTTCAATTTGAAATCTGCGAACGGGTTCAGCGCTGTCTGGCCACCACAGCCAATCCTGAAACAGGCCGGCGTGATGCAGATACGCTAGGCATATTGCAGACATGGGATCATCAAGACTTCTGCGTCTATGCCCGCGTGCTTAACACCGGCACGATCCATTTAAACGATAGCGCAAAAGCCCCAACCCCATGACAATGACCTTCCCTTTAGCCGAAACACCCGACGCAGCCCTGCGCGAAAAAGGCCGCCTTTTATTCGCTCAGCAAACCGATTTTCTGAAAGGTGTTGTAGCGATAGATGGCTTGCCCGCCGATGATCGGATCGAAATTTGCTTTGCCGGCCGCTCAAATGTAGGTAAATCAACATTGATTAACGCGCTGACCGGGCGCAAAGCACTGGCGCGCACCTCAAATACGCCCGGGCGCACCCAAGAGATCAACTTTTTCACCGCAGCTGACAGCCATTATCTGGTCGACTTGCCGGGATATGGCTATGCCAACGCGCCCTTACCGGTTGTGGAAAAATGGCAAAGATTGCTCAAAAAGTATTTATCAGGACGGCGTTCTTTGCGCCGTGCCTTCGTGTTGATTGATGCGCGCCACGGGGTAAAATCGGTGGATGAAGAGATTTTAAGCCTGCTCGACAGTGCCGCTGTTACCTTTCAATGCGTGCTGACCAAAGCAGATAAAATAAAAACCCATGAGCAAGAGGCCTTGCTGCAGCAAGTGCGCGGCGCGCTGAGCAAACATCCGGCTGCCTATCCCGAACTTATACTCACCTCTTCGGAAAAAGGTATGGGCGTCGAAACATTGCGCGCAACAATCGCAGGCCTCATCTAAGCCACGCGCGCGCAGGCTCTTGCACCTTTTGGAACAATCTTAGAGACTGGTGCAATACAAGGTAAATCAGATGAAAACGCAAGATATGAACCGCGATTGGATCGCCACAGCCAGAACATTATCCGAAGCCCTGCCTTATCTGCAGCGCTATGATGACGCGATCGTGGTGATCAAACTTGGCGGCCATGCCATGGGCAGCGACGCGGCAATGGAAAGCTTCGCCCGCGACGTGGTGCTGATGCAGCAAGTTGGGATTAATCCGATCATCGTGCATGGCGGCGGGCCTATGATCAACACCATGCTGGATAAATTGAACATCCAGTCAGAGTTTGTAAATGGCAAACGCGTCACAGATGATAAGGTCATCGAAGTGGTTGAGATGGTTTTATCGGGATCCGTAAACAAGCGCATCGTACAAGCAATCAACCAGCAAGGTGGGCGCGCCATTGGTTTGTCAGGCAAAGACAGCAATCTGATGCTCTGCACGCAGACAGACCCCGCGCTTGGGCTGGTTGGCACCCCCAGCAAAATTGATCCAAGCGTTCTGAAAACGCTTTTTGACAATGACTTGATCCCAGTGATTGCGCCGCTTGGCGCTGGCGAAAAAGGCGAAACCTATAATGTAAATGGGGATACCGCAGCCGGGGCGATCGCAGCGGCCTTGAAGGCAGATCGCCTTTTACTGCTCACAGATGTTGCGGGCGTTAAGGATGCAAACGGCAATGTTCTCACCGAACTCACCGCCGCCCAAATTCGCCAAATGACGCAGGAGGGCGTGATCGCAGGCGGCATGATTCCCAAAACAGAAACAGCGCTTGCAGCCCTGAACGGCGGCGTGCGCGCTGTTGTTATCTTGGATGGGCGCGCACAAAATGCCTGCTTGCTCGAGCTGTTCACCGAACATGGCGCAGGCTCTCTTATTCGTGACGCGCTGCCTTGATAAAAACCGCGCCGCATAGGGCTGTGCGTCGTGTCAACTCAACAGACGCTCATGCGACAAGCGATACAAGCAGATGAATCCTGCCCAAACCCCTGAGCGCCTTTTAGAAGTCACGCAGCTGGTGGATGCAACCGGTCTGATGGTTTTAGGCGGGCTGCACCCAGAAGAAACCGATCTGGTCCCCACAGGCTGTAAAACACTGATTTTGCTTGGCCCCAAAGATCAACATTTCTGGCCTATTTTTGCCAAAAGCCCGGAAAAGGCAGATGGTGCACCAGACCCGCTTGACCGGTGGTCTGAAAGGGTTGTGTCCGATTTGGCAAAGAAGCTAAGCGCGCAGCCCGTCTTTCCATTCGGCGGGCCGCCTTACGCTCCTTTTTATTCATGGGCTTTGCGCTGCGGAAATATCTTTAGCTCGCCCATCCGCCTTTTGGTTCATCAACAAATGGGTTTATACGTTTCTTTTCGGGGCGCGCTTGCCCTACCATGGCATCTAGATCTGCCTCAGAGCGGGCCCTCGCCCTGCATCGGCTGTTCGGCCCCCTGCCAAAGCGCTTGCCCCGTCGAGGCTTTTGAAAACCGCGCTTATGATGTTGCAGGCTGCCGCGCTCATATCAACGGCCCAGACAGTTCAAGCTGCCGCTCGACGGGCTGCGCCGCGCGCCGGGCCTGCCCCATAAGCAAAAACGCGGCGCGCCCGCACGCGCAATCGGCATTTCACATGAAAACTTTTGCAAATTGAGTAAGCGCCTAATTTTAATGCGCCATGCGCAATCCGATGATTTTGAACACTCTTGCGATTTTGAGCGTCCGTTAAGCGTCCGCGGACAGCAAGACGCCGCGCATATGCGACACTGGTTCCACGCGCAGGGCTACCACCCACAAAACGCTTTGGTATCAGCGGCAAAGCGTACTGCTGAAACCTATGACTTATTACAAATCGAAAATTGCCACGCCTTTCTTTCAAAAGCTCTTTATCTTGCCCCTGCAACGACGCTGCTGACTGCTCTGAAAAAGACCACAGGACCCTCAGTTCTGATGATTGGGCATAATTTTGGGATCTCAGATCTGGCCAACCGTTTGCGCAAAGACAGGTCGGCAAACCCAGAGTTCAAAATCTTTCCACCCGGCGCGATCTGGGTAGCTGATCTGCCGATAGAGGATTGGCGCGTTCTCAATTGGGGCGCAGCCAGCTCAGTCAATTTTACAAGCCCCCAAGATGTACGAACGAAGCTGTCAAACGGCCCGCGTCGCTAACAGCCGTTAATGGCCTAAAATCTGGCTCAGAAACAATTTTGTCCGATCCGATTGCGGGTTTCCGAAAAACTCCTCGGGTTCGTTTTGTTCGACAATTTGCCCTTCATCCATGAAGATCACACGGTTGGCCACTTGCCGGGCAAAACCCATCTCATGCGTGACGCAAATCATCGTCATGCCATCTTCGGCCAAGGCAATCATGGTGTCTAACACCTCTTTGATCATTTCTGGATCAAGCGCCGATGTCGGTTCATCAAAGAGCATAATACGCGGCTTCATGCAGAGCGATCGCGCGATGGCCACCCGTTGCTGCTGCCCGCCGGATAATTGACCCGGATATTTATCTGCTTGTTCTGGAATTTTCACCTTTTCCAGAAAATGCATGGCGGTTTCTTCCGCCTCTTTTTTGGGTGTTTTACGCACCCAAATCGGCGCAAGCGTGCAGTTTTCTAAAATCGTTAAATGGGGGAATAAGTTGAAATGCTGGAAACACATGCCCACTTCAGACCGAATTTTATCAATATTCTTAAGATCGGAAGACAGCACTGTACCATCAACCGTGATCTTGCCCTGCTGATGTTCTTCTAAAGCGTTGATACAGCGGATCAACGTCGATTTTCCTGATCCCGACGGACCGCAGACCACAATCCGCTCGCCCCGATTCACCGTTAGATTGATATCGCGCAATACGTGAAACGCACCATACCATTTATTCATGCTCTGAATGTCGATCGCGACTTCGTCCGAGACGGTCAATTTTGCAGGTTGTGTCATAAAAGCTACCTTTTAACGGTGATCGGTTGCGAGCTGTCGCTCGAGCCATTGTGAATATTGCGAGATGCCAAAGCAAACGATGAAAAACAAAACTGCTGCGAAGCCAAGCAGCTCCCAATAAATTCCATTCCATTCCGTCGCTGACAGTATCGGACCACGGATCATTCCGACCAAATCAAACATCGAAATAATCGAGACCAATGTGGTGTCTTTGAACAGCCCCACAGCAACATTTACAATCCCAGGAATAGAGATCTTCAAAGCTTGCGGAAGAATAATAAGACGCATCGACTGCGCATAATCTAAGCCTAAACTGCCCGCAGCCTCATATTGCCCCGCTGGTAAAGCGGCTAACCCGCCCCGAATAACCTCGGCAATATAGGCCGCCGAAAACAGCGTGATCATAATAATAACCCGCAAGATCAAATCAAAATTGGTGCCTGGCGGCAGAAAATACGCTAGAACAACATTGGCTACAAACAACAAGGTGATCAGCGGAACGCCTCGAATAAATTCGATGAACACAACGCAAATGGCCCGAATAACCGGCAAATTTGATTGCCGGCCCAAGGCGAGCAAAATCCCCAGCGGAACCGATAAAGACACGCAAACAGTTCCCAGAATGATGTTTAACATAAAGCCGCCCATATCACGGCTCGGAACGGCTTCAAGCGCTATGAAATTGCTGAGCGGAGCGCTTAGATAACCGCCCAAATACCAACTGAGGAAGGCTGCCAATGCGGCAGCGAATAAAGCCACAGCGAATTTTTGTTTGGCCATCATTTGAAAGGTTTTGTAACCAGCGATAAATCCAACCAATCCAACGACAGGTGTGACGATACTTCCCCCCCAAATCAACCAGTAGGCTAAAAATGGGTAAATCGCAGTCAACACCAGCATCTTGCGTGGAAGTTTCGAGAACAGCACAGGCGCGACAGCAACCAGCAACAGCACAAAGCTAAGACTAGGACGCCAATAGAGTTCCTTTGGATATTTGAAACCGAAAATTAATTGGTTCCAGCGTTCAGTTAATACAGAAAAGCACCCACCAGATAGACCGTCGAGAACTTCATAGCATTCCCATTGCGAGGATGTCGTCCATACTCCGTTTAAGAGCCAAGGAACAATCGCTGCAGCAATTTTATACAAAAGGTAAACTGCTAAAACTGTCATCAAAGAGTTAAAGAGCGATGAAAATAAATTCTCACGCAACCATTTCACCACACCAGACTGGCTAGAAGGCGGCGGTGCCGGCGGCAAGGCTGTGTGGCGGACAAAGGCTGTGACTTGCTTGGCCATCTTATCGCCCCTTCAATTTAATCGAGTGATTATAGACATTCATGATGGCAGAAATGCCAAGCGAAATTATGAGATAGAAGGCCATTAGCAAGAGAACAGTTTCAATGGCCCGCCCCGTCTGGTTCAACGTAATACCGCCCAAAGTACCAGTAACATCCATATACCCCACGGCAATCGCCAACGATGAGTTTTTGGTCAGGTTCAAATAATTTGAAATCAACGGTGGAATAATTACGCGCAGAGCTTGCGGCAGGATCACGAGGTTCATAATCCGCCCCGGTCGCAAACCAAGCGAGGCGGCTGCTTCGCTTTGACCTTTTGACACCGCTTGAATGCCCGCTCTTACGTTTTCGGCAATAAACGCGCCGGTATAAATCGATAACGCGAACCAAAGTGATAATAAGGATCCGCGCGCCCAGATACCGCCTTTGAAATTAAACCCTTTCAATGCCGGGTATTCCAAACCAATCGGGTTTCCTAACAGAAAAAACATCGCCAGCGTTGGCACAAATAAAATAGCTAAGCTCGGCCAAAGCACGGGTAGAATAACCCCATGATCAAACAAAGTTTTGCGCGCGTATCTGCGATAAAAAAGAACCGCGATAAGCGATAGGATGAATGCAACAATTACGATCCAGCCACCATCATATAAAACCGGTTTTGGCATGTAGATCCCGCGACCGGTGAAGGCAAAGGAATCGAACAACATTGATGCTTCAGGATTTTCACCCCGAAACGCACGCGGTTGAGGTAACACTGATAAAAAAATCGCGTTTATAATCAGGATCCAGATCAATACTGGTATATTGCGAAACACTTCCACATAAACGGCCATAGTTTTGGCAACGAGCCAATTGTTTGAGAGTCGTAAAACACCTGCTAGTACACCGAAAACAGTGGCCGTTATACACCCTAAAACAGCAACCAAAAGAGTGTTTAAAACACCAACGATTGAAGCTCGCAGATGTGTAGATTGGCTGTCATACTCGATCAAACGCTGATTAATATCATAACCCGCCGGCTCACCCAAAAAACCGTAAGAAATATCCAAACCTGCTGCAGCTAAATTCTGCAATAGGTTCCATCCCAAAAAAGCCATAATGCAGATTAGAAAAATTAACGCTAAAAACTGGAACGTGTAGGACCGATAACGCGTATCGTTAATCAACATTGATAGACGGAATTCAGACGCGTCCGTTTGGACAGAAAGAGACATATAGGGGGTTCCAGACTTTTTCTAAAATAACGGCGCTTATCTCGCGCAATTTTGGAAATAAATCAATAAAAAAAGGGCGCTACAAAAGCGCCCTTTCTATTTTGTAACTTAACGGAAAGGGGGTGAGTAAATCAGACCACCATCAGTCCACAAAGAATTTACACCTCTATTCAACTTAATAGGAGTGCTTTCACCAATATTACGGTCAAATGACTCGCCGTAGTTTCCGACCGCTTGAATTGCCCGCAAAGCCCATGATGCATCCAGGCCTAGGTAATCCGCCAATTTACCTTCTGTACCCAAAAGACGTTTAACTTCTGGAATGTTTGAATTGGCTGCCAAATCCGCTGCGTTAGCTGCAGTCACGCCAAACTCTTCCGCAGTGATCATCGCGTTCAAAGTCCAACGCACAATATCGCCCCATTCGTTATCACCATGGCGTACAACAGGACCTAACGGCTCTTTAGAAACGATTTCTGGCAAAACAACATGGTCATCTGGCTTTTCGAAGCTTGTCCGAGTAGCCGCCAACGCTGAACGATCTGTCGTATAAGCATCGCATGCACCAGCTAAATATTGCTGCTGTGCTTCGGCATTCGTTTCAATTGGAACTGGTTCATAAGAAATGTTGTTCAACCGGAAAAAATCCGCCAAGTTCAACTCAGTCGTTGTACCTGTTTGAATACAAATTGTTGCGCCATCCAACTCAGTAGCCGAAGAAACCCCCAGATCGGCAGAGGCCATAAAGCCTTGTCCGTCATAGTAGTTCACGCCTACAAAATCTAATCCAAGCTCAGTATCACGCTGGAAACTCCAAGTGGTGTTCCGTGACAGCATGTCAATTTCACCCGATTGAAGCGAGGTGAAACGAGTCTTGGTGGTTGTTGGTACAAACTCAACAGCAGTTGAATCACCTAAAACAGCTGCTGCGACGGCGCGGCAAACATCAACATCGAAACCAGCCCACTCACCGTTAGCGTCAGGACTTGCGAACCCAATCAAACCTGTGGAAACACCACAATTTAACTTTCCGCGTGCTTTCACGTCATCCGCTGTGCCCGCAAATACGCTGCCAGCAGACATTGCTGCTAGGGTAACTGCGCCTAAAACTAAGGATTTTTTCATCTTTACCTCTTTCTGATGATTGTCCCAAACTGGGACTTCTGATTAGAACGGTATGTCCAACCTCACAAACTAACCTGCGCCAACGGCCCAAGTGATTCCGCAGTGTGGCCAATTTTTTACGTTATCGTCAAGCAAACTATCACCAAAACCATGATTTGAATTGGCTCAAAGCTCTATCACCCACTGGTGTAACCTATTTTTCAACCACAGCGTGTAAAAAAATCATATGCAGCGAGAAAATCTGACTTTTTCAGCGCGGCATGCGCCGCAGCCTCCTCATCGATTCCCCATTGTTCTTCCTGCCAAATTTCATCAAGCCGGCATAATTCCCACGCTTGTTCAGGCTTAAGATGACCTTCTATAACCGCCAAAGCCGCAACCAAACTGCCGGGAAATGTAACCAGATCATGAAAAGCGGTTAACTGAAACGCTGAAAGACGCTGCATCGGCGCTGCCAAGTTCAAAACGGACTCTGCCGCTTGCGCCAGATAGGTCACCCCCGATGTGCTGTGTAAAATCGCACCATATGTTTGCCCTGCCCACTCTAGCAATGGATCCCAGGCCTCCGCTTGTCGCGCGTTTAGCTCGGCCGGCTGCGCCGCGCGATAGCAGAGTAAATCGGTTTCACCATAAGCCGCCAACATGTTCAAAACATCTTGGAATTGGCGCGTCACCTTATCCAAAGCGGCATTGGCGCGGCGGGTATAGGGCATGGTTTCAGGGCGAACAGTTTCAACCTGCACGCGCCACTCTGCGGCAACCGCCTCAGCCAAAGCCTGCGTGGGCAACGCCAAAAGCGTTTTTGCCGGAGTTTTTACCAAGCGGCCATCGAGCAAGACCGTATAGCCAAGCTCTTGTTGCGCAATTTCAACTTGCGTCCAGAATCGTTTTTGCTGCCAATCAGCCATGACCTATGCTTTCATTATTTGAGAAATGAGGCCCGGCAACTCAGACACCGTATGGGCAATATGCGTACAACCAGAAAGCTGATGCGCCTCGTGATATCCCCATGTCACACCAATCGTGTGCATACCCGCTGCGCGCGCCATATCTCTATCATAACTGGTATCCCCAATCATCACGGCACGGCGCGCCTCAATTCCGGTCTCCAATAGAGCCTGATGCAACATGCTCGGATGCGGTTTTGAGGGGTGCTCATCTGCAGTTTGCGTGGTGAGGAAATAAGAGTGCAATCCGCCTGCCTCGAGCAAGGCGTTCAAGCCACGGCGCGAATTTCCCGTTGCCACCCCCAAAATAAACCGCGGATCCTGGTGAAACTGCCGCAAAAGGGGTAGGATCCCCGCATAAAAGCACGGATCTGGTTGGTCTGCGCGCTGCCCGGCAAAATACTCTTTAAACGCTTTTTCTGCCAAATCACGTTCCCCATGATCGACCTGCGGCACCAAGCGATAAAACACCTCTGGCAGCGAAAGCCCGACGCAAGACAAAACATCTTGGCGCGGCGGCATTGGGCGCCTGAGCGTGGAAAAGGCGTGGGCCATCGCACCGATAATATGCGCTTGGCTATCCACAAGCGTGCCATCGACATCCAAAACAATCAAAAACGGCGCCAAACCCTACCCCACAAAATCTTCAAACGGATCGTCTTCGATATCATGCGTGTCCCATTGAAACGTATCCCACGTGCGCTGCATATGTTCGCTTAACTCAGCCGTAAAACTGATTGGTTTTTTATGAACAGGGTGTTCAATGCGCAAAAAGCGCGCGTGCAGATGCAGCTTACGGCTGATATCGCCGCCCAATTGAGCACCCCAGCCATCGCCTAAATTATCCTGGCTAGATCCTCCATATTTTCCATCGCCAATAATGGGATGGCCGATTTCCGCCATATGCGCGCGCAATTGATGCGTGCGGCCGGTGATTGGTGCCAAAGCCACCCATGCGCCGCGTTTGGCCAAAGCACTGAGGACACGATAATCGGTTAAAGCGCGTTTCGCGCCCTCAACAGAAGCCACATCACGTGGATGAACACAGTGCATTTTTTCGCCCGCACCTTTGGCGCCATGACCCATAGATTTCACCAATCCATATTTGATAGTGCCCGATTTGGGCGCAGGCACCCCGGCCACTGCCGCCCAGTAAATTTTACGCGTCTCACGATGTCGAAACGCTTCCGTTAACGCGCTGGCAGCCGCGCGATGACGCGCCAGAACCAAAATGCCCGAGGTATCCTTATCTAAGCGATGCACCAAGCGTGGCTTCTCATCATGGCCAAAGCGCAACGCATCGGCCAACCCATCCACGTGGCGAGTTTGTTTGCTTCCCCCTTGCGTGGCCAGCCCCGGTGGTTTGTTCAAAACGATGATATGATCATCTTTATACAGAACAGCATTTTGTATCATCCGAGCATCTTGCGGGCTCACGCCGCGCGCAACCACGGCCCTTGGCTTCAAATCACTATCGGTTAGGGGAGGGATGCGGATCTCTTGGCCGGCCGCGATACGCGTCGAGGCTTTGCAGCGCTTACCATCAACGCGCAGCTCCCCTTTTCGGCACATCTGTTCGATGCGTGCTTGCCCCAATTGCGGAAAGCAATGGCGCAACCAGCGATCTAACCTTTGATCAACGCTGTCTTCCTCAACCGTTAGTTTTTGTACTCCGCTCATGCCGATACCGCTCGCATTGCTATAAACCCAAGAAAAACTGCCGCCAAAGCGCCTAGAACGCTGCCACATAGATAGGCAAGCGCAAATCCGAACCGCCCCATATCCAAAAGCTTCAGCAAATCCAACGAAAACGCGGAAAACGTGGTGAAGCCTCCAAAAATGCCCGCCATCAAAAACAGGGGTGCGATCTCACTCAACCGACCGGCGAAATAGGAAAAGGCCAGCCCCATCAAGAACGATCCGATCACGTTTACGCTCAGCGTGCCATAGGGAAACGCCACCATCTGCACCAAACAAAAACGCAAAAGCGCGCCAATGCCGCCGCCACAAGCCACAAGAAGATAAACCATAGCCGTGCTCATCCGCTCTGCTCGCGCCAATGTCAAGCCAAAGCCGGATCACCGATCATCACGCCGACGCGCTCTTAATTTATCAAAATAAGCAATACGCTTTATCAGATCGCGTTCAAACCCCCGCTCAACCGGTTCATAAAACCGCAGCCGTCCAAATCCTTCTGGAAAATAATCCTGCCCAGAGAACCCATCAGGAGCGTCATGATCATAAGCATACTCGGCGCCATAGCCTTGATCTTTCATCAACCCCGTCGGGGCGTTCAAAATATGCTTTGGAGGGGGCAGCGATCCGCCGCGCGAGGCGGCGCGGCGGGCGGCTTTATAAGCGCTATAAATCGCGTTCGATTTAGGCGCCAACGCCAGATAAGCCACCGCTTGCGCAAGCGCCAGCTCACCTTCCGGGCTGCCCAATCGCTCGTAACTTTGCCAGGCCTCAAGGCAGATCCGTTGCGCATCCGGATCTGCCAAACCAATATCTTCGATCGCCATTCGCAATATGCGCCGCCCCAGATAACGTGGGTCCTCGCCCCCCTCGAGCATGCGTGCCAGCCAATATAACGCCGCATCCAGATCAGAGCCGCGCACGGATTTGTGCAAAGCCGAAATCAAATTATAATGGCCATCGCCCGATTTATCATATTGCGAAGCGCGGCGGCTAAGACGCTTTGCCAAACCTTCTGCGCTGACCTGCGCCGCATCCGGCCATGACAACGTTTGTTCGACCAAGTTTAACAACATCCGGCCATCCCCATCGGCCATCGTAATCAACAACTCTTTCGCCTCAAAGGTTAAAGGCAAGTCACGGTTCAAAACCGCCTCAGCCCGCACCATCAATTGCATCAGATCAGAATCCGCCAAGCGCGTCAGCACCAACACTTGCGCGCGCGATAAAAGCGCTGCGTTCAGCTCAAACGACGGGTTCTCGGTACTGGCCCCCACCAATAAAATTGAGCCATCTTCAATATAGGGTAAAAACCCATCTTGCTGCGCGCGGTTAAACCGATGGATCTCATCCACAAATAATAAAGTTCCGCGACCATTTTTATGCCGCAAACGCGCCGCTTCAAAACATTTTTTCAAATCTGCAACGCCCGAAAAAATCGCGCTGATTTGTTCAAAGAAAAGATCCGTATGATCGGCCAACAACCGGGCTAATGTGGTTTTTCCCACGCCAGGCGGCCCCCAGAAAATTAACGACGTCAACTGTCCGGAGGCAAGCATCGCCCCCAAGGGTGCATCCGGCGCCAATAACTGCGCCTGCCCAATCACCTCATCAACGGTTTTTGGGCGTAATCGCTCAGCCAAAGGAACCGGCCCCTGCGCCGCATCTGCATCGCTGGAAAAAAGGTCGCTCATAACCGAAACCGCAACGCCAAGCGCCGCGCTCCGCGCAGAACAGCGATTTCACCCCGGCCATTGGTCGCTCTTAATCTTCGGTCAATATCTTGAAGCTGTTCCAGCGGCTCTCCGTTCACCGCAAGGATCACATCACCAACCCGCAATCCAATCCGCGCGCCCAATGGCCCAGTGTCTAAAATAACAAAGCCAAAGCTGGTCCAGCTTAATTTATAACGCTCTTGAATAGCAGGATTTATCGTGCTGATTCTAAGCCCTGACAAAATACTGTTTCCAGACAACACAGTTTCAATCGCTGGCGGGATATTTGGCGCGGCGGATAATTCAACCGTGATCACACGGGCACGACCGTCGCGTAGGCGCGTTATTTCAGCAAATGCGCCCAAGCCTGTTACGGACAATCGATAAAGCATCTCTTCTGGTGTGGTCACTGCAGCACCATTCACACCCTTGACAATATCACCAATCTGAAACCCGGCTGCGCGAAATGGGCTTTGCGGATGTAACTCGGTCAGTAAAATACCTTCATAGGGGCGCAAGCCAAGCGTATCGCTGATATCTGAGGTGAGTGTTTGGGCCTTTAATCCCGCCCAAGGCCGCTGAAACGATGACGCGCCAGCTCGTGCTTGCGCCACAAATTGTTCAACCAAACTGGCCGGGATTGCAAAGCCGATACCGTTTGAACCACCTGAGCGCGTTAGTATCGAGGTGTTAATGCCGATGAGACGCCCCTGCATATCAACCAAGGCTCCACCAGAGTTTCCTGGATTAATGGGCGCATCTGTTTGAATAAAATAACCGCGCTGATTGCCAATGGCTGCGCCCGAGCGTGCCAATCCAGAAATAATCCCACTGCTGACTGTTTGGCCCACGCCGAACGGATTTCCAATCGCCAGCGCCAATTCACCAACCTCAACCGTTTCACTTTCTCGCAGCGTCAAAAACGGCAAAACTGGCGCTGCAAGCAATTGCAAAACGGCCAAATCCGCGCCTTCGTCGCTTAACAAAACCTGCGCCTGATATTCACGCCGGTCCTGCAAAACCACGCGGATTGAAGTTGCTTGGGCCACAACGTGATAATTCGATACGATCAAACCATCGCTCGACACCAACACACCAGATCCCAAGGAGTTTTCAATTCGAGGCCGCTGCGCACCAAAGTTTTGAAAAAAATTGCCAAAAAAGGGATCATCTGCAAACGGGCTGTGCGCGCGCCTATCCACCTGACGCTGCGCATAAATATTCACCACAGCCGGCGCGGCAGATTTCACCAATGGCACAAAGCTAAAGGTCATGTCTGCACGCGATTGAGGCACCCTGTCACCCGCAGTCAGGGGCAGCGCAACCCCGATCGCAAAGAGCCAAAGTAAAATCGCAAAACGCATTTTTGAACCTTTTAAACAGCCGGCCCTGAAGATATGCGCAAGCGCCAAGGAATTTACAAGATATCTTCTGAAAAACAAAAACCCCCGGCCAATAGACGGGGGCAATTCATGTTCTCAATCGCGCGACGTTTAGTCCTGAGCGGCTTCCTCGGCGGCACCGCGGGCTTTGTCCGCCGCGCCTTTTGCATCGACATCACGATCTACAAATTCGATAATTGCCATTGGGGCCATATCGCCATAGCGAAAGCCAGCTTTCATAATCCGAACATAGCCGCCTTGGCGCTCTTTGTAGCGCGGGCCTAAAATATCAAAAAGCTTGGTGACATATTGGTCTTCTTTCAATTGCGCGGCAGCTTGACGGCGCGCGTGCAGATCACCCCGTTTGCCCAATGTGATCAATTTTTCAACGATCGGACGCAGTTCTTTAGCTTTTGGAACCGTGGTTTTGATCTGCTCATGTTCAATAAGCGATCCTGCCATATTCGCCCAAAGCGCTTTACGGTGTTCGTGAGTCCGGTTTAACCGGCGGTAACCTTTTGCATGACGCATGTTTCATCTCCTATATTTTTGCTTTGTCTGGCAGCCGATGCGTGTCAGCCACTCTCCTTGGGGCAGATGCCCTATTTTCCCCGCACAAAGCGGGCATTTAAAAGGGCGGGCGCGACACCCGCCCTATTCTTAAAAATTATCTTCGAATTTCTTTGCCAGATCTTCGATATTATCCGGTGGCCAATCTTCGACATCCATCCCAAGATGCAAGCCCATACCAGACAGCACTTCTTTGATCTCGTTCAGCGATTTGCGGCCGAAATTAGGCGTCCGCAACATCTCGGCTTCCGTCTTCTGGATCAGATCACCGATGTAAACGATGTTATCATTTTTCAAGCAATTTGCCGAGCGCACCGACAATTCAAGCTCATCCACTTTCTTCAACAGCAGCGGGTTAAACTCGAGACTGTCTTCATCTTCATTGCGACCTGCGGATTCTGGTTCATCAAAATTCACAAAGATCGACAATTGATCCTGCATAATACGCGCAGCATAGGCCACCGCATCATCCGGCGTCAAAGAGCCATCTGTTTCAACTTTTAAGGTCAATTTATCATAATCAAGCACTTGGCCCTCACGGGTTGGCTGCACATCATATGATACTTTTTTGATCGGCGAATAAATCGCATCGATAGGGATAAGGCCGATCGGTGCATCTTCCATTTTATTTTTATCGGCAGAGACATAGCCTTTGCCGGTGTTCACCGTCAGCTCCATAAACAAGTCTGCCCCATCATCTAAATGACAGATCACATGCGACTTGTTCAAGATTTCGATACCTGCGCTGTCAGAAATATCGGCAGCGGTGACTACACCGGGGCCTTTTGCACTGATCGACAGGCGCTTGGGCCCTTCAACTTCCATCTTCAAGGCCACGCCTTTGAGGTTCAACACGATATCGGTTACGTCTTCGCGCACACCGGCAACCGAAGAAAACTCATGCAGCACGTTATCGATTTGTACGCTTGAAATCGCAGCACCTTGCAGCGAGCTCATCAAAACACGGCGCAACGCGTTGCCCAATGTCAATCCAAAACCGCGTTCCAATGGTTCTGCAACCACTGTGGCCACGCGCGCCGGATCGTTTCCTGGTTTAATCTCTAATTGTGCGGGTTTGATTAATTCAGCCCAATTTTTATGGATCATGCGTCCCTCCATTCTTGCAACTGCCCCATGACCAAATAGCCAGTCGCGCCCGAGGTTAAAATCACGAAGAGAGGGCTGCCTGCGGGCACCCCTCTTTCAAACGTAGCGCGGGTTTATACCCGGCGGCGCTTTGGTGGGCGACAGCCGTTATGGGCCATCGGTGTCACATCGCGAATGGATGTGATGTTAAACCCAACGGCGGCCAAAGCACGCAACGCGCTTTCTCTGCCAGAGCCGGGCCCTTGCACTTCGACCTCAAGCGTTTTCACGCCATGATCCTGTGCTTTGCGCCCTGCATCTTCAGCGGCCATCTGCGCTGCATATGGTGTTGACTTGCGCGAACCTTTAAAGCCCATCGTACCAGCCGAAGACCACGCGATCGCGTTGCCTTGCACGTCAGAAATGAGGATTTTAGTATTGTTAAATGAAGAGTTCACATGCGCAACACCGGCTGCGATATTCTTGGAAACCTTCTTCTTGCCTGCACGGCGAGTATCTCGTGCCATAATCTGTGCCCTTTCCTATTTCTTCTTGCCAGCGATGGCTTTGGCAGGGCCCTTCCGGGTGCGTGCATTGGTATGCGTACGCTGTCCACGAACCGGCAGGTTACGACGATGGCGTAGGCCACGATAACAACCAAGATCCATCAAACGTTTGATGTTCATCTGTGTTTCGCGGCGCAGATCGCCTTCAACCGAATAATTGGCGTCAATATGCTCGCGCACTGACAGTACTTCGGAATCGCTTAATTCATTTACGCGACGCGTTTCATCAATCTTGACGGCTTCGCAAATGGCTTTGGCCGAAGATAGGCCAATTCCGGTGATATAGGTAAGGGCGACTGGAACCCGCTTATGCGTCGGGATGTTTACGCCGGCGATACGTGCCACGTTATATTTCCTTTTCGTTGCGGTTCCGTAATCCCGGAACCTTTTTTCACAACGTCCGATCACCCACCTTGGCCGGGATCGAAGCTGTCTCAGGTAATCTTGCACATAGAAACGTTTATCTGCAAAACTCGTTCAGTTCAGAAGTATCAGCCATTAAGAGGATTCAAAGACCCCGTCAAGCCCAAACCTTTGATCAATTCAAGATGTTGGCGATTTCAGATTGCACCTTATCAATGCTGGCAAGACCATCCACCGATACAAGCTTATCATGGGCAAAATAATATCCAAGAAGAGGCGATGTCTTCTTGTAATATTCCATCAAACGTTGACGCAGGCTTTCCGCGTTATCATCCGCGCGGCGGCTAAACTCGGTGCCGCCACAATTGACACATTTTCCATCGGCAGGCTGAGGTTTGGTGATGTCGTGATACACTTCACCGCAGGACGCGCATGTGGAGCGCCCCGTGATACGCGCCACAAGAGCCGCATCATCCACTTTCATCTCGATAACCGATGCTAATGATTGGCCACATTCTTTCAATAGGACATCCAGCGCCACCGCCTGCCCCAACGTCCGGGGAAATCCGTCAAAAATAAAACCGCCGGCATTTGCCTCTGACAGTTTTTCACGGATCAAACCGATCACAATGTCATCCGTGACCAAATCCCCGCGCGCCATCACCTCTGCCACTTTTAGGCCCATCTCGCTGCCACTGCTTTTGGCATCGCGCAACATATCACCAGTCGACAGCTGTACCATGTCACGGGTGTCAACGAGATGTCGCGCCTGCGTTCCTTTTCCGGCGCCGGGCGGGCCTAACAGAATAATATTCATCGACGTGCAGGTCCTTTTTTCCGACGCGCCTTTCCTTTACCACGCAATTGCGATTTCTGGATAAGGCTTTCATACTGATGAGCAAGCAAATGCGATTGAACTTGCTGAATCGTATCCATTGTCACCGACACCACGATCAAAACCGAGGTGCCACCAAAATAAAACGGAATGGCAAGTTGGCCGCGCAGAATCTCAGGTAAAAGGCACACCGCTGCAAGATAAGCTGACCCCAAGACCAGCACGCGGTTCACCACATATTCAAGATGCTCAGCCGTTTTTTGCCCTGGGCGAATACCGGGAATAAAGCCGTTCTGGTTCTTTAGATTATCGGCCACATCGTCCGGCTTGAAGGACACATTGAACGTGTAGAAATACGCAAAAAACACGATCATAGCTGTGAAAAAGGCCAGATAGAGTGGCTGGCCGGGGCCGAAATATGCCAAAATGGTCGACATAACCGGGCCGGTTTGCGACCCCGAAAACGTACTGACAGTGGTGGGCAAAAGCAGCAATGAACTGGCAAAGATCGCCGGGATCACGCCGGCCGGGTTCACTTTTACAGGCAGGTGCGAATTCTGACCTTCCATCACCTTCATGCCAACTTGGCGCCGCGGATATTGGATGATGATTTTGCGCAGAGCGCGCTCCATAAACACCACGAAGGCGATTGTCGCGATCACCATCACAATCACACCAACAATAACCGCTGGGCTGATCGCGCCAGAGCGCCCAGACGCAAAGAATTGCGCCAAAGCAGAGGGAATTTCGGCAATGATGCCAACGAAAATGATCAGCGAAATCCCATTGCCAATACCACGGGCTGTGATTTGTTCGCCCAGCCACATCAAAAACATCGTACCGCCCACCAGCGTGATCAAGCAAGACACGCGGAAAAACATCCCAGGATCGGTAACCAAATCACCCGCTTCCAAGCTGGCCGCCAAGCCATAGGCTTGCAACGTGGCGAGAAAAACGGTTCCGTAACGCGTATATTGGTTGATTTTCTTGCGGCCTTGTTCGCCCTCTTTTTTAAGCTGCTCAAGCTGCGGCACCATCGAAGTCATCAGCTGAACAATAATAGAGGCCGAAATATAAGGCATGATACCAAGGGCAAAAATACCCATCCGACCAAGCGCGCCGCCCGTGAACATGGTGAGCATGCCACCGATGCCGCCCTGCGCCTGCTCCATAAATTCGCGCAACGCGGCGCCATCAATACCTGGAACGGGAATAAACGTCCCAAGGCGGTAAACCACCAACAGGCCCAAAGTAAATAGAATTCTGTTCCGCAGATCGGTCGCCTTACCCAAGGCGGCCCAACTGGTGTTTGCGGCCATTTGCTCTACTGCGGATACCATTTCTATCTCTCTTTATAGCAAACGCCGCCAAGAGCGTTTTCCGGCTCGTTGGCGGCGTTATGGAAAACTTCAACCTCTATGTAAGCAGCCCTAAGCGGCTTAACAAGATGTTATTCTTTAGTTGCGGCCACTGGCGCTGCAATTGTCAGGCTGCCACCCGCTTTTTCAACCGCTGCAATGGCAGATTTTGACGCGCCTGTCACGGTAAGCGCCACTTTTGAGGTCAGCTCGCCCTTTGACAAAATGCGAATTCCGTCCAATTTGCGGCGCACCAAGCCAGACGCGATCAAAGCATCTTCCGACATATCCGCTTTCGCGTCTAATTTACCGGCTTCAATAAATTTCTGGATCAAACCAAGGTTTACAACGGCAAATTTCTTACGGTTCGGCTTGCTGAAGCCGCGCTTTGGCAAACGTTGATACAAAGGCATCTGGCCGCCTTCATACCCGTTAATCGCCACACCTGAGCGTGATTTCTGGCCTTTGATACCACGTCCGGCAGTTTTACCCTTGCCAGATCCTGGACCGCGCGCCACACGTTTCTTCTTGCGTGTTGCGCCTTCATTATCGTGTAATTCGTGTAATTTCATGTCGCTTCCCCTTTGCCGGAACTGCCCTTCGAGCGACCAAAGGGGCAAACACGGCGTTGCAATTGATTCTGTGCCCTCGAAAGGCCACCGGAGGCGTATAGACTCAGACCCTCCTTCATGCAAGCCCCAGAGCACCCAGCAATTAAATCATGCTGCCAAGAAGCCTTTCGCCGCCTGAAAGGCCTCTGCAGCGCCCCATTTAGGCGCTGCCAAACCAAGCCCAACAAAAGTCTATGGTTCATGCGAGCAACTTGAATAAGGGTCTAACGCGCCCAATTTCTTTGAACGGCACAAGCGCGTGGCAAATGAAAAAACGCGCGTCGTGCAATCTGACTGGACGGTTAAGTTGGTCGAACGAATATCAGCAGAGTCGCAGCGCTCTCAAGAAAAGCACACCGCGGCATACGCCAAACCCGCCACTTTATATCTATGTCCACAGAATAAAACGCCCCGGGAAGATCCCGAGGCGTTTTTAGTTTCACTTTTAGAAGGGCGCGCTTTAGTTATCGCGTTCTTCGATAATCTCAACCATATGCGAGATTTTATTCACCATACCGCGCACCGCCGGGGTATCTTCCAGCTCACGGGTTTTGTGCATTTTGTTGAGGCCCAGGCCAATCAGCGTCTGACGCTGCTTTGCAGGGCGGCGGATCGGAGACCCGGTTTGTTTTACAACAATTGTTTTCGCCATTCTTCTGGTCCTTAAGCTTCTGCGGTTTCAACCGCGTCGGCTGCTGCCGCGGGCTCATCGCGTTTCAGGATATCAGCAACCTTCTTACCGCGGCGTTGCGCCACCATACGAGGGCTCGATTCATTCACCAGACCGTCAATTGTTGCACGGATCATGTTATATGGATTTGACGATCCAACTGATTTTGCAACAACATCCTGTACACCAAGCATTTCAAACACGGCGCGCATAGGACCACCGGCAATGATACCAGTACCCGTTGCGGCGGTGCGCATCACAACTTTACCAGCGCCATGACGGCCCTGTACGTCGTGATGCAAGGTGCGGCCTTCGCGCAATGGAATACGCACCATCTGACGTTTGGCTTGCTCGGTTGCTTTGCGGATGGCTTCAGGAACTTCCTTTGCCTTCCCCTTACCATAGCCCACACGGCCCTTTTGGTCGCCAACAACCACCAATGCGGCAAAGCCGAAGCGTTTCCCACCTTTAACGGTTTTTGACACCCGGTTGATCGAAACGAGACGATCGGCGAACTCAGGCGCTTCATCACGATCGCGACGGCCCCGGTTGTTTTGTTCTCTAGCCATATCTTCGTCTCCTTAAAACTTAAGTCCACCTTCACGGGCGGCGTCAGCCAAAGCTTTGACACGTCCATGAAAGAGAAGTCCACCGCGATCGAAATAGCAGTTATCAACGCCTGCTGCTTTTGCGCGCTCGGCAATTGCCGCGCCCACTTTGGCAGAGGCCTCTACGTTGTTTTTGCCAATGATGCCTAAGTCTTTTTCTAAAGACGAGGCAGCTGCCAACGTACGACCATTCACATCATCGATCAGTTGAACGCTGATGTTTTTATTGCTGCGGAAAACCGACAGGCGCACGCGCCCTGCATTTACCTTACGAAGTTTGTTCCGAACGCGCAGACGGCGCTTCAAGAACAGTTGTCTTTTGCTACTTGCCATTATTTTGCGTCCCTACTTCTTCTTCCCTTCCTTGCGGAAGATAAATTCGCCTTTGTAACGGATCCCTTTGCCCTTGTAGGGCTCTGGTTTCCGCCATTCACGGATGTTAGCGGCCACTTGGCCTACACGTTGCTCATCAATACCTTCGATAGTGATCTCTGTTGGCTTAGGCGCCGTCACAGTTACGTCACTTGGGATTTGAAAATCAACATCATGCGACAGTCCAAGGTTCAACTTCAGAACATTGCCCTGCAACTGTGCCCGATATCCAACGCCCGTGATTTCAAGTTCTTTTTTGAACCCGGTTGTCACACCCGTCACGAGGTTTTGAACCATTGTACGGCTCATACCCCATTGCTGAAGCGCGCGCTTTGAGCTGCCACGCGGGGTAACCGCAACGGCGTTTTCATTTACTGCGATGGTCACATCGTCAGTCGCTTTGAAGCTGCGAGTACCTTTTGGACCCTTCACTTCGATCATCTGGCCAGATACCGACGCGCTTACGCCCGATGGTAGCTCGACAGGTTTTTTACCAATACGAGACATCCCTGACCCCCTTAGAAGACTGTGCAGAGCACTTCACCACCAACATTGGCAGTGCGCGCAGCCGCATCCGACATAACCCCTTTCGGAGTTGAGACAATCGACACACCCAAGCCCTGACGGACAGAAGGAATGTCTTTCACGCCCAGATAAACGCGACGACCGGGTTTTGAAACCCGCTTCAATTCACGAATAACAGGCGTACCATCATAGTATTTGAGGCTGATTTCAATCGCAGGATGGCCATCGCTGCCCGTCATGCTTTCATAACCGCGGATATACCCCTCATCTTTCAGCACATCCAAAACCCAAGCACGCAATTTCGAGGCAGGCGTCGACACCACAGATTTTCCGCGCATTTGAGCGTTGCGGATTCTCGTCAACATATCGCCGATAGGATCATTCATAATATCTCTCCCTTACCAGCTTGACTTAACCATGCCGGGCAGCTGCCCGTTGGAACCCAACTCGCGCAGCATAATCCGGCTGACTTTGAGCTTGCGATAATACGCATGCGGACGGCCGGTCAATTCGCAGCGGTTATGCATGCGGTTTGCCGCGCTATTGCGGGGCAATTTCGCCAATTTCAAACGCGCTTTGAAACGCTCTTCCATTGGCAGATTGTTATCATTCGCGATTTCTTTTAGCGCAGCCCGCTTTTCGGCAAATTTTGCCACCAGGCGCGCACGTTTCTTTTCGCGTTCGATCATTGCTTTCTTAGCCATGTCTAAACTCCTTTTCGCGGATCAGCTGTTGAAGGGCATGTTGAAATGGCTCAACAGCGCCTTGGCTTCCGCGTCGGTATTTGCGGTGGTGGCGATGACAACGTCAAAACCCCAATTTTCATCAACCTTATCGAAATTAATCTCTGGGAAAACGATATGTTCTTTAATTCCCAGCGCATAATTCCCGCGGCCATCAAAACTTTTTGCAGACACGCCCCGAAAGTCGCGGATACGGGGCATCGCAATTGTGATCAACCGGTCAAGAAATTCATACATCCGCGCGCCGCGCAGCGTGACTTTCGCACCCATTGGCATTTCTTCACGCACCCGGAAGCCCGCGATAGATTTCTTTGCCTTGGTGATAACCGCCTGCTGACCAGCAATCGTCGACAGATCTGCTTGCGCAGATTTGGCTTTCTTACTGTCTTTAACAGCTGCCTTACCAGCACCGATATTAAGAACAATCTTGTCAAGGCGTGGGATTTGCATATCGTTTTTATATGCAAATTCTTCTTTCATCGCGGCGCGGATTTTTTCATCATACAAAGCGCGCAAACGGGGGGTGTAATCAGCAGTATCAAGCATCGATCACGTCTCCTGTTGTTTTGGCGAAGCGCATTTTTTTGCCGTCTTCAACTTTGAAACCGACGCGCGTTGCTTTGCCATTGGCGTCGATCAAAGACAGGTTAGACAGCGCAATCGGCATCGCTTTGGGCAAACGTCCGCCCTGCGAGTTTTGCGTTTGCTTGGTGTGGCGGATCGAAACATTGATCCCCTCAACAATTGCCTTTGAGGCAGATGGATCGACAGAAGCGATCGTGCCTTCCTTGCCCTTATCTTTACCGGCAAGAACGATCACTTTGTCACCCTTACGAAGTTTCGCAGCCATTACAGCACCTCCGGGGCAAGTGAGATAATTTTCATGAAGCTTTTGGCGCGCAGTTCACGAACCACTGGTCCAAAAATACGCGTACCGATCGGCTCGCCGCTATTGTTCAAAATCACAGCAGCGTTGCTGTCAAATCGGATAGCGGTGCCATCTTCACGGCGGACCTCTTTGGCGGTTCTAACGACAACGGCTTTACGCACATCGCCCTTTTTCACTCGACCGCGCGGGATGGCTTCCTTTACCGAAACGACGATAACGTCGCCTACGGATGCGTATTTACGCTTGGAACCACCCAACACTTTGATGCACTGTACCCGGCGTGCGCCGGAGTTATCAGCTACATCCAGATTGGTTTGCATCTGGATCATTCGGTTTCTCCCGACCTGTGGGGGGCTTTCACCTGTTCCCCAGGGTTTCGATTAAACTAAAAGGTCTTTCGGCTTACGCCTGCAGAACCTCCCAGCGTTTGGTTTTGGACTTTGGTGCACATTCGATAATCCGAACCGCATCGCCGACCTTAAAAGTATTATTTTCATCATGCGCCCGGTACTTTTTTGATTTCCGGATCGTCTTTTGCATAACGGGGTGCTTAAAACGACGTTCAACAGACACAGTAACCGTTTGTTGATTTGCGTCACTTGTCACAACGCCTTGTAAAATTCGTTTGGGCATTGCTTAGGCTCCCTGCTCAGCGGCCGCATTGGCTGCTTTTTCGTTCAAGATCGTTTTAACACGAGCCGCGTCGCGCTTAACTGAGCGCATACGGGCTGTATTTTCAATCTGCCCTGTCGCCTGCTGAAAGCGCAGGTTAAAGGCCTCTTTTTTCAGACCTGCCAGCTCATCACGCAGCTGGTCCGGTGTCTTATTTCGAAGTTCATTGGCGTCCATCGCCTTATTCCTTTTCTACATCACCAGAAGGCCCCAATGGGTCACCCTTGCTCTAGTGGACAAAATAACAGGCCCCCGCAAACACAGGGGCCAGCTAACATTACCAATCTTCGCGGATGACAACTCTTGTCTTAATAGGCAATTTCATCGCCGCCAATCGGAGCGCTTCCTTTGCCACAGAATCATCGACCCCGTCAATCTCAAACATGATCCGGCCGGGCTTTACCTTGGCCGCCCAGAAATCAACAGAGCCTTTCCCTTTACCCATCCGAACTTCGGTTGGCTTTGAGGTCACAGGTGTGTCTGGAAAAATACGAATCCAAACGCGGCCCTGACGTTTCATATGCCGTGTCATTGCACGACGCGCAGCTTCAATTTGGCGCGCAGTGATGCGCTCAGGCTGAGTGGCCTTCAAGCCGTAGGTGCCAAAGTTCAGATCAGATCCGCCCTTGGCTTCGCCATGAATCCGCCCTTTATGCATTTTGCGGAACTTTGTGCGTTTTGGTTGCAGCATGGTCTACTCCTCCCTAGCGCCGACCGCCGGCACCACGAGGTGCTGGACCGTCTTGCAGTTCTTGTGCTTTGCGATCGCGGGCTTGCGGATCATGCTCCATAATCTCGCCTTTAAAGATCCACACTTTGATGCCAATAATCCCATAAGGGGTTGCGGCTTCAACATTCGCATAATCGATATCGGCGCGCAAAGTATGCAGAGGCACGCGGCCTTCACGATACCATTCGGTCCGCGCGATTTCCGCTCCGCCCAAACGACCTGCGACGTTGACACGAATACCCAAAGCGCCCATCCGCATAGCGTTTTGCACGGCCCGCTTCATGGCCCGGCGGAAAGAAACCCGGCGCTCCAATTGCTGCGAAATGCTTTCGCCGACCAATTGAGCATCAAGCTCAGGCTTGCGTACTTCAACGATGTTCAAATGCAACTCAGATGCCGTCATATCTGCCAGCTTCTTACGCAGAGTCTCAATATCAGCGCCTTTTTTGCCAATAATCACCCCAGGGCGCGCGGTATGCACGGTAACCCGACATTTTTTATGAGGGCGTTCGATAATCACACGCGACACACCGGCCTGTGCACAATCTTTCTTGATAAATTCGCGCATGCGCAGATCTTCAAGCAACAAGTTCCCGTAATCTTTGGTATCCGCGTACCAGCGGCTATCCCAAGTCCGGTTGACCTGCAGGCGCATACCAATTGGATTAATTTTCTGTCCCATTAGGCTTGCTCCTCAACTTGACGCACTTTGATGGTGAGCTCTGAGAACGGCTTGATAATCCGTCCAAACCGGCCTCGCGCCCGTGGGCGACCACGTTTCAACGTGATATTCTTACCAACATAGGCTTCAACGATCACCAATTCATCAACATCTAAATTGTGGTTGTTTTCAGCATTGGCTATCGCTGATTGAAGGCATTTACGCACATCAATCGCAATCCGTTTTTTGCTGAACGTCAAATCATTCAGAGCTTTGCCAACTTTTTGACCGCGGATCATTCCTGCAACCAAATTCAGCTTTTGCGGGGAAGTTCGAAGCATACGCAGTTTTGCCATAGCTTCATTCTCAGCCACGCGGCGGGGATTTTTATCTTGGCCCATGGCTTACTTCCGTTTCGCTTTTTTATCGGCACCGTGACCGTAATAGGTCCGGGTTGGCGAATATTCGCCAAATTTTTGACCGATCATATCTTCAGATATCATCACGGGGATGTGCTTACGGCCATTATATACACCGAAAGTCAAACCCACGAATTGGGGCAAAATTGTTGAACGACGAGACCAGATCTTGATCACTTCGTTGCGTCCACTTGCGCGCGATGCCTCGGCTTTCTTAAGCACATAGGAATCAACGAAAGGACCTTTCCAAACAGAGCGAGACATTTTTTAACGCCCCTTCTTCTTGGCGTGGCGCGAGCGGATAATCAGCTTTTGCGACGCTTTGTTTTTATTACGTGTGCGTTTACCCTTTGTCGGTTTACCCCAAGGTGTCACCGGATGACGCCCCCCTGAAGTACGCCCTTCACCACCACCATGCGGGTGATCGATTGGGTTCATAACAACACCGCGAACAGAGGGACGTACGCCTTTATGGCGCATGCGGCCCGCTTTACCGAAATTTTGGTTGCTGTTATCGGGGTTTGACACAGCGCCTACGGTGGCCATGCATTCCTGGCGAACCAAGCGCAGCTCACCCGAACTTAAGCGGATTTGTGCATATCCACCGTCGCGGCCAACAAACTGAGCATAAGTTCCAGCCGCCCGCGCGATTTGACCGCCCTTGCCAGCTTTCAATTCGATATTATGCACGATGGTACCGATCGGCATACCCGAGAAGGGCATTGCATTGCCAGGCTTGATATCCGCCTTGGCGGCGGCAATCACCTGATCACCCACAGCGAGGCGCTGGGGCGCTAGGATATACGCCTGCTCACCATCGGCATATTTAACCAATGCGATAAAGGCTGTCCTGTTGGGATCATATTCGATCCGTTCGACCGTTGCGGCAACATCCAATTTGTTGCGGCGAAAATCTACGATACGATAGAGACGCTTTGCGCCTCCGCCACGACGACGCGAGGTGATACGTCCGGTATTGTTCCGACCGCCCGATTTAGTCAAACCCTCAGTGAGAGATTTAACCGGACGTCCTTTCCAAAGCTCCGAACGGTCGATCAGCACCAGCCCGCGCTGGCCCGGCGTCGTCGGTTTATACGACTTTAGTGCCATGCTTTCTGTCTTCCGTTTGCTTAGCGGCAGATACTCTGCCTATGGTGAAGCCCCCCGAAGGTGGCCAAATTTGGACCAAAAAAAGATCCCGTTCTTAAAACGACGCAGCCCCAAGCGAGGCTTGGAGCTGCTACGATTCGTTGCCTTCTATCAAAGACCTGTGCTGACGTCGATAGTGTTTCCATCCTCTAACGTCACATAGGCTTTTTTGACATCTTTGCGCCGACCCGGGCTGCCCCGGAACCGCTTGGTCTTCCCTTTCGTGATCGTGGTATTTACCGCCTTCACCTTCACACCAAACAAGCTTTCGACGGCTTCTTTGATTTGCGGTTTATTTGATTCAATCGCCACTTCAAACACAACCGCGCCAGATTCGGACGCCATTGTTGCCTTTTCGGTGACAATCGGCTTGCGGATCACGTCATATAATTCAGGTTTAACGCTCATTTGAACCGAGCCTCCAAAGCTTCGACGCCTGCTTTGGTGATAACCAAAGTATCGCGCTTCAAAATATCATAAACATTCGCGCCAGCTGTCGGCAGAATATCCAAGCCTGTGATATTGCGCGCTGCTGAAGCAAACGCCTCGTCAACGCTTGCACCATCGATAATAAGGGCGCGCTTCCAGCCAAGATTTTTTACCTGCTTGGCCAAAGCCGCCGTTTTACCGTCGGATGTGGCTGCATCTAAAATAACCAACGACCCGTCGCGAGCCTTCGCCGATAAAGCGTGTTTCAAGCCGAGTTGACGCACCTTTTTAGGCAGGTCATGGCCATGACTACGCGGCGTTGGGCCTTTATAGATCCCGCCTTTGCGAAAAATCGGAGCGTTGCGATCACCATGACGCGCGCCACCCGTGCCTTTTTGGCGGTAGATCTTCTTGGTTGAATAGCTGGTCTCAGACCGCGTTTTCACCTTATGCGTGCCCGCCTGCGCATTGTTACGCTGCCAACGCACGACGCGGTGCAAAATATCAACGCGTGGCTCTAATCCGAAGATTTCTTCGCCCAGATCAACGCTGCCCGCAGCGCCACCATCCAGTTTAATCACGTTCAGTTTCATGCGTCACCTCCTTCGGTGGCAGGCGCTTCAGCAACAGGCTGCTCAGCACTGCGCAAAGCTGCCGGAAACGGCACATCGCTTGGCAAAGGCTTCTTAACGGCGTCCTTAACGGTGACCCAACCCCCTTTAGAACCAGGTACGGCGCCTTTGATCATGATCAGTCCACGATCCGCGTCGGTTTTAACCACCTGCAAATTTTGAGTGGTCACTTTCGCGGCCCCCATATGACCGGCCATTTTCTTACCTTTGAACACTTTACCTGGGCCCTGACACTGCCCCGTAGAACCGTGCGAGCGGTGGCTGATTGACACACCATGCGAAGCACGCAAGCCGCCAAAATTATGCCGCTTCATCGCGCCGGCAAAGCCTTTACCGATAGATGTGCCAGACACATCTACATATTGACCCGCCGCGTAGTGATCCGCGGTGATTTCCGCGCCCACTTCGATTAAATTCTCAGGTGCAACGCGAAACTCTGCCACTTTGCGCTTGGGTTCAACCTTTGCCACAGCAAAATGACCGCGCATCGCTTGCGATACGTTTTTGGCCTTGATCGATCCGGCGCCCAACTGAACAGCTGTATAGCCGTTTGACTCAGAAGTGCGTTGCGCAACAACCTGTAGGTTATCCATTTGCAAAACGGTCACAGGGATCTGCTTGCCGTCTTCCATGAAAAGACGAGTCATACCCATCTTTTTTGCTATAATTCCAGAGCGCATCCGTTTGCCCTCCTTAAACCGAAATCTGCACGTCAACACCGGCAGCAAGATCGAGCTTCATCAAAGCATCGACGGTCTGAGGTGTTGGGTCAACAATATCCAAAAGCCGTTTATGAGTACGGATTTCGAACTGATCGCGTGATTTCTTATTCACGTGAGGACCACGCAGAACGGTAAATTTTTCGATTTTATTCGGCAGCGGAATAGGACCACGAACAGAAGCGCCTGTGCGCTTGGCCGTGTTCACGATTTCCTGCGTGCTTGCATCCAGAACACGAAAGTCAAATGCTTTCAATCGGATGCGAATATTTTGGCTTTGCATAGTCTTAGCCTTTTTTCTCGGCGTTAGAGTTGAGAGGAAGAGGCCAGGTCATTCTAACCCCTTCATCGAACACATACGGCACCGCGTAAGTGCCAATTTTAATTCAGGCCCGACGCTATTCCGACGGGCCTGTTACCAGCTCGAGCAACTCTTACTCGATAATTTTTGACACGACGCCTGAGCCGACGGTGCGGCCACCTTCGCGGATCGCAAAGCGCAGCTTATCTTCCATCGCGATTGGCGCAATCAGCTCCACTTCGAACTTCAAGTTATCGCCGGGCATCACCATCTCTGTTCCCTCTGGCAGGTTCACCGTCCCGGTCACATCCGTCGTACGGAAATAAAACTGTGGGCGATAATTGGCAAAGAACGGCGTATGACGGCCACCCTCTTCCTTGGTCAGAATATAGGCTTCAGCCTCAAACTTTGTATGCGGCTTCACAGAGCTTGGCTTACACAGAACCTGTCCACGCTCAACGCCTTCACGATCAACACCGCGCAGCAATGCACCAATATTGTCGCCAGCTTCACCGCGATCCAGCAATTTACGGAACATTTCAACACCCGTACAGGTGGTTTTGCCCGTGTCACGAATGCCAACGATCTCAATCTCATCGCCCACATTGATCACACCGCGCTCAACCCGCCCGGTCACAACCGTACCACGGCCCGAGATTGAAAACACATCTTCGATCGGCATCAAGAACGGCTGATCAATCGCGCGATCCGGCTGCGGGATATAGCTGTCAACAGCCGCCATCAGCTCAGAAATCTTCTCTTCACCGATATTCGCATCGCGACCCTCAAGCGCCGCCAAAGCAGAGCCGGCAACAATCGGAATATCATCACCTGGGTAATCATACGTGCTGAGAAGCTCGCGCACTTCCATTTCAACCAGCTCAAGAAGCTCTTCGTCATCCACCTGGTCAACTTTGTTCAGGAAAACAACCATCGAAGGGATACCAACCTGGCGGCCAAGCAAAATATGCTCGCGCGTTTGCGGCATAGGGCCATCGGCCGCGTTCACAACCAAAATCGCGCCATCCATCTGCGCCGCACCCGTGATCATGTTTTTCACATAATCAGCATGGCCGGGGCAATCCACATGCGCGTAATGCCGGTTTTCAGTTTCATATTCAACATGCGCCGTCGAAATCGTGATCCCGCGGGCTTTTTCTTCCGGCGCAGCGTCAATCTGATCATAATCCTGAAATTCGCCAAATTGCTTCGTAATCGCAGCCGTCAATGTCGTCTTACCATGGTCAACGTGACCAATCGTGCCGATGTTGCAATGCGGCTTACTACGCTCAAACTTTTCCTTTGCCATGGTGGCCTCCTTTTTCGTTAGTTTACAAGACCGCTCTCGGCCCTAAAGTTTTGCTTAAGCATGGGCCCCAAGCCCATGCCCGTTTTTAGGCAAATTTCGACTGAATTTCTTCAGAGATATTCTGCGGAACCGGGTCATAATGATCAAACGACATAGTAAATTGCGCACGTCCAGAGGACATCGACCGCAAGTTATTAATGTAACCGAACATATTCGCCAAAGGTACAAAAGCCTCAATCGCGATCGCGTTGCCGCGTGGCTCCTGACCTTGCACCTGACCCCGACGGGAGGTCAGATCGCCAATGATGTTGCCTGTATAATCCTCAGGCGTTACAACTTCGACCTTCATGATCGGCTCAAGAAGCTTTGCGCCGGCTTTTCTCATCCCTTCGCGCATACACATCCGCGCAGCGATTTCAAAAGCCAAAACCGAGCTATCCACGTCATGGAACTTGCCGTCGAGCAGAGACACTTTAAAATCGATCACAGGAAAGCCTGCCAAGGGGCCGCTATCCATAACTGATTTTATGCCTTTTTCGACGCCGGGGATATATTCTTTCGGAACAGCGCCACCAACGATCTTGCTTTCAAATGAGTATCCTTCGCCAGGCTCGGTTGGCGTAATAACCATTTTCACTTCACCAAACTGCCCAGACCCACCAGACTGTTTTTTGTGTGTGTATGTATGCTCAACCTCATGACCAATCGTCTCACGATACGCCACTTGTGGAGCACCGATATTGGCTTCCACCTTGAACTCACGCTTTAAGCGATCCACCAAAATATCCAAATGCAGTTCGCCCATGCCCTTCATGATGGTCTGACCGCTCTCAAGATCAGTTTCCACACGGAATGAGGGATCTTCGGCCGCCAAGCGCGCAAGACCCTGAGACATTTTCTCTTGGTCGTTCTTGGTCTTCGGCTCAACTGCGATTTCGATCACTGGATCAGGGAAGGTCATTGTTTCCAAGATTACAGGCTCTTTCACATCGCACAACGTGTCGCCCGTAGTCGTGTCCTTCAAACCGGCAAGCGCGATGATATCCCCCGCAAATGCTTCTTCGATCTCTTCGCGATTATTCGAGTGCATCATCATCATGCGGCCAACGCGCTCTTTTTTACCCTTGGTCGAGTTAAAGATACCGTCACCCTTATTCATCATGCCCGAATAGATGCGCGTAAATGTAAGCGTGCCAACGAAGGGATCATTCATGATTTTAAACGCAAGCGCTGAAAACGGCATATCGTCGTCCGCACGGCGCGCGACATCGCGGGTTTCTGTTTCGTCACCCGGACGGAAACCCATATAATCAACCACATCCAGCGGGCTCGGCAGGTAATCGATCACGGCGTTCAAAAGCGGTTGCACACCTTTGTTCTTGAAGGCCGAACCACATAAAATAGGAATGAATTTAATTTCGAGCGTGCCCTTGCGGATCAGCGCGCGAAGCGTGGCCTCATCGGGCTCTTCCCCCTCTAGATAGGCCATCATCGCATCATCATCCATCTCAACCGCAGTTTCGATGAGCTTGGCGCGCCATTCATTGGCAGTGTCCTGAAGGCTCTCACGGATCGGGCGCAATTCCCATGTCGCACCTAAATCTTCACCAGCCCAGACCCATTCCTGCATCGTTATCAGATCAACCAAGCCCTCAAGCTCGTTCTCTGCGCCGATAGGGATTTGGATCGGCGCGGGCACGGCGCCGGTGCGATCCTGAATCATGTGCACGCAGTTGAAAAAATCTGCGCCGATTTTATCCATCTTATTCACATAAACGATCCGCGGCACTTTATAACGATCAGCCTGACGCCACACGGTTTCGGTTTGCGGCTCAACACCCGCATTCGCATCCAAAACGGCGATAGCACCGTCTAAAACCGCCAAAGACCGTTCAACCTCGATTGTAAAATCAACGTGGCCCGGGGTATCGATGATGTTCATACGGTGCTTGGGCGATTGCGCCGTCTCACCATCTTCGGTGCGCTCCCAAAATGTGGTGGTCGCAGCCGAGGTGATTGTGATACCACGCTCTTGCTCTTGCTCCATCCAATCCATCGTTGCGGCGCCATCATGCACCTCACCAATGTTATGCGACTTCCCCGTGTAATACAAAATCCGCTCTGAGCAAGTTGTCTTGCCCGCATCAATGTGAGCCATAATGCCAAAATTACGGTATTCGTTTAGATTATATTCGCGCGCCATTTCAGTGCAGCCTCTTTAAATTACCAACGGTAGTGGCTGAATGCTTTGTTCGCATCGGCCATTTTATGCGTGTCTTCGCGCTTTTTCACGGCGGAGCCGCGCGAATTTACAGCGTCTAAAAGCTCACCCGCAAGGCGTTCTTCCATCGTATTTTCGTTGCGGCTACGAGACGCTTTGATCAACCAACGAATGGCCAACGCTTCGCGGCGCTCGGGGCGCACCTCAACGGGTACCTGATAGGTGGCACCACCAACGCGGCGCGAACGCACCTCAACGGCTGGCTTGATATTATCCAAAGCTTCGTGAAACACCTCAACGGGCGCGCGCTTGATTTTATCTTCAACCCGGTCCAAAGCGTTATACACAATGGTCTCAGCGATCGATTTCTTACCATCAATCATGAGGTTGTTCATGAATTTCGAAATAACCCGATCGCCAAATTTGGCATCGGGTAAAATTTCACGTTTTTCGGCGGCGTGGCGACGAGACATCTGTTAATCCTTTTATTTCGGACGCTTGGCGCCATATTTAGAGCGGCGCTGTTTACGATCTTTAACCCCTTGCGTGTCCAGAACACCGCGCAAGATATGGTAGCGAACACCAGGAAGGTCTTTTACGCGACCCCCGCGGATCAAAACCACTGAGTGTTCTTGAAGGTTATGCTTTTCACCCGGGATGTAGCTGATCACCTCAAACCCATTTGTTAAGCGCACTTTTGCAACTTTCCGCATGGCTGAGTTCGGCTTTTTCGGCGTGGTGGTGTAAACGCGCGTGCACACACCGCGTTTTTGTGGACACTCCTGCAAATGCATGGATTTGGAGCGTTTTACTTTGGGCTGCCGCGGCTTGCGGATCAGCTGTTGTATCGTTGGCATTCCGGTTATTCCCCGTTCGCTCGTCGTTTATGGGCGCATGAGCGCAGCCCATGCAGTTCATTCTTCTGTGCCAAACGCGTCCGCATAACACAAACACCACACCGGTCCCCTCGTTCTTGGGAACGACGCGGTGGGTTTTCCAGAGGATCGAGGCACTGCCCGGATCTTGACCACTTCAATTCTGAAGCCAAAGCCAGAGAAACATCCCATGACTCGACGTGTCGTGCGTATAGGGGGAGTCGGAACGCTTGTCAACAGCCTGAAAAGCTGCGGCTTTACCCCTGCAGATCGAACCGAAGAAAGTCGTGGTCGCGCCGTCTGACCGCTTTGCGATATCCGGCAACAACCCTCTTATATTATGGGTTTTATTTCAAAGCCCATGCATCAAATCCCGAAATTCAACCTGCGTTTGGGTCATGCGTTTTAACTGGATAAAAAATCAACATACAAAATATTACCAATGGTGTGCGCATCTTCACAAGCATCCGCGATTTACAGCCCGCGTGGCAGGCTTGATCCGGCCTTTTCCAACCAGTCCTTAGCGGTTTTTCAACCTGTCTGAAACAGCGCTCTTCTGCAAGTTTGAGATATCTTAACAGCGCGCTAAGGGCGCAGATATGCGCAGCGCTTGATCCGATCAACGCTTATAAAAAAAGCCCGACTTAAGGCCGGGCTTTTTCTAAATTTTTAACGGCAAAGGGTGTTTAGCTTTCGCTTGCCGTAGCCTCTTTAAACACATCATCTTCGCTGGGTGCGGCTAAGGCGGCCGCAGCCTGAGCTTCCTCGCGGCGCGCTTCAAGCACCACATTGTCACGCTCTGTGGCGATACGGCGAACTTGTTGCGTCGCGCCCCCTGTGCCCGCTGGAATAAGCCGCCCAACGATCACGTTTTCTTTCAGACCAACCAATTTATCCCGCTTGCCTTGCACCGATGCCTCGGTCAGAACCCGTGTGGTTTCCTGGAATGAGGCGGCAGAGATAAACGAGCGCGTTTGCAAGGATGCTTTTGTGATGCCTAGCAAAATAGGTTCACCCTGCGCCGGACGTCCGCCTTTTGACAGGGCTTTTTCATTTGCTGCGTCAAACTCCGCCTTATCGACATGTTCGCCTTTCAGCAAAGTGGTGTCACCGCTTTCGGCGATTTCCCATTTCTGCAGCATCTGGCGTACGATCACTTCGATATGCTTGTCGTTGATTTTAACACCTTGCAAACGATACACATCCTGCACCTCATCGATCATGTAATTTGCCAGCGCTTCAATGCCCATAATGGCCAGAATATCATGTGGGGCTGGGTTGCCATCCATGATGTAATCGCCCTTTTGCACAAAATCACCCTCGGCAACCGGAATATGCTTTCCTTTGGGAACCATATATTCCACCAGCTCCAGCGATTCATCGGCCGGCTCAATGCTGATCCGTCGCTTGTTTTTATAATCGCGCCCAAAGCGCACATATCCATCGACTTCCGCGATAATCGCGTGATCTTTTGGACGGCGTGCCTCAAACAATTCAGCAACCCTCGGCAAACCACCTGTAATGTCTTTTGTTTTCGCCCCTTCACGCGGAATACGGGCGACCACATCCCCCGCTTTCACCTCTTGACCATCTTCGACCGACAAGATTGCATCAACCGACATTGGATAGGTAATTGGATTGCCCGCCTCATTGCGCACAGGCTCACCATCTTCACCAGCAAGGATAATTTCAGGCTTCAATTCGCTGCCCTTTGCGGCGGCGCGCCAGTCAATAACGATTTTCTGCGTCATCCCGGTTGCATCATCGGTTTCTTCACGCACGGCAACGCCATTGGCCAGGTCCACATGTTTGGCGACACCGGCTTTTTCGGCGATGATCGGCAAAGTATAGGGATCCCACTCAAATAATTTATCGCCGCGTTCAACCTTGGCCCCTTCGGCCACGAATAACTTCGTGCCATAGCCCAATTTATGGCTGGCCAATTCATCCCCATTTTCATCTAGGATGCGCAGCTTCATATTGCGCCCCATCACCAACATGTCACCCTGCGCGTTTTTCAACGTTTGTGGGTTCTCAAACTCAATCACACCACTTTGGCTGGCTTCCAAGAAGGATTGCTGGCCCCCTTGCGCAACGCCGCCAATGTGGAATGTCCGCATTGTCAGCTGCGTACCAGGTTCACCGATTGATTGCGCCGCGATGATGCCCACCGCTTCGCCGGTATTCACGATAGTACCGCGCGCAAGATCTCGTCCGTAGCACAATGCACAAACGCCCTCTTCAGCTTCGCAGGTCAAAGGAGAGCGGATGCGCGCCGTTTGCAGACCCGCCTCATCGATCTTATCGGCCATAATCTCATCGATCAGCTCGCCTTTGGCGACCAACATGTCTTCCGTTCCGGGGCGTAAAATATCCTCAGCAGCAACCCGGCCCAACACGCGCTCGGCCAACGATGAGACAACTTCCCCATCATTGACGGCCGTTTCGGCCGTGATGGATTGTTCGGTACCACAATCATTCATGCGCACAATGCAATCTTGTGCAACATCAACCAAACGCCGGGTTAGATATCCAGAGTTCGCTGTTTTCAACGCTGTATCCGACAAGCCCTTACGCGCACCGTGGGTAGAGTTGAAATATTCAAGCACCGTCAAACCTTCTTTAAAGTTTGAAATGATCGGCGTTTCAATAATATCGCCGTTCGGCTTGGCCATCAGACCACGCATACCGCCCAGTTGCTTCATCTGGGTAACCGATCCACGCGCGCCCGAATGGGCCATCATATAAACGCTGTTCGGCTCGCTTTCAGATCCGTCATCATCCAAGCGCGGCGCCGAAATCGTATTCATCATTGCGTCGGTGACTTTATCGTTACATTTTGACCAGGAATCGACAACTTTGTTATATTTCTCGCCCTGTGTGATCAGACCATCCATATATTGCTGTTCGAAATCTTTAACCTGCTGACGGGTCGTATCAACGATCCCCCATTTATCATCTGGGATAACCATATCATCCTTGCCGAATGAGATACCGGCTTTGAACGCTTCTCTGAAGCCCATCGTCATAATTTGATCGCAAAAAATTACCGATTCTTTCTGACCGCAATAGCGGTAGACAGTGTCGATCACCTTTTGGACATCTTTCTTTCTGAGCAACGCGTTCACCAATTCAAACGGCGCTTTGTTATTCACCGGCAAAAGAGCGCCCAGGCGCACGCGCCCCGGAGTGGTTTCAAACCGTTGCATCACTTCGCTGCCATGCTCATCTATTTGCGGAATACGCGCAGTGATTTTGGCATGTAAATGCACAGTGCCACTATCGAGAGCGTATTGCACTTCCTCAATCGAGCTGAACATCATCCCTTCACCCTTCATGCCTTCTCGCATGATTGTGGTGTAATACAGACCCAAAATCATATCCTGCGAGGGCACGATAATCGGGGCGCCATTTGCTGGTGACAGCACGTTATTTGTGGACATCATCAACACGCGGGCTTCTAGCTGGGCTTCCAAGCTGAGCGGCACGTGTACGGCCATTTGGTCACCGTCAAAATCAGCGTTGAACGCAGAACAGACCAGCGGATGCAATTGGATGGCTTTGCCTTCTATCAAAACCGGCTCAAAAGCTTGAATGCCCAACCGGTGCAAAGTAGGCGCACGGTTCAACATTACCGGGTGCTCGCGGATCACTTCATCCAGAATATCCCATACTTCAGGACGCTCTTTTTCAACCAGTTTTTTGGCTTGCTTCACCGTGCTTGACAGCCCTTTGGCCTCAAGGCGCGAATAGATAAACGGCTTGAACAATTCGAGCGCCATTTTCTTAGGCAAGCCACATTGATGCAGCTTCAGCTCTGGGCCCGTCACGATCACCGAACGGCCAGAAAAATCGACCCGCTTTCCAAGCAAGTTTTGACGGAAACGGCCCTGTTTGCCTTTCAGCATGTCCGACAGCGATTTCAGCGGCCGCTTATTGGCACCGGTGATCACGCGGCCGCGGCGGCCATTGTCGAACAACGCATCCACAGATTCCTGCAGCATCCGCTTTTCGTTGCGCACGATAATATCGGGCGCGCGCAATTCGATCAGTCGCTTCAAACGGTTGTTGCGGTTAATCACACGGCGATAAAGATCGTTCAAATCCGACGTTGCAAACCGGCCGCCATCCAATGGCACCAAGGGGCGCAACTCCGGCGGAATCACCGGCACAACAGTGAGGATCATCCATTCCGGGCGGTTGCCCGATTCCAAAAAGCTTTCAACCACTTTCAGGCGCTTGATGATTTTTTTCGGCTTCAACTCACCCGTGGCTTCTTTGAGATCCGCGCGCAATTGCTCGGCTTCAGATTCCAAATCGATCGCCGCCAGCATTTCGCGGATCGCTTCTGCACCGATATTGGCGGTAAATGCATCCATACCGAACGTGTCTTGCGCGTCCATATATTCTTCTTCGGTCATCATCTGACCATAGGTCAAATCGGTCAGACCAGGCTCGATCACCACATAATTTTCAAAATACAGCACGCGTTCCAAATCACGAAGCGTCATATCCAGCATCAAGCCAATCCGCGATGGCAGCGACTTTAAGAACCAAATATGTGCAACGGGTGAGGCCAGTTCGATATGCCCCATACGTTCCCGGCGGACCTTCTGCAGCGTCACTTCAACGCCACATTTTTCGCAGACAACGCCACGATACTTCATCCGTTTATATTTGCCGCACAGACATTCGTAATCTTTGGTTGGGCCAAAAATTCGCGCGCAGAACAAACCATCACGCTCGGGCTTAAAGGTCCGGTAATTGATCGTTTCGGGCTTTTTGATTTCACCGAAAGACCATGAAAGGATCCGCTCTGGGCTGGCCAAAGAGACTTTGATCTCATCGAAAACTTTAGGTGACGTTAACGGGTTAAACGGGTTGTTTGTCAGTTCCTGGTTCATTTTAATTCCTCTAATTGGAGACAGAAAGGTGGAAGCGTGGGCAAAAGCCCTACGCATCATCCTCCGTGTCCAAGAGTTCCATATTCAGGCCGAGACCACGGACTTCCTTCACCAAAACATTGAAGGATTCCGGAATGCCCGCTTCGAAGTTATCTTCACCTTTAACGATGCTTTCATAGACTTTCGTCCGCCCTGCAACGTCATCAGATTTGACCGTCAACATTTCTTGCAATGTGTAAGCCGCGCCGTAAGCTTCCAAAGCCCAAACCTCCATTTCACCAAAGCGCTGGCCGCCAAATTGGGCTTTACCACCCAATGGCTGCTGCGTGACCAAGCTGTAGGGCCCAGTTGAGCGTGCGTGGATTTTATCATCCACCAAGTGATGTAACTTCAGCAGGTATTTTATCCCAACCGTGACCGGACGGGTGAATTGCTCACCTGTGCGGCCATCAAACAGGATGGATTGGCCCGATTGATCAAAACCAGCCCGCACCAGCGCGTCATTCACATCGCCTTCTTTGGCGCCATCAAAGACCGGTGTCGCGATCGGCACGCCATTGCAGACATTGCCCGCCGCTTCAACCAAACTGTCTTCATCCATGCCGGCAATGCCTTCTTCGTAGACATCATCACCATATGCCAGACGCATTGCCTCACGCACCGGTGTCAAATCACCCGAACGACGATAATCATTCAAGGATTCATCGATATTCACGCCCAGACCGCGCGCCGCCCACCCCATATGGGTTTCTAAGATTTGGCCCACATTCATACGCGAAGGCACGCCCAGAGGGTTCAAACAGAAATCAACAGGCGTTCCATCTGCCAAGAAAGGCATATCTTCCATTGGCACAACCTTTGAGATCACCCCTTTATTGCCGTGACGGCCCGCCATTTTATCGCCTGGCTGCAGCTTACGCTTCACCGCGATAAAGACTTTTACCATTTTCATAACGCCAGGGGGCAGATCATCACCGCGGCGCACTTTTTCAACTTTATCTTCAAAGCGGGCGTCTAGAATCCGCTTTTGTACTTCATATTGCTCGTGCAAGGCCTCAACGATCTTCGCATCGCCCTCTTCGCTCAACGCCAATTGCCACCACTGGCCACGGCTTAAACTCTCAAGCAAATCTTCGTCGATCACGGCGTTGGCTTTCACGCCTTTCGGGCCTTTTAGAACCGTCTTGCCAATGATCATACTGCGCAGACGGGCATAGATGTTGCGATCCAAAATCGCCAGCTCGTCATCGCGGTCTCGCGCCAAACGCTCAACCTCTTCGCGCTCAATTTGCAAAGCGCGCTCATCTTTTTCAACGCCATGGCGGTTGAACACGCGCACTTCAACAACCGTACCAAAATCGCCTGGCTTAACGCGCAAAGATGTATCGCGCACATCCGACGCTTTCTCACCAAAGATCGCTCTGAGAAGCTTTTCTTCAGGCGTCATTGGGCTTTCGCCTTTCGGCGTGATTTTTCCAACCAGAATATCACCTGGCTCTACATCAGCACCAATATAAACGATCCCCGCCTCATCCAAATTGCGCAGCGCTTCTTCGCCAACATTTGGAATATCACGTGTGATTTCTTCAGGGCCAAGCTTGGTGTCGCGCGCTGCCACTTCAAATTCTTCAATATGAACCGACGTAAACACATCATCGCGCGCCACGCGCTCTGAAATCAGAATTGAATCTTCGTAATTATAGCCGTTCCAAGGCATAAACGCGACCACCACGTTTTTACCTAAAGCCAATTCACCCAAATCAGTTGAGGGCCCATCAGCGATCACTTCGCCTTTAGACACCGCTTGCCCCACTTTAATGAGTGGGCGCTGGTTGATGCAAGTATTTTGGTTGCTGCGCTGGAATTTACGCATCCGGTAAATATCAACACCCGCATCGCCAAGATCCAGGTCTTCGGTCGCCCGGATAACGATCCGCTGCGCGTCAACCTGATCCACTACACCCGCGCGTTTCGCCATAATCGCCGCACCGGAATCCCGCGCTACGATTTCTTCGATGCCCGTGCCAACCAAAGGCGCCTCGGCCCGTAGCAAAGGCACCGCCTGACGTTGCATGTTCGAGCCCATCAAAGCGCGGTTCGCATCGTCATTTTCCAAAAACGGAATTAGCGAGGCCGCAACCGATACCAACTGCTTTGGGCTCACATCGATCAGGTCAACATTCTCGACGGGCGCAAGCGTGTAATCGCCAGATTGCCGCGTGCTCACCAGATCATTCACAAACCGTCCGTTCACGTCCAATTTCGCATTGGCTTGTGCCACCGTATGGCGCATTTCTTCTGTGGCAGAGAGGTAATGTACCTCATCCGTCACCGTCGCATCCTTCACGATCCGATAGGGCGTTTCGATAAAACCATATTTGTTCACGCGTGCAAAGGTTGCCAATGAGTTGATTAGGCCAATATTTGGCCCCTCCGGCGTTTCAATCGGACACATGCGCCCATAATGGGTTGCGTGCACGTCGCGCACCTCAAAACCGGCCCGCTCACGCGTTAACCCGCCTGGCCCAAGCGCCGACAGGCGGCGTTTGTGGGTGACTTCTGAAAGAGGGTTGGTTTGGTCCATAAATTGCGATAATTGGCTGGACCCAAAGAATTCACGCACCGCGGCAGCAGCCGGTTTCGCGTTGATCAAATCCTGTGGCATCACAGTATCGATTTCGACCGATGACATCCGTTCTTTAATTGCCCGCTCCATCCGCAGCAATCCGACCCGATATTGGTTTTCCATCAATTCGCCAACCGAACGCACGCGCCGGTTGCCCAAGTGATCAATATCGTCGATATCACCCTTGCCATCGCGCAGCTCAACCAACGCCTTGATGCAAGACACAATATCTTCTTTGCGCAATGTGCGCTGCGTATCTTCTGCATCAAGCGCCAAACGCATATTCATTTTCACGCGGCCAACCGCGGATAAATCATAGCGCTCGCTGTCGAAAAACAGCGTGTCAAACAGCGCGGAAGCAGCATCTACGGTGGGCGGTTCGCCCGGGCGCATGACGCGGTAAATATCCATCAGCGCGGTATCACGGCTGAGGTTTTTATCCTGCATCATGGTGTTGCGCATATAGGGGCCAACATTGACGTTATCGATATCAAGTACGGGAATATCGGCAAAGCCGGCATCCACAAGATCTTTCAACGATCCACCGATCATTTCGCCTTCTTTATCATATTCCGCGGTTAGTTCATCACCCGCTTCTACGTAAATCGCGCCGGTTTCCTCATTGATTAAATCTTGAGACACAAATTTACCAATAATTTGGTCAAACGGCACCAAAAGCTCGGTTACTTTGCCCTCATCGATCAATTTTTTCACCGCGCGGGGCGTTACTTTTTTGCCGGCTTCAGCAATCACTTCACCCGTCGCTGCATCGATTAGATCATAAATTGGACGGGTGCCGCGCACGCGCTCTGGGAAGAATTTCGTTTTCCACCCTTTGCCTTTCACAACGTGGAAATTCACCGTATCATAATAGGCGCTCATGATGCCTTCTTGATCCAGGCCAAGCGCGTAAAGCAGCGTGGTTACCGGCAATTTACGGCGGCGATCGATCCGCGCAAACACCAAGTCTTTGGCATCAAATTCAAAATCAAGCCAAGACCCGCGATACGGAATGATCCGGCAGGCGAATAACAGCTTACCCGAGCTGTGCGTTTTACCTTTATCATGATCGAAAAACACCCCAGGAGAGCGATGCATCTGTGAAACGATCACCCGTTCGGTCCCGTTGACAACAAAGGTGCCATTCGGTGTCATCAAAGGCATATCGCCCATAAACACGTCTTGCTCTTTAATGTCTTTTACCGATTTGGCGCCCGTATCTTCATCAACATCAAACACGATCAGCCGCAGCGTGACCTTGAGCGGAGCACTATAGGTCATATCACGCTGCTGGCATTCCTCGACGTCATATTTGGGCTTTTCTAAATCATAGCCAACAAATTCCAGCACAGAGGTTTCGTTGAAATCTTTGATCGGAAACACCGATTGGAAAACGCCTTTGATGCCTTCGCCATCAGTGGGAATTTCCGCCTCGCCCGAGCGCAAAAACAAATCATAAGATGATTTTTGCACTTCAATCAGGTTTGGCATGTCAAGAACTTCGCGAATTTTTCCGTAATATTTACGCAAACGCTTCTGGCCGAGATATGATTGAGCCATGGATATAGTACCTTTCAGTTTTCTCACCGGACGCGCGCGCTGTCGGGTACCAGCCGCGCCCCCATACGAGATCGCAAGATAAGATCAATGCCTGGCTTTCACCCAACGAAAGCCTCCCGATCTATTTATCCTGCCCAACAAAACGCCTGCTGAAGTAGGCTCTTTCTAAGACAGGTATGGCCAAGAGCGGGTTTCCCGCTCTCGGCCGATACGTACCAGGTTACCCTGGCGGTGTTTACTTAAGCTCGACTTCGGCGCCAGCTGCTTCCAGCTTGGCTTTGATGTCTTCCGCTTCGGCTTTATCAACGCCTTCTTTGACAGCTTTGCCGCCTGCATCAACCAGCTCTTTGGCTTCTTTCAGGCCTAGGCCTGTGATGCCGCGAACTTCTTTGATCACGTTGATTTTTGAAGCGCCTGCGGCTTTCAGAATTACGTCAAATTCTGTTTGCTCTTCAGCGCCGCCACCTGCGGCATCGCCACCTGCAGGGCCTGCCATCATGACAGCGCCACCGGCAGCAGGCTCAATGCCATACTCGTCCTTCAGGATGGTTTTCAGTTCTTGTGCTTCCAGCAGGGTAAGACCAACGATCTCTTCTGCAAGTTTCTTCAGATCAGCCATTTTCGACTCTTTCCGTTTCTAAGTTGTGTTCCAACGTATGGGGCATTTCCCTACGCAGATCTTAAGTTGCTTAAGCAGCTGCCTTGTCTTCGATGCTCGACAAAATGCCGGCGATATTCGAAGCAGGTGCGCCAATTGCGCCTGCGATGTTTGAAGCAGGAGCGCCGATGCAGCCCACGATCGAAGCAATAAGCTCTTCGCGTGAAGGCATTTTCGACACGGCCTCAACGCCGGCACGATCCAAAACATTCTCACCCATCGCGCCACCGAGAATTTCAAACTTTTTATTCTCTTTGGCGAAATCCTCGGCCACTTTGGCTGCTGCCACCGGGTCCTCGGAAAAGGTTAGAACAGTCATCCCTGTCAGAAAATCTGCTATGCCTGCGCATGGCATCCCATCAAGGGCGATCTTGGCGAGCCTGTTTTTGGCAACACGAACTGCGCTTCCACCCTGACGGGCGCGGGCGCGCAGATCTTGCATTTCAGCAACTGTAAGCCCTGCATAGTGAGACACTACCACAACGCCAGAGCTTTCAAAGATTTGGCCGAGTTCCTCGACCACTTTCTCTTTTTGTGCTCTATCCACAGTTTCACTCCAAATTTGGGGATCTCTCCCCGGCTCAAGTTTGCCACCCTAAAAGGGCAGCGTTCGGGTCCTAGGTCAGGGTCCCGAGGCCAAAACCACCCGAGGCTTGCGCCGCAGACTGATCCAATGTCTCGTTCCCCATCTCAGGAAGGATTTAACGGGCCTGCGCCCCACCCTCCGTCTCGGACAGAACGGATCCTAGCGGATCCGCTATTCGCTGCCCCCTGCACAACAATGCAAAAGGCAACCAATTTCTTAGCGTTGGCTTGCAGCCCCCACATCGATCGTGACGCCGGCGCCCATTGTCGAACTCAGCGCGATCTTTTTCATATAGGCACCCTTAGCACCTGATGGCTTGGCTTTGGCCACAGCGTCTACGAACGCTTTTACGTTTTCGACCAATTTTGCTTCATCAAATGAGGCTTTGCCAACACCCGCATGCACCACACCGCCTTTTTCAGCTTTGAACTGCACTTCGCCGCCCTTCGCCGCTTTGACAGCCGCAGTAACATCCATCGTGACGGTACCGACTTTGGGATTGGGCATCAAATTGCGCGGCCCAAGTACTTTGCCCAAACGCCCAACAACCGGCATCATATCAGGTGTTGCAATGCACCGATCAAATTCGATCTTGCCGCCTTGAACAATTTCCATCAGATCTTCGGCGCCCACAATATCAGCCCCAGCCGCTTTCGCTTCATCTGCTTTGGCATCGCGCGCAAACACTGCAACCCGCACTGTTTTTCCAGTGCCATTTGGCAGACCGATAACGCCGCGCACCATCTGGTCGGCATGGCGGGTATCAACCCCTAAATTCACCGCAATTTCGATCGTTTCATCGAATTTAGCTTTTGCGTTGGCTTTCACCAATGCCACAGCCTCTTCAACCGACAAATCAAATTTGCCGTCCGCTGCTTCGCGCACAGAGCGCATCCGTTTTCCAAACTTCGCCATCTTACTTCACCTCGATGCCCATCGAACGCGCTGATCCCAGAATGATCTGCATCGCGCCTTCGATGTCGTTTGCGTTAAGATCGGTCATTTTCGCTTCTGCGATCTCTTTGACTTGCGCCGCGGTCACGGTTCCGGCTGTTTCACGGCCCGGATTGGTAGCGCCTGACTTCAGCTTTGCCGCTTTGCGCAAATAATAAGATGCGGGCGGCGTCTTAATATCCATCGAGAATGATTTATCCTGATAGTAGGAAATCACTGTCGGGCATGGTGCTCCAGGCTCCATATCAGCCGTCTTTGCGTTGAAAGCTTTACAGAACTCCATAATGTTAATACCGCGCTGACCCAATGCAGGTCCTACGGGTGGCGAGGGGTTTGCTTTCCCCGCCGGCACTTGCAATTTAAGCGTGCCAACCAGTTTCTTGGCCATCTGGCCTCTCCTTTTACCAACACTCCTCTGACGCGTCATCGGAGCTTTTCGTTGTCGTGGTTCGGGTGCATCGGCCGCGACCGACTGCCCTTCCACGGGCTAACCTCAGGCTTGTTTGGTTACCTGAGTATATTCCAATTCGACCGGCGTCTCGCGGCCAAAAATTGACACTGTTACTTTCAGACGCTGGTTCTCATCATCCACGCCTTCAACCAACGCGTCGAAATCTTCAAACGGACCGTCATTCACTTTGACTTTTTCGCCGATCTCGTAGTGCAGCAATGTGCGCGGCGATTCTTCGCCTTCTTGAACGCGATTCAAAATTGCGTTTACTTCTGCGTCTCGCATCGGCATTGGGCGGCCCTGCGGCCCCAAAAACCCTGTTACGCGATTGATCGAGTTGATCAAGTGATACCCCTGATCACTCATCTCCATGCGCACCAACACATAGCCGGGCATGAAGCGACGTTCAGCCGTGACTTTTTTGCCACGCCGCACCTCAATCACCTCTTCGGTGGGCACCAAAACTTCTTCAATCTCACCTTCGAGATTTGCCTCGACCACAGATGTTTTTATTTGCTCGGCGATTTTCTTCTCGAAATTTGAAAGAACGCTTACCGAGTACCACCGCTTTGCCATCGAGTCTTAGGCCCTTCATATGATGCGAATTTCATCGCAATTTCAAAACGTTAAGTCTTTTTTAAGGTCCTTAAGATCCAAAAAAATCGGCGCGCAACACGAATCGCCGCACGCCAAACAGACTTTTGAAAGCTCCAATTACCCTCGAAACATGAGTATTTCAAGTGAGATTGGCAAAGCCTTCGAAAAAAAATTACCTCAACGCATCCAGCAAAGTCTGCAGCCCAGAGCGGATCCCTAAATCAACAAGCGCAAAGATAACCGCAGCCAAGGCCGCCATCACAAAAACCATGACCGTGGTCAAAAGCACCTCTCGCCGCGTCGGCCAGACAACCTTAGACACTTCGGAACGAACTTGCTGAATAAACTGCAACGGATTGCTGATTGCCATGGATCGACCTTTCAAAGTTGTGCTGCACATAATGCGCTTTGCGGTAACTTTCAACCCATGATCACATCAGGTAGCGCGCTCTTATTTGCCCAACTGCGTTTATCTTTTTATCGCTGAAACAGCCATGCTCAACACATATCCACAAAAATCTTTGGAACGGCGGGTCTTTCAAACAGATCGCTTTGCAAAATCGCACCAAAAAAAACGCCAACCCGCCCCTTTTACTTTGGCCATCCACGCGCATTTTCAAGGCCGATGAAGCTGTCAAACAACATCACCTGCAAAGCCGCCAGGTTGTACAGCAGACCAATTGCCGTGCAGCGCCGAGATTTCGCACCCAGTGCGGGCGCGTAAAACGGGCTTTTCCAAGCAGCGCATTAATTCAACCTGAACGCGTTTGGATATAATTTAGGCGGCGCAGCCTGTCTTTACTAAGAGCCTTTTGAAAATGACGGCCTTGTCAAAAACTTTAATTTTCTGCTCCAGATAAAGCATACGAGTCACAGTTGAAAAACAATCGCAGAAGAAGACATGTCGATCGGTAGAATTACCATGTTGAAATCGGTGTCAGAAGAGGCCATGCGAAATGCAAGCAATATTTCCCAATGTTGAACTGGTCATAAAGCTCCAAACCAGCCCCATGACACAAATGTCAGTGGCGATAGTACCCGCTCTAAAGATACCAAGAAAAACCTGCTGGGACGGGAACGCTATCAAGAGGCCCTAAACGTCGGTGAAAGCCAATTTTTATTATGAGGGTAATTTAAGGATGTTCGTGGCCACTCCTGGGGCCAAAATATTAAGGCCACTTTTAGCTATGGTGATACGAATAATCCCAGAAAGGCCGTCAGTTAAGCGCCAAGCCAAATAAAAAGACCAACGAAAACGGCTAAAAACAATAGCGCAAATGTTGCGACCATTCCACCAATGGCTGCGTCAGATTTGGGCTTGCGCTTTGGTTTTTCCGATTTTTCGTCTTGCTCCATGAACTCTGACCTCGTTTTTGAAAAATAAACAGTGACCATGCACCGACGTTGGGTTTGTGTTTAAAGGCAAAAGCAAAAGAGGTTCGCTTCCCCGCGCGTGATGTAGTGCATATGTTCTAAAAGCAAAAGACACGCGCGCTACGAGCTGTTCTTTTTCTCCCTAGACTCGCGTGTCTCGGGCCTTTTCATCAGCCCCGTCGCTTGAACCTGTGCCATTTCAAAAGCTTTTCTTGGCCTTTGAAGGCGCCATTTGCTCTATTCTCTGCGGTTAAAAATCTCGCTTTGGCTGCGATACCGCTTGGAAAAAGGCCTGGTCTCGAACCGTTTGGCCCAAAATTTAACCCAATATCGTTTGTAATTATTCAATGAATGCCCATCGGTGCTCCAGATATCGGCAATATGAAAAACAGCTTTGCAAACCCGGTGAAGGTGACGCTCTGAAAAATTGGCAAAATAAGCGCGACCTCTCCTAAGACCATTGATTTCAGATCCTCGAGCCTATTTGCTCTCGCAACCTAAGCGGGGCCTGTACGGCATAAGGCAAAGATCGCGCGAAAACTCCGCCGCGTGATAATAAGTGGATGTTAACTGTGCATACTCCTGATACGTTGGCGCTCATTATCGGGGTAATGATGCCCAGATTATTAAGAGTGATGTCAGAAACAAGCAGAGTTCACACGGGAAAAAGAGATGATTGCACTTGAAGTTTACGCCAAGCTTACCGAAACAAAATTGTCGGAATTTAAAGATAAACCCACCTCATTGACCCAAGGACAAAAAGAGGCATCTACATTGCTTTGGTCCTCTGCAAATGGTCATTGCAAAATTGGAGTATGGGAATGTCAGCCTGGCCATTTTACGGCCGATCGCCGCGCGGCCGGTGAATATTGCCATATTCTTTCCGGTCGGGCCTCCGTTACCAATTCAGATGGTACAGGCACGCGTGACGTGGGGCCGGGCGACTTGTTGGTTTTGCCCCAAGGTTGGATGGGCGCGTGGGTGGTCCATGAGCATATGCGTAAGTTATTTATTATAGACGCGTCACCCGAGTGACGCGCCCCACCGCCCTTAATTTGAAATGTTTGGCCAATAGGCGCGCTCTTACGAAACAGGCCCAGGTTTTAAATGTTCAAGCACTTCACAGATTTGCTCCTATTCTTAAACCTTCCAGCACTGCTTCTTCGACTGTTCTGGGGCTCAGACAATCGCCAATGATATGATGCAAGATACGATGCGCGTTTAAATCTTTCTCAAGTTTCGTTTCAGCTGAATGCCCCAGGGCGGTGACCAAAGTATCGACCGAAGTTAAAATAACCGGTTCACCGCTGAGCGTGTGTTGAAAATATACATCTTCGGAATCCACCCCCACCACTCGTACATGTGGAATAATCTCAACACCAAGTTTGTGCAGTATGCCGATCCATATATCCCGTGCATATTGCGGAATATTTTGGCCCGCCACCATCCCATTCACAGCCAGGCGAACATGGCGGCCCTGTTTGACGAGCAATTCAGCAAGCCCCAGACCCACCCAATCACAGCGCCAATCTGCGATAACCACGCGGCCACCAACATTTGTTTGACCTTCCAAAACTTGCCATGCATTCACCACATGAGCATCATCGGCCCCATCAATTTGCGCCCTATAGGGCGTTGCACCCGTTGCAGAAATAACAACATCAGGGGCGATATTTTCAATAACATCAAGATTTACGAAACAATTAAGGTGCACCCGAGCCGTTGTTTTGGAAAGCTCTTTTTGTAGGTTCGAGGTAATGCCCCCAAATTCAGCCCTGCCCGGGAGCGATTGCGCCAGATTAATCTGGCCACCAAGTGAATTTGATTTTTCACAAAGGATCACCTCATGCCCGCGCCGCGCCGCTATGCTGGCCGCTTTAAGACCGGCAGGCCCACCCCCTGCCACTAAAATCCGTTTTCTCGAGGGTGCCTTTGACAGATTTGCATATTGCAATTCGCGGCCCGTTTCAGGTCTTTGAATGCAAGAGATTGGGCAAGCCTGCAGCATATGTCCGATACAGGCTTGATTGCAGGCCACGCAGGCGCGGATATCCTCCAAATCCCCGCACCCGGCTTTGAGAGGCATCTCAGGATCTGAAATTAACGCCCGTGTCATCCCGCACATATCCGCTTGACCCATCTCTAATATTTTTTCTGCAATTTGAGGCTGGTTTATACGCCCTGCCACAAAAACGGGCTTGCTCACAAGCGTTTTGATGGAGGCTGAGATCGGGGCAGTATACCCAAGCTCATAGGCCATCGAGGGAACGATATGCGTTGAACCTGCAAGCCCAGCGGATGTTCCCGCAGTGATGTTGAAATAATCCAGACCAGAAACACCATCCAAAGCAGAACAAATTTCAAGCACGCCATCCAACCCGAGCCCTGCATAGTCTTTTTCGTCACCCGACAGCCGCAGCCCGATGATCATATCATCACCCGCCCCGCGACGCGTTGCTTCGATGGCCTCCTTTAGAAAGCGTAAGCGACCTTCAAAAGATCCCCCATAGCCATCGCTTCTGAGATTAACGTTCGGATTAAGGAACTGGCCCAGCAGGTATCCATGCGAGGCAACCAGCTCAACCCCATCAAGGCCGGCTTGACGTAGATGCGCGGCAGATTGTTCAAATCCGCCTATAATTTCGCATATCAGCTCGGTCGGCAGCGCACGGGGCATGACGTGAAAACGCTCATTTGGAACGGCTGAAGGCGCATAAGCCACAGGGCGCGAGCCGTCGGGCGCCAAAGCCATTTCCCGGCCAGGATGCGTCAGCTGCGCGAAAACAAGACATCCATGGGGCTGGCAGGCATCGGCTAATTTCTTGTAACCGGGCACGCAAGCCGGATCATAGGCCTGAATTGCCGGCCTGCCACTGTTTCCTGTTGGATGGACTCGCGCAGCTTCTATGATCGTTAAAGCTGCCCCGCCTGCTGCTTTAGCGCCATGATAGGCGGCAAGCCTTTGCGTGGGCTTGCCCTCATCGAGCATGACGGCCATATGCCCGGTGGAAAAAATTCGATTTTTGAATTCTTTGTTCCGGATGCGAAGCGGTTGAAAAAGGTTCCTGAATTGGGTCACTTGCATTCTTTCTGAGCGTCTTGGGAAACCGCCTGTCAGATCTACATAAAGCGAAAGCGCTATGCGTCTGACCGTAATCTTCAACGGTCCTTACCTCATTTAAGGTAACCGCAGAATAACGCAGAACAGAATTATGTGGAGTCTCAATTAATTCTCATTCTTCTGAGGATTTAATGCGGCGATTAATGGTCTAATCCTGAACAGAAAACATGCGAAGACTCAGTGCTTTACTATCTCAAGGTGGGAAGTTTAATGCCCGAAAATTTGCACGCTCAAGTCAGTTTTATGCCATTGCCAGCAAAACCACACCGCGCCACATAAGAGCGAGGGCCATCACAAAAGCGTTTATCAAGATCCTTTGATTTGCTACTGAGGCTCTCAAAAGCTTCTGAGTACGTGATGCATTGCGTTCAAAACTGACATATGGCCAAAAGATAGGTTGGGGCCTAGCAGATATGGGCATCGTTGTGTTCGTGATTGTCAAACAGCTTTTGATCTTATCATTTTTAACCAATTATCTTGGAATAAATGTGGCAATTGCCGGCGCGTTAACAACGTCTATCTTAATTTTTGATATCCTCACCGACCCGATCATTGGTTATTTGTCGGATCGCACCGTAAGCAGATGGGGTAGGCGCGCACCGTGGATGGCAATCGGCGCCTTACTGCTTGCATTAGGTCAAATCGGCATATTTGGAGTGCCTAATTTCGCCTCACAATTGAGCACATTGATCTGGGTTGCGGTTTTTTTTGCAATCTCGACTTTGGGGTTTACGATGGTGGCAATCCCGTATGGCGCAAGCGCTGGTGAAATGACTTATGAGCCAAAAGAGCGCTCGTCACTAATGGGGTTTCGAATGGCGTTTGCCAGCATGGGCATTTTGATTGGTGGCGCAATAATCCCGCAACTTGCAGGCGGTACAAAAGACGGGCATTTCTTTGCATCCGCCGTGATTGCACCGGTGATTATTATCGCAATATGGGCGTCACTATGGGCCACCCGAAAAGCGCCAAAGGAAACTGCTCCAAGCCACGCCAGCCTGCGCAGCATGGCCTTACTGGTTTATCAAAACAAACCATTTATGAGATTGGTTTTATTATACGGCCTGATGACGATGGCCATTGCCACGATCACTGCCGGCCTGCCATTCGCGGCGATCTACCTCATTTTTGATGGTGAAGCCTCTTTTCTTTCCGCAATGTCCAAAAACCTCGGAACACTTTCTTTCTTATTTGCCGCCTTTGTGATCGGTGCAATGTGTAGTCAAATTTTTTGGGTATTCTTGTCGAATATATTTGGAAAATCAGCCGCCTTAATTGCTGGTTTAAGCGCATATATTATGCTTCTCTTTATTCTTTTTTACGCGCTGCCATCGACGAATATCACCACAATGTTTATTTTGTTTCTGCTGGCTGGTGTAACCAACGGAGCTTATCAACAAATTCCCTGGGCCATGTATCCCGATTTGATGGACCAAACGCGCGTGCAATTTGGTGAGGCCATCGAGGGGGCTTTCAGCGCAGTTTGGCTGTTTGGTCAGAAAGTCGCAAACGCGATCGCGCCCGGGTTTTTGGCCATCATCCTGGGAATATACGGGTTTCAATCCTCAACAATGGGTAAAATTGAGCAACCCGATCAGGCCCTAACTGCGCTTAAAGCGATGGTTACGGTGGTTCCGGCAGCCTTTCTATTTTTCGCGATCCTTGGTTTAATATTCGCGCATCGGCGCAATAAATAACCAAGCAGTTTTTTATATCATCACTATCTAAAGCCTGTAGTCGCTTTTCTCAAACCTGTCCCAAGCTCTTCTATTAAATCCAGCTGAAAGCTCGGCGCGGTCAGAAAACTGGGCATTGCACGATTTTGAATTATCTCCACGCCATGAGAGAGACTTCAAACGCGCGCTTGACCCGACTGCTCGAACTGGCAATTGGATCGCTTACCCCACCGGTTGGGAAGCGTAGGATTATTGTGGCGATTTCATATGGAATTATCTGCCACTTCATATTTTTGCTGGCCGTGATTTCTATGATGACGGCGATGTTTTTTGGAATGAGCCAGAGTTTAGGTGGCGTTCCGCCGCCTTGGAACATTGCGGCGAACTTTGCTTTGATTTTACAATTCCCTTTGGCACATTCTATTTTACTGACCAAGTCTGGCCAGATTATTTTATCGAAGCTGGCACCATCTGGCTATGGAGCGACATTGGCCACAACCACGTTTGCCATAATTGCCTCGGTTCAATTATTGGCATTATTTGCTTTTTGGACGCCAAGTGGAACGATCTGGTGGCAGGCACAAGGCTGGCCTTTGGCTATAATCTCGACGCTTTATGCTCTTTCCTGGCTCCTTTTGATATGGGCCAGCTTTGATGCTGGCGCCGAAGTCCAATCTGGTGCTCTGGGATGGATGTCATTGGTTCAAAAAATAAAACCAGTCTTTCCCGATATGCCAACACAGGGCCTATTCAAAATTATCCGCCAACCAATCTATGTTGCATTTGCTCTAACCACTTGGACCGTTCCGATTTGGACACCCGACCAATTATGCCTTGCAATCGTGTTAAGCGCCTATTGTCTTCTGGCGCCCCGGCTCAAAGAACGCAGATTTTCTCTACGTTACGGAGCGCGCTTTGCAGATTATAAAGCCAAAACGCCATACGCATTTCCAAAACTTAGCGTCTTTTGGAAAGGACGGTCATCGCGATAAAGCGCTGTTATAGCACATACAGCCAGAGTTAAGAACGCCCGCGTCACCGCCGCAATCCAGCGCGTTTTTGGATAAATACCTGCAAAGGGCCAAGCCAGCGCGCTAAGCGGTTGAATATACGCCGCGCCTTGAAGGCCATCTTTACCTGCGTTGCAGAGATTTAAGGGCTATTTCGGCCATGCGCAGTTTGCGATCAATCCAAACGGAATATTTTCTTCTGCTGAGACACGCTGTTGAAAGCAACAAGTTCACCGCTGGCAACCGATGCCCCTGTAGCGGCTCTTATCACCACTTGATGGGTCACAAGGAACATCATACCGCCATCTTTACTCTTGAGCTTAAGCTCCAACTCTCTGAGAGTCTTGGTTTTATCAGCATAATTTTGAAAAAATGAGTTTAATCCGGAAAAGGTTTGCCATTGACCTATCCCAAGAAGCTGAACGGTTTCTTTGCAACGGCACCATTCGCTCAATAATATTTGGTCAAAGCGGATGCCGCTTTTTTGAATAGATGCGCCAATAGCCCGCGCCTGTTTACGACCGCGTGTGTCAAGATTTCTTTGAGTGCTGCAGTCTGATAAAGAAAAATTATCTGGATCGCCGAACCCTGGGGCCACTGCATGGCGCATGAATACAACATTGGCATCAACCGCGTCGATCGCATCCTTCAAAATAGCGTCACTCTCCGAGCAAGCCTGCGTGGCCAGCACTGTCAAAATTACCAAAAGAAAAGAACGCATGCGGTTAATCCTTTGCTGGCACCAAGATGGCGTCCGTTTTGAACTTGGAAAGCCGCTCATTTTCTTTGGTTAATGCGCACGTAATAGCATTTCTCAGCGCATTCGCGGCATCTGTTTTATGGTGTACAGCCATAATATCCTCATTCTCATAAAAGCATCTAATATCTTCTACCTAGGCGTCACATAGCACCGCGGCTGAAATAAGCGAGCATCAACGATCGAAACCGATCACGCCAGCCGTTGAGCGCATGATGATTTCAATACCGGCTTGGATATTAGATCGAAAGGCATCAATATCCCGTTTTCCCCGAACCTCTTCTATGTTTCAAACAGCAACTTCAGCCGAAACCTGCATAACGAGCATGACCAGTAGATCTATGGCTATGCAGAACATGGCATTGTTCAATTTTCTTTATCTATAATATTTTCGCCAAATTGAATAAGCACATCGCCCTCTAAGACTACGGTATCTTTCAAATGCTTGCTAAAAATATTTGTTTGTAGCCCTTTCTTTCGTATCTCATGCCCAGCCAACCGAGCTTTTTCATTTTGATACACAGTTATTCCAATGCCGCTAGTTTCTTCCGTTCTTACAAAAACAGTTTGATGAGTATTCGGATACGGCCCATGAGCCTGCCAAGCATCAACGAAAGATATAAGACTATCAGAGCTGTTAAATTCAAACATCATTATATTGGAAACTTTCATCGGCTCCGGAACTCCGCGCGCATTGAGGGTTTTACAATCAATTCTGTTAAAATAGCGCGCGTGAGATTACTCCTATTTCATATGCTTTATTTCGACATCACCCTCTAAAGAAGATATGTCGCTTAAATACTGAGATTGTTGTTTTTGAAATTCATTTCTAACTTCAGAGCCCGCTTTTCTGGCTTTATCACTAGGATATACTGAAACAGATATGCCGGAAGAGGGCCCTGTTCTTACGAACAATAAGATATCAGCTGTACTAAATCCGATTGGCCCCTGAATATTGTACCAGCTAATCCATTCATTGGCTTTATTTTCATCGTGCAATTCAAATATAGTCACGTTCGAGACGCTCATTATTGCACTCCGACCATTTGCATCAGATGAACGCAGCACATCAACATGTGAAGTCTTCACTTAGACTTTTTAAGTTCCGCCGTAAGTATGATGCGCAGCTGATTAAAGGTAATCATTATAATTTACGACTGGACCCGAAAATGAATGAAAACTTTCACCATCTTCGTAAGGTTCAATATATAATCTGAACACATCGCTTACACGATTGTCTCGGTTCATTATGTCAATAAAACTTTCAACACTATGATGTACGCCTATCAAAGCGTACTCCCCTGTACCCAAATCAATGATGTTATGCATGATATCGTCGAGGGGATAATCACGTAAATACTCCGCATAGGCTTTCCAAAGCGCTTCTTGCTGGCCTTCTTTAGGCCGGAATCGCATACAGTTGATCATTCCGACCATATTTATCTCCTCTAATCTCTTGCAGAATAACCCGATGCAGAAATATTTGGAGTCTTAATTGTCACTATTGGAACTTGGGCAAGGAAATCCCGCATTCTAATAGTCTTAGGGAAAGAACCCACCATCAAAATTTCAACAACAATCACGATGATTAATGCGTGACCTAATCAACCGCGCTGAGCGGTTTGCGCGTCTTTGCCATGCCGGGAAATTCCAAAAAGGAAAAGCCCAAGACCCATATACCATTCACCTCGTAGACGTGGCCGCGTTTTTAGCGCGTAAAGGCGGCTCTAAGGTTGCGATTAGCGCGGCTTAGCATAAAACCGTTGAAGATTGCCGCCCACCTCAGTGGCCAAGCTAGAAGCATTTTTCGGCAAAGGCGTTAAGGACATCACGGCGGAACTGACGGGTAAAAACCATTGCCCAAAGCAGATGGTAAACGCTGCAGATTATTCACGCTGCGAAAAAGAGCCACGGGGGCCAGCATGGTAAAGCTGGCAGATCAAACTTCGAAATTTGGCGCAACCCCAAAAGCACCACTTAAGGAGTGTCGCTTACAACGCCACCTAGACTGCATTGCCTGGGTAAACACTGTTATCGAACATCTGCCTTATTTACCCAAAGAGAGATTGAACGAGTTTTTAAAGCGCTGTTATCAAACAGAGCTAAATGCCTATGATGCTGTAGGATCCGCTCGACAGGCGCAGACCGCGTCGATCCGCATTGCCAAGCGCAGGGCAAGAAAGGTTGGCGCTGACGAGCCTCAAGTTCGCACCTTTATGCTGAGATTGATACAGGGCGTTTTTGTAAACTTTTGCTTAAAAGGGCCGGATCGTCCCCCCACAAAAAAACCATCCCAGCACCGCTAAAAAAACGAAAACCCCACGCTGGGGGCTTTGAGATGTCGTCATAAGACGAAAACTTTTATGGCAGGGGCACCAGGGTTCGAACCCGGGACCTACGGTTTTGGAGACCGTCGCTCTACCAACTGAGCTATACCCCTAACAGGGGCAAAGCGATACGGGATGCTCTGGAAAAGATCAAGCGTAGAATCCATTGGTGGCAGTAAATTTAAAAGGTGGCGGCATTCTCTGCCACGATCTGCGACGGCGCCGAAAGTGGAACAGCCAGGGCGGCGTCTCAAGTTTGCCAAATCCCGGCCAAAGCGCGCAGCAAAAAAGCGCCGCCCCATCGGGACGACGCTTAATCTTACCACATCGCGCATCCGCGATATTAACGTAACTCTTACTCGATAATTTTTGACACGACGCCTGAGCCGACGGTGCGGCCACCTTCGCGGATCGCAAAGCGCAGCTTATCTTCCATCGCGATTGGCGCAATCAGCTCCACTTCGAACTTCAAGTTATCGCCGGGCATCACCATCTCTGTTCCCTCTGGCAGGTTCACCGTCCCGGTCACATCCGTCGTACGGAAATAAAACTGTGGGCGATAATTGGCAAAGAACGGCGTATGACGGCCACCCTCTTCCTTGGTCAGAATATAGGCTTCAGCCTCAAACTTTGTATGCGGCTTCACAGAGCTTGGCTTACACAGAACCTGTCCACGCTCAACGCCTTCACGATCAACACCGCGCAGCAATGCACCAATATTGTCGCCAGCTTCACCGCGATCCAGCAATTTACGGAACATTTCAACACCCGTACAGGTGGTTTTGCCCGTGTCACGAATGCCAACGATCTCAATCTCATCGCCCACATTGATCACACCGCGCTCAACCCGCCCGGTCACAACCGTACCACGGCCCGAGATTGAAAACACATCTTCGATCGGCATCAAGAACGGCTGATCAATCGCGCGATCCGGCTGCGGGATATAGCTGTCAACAGCCGCCATCAGCTCAGAAATCTTCTCTTCACCGATATTCGCATCGCGACCCTCAAGCGCCGCCAAAGCAGAGCCGGCAACAATCGGAATATCATCACCTGGGTAATCATACGTGCTGAGAAGCTCGCGCACTTCCATTTCAACCAGCTCAAGAAGCTCTTCGTCATCCACCTGGTCAACTTTGTTCAGGAAAACAACCATCGAAGGGATACCAACCTGGCGGCCAAGCAAAATATGCTCGCGCGTTTGCGGCATAGGGCCATCGGCCGCGTTCACAACCAAAATCGCGCCATCCATCTGCGCCGCACCCGTGATCATGTTTTTCACATAATCAGCATGGCCGGGGCAATCCACATGCGCGTAATGCCGGTTTTCAGTTTCATATTCAACATGCGCCGTCGAAATCGTGATCCCGCGGGCTTTTTCTTCCGGCGCAGCGTCAATCTGATCATAATCCTGAAATTCGCCAAATTGCTTCGTAATCGCAGCCGTCAATGTCGTCTTACCATGGTCAACGTGACCAATCGTGCCGATGTTGCAATGCGGCTTACTACGCTCAAACTTTTCCTTTGCCATGGTTCTCCGGCGCCTCGTGTTTTGGGGCAACAGCCCTGTTTCTCTCTGAGGCGGGCGTTTAGGACTTTCCTAAAAAAAAATCAAGTCTGAGTTTTGTTACCCGCATTGGTTTACATATGTCCAAAGACTAATCCGTCGGCTTAAAGAAAATGCTGGGTGATCGGCAAAACCTTGCCAAGTTTACGTTGATGCCAACCCAACAAGGTTTTGCCTTTGCCTGCGAATGCAATAGATTTACTTTATGAACAGCACGCACGCCTTTCCAACCCGCATCGCGCTTGTGACTGAGCCAATGGGCGTTATGCAATCGCTCTTGGCCGCACGGCAAAACGTTTTGTCGATCATTCCCGATATTGCAACACGGCAACCAATGGTATCCGGTAAGACGGGAAAGCGCTGGCATATGGTGATGGATCCCACTGCGCTGCGCCGGATGTTGCTGGAGAACGTAGAAAATTATCCAAAATCGCAGGTGACCAAAAATTTGCTAAAGCCGGCAATCGGAGAGTCATTATTTATCGCAGAAGGCGCGCATTGGCGCTGGCAACGGCGCGCCGCAGCGCCGGTGTTCTCGCAGCGCAACGTGATGAACCTAAGCCCAATAATATCGTCTGCAGCCGAACGCTGTTGCCAACGCCTTTCCGACAGTTCCAACCAAGCGATTGATTTCTTAGATGAAATGGTCAAAACCACGTTTGACGTTATTTCGGATGTTACGTTTTCGGGAGATCGCGGGTTTGACCGTACGGCCGTACATCACGCCATCGACAGCTATATTGCCGAAGCCGGCCGCGTCTCCCTTTTTGACATATTGGGCTTTCCAGATTGGGTTCCCAGACCGAATCGGTTGCGTGCAGGCCCAGCGCTCAAAACGATGAAATCCCTAGCGGATAATGTGATTAATGAACGCCGCCAACAGGCGCAAAAATCACCCCCCGATTTATTAGATCTGCTGCTTGCAGGGCAAGATCCGAAAACCCAACGCAAAATGAACACTGCAGAATTACGCGATAATTTATTAACCTTTATCGTTGCAGGCCATGAAACCACAGCGTTAACGCTGGCCTGGGCTTTATATTTGATCGCCAATGACCCCCAACGGCAAGACCAAGCCAGAACCGAAATCCAAAACAATGTAAGCGGCAAAGTGGCCACAGGCGATGACGTGAAAAACCTGCCTTTTTTGCGCCAAATCATTGAGGAAACACTGCGGCTTTATCCGCCGGCTGCTTTGGTTTCGCGCACCGCCATGGCCGCGGATAGGTTATGCGGGCGGCACATCCAAAAAGGCGATACTGTGATCATTCCAATCTATGCGCTGCACAGACATCACCTACTTTGGCAGGATCCGGACGCGTTCACCCCAGAGCGGTTTGCAGATCCCAAAAAACTTGAACGCTACGCATATCTACCCTTTGGGGACGGACCGCGTATTTGTATCGGGTCAAATTTTGCGATGAATGAAGCGATCATAATTTTGGCCAGCCTACTCAAATCATTCCGTTTCAATCCTGTTTCAGGGCGCAGTCCAACGCCGGAAATGATCTTAACCTTGCGCCCGGCGGGGGGCGTTTGGCTCACCACTGAAAAAATCACCTCAGAACCCAACCCCCGGCCTGCTTTCTAGTAAATAATAGCGCTCATCAAATCATGCTTTCGCCATCATCCAGCCTTAAAAAGTTTATGAAAAGGTATTAGCGCGATGAAATATGGCACAGCAACGCTTTGCAAGCATCTTGCATGCGTTCGCCCAGATGTTTGAGACCCACCTCAATCTTATTTGTGAGTAATGTGCTGCATACCCTGCCCGCCGCGCAACCAAACGACCGCAACCAGGCCGCCTTGCACAACCCATACCTCAAATTTTTTCATTTAAAAATCAGTACCTAATTGCACTGGCCCGATTATTTTTACTGAGCCAAGACCCAAGCAAAAGATCAACCATTTCCAAATATTAACACGGAAGCCAGCCTAAAAACTAACCGGCAATGGCTTGGAAACGCCTGTCGTGACAGCGAGAGTAGTTGGAAATTAACATCCCAATGCGCGTGGAAATAAGCCCAAAGGAATATTAGCTTTCTATACAAAAGGAGATAAATTGCCATATTTTAAACAAATTATAGCTTTAAACGTCAAATTCGATTAACCTTAGCGCCCGCATAAAAACAAATTTTAATAGCTAATTATAAAATATTGACCAAGGCGCATAAACGTAAGGAATGCGCGCTTATTGGGAAACGGATGCCTCTATGACCAAGATATTAACCGTAGATGATGACCGACATATTTTGACCTCCCTTTCCGTCATTCTTCAGGCGGAAGGCTTTGACGTAAAGGCCTTTTCTGATGGCGCCTCGGCTCTCGACGCGTTTTCAAGGCTCAAACCAGACCTTGCCGTAATAGATATTAAAATGCCCAGAATGGACGGTCTGGAATTGCTTCAAAAACTTCAACAGAAAAGTTGGCTTCCGATCATTTTTCTAACCTCTAAAGATGATGAGATTGATGAAATTTTGGGTCTACGGTTGGGCGCGGACGAATATGTCACCAAACCTTTTTCCGAACGGTTACTGATCGAACGCATCCGAACCTTACTGCGCCGCCACGATCTTATCGCGGGAAAAATTGAACCGGATAAAAGCGACACAAACGTCATGAAACGGGGCAATTTAACGATGGACCCCCAACGCCACACGGTGCAATGGAAAGGCATTCATGTGGCGCTTACGATCACCGAGTTTTTATTGCTACAAGCCTTGGCAATCCGTCCGGGCTTTGTGAAAAGCCGCGATCAATTGATGGACGTGGCCTATGGGGATCAAGTTTATGTCGATGACCGCACGATTGACAGCCATGTAAAACGCCTGCGTAAAAAAATGCGCATGGCGGATGAAAGCTTTACGGCGATTGAAACGCTTTATGGCATTGGGTATCGCTATAATGACACTTGGTAGGATATGACGGCCGGCGATCGTTCTCACAGCGCAACCGAAACCGCAGAGGCGGAGCGCGAAACGCATCAGTCCAAGGGTATTGGGGCGCGCCACTGGCCTAAGCTGGTTCGCGCGCACCAATCCAAAGAACCCCAGAACCAAAATTGGATCGCAAAGGCATCGGGCGCGCTATCACGGCGCTTGCACAGCTCAAAAGTTTTAATCATTTCGGTAAATATGGTTCTGGTTATAATCTTGCTGCTATTCAACGCAGCAACGCTGTATAAGTGGCCGGCATTGATTGAAACACTACATCAAAACGACCCTGACTACACGGCTGACCAGATTTTTCACACGCTTATCCCAAAGCTCGCGCAGATGGAGACATGGCGGGATCACAATGCGCAATTAAAGGCTCATACAGATCAAATTGATGCACAGGTAAATGGACAAATAACGCTGTTCAGCAATCGGGGTGAAATCTTGGCGCAAACGTCTCTTCATCCAGATCCTGGGTTGCATAATGACCCTCAAACCCATTACATCTCTCAGCAAAGTTTTGCAGCGATTCAACCTGATGCACAAGCGACCTCGCATTTTGTATCGTTGGAACAACTGCTGTCCGCAGAAATCCATAAAACACTTCAGAACGCATATCGACACGCCGATTTCAACATTCGATCAAACATCGGCAATTTATATTTTTTAGAAACTGGCATTATTAAGCATAAGGATAAAATCCTTGGCGCTTTGGCCATTTTCATTGAAGATTCTGCGCGGCAAAAGATCTATTCTGATTTGCGTATCCAAAGCGTTGCAGCGGTTGGTTTGGGTATTTTAGCCTCTGTCTTAATCAGCCTATTAATTTTTTATCGGGTCAGCCACCCGATCACTGTGCTGACAAGGCGACTTCAGCAGAAGAATGCGCAAACAAGCCTACCTTCGCCCGAGCTTATGCTTGAGCAAGCGCCTAAAGCACCAGAGGGAAGCGAAGTGGCAAATTTAACCGCCGTTTTACGTGAAATGAGCCGCAAATATTACCACCAAATAGATATGCAAAACCGATTTACAAGCGACGTGATACATGAGGTCAAAAACCCGCTCACCTCGCTGCGCGCAGCTGCAAAAGCGTTAGAATTGGTAAAGGAAGAGACCCAACGCCAGCAGCTTCTTGGAATAATCCAAGAAGATGTGCTGCGGATGGAACGCTTGCTAAATGACATTGGAGCTGCGGGAAAGCTCGATGGCCAACTCGAGCAAGAAACCTGTGCCAGTTTTGACATAGGCCAGTTGCTGCGCAACGTTGCGCAAAGATATGATCCGGTAGCAGCAGAAAAAGATATCACGATCGAATTGGAGCTGCCTCAAAAAACAATCATCATAAATGGCTTAGAAAAGCGGCTTGCGCAGGTGTTTGAAAACTTGGCCACCAATGCGATAAGTTTCTGCGACGCCGGTGGTATTATTCGTATCTGGGTAAAATTACAGACTGATACCTGTTTGGCGGTTATCGAGGATACCGGGCCCGGCTTCCCGAAAGGCTCATTGGATAAAATTTTCAATCGCTTCTATTCTGATCGACCTAACAGCGCTTTTGGCGAGCATTCTGGTTTAGGTTTGAGCATTTCAAAACAAGTGGTTGAGGCGCATGGCGGCGTGATTTGGGCAGAAAATATCACATCCAAGCTTTCAACAGGCGAAGAGAGTGATATTTTAGGGGCAAGGCTTTTGATTGCCCTGACGCGAATATGAAGTGAAACAACGAATTACATGGGGATAACATGATACTGCATGCAAGCTGCATCGATATCGATGGGCGCGGCATCCTGATTTTGGGAGCATCCGGAAGTGGGAAATCATCCCTCGCAATTCAGTTGATCGCGCTCGGAGCCTCATTGGTTGCGGATGATAAAACGCTGGTAACACGGGTAGAAAACCACGTGGTCGCGCGGTGCCCGGCCACCATCAAAGGCCTGATCGAAGCGCGCGGAATTGGCTTTTTAAGACCAAAGCTGGTGCAAGAAACGCGGCTTCATTTGGTAATTGATCTGAACCAACACGAAACCTCTCGCCTTCCAGAACAAAAATACCATGATTTATTTCAGGTCAAACTTCCATTAATTTACCCAACACAGATGGACGGATTTGCCTCGGCAGTCTATGTTCTAGCGCAAAGCGGCTTAGCGCAGGATCAAAACCCGTCCGATGTCATCAGCTGACCAAATTACGTTGGTTCTTGTAACCGGTCCGTCGGGCGCGGGACGGTCCTCTGCGATCAACGCTTTGGAAGAGCTTGAATTTGAAACCATCGACAACTTGCCCATTTCGTTAATTGACAAGGTGGCCACTTCTTCAAAAACATCAAAACCCTTGGCGATCGGGCTGGATATCCGAAACCGCGACTTTTCCATCCAAGCCATCATCAACTCGATTGCGCAATTAAAGACGCTGCCCAAAATCAAAGCAACCGTCCTGTTTGTTGATTGTGATCCAAAGACGCTCAATCTGCGATTCTCTGAAACCCGGCGTAAACACCCGTTCGCACCCCAAGAAACCATCCAAGACGGGATCGCGCATGAGATCGAGCTCTTAAACCCCATCAAAGCCAAAGCGGATCTATTAATCGATACATCTGACTTGACGCCACATGAGTTGCGCGCGCAAATCAAACATCATTTTGACGGCGGAAAAAATACCGATTTGGCCGTGATCTTAAAATCATTTTCTTACAAAAAAGGGTTACCTGTCGGCGCTGATATGGTGCTAGATGTGCGATTTCTAAAAAATCCACATTGGGAACCAGCCTTGCGCGCGGGCGATGGACGCGATCAGCCTGTACAAGACTATGTGGTCAGCGATCCATCCTTCACAGATTTTTTCCAAAAAACCCATGCATTGATCCTATTTCTACTTCCTGCTTATAAAAGAGAAGGGAAAACCCAATTCACATTGGCTTTTGGCTGCACGGGAGGGCGACACAGATCCGTAACGCTCGTGGGGTTAATGGCACAGGCTTTGGAAGATTGTGGCTGGAATGTGTTGACGCAGCATATGGAATTGGACGAGTAAGAGCTATATCGAGTAGGGATATGGGCGGCAGAAGGTAAGGGCGGTCAGGTGATTGGGATTGTAATTGTCGCGCATGGTGGTCTTGCAAAAGAGTATTTGGCCGCCGTGGAGCATGTGGTGGGCAAGCAAAAAAGTATTGCCACCATTGGCATCAGCGCCGAATATGACAGAGCCTTCATGGAAGCCGAAATTTGCAACGCCGCCGATCACGTTGATACCGGTGATGGGGTGGTTGTGGTGACCGATATGTTTGGCGGAAGCCCCTGCAATCTGTCGCTGCAAGCCTGTAGACCGCAGGACCGCAAAATCATTTACGGCGCAAACCTACCGATGTTGATCAAGCTTACAAAATCACGGCGGCTCTCCGTGCAAGATGCGGTAGATATCTCTTTGAACGCTGGGCGCAAATATATTGATTGCCATGATGGCTCAGGAACCTGATGCAAGACACATATTCTGAACGCTTTGAAATTATCAATGAAAAGGGCTTACACGCCCGCGCGGCAGCCAAGCTGGTTGAAACCGTTGAGAGATATGACGCTACGGCAGAGATCTTCAAAGATGGTTTACAGGCTTGTGGCAATAGCATTATGGGCCTTTTAATGTTGGCAGCCTCTCGCGGAACCTTTATTGACGTGAACACCAACGGAAACCAAGCCAAGGATCTGTCAGAAGCGATTGGCGTCTTGATAGCCGCCAGATTCGGCGAAGACTTCTAAGGACAGAAAAGGAAATACTGTGGTGGAGCGGATACAACAAACCCCGAGCTTAAGAGATGATCAGCCCCTCTCAACGCCTGTGGATCCGGATATTCCCTATGACAGGCGCAAACTGTCTTATGCCACAACTTTTAAAAACCCGACCCAGCGCAGAACCATCCAAACCATTGAGTTTGTAACCGGCAAGCTGCGCCTGCTGCGCGTCATACGCAAATTTGAGGCCCAAGGCGTTCCGGTCGGCCAGGCCTTTTGGAAACAAGCTTTAGACATCATGAATGTCGAACTGCAAACCCCGCAAAGCCAAATCGCAAAAATCCCCAAAGAGGGTCCGCTGGTTATCACCGCGAATCATCCCCATGGATTGGTCGATGGTATGATTCTTGGAGAATTGATTGGGCGCGTGCGCACGGATTATAAAATATTAACCCGCACCTTGCTCACTGGAATTGCTGAAATTGAAAACTTTATGATTCCTGTTCCCTTTGTGCATGACAGCCAGGCGCTGGAAAAAAACCTTGAAATGCGCAAAAGTGCAATGTCGCATCTGAAAAATGGCGGTGTGGTGGTGCTATTCCCTTCCGGCGTTGTGGCGGCGTCTAAAACGATGTTTGGCCCCGCGATAGAAGCGGAATGGAATCCATTTACCTCGAAAATGATCCAGCGCTCAAACGCGCGCGTTTTACCGATTTTTTTTCCCGGCGCAAACTCACGCATTTATCAAATTGCCAATCAAATCTCTGCCACGCTACGCCAAGGGTTGCTGCTTCATGAAGTGGTTCATGCGATGAACAAGCCCCAAGCGCCAGTGGTGGGGGATGTGATTGAGCGCGATACGATTAAAAACTGGGCGTCTAATCCGCGCGGCTTTGTAAATTGGCTACGCGCCGAGACGCTTGGGCTTGCCGATAAAAAAAGCTGAGCCAGCGCGGCTACTGTGCTGCGAACTTCACCGCGTTGGCACGGGGGTTGGGCCTCGATAATCGTAAAATCCACGCTGCGTTTTACGCCCAAGCCAACCGGCTTCTACATATTTGGTCATTAACGGACAGGGCCGGTATTTGGTATCGGCCAAGCCTTCATGCAACACATTCATAATCGCCAAACATGTATCCAAACCGATAAAATCGGCCAGTTCGAGAGGGCCCATCGGATGATTGGCCCCCAGACGCATCGATTGATCAATCGATTCAACCGACCCCACCCCTTCGTAAAGCGTGTAAACGGCTTCATTGATCATCGGCATTAAAATCCGATTCACGATAAAAGCGGGAAAATCTTCAGCGCTGGCCGCTGTTTTACCAAGCGTATTAACCACCGTGAGGCAGCTGTCATAGGTCGCCTTATCCGTGGCAATTCCACGAATAAGCTCAACGAGGTCCATTACCGGCACCGGGTTCATGAAATGAAACCCCATAAATTTTTCGGGCCGATCCGTGCGGCTGGCCAAGCGTGTGATTGAGATCGAAGAGGTGTTCGATGTCAAAATGGTATGGGGCTGCAAATGCGGCACAAGCGCCTCAAAGATGCTATGTTTCAGCGCCTCTTTTTCAGTTGCCGCTTCAATCACCAAATCCGCAGCGCCCAAATCGGGCAGGGCCAAGGTGGTAGAAATCCGCGCAATAGCGTCAACTTTCTGATCAGCAGTTATTTTCGCGCCTTTTACCTGACGCGCCAAATTGCGATCAATAACAACGCGCGCATTGTCCAAAGCCGCCTGATTAAGATCCGTTATGGTCACCTGATATCCGGCCAGCGCCAGAACATGCGCAATACCATTGCCCATCTGCCCGGCCCCGATCACTCCAACTTTTTGAATATCCACGCCGCGCGCTCCTTTTAATGCTTGGCAGAGCATAGGCATTCAGAGCAAAGAGGTGCAAGGGCTGGCGGTTTTCTTATCAAAGTTTTCTGAAGACTTTTCTAAAAGCTGCAAAAAGAAAGGGCCAAATGCTTTGCCAACCTTTAAAACGCATTCCTTGCTGCGCCGCGCATTTGAAATGGCGCCAAATAATGCGCCAAAAACCAACTTAGACTTTTTGCTTCGCCGCGCATAAAAAAACCTAACCTGCTGGCATGTCGACTTGGGTATAGTCAGATCGCCTTGATCAATCGACAAGCGGCTCACAGCGGCGTGAAACCGTCAGAGGCGCACCCCTGACTAAAAAGCCCGCGCATGCGGGCTTCTTGTTCTGTAAATTTATAGGATGGGTTTACACCAGCTTATCAGTCAGCTCTGGTACTGCTTCAAACAAATCAGCAACAAGTCCAAAATCAGCAACTTGAAAAATAGGCGCTTCTTCATCTTTGTTAATGGCCACGATAATTTTGCTGTCTTTCATTCCGGCCAAATGCTGGATCGCACCGGAAATTCCAACCGCCACATACAGATCGGGCGCAACCACCTTGCCCGTTTGACCCACTTGCCAATCATTCGGAGCATACCCAGAGTCAACCGCCGCGCGCGAGGCGCCAACAGCCGCATTCAATTTATCAGCTAGGTTTTCGATCATCGCAAAATCATCTTGGCTGCCAACGCCGCGGCCGCCCGACACGACCACGCCCGCAGACGTCAGTTCGGGGCGATCGCTGCTGGCCACCTTATCTTCAATCCATTGTGACAATTCAGGATTGGGCACAGCTGAAATACTTTCAACCGCTGCGGCACCGTTGCTACCAACGGCGTCAAAATTTGCCGTCCGCACGGATAACACCTTTTTGGAATCGCCGCTTTTCACGCGTTGAATGGCATTGCCTGCATAAATCGGGCGTTCAAACGTATCTGCATCGACCACAGCCGTGATATCGGTGATCACCATCACGTCCAATAGGGCCGCAACACGGGGTAGAATATTTTTAGCGGAATTTGTTGCCGGAGCAACGAAATGAGAATAATCGCCCGCCAATGACACGATAAGATCTGCAATCGGTTCTGCAAGGCCATTTCCATAGGCCGCATCATCCGCACATAGCACTTTGCCTACCCCATCCAATTGCGCGGCAGCCGAAGCAGCCGCGCCGCAGCCCGCAGACGCGCATAAAACCGTAACATCACCCAAAGCTGTGGCCGCGCTCACCGCTTTTGCAGTGGCGTCTACGGCCAATTCATTGCCATTTACTTCTGCCAAAAGAAGAACTGCCATTATACTGCTCCTGCCTCTTTAAGTTTTTCAACCAGCTCATCGACCGAGCCCACTTTTATCCCGGCCGAACGCGCTTCGGGTTCGCCCGTATTCACAATGCTCAGGCGCGGCGCGACATCCACGCCCAAATCCGCCGCAGTTTTCTGATCCAAAGGCTTTTTCTTAGCCTTCATTATATTGGGCAGCGAGGCATAGCGAGGCTCATTCAACCGCAAATCAACCGTAACAATCGCCGGCATAGTCACTTTAATCGTTTGCAGACCACCATCGACCTCGCGGGTGACAACCGCAGCATCGCCCTCAACGCTCAATTCAGATGCAAAGGTGGCCTGTGACCACCCCAACAGCGCGGCCAGCATTTGACCCGTTGCGTTCATATCATTGTCAATGGCTTGCTTGCCGCAGAGCACCAAACCAGGCTGCTCTTCATCCACAATCGCTTTGAGTATTTTTGCCACGGCCAAAGGCTCAATATCTTGATGTACGTCTTCGGCGGCAACCACAAGGATTGCGCGATCCGCGCCCATCGCCAAGGCGGTACGCAAGGTTTCTTGGGCTTTTTCAACGCCAACAGACACCGCGATAATCTCATCTGCCTTGCCCGCCTCTTTCAGACGGATTGCTTCCTCAACCGCGATTTCATCAAACGGGTTCATCGACATTTTGACATTGGCCAAATCGACGCCAGACCCATCCGCTTTCACGCGCACTTTCACATTATAATCTATTACGCGTTTGACAGGCACCAATACCTTCATGGGGAGATCTCCTTCGCATTTTACGCTTTTTTAGCGCATCACCCATCCAAAATCTCACCCGTGATAATCCTATGGCGCCGAAAACGACAGCGAAAAATCGTCACAGTATGGGTCTAGGACGTCGCGTTTTTACAAAAAAATGCGATTTGACTTATCTATTTGCACCAGGAACCCATAGCACGTCGTCAGCGCCAGCATTATTGGCGACGCGGCCTGCCACGAAGAACCAATCGCTCAACCGGTTCAAATACCGCACAGCATCGGGGTTGATCGCTTCCATGGTTGCAAGCTCAACACAAAGGCGCTCTGCACGGCGCGCCACAGTACGGCACACGTGTAGATGCGCTGACAACACGCTGCCGCCGGGCAAAATAAAGCTGCGTAAAGGCGAAAGTTGGGCATTCAGAACATCAATTTCATTTTCCAAACGCGTCACTTGCGATCCAGCCATGCGCAAGGGTGCGTATTCCGCTTCGTGATCGCGTTCCATCTCGGGACGGCACAGATCCGCGCCCAAATCAAACAGATCGTTCTGGATCAAGGAAAGCCATTGCCCCATATCACCATCTGCATGCAACCGGGCAACGCCCACCGTGGCGTTCAACTCATCAACCGTACCATAGGCATTTACGCGCATAGAATGTTTGGCGACACGCGTGCCATTGCCCAGCGCGGTTTCACCATCATCTCCGGTTTTGGTGTAAATTTTGTTTAAAACAACCATCTCAATCTCCTTAACGCGCAAAATAAACGAAGAGCAAAATCAACAGCACCGCGATGAATTGCGCAAAAATACGCAAGCGCATCAACTTATTTGCGTATTTGCGATTGAATTCACCACCCCGACCAAAGCCGCCAATGCCAATCATCAAAATGATTGCCACCGCTGCCATCGCCAAAATAACGATAATAAAAAGGGGATCTTGCGCCATATTCTGTGTTTCCATTCTGCCTCACGTTTTATGTAGGCGTCTTCTTCCAAAAAGCGAAGGCCAATCTCCATGATTATGCGGCCCAGCCCTTTAACCGCGGGTCAGAAGGTAATCCAAAGCGCGCTGCGGTAGCAACCGGCGCATCCAACTGGCCATATAGGTGGGGGTGGTCACATAATAGCTGGCTTTTGGCGTCTTAACGCTGAGCGCGCGCAGCAGCGTATCGCTGACCGCACTGGCTGGCAATTCAAACTTATCTGGCCCCGCATCTTCATAAAGACGTTTTACCAAGTGACGTTCATAAAATACCGCGCGGGCTGATCCGCGCCAATCAATCCATTTCTCAAAATGTGGAATTGCGTTTTGACGAATATGACTGGTGATCGGCCCCGGTTGAATTAGCACCACATCAATCGGGCTATCGCGCATTTCAAGCCGCAAAGTATGTGTCAGCCCTTCCAACGCAAATTTGCTGGCCACATATGCCCCCCGCCATGGCAAGGCAACAAAGCCCAGCACTGAAGAACAATTGAGAATGCGCCCAAAACCCTGCGCGCGCATGATTGGAATGACTTGGCGGGTTAAATCGTGATATCCAAAGAGATTGGTTTCAAACAAAGCGGCTAAAGCGGCGCGTGGCAGATCCTCAACCGCGCCTGGGCAGGCAAAAGCGCCATTGTTGAACACTGCATCAAGGCGCCCATCGGTTTTTTCGAGCACTTCTTGCAACCCCGATGCGATGGTGTTCTCCAAACTGTAATCTATCCGTACGCTCTCCAAGCCTTCGGCGCGCAGACGTGCCACATCATCCGCTTTCCGGCAACTGGCAAAAACCCGCCAACCTTCCGCCTGCAGCCGATGCGCCGCATCATAGCCAATGCCGGAAGAACATCCGGTGATGAGAATCGATTTTTGTTCCATCAGCTTTATACCCGTTTTAACCCAGTCCCCCTTGCGCATAATTTCCAGAAGGAGGCAATGTTTTATCGGTTTTGACAGCCAACCAAGCAGAAATGAATGTTTAAAGCAGACCGTTTAAAAAATTATGTCGCAGCCGCTTTACCTGCCAGAACACAGCGGCTATCACATCATCTATGGATGAAATAACCGACGACCCCAATATAGATGGCATCTCCTCTGAACCGCTGCGGCGGGCGATTGGCGATCGGTATTTAACCTATGCGCTCTCCACGATCATGCATCGCGCCCTGCCCGATGCCCGCGATGGCTTGAAGCCTGTGCATCGCCGCATCCTTTATGCGATGCGCGAATTGCGCCTCAGCGCAACTGGCGGGTTTCGTAAATCGGCCAAGATCAGCGGCGATGTGATGGGCAATTATCATCCCCATGGCGATGCTGCGATCTATGATGCGATGGCGCGCTTGGCCCAAGATTTCAATGTACGTTACACGCTTGTCGATGGGCAGGGAAATTTTGGCAATATTGACGGCGATAACCCTGCGGCCAGCCGCTATACAGAAGCACGCATGACCGCAGTTGCCGAAGCACTTTTGGAAGGTTTGAACGAAAACGCGGTTGATTTTCGCGAAAATTACGATGGCACTTTGAGCGAGCCTGTAGTGCTGCCCGCCAGCTTTCCCAACCTATTGGCCAATGGCTCAAGCGGCATCGCGGTTGGCATGGCGACCAATATTCCGCCGCACAATATTGTCGAACTTTGTGATGCCTGCTTGCATTTGATCAAAACACCAGACGCCCGAGACGATACGCTTTTGACCTATGTAAAAGGCCCTGATTTCCCCACCGGCGGCGTGATCGTAGAAACCCCTGAATCGATGGCGCAAGCCTATCGTAGCGGCCGCGGTTCGTTTCGGTTGCGGTGCAAATGGCATGTCGAAGATCTTGGGCGCGGGCAATGGCAAATTGTGATAACGGAAATTCCGTTTCAAGTTCAAAAATCCAAGTTAATCGAAAAAATCGCTGAATTAATCCAACTGAAAAAGCTACCGATTTTGGGTGATGTGCGCGATGAAAGCGCAGAAGATATCCGCCTTATCATCGAGCCACGGTCGAAGAACGTCGATCCGGATATGTTGATGGGTATGATGTATCGCAACTCGGATCTGGAAATTCGCTTTGCGATGAACATGAATGTCTTGATCGATGGGCTGACCCCAAAAGTTTGTAGCATGAAAGAGGTGTTGCGGGCCTTTTTGGATCATCGCCAAGAGGTACTTTTGCGCCGTAGCAAATACCGGATCGATAAAATAGATCACCGGTTGGAAGTTTTAAACGGCTTGATCATTGCGTTTTTGAATCTGGATCGGGTGATCGATATTATCCGCTATGATGAGGATCCAAAAGCCGCGCTTATGGCCGAAATCTGGGATCCCTCAAAACCCCGCGCCACGTCTGAGGCCGATTATCGCGGCCCAAATCTTGAACAAACAGGCAGCCTCAGCGATGTTCAAGCAGAAGCTATCCTGAACATGCGCCTTCGTTCGTTACGGCGCTTGGAAGAGGTGCAATTGGTAAATGAGCGCGAGGCGTTGACCCTCGAGCGTGCGGGGTTGCAGGCCCTGCTGGATGATACGGCGCTGCAATGGGCGAAAGTGTCTGAAGAAATCAAAGCCACAAAAAAACAATTCGGCAAAGACTATGCTGGTGGCGCGCGGCGTACGGTGTTTTCAGAAGCACAAGACGTTGAAGATGTGCCGATTGAAGCGATGATCGATCGCGAGCCAATCACCGTTGTCTGCAGCAAAATGGGGTGGATCCGCGCGATGACCGGGCATATCGACCTTGCCCGCGAGCTTAAGTTCAAGGATGGCGATGAAAGCGCTTTTATATTCCACGCCGAAACCACCGATCGGCTATTGGTCTTTGCCAGCAACGGCCGCTTTTACACAATCTCGGCCGCCAATCTGCCCGGAGGGCGAGGCATGGGCGAACCGCTGCGGTTGATGGTAGATTTGCCAAATGACTGCGAAATACTGGATATTTTAATTCATAAACCCGGGCGCCGATTGTTGGTGGCCTCTGATGCGGGGGATGGGTTTATTGTACCAGAGGATGAGATCATCGCCCAAACGCGCAGCGGCAAACAAGTGCTGAACGTACGCGGCGATGTCAAGGCAAAGACCTGCTTGCCGATTGCGGGGGATCACGTTGCGGTTGTGGGTGAAAATCGAAAAGTCTTGGTGTTTTCGATTGAAGAGCTTCCAGAAATGAACCGCGGCAAAGGCGTGCGGCTTCAAAAATATAAAGATGGCGGCCTGTCAGACGTAACCACCTTTGATATGGCCGCAGGGCTCAGCTGGCTAGATCCGGCAGGACGCACGCGCACCGAAACGGATCTGCTGGAATGGACCTCAAAACGGGCCAGCGCGGGCCGCATGGCACCGCGCGGTTTCCCGCGCGATAACCGCTTTACAAAGCCGCCCGCCTCAAACGATTAAGAGTGCGCGGAAATCATTCACATTAGTGCCTGTCGGCCCTGGCGAAAATAATTCACCCAGGGCGTCAAAAGCGCTGAACGCATCATTATTGGCAAGCGAGGCTCTTGGCTGAAGGCCCAGTTTCTGCAGCCGGACCAGCGTATCCGGGCCAACAAAGGCCCCAGCATTGCTTTCAGAGCCATCAATACCATCAGTATCGGCGGCAAAGCCATACACGCCTGCCATCCCATCAAGCTCAATGGCCAAAGCCAAAAGAAACTCAGTATTGCGCCCGCCGCGCCCATTGCCCTTTAACGTGACAGTGGTTTCCCCGCCTGACAACAATAACACAGGTTTGCGAAACGGCCGATCGCGCAGCGCAATTTCACGTGCTATGGCCGCATGCATGCGGGCGATATCAGCCGCCTCGCCCTCAATCGCATCGGACAGGATCATCGCGGGTATTCCCAACGCCCTTGCGCGCTGCGCCGCGGCTTCCAGCGATAAGCGCGCAGATCCAATCAAACGCGCGCGATGCCCCTTAAAAACAGGATTATTGGGCAAAGGGGCCTGCACTGTGGCAATCGCGTCGCGCATGCGCTTTGGTAAATCAAGGCGATAATTATCAATTGCCGCCAATGCCTCTGCGGCCCCGCGATGATCCGGAAGGGTTGGCCCAGAAGCCACTTGCGCCATATCATCGCCCGGAATATCGGATAATACCAAAGACAGAACCGGCGCTGGGTAAGCCGCCGCGGCAAGCCGCCCGCCCTTGATTTTGCTGAATTGTTTGCGCAGCGCGTTCATCGCTGAAATGGGCGCCCCCGAGGCCAATAAAGCTGCGTTTAAACCCTGTTCATCGGCAAGCGTGAACCCCTCGGGCGGGCAAGGCAATAATGAAGATCCTCCGCCGCAAATCAAAGCCACCACCAAATCATCCGGCGTCAAGCCCGCAACCGCATTCAGCAGCGCGGCACTGGCCCGCTCGCCCGCGGCATCCGGCACAGGATGTGCAGCCTCCAAAACCGTGATCGACTGACAGGCGATTGCGTATCCATATCGGGTTACAATAACGCCGGTGACCGGGGCCTCATAAAGATCTTCAAAGGCAGCGGCCAATTGCGCAGCGCCTTTTCCAGCCCCCACCACAACCGTCCGGCCTTTCGGCGGGCTTGGCAAATGATCTTTCAGCACAGATTTGGCATCCGCAGCATCCACCGCGACCGCAAACAGCGTTTCAAACAGGATTTTTGGATTTTCTATCATGCTTATTTGCTAGCGCGAAGGCAGCACAGGGTAAAGAAAGAAAGGCAAAATAGATTTCAAGCACAAATCCTGATACCGATCCGCCTTAGCCTCGCCATGAAAAGACCGATCAAACGGGCTAGGGTTAAAAACTTTTTTGCATCAAAAATCCGCATTTTATGGTTTTGTTGACTCGATTCGGAGCCAGCCGCGGGATTTAAATTTCCAAAATTTCAGTTTTGGACCTAAAATCAGTTATCAACTGGCCCTATCGAAAGCATAAGAAGTAGGCTGAATGAAGCAAAGAGAAAACAGAATCCGCCCAGCGATCGGGCGCAGATAGAACAAGGAGACGTCAGATGGACGGAGCGCTTTACGATAACGATATTTCCAATGTGGTCGAAGCTGACCGCGCCCATGTCTGGCATCACCTGATACAGCACAAGCCTTTTGAAACCAATGACCCTCGGATTATTGTCGAGGGCAAGGGAATTAAGGTTTGGGATCAAAACGGAAAAGAACATGTTGACGGAGTCTCTGGCGGCGTTTGGACCGTTAACGTCGGCTATGGGCGCGAAAGCATTGCCAACGCGGTGCGCGATCAATTGATTAAGCTTAACTATTTCGCGGGCTCTGCCGGCTCGATCCCCGGGGCGCTGTTCTCGGAAAAACTGATTAGCAAAATGCCGGGTATGAGCCGGGTTTATTATTGTAACTCTGGATCTGAGGCGAATGAAAAAGCCTTTAAAATGGTGCGTCAGATCGCACATAAGCGCTATGGCGGCAAAAAGCATAAGATCCTGTATCGTGACCGTGATTATCACGGCACCACCATTGCAACGCTTTCCGCCGGTGGCCAAGATGAGCGCAACGCCCAATACGGACCCTTTACGCCAGGCTTCGTGCGGGTTCCCCATTGTTTGGAATACCGCGCCCAGTGGGATCTGACGGGCGAAGCCTACGGCAAACGCGCCGCTGACGCGATTGAAGAGGTGATTTTGGCAGAAGGGCCTGAAACCGTTGGCGCCTTGTGCCTTGAGCCAGTGACAGCTGGCGGCGGTGTTATCACCCCTCCGGAAGGTTATTGGGAACGCGTGCAAGAAATATGCACAAAATATGATATTTTGCTGCATATCGATGAAGTTGTCTGCGGCATCGGGCGCACCGGAACCTGGTTCGGGTATCAAAATTATGGCATCAAACCCGATATGGTAACGATGGCAAAAGGCGTGGCCTCAGGATATGCCGCAATTGCCTGCATGGTCACCACCGAAGCCGTTTTTGATATGTTCAAAGACGACGCCAGCGATAAGATGAATTATTTCCGCGATATTTCAACCTTTGGCGGCTGTACCGCCGGCCCAGCTGCGGCGATCGAAAATATGCGGATCATCGAAGATGAAGGGCTTCTCGAAAATACGCTTGCGATGGGCGCGCATATGATCGAAAACTTGAACGCGTTGGCCGAAAAACATCCTGTGATCGGCGATGTGCGCGGAAAAGGGTTGTTCTGCGGCGCCGAACTGGTGGCCGACCGCGCCACCAAAGAACCCGCTGATGAGAAGAAAGTGCAGGCTGTTGTGGCCGATTGTATGGCGCAAGGCGTGATCATCGGCGCCACCAACCGGTCATTGCCAGGCTTTAACAACTCGCTATGTTTCAGCCCTGCGCTCATCGCCACAAAAGACGATATCAACCACATCACCGAGGCGGTTGATCAAGCGCTGGGGCGCGTTTTCGCAAGCTAAGCCAGGCCCTAAAAGCCATTCTCTTGCCCCAGGTAAGGGGCAAGAGGGGCCCGCCATTTGGCCGCATTTAGGCCAACCAAAAGACCCGCCCCATGCCTTTTCTGCGCAATATGAACGGTCGGGATTCTGCGTTTACCTTTTTGGAAAAAACAGGCTAAACTGGACTTATGTCCATCCCAATAGAAACTTTCTTTTTAGATCCAGACGCCGAGGGCACGCTGCAGGGCCGCATTCAACAAATGATCGCGGAAGGCATTTTATCAGGGCGATTTCAGAAAAATGAAAAATTGCCATCAACGCGGCGCCTTGCGACGCATTTGGGCATTAGCCGCATTACCGTTACATTGGCCTATACCGAATTACTGGCCAATGAATACCTGACCTCGAAAGGGCGCTCAGGATATTATGTGTCCCCCGAAGCGCCCGAACCCCCCCAGTTTAAGCCACTGCCTAAATCGGAAGAAAAGGTGGATTGGACACGCGCCATCGCCAAGCATTATTCAGAAACATCCACCTTTGAAAAACCCGAAGATTGGGCGCGCTATAAATTTCCCTTCATTTATGGGCAAACCGATCCCTCGCTTTTTGATCACGCAAACTGGCGCGCATGCGCGATGAAAGCGCTTGGCGCGAAAGACTTCCCATCTTTAACCGCCGATTACTTTGATCGCGATGATCCCGAGCTTATTGAATTTATCGCCCGGCAAACCTTACCCCGACGCGGGATCATCGCAGCTCCGGATGAGATTTTGGTTACATTGGGTGCGCAAAATGCCTTGTGGCTGTCAACGCAAGTGTTGCTCAACCAGCGCCGCAAAGCCGTGATCGAAAACCCTTGTTATCCGGCCTTGCGCGATATTCTGTACCAGTCGCGCTGCCATATTGCCGCGGTGGATGTGGATGATTATGGCCTGCCCCCGCATCGGATCCCAAATGACAGCTCGGTTATCTTCACAACCCCAAGCCATCAATGTCCAACAACGGCCACCATGCCATTGCAGCGCCGCAAAGCCCTATTGTCCAAAGCGCAAGCCTTAGATGCTTTAATCATCGAGGATGATTACGAATTCGAAATGTCGTTTTTGACGCCGCCATCTCCAGCCTTGAAATCATTGGATGAAGATGGCCGCGTGATTTACGTTGGATCCTTTTCCAAATCGCTCTTTCCTGGGCTACGGCTTGGATATTTGGTCGGGTCTGTGGCTTTTATCCGCGAAGCGCGGGCGCTGCGTGCCAGCGTTCTGCGCCACCCCCCGGGCCATATTCAAAGAACCGCTGCCTATTTTCTGCGCCTTGGCCATTATGATGCGCTGATCAAACGCATGGGAAAAACATATTTACAGCGCAGCAAAGTGATGGAGCAAGCAATCGCAGACCATAGCCTTGAAATTGCCGGCAAAGGGATGCATGGCGGCTCTTCTTTCTGGATGCGCGCGCCAAATGGTTGTGACACCACTGAATTGGCCGCTAAGCTCAGAGAGCAAAGCGTGTTGATCGAACCAGGGCAAGCTTTTTTTAACGACAGCACGCCGCCCAAAAACTATTATCGTTTGGCGTTTTCCTCAATTCCCGCGGATAAAATTAACGCGGGTATCGCAGGAATAGCGGCGATCCTGCGCTAATCTGGATCTATTTTGCATATCAAACTGGCCCTAACAGTCGCGACGGCGCCTTTGTAAACAGACCATGTAAATTATGGCTATGATGCCCGATTCCAAATCGTTCCCTCAGGAGACCCAGCAAGATGAAAATGACAACCGAAGAAGCCTTTGTAAAAACCCTACAAATGCATGGCATAGAGCACGCATTTGGTATTATCGGCTCGGCCTTCATGCCCATTTCGGATATTTTCCCGCAAGCAGGTATCTCTTTCTGGGATTGTGCTCATGAAGGTTCGGGCGGCATGATGGCCGATGGCTATACCCGCGCCTCGGGCAAAATGTCGATGATGATCGCGCAAAATGGCCCCGGTATTACAAATTTTGTAACCGCCGTAAAAACCGCCTATTGGAACCACACACCTTTGCTTTTGGTAACGCCGCAAGCCGCCAATAAAACCATTGGGCAAGGTGGGTTTCAGGAAGTGGAGCAGATGGCCCTGTTTGAAGATATGGTGGCCTATCAAGAAGAAGTACGCGATGCCAGCCGCGTAGCAGAAGTTCTAAACCGGGTGATATTGAACGCCAAGCGCGCTTCGGCCCCGGCGCAAATCAATATGCCGCGCGATTTCTGGACTCAAGTGATCGATATTGACCTACCCGAAATCGTAAGCTTCGAGCGGCCCAATGGCGGCAGCGATGCCATCGCGCAGGCAGCAGCGCTTCTGGATTCAGCCGCGTTTCCAGTGATTTTAAACGGTGCCGGGGTAATTTTGGCAGATGGGATTGAAGCAAGCAAGAAGCTTGCCGAGCGCCTCGATGCACCCGTTTGCGTGGGCTATCAGCATAATGACGCCTTCCCCGGCTCGCACCCGCTTTTCGCAGGCCCGCTGGGATATAACGGATCAAAAGCCGGGATGGAGCTGATTTCAAAGGCGGATGTTGTTTTATGCCTTGGCACCCGCTTGAATCCGTTTTCCACACTGCCGGGATATGGCATCGATTACTGGCCAAAAGACGCAAAAATCATTCAGGTTGATATCAATGCGGACCGTATTGGATTGACCAAAAAGGTCAGCGTCGGAATTATCGGCGATGCGAAGAAAGTTGCCGAAGGCATTTTTGAACAACTCTCGGGATCGGCCGGCGATGCCGGGCGCAGCGAACGCAAAGCCGCCATTGCCCAAACCAAATCTGCTTGGGCGCAACAACTTTCGAGCATGGATCACGAAGAAGATGATCCCGGCACCACATGGAACCAGCGTGCGCGCTCTGCCAAGCCCGATTGGATGAGCCCCCGCATGGCCTGGCGTGCGATCCAAAGCGCTCTGCCCAAAGATGCGGTGATCAGCTCTGATATTGGCAATAATTGCGCGATCGGAAACGCCTATCCCAGCTTTGAAGAAAGCCGTAAATATCTTGCGCCAGGCTTGTTTGGCCCCTGCGGCTACGGGCTTCCCTCAATCGTTGGTGCCAAAATTGGATGTCCGGATGTGCCCGTTATTGGGTTCTCGGGCGATGGGGCGTTCGGCATTGCCGTGACCGAGCTAACCGCAATTGGCCGGGGGGAATGGCCCGCCGTCACGATGATCGTTTTCCGGAATTATCAATGGGGCGCAGAAAAGCGTAACTCAACTCTGTGGTACGAAGATAACTTCGTGGGAACCGAGCTTGATACGCAAGTATCTTATGCCGGTATCGCGCAAGCATGCGGTCTACAAGGCGTTCAAGCCCACACGATGGATGAATTGCGCGATGCATTAAACAAAGCGGTTGAGGATCAAATGAAACATGGCAAAACCACCCTGATTGAGGCCATGATCAACCAAGAACTGGGCGAACCGTTCCGCCGCGATGCGATGAAGAAACCGGTTGCGGTTGCGGGCATTAGCGCCTCGGATATGCGACCACAAACCGTCTAAACCAAAGGAAACGCCCCCAGCGGGGCGTCTCAGGCCTTTGTGATAAAATTTCCGCCGGTGGGCTTGTTTTGGGCATGCACCAAAATCCATCGGCGGAGACCAATTTTATTGAGAGGAAGCAGATCATGCCGAAAGCCAAAGAGACCGCTTTGATATTGGTTTTAAACGCGGGATCCTCTTCCATTAAATTTGCCGTTTTTGACATCGAACTCCGACAAGAAATTGGTGGCATTGTTGAAGGGATCGGCGGAGCCTCAACGATCAAGATCGCCGATCAATCGCGCGCGATACCCTTCATCGATCATAAATCGGCGCTCAGCGGTATCTTATCCGCATTGGCAGAAAATCATTACGGCTTAGAGCGATTTTCGGCGGCAGCGCACCGAGTGGTGCACGGCGGGCGCAAGCTAACCGCTCCGGTGCGCCTTACCCCAGATATCCGCGTTGAAATTGGTAATTGCACGCCTCTTGCACCTTTGCACAACCCGCATAATCTGGCCGCCATTAACACTTTGGCCGAACTGGCGCCCGACCTGCCCCAATATGCCAGCTTTGACACCTCGTTCCACGCAAGCAACCCAGAAGTTGCCACGCGCTATGCGATTCCCCGGATGATCGAAACCAAAGGCATCCGGCGCTACGGGTTTCACGGGTTGTCCTTTTCCTCATTGGTGCGTCAGTTGCCGCATATATCAGGAGAAAAGCTTCCCTCGCGTTTACTAGCCTTTCATTTGGGAAATGGTGCCAGCCTCTGCGCGATTAGAAACGGCCAATCTGTTGCCACCACGATGGGATATTCACCGCTCGATGGCTTGACCATGGGCACCCGCTCAGGCGGGATCGATGCAAATGCGGTTTTGCGCCTGGTGGAAGATAATGGCCTTGATCGAACCAAAGCGATCCTAAACCATGAAAGCGGCTTGCTTGGATTGTCGGGCGGTAAATCAGATATGCGCAATCTGATGCTGGATCCAAGCGCTGACAGTGCCTTTGCCATCGAACATTTCTGCTATTGGTCTTTGCGCCATGCCGGATCCTTAATCGCAGCCATGGAAGGGCTTGATGCGATTGCTTTCACCGGCGGGATTGGTGAAAACGCTCTCGGGGTCCGCGCGCGGATTTTGCGAGGTTTGGAATGGGCTGGCGTGCGGATGAACCCAGATGCAAATCATGGTCACAAGCCGCGCTTGCAGGCGGAAAGTTCAAAAGTATCAATATGGGTTGTACCCGCCAAAGAAGAAGAAACTATCGCCGCAGATGCACTGGCGCTGATTCAGGCGCAATAGATGTTTTACCCCAGTGCCACAGTCACCGCCGTTGCTGCTACAATATCCGACACGCTGGCCCCGCGACTAAGATCACAAACCGGTTTTGAAAACCCTTGTAACATTGGCCCGATCGCCTGCGCGCCGGCCAGTTCTTGGGCCAATTTATATGCAATATTGCCGGCATTAAGATCGGGAAAAATCAATACATTGGCCTGCCCTTGGCCCAATGATTTTTTCGCTGCAATCGCGGGGTTTAGCGCCGCATCAGCTTGGATTGGACCCAAAAAACCCGTTTCTTGGGCGGCAGCGGCGACCAAATCAACGCTTTCTCCGCTGCCCGACGCCCCCGTTGAAAAGGAGAGCAACGCCATATCAACGCGGTCCAGCAAGGCCTTAGCAGATTGTTCAGACGCACGCGCAATATCCGCCAATTGTCCCGCATCAGGGGCTAGGTTCAGCGCGCAATCGGCAAAAATCATATCGCGGCCATCAGGGAAAAGCATCAGAAAGAATGAAGAAGGCGTGCGCACGCCAGGGCGCAGCCCGATCACAATGCTGGCCGCTTCAATCACCCGTTTTGTTGGACTGTCAGCGCCAGCCACCATCGCATCCGCCGCCCCCGAGGCCACCATCGCGGCAGCTCTAAACAAAGGCTTGGCCAACATTCGCCTGGCAATCGCTTCTTTCAACCCGCGGCGTTCAACCAAACCAGCGACCATCGCATCGCTCACAGGGCTTAGTGGAACCGGATCCGCCAGCCCCTTTGCGCGCAGCTGTTGCGCCGCTTCAGCAATTCGCGGATCTTCCATTTCCGGCAACACCACCCGCGCGGCACGCGCTTTCGCGCGATCAAATATATTTTCAAGAACCGACATGATGACCTCCATCTGTCGAGCAAGGAGCCTAAAATGAGCACAGACGTCAAGATCAACCGTGGTCTAAAAAGTATTTATTTTGAAAGATCTGGCGTAAGCCATATTGACGGCGCCAAGGGCGAGCTCAGTTACCGCGGCTATTCGATCCATGATTTGGCCACCAAATCTACCTTTGAAGAGGTCAGCTATCTTTTGATCTATGGGGAATTGCCGACACCGCCCCAACTGGCAGAGTTTGAGCACAAATTGAAAGCGGCGCGCCAATTGCCCCCGGCAGTGTATGAGATCATCAAAGCAGCCAGCGCCGGGCACCCGATGGATGTATTGCGCACCGCCGTATCAAGCTTGGCCGCGTTAGAGCCCGACAGCCAAAAAGTCAGCGAAGCAGATTTTGTCGAAAATGGTATCCGCCTGACCTCACAAGTGCCGATGATCATCGCTGCGCATGAAAATATCCGCAAAGGGCGCCACCCTATTGCGGCGGATCCAACCCTGAGCCATGCCGCCAATTGGTTATGGATGTTGAAGGGGGAAGTGCCCTCTGAAGATGCGGCAAGATTGGCAGATGTTGATTTTATCCTTCATGCTGAGCATGGCAGCAATGCCAGCAGCTTCGCCGCCCGCGTCACGATCGGAACCGAAGCCAATTTGCATGGCGCCATCGTCACTGCGCTGTCCACGCTGGCGGGGCCGGCGCATGGCGGCGCGGCAGAAGATGTGATGAAAATGGTGCAGGAAATCGGCACACCCGAGAATGCGGCCGCATATGTTAAAGAGAAACGCGGCAAACGTGAGCCGGTGACCGGATTTGGCCACCGCGTTTATCGCGCCGAGGATCCGCGCGCGCGTCACATGCGCGAAGGTGTGCGTAAATTGGGCGAAGAAATGGGAGCGCCGGAATGGTATGAAATATTGCAGGGCGTGGTTGGAGCGATGAAACCCTATGCGCGCCATGGGCTAAACGTGAATGTCGATTTCTATTCAGGCGTGATCTACCAGCTGCACGGTATTCCAATGGATCTTTACGTTCCAATTTTTGCCATTGGCCGCATGCCAGGATGGATAATCCAATGCGTTGAACAATTGCAGGGAAACATTTTAATACGGCCGCTGACCTTGTATAATGGCCCGGAAATGCGCAACTATGTGAGCCTTGATGATCGATAGAACTGCATCATATCAACGTTGTGAGGGGCTTTGTTGCTTCGCAGGGTCAGCCGCTTAAATGTTTGAAACCTTAAGCAGCGCGCTGGCTCTTACAATGGCAGATATAATCGCGCTGGCGCTAATTTGTTTTGCCGCCGGACTGGTGCGCGGCTTCTCTGGCTTTGCGCTTTCGGCTGTGGCCATGGCCTCTGCGGCCAGCTTTATTCCACCTGTCGAATTAATTCCTTTATGTTGGTGGCTGGAAATCGCAGCAAGCGCGCTTTTAATTCGAGGCAATTGGCAAAATGCCCAGAAAAAAACTGTTTTACGGCTTTCGATTGGCACTTTGATTGGGCTGCCTTTGGGCCTGCTTCTCACCACGAATGTGCCTGTAGCACTGTCGCAGAATATCGCCTTGCTGCTGATCATGGTGCTTGCGACGCTGCTGCTGATTGGTCTGCGCCTGGAAGCGTTGCACAAACCCCTTGGAACGGTTTTTGCCGGGATCGGCGCTGGCTTGGGCACGGGATTGGCCAGCGTGGGGGGCATGGTGGTCGCAATTTTCATGCTGTCTTTTCAAGGCTCGGCCACAACCATGCGCGCAACGGTCATCTTATTTTTGCTACTCAGCAGCGGCCTCAGCGTGGCAAATTATTTTTTATTTGATGTCATGACCCAAATCGCCGTGTTTCGCGGTATATTTTTTATTATTCCGGCAATAATCGGGGTGCATCTTGGAACGAAACTCTTTATCCCGAAATGGGAACATTTTTACCGACCCTTTTGTTTGACCCTGCTGATCATCTTGTCAGGCACGGGATTGGTAAGACTCATCGCGTAAAATCAGGAAAGCGTCACATGAAAGACCAACCATATCTGGACACATCGCCAAAAGTCTCAGACGAAATACGGAAAACCACCTGTTACATGTGCGCGTGCCGCTGTGGCATCAACGTTCATATGAAAGAGGGGAAAGTTGCCTATATCGAGGGCAATCGTGACCACCCTGTGAACAAAGGCGTTTTATGCGCCAAAGGCAGTGCCGGCATTATGCAGGTGAATGCCCCGTCTCGCTTAAACGCGCCGCTCAAACGCGTTGGGCCCCGCGGTTCTGGCCAGTTTGAGGAAATAAGCTGGGATGAGGCGCTCGATATGGCGGCGGGCTGGCTCAAACCAATCCGCGACGAAAATCCTGAAAAGTTGGCCTTTTTTACGGGCCGTGATCAATCGCAAAGCTTTACCAGCTTCTGGGCTCAAAATTTTGGCACCCCGAATTATGCAGCGCATGGCGGCTTTTGCAGCGTCAATATGGCGGCGGCAGGCATCTACACAATGGGCGGTGCATTTTGGGAGTTTGGTCAACCAGATTGGGACCATACCAAATTGTTTGTGCTCTTTGGCGTGGCCGAAGATCATGACAGTAATCCAATCAAAATGGGCCTTGGCAAGTTAAAAGAACGCGGCGCCAAAGTGATTGGCGTTAATCCCATCCGCACTGGCTATAACGCTGTTGCCGATGAATGGGTGGGCATTACCCCGGGCACGGATGGGTTGTTCATCCTTTCGTTGATCCATGAACTGTTAAAAGCGGGCAGAATTGATCTGCATTATCTGTCACAATATACAAATGCGCCGGTTTTGCTGGATGCGGAAACCGGGCTTTTGATGCGCGATGAAAATGGCAAAGAACTGGTCATTGATCGCAGCACAAAAAAACCTGCCCCCTTCGATCAAAAAGGCGTAAAACCCGATTTGAACGGCAGCCGCCGTATTGGCGGCACGACGCATCGTACGGTTTTTCATGCAATGATCGAACGCTATCTTGACCCGCAATATGCCCCCGAAGCTGTGGCCAAAGACGTGGGTATCCCAGCTGGTAAAATTCGTGCTATCGCGAATGAGCTGGCGCGGGTGGCCTTTGACGAAGCCATTGAGCTGGATCAAGAATGGACCGATTTTCGCGGTGAAACCCATACAAAAATGACCGGGCGGCCCGTCAGCTTCCACGCGATGCGCGGGATTTCAGCACATTCGAACGGGTTTCAGACATGCCGTGCGCTGCATATTTTGCAGATCATTTTGGGCAGCGTCGAAGCCCCGGGTGGCTTTCGCTTTAAACCCCCCTATCCAAAGCCGGCAACAATCCATCCAAAGCCGCATTGCAAAACCACTCCGGGTGCACCGCTTGACGGTCCGCATCTGGGTTTTGTGCATGGGCCAGAAGATCTTTGCTTGAAAGAAGATGGCAGCCCGGCGCGGATTGATAAGGCGTTCACCTGGGAAAACCCAATGTCGGCGCATGGTTTGATGCATATGGTGATTTCAAACGCGCATGCCGGAGATCCCTATAAGATCGACACATTGTTTATGTATATGGCAAATATGTCATGGAATAGCTCGATGAACACCCGTGGCGTGATCGATATGCTTACCGATCAAGATGAAAACGGCGAGTATGTGATCCCTAGGATCATTTATTCGGATGCGTATTCTTCTGAAATGGTTGCCTATGCCGATCTGATCCTGCCCGATGCAACTTATCTAGAGCGCCATGATTGCATCAGCCTGCTTGACCGCCCGATTTGTGAGGCCGACGGATTGGCGGATGCAATCCGCTGGCCGGTGATCGAGCCCGACCGCGATGTGCGCGGCTTCCAATCCGTGCTCTGCGAGCTTGGCGCAAAACTGGATCTACCAGGCTTTGTGAATGAGGATGGCACCCAGAAATACGCCGATTATGGAGATTACATCGTATCGCATGAGCGCAAACCGGGCATTGGCCCATTGGCAGGCTTTCGCGGCGATGGCAGCGATTCCGGGCGCGGAGCGCCAAATCCAAAACAGCTTGAGCGCTATATCGAAAATGGTGGTTTTTTCGTTGAGCATGTTCCCGAAGGTGCCAATTACTATAAGCCTTGGAACAGCGCCTATCAGGATTGGGCCGTGAAAATGGGCATTATTGACAGCCCGCAACCCTATTTATTTCAACTCTATGTCGAGCCAATGCGTAAATTCCAACGCGCGGCAGAAGGCCATGGCGACAGACAACCGCCAGAGCATCTGCGCGATCGGATCAAAGAAACGCTGGATCCCCTGCCAATTTGGTATGCGCCCGCAGAGGATTCGCATATCGACCTGACAGAATATCCGATCCATGCCTTAACCCAGCGCCCAATGGCGATGTATCATAGCTGGGGTACGCAAAATGCCTGGTTAAGGCAGATCCATGGGATGAACCCGCTATATTTGCCGAGCAAATTGATGCAAGAAAATAACTTGATTGATGGCGAATGGGCAAAAGTAAGCTCAGTCCATGGCAATATTACTGTCCCGGTGATGGAAATGGCCGCGTTAAACGAAAATACCGTCTGGACATGGAACGCGATTGGCAAGCGCAAAGGGGCCTGGGCTCTGGACGAACAAGCCCCCGAAGCCACCAAAGGGTTTCTGCTCAACCATCTGATCCACGAGCTACTCCCCCCTAAGGGCGATGGTTTGCGGTGGGCCAATTCAGACCCGATCACGGGGCAAGCCGCGTGGTTTGATTTGCGCGTGAAAATTGAAAAAGCACCGCCGCCAAGCGAAAGCCAACCGGCTTTACCCACACTGAACTCTCCTGTTCAGCCAGGACCGAAAAATCTAGAATGGAAGGTGGGAGAATGACAACCTTACCCACGCAAACCAACCGCAAGCTGGGGCTTGTGATTGATCTTGATACATGTGTTGGCTGCCATGCCTGCGTGATCAGCTGCAAAGGCTGGAACACTGAAAATTATGGCGCCCCGCTCAGCGATCAAGATGCCTATGGCGGCAATCCAAGCGGTACCTTTTTGAACCGCGTACACAGCTATGAAATGCAACCCGAACAGGGCGGCGCGGCGCAATTGGTACATTTTCCAAAATCCTGCCTGCATTGCGAAGACGCCCCATGCGTTACCGTCTGCCCGACAGGCGCCAGCTACAAGCGCGTTGAAGACGGCATTGTCTTGGTGAATGAAAGTGATTGTATCGGCTGTGGCCTATGCGCCTGGGCCTGCCCCTATGGCGCGCGCGAATTGGATGCGGCTGCCGGCGTCATGAAGAAATGTACGCTCTGCGTGGATCGGATTTATAATGAAAACCTACCCGAAGAAGATCGCGAACCCGCTTGCGTGCGCACCTGCCCTGCAGGCGCCCGCCATTTTGGTGATTTCGCCGATCCCGACAGCCATGTAAGCCAGCTAAGCGCAGCGCGCGGCGGTATGGATTTAATGCCCGAACAAGGGACAAAACCGGTGAATAAATATCTGCCACCGCGGCCAAAAGATACGATGGATGAAATTGATATTTTGGCCCCGTTCTTAGAGCCCGTGGCCGAAGAGACCACGGGGTTTATGGCTTGGCTCGATAAAACTTTGGAGAAAATCTAATGCATCCAGCGCCTTCCGTTATTATTTTCACTTCGCTGACGGGCCTTGGCTTTGGGCTTTTGGTCTTTTTAGGGCTTGGCCTGCCCGATACTTCTGGAGTCGTGGCCTTTGTCTTCTTTGCAATCGCTTATCTGCTAGCCATTGGCGGTTTGATTTCCTCGACGTTCCATTTGGGGCGCCCCGAACGCGCAATTAAAGCCTTTTTGCAATGGCGCAGCAGCTGGTTGAGCCGCGAAGCGTGGCTGGCAGTGGCATCTTTGCTCGTGATGGCGATTTACGGCGCAGGTTTGGTGTTTCTTGATACACGCTGGGGCGTATTGGGCGTGATCGGTTCCGCCCTATCCTTGGCCACTGTGTTTTCAACAGCGATGATTTATGCGCAATTAAAAACCGTACCCCGCTGGAACACTGCCCTAACCCCATTGCTGTTTATCACGCTTGCTCTAACCGGAGGGGCAATCCTGTCTGGATCTGTGGATACGGCGCTTTTAATGTTAATTTCTGCCGGCATCGTTCAAATCGTGTATTGGATCAACGGCGATCAAGCTCTGGCCCGCTCTGGCACCAGCATGGCCAGCGCCACGGGATTGGCTGCCATGGGAACAGTCAAAGCCTTTGAACCACCGCATACAGGCACCAATTATCTGCTGAGAGAGTTTGTGCATATCGTGGGCCGCAAACATGCTGCAAAGCTACGCGTCATCGCGCTTATTTTGATGATTGGTACGCCAACTTTATTTTTGTCACTGCCCTTCAATCACTGGCTCGCGCTTGGCGCTGTGGCCACCCATATCGCGGGTGTCTTTACCTCTCGTTGGCTGTTCTTTGCTCAGGCGGAACATGTTGTTGGATTATATTACGGAAAACGATAGCCGCAGCACGAAAACTCTACATGCAGCGGCGGATCTAGCCGCTGTTAAGGCGCCGGCATCCGAGCTGTTTATAGATCCGGCAGCTTGGGCATAAGACTTTGGTTACGGTATAATGTCAGCTCATGGGTGCGGCTTGAAAAAGGGTACCCGACTGCCACAGCCGGTTTAGAAACACGCGCTCCCTCCCCCCTCTCAACGGTGCCCAAATGGGATCCACAGGTTGAACAAAATGATCTGCAGTGAATGGTGCATTAAACGCTTGCGGGGGATGTCGGGGCGTACGGCCACTCTATGACGGCGACTTCATCAAGCCAAGGCCAGCTCGCTGCACACTTCATAGCGCCAATGGCTTCCGGGGCCGCCGGCATCCTGTCAATTGGCCCCCGCAGGCAGCGTTTTGGCGCTGCACAAGCGCGCGATTGTTCAGCGCATAAACGCTGTTAAAGACCAAAAAAAAGCCCGAAGGCGCGCTTCGAGCTTTTCATATCTTGAATTTCAAAGACCAATCAGTGAAGCTTTTGTCCGACTTCCGCAATCGACCCATCGATCAATTTGTTCGCTTGCGCCGCGCTCATCTGCTCGGCAATCAAGCCACGCGCCGCCGCAATTGCCACGCTGACCGCTTGATCGCGCACTTCTCGCTCGGCCGCAGCCTGCGCAGACGTGATCCGATCCTCAGCAGCGGCCAGACGCCGTTCAATTGACGCTTGCAGGTCCGCTTTGCCTTGTTCAGCGGCGCTTGCAGCTTCTGCCCGGGCTGCCTCTACAATACGATCAGCCTGTTCTTGAACCTCTTTTTGCTTCCGCTCATATTCGGCCAAAATTCCTTGGGCTTCTTCGCGCAAAAGACGCGCTTGATCCAAGTCAGCTTGAATGCCTTCGGCGCGTTGATCCAGCAATTTCCCGATCATCGCGGGCACTTTGAGATAAATCAACGCCGCAATGAACAGAATAAACGCCAATAAAACGATGAAATTGGTATTTTTCAGCGACACAAACGGGCCAGAGGCAGCCCAAGCTGGGCTCGATAAAACCGCAAAGAGAAGAGGTGTAATATAACGCATGTTCTTAACCCTTCATCTCTTGCTTCACAGCAGCAGTAACGGCTTTCGTATCGCTCTTGCCGCCCAATGCCACGACCAAATCGGCGGTCGTTGCCGCGGCGACTTCCTTGACGCTGGCAAGGGCATTGCTGCGAATTTCGGCGATCGCCTCTTCACCGGCTTTTGCCTTTTCCGAAATTTGCGCATCGGCCGTGGCAATCGCCGCATCAAGCTCTTCTTTGATTTCGGCTTTGGTTGCCTCAACAATCCGCGCTGCCTCAGAGCGCGCATCATTCAGCGCTTTGTTATAGGCGGCTTCGGCTGAGACTGCTTTTTCTTTTAGTTCCTCTGCCATCGCAACGTCGTGGCTGATCGTTCCTTGGCGTTCGGCCAATACGGCCGCGATCCGTGGCAAAGCAAGCTTTGATAGAATCAGATAAATGGCAATTAAAGTGACCAGAAGCCAAAAAATCTGGTTTCCAAATGTTGAGAAATCCAATTGGGGCAAACCGCCCTCGGATGCCTCGGCAGCTTTGGATGCGGCAGTGGTGGTAGATGATGCCATCTCGTTCTCCGTCCTACGCGAAACCATTAGGATGAACGCGCCTTGCGTTCATCCCGCTCTTAGGTTCTTGCGTCGTGTGCTTAAACAGCAAACATCAACAGCAAAGCAACGAGGAATGAGAAAATACCCAATGCTTCGGCAAACGCGATACCGATAAACATCGTGGCTGTTTGTGCCGCTGCAGCGGATGGGTTTCTCAAAGCGCCCGCCAGAAAGTTTCCGACTACATGCCCAACGCCGATTGCGGCTCCGCCCATGCCTGTGCAGGCAAGTCCGGCTCCAATGTAAGCACCCATTTGTACGATATCGCCTTCCATGGCTTTCTCCTTCGTGTTTATTCTGGTTCGTTGTTAAAGATTAATGATGAGGGTGAAGTGCGTCCTTCAGATAAACGCACGTCAAAATAGCGAACACATAGGCCTGGATGAACGAAACCAAAACCTCGAGCGCGTAAATGGTCGAAATTGCAAGGACAGATAGCGGCGCGATCGCGGCGATGCCTGCAAATGCTGCAAACACCTTAATCACAGCGTGGCCCGCCATCATATTACCAGCAAGCCTGATTGAATGACTTACGGGGCGTACAAAGTAAGAAATGACTTCGATCAAAGCCAAAATTGGCCGCAGTGGTAAAGGCGCCGAAGAAATCCAAAACAGCGACAAGAAAGAAGCCCCATTTTTGGCAAACCCAATGATGGTTACCGCCAAAAATACCGCCATCGCCATCACCGCCGTCACCGCGATGTGCGATGTGGTGGTAAAGGACATCGGCAACAGCCCCAAAAAGTTGGCGCACAGGATAAACATAAATAGCGTCATGATATAGGGAAAATATCCAACCGCGTCTTTTCCGGCGACATCCTCAACCATCTTGTAAATAAATCCGTAAACCAACTCACCGATCGACTGACTACGGCTGGGAATGATTCCGCGATGCGAGGTGCCAAAAACCATAATCGCCAAAACTGCAACCACGGTCAAAGCCATCCATAAGGTTACGTTTGTGATCGTGTACCAATGCACCTCATTGCCCGCAAACAATGGTTGCACAATAAACTGATCCATCGGATGGAACGCCAGACCAGAGCCTTCACTTTGCGCTTCGCTTGCCACGATCAATCCTCTTCTTCATCCTTGGCCAATTCGGCCATCTGCTTTTCCTGGATTTCTTTTGCAGACCGCAACATAGTGCGCACGCCTGCTATGAAACCCAACATCGTAAAGGCAACTAAGAATACGGGTATCGTTCCAAATAGAACATCCAAACCGTATCCAATGCCAAAACCAATCCCAAGACCGGCCACCAACTCAATCACCATTCGCCATGCTAGTTGCGCAGCTTTGTGATGATCTTCTGCCTTTTCCTCTGGTTTAGCCCCCGATTTTGCCGCTTCGATACGCGCCGTTAGCGCTTCAAGCGGATTCCTATCATCGGGGCCAGTCACCTTCGCACTCCAGCAAAATTTCCGCTGGTGTAGTCTGGGTGCCGCGCCGAGTCAACCGCCTGATTCAAACCCGATAATAGCCAGTAAGCCCATGATAGTTATATGTTTTATTTTTAACCCGTACTACCTAGCCAGCCTATCCTTATTGGAAAATGCCCAAAACACGAATTTTTGCATATTCAACCATTCGGTTGACGATCCGAACCAGCGACTTTTAAATGGGCGTATGGACCAACAAATTGATTTGATCTTTGCAGCTATGGCAGATGCCACGCGGCGCAACATCCTAACGCTTTTGCTCGAAGATGATATGGCAGTGAGCGATGTCGCCGAACCTTTCGCAATATCTTTGGCGGCCGTGTCCAAACATTTGGCTATTTTAACGCGCGCTGGATTGATCAGCCAAGAAAAACGCGGCCGGGTGAAATGGTGCAAACTTGAACCGGATGCGATGCGTGCTGCCAGCATATGGCTGCAAGGGTTTGGGCAATTTGACGCTGTAGATCTTGACCAGTTCGAGCAGTTTCTCAAATCAGAATTGCCCGCAAGCGATTTTTGACGTTTGTAAAAAGGTGAAACGCCCCCCATCCGCAAACGGCGTCTTGATTTGCCTAAAATTTGCTTGCTATTCAGGCGCAACGTGCAGCTTTGGTTGACACTGCCGCATTTAACGATTAGATCGCCCTCAACTTATAGGAAGCAGTAAACTTCCGGTCCAAGGCATGTTCAGGATCGCCCCCCGTCAGCGAGGTTTCGCCCACGGGGGCAATTTTGGTTTTAGAACACTTAAACGGACCGGTGTGAGCCGCGCAGCAATGAAGGAGCGCTTAATGTTTGAAAACCTGTCCGAACGCCTCTCTGGTGTTTTCGATCGGCTGACCAAACAGGGTGCGCTGTCCGAAGACGACGTTAAAACAGCGCTGCGCGAGGTCAGGGTCGCCCTGCTTGAGGCGGATGTCTCGCTGGGCATCGCGCGTGATTTTGTGAAAGCCGTCCAAGAAAAAGCCACGGGGCAATCGGTCACAAAATCAGTGACTCCAGGCCAGCAAGTCGTAAAGATCGTTCATGATGAACTGGTACACGTGCTGGCCGGAAGCGAAGATCCCGGTGCGTTGAAAATTGACAGCGCGCCAGCACCCATTTTGATGGTGGGTTTGCAAGGCTCGGGCAAAACGACCACCACGGCAAAACTTGCAAAGCGTTTGAAAGAGAAAGATGGCAAACGCATTTTGATGGCCTCGCTCGATGTCAACCGCCCCGCGGCGATGGAACAATTGCAGATTCTAGGTCGGCAAATCGGTGTCGACACATTGCCGATTGTAAAGGGCGAAGATCCTGTAAAAATCGCCAAACGCGCTAAAACACAAGCCAGTTTAGGTGGCTATGACGTTTACATATTGGACACAGCAGGCCGGTTGCATATCGATCAGGAATTGATTGCGCAAGCCGCCGCGGTGCGCGATGTTGCCCAGCCGCGCGAAACATTATTGGTCGTCGATGGCTTAACCGGTCAAGACGCTGTGAACGTGGCCACCGAATTTGATGATAAAATTGGCGTCACGGGCGTTGTATTGACCCGCATGGATGGCGATGGCCGCGGCGGCGCCGCGCTTTCAATGCGCGCCGTTACCGGCAAACCAATCCGGTTTGTGGGCTTAGGTGAGAAAATGGAGGCGCTAGAGCTGTTCGAACCCGAGCGGGTTGCGGGCCGCATTCTGGGCATGGGCGATATCGTCGCGCTGGTGGAAAAAGCCCAGGAAACGATCGAGGCTGAACAAGCCGAGCGCATGATGAAACGGTTCCAAAAGGGCCAATTCAACATGAATGATATGAAATCCCAGCTCGAACAAATGATGAAAATGGGCGGCATCGAAAGCATTATGGGCATGATGCCGGGCATGGGCAAAATGGCCAAGCAGGCCAGTGAAGCGGGTATGGATGATAAAGTGTTCAAGCGGCAAATCGCGCTGATCCAATCCATGACCAAAAAAGAACGCGCCAATCCCCAAATTCTACAAGCCAGCCGTAAAAAACGAATTGCCGCCGGCGCGGGTCTGGAAGTAAGCGAATTGAACAAACTGCTCAAGATGCAGCGCCAAATGGGCGATATGATGAAAAAAATGGGCAAGATGGGCAAAGGCGGCATGCTAAAGCAGGCCATGCGGGGCATGTTCGGCAAGGGCGGAATGCCGCCCGGGATGGATCCCAGCCAAATGGATCCAAAAGCTTTGGAAGCCGCGGCAAAACAAATGGGTGGGGCCGGTCTTGGGAAAATGCCAGGCGGACTGCCCGGTTTGGGGGGCGGCGCCTTGCCCCCCGGCCTCTCGGGCTTCGGAAAAAAGAAATGATTTTTGCATGTCCGTCCCGTTTATTGGCGCGTCGCCCGGCTTTTAAAAAACCGAAGCCGCAAAGCCATTCGTTTTGCAGATATTCAAATCCAGCCATGCCTGTCCTGCAAGGTCAAACCGCAATAAGCGCAAGGGCAGGAGCATCAACATGCCTCTGACCAACGCCCCTCGCCTGCACAGCCAAGAGCTGATCCTGCGCGGACCTGAATTGCAGGATGCCGAGCCGATAATCGCCTTCCTGCAAGATGAACGCCGGTCCACAGGGTTCGGCCATCTGCCCGAACGCGGCGCAGCCTGGCGCTGGTTTGCGTTGAATGTGGGGCATTGGCATATTCACGGCTATGGCTATTTCACGATTGAAACCAAAACCGGCGAGATTGCCGGTATCAGCGGCATCTGGAACCCCGAAACCTGGCCCGAGCCAGAACTTGGCTGGGTGGTTTTTGACGGCTTTGAGGGGCGTGGTATCGCCTATGAAGCGGCCTGCCGGGCCCGCCTCTGGGCTTACGAAAATCTCGGCTTTACCACTTTGACCAGCAATATTGTGCCCGGCAATGAGCGCTCTATCGCATTGGCCAAACGCATGGGCGCGTTTTTTGAGCGCAATTATTACAACTCTAATATGGGGGAAGACATGCTCTACCGCCATCCTAGCCCCGAGGCGCTGACTTGATGCCAATATATATCGCTTTAATCTGGCCGATATACCGGTTTCGGGTTTCTATGCGCAATCTGTGGAGACCCGAATGACCGATAAAGTAACATTAGCCGCCACTGTTCTGAAAGAACATCGCCAAAGTATCGACCGGCTTGATGCTATCTTAATCTATACGCTGGGTGAACGTTTCAAGCACACCCAAGCCGTGGGCACATTGAAGGCCGAGCATGACTTGCCCCCCTCAGACCCAACGCGCGAGGCCACACAGATTGCAAGGCTTGAGGATTTGGCAGTGCAAGCCGATCTCGACCCGCAATTTGCCAAAAAATTTCTGAATTTTGTCATTCAGGAAGTCATCCGACATCACCAAGAACACCAATCCTAGGGGCTCTGCCCCAACCGCCATTCTAAAGGAGAATATCAAATGGCTATGAAAATCCGTCTTGCCCGTGGTGGCAGCAAAAAGCGTCCATTTTATCGCATCGTTGCGGCTGATAGCCGTATGCCGCGCGATGGCCGCTATGTTGAAAAACTGGGCACATATAATCCGTTGCTGCCAAAAGACAGCGAAGACCGTGTGAAAATGAACCTAGAGCGGGTGCAGTATTGGATGAGCGAAGGCGCGCAGGTCACCGATCGCGTATCAAGAATGTTGGAAGCCGCCGGCGTGATTGAAAAGAAAGAGCGCAACAACCCGAAAAAAGCGATCCCTGGTAAGAAAATGCAGGATCGTGCGGAAGAAAAAGCTGCAAAAGCCGCAGAAGCAAGCGCCGCAGTAGAAGAGGCCGAGGCCCCCGTTGAAGAGGCGGAAGCCCCAGCAGAAGACACCAGCGAAGCCCCTGCCGCCGAGACTGCAGAAAGCTAAATCGAGCAGCCTTTTTGAGGCGCCTCTCTATCACAGCCTTGTCCATAAGCTTCAGTATGGGCAGGGCAACACCCATTTGCATCACTCCATTGTCAGATTAGGCCCCATAACCACCTCCAAGCCAAGCTCTGATGCTCTCTGGAGCGAAAAAATGGCCCATTTTTCGATCGCATAGATATCTCATGCTTTTTCGCCCTTTTCGATTGCTGATTTTACTTGGAATTGCCTTCATTGCGGGCATTCTATACGAGCGGGGTGAGATGAAAGCCCGCTGCACACACGTTGGCGGTGATATAGAAAGTGGTTTTTGTGAAAGGTAATCAATGCCCGAACACATGATTTGCGTGGCCGCAATCGCCGGTGCCTTTGGCGTGCATGGCGACGTGCGCCTGAAAAGCTTCACCGCTGACCCCAGCGCTTTGGAAGCCTATGCCCCGCTGGTAACGCAAGACAACGCGCAGAGCTTCACCGTCCATCTGACGGGGCGAACCAAAAATGCCCTTACCGGCCGTTTATCCGGCGTTACCAGCAAAGAGCAGGCTGATGCGCTGAAGGGGGTGAAACTGTTCGTTCCAAGAGACCGCCTGCCCAGCTTGCCCGATGATGAGTTTTACCACGCCGATCTGGAAGGCTTGCAGGTCTTTGACAGTGGCGGTCAAGATTGGGGCCATGTTATGACCGTACAGAACCACGGCGCCAGCGATTTGCTTGAAATTCAAGGCCCCAATTTGAAGGCCAGCATATTGCTGCCCTTCACCCGCGCTGCGGTTCCCACCGTTGATCTGGCACAAGGCAAGATTATCATCGATCCACCCGATGGAGTTTTGCCAGATTTACCATGAGCCAGCAAAGCAAATCCCACGGGCGTAAATCCATAAGTGCAAATTTGCAGCCGCGCGCCTTGATGACCCCATCGCCGCAGCTTGCCGGCGTGTGGACAGCGCAAATTCTAACGCTCTTTCCCGAAGCTTTTCCGGGCGTTTTGGGAGAAAGCCTGACCGGCCGTGCGTTAAAAGACGGCAAATGGGCGCTTGATACGATTGATTTGCGCCTGTTTGGAGAGGGCAGGCATAGAAATGTCGATGATACGCCTGCTGGTGGCGGCGCGGGCATGGTGCTGAAACCCAATGTCGTGGGCGCAGCGCTCGATTGGGCACTGGCGCAGCAAAAAACGCCATTACCAATGGTCTGCCTCTCACCGCGCGGAACGCCGTTTACGCAAGCAAAGGCCCGCGCTTGGGCGAATGCTGGCGGTGTCACAATGCTATGCGGGCGCTTTGAGGGGATTGATCAGCGGGTGATTGATCATTACCAGCTGGAAGAGGTTTCACTGGGCGATTTTGTTCTGACCGGTGGTGAAATCGCCGCGCAAGCGATGATCGATGCGACAGTGCGCCTGTTGCCAGATATTTTGGGCAACGAGGCTTCCATCGCAGAAGAAAGCCATATGGCGGGCTTGCTAGAGCACCCCCATTATACCCGGCCAGCCCTTTGGAATGGCCGCCCTATTCCCGATGTCTTACAATCAGGCCATCATATCAATATTGCCAAATGGCGACAGGAGATGTCGCAGCAGGTGACCAAAGAAAAGCGCCCAGATCTATGGGCCGCTTTTCAAAACGCGCTTGGGAAACCAGATCCAAAGGATTAAACTGCGAATTATATCGCAGGTTTGGGTGCACTCCCTCTCTCTGGCAAATTGTGATATAAAACCCAATGGGAAAGGAACATGGCATGGCAGGCTTAAACCCGGCGCATCTCTCCTTGCTTGATGTGATTGGAAACACCCCTGCGATTTGGTTGGACCGCTGGGTAGCCCATCACAAACTTGACGGGCGCATTCTGGCCAAGCTTGACTATTTGAACCCCGGATTTTCTAAAAAAGACCGCGCAGCCAAAGCGATTATTGAGGCGGCTGAAAGCAGCGGCGCATTGCAACCGGGGCAATGCGTTATCGAGCTGACAAGCGGCAATATGGGCACCGGGTTGGCCATCGTTTGCGCGCTTAAAAACTATCCGTTTGTCGCGGTTATGTCACACGGCAATTCACCAGAACGGGCACGAATGATGCGCGCTTTAGGCGCAGAAGTAATATTGGTTGACCAAGCCCCCGGCGCGCAGAAGGGGCAGGTTTCGGGGGCAGATCTAGCCAAGGTTGAAGAAAGGGCGCAAAGATTGGTGGCAGAGCGCAACGGCTTTCGCGCAGACCAATTTCATCATCCGGCAAATCGCGGCGCGCATCTGACAACAACGGGGCCGGAACTTTGGCAGCAAAGCGGCGGGCAACTTGATGCCTTTGTCGATTTTGTTGGATCCGGGGGCACCTATGCGGGTACAATTCAGGCGCTCAAGGCGTTTAACCCCGCCTGTAAAGGCTACGTGGTCGAACCTGATGGCGCGGCGGTGCTGTCTGGCCAAGGCGCAACGCAGCCCCAGCATCCAATCCAAGGCGGGGGCTATGCCATGAAACAACTCGCCGCGCTTGCCTCTAGCGATATCGACGGCTATCTCACCGTCACCGGCAATGACGCCAAAGAGGCGACACGCGGTTTAGCCCGGCTTGAAGGGGTTTTTGCGGGCTTTTCCGCAGGCGCCAATTTGGCGGCCGCCGCCAAGCTTTTACAACGCACGCATAAAGGCGAAACCATCGCCATTATAATATGCGATAGCGGTTTGAAATATCTCTCTACGGATCTGTGGGGCTAAGCGGCAGGCCTCCCACCTCTTGGCAACCAAATCTACGGTGAATTACCCCTTGATCCTAACCGCAATTGACTGTTATACGCGCCACGCATCCTGCGCCACGCCCGCTTTGAGCTCTGGCACCTCACCGATGCGCGGCCAAATGGCACAAACAATGATGACCGGACCCTCTGACGGGCTTATCAAATGATAGGAACCCGACCAAAGATCAAGAGTTCTGCGGCACGCACAAGATAACGGATAAAACCGTATTAAAAAGGAGATAGCGATGGATATTATCGCTCAGATAGAGGCCGAACAAATGGCCTCACTCGGGAAGAGCATTCCCGATTTCAAAGCTGGAGACACGATTCGCGTTGGCTATCGTGTAACAGAAGGCACACGAACCAGAATTCAAAATTACGAAGGCGTCTGCATTGCCCGCAATAACGGAAAAGGTATTGCCGGATCCTTTACCGTGCGTAAGATTTCATTCGGTGAAGGCGTTGAGCGGGTCTTTCCGCTGTTCTCGACCAATATCGACAGCATTACGGTTGTACGTCGCGGTAAAGTAAGACGCGCCAAACTGTATTACTTGCGCGAGCGCCGTGGTAAATCAGCCCGTATCGCCGAGCAAACCAATTACCGCGCGCCATCTGCCGCGGCTGAAAGCTAAGGAGCGGGTCTATGAGAAAAGATATTCACCCAGACTACCATTTCATCGATGTCAAAATGACCGATGGATCCGTTATTCAAATGCGTTCAACTTGGGGCAAAGAGGGCGACACATTGGCGCTTGATATTGATCCGTCAGCGCATCCAGCATGGAATGGCGGAAACGCGCGCTTGCTTGACACAGGCGGGCGGGTTTCGAAGTTTAAACAAAAATATGACGGCTTGGGCTTCTAAACCCAATACAGTCAGAAGCAAAAGAAGCCGCTGTTTTTGCAGCGGCTTTTTTTATGCCTGCAGATTGCGCCAGCCGCTTGCTTTACCCATCTTGCTTTCTATCATAACCTAACAGCTTAATAAGACACGGTGAGCCGAGCCATACTTTGTCATGTTTTCGAACCGGCCAAAAAGCAATCGAACCACTGTTTCAACCCATGGTAAAAAGGCCGGTAACGATGCCTGATGAACAGTCAGACAGCCCCATCGATCACAAGCATAACTGTATTTGGCTGCACGCCGCCAATCGAGAGATGCTAGGAGCCACCACGCATCTGGCACAACAGCTTCTGCACAGGCATCAAAACGTTACAGTATTGCTGACATATACTTGGAACACTAAGCACCAGCTCAATCTACATCCCCGCCTCTCATCGCAAATGGTCACGAATGATAGCGGTTCTACCGCGCGCAGCCTATTGCAACGCTTCAACCCGAGAAGCTTAGTATGGCTTGGCGGAGATGTGATGCCCAAAATCATAAGCGAATTGCATAAAGAGGGCTGCAAGATGACGCTGGTCGCGGATGCTGTAGAGACTTTAAAAACCAGACGCTTTACCCTGTTCACACCGGCAATCGCAAAAGCGGTGCGGTTATTCTCAACATATTATGCCCTTGATGCCAAAGCCGCTACATTGCTGGCCAGATTAGGGGTTGTGGCGTCAAAAATTAAGATTAACGGTCCTTTGCAGCAAGGCTATGTTTTGTCAGAGACGCGCGAAGAAGATCCGCCCATTGTAAAACAGCTGGTAACCGGGCGCCCTGCTTGGATGGCCATAAATGTGACAGATCGCGAGCTGACAGCAATTTTGCAAGCCCAGCGCGTGGTGATGCGACAAGCCCACCGCATGCTGTTGCTGATCACCATGCGCCCATCCGATGAGGCTGATCAAATCCTCGCCGTTGCGCAGGGTTTAGATTTGAACGCCGCGCTCTGGCAGACCGGTCTAGAGATAGGCCAAAATCTTGATGTAATCATGATCCCCGCTCAGATTGACCTGACATCATGTTTTCGTTTGGCCCCCTTGTGCTTCTTGGGCCAATCATTATTTGAAACCGGGCAGGGTCAAAGCCCTTATCAGGCAGCTGCCTTGGGCGCCGCCATTATCGTTGGGCCATTTGTTGGTGCGCATATGGCCGATTATGATCGGCTATACGAAGCGGGCGGCTTGCGGCGCGTAAACGATCCGAATGAATTGGCGACGGCCGTGTTGCAGATGAGCGCACCCGAGCAAGCTGCGCAAACCAGCCTCGCCGCCTGGACCGTGGTGTCACAAGGCGCAGAAGTGACAGATGCGCTGACAGCTCTGGCGCTGGATCAATTAGGCGGCTAAAAGTAAACTATGCATGCACCAAATTTCTGGTATAATTCGCCGCAGCGCCCTGGATTTTCGGCGCGCATACTCGCCCCGCTTGGGCAGATCTACGGGCTTGCGACCGCTTGGCGCGTGGCGCGCCCGGCCACGCTTTCACCTCGCTGCCCTGTAATTTGTATTGGCAATTTGAATGCCGGTGGCACGGGCAAAACGCCCACCGTAATCGCCCTGTTGAACATGTTAATAGCGGCTGGGCGAAACCCGCATGTTCTGAGCAAAGGCTATGGCGGCACGCTCACAGGACCAATACGCGTTGATCCGGCGCAACACCGCGCAGAAGAAAGCGGCGACGAGCCATTGCTTTTGGCCGCGTTTGCCCCGACTTGGGTTGCAAAATCGCGCAGCGCAGGCGTGAAAGCGGCCCAACAAGCTGGCGCCGATGTGATTTTGTTGGATGACGGGTTCCAAGACCCCTCGATCAAAAAAACTGTAAGCATCGTGGTGGTGGACGCGGCATTGGGCTTTGGCAATGGCCGCTGCATTCCGGCCGGGCCGCTGCGCGAAACGATTCCCAATGGCTTGCGCCGCGCCGATATCATCCTGTCAATTGGCGAGCAAGCCGCGCAAACAATATTCGCCAAAACCTGGGGGCATATAGTGCCGTGTAGGCATTTCACCGCCCAGCTTTCCCCGCTTCAAACCGGGTTAGACTGGTCTGAAGGACGTTATTTTGCCTTTGCCGGTATCGGCCAGCCCGAAAAATTTTTCACAACGCTAAAGCGCCTTGGCGCCCATATTGTTGGCACCCAGCCTTTGGTAGATCATCAAATATTAACCCCTGCGCTTCTCAAGCGCTTGCAAAATCAGGCGCAGGCGCTTGATGCGCAACTTGTCACTACCGAAAAGGACGCGGTGCGCCTGCCGCAAGCTTTCAAACGCGATATTCTAACGGTACCCGTACGGCTAGAAATCTCTGAGCTCGACGCTTTGCAGGGCTATCTTTTAAACGCCCTCAACCGCGCTTAAGCGTCAATCATATTCGCCCAGACTCGGCGAGGGGCGCGTTAAATTCAGCGATGCCTCAGAAAACTGAAAGGGTGAGCGCACGCTGGGGATACCATCAAGATTAAGCTGCATGTTCCGCGCGATCACCTGAGGATCCGCAAAAACTTGTGCCATATCATTAATCGGACCTGCAGGCACACCCGCCGCTTCACAAGCGCTTAACAGCGCATCTTTGGAAAACGTTTTTGTCTTTTGCATAAGCTGCGAGACCATTTTATCGCGATTTGTAATCCGGTCTGAATTTTTCAAAAACTCTGGCGCCTCAGCCATGTCAGCGAGGCCCAAAAGGCCACATAGCCGCTGATATTGGCCATCGTTACCCGTGGCGATGATGATATGCCCATCGGCGCAGTCAAACACCTGATAAGGCGTGAGGTTCGGGTGATAATTGCCCGTTCTTTCCGGCGCAGTGCCCGTTGATAAATAATTCAAGGCCTGATTGGCCATTACAGAAACCGCCGTATCCAAAAGCGACATGTCGATATGCTGCCCCCGGCCCGTGCTAGCGCGCATATGGATCGCCGAGAGGATCGCCGTGGTGGCGTAAACGCCCGTGAAAATATCGGTGATCGCTACACCCGCGCGCTGCGGTGCGCCATCGGGCTCACCCGTGATCGACATAAAGCCGGACATCCCCTGAATGATGTAATCATACCCCGCGCGATGCGCATAGGGACCGGTTTGCCCGAACCCAGTGATCGAACAATAGATCAACTGCGGATTCTCTTTGGCAAGACTGGCATAATCCAGCCCGTATTTTGCCAATCCGCCGACTTTAAAATTTTCGATCAGGATATCGGCATCCCTAACCAGGCGGCGCAACTCTTCTTGCCCCTCTGGCGTTCGAAAATCAATCACAACGCTTCTTTTTCCACGGTTGCAAGAATGAAAATACGCGGCGGTCTCTTCATCTTCACGCTGAATAAACGGCGGACCCCATTGCCGCGTATCATCCCCGCTTGGGGCTTCTACCTTAATCACTTCCGCGCCAAGATCGGCGAGGGTTTGCCCGGCCCAAGGACCAGCCAAAATCCGCGCAAGCTCAACCACCTTTAATCCGTCAAGCGGCGTAGCCATTCCAGCTAAAGCTTTTCGTCAAGGATTTTAGCAAACTCTTCATAATCCATGTTCTTATAAGGCTGTCCATCGATTAGGAAAGACGGCGTCGATTGGATGCCGTCGCGCTGCGCGTTTTCCTTGTACCACCCCACCAATGCCCGAAGTTTTTCGCCATCTTGCAAACAGCTGTCTAACGCCGCATCCTGCATACCCGATAAGCGTCCAATTTTTCGCAAGGCTTCCACGATCGCCAGATCATCTCCGGCCCGCGCCCATGTGCTTTGGCTGTTCAGGATCAAATCTGTCATACCGAAAAACCGATCTGGACCACTGCAGCGCGCGATCATTGACGCCCACATGCCGTATTTATCGAAATAAACCTCACGGAAAATAAATTTAACCTTGCCCGTATCGATATAATTTTTGCGCAATAACTTATACACATCAGAATGGAAACGGGCACAATGCGGGCAGGTGAATGAAGCATATTCGATCACAGTGATCGGGGCATCTTCGGCGCCTTGTACCATATCGATAATCTCAGCTGCACCCGCATCGGCATCGCTGCTTTGCGCGTTTGCGGCGAAGGGTAAGGCAAACTCTTGATCCAAAGCAGCCGTTTGGGGGGATTGATTCAGCCAAACCCCCAGTCCGACCGCGAGGCCAAACACCACAAACATATAAGCAAATTTGCGCATTTTTTATCCTTATTTTTCGATTTATTTCTCTTCTTGAGACTGTGTTAGAACATTCTGCCCCAACTGTTCAAGAGCGCGACGCAGCTTTGCATCACGCACCGGCTCTGCAAGGGTTTGCGCCTGTGCCTCTGCGGCTTTGTGCGCGCGCTTTGGCGCTGGCTTGGATTGCGGGGCAAAGACGGCTTGCGCCTCGGCAAATCCATGCGCGGAGGTTTGCGTAATTCGAATGCGCCGAATTGCGTTATAGCCATAGATGGCGTTGACGCGCCGGCGTAAGCTTTCCTTTTGCATTTCGATCATCGGGGCATGCGCGCCCATTGTCAGTATCGTCAACGTGCCCCCGAACCCTTGTTTGGCATAACTGACCTCGGTCGGGTAGGTCACATCGGCCAGATCTTCACCAACGATCTCACGCCAATGGGTCAGCACGCGGGGCTGGGCAAACCCACGGCTTTCGCCCAGTTTTCGAATGTGGGATTGCAACAAGGCAGAGGTCTGCTTAAACCCCTGCATAGCGCGTTTCTTGCCCGATTTCTTTTCGCTTACCGACATGAGCCCTAGCATAAGGCCTTCGAATGATCTTGCCAGCCCCTATACAAAAAAGTGAAGTAGATCATGCCACCTAGCGCCAAAGCAAGCGATCTTCTGTCTTGGTATGACGCTCATGCACGCGAAATGCCCTGGCGCGTAGCCCCGCAAGATCGCAAAAACGGGCAGATACCTGATCCCTATCGCATTTGGCTTTCAGAAATCATGCTGCAACAAACCACCGTTGCCGCCGTCAAAAAATATTTTCTGCGTTTCACCCAGCTTTGGCCCACGATTGGCGATCTTGCAGCAGCGCAAGACGCAGCCGTTATGGCGGAATGGGCCGGCCTTGGATATTACGCGCGGGCGCGCAATCTTTTGAAATGCGCGCGCGTCATCGCTACAGAATATGCAGGCAGGTTTCCAAACGATCAGGCCGCTTTGCGCGCGCTGCCCGGAATCGGCCCCTACACGGCAGCTGCGATTGGAGCGATTGCCTTTGATCGGCCCGAGACCGTGGTGGATGGCAACGTAGAGCGGGTGATGGCGCGCTTATTTGATATCCATACCCCGCTGCCAACGGCCAAACCAGAACTTACAGAAAAAGCCGACCATCTGACCCCGCGTGAAAGGCCCGGCGATTACGCCCAAGCCGTGATGGATTTAGGGGCAACGATTTGCACCCCAAAAAAACCAGCCTGCGGATTGTGCCCGTGGCGAGGCCCTTGCCGCGCCTTTCTGGCTGGCACGATGGCACAATTGCCGAAAAAAATTCCTAAAAAGCCCAAGCCAACGCGCTTTGGCATTGCCTATGTGGCCTGCCGTGAAGATGGCGCCTATCTTCTTGAGCGGCGCCCCGAGCGCGGCTTGCTAGGAGGGATGCTGGGTTGGCCCGGCAGCGATTGGAACGACGCCCCTGTTCCAGCACCTCCAATCACTGCCAATTGGCAGAAGATGCCTGGTGAAGTGCGCCACACATTCACCCATTTTCATCTTCATCTCACCGTTCGCAAAGCTGATATATTGATGCATACGACGCCGGGGCGCGGCGAATTTTTAAGCCGCGCGCAATTTCGCCCCACGGATCTTCCAACGGTGATGCGAAAAGTGTTTGATCTGGCCATTAAATAGCCACAAAGGCGGCTCAGATTGCCGCTGAGGTTATCGCTGGAACATCGGGCAAGTAGTTATACATGGCATCTGCGTTTAAATCTGCCCTGCCCTTTTGGATTGGTGTATCCATGGGGCCAATCATCATAGCTGCGGCGCTGCTTGGCGGCTTCTGGGTTTTGAGCATTCCCTTCGTCATTTGGTATGTTTTTCCAACGCTAGACGCGGTGCTTGGCAAAGAACAAACAAACCCCGCACCATCTGAAAAAAGCGTGCAGTTGAAATGGCATCGGCTTAACCTCCTACTCTGGCCAATTTTGCAATTTTTTATTTTATTCGGGCTGATCGCTTGTCACAAAAGGCTTGACCTAAATGGCTGGGAATTAATCGGGTTATTTTTTTCCCTTGGCGTGATGACGGGCACGATTGGCATCAATTATGCGCATGAGCTTATGCACCAACCCCGCCGAGGCGACCGTTGGCTCGCCGATATACTGATGGCGATGGTGCTCTATTCGCATTTTCGCAGCGAGCATCTTTTGGTGCATCACCGCTATGTAGGCACCCCCCGCGATGCTGTTACGGCGCGTTATAATGAAAACGTGTATCGCTTTTTCATCCGGGTTTTAAAAGCAAGCTATCTCTCCGCATTTCGCGCAGAAGCGCAGCGCCTCACCCGGCAGGGGTTGGCATGGTATGATCTCAAAAACCCCTTTTGGATCTACTGGCTACTGCAGTTGCTTATGCTTGGATTTGCATATGGTTTGGCGGGTTTTTGGGGTGTCTTTCTATTTGCTTTTCAGGCCTTTATTGCGGTTTTTCATCTCGAGCTTATTAATTACCTGGAACATTATGGCCTAACGCGAAAATATTTGGGAAACGGCAAATATGAAGCTGTTCAACCGCATCATTCTTGGAATGCAGAGCACCGTGCGACCAATTGGCTTCTGATCAACCTTCAGCGCCATTCTGACCACCATTACAAACCTGCCCGTGCCTATCCTTTGCTGCACACCTATCCAAAGCAACTTGCCCCACAGCTTCCCTACAGCTATCCGATCATGGGGATAATTGCAGTATATCCCAGACTTTGGCGTAAATTCATGAATCCGAAAGTGAAGGCATGGCGGGCCATGCATTATCCAGAAATAAGCAATTGGCAGCCCTATAACAAAGGCACAAACCCGCCACCAAATTAAAAAATCCCCGCTTCAAAAAGCGGGGAAGTGGTGGCTTTTCAGGCCACAGGCAAATACGTTTATCTCTTAGGGCTCAATTATATGCGCGGTGCAGCGTTAATTGGGCCGATTGCCCATTTCATCTCGAATTTGTTGGCGCAACAAATCGATGGGCACCTTCTTACCTTCGCGCTTGAAACACCAATAGGTCCAGCCGTTGCAGCTGGGCGCGCCTTCCAGCGCAGCGCCCACTTGATGGATCGAACCTTTGATATCGGCGGTCGCCAACGTGCCATCAGCACGCACTTTCACTTTATGCCGCCCGTTCAAACTGTGAAGCTCTTCACCCGGGCGCAGCATGCCACGCTCAACAAGCTGCCCAAAGGGCACCCGCGGTTCGGCGCGTTTTGCGGTTGTGACCTGAAGCGCCTCGCTGTCAAATTTACGTACCATCGCGATCCGTTTTTCTGCGACTTTGCGATAGGCCGCCTCTTGCTCGATGCCAATAAAATTACGACCCAGCATTTTCGCAACGGCACCGGTTGTGCCGGTGCCAAAAAACGGGTCTAAAATAACATCACCTGGTTGGCTGGCCCCCACCAAAATGCGGTGCAGCAAGCTTTCCGGCTTTTGGGTCGGGTGGGCTTTATCGCCCTGATCATTCTTCAACCTCTCATGACCATTACATATTGGCAGCAACCAATCGCTGCGCATTTGAATACCTTCATTCAATGCTTTCAGCGCGTCATAGTTAAATGTGTATTTCGAGTTTTCCGATTTTGATGCCCAAATCATTGTTTCATGCGCATTGGTAAACCGTTTGCCCCGAAAATTTGGCATGGGGTTGGCTTTGCGCCACACCACATCGTTCAAAATCCAATAGCTATGGTTCTGCAGCGCGGCGCCCACTCTAAAAATATTATGATACGAACCAATCACCCATATGGCGCCATCGGGCTTTAACAGGCGACGGGCCGCCTTCAGCCAAGCATTTGTGAACGCGTCATAGGCCGCGAAAGAGGAGAATTGATCCCAATCATCATCGACCGCATCAACGCGGCTGTTATCAGGGCGATGCAAATCACCTTTTAGCTGCAAATTATAGGGAGGGTCTGCAAAAATCAAATCAACCGACTCTGCCGGCAGGCTGTTCATCACCTCGATGCAATCGCCTGCCAAAATACTATTCACCGGCAACCCAACGGCTGCCTTCTTTGTTACTGTCTTCATTTTTCTGCCTCTTGAACCGGCGCATGTTTGCGCTCTTTTCTTGGCACTAAAATGAATCAAAGCTGATTCGCCGTCAATTTCTTTTTTGAATCAAGGGGTTATTTATTTTTTGAATACAAGATGTTGTGTATAGGTTTGAAAGAAACCCTATGATGTGGGGTCACACCAAGGCGCAGAAGGGCCGATTTATGCTCTGCTGAGGGATAGCCTGCATTTTTTTCCCAGCCATAACCGGGAAATGAGGCAGCCAAATCGCTCATCAAACGGTCGCGCACCGTCTTGGCAATGATCGAAGCGGCTGCGATGGATAAGGATTTTGCATCCCCCTTGATAATCGTACGATACGGCATCGGCAAATGGGCAGGTGCTTTATTGCCATCAATTAAGAGAAAATCGGCAGCTGTAGAAAGCCCTGCAACCGCCGTTCTCATCGCCAAGAGGCTTGCATTCAGGATATTGATATCATCAATCACCGACTCGGAAATATGCGCATAAGAGACAATTGAGGTTGCTTGGATTTGCTCAAATAGGCTTTCGCGGCGTTTTGCACTTAGCTTTTTTGAATCGTTCAACCCGTCGGGAATGGCCTTTGGGTCCAGAATAACCGCAGCCGCGGTAACAGGGCCTGCCAAAGGGCCGCGCCCCACCTCATCAACGCCCGCAACTTGCTGAAAGCCAGCCTGCCAAGCTTCAGTTTCATTGAAAAGATCCGGGCAATTCATACACGCGTGAAATCCGATTTCATAATCTTTGGCAAGCCCGTATTGGCGCGAACCCTATTCCAAACGCTTTTGGCACCGCAACATATGGCGCGAATCAAAGCCTTATCTCATTTTTTCAAACTTAACCCACCAGCTTGGCCCAAATTTTGCTGAAGATGTTGAGAAAGATATATTCACTCTGCAGGTTTTAAGCCCGCTCACATCGACAGAAGGAACAAAAGCGTGCTGCAGAAACCTTTACCAACACCCACCGCTTCAAAATATTTGCCAAATCACATCTCTGATGTTATCCACAGCTTAATCGAGCAAAAAAGATAACAATGTCAGCGTGTTACCAAGGAGCATTTTAAATGCATCTGCTTTGCCCGAAATGTGGATCAGGTTACAGGATCCCTAAAGACAAAATTCCCAGCAAAAACCGCGTCGTGATGTGCAGCAGCTGCAATCACATGTGGAAGCAAAATTTTGTGCCCGCACGCAGAAATTACGCAATCAAAAATCAAGCTGCGCAACACGCGCCCGTGCCCGCGCGCGAGCCCGCAACGCGGCGCGCCTACACCGCAGATGTGCTATCTGTGCTGCGCGAGGAGGCAGAAATAGAAACCAAGCTGCGCCATTAAACCACAAGATATGGTAGGAATTACCCGTTTTCTCGCATATTTACTACAAATAGAGAAATCTTTGAGCCATGCGTTCAAAACACTAAGAAACGGCCGCCTAAAAAACTTATGCCAATAATTTTTATATAAAAATTACAATGTTTTTCATGATCTTACAGGGCGACATGCATCAGGCACCATAGCTTCGCCATTTGAAATATTGTTTCAAGATCCGCGATGGAAAATCTCCCAAAATCCCATCCGAAAGTATCAATTTTTTAAAAAATATCCCCCAATGGACCGGTAAATTATCCCAACTGGCTACTGAACTCCATCCGTAAATATCATAACTTTTCAGGTGAGGCGCTAACTTCGCATCTTGTCGTTAGAATAAGAGCAAGCGAGCACGTAAAGGTAGGTTTTGTAGAGGTCAACGATGTCATTCGTGGATAATTTGTCCCGCAATATTGTGGGGTCTTCAGACGCCATGATGGCGCTTCGAAAATCGGTGATGGATGTTGCCGAGCATAATATCCCCGTATTAATCCTTGGTCCCAGCGGATCTGGCAAAGAAGTCGTTGCACAATCCTTAGCAGATCTATCAGGTAGATCTGGCAAGTTGATTTCAGTGAATTGCGCCTCTATTCCCAAATCTCTGCTTGAAGCTGAGCTTTTTGGCTATGAAAAAGGAGCATTTACAGGTGCAAGCAAAACCCACAAGGGCAAGTTTGAACAAGCACATAACGGCACCCTGTTTTTAGATGAAATTGGCGATATGCCACTTGATTTACAATCGAAATTGTTGCGGGCTTTGGAAACTAAATGTTTCTCGCCGGTCGGCTCGTCGCGCGAAATCGAAGTAGACTTCCGGTTGATCTGCGCCACGCACAAAAATCTATATAAGCAAGTTGTCCTTAAGAATTTTCGCTCAGACCTGTTTTTCAGGATCAGCGCCTTTCCGATCCGTGTGCCTGCACTGAAAGATCGCTCGGGCGATATTGAAAACCTCGTCTATCATTTGGCGCAGCAACTGACCCTGTCAGGTCAGTCAAATATGAAATTTGAAATTGAAGGTGATGCGCTTTGGTTGCTGAAAACCTTCTCTTGGCCCGGAAATGTGCGCCAGTTGCGCAACGTTATCGAATGTTTGATTATTCGTTCGGGTGGTCAGGCGATCAACGCAATCCAAGTGCAACAGGCTTTACGAGAACAAAACGAACAAGGCTTAAATGACCAAGGATCACCGGCGCAGCAAGCCTTGAACGCTGAAGAGTCCAACAGATCACCGCTGGATTCGGTAACCGATTACCGCAGCTTTTTTGTGTCAAATGGCAAGTTGATGATTGCAGAGCATTTAAAAACTGTAGAGCGCAAAGTGGTCGCCGCGGCCTTAGTGGCGGCCGAGAATGATGTAGAACTGGCCGCAAAGATGTTACATCTCTCTGTGTCCGAACTGTTCGACAAAAAGCAAACACTCGATCTGTAAACACTGCTCCAAGGCTCGTCTGCCAGCGTAGCTGGAACGTTGAACCGCACGGCGCGCTCAGCATGACACCGGCCCTTAACGAGCAGCTTAAACTTATGCAAAGAATTTCATGTAAGAGGCAGAAGGGTTATTGAACAATGGCCCAAAATGATTACATCCCCTCAACAACATGTCATCTGACCAAAGGACCCCCCAATGGCGAGTACCACGCGCGAATTTGAAGCCGATACCGGAAAAATACTGAACATCGTTATCAACTCACTTTATTCAAACAAAGAAATCTTTTTGAGAGAGCTCCTCTCCAACGCGTCAGACGCCCTTCACAAGCGGCAATATCTGGGTCAGACAGATAGCAAATTGCTCAGCGCCGATGCGGCCGAGATTTCAATTACATTGAATAAAAAGCGCAAAACCATCGCGATCAGCGATAGCGGCATAGGCTTGGACCAGGAAGATTTGATCGAAGCTCTCGGCACAATCGCCCGATCTGGCACCAAAGCCTTTATCGAACAAATCGAAGAAGCCGCGGAAAAAGACAAGGATGCAATAAGCCTAATCGGTCAATTCGGCGTTGGCTTTTACGCCTCATTCATGGTGGCCGATAAAGTGGAAGTGCACACATTAAAAGCAGGTCAGGATCAAGGATATTCTTGGCAAAGCGATGGCCAATCCGGCTATGAAATCAACGCAAGCAGCGCGCGCGACACCGTTGGTACCACGGTTGTTTTGCATCTTAAAAAAGAGGCGAAAGAGTTTTTGGAAGACATCCGGATCCAAACCCTCGTAAAGAAATATTCAGATCATATCGCCTATCCAATCCAATTGATGAAAGACGATCAAACCTCTGAAGTGTTAAACTCTGTGGAAGCGCTTTGGACAAAACCTGCAAAAGACATCACGCAAGAGCAGTATAATAATTTTTATCAGAGCCATAGCGGACAATATGACACGCCGTTTTTGACCCTGCATAACAAAGCCGAAGGCGCTGTAGAATTTACCAACCTGCTATTTTTACCAAGCCAAAAGCCTTTTGATCTTTTTGATCCAGAACGCAAAACAAAAGTTCAGCTTTATGTAAACCGCGTGTTCATAACGAACGAATTGAAGGATCTTATTCCAGAATGGCTGCGCTTTGTGCGCGGCATCATTGATACGGCCAGCCTGGACCTGAATGTCAGTCGGGAAATGCTACAACATAATGCAACGCTGCTTAAAATTCGCAAAGCCGTGACCAAGCGCGTGCTGTCCGAATTGGCGAAAAAGGTTAAAAAAGACGCGCAAGCCTATGAAGCGTTTTGGGCAAATTTTGGCCGCGTTTTGAAGGAAGGCATTTATGAAGATGCGGATAATCGCGACCGCATTTTAAAAATCTGCCGGTTTTATTCTTTGAAGCAAGATAAGATGATTTCGCTTGAAGATTATATCGATGCGATGCCTCAAACGCAGGACGATATCTATTACCTAGCCTCCGACTCTGTTGAAGCCGCAAAGCGCAGCCCGCATATCGAAGGCTTTGCGGAAAGAGACATTGACGTTTTACTGATGACAGACCCGATTGATGAGTTCTGGATTTCAACAAGTCCGAAATATTCAGAAAAATCTTTAATCTCTATTGCACGCGAAAACGTCGACCTATCCAAATTCGCCAAAGAGGGTGAAGCGGATGAAGCCGATGACCAAAATTCGGATATGTCCGATGTTATCGTAAAGCTGAAAGCGGCATTGGGTGAAAAAGTATCGGATATTCGGGTGTCCAGCACCCTGACCTCAAGCCCGGTGCGCTTGGTCGCCGCAGATGGAGGCCTTGATTTCAACCTCGAGCGTATCATGAAAGCGCAAAATCCGGATTACACGGGCAGCGCCAAAGTGTTAGAACTGAACGCAACGCATCCGATAATGCAAAAGCTAAAAGCACAGCCCGAAGAAACCGATCAGGGCCTTGATGCACTGGCTTTAGTGTTGTTTCAACAAGCGCGTATTTTAGATGGTGAAATGCCCGAAGATCCCACATTGTTTATTCAAAATGTAAACCAGTTAATCGCTTCAGGAATATAAAGCGCAAAGGCCCATGTTGTTATTTGCCTGCCCGCTCAAGGGCAGGCTCACCTGCTTGTCTGTAGAGAAAAAACCCCAAGGCCCCTACCACCAAAACACCGCCAAGCAAGGTCAGCGAATTCGGCGTTTCTTTGATACCAAGCCAAACCCATAAAGGGCCCAAAACCGTTTCTAACAGCATAATCATGCTCACATTGGCAGCGGATGTCAGCCGCGATGCCTTTGACAGCAAGAAAAAAGAAACGGGCAAAATAATCAATCCCGTGACCGAGATATAAATGAGGCTTGCGCCTCTCACCTGCCAAGCCGCAGGCCAAAGATAAAAGGCGGTGCACCCGGCGATCAGCGCGCCGAGCCCGATCGCCAATTCAAACGGCACAGTTTTATTTTTCCGAATAATTACAAAGTTAAAGGCCAGACTAATGGCAACCGCAAGCCCACAACACGCCCCCAACAGCGTTTCAAAATCAATATTCATGCCCCTTTCGATATCGCCAGCAACCGACATGAGGATTCCAGAAAACACCAAGACTATGGTTGCCCAAACGCGGCGATCCGCCAGTTCCCCCAATAGAAAATAACCCAGCAAAGCCGCAATAACGGGCACAGTAGCAACGGCCAACAACACCACAGCCACGGGCGCAAGCGCGATTCCAAAGGCAAAGAATGAGGCATTTCCAATCTGGCAAATGACCAAAGACCAAAACCCAAAAGACGAAACGCGCGCGCGGTTCCCTTTTCCTTCCTTGAAGCGCGCGATCAACCCGATCGATAAAAACACCAATCCAGCCAAACATGCGCGCCACGCCAACATAGCTCCGCCATCCAATCCGGACAGGCGCATTAAAAGCGTATCGGGCGTTAATAACAAAGCCCCTGCCAGCGCCAGCATGAGCCCATTGCCTAAATTATTCATTCACCTGCCCTATTCTCAATGATCAACCAACCCTAAAACGGTTTATTGCTATCGTTTTGATTTGTAAGAAATCTCTGGGTTAATATGTAGAAAGCAGCCCGTCCTTGATCAGCGTTGTGCAAGTGCCCTTGTGATTTTGGCATTGCAAAACATCCGCCCGCAACCGTAGCGGCAAACAACCGGCAAAGGTAAAACCCTCATAAAACGCCCGGATTAATCATCACTTTCGAGAAAGGCCTTATAATCAATGCCAGGGCCTGAAAAGCTTTGGAACTCATCTCCACTTGGATAAGGGGTTACAAAGGGCTTGATCACATCTGAAAAGCGATTGTCGATGCGGTTTGATAAAACATCGGCAAGATCTTCAAGATCGCCCCAAAACCCGATCAAAGCATGTTCACCATCGCCGATATCATGCGCTGACAGGCGCACCGTTTCGGGCAAAGGGTAATCGCGAAGATATATCGCAATGGCCTTATAAAGCGCATCATGTGAGCCCGCTTTTGGCTTGAATTTGATGCAGTTCATCATCTGCGCCATTCGAAATTCTCCCGAAATTTTTTGGTCAATACCGATCAGTCACTTCGCTGTTTCCTCTCAGAGAAAAAACCATAGTTAAAAATATAAAAATTTCAAAGTAAAAGTTTCTAGCAGAACTGCCATCAAAAGCTCTGTAATACACCACTTAAAATTCAACGCGGGTCGTTAGGCTCAGAAACGATGTAAGCGCTACACACAAATGCACGTTACATTTCCTCATAATCTGTCACCCTGCTGGTTCGAAATGGCTGGAATGCTGGCACCAAGATTAACCTTCAGATGCGTGGTGGGTACGCGCCCTGCCTGCCAAATGTGTCAGACATCCACAACCGCTACCACGCTCGATTTAAACTTTGGCAGCGTTTGTAAAAGCTGATCACCAAGGCGGGTTGGTATCCCATTTTATCGCCAAATCCGTAAAGCTTTTAACTGAAAGAGGATCTAATGGAATGCCCTGCTCAATGCGCCCGGCCGCCCGCGCCCATTCGCGATCACCTGGCGCCATAACGCTCGCCCCCTTTCGCGCCTTTGACCCGCGCAAAAGCTTTAAATACCGCAGCATTCCAGCGCGGACCACCTCTCCTATTGCGAAGGCACTGGGATCTATAACAATCACAAAAGCGCCCATTCCCCTTGGCGTTGTGAAATCAGGGCCCGCCATAGGGGCAATATCGGGACTCAACTTCATGCCCGTCAAAACCGCTGAAAAGATTTCGGCCAAACCACCCAGCGCAGCCCCTTTAAAACCAAAATCAGCCCCCCCTATCGGAGCCAGCATTTCGGCAATATTCGGATCCAAAGTATCCATGCCTTGCGGATCAGATGCCACGCCCTGCGGTAAATCCTGTTGCAACGATTGGTGTAATTGAACCCGGTTATAGGGAACAGAGCTGGTCGCCATATCCAACAGCCATGGGTTTGGTTCTGCCGTCGGCACTGCCACTGAAATCGGGTTGGTGCCATGAAAGCGCTCAGCGCCATCAAATAAGCGCACGAAACTATCGGAATTTCCAAAGACAATCCCGATCATATTTTTATCCGCTGCTGCCTTAGAAAAAGCACCGGCTGGACCGAAATGCGAAGTGTTTTGAATGCCGATCGCTGCAATCCCAGCTGTCTGCGCAAGATCCACAGCATGATCAATCGCAGCAAATGTGGCCACCGCCCCATGCGCATTATCAGCATTCAGCAGCGCCGTACCACTGCGCGTTTGATCCAACGCGATCTTGGGCGCTATGTTCAATCGGCCACCTTGAAAGGCCTGCGCATAATGCCCCAGCAAACGCACCCCGTGGCTGTCAATACCATGGACCGAGCCATGCATCATTGCGCGCGTTGCCGCCAGCGCGCTGGGCTGATCTGCCCCAGCTTTTTCTAAAATAAAATGGCAAAACGCGCTCAGGCGGGCGCAGTCAGCAAGACGCGTTTCATTGGTCAGCATAATAAGTTCCCTATTCAAAACGATGGCCGGTGTGAACCCTATCCACCCGGGGCTATGCCCAGTCTAATCTATTGACCAGATAAAATCTAACAAGCCCTAACTTTACACCGCTTGAGCAAAACCGCGCGTTCCAAAAGCTTGTCTAAAAAGATGCTCGATATGTTGTGTGGCGACCAAAGAACAAAATAATCGTCAGCGCTTACACTATATCGGATAGAAGAGGATCCGCTGAGCTTTGTTTTATATCAATCTAACCCAAGATAAGCGGCCAAGGCTTTCGGAGGGCTTGCCATCACTTGCGTCGTTGGTTGGGGCGGGCTGAGCACTTGATCGCTTAGCAGCAATGTCTCATCAGCAATCCGCAGCGCATCATTGGGATCATGTGTCACCATCAACACCGTAGCCTGCCGCTCTTGCGCCAGCGTTTGCAGCAAATCCAGCATCTCATTTTTCAAAGCAGGCCCCAATGCGGTGAAGGGCTCATCCAATAAAAGGATTGGTTTATCTTGTAACAGCACCCGCGCCAGCGCCACGCGGCTTTGCTGCCCCCCTGATAATTCACCGGGCTTAGAGGCTTCAAAACCACCCAATCCCACGCGTGACAGCGCCGCCTTCACCTGCTCTTGACGGATCGATGACAGATATCTGCGCTGGGTCAGCGCCAAAGCCACGTTCCGTTTTGCGCTAAGATGCGGAAATAAATTATTGTCTTGAAACAGCATCGCCATAGGCCGCTGCGCCGGGCGCAGCCCAGTGATATTCTGCCCGTTCCACAGCACGGCGCCAGAAGACACCGGCAAAAACCCCGCAAGCGCGGCCAAAAAAGTAGATTTTCCAGCGCCTGATGGGCCCATAATGGCATAAATTTTCGCATCCAAACCGCACAATGAAGCGGTCAGTTGGAAACTGCCTTGACGAATTTTTAAGTTTTGCAAATCAAGCATTACGACGCCCTAAAAAATCAAAGACCCAGAAAAATCCAAAACTTAATATCAAAAGAAGGCTGGCGCAGCCCGCGGCTTGCTCCATACGGTACGACCCCATCAATTGATACAGCTTCAACGGCAAGGTCGCGCGCTCGGCATCGCCAAACAGCGCGATAACGCCCAGATCGCCCATCGAAAGCGCCGCGGTCAATCCCGCGGCGAAACCGAATGGGCGGCGTAATCTAGGCCAAACCACCCAGCGCCACCACCCCAACCTAGACAATCCCAAAGAAGCCGATAACCAGCGGAAATTGGCGTCTACCTGGCTCATTTCCGGGCGTAAAATACGCACTGCAAAGGGCAATGACATCAGAGCATTCACACATAGCGTTACCCAAAGACTTATCTCAAACGGGTTCACATAAGGCCTGGAAATCAAAAACAAACCGGTTCCCAGGACAAGCGGCGATACCGTAATTCCCAACGTTGCGATGGCTTCTCCACCGCGGCTCAGCAAACTGAGCGACAGTAACATGCACAGCGCTGTGGCCCCCAAAGCAATCAAAACCGAGCGCAGCGCCGCCATCCAAACCGCAGCCGGCAAGCTGGTTACACTGCCAAGCCCATTGCCCAAGACCAATAGCAAAGGCAGGCCTAAAAATAGCAGGGCCGCGCCAATCACCACCCCATCTAGATATTTTTGCAAGGTAGAGTGGCGGCCCAGCGCAATTGGACGATCAAGCCCAATGCCCAGCTGATGCCCCCAGGCAAAGCCCAGCGCGAAAACGGCAACCAATGCAGACACCCCCAATTGCACCAGCCCCAACAGAGCGGCTTTTGCGAAATCAAAGTCAAATCGAAAAGCTTGATAAATCGCCAATTCCAGCGTCGTTGATTTGGGCCCCCCTCCTAAAGCCAGCGCCACAGTAAAACTTGATAAACAAATCACAAAGATGACCACCACAGCCGAGGGCAAAACCGTCATCAGCATCGGAAACTCAATCAAACGAAACCGCGCAAAACCGCGAAGATCCAAGCTCTGCCCCAGCCGCAACCGCTCTTGTGGGATTGTTGCCCAGCCCAATAAAATCATCCGTGTAGCAAGGGGCAAATTAAAAAACACATGCGCCAACAGCACGCCCTGCAGCCCATAGATCGAAAAGCTGCCAAAGCCCAAGCTGCGCAACCCCGTATTGAGCCAACCATTTTGACCGAAAACCGCAATCAAACCAAGAATGGCGACAATAACGGGCAAAATAAAAGGCGCGCCCATCAGCCTAATCACCGCAGCGCGGCCCCAAAACTGCGCGCGCGCAAGCGCGCGCGCCAGCGGGACCGCTGATAAAGTGGACAAGAGCGCCGAAAGCGCAGCCTGTAAAATGGTAAAGCGCAAAGCTGACCAATCTGCAGGCCCCAAGCCGGTAGGCCCATCCGCCTGACCCCAAACCGCCAAAAGCGGTAGAAGTACAAAGCTACAAATCAGCGCTGAGGCGCTTATTTGGACAATGCGCGGCGCCATTGCTCAATCGTCTCTTTGCGCAGGTTTGCGGCTTCTTCTTCAGAATAGAACAACACTTTTTCAGGCAAAGGCAAGTCTTGGAACGCTTGCGGCCATTGCGATTTTGGCAGGGCTGCAGGCAAAGACCAATTACCCTCTGGAATTATGTTTTGGAATTGATCTGTCATGATGAAAGCCAAAAACGCATCCGCCAAATCGGGCACATCTGTCGATGCTATTTTCGCCGCCAACTCGACCATGAAATAATGCCCTTCGGGAAAAATCGCTGCCTTTTTGGTAAGATCGTTTTCCGCCACAATATGATAGGCCGGTGAGGTCGTGTAAGAGAGCACCATATCGGCTTCGCCATCTGAAAACAGCCCATATGATTCTGACCAGCCTTTGGTGACGGTTAGAATTTTCGGCGCAAGCTTTTGCCAAACTGCTTCTGCTTGCTCACCATAGACCGCCTTCACCCAAAGCACCAAGGCCAAGCCCGAGATTGAGCTGCGCGGATCTTGGATCACCAAGCTCAAGTCTGCGCCGGAATTCACCAACGCATCAAAAGACGCGGGCGGGTTGGCCACTTTTTCAGTATTGTAGATAAACGCAGTATGGCCATAGTTGAACGGCAGGAATATTTCATCGCTCCACTCTATCGGCAATGTAAGCTGCGCATTGTCTTGGCCATGGGCCGCGAACAAACCCGTTTCGCGCGCTTTTTTTGTAATATCTGTGTTCAGACCGATCACGGCATCTGCCTCGGTGCGCTCACCCTCCAGAATGATCCGCGACATGACATCACCCGTTTTAAACTGCAAGTCACAGCTGCAGCTTTCCTCAAAAGCGGCCTCAATCGCGGGCCCTGGCCCCCATTCTGACGCAAAATAATCTGGTGCATAAATTGTAAGTATCGGAGTCTGTGCCAACGTCATGCTGGCAGTGAACAGACCCGCTGCGAATGTGAAGTATTTCATGTTCTCTCCATATTTGCGACGGGCGGGGAGCGTGTAGCATGAAGCTGACCTTTCCTCCGCCGGTCTTAACCGGTTCAGGTTCGACGGGTTCGCAAAATGCGTCTCAGCCAAAAAGGCGCCCCGAGGTAACGTTGTGGATAAAGTTTTCACAACACGGTGGCAACCCCTAAAGATTTCAAACCGTTGTAACAGCGCATCCGCGAGCCTGCAGGCTTAAACCGCTTGTGCTGCTATCAAGGCCTTAAACGCCAAAAGATAAATATAGGGCATTTTACAGTCAGCTTAGGATCCGATAAAGCATCTACTCAAGTCGGGTCACGCTATGATATCATTTATAAAACGCATCGGTAATCTTCAAAATCTTGCCCTTTTTACTACGCTGTGCATCGCTGTTGTGATCGCGGCCACGACCCTAACACCCGGAGCGGGCAAACTTGCCCCTCAGGGTGCCGATAAGCTACTTCACACCGTAGGCTTTGCCTTGCTGGTAATGCCTATGCTGATGGTGCGGCTGAAAACCGGCCTCGTGATCGCACCCCTCGCGCTGCTTTTTGGCGGCGCTATCGAACTCATCCAACCCTATGTAAACCGGTTTGGCGATTTCTCTGATTTTTGGGCGGATTTTGTGGGTGTTCTAATAGGTGTGACTTTGGCGATACTTCTAAACCCGTTCATCAAACAATATGCGGCGCGTAACAAAAGTGCGCCAGAGTCAAAGAAATAACTCTAAGAAGCCTCTTCATATTTAACCTATGACGTTAAAATAGCATAAAACGTTTATCTTATAAAAAATGGTGACCCCGGCAGGATTCGAACCTGCAACCTGCCCCTTAGGAGGAAAATACTCACAAATTTTATTGTTTAATTACAATAATATATAACCACTATAGATTTATGAATATATAATGAATATGTATGACACCATGATTTTTACAAAAAGTGCCTTTGAAATGCTTGGCTTTTCATTCCAGATGATATTCGATTCTTGAAATATCTTGCCTTGACAATGTTTATGCAGCATTTTTATTTTTTATAATTCAATAACGTTTTGCACACCGGAAAATTCATGAGAAACATTCTATTCATAGCTATTCTGCTTTTCGTCAATGCCTGCAAAGTCACTGATGATTTAGATCAAATATCTAGCTCTAAAATTAATGCAGTAGTTTTGCAAAATCAGTTTGTTCCGCCAGTTGAGAATATCTTTAAAAGTAAACGTATTCAAAGAATCCTGGACCAACGAAAAACGATTAATCCGTTCCTAGCATGGGATAATAAATATGGTTTAACTACTGGCACAACCAAATATGGCGATAACTTTGAGTATTATGGGATGCATTGGTCTGCTGGCAATGGTGACAGATTTAGAGTCAATAATAGGTTGGAGTTAAAGACACCTAATTGGAACTACTTTTACCCAGGGAAGGAATGGAACTACTGGTCTAATCAAGAAGACCAAATGAGATTTGTAACTGACCAAAACTGGGACCATGCGGATGAGTACGGCGCTACAAAGGTAATGAACATAGCCCACAAAGATTTTCCAAATTCTTTTGCTAGCGAGGTTCGAAATGAAACTAAAAACGGTTTTCATGGTGTAATGCTTGACTGGTGGCATAACGGGCACCCAACAAAATGGAAAGGTCGGGAGTTAGACGGCGCTTTGATTAACATAGCATCTGCTATTCGCAGAGAAATGGGTGATGGATTTTTAATCATGGGCAACGTCAATTACGAGATGAACGAACCCGTTATCAAAGAGTTGAATGGCGTTTACCTTGAGTTGTATAAGGATTCTAAAGATTCTTACACCAGACATGATATTTTGAGGATCCAAGATATTATTGATTTTTACAATCAAAAACTCAAAAGCCCAAAAATTATAGCGCTTGACGCATGGCGCTTAACAAATGCCTCTATCCCTACAAATCTCCGTGACCCAAACATTTTGACACAAGTTAATTCAGATCGAAACAGCCTCCAAAATAGGAGGCTTGCTCGTCTTTTCAGCGCAATGTCCGCAGTATCCGCAGATACTGGCTATATATTATACGGAGATAACAACGCTGATTTTGAATTTGGAGACCATGATCATTTTTATTATGACATATACAGGCTAAACCTTGGTCAGCCAGTTTCTCAGTTTGTTGAACCTCTGAAAGGCTTGAGAGTCAAAAAGTTTAAGAGAGGATACATTGCCTACAACCTCAATAAGACCCCTGTGAATCTCCAGATATCTGATTTTGAGGTTACAGTTGGCAGCATGGATGCTGTATATATTTCGCTAATTGGTGAGAGCCTGATCTAAGCAAAAATACTATCAGTTATTTGTGTAGGTACTTCCACGCCAACCTCTGTACATCTCAAAGCAAACGACCTACCGTGCTAATCTTTTTGACAGCATTTGTGATGGTGGTTCGGTAAACTTACAGAAGCGTGTGCTATGTCCAAAAATAGTAAAAGTCTGGTATGGGTAATTAACGGAAACATTTACTACGCACCATGCCCTTACCGAAGTCGCAATTTGATCCAATCCACACAGGACGAGCTGACCCCACCCGTTACCTGATCATTGGTTTTGACACTGAATACCAGCGCTACACTGACGATGGCACTCGCACACTAAACAATGAAGTGCTCAGCTATCAATATTGCTGCACGGTGATAGAGCGTGACGGTGATGACACCTCTGTCCCAGTTTGGTCAGGACTAACGAAACCCAGAGGTCCTAAGGTTGAGGACCGCCTATTACTGGAAGAGTTCCTAATTGCTGCTCTCACAGACGGTTGCAACCAGCATCCTAATCTCAAACTGCCAAGCACTATTTACTTGGTCGCCCACTTCACGAGGGCAGATGTACCGGGATTTGCGGATTTCAAAGACGAAGCGACCAGATCAGCCCTACAGCTCGACAACATCCGCAACCTATTCATGAACGTAGCCAACGATATCAAGCTTGAGCTTGTAGACCCCAAAGGCGGTGACAACATCCAGCTAAGCGTTAAGATAAGAGACACGATGACCCTCGCCCCTGCTGGCGCAAAGAGCCTTGCAGCGATTGGCGACATCCTTGGTTTCGAGAAAATCGAGCTTGGCTCAACACCGCAGGAAGAGCTGTCGATTAAGCAAAATATGAAGTCACTCATGGAGCGTGACTGGGTTACATTTGAAAAATACGCCATCCGAGACGCCAAGATCTGCACCCAATACACCCGCAAAATGATCCGACTCTATCAGGAGCGGACAGGTAAATTTCGTATGCCTGTCACACTGACCTCCATTGGCGTCGACCTAATCAAACAGTTCTGGAAAGACCAAGGCGTCGACCCACTTGAGATTGTCGGCAAGGAAGAGATTAAAAACAAATACTGGAGCAAGCGCTTTGGTCGATACCAGACCAAGAAAAAGGTTGTTTACCTCAAGAAAATCCACTGGTCGCTTGACTTCTTTACCGAATGTTATCATGGCGGACGCAACGAACAGTTTTGGTTTGGACCTGGCTTTGATAGCGTATGGTATGACTATGACCTGTCTAGCGCCTACCCATCAGCCATGGCGCTGATTGGGCGTCCTGACTGGGACAAATGTCGCCCCATCCGTGATACTGATGAACTGCTTAACTTTCAGTCAGCTGAACTAGTTTTTGCCAATGTGGACTTTGAATTTCCAGATGATGTTGTCTACCCAGTACTGCCCGTCAGGACTGAAAATGGTTTGATTTTCCCTCGCAAGGGTAACAGCACAACTCACATCAGCGAAATCCTATTAGCGCATCGTCTTGGCGCCAAGATCACATTGATTGAAGGTCGCTTTATACCATCTGGAAGACACGGGAAGTTTAAGGAAGGTATCGACCGTCCGATCCGTCCTTTTGATGGGTTTACCCGATACTGTATCGAGCAACGTAAGCAGTTTCCTAAAAAGACGTTGAATAACTTATTCTGGAAAGAACTGGTAAACTCAACATACGGAAAAACTGCCCAAGGGCTGCGGGAACGACGCATTTATGATCTGCGAGATCAGGACACAAAACCATTAGCTGAAAGCCCTATCACCAATCCTGTATACGCTGCTTTTATTACTGCATTTTGCCGTAGCGTGCTGGGTGAGATTATGAACTCCCTGCCTCGTGATGTTGCCATCTTCAACGTGACTACTGATGGGTTTCTCACAACGGCTACAGCTGAGCAAATGGCGCAGGCTTCAAAAAGAACACTTTGTAAGTTTTATCGATCATCCAGACGCCTGCTGACGGGCGTCCCATCTGGTAAGGAAGACGTGTACGAGATCAAACACATCATTCGAAAACCTTTGGGCTGGCGAACAAGGGCTCAAGCGACCCTAGTGCCCAGTGAGTTGTCCGACTGGCAAGGTACAGGAATGACCCCAAAACAAGACGAACAATACGTTCTTGCTAAGGGCGGTATCAAACTGCCTGATCCAGCGTCAAAGCCAGCCGAAAACAGTCAAATCGTCGACCTCTTCTTCAACCGTCAACCAACAGACACCATGATGATGAAACTAGGTTTAGGCATTCGAGAAATGTATTCACTCGGCGCAGACTTTGTTGACCGAGAAATGGAGAAAGTCCTCTCCATGGAGTTCGATTGGAAAAGACGTCCAAACAATCCTGTCATGTCTGAGGGACGAGATTATCAGCATCTTCAATTTCAGACTGAACCTTGGGACACAATCGAGCAGTTCCAAAAGACACGCCAGCTCTGGGAACAATATAATATGTCTCAGCGACATTGTCTAAAAACTGTTGAGGATCTTGAAGCCTTTGCCAGCTATCACGAAAGCAGTCTTAGCAATGAAGGCGACGCCTCCAAATACCTTCGCAAGGATCAGGGCGACCTCAAACGGTTGCGTCAGGAACTTTTAATCGCATGGAAGCTACGCAAGGCAGGCACGCATGAGCTGAAGCCCCATGCTTTTGGCAGGACGAATATTTTTCCTACATATAAACTAAAAGCAAAGGAATTGGCTGCAATCTTAAACAATGACCTCGGGATCCCATGCACCAAAACCGATGTTGATAATTCTGCCAAGAAGACAGTATTTGTGCCTCACCGAGTGCCAAATACACAAGACGTACGCACGAAACTTATACGTCTTAAACGAGACCTTTTTCCACAACTTGAAATAACTGAACTCGTCACAGGAGACGCAGAGTTCCTGCTTATTGTAGAATAAATAATCTAGACGCTTTTCTACTTTGCAGCGGTTAAATCACATCCACAATCTTCTTCCTAGCCTCACTGTCACCTTCAATATACCTCTGTGTAACCGCCAAAGATGAGTGCCCTGCCAGCATTTGAACGTCACGCAGCGAGCCACCCACAGTGCTGATCTTACGAGCAGCATTGGTGATGAATGTGCGGCGCCCACTATGGGACGAGCAACCAAGTAAACCTACTTCGTTGTACCACCTCTTAAACATGTTCACGACAACCTGAGGCGATGTCTGCGCTGATCGCTCGGTCGTAATCACATATGATTTTTCCAAGTCAAAGTTATGACCTTGCTTGACAACCTCTAACAGTTTTACCAGATTTATACGCAGCTGCTTATTCAAAGGTATCACTCGACCAGAGCGACCTTTCGATGCGTTATCCGTCAAATGTATTGCGTTACTGATCTCACCTTCAGGCGTCAGAAGCATAGACCAGCGAAGATTGGCGACTTCTTTTGCTCGCAGCCCTGCCCGTACAGACAAAAGAAATACGGTTTGATCCCGAAGTCCATGACGCCTTGTAAGGAGAAAAGCCGTCAGAGAATCTACCTGACCCTTAGTAAGAATTTTTGCTTGTTTGGCTAAACCCATTTGGCACCTCTGATGTTGTTATGTATCTGATTTATATTAATAAAATCAGTTACATACGGACACAGAAAAGTGCGCAGGAAATATTGTTATTCGGCAAGGGCTTAGGCGAACTGATTATATGTTTACCATTGTATAATCAGTTTCGCTGAAGACCCCATGATCAATAAGCGTCTTGAAATGTAACACTTTAAATTTACGGTCCTATAGCAACGCAACAGATGTAACTTGAGCAGAGACAGATCCAATCTGTTGTCTTTGGGCAACCAGCCCATCCAATAAGTCAATCAAAGCAAAAACCAACGCATCGACCTTCTGGTCGGTGCTTTTCGCATTTGAAACTATCCTCAATGCCTGCTTGGCTTTTTGATAGCTTCTTACAGCTTTGATGCCATGCTTACGTCCTTGCAGAGCATAAGCCGCAACAGCACCTTTTTTGACGATAGCTTCTTCTAGATGCTGTTGCTCGATCATGAATGCCTTAAAGCTTTTCATGGCATCCTCAGGATAATGATCGAAACTTGTCCGGACTTTGCTGTCCAAGCCTTAGCTGTTTTAGAAACTTCATCAGCAATCGATGGATCATAAGGCTCGATAACTTCAATTTGGCTAATCCTAGCTTTGTTCAAGCTCCTAATAAGTTCATGCTTAGTCTTTGGCTTTGATTGGCTAGATATCATCGCTGCCTCCATTGCCGTAAAACCACCCTACAGGCTCATAAAGGTCTTCTCGTGAGTTCTTAACGAAGTCTCGTATCATCCGATTCATTTCAGCCGTCATATTGGTCCTTAGCTGATGACAAGTTTCTTCAAACTGCATCTTGAGCCCTGATGAGATCCTAAAATTCATAAGGAATATTTCTTGGTTCATCTTGATCTCCTTAATTAATAAATCATGTAAATATTAAGGTTATTTATATTATTGGCTTTATCTGTCCCTTCGGGACGAATGATCCAAGGATCATTCAGACTAGATTTTTTATTATCAAATATTGTGGATTTGTTTTGGACACACTTCACCTTCCGACAGGTGAGGTATGTCCAAGGGCTTGTGTCTTCGCCTATGACCACATTCCGTTAGAGCAACCCATCATTCTCTGGGTAAGGGCGGTTAGCCGGTCTCCTTTTACGCCCCGCTTCAATCCAGCGGCATAACCGATCAGCCAACGGAACAACTGAGATCGATCATCGAAGGTTGCAGTGTGGCAGAGCCTTCATCGTGACGGTAATTTTTAATCAGCCAATCCGACTTTGCTGCATCATAATAATTAAATGGGTCCTAACTGAGATTATCCGCCCCCGGTTCCAATCAAGTCACTCGGTTGCTCAACAGGTTTGATATCCTCAAAATATGTAATGCCGTAGGAAGACATATTTATTTATATGAGAAAATCAGATGATTTCTCAATTGTAAAAATAAGTTACTTTCTATTAGCGACGAGGAAACATTCTACACTTCAAAACGAATGGATCTTTGTCGGTAGAAAAGTATCGGGCAAATCCTGAATAATCGCTAACACCATTTCCAGAAGAACTCAGCTTACTGGCTAAGATTTTCATAGTGGTTTTATTCCGATCAAATCCTCTAGCGTAGTTGTAACACGAAGCCGATCCATAAATTAACCTAGCACCTTTATCTCGCTTAGGACGCTGATATTTGTCACTGGAGCCCATCTTAAAACCATTGCCATCTCCGTTGGGCGTTAATGGGTTCTTTCCATTGAGATTAGCGGATGAATAAAAAATCCTAATGATAACTTGCTCTGCAGAAATATCCGTTCCATCGCCGCTTTTCCAAAAATCAAATCCATCATCGGAATTGTGATGCCCGTGTGCGTCAATCAATGTAATCCCATTAGCGCCATACTTGATTTCAAAGCCATCGGCATTACCGCCTTTGTCAGTATTGCTACTACTCCCTGTCGCATTGTAGCCATTGAAAGCTTCTACTGAAACAAAGCAATTGTTTTTGGAAGAGCTCCCTAATACGCTAAAACCATGTCCCCTGGTGTTAACAACAGAATTAACTCCTGTATTCTCGACAATAACATTTTTGATGGTGACGTCATTTTTGATTTTAATACCGACCCGCCCCGCATTTTTTAGCCTGATATTTTTCAAATTCGCATTTCTTGCGGTAATTGCTTCGTTTAAATTTTTTGTATCTAAAATTGTATTATCAGCCCCGATCAGCGTCTGACCATTCAGCATAATTGGACGCTTTAATTCATAGTTACCATTAGATAAGAACACTACTTTGTGTCGGCTTAAAGCCGCATTTATTGCGTTTGGATTCTTAAAAAATTCGTTTGCTGTTATCAGTTTTCCGTCTTTTACAGCATCTAATTTGGCAATCCTGGATCTACAATTTTGTGGATCACCAATTTTTTCAATCACATCCCACTGTGCATCTTGAACACCTCGAATATATTCACTGCCTTGAAATACCGGTTGGTTAAACGCCAAAACTGAACCTTCGACCCGTCTGTTAGATACCGATGTTTGCTCTTGAATTTCAGTCTGCGGATTACACGCAGTGAGTAAAATACTGAGCGCAGCTACAAATGATGACCTGTATAAATTGTTTGGCATAAGCTCTGGCTTTCAAAATGATACCATCGAAGTAACGGAATCATGCCAAATGTAAAGTGATAACACCTCACGTAACTCGAAATAGACCAAAACCGATTCCGGCTGCTTTGCACATTTGTCCCAAATTAAAACGGATAGGACTTTGAGTTGTTGTCTTTTGAGCTTTGATTAGTGGTTTTCTTGATTGAAGACACAATGTCTGGAGCCAGAATATGCCCATAGAATTTTTCAATCATCTCGACTGACGTGCCCATGTTCTTTGCCAAGATATATGGGTTGATATTTCCACGAAGACGTTGTGTCCCATAAAAATGCCGCAGCGAGTAAGGCGTTCTGTTCATACCGTCTTTTGTGATCGGAACACCGCAGTAATTGAGCATCGAGTTGAACCCGACCTTAAACGATCCAATCGGCTTTCCTGAGATGTGATTGATGAATACCGGTTCATTGAGGGGTGGATCACAACCATCAAGGTCAGTGCGGCGTAAATCATACATACGCCTGAGGAAGACCTCACATCCTGGATTGCAGACAACTTCTCGTAAGCCAGTCTTGCCATTCACTTTGATGATTACGAGACGCCCAGCCTCAACCTCGATCGTTGAGACATCATCCCAAGTCACAGACCTCATCTCACCGATGCGGATACCGCTGTTGCTTAAGAGTAGAACATACTGTTGAAGAACGAACCGTTCCCGCCAATGCCCGTTGGAACGACCTTCCTCGACCCATGCTCTCATACCAGTTGTGATCTTCTTCCATTCAGCAAGAGTAAAGGTAGGGCGTCGATTGCTTCCTTTCGTTTCAAGTTTGGGGATCTTGAAAGGCTTGGTGACGTGCCCTCTCTGTAGAGCAAACTTCATCAAGCTCTGGATTGCATTCCGCTCACGGTTCAACGTGTCATCAGTCGGCTTCTTACGCTTGAAGTTGATCTTTCGCCAATCCCAATAGGCATGAAAATCTCTAGCAGTGAGCTGATCTATCCTCGTTTTACCGAAGTAATCGAGAGCATAGGTCGCAACATACTCGACAGACCGATCCTTGGTCTCGACCTTCTGATAAGCGTTACGGCGAGAGCTTTTCCACTCCTTAAAGACATCAGCGAAGGTGTTGGATTTAATCGAGCCACCAACTTTGATGTGGTGATAAAGCTCATCATAAAAGTTCATTGCCAATCTGACGGCTTCATTCCGATCTGAAGTTTTGGTCGAAACAAACTTATAGCCCGAAGCATTGGGGACTTTGAGGCGAACGTGATACTTAGGTTTCTTGCCTTCACGCAGAAATAGGACAATCCGACCATCGCCCCTGAGGTCTTCATAGTCTCGATCGACAGTCATTTCTGCACCTCATATCACACACTGAATTTATGACATGATATCAAGAAGATGGTCGTTTTTACACCAATTTTTGTATATGTTTTGACTATGGCTATTTTGACTGTATTTTGCAATTTACACAAATCTAAAAAGATATAAATTATTGATAATAAATAATAAAAATGGTGACCCCGGCAGGATTCGAACCTGCAACCTGCCCCTTAGGAGGGGGCTGCTCTATCCAGTTGAGCCACGGGGCCATTCAGCCTATTTGTGACAGGAGGTAGCACAATCAATGCCAACCTGAAAGGCTTGCATCTGGGTTATCAGGCTGATGCATCGGCTTTATCCCATGCACCATCTTGAGGATCGTGACCCTTAAAAATCCAATTCATCTTCTGATATAAGAAAGGCCTTACAGCTTCTGATGCGCTTTATGACGGGTCTTCGCTTAGCACGGGCAAAATCCCAAAGCCGTTGCGCCAAAACACCAGCGCCAACACCCCAGCTTCATGCGTTTGCAAAGCATGCGGTTGCTGCGCGGCGTGAAAAATAACATCTCCGGGATTTAAAAAACGCGGCGCCTGCCCAGCCCGCATAAACTCGGCCTCACCAGCAATCACCAAATAGCTTTCTTCGGCTGGGTGCTCGTGCCAGGGGTAATATAGATGGGGTGGCATATATACGGCCCACGCCCAAAGTTGGCCGCTTTGAAAGCCTCCTTCGGGACCAATGATTGTAAAGCACCCAAATCGATCTAAAAAATCTTGCCCGACCTTGGTATGTTTATAGGTTTCGCGCCAACGCGCTTGGGCTCCTGCTGCCACCACAGCCTCGCAAAGTGGCTGATATTGCGTGTCAAAAAATTCATTTTTTTCACGTGCCAATCCCTGTCCACATAGCAATGGTTTTGGTTCGATCTTCTGAGTCGTGACATCTTGGCAGAACGGCGCAAAAGCCGTCAGCTCTTGATGGTTTTCATAAACAGTCCGAAGCTCGGACAATAATAAATCAAACGGGCGTGCCATCACAAAAACCAATAAGCTTTTTCTTCCCCTCAAAACCCTACATTTTGGGATCGCTATGTCAAACTCAATTGACGCTGCGAGCCCATTTTACAGCTCGAGTATAAGCATTGTCTGATCCTTGTGACGTCCATTTGAATGCGCGTTATCAAAACAGCGGCAGTTTTGTCATTTGACGCCCAAAAGATACTATCTGGGTTTGTACCCCACCCAAATCTTGATCCTTCCGGCGAATATCACGCCGCCTCAACGGTGCTTTGAGGCACTGTACTTTATGAAATTCTGCTTGCTGGGAGGCTCTATCGCGACAGGTATCGATCACTATTGTGATCTTATGCAGATACCTATTTAGGGGCTTTTATATGTCTCAGCGCAGGCTTGAACGTCCTTCAACCGCATTTACGCTCATCGTTTTGCCGCAGCTTGAATCGAGGGAAATGCCACATAAAAGTTACGAGGGATGACCTGCTTTACAGCAAGCTAAGAGCCCCGATATACTGCCTTTCTTCGGTAGGGTATCCGCCAAATGCCCAAAGTATTTTGAATATGGCTAGCAAATATTTGCCAGCCAGCCGGGGCTGGTCATCGACAATCGCGCCGCGTACACATGCCGCACCACATCACATCAGACCCTCAACATTAAAATTTGGAGACCCAGATGAGCCTATTTGACGAAGACCTTTTTCTAAAAGGCTTAGAGCAGCGAAAAGCCACTTTAGGAGCTGAGTATGTAGAGACGAACTTGGCCGCAGCCGATGAGCTCACGCGTCCATTCCAAGAAGCCATGACCGCCTGGTGTTGGGGCTTTGGTTGGGGCGATGATGTGATTGATGCAAAAACCCGCAGCATGATGAACCTATCCATGATTGCGGCATTGGGCAAAATGCATGAATGGGAACTGCATTGTAAAGGCGCTTTAAACAACGGCGTGACCCCCGAGGAAATTCGCGCAATCATTCATGTTGTGGGTATCTATTGTGGCGTGCCACAGGCTTTAGAATGTTTTCGTGCAGCCCGCAAAGTGCTCAACGAGCAGCCCCGCTAGGCCGCGTTCAGCGCCGGCAAGTAAATGAACCGCCATAGCGCAAAAAAGACCAGAGCAAAAAAGCATCCGCACCGAAAAGCCTATTAATGGAACGGCCTGGTTAAGCCTACTCAAAACATTTGCAGCAGCGGCGCCTTCTATCTTGCAAAAACAGGCATATTGCTTGATCCAGAGGGAAATTCTCGGCTACCTTTACCTGAACGCCCAAAAAGGAAATCGCGACGTGTCAAAAACTCCACCACGCTCATTGACGTTACGAGATGTTTCAGAAGCCTGCGGCGTTTCGGAAATGACCGTCAGCCGCGTTCTACGCGACAGCGGGGATGTGTCGCAAACCACCCGCGAAAAGGTACTCAAAGCCGCCCATGATTTGGGCTATGTGCCAAATAAAATCGCTGGCGCTTTGGCAAGCCAAAGGGTGAATCTGATCGCTGTTATCATTCCGTCTATGTCCAACATGGTCTTTCCCGAAGTTATGATGGGGATAAATGAAGTTCTGGAAAATACCGAGCTGCAAGCGGTTATTGGGATCACAAACTATCTGCCTGAAACCGAAGAAAGCGTGTTATACAAAATGCTGTCATGGCGCCCATCTGGCGTTATTATCGCGGGCTTAGAACATTCTGAACGGTCGCAAAAAATGCTGCAATCTTCAGGGATACCAATCGTTGAAATTATGGATATTGACGGCACTGCCACCGATTGCGCCGTTGGCATTTCGCATCGGCGCGCCGGGCGTGAAATGGCGCAGGTTATTTTGGATGCAGGATATCGCAAAATTGGATTTATGGGCACAAAAATGCCCCTCGACCATCGCGCACGCAAACGCTTCGAAGGCTTTTCAGAAAGGCTTTTGCAATCCGGTATAGAAATCGCTGATAAAGAATTTTATTCGGGTGGCTCTGCCTTGGCGAAAGGGCGCGATATGACCACTGATATGCTCATGCGCTCACCCGATTTAGATTTTTTGTATTTCTCAAACGATATGATTGGCGCGGGTGGTCTGTTGCATCTTTTGAACCAAAAGGCGGATATTCCCCAAAAAATTGGTTTAGCGGGCTTTAATGGTGTTGAGTTGCTGCAAGGCCTACCACTGCAATTGGCCACGATGGATGCCTGTCGCTTGCAGATTGGCCGACAGGCCGCACAAATCATTTGCGATCGGATCTCGGGCGCCCTGACATTGGGTGAAAAAATCGTTGAGCTGACACCAACGCTTTCACCAGGTGACACGCTAAGATCGGCCTAACCGTGAAGAAATCGCGTGGTTTTTTGCCCAATGCTTTAACTTCAAAGAAAGCGAAATGACCGACCAAACTATGTTCAAAAGATATGCGGTTTATTTTGTTCCCAAGGGGGAATTGGCCAAGTTTGGACGGGCATGGCTGGGCTGGGATTGCCGCAAAGGCCAATATATAAGCTCTGAAAACGCGTTTTCAGAGCCGTTGGCTGACCGAGAATATTTTACAAAAAAACCACGGAAATATGGGCTTCACGCAACCTTAAAAGCCCCTTTTCGACTGCAAACAACGCAGAACGAACCTGCACTGCGCAGCGCATTCCACGGCTTTTGCAATCATCAAAAACCTGCAGCTTCGGGCAATTTAACGCTCTCTGAGCAGGGCGGGTTCATCTCGTTAAGACCCCAAAGGCAATCCGCTGCCCTCTTTGAGCTTGGCAAAAACTGCCTTGAAGCCTTTGATCCGTTTCGCGCACCTTTAGACCAGAACGATCTAAACCGCCGCCGCAATGCCCGCCTGAGCCCGCGCCAAAACGACTTTTTACACCAATGGGGCTATCCCTATGTGCTGCAAGAGTTCCAATTTCACATTACATTATCGTCGCGCCTTAGCATTTTGCAGCGCGAAAAGATCATACCAGCACTAAAAAATTTGCTGGCACATGAACTGGACTGCCCTTTTATTATCGCTCATCTGGCCTTAATGGGAGAGGATCGAAACGGCCAATTTCATATTTTGGAAGAAGCCAATCTATCCGGGTAAAGAAACGGATCACCGACAATAAAAAGGGGCTAAAGCTCAACTCGATAATTTGTGAATTTCTTCTTTGATTCGTAATTTTTGTTTTTTCATAGTCGCGATCTGTAAGTCATCCATCGCTAAGGATTTTTGTGCCTCTTCAACTGCCTCTGACAAAACTTGATGTTTTTTTCTTAATTCCCGCACATGCGAAACAACTGTCATATTGCTCAACCTCCTGTGTAGCCATGGTACGATGGCACCATAAATTTACAAACCTGTCACTGAGAAAAAATTTATTCTCCCAAAATAGGAGAAGTTTCGCCGAGCCGCTTTAGTTTATTCCCAAATCGACACTAAATCTGCACTTTTGCGCAAAACTGAGCTGACCAAACCTGTATAAGAGTCACCATCGTGGCGGTGGCGATCGCCCTCATGCAGGATCAAAGGCGCCATAAGGCGGAAATTCGCTCGGCCGGCTTTGCGCATGCGCAAAAGCATCAAACCGCTTTCGCGCCCTTTACGCGGTGCGATCGGCACAACCTGTAAGCTGCCCAGATCATCGGGTAAGACGGCCATAAAATCCTGCAGCCTTTCGCTGCGAAAAATGAAATGGGCATAGCCCTTTGGGCGCAACCGTTTGGCGGCAAGCTTAACCCAAATCTTCAATGGCGTTTGCTCTCCCAGAGCGCGTTCGCGCGCCTGATGCGGGGCGGGGCTGCTTTGTGCGCGGTCAAAATAAGGGGGATTGGCAATCACGAAATCAAAATTTTCACCCCTTAGCGCAGCTGGAGGGGATGCGATATCTCCTGTGATAACTGTCAATTTGCAACCGTTATGCTGCGCGTTTTGGGCAGCCAGGATCGCGGCATCAGGCTGAATTTCAACTCCGGTTATTTTCAAGCCTGGGACACGGGCCGCCAAACACAGGCTGGCCACACCAACACCGCAGCCAAGTTCTAAAACGCTTTCGCCCCTGCCCGCGGGAACCGAGGCGGCAAGCAAGACAGGATCAACCCCCGCGCGATACCCCGTCTTGGGCTGAGCAACCGTCAAACGGCCCCCTAAAAACTGGTCATAGCTATGCAAATCCGAATCAAAGGTCATCGCAGCTCAATCTTATGCGCGATCATTAAGCGCAGCGCCGCCGCGTGATCTTCTTCGCGCACCATCAAACGACGCGGCAAAATCCCCAAAGATCCTTCGAGCACCGAGGTATTTATATCCAAGTCAAAAAAAGGAATTTCCGCATCCTTCAGGATCGCCTGTGCATAGGCAATTAAAGTGATGTCCGTGCTTCTGAGCAGTTCTTGCATGGCATCACATTTAGTAATATCACTGCGCCTTGTCGAGCTTAGGAAATGGAAAAATGGGCGATCAAGCGAAAATCGTGACCAAACCCCAAGATGCATTGGCAAACTTGCTGTCAAAAGAGATGGCGCAGGTCAATGAGCTGATTTCACAGCGCATGGCCTCACAATACGCGCCGCGCATTCCGGAAGTGACCGCGCATTTGATCAATGCAGGTGGCAAACGTCTGCGCCCCTTGCTAACCTTAGCAAGCGCTTCTATTTGCGGCTATACGGGCGGGTTTCATATTCATTTGGCGGCAACGGTCGAATTCATCCATACCGCCACCCTGCTGCATGACGACGTTGTCGATGAAAGCGCACAGCGGCGTGGGCGACCCACCGCCAACCTACTCTGGGATAATAAATCATCCATATTGGTGGGCGATTATCTGTTTTCGCGGGCTTTTCAATTGATGGTAGACACTGGGTCTCTTGACGTATTGGCCATTTTATCCAACGCTTCTGCCACAATCGCAGAAGGCGAAGTTTTGCAACTCAGCGCCGCGCGCGATCTGAGCACGAACGAAGAGATTTATCTGCAAGTGGTCAGAGGTAAAACCGCTGCCCTGTTTTCAGCTGCCACGGAAGTCGGCGGAGTAATTGCAAATGCCCCTAAAGCGGTTCAAACTGCGTTGTTTGATTACGGAGATGCTCTAGGGGTCGCGTTTCAAATTGTAGATGATCTATTAGATGTTAGCGGCGATCCTGACGTGATGGGCAAGAATATTGGCGATGATTTTCGCGAACGCAAGCTGACCTTACCATTCATCAAAGCCGTTGCGAAATCCACTGCCGATGAGCAGGCATTTTGGAAACGCACGATCGAAAAGGGAGACCAGCAAGAGGGTGACCTTGCACGGGCTTTGGAGATCTTAAAAACCCATCATGCAATCGAAGAAACCCGCCAAGATGCTTTGCAATGGTCGCGTCGGGCCCAAAACGCCTTAGCCCCGCTGCCCGACCACCCGATGAAGGCGCTCTTGGCGACACTTGCGACCTATGTGGTCGAACGGATCACCTAAACGTTTCCAAACATATCCGGGTTGACGCGATCCACCAATCTGGATGGGTTTGCCTCAGCTTTGCAGCAAGCGCGTCGCGCGCCGCATCATTTTGCATCAAGGCAAAACATGTGGCACCAGAGCCAGACATACGCGCCAAAGCCACGCCGGGTGCAGCGCGCAACGCGGCCAGTACATCCCTGATGACTGGAACCAAGTTCTGCGCCGGCACCTCAAGATCATTGCGTTGCTTGGACAACCAAAGCAACCAGGCCTCCCGGTTTCGCGGATCAGGCATCGCCTCTAAGACCGGAGGGTTTTGTTTTGAGGCAAGCGCGTTGAACACCGCCGGCGTCGATACCCCCTGCCGCGGATTGACCAAAATTATGGGAAATTGCGGCGGCGGTCCTAACATCTCTAATTGTTCGCCAATCCCCCGCATCCGGGTTAACTGCGACGACATGCAAACCGGTATATCAGCGCCAAGCTGCAACAGTTTGCTAAGGGCGGGCACAGGCTGCGACCACAGCTGTGATAAGGCCCGTATCGTCGCGGCCGCATCGCTTGAGCCGCCGCCAATTCCAGACGAAGCGGGAAGGTTTTTTTCCAACTGTATATGCGCGCCCTTGGAGATATCAAACAAATGAGCAGCCCGCATCACTAAGTTGTCCGGCCCCGAAGAAATATCAGGTGCAAAAGGGCCACTGCATTTTAAAGACAGCTCATCCGCCGGTGAAACAGTAATCCGATCGCCAATATCAGCCATAGCAACGTATGAATCCAAAAGATGATAGCCATCGCTACGCTGACCTGTAACGTGTAAAATCAAGTTGAGTTTGGCCGCTGCGAAGGCCTTAGCCATCTTGATTGGCCGTCGAGACCAACGCCTCTGCCTCTTCTTCCAAAACGCGCTCCAACCCAACCTCTAACTTGCGCAGAATCCGTTTTCGATCTGCCTCTTCAGGATCGAATGACAAAGCCCGACGCCATTGAAACACGGCCTCACGCTTGCGCCCCACCTCCCAAAACACATCCCCAAGATGATCGTTCACGATCGGATCGATTGGCATCAATTCAGCCGCTTTTTCCAAATGCGGCAAGGCCTCCTCAAAGCGGCCAAGGCGATAAAAAACCCAGCCCAAACTATCGACAATATAACCGCTTTCTGGCTGCTTATCGACCGCCGTTTGGATCATCGCCAAAGCTTCATCAAGCTTTTGACGCTTTTCCACCAACGAATAGCCAAGATAATTCAAAACCTGAGGATGATCGGGCTGCAGCGCCAGCGCTTGCCGAAAATCCTGCTCTGCCGCAGGCCAATCGCCCATCCGCTCATTTGCCATGCCCCGCGCGTAAAACAGCCGCCACGCATTTGTCATGCTGGGGTTCAAAAGATTCAAGGCGGCCGTATAGGCCATAACCGCTTCATCATAGCGTTCTTGGTTGCGCAGTAAATTGCCCAGCGCCTGATGCGCCGGCACTAATTTGTCATGGCTGCGTGATAATCCACGCAACACCTCAATTGCCGCTTCGGTCTCGCCGCTGTCGCGCAATGCATCCGCGCGCCCCAGTTCAGCCAAGGGAAACAGCGCGGAAGCGGGGGCAATTGCCCGATAGGCTTCTATCGCCAGATCATATTGCCGCATAGCCACTAAAATTTCGGCGCTGAGCAGCGCCGCCGGGGTGTATTTAGCAGAGAGAAACTGAGCCAATTGCGCGTGAAACAAGCTGTATTCATCTTTTTGCTCTTGGTTGAGGATTTGCGCAACCGCAAAGAATACCTCAGCCAGCCCATCCTCAGCCGTTTTCATCAGCAAAGGTTTTGGCGACCGTTTCGCCGCAATATCAGCTTTCAGACGATCAAGCTCAGGGTCAGATTGCTTGGGGAAAAACCTTTCAAAGATTGTATCAGCCTGATCAAACTGACCGCCCTGCATCAAAGCCTCAAGCCTGATTAAAATCGCTCTGCGGGTCACTTGCGCACCATCTTTTGATAACGCGTCAAAGCGGTCATCGGCAGCCTGATAATCGCCTGACACTTTATAAATCAACGCCAAATGATAATTGGCGAGCCCGCGTTCCTGATCCTGTTCAGACAGTGCTTTCAACTTAGCAATCGCCGCTTCATAATCCCCGCTACCGGCCAATGACCAGGCTTCAATCAAATCATCAATAAGCGGATGCCCAATCCCCCGCTGTTCTTGCAACAGCCTCGACAGGGCTGAATAATTTTGAGACTTGGCAGCATTTGCAATCACCACCAAATTGGCCCATTGGCCATTGGCGCCTTGATTTGTGAAAGCTTGAGCAGCGGGTAAGGCCTGCTCAAACCGCCCCAATGCACCCTGCGCCAAAATCAGCTGTTCAAGTGCCATTATATTGGCGCTATCCTGCGCAACAACTTTTGAGAAATACTGAACAGACGCGTCTAACCGACCATCTAAACTGGCTTGACGGCCCGCAAGATACGACCCGGCCAAGCCCTCTGCAAAAGACGGCGCGCCCAACATGCTTACGAGGCAAGCAAAACCTAAAATGAACCGCACAATAAAAACCTACCCGTTTTTGTTAACTTAGGCTGCGTGCCCAACCAACGCAATGCCTTGATGAAAATGCAAGATTTGATAACTCAAATGTAAGGCGTTGGTTGATATTCTCAAGAAGGGCGCGCGCTGAACTTACATATTGGGATAGTTGGGCCCATCACCCCCCTGCGGCGTGACCCAAGTTATATTCTGGCTTGGATCTTTTATATCGCAGGTTTTGCAATGCACACAGTTTTGAAAATTAATCACAAACCGGGGATCTTTCGCCTCTTCCTGCACCACCTCATAGACGCCTGCGGGGCAATACCTTTGCGCAGGTTCCGCAAATTTCGGCAAATTCACCGAAATCGGTAGATCCGGATTCGAAAGTTGCAAATGCGCCGGTTGGCTTTCCTCATGGTTGGTCATCGAAAACGCCACATTGGTCAGCCGATCAAAACTGAGCTTGCCATCCGGCTTTGGATAGGTGATTTCGGCATGCTGCGCTGCGGGCTCGGTGGCTTGTGCATCCGTTTTGCCATGCGACAGGGTGCCGAATAAAGAAAACCCAAAAACGGTTTGCCACCACATGTCAAAACCGCCAAGAGACAGGCCGCCCAAAGGACCAAAACGAGCATTAAGGGGCGCAACATTGCGCACTTTCTTCAGATCTTTGCCAACCACGCCCGTCCGCAAGCTATGATCATAAGCGTCAAGTTGATCCCCTGAGCGCCCTGCTTTCATAGCCGCCGCGGCCGCTTCGGCGGCCTCAATCCCGGAATGCATCGCGTTATGGTTGCCCTTGATACGCGGTAAATTCACCAGCCCTGCAGAACATCCCAACAACACCCCACCTGGAAACGCGACTTTGGGAAGAGATTGCGCACCGCCTTTTGTAACGGCCCGAGCTCCGTAAGCAATGCGTTTGCCGCCTTTTAACAATTTTGCAATTTTGGGATGATGCTTAAAGCGCTGGAATTCCATATAAGGTGAAAGATAGGGGTTTTTGTAATTCAGATCGACAATATAGCCCACATAAACTTGATTGTTATCGAGATGATAAATGAAGGACCCGCCTGAGTTTTTAAATCCCAAGGGCCAACCCAAACTATGCGTGACTTCGCCTTCATTATGGCGCTCGGGATCCACTTCCCAAATTTCTTTCATGCCCAGGCCAAATTTGGGCACATCGCAGCCCGCTGCCAAATCGTATTTTTCAATCACCTGCTTTGAAAGCGATCCACGCACCCCTTCGGATAAGAAAACATACTTGCCCAACAGCTCCATACCCGGCTCATAAGCCTCAGAGATCGAGCCATCGCCCGATTTACCAAATTCACCGGCAACCACGCCGCGCAACTCACCCCGTGCGCCATAGACCAACTCTGAACAGGCCATGCCTGGAAATATCTCTACGCCAAGCGCCTCTGCTTGCTCAGCCATCCAACGACAGACATTCCCCATAGAAACAATATAATTCCCATGATTGTTCATCAGTGGCGGCATAAGCGCATTGGGCAAACGAATTTGACCCGCTTCGCCCAAAACGTAAAAATTATCTTCTTTTACCGGCACTGTCAGAGGCGCATTTCTGGCCTTCCAATCTGGAAATAAACGGGCCAACCCGCTAGGATCTAAAACGGCCCCTGATAAAATATGTGCGCCAACCTCAGAGCCTTTTTCAAGCACAACAACGTCAAGCTCACTGTCCAGTTGTTTCAAGCGGATTGCGGCCGATAAACCTGCCGGCCCGGCACCGACAATCACAACATCATAATCCATTGTTTCGCGTTCGATTTCGCTCATCTGCTTCTCCAGCTACAGGCCTTGAAATATTGTTACCCAAACGATTAACCCGCGCAAAAGCCCGCCGTCAATGCGCTTTGAGTGATTATTCATTATGCACCGGTTCTTTCCGTTAAAACATTGGAAAGAACTGCCTAATAAGAAAGATTTCTCAGGCGATAACACGCCGTATCGTATAGTTTTGCTTGCATTTCCTGAGCGGCTTTGGTCACATGCCAGCGAATAAATGCCAATGCGATCCGGCACCTAAAAAAGCGATGAAGAAGATTATGGAAAAGATACCTATGACCCGGGCGGGCTATGATGCGCTTGAGGCGGAATTGAAGCAGCTAAAATCGGTTGAGCGACATGCCATCGTGAAAGCCATCGCAGAGGCGCGCGAACACGGAGATCTGTCCGAAAACGCCGAGTACCATTCTGCGCGGGAAAAACAAAGCTTTATCGAAGGCCGGATCAAAGAGCTTGAGGGTATTTTATCTTTGACCGAGGTTTTGGACCCAAGCAAAATGTCTGGCACGATTAAGTTTGGGGCCACCGTCACTTTGATCGATGAAGACACAGATGAAGAACATACTTGGCAAATTGTAGGCGAACATGAAGCCAGCATCGAGAATGGTCTGCTGAATATCAAATCTCCCATCGCACGGGCCTTAATCGGCAAAGAAGAAGGCGACAGCGTCGATGTAAAAACACCCGGCGGTGGAAAATCTTACGAAGTGATCGACGTTAAATTCATTTAAGCGACACGACGACAGTTACCTTTTTTCAAGAGATCATAACGCATGCCACGTGATCCAAAAGATCTGAACGGGCTTCAATCGAAGCTGAGCAAAGGGCGGCGATTGCTCATTATACTGGGCCTCGCTCTGCCCGTTTTCTGTGCCTTTGCGCTTTGGTGGGGAAATAAGAATGAAGCTGATATCAGTTTCGGACTCGCGCTCAGCCTCGCTGCGCTTATCGGGTTAAACGTTGTGGGCTTTGTTTACGTCTTGGATCTTTTAGGAGATCTGCAGAAACATATTGCGCGCCCGATTGCGGATAAGGCTGTGATACCAACGCGGGAGGGCGAAGAACACACCGCTGTTATGCGTCAGCAGATTTCTGCGCTCTCAGAGCAGGTTCAGCAATCCAACTTGGCGCATGAGCTCTTACACACGCGCATTCAAGCTTTGCTGGAGACGGTTGAGCAGCTCAGCCGCCACGCGGCTGCGACAGCCGATAGCGCGCAAGACCCGCGCCCAGTGCCGGTGACTGCATCGCAGCCCCCCAAATCCGATCAAGATCAAGCGATGCTGCCTCTCAACAAAGCCGAGCAAAATGATCCATCTCCTTTGCCCCAGGCTGATTACATTCGCGCGTTGAATTTTCCACAAAATGAAACCGATAAGCTTGGCTTCACCGCGTTAAGAAAAGCCATGCGAGATCACACAACGCGCCAGCTTATTCGTGCCGCCGAGGATGTTTTAACCTTGCTCAGTCAAGATGGCATTTACATGGATGATTTAACGCCCAAGCCCAGTTCCACAAAAGATTGGCGGCTGTTTTCCCAAGGTGCCCGCGGCCCAGCGCTTTCGGGCTTGGCAACCATTCAAGAGGAATCGGTGTTAGAGCTGACGCAAAAGCGCATGCGCGAAGATCTGATTTTTCGCGATGCCGCCCATCATTTTTTGCGTATCTTTGACAAATCATTTATGGAGTTTGAGCGGCAAGCCCGCGAAGACGAGCTGGCTGCATTCGCGCAAACGCGCACAGCGCGGGCGTTTATGGTGTTGGGCAGCGTCACAGGAACCTTTGAATAACCCTGCCGCTCGCTCTGCCTTTTTGAAACATATCGGAAACCGCGTTAGGCGCCAAAGCTCGAAAACGGAATATATTGCACGGGGTCGCCCGCGTTAATCTCTTGTGCGCCCGCGCCAAGTTCGACCAAACCCTGCGCCCAACTCAAACCGCTTACGCGCCCCGAGCCTTCGGATGGGAATATAACAACCCGCCCCGCTTCGATTCGGGCCCGAAGATATTCAACTCGGCCCGGTTTTTTGGTTTTGCGAAACCCGGCCGGCACTAGGAAAGACTGCGGTGACACCCAGCCCCCCCCGGCAAGCACCCGCAGCGCGGGTGAAGCAAAAATCAAGGCACAGACCAAAGCCGCAACCGGATTGCCCGGCAGACCGAAAACTGGCATCGCGTTCCAAACCCCCATTGCTATGGGCCGGCCTGGCTTTACCGCAACGCGCCAAATAGCCAGACTATCTGCCTCATTTAACAGCGCCGAAATATGATCTTCATCCCCATCTGACGCGCCGCCCGTGCTGAGCATGACATCGCAGCTTTGGGCTGCCGCGTTCAAAACAGCGCGCAAGTGATCGCGATCGTCTGAGGCGCGCCCTAGATCGATCGCTTGATAGCCAAGCCGGTCGATCAACGCCAATAACATCGGTCGATTGGCGTCAAATATTTGACCATGCGCAAGCGGCTGCCCGATCTCTTGCAGCTCATCCCCGGTGGACAGAATGCCGATTTTCAAGCGCTGAAACACGTGCACCTGCCCCACCCCGACCGATGCCAAAAGGGCCAGATCACCTACTTCGAGACGGTGCCCAGCGCTGAAAAGCTTCGTGCCTTGCGTCACGTCTTCTCCTGCATTGCGCGTATTGGCGCCGCGTTTCAAAGGGCCGTTAAAGGCAAGTTTTTCGCCATCACTGCTCACATCTTCTTGCAGGATAACAGTGTCGACGCCAGCGGGCAGTGGCGCCCCAGTCAACACCCGCAGGGCCTCGCCATAGGGCAGCTTGCCGTCAAACGGGTGCCCTGCAGCGGCGCGGCCTTGGGCCAAAGGCAGGTGCAACGCGCCAGCCTCTTGGCTCAGTCGACCATCAAAGCCAAACCCATCCACCGCCGCATTCGCCTGTGGTGGATGGGCATTTGGAGCGCTGACCTCCTGCGCCAGAAACGCCCCAAGCGCTTGATCGACGGGTAGGGTATGAACCTTAACACAGCATTGCATCCGGTCTTTCAACCGCTCCAAGGCAAGCGGGACAGGCATCCAATCAATACCCTCTGGCAAGGCAAAACAATCGTTGCGCAAGGGCGGAGGGCTTAGCATCCTATCGCCCCCTGCGCCGAAAGGCCAAAAATCCAGCCCTCTTCTTTGAGAACCGACTTTGGCACATCCGCGACCATTTCGGACAGGGCGGAGGCCGCATTTTGGGGCCTATCGGTTACGCTGCTCATAAAGTTACAAGCTGCCCATACTTGCCGGGCATCCAGCACATGATAGGGTTCATCGGGAAATGCGACGGTGAAACTTTCAGCCGAGGGGATAGAGAGCAGCGAGGGATAAATTTCCGTCAATGTAACGGAGGCTGCGGCTTGCTTTGCCTGCGCTTCAAAAGGCCAAACGCTCCCGCGTTTGCCAAGCCAATGCCGCAAGCCTGCCAAATGGCTTACCCCCAGCAACGTTTGTGATCCGACCGCACCGGTGGTGAACAATTTCCACGCGCTTTGCGCGCTGCCCGAGGCTTGCTCTGTAAGGCGCAAATCAGGCAAGCCATGCCCAACCCGCAGGCTGCCGCGATGCGGAAGACCGGCGTAAGTTTGCCCCGCAGGCGCGCCCCAAAACGGCCCTATACCTGGGAACTTATTGTTGATTTCCGCAGCCACCTGAAATCGATTATTTGAATTATCAGGGCGATCCTCAATCCGTTCAGCCAACCAGTTCCAAACCGCCAATGCACTGTCAGAGCCGGTCAGGGCTTTTGCAAACCCACGCGGATATCCAAAGCCAAAATCAAACCCTATCAAAACGCGCGCAGCCCGGCTTAACGCCCGCTCCAACAGATCATAAAGATAAGCCAGAGCCGAGGCGCGCCCACGAAAATACAGGGGATGCTCGGGCGGCTCTGCGCGATGTTTGCAACATATAAAGATTGCATCTGCAACAGGGCGCCGCGGCGATAAGGAAGAGCGCGCCGACCAATCCACAGCAATCACCGTATCAAAGCTCACAATCCCACCTCCGCCAAAATAAAATCCGCAATCCCCGCAGTGTCGTTCAGATCAAAAACCGGCCGCTGTAACGATAAAGGCGTATCGCTGGCAACGGCTTTGATCATTGGGTTTTGTGGCGCCAGCAGCGGCTGGTTTGTTGCTGCGCGCACCGCCTCTATTTTGGGATGCGCAGCGCCCTTGAACCCTTCAATCAGAACCAGATCAACCGGCGCCAACTTGCTCAATAGCTCGTCTAAGCTGGGTTCATCCGCCCCGCGCAACTCATGCATCAAAACATAGCGATTACGGGATGTTAAAAGGACTTGCTGCGCGCCGGCCGCGCGATGGCGATAGCTGTCGCGCCCCGGTTGATCCACGTCAAAACTGTGATGGGCATGTTTGATGGTTGAGACGGTCAAACCACGGTAGCAATATTCCTCGACCAAGCGCTCCATCAGCCCTGTTTTGCCCGAATTTTTCCACCCGGTGATTCCATAAACCCGCATTAGCTATACTGCATAAAATCAGCCGCTTTTTGCAAATCTTGCGGCGTATTGATGTTGAAAAACGGATCAAATGGCATGGCAGAAAAAAGCGCTATGCGACCTTCATGCTGATCGCTCCAGCGCACAACTTTTCGCAATCCCTCACGTAATTCTTTGCGCAAATCCTCCGCTAAAGCTACGGGCCATAGCCCAAAAGTGGGATGGCGCTGAGGTTTGTCTTGGCCATGTTGCGAGGCGGCCAAAACCAGCTTATGCTTTTGCCCCTGGCTGGCATGAAACAAGGCGTCAACCAACCTTTTTGGAAAAAACGGCGTATCGGCAGCCACCGTAACGATATGATCCGCGCCCTGCTGGTGGGCCCAATCCAGCCCGGCCAAAACCCCGGCCAAAGGCCCCGCATGATCGCCAAAATTATCCGTGATAACCGGCAGCGCCAGATCCTTAAACCGGTCTGGATTCCCATTTGCATTCAAGACGATACGGTCTACTTGCGGAGCAAGGCGGTTGATCACATGCTGAAACAGACTTTTCTTTTCAAGCAGCAAACGGCCTTTATCGCCCCCTCCCATGCGCCGGGCTTGCCCACCGGCCAAAATCACTCCAACCGCTTGGGTCATGATCGCCCGCCTTTGCGCTTGGCCGCTTGAGGCTCTTCTTGAACCTGTTCTGGATCTGCGTCCCAAATCAACCGCTCGGTGCCAGACAAACATATAAATCGCTTGCCGCGCAAACGCCCGATCAGCGTTAAGCCAACTTGCTGCGCAAGCTCAACCCCCCAGGCCGTAAAGCCAGATCGCGATGCCAAAACGGGAATGCCCATCGAGGCTGTTTTGATCACCATCTCAGACGTCAAACGCCCTGTTGTGTATAAGATTTTATCATCCGCTTTCACCGACTCGCTTAGCATCCAGCCGGCGATTTTATCCACCGCATTATGACGCCCCACATCTTCCATATACACCAGCGGTCTATCTTGATGGCATAAAACAGTGCCATGGATCGCGCCCGCCGATAGATAAAGTGAGGGCGTACGGTTTATTTTCGCGCTTAACGTATAAAGCCACGACGTGTGCAAAGTTGAGCTAGCCAGCTCAATCCCCTGCAGCGTTTCCATCATATCGCCAAAAACAGTGCCCACCGCGCAGCCGCTGGTACGCGTTTTCTTGCGCAACTTTTCTTCATAATTCGTGGTCCTTGCAGTGCGTATTACAACAGTTTCCAAATCCTCATCATAGGCGATGTCAGTGACCGTATCATCGGCCAAAAGCATGCCTTGATTGCGCAGAAAACCCAACGCCAAATAATGCGGATAATCGCCGATGGTCATCGCCGTCACGATTTCCTGAGCATTCAAAAAGATGGTTAAGGGCCGCTCTTCCACAACCTCAAGCGATTGCTCTGCTCCCAAATGATCAATGCCCCGTACCACGCGGGTGAGCCCGCTACCGCCCTGCTGCGGGGCGATTAAATACTCTGATTGTGATTTCGTGACGCTCAATTGCAACCCTGCCTGTTAAGCGGTAAGTCCAATATCTACGTTGACCTTACATCCGGCGCAAGTCCATGGCCCATGCAAAAAATTATTTCCAATTGGGTCTTAAGCAAGCCCTGCCATTCATTTTCATCGTCGGGCCTTTCGGCTTGGTGTTTGGTACGATCGCCAGCAATGCCGGACTCAGCGTAATCGAAGCGTTAAGCTTTAGCGTTTTCGTTATGGCAGGCTCTGCACAATTGACCGCGCTTCAATTGATGCTGGATGGCAGCCCAACGCTTATCGTTGTGCTTTCGGCCTTGGCAGTGAATCTGCGGATGATGATGTATTCTGCCTCGCTCACCCCCTATCTTGGCAAAGCACCGTTAAAACAGCGCATTTTAGCGGCCTATAGCACGTTAGATCAAAGCTATGCGTTGAGCCTTCAGCAATTTGAGACCGAACCCCAAATGACTTTGCAGGCGCGCATGCGCTTTTTCTTGGGTGCGGCTGCACCCGTTATCCCAACCTGGTATATTTCAACCTTTGCCGGAGCATTTTTGGGGAAATCTTTTCCTTCCGAATTACCGCTAGATTTTGCAATTCCCTTAACATTCATTGCGCTTTTTGCCCCGTTATTGCGCAGCGCGGCGCATATTTCTGCCGCGCTCTCTGCCACGATCGCCGCTGTGCTTTTTAGCGACGTACCCTTCAATTTAGGGCTTATTATGGCAGGTTTTGTTGGAATGAGTATGGGGGCTGCAACCGAACGTCATCTGCTTGCGAGAGCCGATCAGCCATGATTTTAAGCAGCGCTCAGATCTGGACGGTCATTATCTTGCTGGGCCTTGGCAGCTTTGCGCTGCGATTTCTATTTCTTGGTTTGATTGGGGATCGCAGATTGCCCGATTGGTTGATGCGGCATCTGCGTTACACCGCGGTTGCCATCATGCCCGCCTTGGTGGCACCGATGCTTTTCATATCCCCTGCCTCAAGCGAAGGGATTGATCCCGTGCGGCTTTTGGCAGCCGGGGCAACTTTTGCAGTGGCATATTATACCAAGAAAGTCTTGGCCTCGATGTTAGCAGGCATTTTTGTACTCTATATTCTATCCTTTTTGGGGTAGAACACCGGCTGTTAACACTGCGCCTGTCGCTTTACGGGTTTGTCTTGTCCAATGTCAGCGTTCAGCGTTTAACTGGTTCAGCCGTTCACCAAAGCCACAAAAACAATGGCCAAAATACAAAAAATTGCTGTTTTGGTTGAGAAGCTTAGAAAACCTTCAAAGGTTTTCTCTTGCTCGCTGGTATCCATACTGCCGTGTTCATGATCAGACATTGCGTTTCCCTTTCCCGATTTATGTACCGCTTAAACGATTCACAGGCCAGTGTCATCCCTTCTTCGCACGCAGCAGAAGCGTAGCAATGTCGCAGCCAAGTTTCAGCCACTCTTCTCACGCGTTTGAAATCTATAGGCTCCATCCGGCCCAAGGTGGCGGGTAATTTTTCCCAGCTGGTAAAGATGGTTTAGATGCCCAACCGCTTCTCCCAGGGCCAAGCCATATTCAGATGTTTTTATCGCGCGCTTGAACAAGGGCGTTAACACCTCATGCGCGCTGGCTGGCGTAATAAGATAAGCCTGTAAACGGTTTAAGGCCGAATGATGATTATCGATCAATTGCTGCAACCGCGTCGGCAAACCGGTGAAGGGCAGTTTATGACCCGACAATACCAAATGATCTGCGCGGGCGATTTCTTTAAAGCGCTGGCAGCTCTCGAGCCAATCGCCCACCGTATCTACCTCTGGCTCTGTGGCATAAACACCCAAATTCGAGCTGATCGACGAAATAATTTGATCTCCCGCCAGAATCAAACCGTCATCTTGGCTCCAAAGGGTGGCGTGCTCGGGTGCGTGACCATGGCCGATATGAACGCGCCAGCACCGCCCGCCGGCCTGTATCTCAGCCCCAGCGTGAAGGCGCTGGAACCCCAAAGGCATCGGATACACCATATCGCAAAAGTTAAACGGGCGTTCAGCTGCCCGTCTGTTTAACATATCCTGCGGCATCCCCGCCCGTTGCCAGAAGCGCAATGTTTCGCGCGGGGGCCGTTCCTGAGGATCAAGCCGCAGCATTCGCGCCATCAACCACGCCGTGCGCGTCATCCATAAGTCGGCCCCAAATTCCGTTTGAAACCATCCGGCAAGGCCCACATGATCTGGGTGATGATGCGTTACAATCACCCGCCTTATTGGTTTTGAGCCCATCGGACCTGCCAATAAGCTTTTCCATATATCTCGCGATTTTGTTGAGCTGATGCCCGTGTCGATGATCGTCCAGCCCTCGGCATCATCTATCGCGTAAACATTCACGTGATCCAATGTCATCGGCAGCGGCATCCGCGCCCAAAACACCCGCGGTGCCACTTCCAACATGTCTCCCAAACCAGGCGGTTCCGCCCAAGGCGTTACAATCGCAGGCAAAGGGTTGGCCATCACGCCGTCAGCTCTTCAAAACTTAACGCATAAAGATCTGCAGCGCCTTGCCGCGCTTGCTGCAAAAGGCCAATATATTCCCCCAGCAACGCGTTCATGTAAAACCGCGCCAATTTGCAATTGGACCCTTGATCTGGCGTAACCAAGGCAGCTTTCAGGTGATAATGCCCCCCCAAAACGCGGGCAAACGCTTTCAAGAAGGAGACCGAGCCCGCAAAACGATCATTTAAATCGGATTGCTCGATCAGCCAATCAACGCTACTGCGCAGCGCTTCGCAGGCAGTGGCCAGCGGCTCCGCCAAATCCGGCAACTGCGCGTTAGCCAAGGCAGCATGCGCCGCGATTTCATCCAAAAGCGCATAAGCGGCCCTGCCGCCATCCATCATTTTTCGCGCCACAAGATCCATGGACTGAATGCCATTCGTGCCCTCGTAAATCGCGGTCACCCGTACATCACGGCTGAATTGAGCAGCCCCGGTTTCTTCGATAAATCCCATTCCCCCATGCACTTGCACACCAAGATCCGCGACGTTAACGCCGGTATCCGTGCCAAAGGCCTTTGAAATCGGAGTCAACAAAGCCGCGCGCGCCGCCCAAGCGGGATCATCGCTCGCGCCGGCCATATCAAGGGCAACCGCATTGGCCAGTGCAATCGCTCTGGCTGCAAAAATATCACTGCGCATGGTCAAAAGCATTCTGCGCACATCGGCATGATCAACAATCGTGCCGCTGCCGTTTTCCAGCATGCTGCGCCCCTGACGGCGCTCCTTAGCGTAGGATAGCGCTTTTTGATAGGCCCCCTCAGCAGCGCCGATGCCTTGCCCGCCAACGCCCAAACGGGCATTGTTCATCATCGTGAACATGGCGCGCATGCCATCATGCGGTTTCCCGATCAACCACCCCCGTGCACCCTCATATTGCATCACCGCGGTGGGGCTGCCATGCAAGCCCATTTTATGTTCCAAACTGATCACTTTAAGGCTATTGGCCACTCCGGGCTGCCCAGCCGCATCCGGAATGAGCTTGGGCACGAGGAATAATGAAATCCCTTTGGTGCCGCTGGGCCCATCAGGTAAGCGCGCCAAAACCAAATGGCACACGTTTTCAGAAAAATCATTATCCCCCCAAGAAATATAAATTTTCTGCCCGGTGACTGCATAGGTCCCATCGCCATTGTCTTTGGCTTGGCTGCGCAAGGCCCCCACATCCGACCCGGCTTGCGGCTCGGTTAAATTCATCGTTCCACACCATTCGCCTGAAATCAATTTGGGCAGATAAAGCGCTTTAATCTGCGCGCTGGCATGATGTTCAAGCGCCTCGATCTGACCCTGCGTCATGAGCGGATTGAGCTGCAAGGCCAAACAAGCGCCGGCCATCATTTCATTCACCGCTGTGGTCACCGTGAGGGGCAGCCCCATTCCGCCATATTCCGGGCTAGCAGATGTAGATACCCAGCCGCCATTTGCGATCGCTCGATAGCCTTCTGCAAAGCCGTGTGATGTGCGCACGATACCATTTTCCAGCCGCGCTGGATCTGTGTCGCCGTTGCGCTGCAGCGGGTCAAGAACCTCTTCGCATAAGCGGCCCGCCTCGCTCAGCACCGCCTCAACCACATCGCTTGAGGCCTCGCAGAACCGATCCGTGCCAGCGATCTGCGCATAATCTACCACGTGATCAAGTAAAAACTGGTATTCTTTGAGCGGGGCACGATAGGGCATGATCTCTCCTTTATTGCAGGCTTGGCATATAGAGCATTTCGCTTTATGGGCATTTTAAAACCTAAATGCCAGAGCGGAGGAAGCCACCGTTTGGGAAAACGCGGCGTCATAGTATGAAATCCATGCAAACCGAATTACTGCCGGTCACACCCTCGGCCATCGCGCGCGCCAGCCAAAGGCTGCGCGCGGGCGCACTTGTGGCATTTCCCACCGAAACGGTTTATGGCTTGGGCGCTGATGCCAGCAACACGCATGCAGTTGCCAATATTTTCGAAGCCAAGGGCCGGCCCAGCTTTAACCCCTTAATCGTGCATGTCAGCGATCTCGCTACCGCCAAACGCTATGCCGAGTGGAATGCGCAAGCTGAAAATCTTGCGCAGGCTTTTTGGCCGGGGCCGTTGACACTGGTTTTGCCGCGCCTTGAGGCCGCCTCTCTTTCTTCTTTGGTCACAGCGGGCGCCGCAACGGTAGCCATTCGTGTGCCGGCCCATCCCGTGGCACAGCGTTTGCTAAAACAGTTTGACGGAGCCATTGCGGCCCCCTCTGCCAACCCTTCGGGACAGATCAGCCCCACCCGCGCCGCGCATGTGATTGAAGGGTTGGGGAACATGGTTTCCGCAGTTTTGGATGCGGGGCCCTGCAATGTTGGTTTGGAAAGCACAATTGTTGGGATTGAGGATGCAGGATCAAAGCTGCGATTGCTGCGCCCTGGCGGACTGGCGCGCGAAGACATTGAGCAGCATTTGGGCGCAGCTTTAGAAACCCATCAAACGCCGGGGCTTATATCGGCGCCGGGACAATTGGCCTCTCATTATGCACCAAAGGCGCGCCTGCGCCTGAACGCAACGGATTGGACTTTCGATGAAAAGCGGCTTGGGTTCGGCGATGTTGACTGCGACTTGAATTTATCCACTGGCAGAAACTTAACCGAAGCGGCCTGCAATCTGTTTCATTGCTTGCATCTTTTAGACGCAGGCCCCGCAACAACCATCGCCGTCTCGCCAATTCCCAATATCGGTTTGGGACAAGCGATTAATGATCGTTTGGAAAGAGCCGCCGCGCCGCGTTAATGCGCTTGGCTATGCGCGCCCGCCTTGAGTGGATAAAAGCCGCGCATCAATGCCGATCGAGTCAAGCGCCGCATGCCACATCTTGCCATGCTCTTCCTGCAGGATTTTATCTTCATCCGCATCGGCCAAAAGCCAAGAATTGCGAGCTATTTCCGCATCAAGTTGGCCGGCACCCCATCCTGCATATCCCATGAACAAACTGGCCTGGTTTGGGGCTGTTTCCTGAGCCAAAGCCTCAATCACATCCCGCGTAGAGGTTAAGGCCAATTGCGCGCCCAGATGCTGGGTCGATTCGGCCGAGTGATAATCCCGCGAATGCAGCACGAAGCCACGATTGGCCTCTACTGGCCCACCACAAAGCACCGGAATATCCCGCTGCGCGCTGTTCTCAATTGAAAGCTGCTTGCATAGGCCGCCAAAAGAGGCTTGCGCCATTGGCTGATTCAATATCAAGCCCATCGTGCCCTGCGCAGAATATGAACACAGGTAGATCACGCAATTGTCAAATCGCTTATCCCCCATCCCTGGCATGGCGATAAGCAATTTGCCCGTTAAATCCAAAGTTTGTGTAACACTCACCATTTAACCCAGTTTTCCCGCTTTTGCCGCAACGCGCAAAACACCCCGTCAACTTGCTGCACCATAATAGCTCGCCGTAACGTGACTTGGCAAATTCGATTTTTTCCTTCATGCACATCGTATGAAATACCTAAAACGATATGTACACTTGGCAAGAGCGTCTCAGGTTTTGACCGCTATATTGTGTTTTGCCTCGATTGCCCCCGCACAGGCAGAGGGGTTGCGCGATGCGACGTTGCGCCCAGGCTGGCTGGCCAATGATGGCAGCTATTACACCGCTTTAGATTTAACGCTCAGCAAAGGCTGGAAAACCTATTGGCGGGCCCCCGGCGAATACGGATACCCGCCCAAAATTGAATACAACGGATCGACAAACCTTCAAAAAGCCGAAACGATCTGGCCCGCGCCAATTGTCTTTGGCTCAGATAATATGAAGACCATTGGCTATTTAGAACACCTTGTCTTGCCGATCAAATTAACACCTATTGACGCCGCGCAACCGATTAAACTTGAGCTTTCTGCACAACTGGGCATTTGCCTAGATATTTGCGTGCCAATCTTCTTGTCCTTTAGCCAACAGCTGGACCCGTTGCAGCAAAGCGCTGATCCGGAAACCCTGCTTGCATTGGAACATCAGCCGGTCCCGCGTGCTCAGTCAAATCTGCAAAATTTAGACTGCACCTTCACACCCCATGAAGACGCAATTTTGATCACCATCGGCGCCGCGATCCCCTCATTGGGTGCGCATGAAACGCTGATTATAGAATATAAGCGGCAAAATCATTGGATAATAATGGAACCAACGCGGCGAGACGGCCCTATGCTGCACGCCTTGGGCTATCTGACAGATGACACCGGCGCTGCGCCCCTCAGCATTAGCCGACAAAAAATCCAGATCACGGTGATCGGCAGCCTGGGCGCTGCAGATCTTGGCGATTGCACCGCGCAACCCGGATAACCGGCTAAACCGAGCTTCGTCGCCGGTTGCCGCGCAGATAGCTGGCGAAAAACGCGACCGTGATCAACAAAATGGTTCCGCATAAAAACAGCAGCAAGGCCCCCAACATTGGTGGCAATTCATACAGAAATTGGGGGGTGTCGGGGATAAACGCAGGTAATTTTTGCCCCTGAAAGGTGGCCCCCATCGTGAGCCCAAACCAAACCACAATCAGCGCAGTTAGGCCTTGCAAGGCCCGCTTCAAACCCAAAGCGCGCCCTGAGATACCGCGCCAAAGCGATCCAAAATGCCGTTTGACATCATGCTGAACAACGATCAAAGCTGGCACAACCAGCAAAACCAATACCATACCAAAGCCAAGCCCGTAGACCAATGTAATCACCGTGGGCTTCAGAAACTGCGCTTGTGAAGATCGCTCATACAGCAGCGGCGACAGACCCAATACCGTGGTCAATGTTGTCAACATAACCGGCCGCAGCCGGTCTGCAGCCCCATCAATCACGGAAGGAATAAGCCCGCGGTCTTTTGCATATTCATCGATTGAGGTTATTAAAACGATGGAATCATTAATAATAATACCCGTCATACCAAGCAGGCCAACCACGCTGAACATCGAGAGCGGCACATCCCAAACATAATGCCCATAAATCGTACCAACCAACCCGAACGGAATGATCGACATCACCACGATCGGCCGTGTCCAGCTGGAAAATATCCAGGTCAAGACAAGGTAGATCCCCGTAAGGCAAAGGATCAACCCGGTACGCGCATCATTTAAAAACTGTTCTTCTTGCTCGGCCAAGCCCGACAGGCGCCATTCCACTTGGCGCAAGCCGGCAATCTCTGGCAAAATCTCTGCCTCTAAGCTGCTCATAACGTCCTGTGCATCGGCAGGGTTGTCTTCTGAAATATCCCCCGTCACCGACACCAAGCGAATGCCGTTTTCACGGCGAACCGTTGAAAAGCCCGATCGGCGCACCACGCTGACAATATCCGCCAAAGGCACATAAGCGCCGCTGCTTGCACGCAATTGCATGCGTTCGATAAAATCTGCGGTAAGCTCGTTTTCGGGCAGCTCGACGCGTATCGTGGCGCTGCGTGGACCCATCGGATAACTTGCCGCCTCAATCCCATTGAGCCGCCCGCGCATCACTTGCCCGAGGCCATCAATGGTAAAGCCCAACGCTTGCCCCTGCGGTGTCAGTTCCAAAATCAGCTCTTCTTTATCGTAGGACAAATCATCCTCGACAGCAGAGACCGCCGGAAACCGCAGCAGCGCGGTTTTCAAATCTTCAGCGGCTGATTTTAATGTGTCCGCATCCGCTCCGTAAAACTGAACATCCAGCGCATCCCCCCCGGGACCAGAGCGCCACCCGCGAAACGACACCTCTTCCACCAAAGGATGCTGGCGCACCTTATCCTGAAGCTCGCCCACGAAGGCAAAGCTTGAATAAGAGCGCAAGTCAGGATCGATCAACTCGATTGAAATGCCCCCAAGCTGATCCGGCGTTTTGGTATCCGCGCTGGCGAGCGGATAGCCCGAATTGGCGCCGATTTGCGACACAACATAGGCCAGAGGGTTAAGCCCGTGGCGCTCTTCATATTCGCGCCCAAGCTCCTCCGTAGCGCGCTGCATCTCGCGCATCATGGCCAAAGAATCTTCGCGCGATGCCGACGATACCATCGAAAAATTACCACTGACCGAAGAGCGCTCTGGCGCATTGAAAAACCGCCATTTTACCTCGCCTGAAAGAAACAGAGTAATCTGCGAGGCCAGCAACACAACCGCGCCCGCCAGAATAGCATATCGCGCCTTTAAAACCAAAGCCATGAGCCGGCGAAACAGGTGTTCGCGCACCCATTCAAACCCCTTATTCACAACTCGGCTGGGCAGGTCATACCAATGTTGCTTATCGCCATGCTTTAAGGAATGCGCCATATGGTTGGGTAAGATCAAAAAACACTCGACGAACGAGGCTGCGAGCACGACCGCGACCGTAAAGGGTATATCAGCGATCAGGTCTCCAAACCGGCCTCCCACCACAACCAGCCCAAAAAACGCAATAATCGTGGTGGTGGTTGCGGCAAAGACCGGCAAGGCCATGCGGCGAGCTGCGGTTTCTGCCGCGGCCACGGCGCCCAAGCCTTTACGGGCCTGTTGATCCGCATGTTCGCCAACCACGATCGCATCATCCACAACGATGCCAAGCGTGATGATCAGCGCAAACAGCGAAATCATATTAATCGTGATCCCCGCAGCATACATCATCGCCAAAGCGGCCAGCATCGCGGTAGGAATGCCGGCCGCCACCCAAAAGGCGGTGCGCGCATTCAAAAACAAAAACAACAGGATCAAAACCAAACCAAGACCGCTTAGCCCGTTTTCCAGAAGAATTTTCAAACGTCCAGATATGTAATCTGCACGCGCTCTGATAAGTTCGATCTGCGCCCCTTCTGGCAGGGTTAACGCCAGCCGGTCCGATATTCTTTGAACCGTCTCTTGAATATCGATTGCATCGCCTTTTTCAGACCGGTCAACGCGGATTGAAATCGCCTGATTTGAGCCAACAAAATACCCAAGCTCGCGATCGGTGCCTTCCACCCGCACCTCTGCAACATCGCCGATCACAAGTTTTGACCCATCCGGATTTACCCGTAAAACGACATTTCCAATATCGGCGGCTGTGCGCTTCTCAACGCCGGTGCGCACACGCGCATTCGCGCCGGCTACATCGCCAGCCGGATCGGCATTGACCTCCCCTGCAACCGCCGCGGCGATCTGCGCCATTGTAACATCAAAGGCGATCAAATTGATCGAGGGCACTTCAATCATCGTTTGCGGTGCCGCGATCCCACGGATGGTTGTGCGCGTGACGCCTTCGGCAAATAAACGCAACACCAACTCATCGGCAAACAACGCCAATTGATCGATCTCTAAAGGGCCAGAAATGATTAAATCGGTAACGCGATCGCGCCATGAGCCGCGGCGAACCTTCGGATCATCCGCTTCTTCGGGCAATGTATTGATTTGGTCTAAAACGGTTTCAACATCGCCCGAGGCGCGCGCCATGTCCCAACCGGGTTCAAATTCCAAACTGATGCTGGCGCGCCCTTCGCGTGACAGGCTGCTGGCCTCGGTCACGCCTTCAATCGACAAAAGTGCAGGCTCTAAAATCTGCACAATCCCATCGTCAACATCTTCGGCACCAGCGCCTTGCCACCTGACATCCACAGCAATGTTGTCAACGATGACATCGGGAAAAAATTGCGATCGCATCCGCGGCATGCTGACCAAGCCAGCCACGATCAAAATCACTAATAAAAGATTCGCAGCAGTTTTATGCCGCGTGAAATAGGACAGAATGCCCCCCGCGGCTTTGGGAAGATCGCGCACCATCTTTAGCCTCCCATCCTGCTTTCAATCCGCTCAACCACCTGCGCGGGTACTTTTTCTTGCTGTAATTGGGTTAAAATGCGCTTCTTGGCATCGGCCGGGATATAACCATTGCCCTCAATATAGGCCATAAGTTTGGCCCGTCGGTCAGAGGTTAACTCAACCAAGGCTGGCTCTTCTATTTGCGTACCATCGGCGGCGCGCAGGGGCTTAACTTTGATACCTGCGCCCAGAACCGGGCTGCGCTGTGCAACAACCTCGCGCCCGGATAAAGCCCGGGAACGGACAAGAACATCATCGCCCTGACGGCGCAGCACCCGCACTTCAAGCGAGTCAAGACGGTCATCCTCTTCCAAAACAAGAACGCGCCCGGCCGCATCCACCGCAGAGGCAGGTAACCTAATCACATAGGGCAATTCTGGCTCTTCCACTTCAATGGTCACAAAATCGCCGGGTTTCAAACCGCGCGGATCGGAGAGCGTGGCAAACACCACACGACCGGTTAGCCCATCACCCACCGACCCGCTATCGCGGCTCAACACGGCTTTTGACGTAAGATCACCCCCAGAGCTGCTTAAAGAAACCAAAACCGGCGCGGCCAGCAAGCGCCCAGCATCATCAATCAAGCGCGCATATTGCGCGGTCGAGATGCGAAACGCCACTTCGAGCCGGCCGGGATCAATTAAACTACCCAATTTTTCATTCGGGCTGACCAACCCACCTTGCACAAGGCGAATCCCACTCAATGTACCGGGAAACTCGGCGAATAAACTGGTATCTTGCAAACGCCTTTGAGCGTCTTCCAGCATCAATTGGGCCCGCGCAAGCCGTGTGGTGGCTTGGTCGCGGCGCAACTCGGCTTGATCCAGCGCGCTGCGGCGGCTTAACACCGCTTGACCCGCTGATGAACTGGCAATTTCGGCCGATTCAACGGCAGATGCAGTGCCCACGCCGCGCTGTTTCAGATCGGCCTGACGCTCAAAAGCGCGACGGCGTAGATCGGCCTGATCAACGGCCGCAGTCAGTTCATCTTGCACCAAACCCAATGCCCTAAGCGCCTGATCCGCTTCAATCCGCGCATCCTGCAAATCGGCCTCAGCCCGCGCCAATTCAGAGCGGGCATTCGCTTCATCCAGCCGCAGCAATAGCTCGCCCGCCTGCACCTGACCGCCCTCAACGAAATTATCCGATACATAGGCAACTTGCCCAGCCGTACCCAGCCGAAGATCCAAAGTACGGCGGCTTTGAATTTCACCAAACGCGCTTAACATAGGCGTTTCGGTTTTCGCTTCGGCCGCGACCACGTTCACAGCAAAAACGCGCTCGCGCTGCTTGGCCTTGCGCGCCGGTTTTGACATGCGCTCATCCAGCGCCGTAGACACCATCTGCCCCGCATAGGCGATCAACCCAAGGCTAATGGATAACAACAAAAGGCCAATCAAACTTTTTCGAAAAAATCGCATCGTGGTTCCACAGCTTTCAAGAAGTTATCTGTTAAATAGGGTGACATTCCGCCGCGCCAAGGCCTAAAAACATAACCAATCATGCTGGGTCTCGTTTTTCGTCTTACGCAAATCAATTGTGGCGGTCATTTTTGAAGCCAATTTCTCACCCTGCAGGGCATGTCCGAGCTTAACAAAGCACACGTCTCAAATTTGGCAGTATGAGCTTTTGCTATTTACGGCGCAAATGTTCATCAAGCCTTGGCATAATTTCAACGAAATTGCAGGGGCGATGTCGAAAATCGAGCTGCTTTGCCAAAATTTCATCCCACGCATCGCGGCAAGCGCCGGGGCTTCCCGGCAGAGCAAATAAATAGGTTCCGCCCGACACGCCTGCTGTTGCGCGGCTTTGCACAGCCGATGTGCCAATCTTTTGCATACTGATCATCGTGAACACGGTGCCAAAAGCCTGAATTTCTTTTTCATACACATCTTTATGCGCCTCAACCGTCACGTCTCGGCCGGTTAACCCTGTTCCACCGGTTGAAATCACCACATCCACATCCTCGCGCGCGATCCAAGCGCGCAGCTGCGCTGCGATTTGATCGCGCTCATCGCAAAGGATCATGCGATCTGCCAAATGATGGCCGGCCTCGCGCAGCCGATCCACCAAGGTTTGGCCGGATTTATCTGTTTCAAGGCTGCGGCTATCTGAAACTGTCAACACTGCGATGCGCACAGGGATAAACGTTGCGGTGTTATCAATTCGGCTCATTCCAGTTCCAACCTCTTTTTAAGCGTCAAAAGATCTTTCCACGCTGATTTTTTCGCCGATGGCATGCGCAGTAAATATCCAGGAGACAGCATGGGAAGCAGCGGAATACCCTCGAACTCAAACCATTGTCCGCGCAGATCGGTGAGGTTGGATTTACCCAAAAGCGCATCGCAAGCAATCCCCCCCATCAAAACCAAAGTTTTCGGAGCTGCCAAAACGATGTGCTGGCGCATAAACGGTGCCATCATCGCTATCTCGGCAGGGCTGGGGCGCCGGCTTTGCGGCGGTCGCCAAGGCAAAAATGGCGCAAGGTAAACGTTAGATGGCGTTGCCGCCGATGGCCGCGATAGGCCTATCGCCCCAAGCATTTTATCTAATAGCTGCCCCGATGGCCCCAAAAAAGGCTTTCCGTGTAGATCGTCTTCGCGTCCAGGAACATCCCCTATAATCATCACATCACATCCGGTTTGGCCCTCACCAAAAACAAGATTTCGCGCGCCTTTTCGCAAATCACAAAGCTCAAACCCACCAATCGCGGCGGCCAACTCCTCCAAAGTCTGCGATTGCTCTGCCAGCCCCCGCGCAACCGCAACCGAGTCAATGGCTGGCACTTGTGGCGCAGCGGGCGGTTTCGCAACGCTTGGCATAATTTTCGGCGCTTTGACAGGCGCCGGATCCAATGCAAAGCGATCTACGGGCTGCTCTTGGATGGCCTCAGTGGCGCCAAGGTCAACCTGCCACTCAAGTAAGGCGCGTGCATTATGCCAGTCTAACTGCGATTCCATAAAGCCTATGCTAGCCGGTTCCCCGCGCGAGGAAAAGCCAGTGCGGATCGCGCAGTCCATCAAGGCAGGCGAATTGAAGAATTTTCACACCAAGCCTTGTGCGATGGCGCCGCTCTGAGTATGAGGCCTGAACTAAGCGGGGTTGTGCAATGGCGTTCAAGCATAGGCATCTGTTGGGAATTGAGCCCCTTGCACCAGAGGCTATTCGCGAGATTCTGGATCTTTCAGACAGTTATGTGGATCTCAACCGTCGGCCAAACAAACATTCAGATGTGTTGGCCGGACGCACGCAAGTGAATATGTTTTTTGAGAACTCCACCCGCACGCAAGCCTCTTTTGAACTGGCTGGAAAAAGATTGGGCGCCGATGTGATGAACATGTCCATGCAGGCCAGCTCGATCAAAAAGGGCGAAACACTGATTGATACGGCGATGACGTTGAACGCGATGCATCCCGATCTTTTGGTGGTGCGTCACCCGCATTCAGGTGCGGTTGATCTCCTGGCCCAAAAGGTGAATTGCAGCGTGTTAAACGCCGGTGATGGACGCCATGAACACCCAACCCAAGCGCTGCTAGATGCTTTGACAATCCAGCGGGCGAAGGGCCGCTTGCACCGTTTAAGCATCGCAATTTGCGGTGATATTGCGCATTCCCGCGTCGCCCGTTCAAACATAATTCTATTGGGGAAAATGGAAAACCGCATTCGATTGATTGCGCCGCCAACGCTGATGCCCTCCGGAATCGATGCCTTTGGCTGCGAGATCTTTGAAGATATGCAAGAAGGTTTAAAAGACGTAGATGTTGTGATGATGCTGCGCTTGCAACGCGAACGCATGGATGGCGGGTTTATCCCCTCGGAACGTGAATATTATCACCGCTATGGTTTGGATGAGGCAAAGCTGCGCGCGGCCAAACCTGACGCGATTGTAATGCATCCCGGACCGATGAATCGCGGCGTCGAAATTGACGGCGAAATTGCCGATGATATCAATCGCTCGGTGATCCAAGAGCAAGTGGAAATGGGAGTGGCCGTGCGCATGGCTACAATGGATCTTTTGGCGCGCAATCAGCGCGTGATGAAAGAGCGCCATGACTGATGTTTTTAAAGGCCGCGTCCTGACACCAAGGCGCGCATTGAACGGCAACACGGCGACAAATCAAAAGCGAGGTCTTGCATGCGCCTTTTGTTAAAAAACGCCCATTTGGTTGATCCCGAGCAGGGTGAAACCCGCATCGGCCAAATTTTCATTGAAAATGGCATAATTAGCAGCTTTGAAAACCAAGCAGCCGAGCGCGTTATTGAATGTAACGGCAAATATCTTGCCCCCGGCTTGGTGGATATCGGGGTAAAAATTTGCGAGCCGGGCGAACGCCATAAAGAAAGCTTCAAATCAGCCGGTCAAGCAGCTGCCGCGGGCGGCGTGACAACCATCATCACCCGCCCCGATACATTGCCCGCGATCGATACCCCCGAAACGCTCGAATTCACGCGCAGGCGGGCCAATTTGGACGCCCCTATCAATGTTTTGCCAATGGCCGCCCTGACCAAAGGCCGGCAGGGCCGTGAAATGACTGAAATTGGGTTTTTATTAGATGCAGGCGCAGTGGCCTTCACAGATTGCGATCATGTGGTCAGCGATAATAAGGTGTTTTCACGCGCGCTTAGCTATGCCCGTTCGCTTGGCGCCCTGATCATCGCGCATCCGCAAGATCCGGGATTGTCAAAAGGCGCGGCGGCAACCTCGGGCAAATTTGCCTCGCTGCGCGGGCTTCCAGCCGTATCCGCAATCGCAGAGCGTATGGGTCTTGATCGAGATATTGCCCTTCTGGAAATGACGGGGGCGAAATATCATGCTGATCAAATCACAACAGCGCGCGCTTTGCCGGCCTTGCAGCGCGCCAAAACTAACGGCCTTGATATCACCGCAGGCACGTCGATCCATCACCTGACGCTAAACGAGCTGGACGTGGCGGATTACAGAACCTTTTTCAAAGTCAAACCACCCTTGCGTTCCGAAGAAGATCGACACGCCATTATTGAGGCGCTGCAAAGCGGCCTGATTGATACGATCAGCTCGATGCACACCCCGCAAGATGAAGAAAGCAAACGTTTGCCGTTTGAAGAAGCCGCCTCGGGCGCTGTGGGGCTTGAAACACTGCTGCCCGCGGCATTGCGCCTGTTTCATTCGGGCGAAATGGATTTGCCTGGTTTGTTTCGCGCGCTGGCGCTGAACCCCGCCAAAAGGCTGGGCCTGCCCTGCGGGCGTTTGGCAATCGGGGCGCCGGCTGATCTGGTTTTATTTGACGCCAATCAGCCCTTTGTTTTGGACCGGGCAACATTAAAGTCAAAATCCAAAAACACCCCCTTTGATGGCGCACGTTTACAAGGCCGCATTTTAGCCAGCTTTGTGGCGGGAAAACAGGTGTTTGGACAATGATCATGCCAGCGCTCTCTGCCAATTTAAGCGAACTCATCTTTTGGACCGGACTTTCGTATTTTATCGGCAGTATTCCCTTTGGCTTGCTGCTTGCAAAAACCATGGGCTTGGGCAATCTGCGCAATATTGGCTCGGGAAATATAGGTGCTACCAATGTCCTGCGCACTGGCAACAAAAAAGCCGCGGCCTTAACGCTGGCCTTAGATTCTGCAAAAGGGGCTTTCGCGGTTGCGCTGGCGCTGTCCTATTCAGGGGAAGCCAGCGCGCAGATTGCGGCAATAAGCGCCCTTTTAGGACATTGCTACCCGGTTTGGCTGCGATTTCAGGGCGGCAAAGGCGTGGCAACGCTTTTGGGCGTGTATTATGCGCTGTTCTGGCCATTGGGGCTTGCCGCTTGCGCCACATGGCTGGCCGCCGCAGCGCTGTTTCGATTTTCTTCCTTGGCGGCTTTAATCGCAACGGCCAGTGCGCCTATTTGGGCGCTTTTGTTGGGCTATCCAACCATGCTGGTTCTGTGCGTGAGCTTGGCAATCTTGGTGTTTTGGCGCCATAGATCGAATATTCTGCGGCTCTCTAAAGGCCAAGAAACAAAAATTGGTGCTAAAAATTAAACCGGATGCTTCTTCAAAAAACTTTGTATATGCGCTGCGGTTGCTTTCGCATGCGTGATCGGTGCCATATGGCCAGCCCCTTCTAACGTTTTCACAAGGCTGCGGGGCAAGCGGGCTTGTAAAGATGATATAACCGCTGGCATTGGGGCGGAAGAGGCACTGCCCTGCAAAAGCAAAACCGGTGCCTCAATCTTTTCGAGCAACCCAGCCGTACAAAACCCATAAGCATCTTCAACCACATGCGACGCTGCGGCAGGAATTAAATGGATTTTATCCACCATGCCGAGCTGCACTTTATCCGGCAATCTATCCCAAGATTGACCGCTTCCCCAAAGCTGGTGAAACGCGCGTGCAGCGCCTACAAACTCTTCCCGCGCTATGGCGCGATTAAACTCAGAATGATCATGCAAAAAAGCCTGTTTAGAGGCCGGTTCAAAGGCAAAGCCCAATGAGAAAATAACCGGCTCAATCAAGATAAGCGACCGCACCAAATCTGGATGCTCGAGCGCAAGCCGAAGCGCAACACTGGCTCCGAAAGAATGACCGATTAAATCCATCTTCTGATCCAAAAAGCTTGCGGCAACGGCAGTGCTGACATCATGAAACGCACCACGAAAATCCCATTTCAAGCTTTCTCCATGGCCGGGCAAATCAAACATAGTAAACTGATGCTCGCTTTGCGCCATTTCGGCCAATAGGCCGCGCCATGCCGAAGACATCGCCAATGAACAATGCAGCAAGAGCACAGCCCGCGACCCTGATCCAGTCATTTGCCAAGCCGTTGGATAGCCAGCCCGAATGTCACGTTTCAAATGATACCCCTTAATATCTAACGCCAGCCTTTTATATCCCTGGCTGCGAACCAATATCCTGCAGACGCAGCGCAAACGCGTCAAACAGGTTTCACTTTTTTGCCAGATTGCCGCTGCCATCTCTTTAAGAATATTCTTTTGTGACATTTTTTGGGCTGGAATGAGATCCCGATCTAGGCCCGAGAGGTCTACCATGTTAAGCGATAACAACATCACGATTCTGTTACAAAGCGATCAAGGAATACTTTCTGGATGCCAAATCTCAACGAACCCAAAATCATCGCAGGCAATGCCAACCTCACTTTGGCAAAAGCCATCTCTCGACGGATGTCACTGCACCGTGGATTAAATGTTGGATTGGTCGATGCCCGAGTCGAACGCTTCAATGATCAAGAAATTTTTGTGGAAGTGTATGAAAACGTGCGCGGCGAAGATATGTTTATTCTTCAATCCACGTCGAACCCTGCAAATGACAACTTGATGGAATTGTTGATCATGTCCGACGCGCTGCGCCGCTCTTCGGCCAGCCGTATCACCGCCGTGATCCCGTATTTTGGCTATGCAAGGCAAGACCGCCGCGCCAAAGCCCGAACGCCGATCAGCGCCAAATTGGTGGCCAATATGTTGGTTGAGGCTGGCATTGAGCGCGTGCTCACCATGGATTTGCACGCCGCACAAATACAAGGTTTTTTCGATATCCCCGTTGATAACCTTTACGCGTCACCAATCTTTGCGCTTGATATTTTGCATCAATTCAAAGAAACGACCGACGATATAATGGTTGTCTCGCCAGATGTGGGCGGGGTTGCGCGGGCGCGCGAGCTTGCAAAGCGGATCGAAGCGCCCTTGGCCATTGTTGATAAGCGCCGTGAAAAAGCCGGTGAAATCGCCGAGATGACGGTAATTGGCAACGTATCGGGAAAGAAATGCATCATTGTGGATGATATTTGCGATACCGCCGGCACCTTATGCAAAGCCGCCGAACTGTTGATTGAAAACGGTGCCTCCGAAGTGCATTCATATATTACGCATGGTGTTTTATCTGGCCCTGCCGTTGAGCGGATCACAAAATCGGTGATGAAATCACTGGTGATCACTGATTCGATTGAGGCGAGCCCTGCCGTTTTGGCAGCGCCAAATATTCGCATTGTGCCAACGGCGCCGATGTTTGCGCAGGCAATCTTGAACATTTGGAACGGTACTTCGGTCTCATCATTATTCGAAACAGATACTTTAGGGCCGATCTATGATGGCCTTTACTAACGCGCTAAAAGCGCTTGGGCATCCCGTTTTTGAAATATAAAACGGATAAAAAAAGGGCCCAGATGGGCCCTTTTAAATTTCCAGATTGATAAGCGATTAGCTTTTGGAAAACTCAGGATAGGCATCCATGCCCAGCTCTGACATATCCAGACCGTTAATCTCATCTTCTTCTGCAACGCGGATACCCGTTGTTGCTTTAAGAATGAACCAAACGATCGCTGAGGCAACGGTTACGAAAATACCCACAACAATGATTGAGTACAGCTGGGTGCCCAGCGAGGCGTCGCCATTGGTGAACACAACTGCGATCGTACCCCAAATCCCTGCAAACAAATGTACCGGAATCGCGCCAACGACATCGTCAATTTTCAACTTGTCTAGGAATGGAACCGAGAACACAACAATCACTCCGCCAATCGCACCGATAATGGTTGCCGCCCCCAAAGACGGTGTCAAAGGCTCCGCTGTGATCGACACCAAGCCGGCCAGGGCTCCGTTCAAAATCATCGTAAGGTCTGGCTTTGAATAAAGCAGTTGCGTCAGGATCAAAGCGGCAACAGCACCGCCTGCAGCGGCGGCGTTTGTGTTGGCGAAAATGCGCGACACATCTGCCACATCTCCGACAGAGCCCATCGCAAGCTGTGAGCCACCGTTAAAGCCGAACCAGCCAAGCCATAGAATGAATGTACCCAAAGTTGCCAATGCCAGATTTGAGCCCTGGATCGGCACCACTTTGCCGTCAGCTGTGTATTTGCCAAGCCGTGGCCCTAGGATGATCGCACCTGCAAGCGCAGCCCATCCACCAACCGAATGCACCACTGTTGAACCGGCAAAGTCTAAAAAGCCCATACCGTCCAAGAAGCCTCCGCCCCATTTCCAGCTGGCTTGCAGCGGGTAAATGATGCTTGTCAAAATGACCGTAAAAATCAAAAATGGCCACAGTTTGATCCTCTCGGCCAACGCGCCCGAGACGATAGAGGCCGTTGCGGCGCAGAACATCAATTGGAAGAAGAAATCTGAACCGGTGGACGCATAGCCATAATCATCCGCCGCATCCGCTGTAACGCCGACCGCTTCTAGAACTGCCGTGCCCCAAACACCAGAAAGCACGCCCTCAACCGCCCATGTTCCCAGCGGATACATAAGATTATACCCAATGAGGTAATAGAAAATGGCTGCCAACGAAAATAAGGCCACGTTTTTCGTTAATTGCATGGTCACGTTTTTTGAGCGCACAAGACCGGCTTCCAACATGGCAAACCCGGCGGCCATCCAGAACACCAAGAAGCCGCCAATTAAAAACAGCAGAGAATTCAGAATAAAGACGCTATCCGTCGGCACCAGAGCCGGAGCTTCTTGCGCCAAAACCGCGCCTGGCAGGATTACCGCTGCAGCGGCGCCTGAAAGGAGTTTGTGTTTTACGTTTAACATTCTAAGTGGTCCTTCTTTATATCGCGTCAGCGCCGGTTTCACCGGTACGCACTCTGACAGTTTGATCGACATCGAGAACAAAGATTTTACCGTCCCCAATTTTGCCGGTTTTGGCTGCCTTGGTGATGGTTTCAACGACTTGATCCGCCATTGACGCATCGGTCACGATTTCCAGTTTTACTTTCGGTACAAAATTTACAGCATATTCTGCCCCACGATATATCTCAGTATGACCCGATTGGGCTCCAAAGCCCTTAATCTCGGTCACCATCATTCCACGCACGCCAATCTCGGTAAGCGCCTCACGCACTTCTTCGAGCTTAAACGGTTTGATGGTTGCTATGATCAATTTCACCGTTGGTTCCTTTCTTAATTTTCTTGCTTTGACGGTTGCGCCAAAACCACGTCTCTATCAACGCCGCCCCCCACCTAAGGGCCACCAAAAGCCCAATGTTGAAGACGTAAAATCTATCAAAAGCGCATATTTTTTGCGCAATTTCTTCTTGATGATTAATTTTTAAACACAAAACGGATAGGTTTGGAGGAGCAGTTAGCCCTAAACAAGCCTATGAAGATACGATAGACTCGCCACAAAGAGCTCGAAATAAGCAGGGCAATCCATGGCAGGCAAACAGAAATCAACCAAGCCGCTCATCGCGCAAAACCGCTATGGGTCAGCGTCGAAAGCCGTACGAAAACCGCCAAAGCCCCTGCGCAGTACCGCCCCCAAGCAAAGAAATATCGTGTCCAGAGCTCTGCGATGGCTGTTTAAACGCTGCGTGGGTTTGGTTTGGGCTGTTATCTGGCGCTCAGCCCTAATGCTTGCCTTATTCACAGCTGCAGGGGTGGGTTATTATCGTAGCACCCTGCCCGATTTATCGGCCTTACTGGATGTAAGAGCCCGCGGCTCAGTCACTTTACTTGACCGCAACAATGAGGTTTTTGCCTGGCGCGGCGAACAGTTTGGGCAAGCAATCGACGCGCAAACCATTTCACCTCATTTGCGTCATGCGGTTCTGGCAACCGAAGATAAACGGTTTTACCGCCATTTTGGATTGAGCCCGCGTGGCGTTTTGGGCGCGATACGGATTAATATGCGCGAGGGCCGCAGCGCTTTATCCGGACATGGTGGCTCGACCATAACCCAGCAAACCGCGAAACTCTTGTGTTTGGGCCTGCCTTTCGATCGCGCGCGGTGGAAGAGCGAACGCGCCTATGAAGCCGAGTGCCGAGAAAGCAGCTTATGGCGCAAAGTCAAAGAAGCCGCCTATGCGCTTGCGCTTGAGAGCCGTTTTTCAAAAGATGAAATCTTAACAATTTATATAAATCGTAGCTTTCTGGGCGCGGGAGCGCGCGGGTTTGAGGCTGCGGCGCAACGCTATTTTGGAAAATCAGCACGAAATGTAAACCCCGCCGAAGCGGCAATGCTGGCTGGGCTTTTGGTGGCGCCGACCCGCTATGCGCCCACCAATAACCTGCAGAGATCGCAAAACCGCGCGGGCGTCATTATCAATTTGATGCAAGCACAAGCGTTACTCAGCGCCGAAGAGGCCGATTTCGCGCGCAAAAACCCCGCGCAACTGTCGCAAGCGGCCAAAGCCAATGCCGGTAATTACTTTGCCGATTGGGTGATGCAATCGGGTCCACGCTTTCTGACGCAGACAACAACCGAAGATGTGATTATAAAAACCACGTTTGACCGCCGCCTTCAAAACGCGGCGGAACAGGCGATGCATCAGGTATTCGACTCAAAGGTTCGCCCGGGATCCAAGGCACAAGCTGCAATTGTTGTGATGTCCCCAAACGGCGCAGTGCGGGCAATGCTGGGCGGGCGCAATACATCGGTTGCCGGAGGCTTTAACCGCGCCACGCAAGCGCTTCGGCAAACCGGCTCGGCCTTTAAGCCTTTTGTATATGCAGCGGCTCTCGAGGCCGGATACAGCCCCTATGATATTTTACAAGACAGCCCATTAACGCTGGATCTACCTGGCTCTGGCCCTTGGAGCCCGCAAAATTATTCAAAAGAATTTTTAGGGCCCGTCAGTTTAAACGCCGCCCTCAGCCAATCCTTAAATATTCCTACCATCCGGCTGAGCGAAGAGGTTGGACGTGATGTTGTGAGAAATGTCGCTTCTGGATTTGGAGTTGGAGAAAAGCTTGCCACTGGGCCAGCGCTTGCCTTGGGCGTGTCCGAAGCCACTTTGATCGATATGGTCGGGGCCTATGCTGGAATTTTAAATCGCGGCCTATCCGTCACCCCTTTCGGGCTGAACGAATTGCGATTATTCGGAGACGACACTGCCCTGATGGGGGCCACAAATAGCGCCGGCCAGCGGGTCATTTCTCCAACGGCTGCGCATAATCTGATCTTTATGATGCAAAATGTGATGGTTGAAGGAACCGGACAAAAAGCGGCGATTGAAGGGTGGCAAACCGCGGGTAAAACCGGAACAACGCAAAGCGCACGCGATGCTTGGTTTATTGGCTTTTCCAGCGATTACGTGATCGGTGTTTGGATGGGATATGATGACAATACGCCTTTAACCGGGGTCACTGGCGGCGGGTTACCAGCCGAGATTTGGAAAGCAACCATGCTGCGTGCTCAAGGCGATTTGCCCCCGAATACGCTGGTTCAAACAGCTCAGACGCGCACCGGGGCTGGAAAAACGAGCAGAACAACCGACCGGGACCAAGGCACCAACGCGATCAATCGCTTTTTGCGCAATCTGTTCGGGCAGAACTAATTTAAAGTGTTGCCTCTAATGCCGTAATGAGGCGATCAATTTTGCCTCCGTTTTTATCAAGCAAAGCCCCAATTTCAGCGCGCTCGCTTAACAGCATGTTGATCCCTTCAATAAAAATATTGAAGAATAACGGCTTGCCTGATTTGTCCGACACCAAAAACTCAACCTCAAACGGATTGGCATTTTGCAGCTTTGCTTCTGCAGTCACTTTGTAAAAGCTTTTTACTTTTTTAGAGTCTTTTACGATAATATCGCTGCCCATAAACTCTCTGAACCGGCTGCCATATTTGCGCGCCATATATATTTTAAAAACGCGCGTAAATTTCTTCATTTGCTTGGGCGTGGCCCGCCGCGCTTCCGCTCCAAGCGCATAGCGTGCTATTAGGTTCACGTCAGCATAACGCTCAAATATTTTTTCAAATTCTGCCAGAATAATTTCTTCATCATCGGTCGATGCAACCATCGCGTTGATATCGTCAACAGCTTGATTAATCAAAGTTTTTGCGGCGCTTTTCGTTAACGCGTAAGCGGGCAACCCGCTCCATAGCAGCGCAGCAACAATTCCAGATAAAACCGCACGGCGCGGTAACTTATTCTGTGCCATAAAGATCCTCATACGGGTCATCATAAACATCTTCATCACGCCCACCTAACGAAAAACGCCGGGTTTGCAGATAAATCAACTTGCTTTGGGAATAACTGTCAATGCTGTCATAAAGAACGGAATCGATCGCCCCTGCATAGGCAACACGCATATCCATCGCTTTCGCGATCGTACTCGATGTTGTGTAATAATTCACAGGAGGCTCGATCAATGGCGCTAAGGGGTTTAAAACCCAATCTACGAGCTTGCCCGTCGCATCCCGGCTGGTAGATGGCCCAAATAGCGGCAACTCAACATAAAACCCCTCTCCAACGCCCCATCTGTGCAAAGTGGCGCCGAAATCGCTTTCATCTCCACCGATACCCAAATCTTCTGCCGGTGTTCCTAAACCTGCAAAGCCCAAAGTTGAATTGATTAGAAACTTACCTGTATTTTGCAGTCCAGATTGAAATTCGCCTTGCAAGACGTTATTCACAATATCCCCCGGCACCGAAAGGTTTTCAGCGAAATTGTTGATCATCTGGCGCAGGCCATCATTCACATTTCCCACATAGGCAAACGAGACTGGCCGCACGATGGATTTATCCAAAGCAATATTTACCCCATGTACGCGCCGATTCATGGTTTCAAACGGATCATTCGCATCCTGACTGTAAAGCGGCGTCGAGATGCCCAGAAAAACCAGCACAAACGCCAAAGCCATAGCTAAAGAAGTTCCTGTTTGTTTCATCACATTTTACACCCAGTTTCGAATATCTGCCTTTTTTGTGGTATTAACGGCAAACGCTTTGTTTAACAATGACACATCAATCAAAAGCAACAAGTAAACCAATCGTGATCATCATCAAGCGTCTTTAAGGGCTGCATAAATTTTCCAACAAACGCCAAACGCCAAAAGGTAGCCCTTTTCCCTCGCTCCGAGACAGGGTATCATTTGTTAAAAATATGTTGAAAAAGGAAAGAAGAATGGCCCCTGAATTTGAAGAAAAACTGAGCGAGCTGGGCGTAAATCTGCCAGAGGCACCCGCCCCAGCGGCCAATTACGTTCCTTTTGTTCAAGTCGGCGATATGCTTTATGTATCAGGGCAAATTTCAATCGGGCCAGAGGGCCTGATTAAGGGCAAGCTGGGCTTAGACATGACCACCGAGCAAGGTGCAGAGGCTGCCAAAATTTGTGCGATCAACTTGCTGTCGCAAGTGAAAGCGGCGTGCGGCGGCGATTTGGATCGGTTGATCCGGGTTGTAAAATTGACCGGATTTGTGAACTCAACAGCAGATTACACAGACCAGCCCGCCGTTATTAACGGCGCGTCCAACCTGCTGGGTGAGGCTTTGGGAGAGGCTGGAAAACACGCGCGCGCAGCGGTATCTGCCGTCGCGCTGCCCCTTGGCGTGGCCGTGGAAATTGAAGGTATTTTCCAAATTCGATGATATCTGGTTTAGACCCGCAGTTTTTAGCTAGGCCGCTGGCGCATCGCGGCTTACACACCGACAATAAGGGTGTTTTGGAAAATAGTCAGAGCGCTGTCGCAGCGGCCATAAAAAAAGGCTATGGGATCGAGCTTGATCTGCAGCTTTCTGCAGATGGGCAGGCGATGGTTTTTCATGATGATACATTGGATAGGATGACATCGCATCAAGGCCCGGTGCGCAACCACAGTGCTAAAAACTTAGAACGCATGGCTTTGAAGCATAGCAGTGATTGCATTTTACCGCTCGCTGCGCTGTTGCATCAGGTTTCTGGATCAGTGCCTTTATTGATCGAGTTAAAAGATCAAACTGGGGATCTATCTTCAAGCAATGGGGATCTAGAACGTGCCACAGCCAAAGCCTTGCAACATTATCAAGGCGCTGTGGCCGTGATGTCCTTTAACCCGTTTTCGGTACTCGAAATGCGGCGGCAGGCACCCCAGATAGCCCGCGGGCTGACAACCGAGTTTTTTACAAAGGAAGAATGGCCCATGATCTCGAAAGATAGGCGTTCAACCCTAACCAATATTTCCGACTTTGAAAAATGCGGAGCCAGTTTTATCAGCCATCATCACAAAGATCTTGAAAGCGCACCGGTGCGCGCCCTAAAGGCCAAAGGGATTCCTATATTATGTTGGACAATTGAAACAAAAGCCCAGCAGCACGCGGCGCGCCAACTGGCCGATAATTTTACATTTGAAGGCTTTCAACCGGCAACAAGCTCTTGATTATCCGCGCTTTTGCAACACATAGGCGCTAAAGGGAAAGGCCAGGATGCAGCAGGACGCGATAGAAATTCAGGTGGTGACATCGCTTTCGATGGTGGCCCAATCTGATTGGGATAGCTGCGCCTGCCCCGAAATCGACTCTGGCAATGATCCGCGCGCGCTTGACCCTTTTACAACATACCGCTTTCTTTGGGCGCTTGAATCGAGTGGATCGGTGGGCGAGGCCACTGGCTGGCAGCCGTATTTTTTACTGGCTTTTCAAAATAAAATATTGATCGGATGCACTCCGATGTATTTAAAATCACACTCGCAAGGCGAATATATTTTCGATCATAGCTTTGCAGAGGCCTATCATCGCGCAGGCGGGCAATATTATCCCAAATTGCAAATTGCTGTACCCTTCACACCGGTTACAGGGCGGCGGTTTCTTCTCAAACCAGGCTATGAGGTCGAGGCGAGCCAAGCTTTGATAAAAGGGGCGCTGCAATTTGCCGCGAATAACAAGCTCTCTTCGCTACATGCCACGTTCTGCACCCAGAAAGAAGCCAAAGCCGGTGAAAGCCTAGGCCTCCTCAGCCGTACAACGCAGCAATTCCATTGGGAAAACCCTGGATATGAAAGCTTTGATGGCTTTTTATCCGCCCTCTCTTCGCGCAAACGCAAAAACATTAGAAAAGAGCGCGCGCAGGCCAATCTATTTGGCGGCGAGATTGAAATGCTCACGGGCGCGCAGATAGAGCCGCATCATTGGGATGCGTTTTGGAGGTTTTATCAAGATACCGGCGCGCGCAAATGGGGAACCCCTTATTTAACCCGCGCCTTTTTTGATGCGGCGCAAGACAGTTTGCGCGATGAAATTCTTCTGATCATGGCAAAGCGCGACGGCCTATATGTTGCCGGAGCAATGAATTTTATCGGCCGCGATTGCCTTTATGGCCGGTACTGGGGCTGTATAGAAGACTATCCCTGCCTGCATTTTGAACTCTGCTATTATCGCGCGATAGACTTTGCGATTAAACATAATCTTGCCCGCGTAGAAGCGGGCGCCCAAGGCGCGCATAAATTAGCCCGCGGCTATATCCCCGCAGAAACGCATTCACTGCATTGGGCTGCAGATAAAGGGTTTCACGAGGCGATTGCGCAATATTTGATTGCGGAAAAAAAAGCCGTCACCGAAGATATAGAGATAATGACCAAATTTGGCCCGTTTCGAAAAACCACAGCAGATATTGCAGAGTAGAGGAACCTATAATGACCAAAAAATTGTCAGAGACCGAGCGTCACCAAGACCTGGCGCCATTACTCGCCAAAGGTTGGACAGCGGTAGAGGGGCGCGATGCGATTGCAAAAGAGTTTAAATTTGCAAACTTCATCGCAGCTTTCGGCTGGATGAGCCAAGCCGCGATTATCGCTGAAAAGATGAACCACCATCCCGAATGGTTCAACGTTTATAATCGCGTTTCGGTCACGCTGAGCACGCATGATGTGGGCGGACTCAGCGCGCTGGATATTACCTTGGCGCAAAAAATGGATGCGTTGAATTAAGCTTTTAGCCGAGGGCTTTTAAAAGCGCATCGGCGCTGGATGTGGTAATTTCAGAGCGAGTTTCTTCCAGTAGAAAATGCTCAACGACACCGTCATTTACCACCAAAGCATAGCGTTGCGAACGATCATAAAATCCCGTCGCCGGCACAGTGAAACTTAAGCCCACAGCTTTGGTAAACGTAGACCCTGCATCCCCCAGCATGGTCAGCCCTGCTTCATAGGCACCAGAGGCGCGCCCCCAAGCGCGCAAAACGAAACTGTCATTAACGGTCAGGATCGCAACTTCATCGAGGCCGGCATCCATCAGCTGCTCTTTTTGACCGATGATATTTGGCAGATGCGCGCGCGAACAGGTGCTGGTAAACGCGCCCGGCATGCCAAATATGGCCACGCGGCGGCCGGCAAATACATCGTTCAGGTCAACGGTTTCAATCTCTGAATTTGTTACCCGCAATATCGGCGCATTTGGCAATCTATTGCCCACGACTATGGTCATTTCCTATTCCCTTATTTGTATTCGCACAGAGGATGTTATAATGCGTTTATTCGACAGGGCCAGATCAGGTGAGGACGCGTATGTCAAGAATAGTTGTGATAGGCGCAGGACAAGCTGGCGCGGCACTGGTTGCAAAATTGCGCAATCTCGATGATCAATGCAGCATAGATTTGGTCGGCAAAGAAGACGTCCTACCCTATCAACGACCACCCTTATCAAAAAAATATCTTTTGGGGGAGATGCCTTTGGAGCGCCTTTATTTGCGCCCAGAAAGTTTTTACACCGATAACCACATCACTCTTCACCTTGGCGACACCGTTACGGGTATCAATCGTCGTGAAAAATCCATCGTTACAACCCGCCAAAGCCTGACATATGATCACTTGGTTTTTGCAACCGGATCATGGCCGCGCAGATTGCCTGCCGCAATCGGGGGCGAGCTAGCGGGGGTTTACACGATGCGCGATCTCCAAGATGCGGATGCGATGGCTCCTGAAATGGTGGCAGGGCGAAAGGTTTTGATCGTTGGCGGGGGCTATATCGGTTTAGAAGCCGCAGCAGTTGCCGCAACAAAGGGGCTAAAGGTCACGCTGGTTGAAATGTCGGACCGTATTTTAAACCGTGTCGCCGCACCGCAAACATCCGATTACTTCCGGCAGTTGCACCAGTCGCATGGGGTGACGTTGAAAGAAAATACGGGCCTGAAACAGCTAATCGGTCAGGACGGCAAAGTGACCAGCGCACAATTAAGCGATGGCAGCGTTGAGCGCTTCGATTTCGTGATCGTCGGGGTGGGGATTATACCGGCGCAAGACTTGGCAGAGACTGCTGGGCTAGAGATTGAAAATGGCATCGCCGTGGATGTGTATGGGCGCAGTTCCGACCCGTCGATATGGGCGATCGGCGATTGCGCATCATTTGACCATCAAGGTCAAAAAATGCGGCTGGAAAGCGTACAAAATGCGATTGATCAGGCCGAAGTGACCGCGCAAAATATTTTGGGCGCTAAAACCCAGTATCAACCAGAACCTTGGTTTTGGTCTGATCAATATAACGTAAAGCTGCAAATCGCCGGGCTGAACACGGGCTATAGCGATGTGGTCGAACGGGCTGAGCAGACTGCTGATAGCTGTTCTTTTTGGTATTACAAGGACGATACGCTTCTGGCCGTCGATGCGATGAACGCGCCCAAAGCCTATATGGTGGGCAAACGTTTGCTTGGCCTTGGCAAATCGCCCCCAAAAGCGGCAATAAGCGATCCCCAGACCGACCTTAAATCCCTGCTGAAATCTTGAGAATAATCGCAGGCACACATCGCGGAAGAGCTTTGGCCTCGGTTGGCAAAGGCGATCCCTCGGCACATTTGCGCCCAACCACCGACCGCGTGCGCGAGAATTTATTCAACGTACTTGCCTCGGGGCGGTTTGGAAATCCTTTGGAGAACGCGCAGGTTCTTGACCTTTTCGCCGGAACCGGTGCTTTGGGGTTTGAGGCCCTTTCGCGCGGCGCAGAGCGTCTGTGGCTGATCGATAACGCTCGTAAATCTGCAGAACTAATCCGCAAAAATAAAGCTCTGTTTGATCCAAACGTCGAGATCACCTTTCGGCCATGGAACCTGCTGCAATTGCCGCCCTGCCCCGGCGCGCCTTTTGATCTGGTATTTCTTGACCCCCCCTATGGCAAAGATTTGGGCCAAAACGTGGTGCCAAAGGCCCGCGCAAAGGGATGGATTGCAGATGACGCCTTGATTATATGGGAAGAGCAAGGCGAGATGTTGGCCCCAGAGGGGTTTTGCAACCTCGAGTGCCTGCGCTATGGCGACACATACGTTACCTTGATGCGTGCACAATAACCTCCGCCCTATATTACTGAGCCTTTTAAATAGATAAATTTCTTTCATTATCTTTTTCGCGAGCCAAGTGACTGCCGTTGCGCCGTCAGAAAGAAATCTATGATTATTTCATTCACATGTTGCAAAAACTCAAATGGTCAAACCCCGATGGATCAAACCTGATAAGAATTTTCTCGATACCGGCGAGATGCTTAACGAAAGCCTCTTGATCCGATAATTGATATAAAGCTGCATGTTTACATCTTCGGTTCAGGACGCGGCATGCGGCGGCGAATTGCTGACATCGCCCAAAAAACGCGCTTTCAACGGATCTGTTTGGAGGGAGCTGACAGTGAATATCGCTCTGCCCTCTTAAGAAAGGAAAAACATTTTCAAAGCGGCGTTTCGATTACATCCTTGATCATAATCGGAAGATCTTCCATGGGCAGTTTGCGGCTGGTACGCCGCGCGGCGTTCAAAATACAATTAGAGGTTTGCGGCAAAAGCTCTAACACGCAGCGCGAGAACCGGCGCCTCTGGAAATATTCTTTGCGGGCAAGAACCATAAATCCGCTAAGCAAATTTTCGCTGAAATAAACATTTCCAAAATACATTAAACTGATAAATCGAGAGGGATGCGGATTGATCGCAAAAAGCGCATAACCATCAGGGCATCGCATCACAACGCCCCGTGAAGAAGGGGTAGATCGACCTGAAATTTCAGCTCGATTGCGTTGCGATTTTAAAAGCTCGAGGCTTTTAAACACCCGTACACCTTCAACGGTTTTTATCGAAATTAAATTACAACTCGCAGTTTCCAACTCGGAAAACGATCTACGCCAAAAGCAATGGATACCATCTGGAAGCTCACTTTGTGAAACAGTAAGCGCGATACCGCGCTCAAAATAGTCAACGGCTTGATGTAAATAGCTGGGTTGCGCTTGCACTACGCTTTGCGATTGGCCGCGCCTAACCCGTTCCAAATCATCAGGGGTCAATGGCTCAAGATAGATCCGCGAATCGACCAGAAAGTAATCACATATTTGTTGCAAAACATTGGGCTTGGGAAAGGAATGGCCGCTCATATAACGATTAAATTGTACACGATTGATATCCAAATCGCGGCAAACCGAGGCAATTGACGGGCGCGTTTTGCAGAGCAATCGCAAATTCTCACCAAAAACGCGCAGCACACTCACGAGTTCTTCCTTTACTTAAAAAAATTTCCCCCACCTCGCAGCATCCCCCATGAGGTTGCCACTGATTACGCAGGGTTCCATGATCTAAATATTATTATTTCACACATCTTTAGGTTGATCTATATCAGATTTGTGAAGGACCTTTGAGCAATCGTTTGGCTTGAGCACATAGCTGAAAAATCAGACCAGCTTAACAAATGCCTCGATCAAGAGAATCATATCCTAGCCAATATTGATAGACGCAATGACGTGAATTGAGGCCCAATCATAAACAGGGTTTTCAATTTCAAGTTGTTGCAACTTAAGAAAGTTGCCGCGTTCAAACCAATCTTCCGAGGGGATTTTCTATGGATAAAGGTAAAATCACAAAAACCAATCGCTCTTTTTTGACCTCAAACCCCATAGGTCGGATGAAAGCGATCCGCTGGCGACAAGGTAAAAATTTCAACGCCGTTTGCCGTTACACCCACGGAATGCTCAAATTGCGCCGAAAGCGATTTATCGCGCGTGACAGCGGTCCAATCATCCGCCAAAACTTTTGTCTCCGCCCGCCCTAAATTCACCATCGGCTCAATTGTAAAAAACATACCCTCTTCCAAAATAGGTCCAGTATTTGGCCGGCCATAATGCAACACGTTCGGGGGAGCATGAAACACTTGACCCAAGCCATGGCCGCAAAAATCGCGCACAACGGACATACGCTGCGCCTCAACATAAGATTGTATCGCATATCCTATATCGCCAAAAGTATTGCCCGGTTTTACCGCCTCAATACCTTTCATCAAAGAGTCATGCGTCACTTGAATTAAACGCTCGGCTTTGCGCGATAAGTCACCCGCCACATACATCCGCGAGGTATCGCCATACCATCCATCAACGATCACCGTCACATCAACGTTTAGGATATCGCCCTCTTTAAGCTTTTTATCGCTGGGAATACCGTGGCAAACCACGTGGTTTACGCTGATACAACTGCCATGCTGATAGCCCTTATAGCCAATTGTCGCCGAGACAGCGCCAGCGGCGCGCACTTGATCTTCGATAAAGGCATTGATGATTGCGGTCGTTTGCCCGGGAAAAACATGCGGTGCGATTTCATCAAGGATGCGGGCTGCAACTGCGCCTGCCCTATGCATTCCTTCGAAGGCCGCTTGGTCAAATAGCGTAATACCCGCGCGGGTTTTACGATAATTGTCAGATTCCACCAAAGCTCTCTCCTTTAAAGCGACGCGTCAATTTTTCTAGCCCTAGCGATGATTATCCATATGCACCAGACCCCGCCTATGCAAATTTATACTTTTTCTTCACAATTAAAGAGCAAAACCCGAATATATTTCAGGTTACAAGATAAAAAAATGATGTTTCTTGGGGCACACCGATAAAATCTAGCGCACAATTGCGAACTTATCACGCCTTAAGAGACCAAGAGCTTGACGATTTCTTCGGCGGCCTGATCACTGTCCATTTTTGTTGTATCGATATGGATTTCTGGGGTTTCAGGGGCCTCGTATGGGCTGTCGATCCCTGTGAAGTTCTTAAGCTGACCAGAGCGCGCCTTGGCATAAAGGCCTTTGACGTCCCGTTCTTCTGCGACAGAGAGCGGCGTGTCGATGAAGATTTCGATGAATTCGCCCGGCGCCATCATATCTCGCACCATTTGCCGCTCTGAGCGGAAGGGCGAGATGAACGCCGTGATCACAATCAGACCCGCATCCGTCATCAGTTTTGCAACCTCACCTACACGGCGGATGTTTTCAATCCGATCCGCATCGGTAAAGCCCAGATCCTTGTTCAAACCATGACGCACATTATCCCCATCCAGCAGGAAAGTGTGACGGTTCATGCGCGCAAGCCTCGATTCAACCGCGTTCGCAATCGTGGATTTCCCTGATCCCGACAGGCCCGTCATCCACAGCACCGCAGGTTTTTGGTTTTTCAGGTCCGCGTGGTGATCCCGCGTGATGTCCGTCGCCTGCCAATGGATGTTTTGTGCGCGGCGCAGGGCAAAATTGATCAGGCCCGCACCCACAGTGGCATTCGTCATTTTATCAATCAGGATAAAACCACCCAGCGTCCGGTTTTCCGCATAGGGCGCAAATGGAATATTACGATCCGTCGTCACATTGGCCACACCGATTGCATTCAGATCAAGCGTTTTTGCCGCCGCATGTTCCATCGTGTTGACGTTGATCTTATACTTGGGTTCCGCGACCGTTGCAGAGACCGTTTGTGCGCCGATTTTCAGGTAATAAGAACGGCCTGGAATCAGCGCCTCTTCATCCATCCAGATCAGGGTGGCTTCAAACTGATCTGCCACTTCAAGCGGTGCATTCGCAGCCGTGATCACCTGACCGCGGGAACAATCCACCTCATCTTTGAGCGTCAGTGTGATTGACTGACCTGCCGTCGCACTGTCCAAATCCCCATCGTAAGTAACAATGCGATCCACATGACTGGTTTTGCCAGAGGGGAGAATGCGCACCTCATCCCCGGGTTTGATGGTGCCTGAGGCGATCTTGCCGCTAAACCCGCGGAAGTCCAAATTGGGTCGGTTTACCCACTGAACGGGCATGCGGAACTCTTGCGCCGCACCTGTGTTTTGATCCAGATCGACACCTTCTAAATGCGCCAACAGCGTTGGACCGCTGTACCAACTGGTGGCATCAGAATGGGCCGCGATATTATCCCCTTTGAACCCAGAGATTGGGATGGCGGTAAATGCCGTGATCCCAATGCTGTTTGCAAATTCGGTATACTCGGCAACGATGGTATCAAACCTCGCCTGATCATAATCGACCAAGTCCATTTTATTGACGGCCAGAACGATACTCTTAATACCGAGCAGATGACACAAATAACTATGGCGACGCGTTTGCGTTAAAACGCCCTTGCGCGCATCAATCAGGATCACGGCCAATTCCGCTGTGGAGGCACCCGTGACCATGTTGCGCGTGTATTGTTCATGGCCCGGTGTATCCGCCACAATGAACTTACGCTTTTCGGTGGCAAAGAAACGGTAGGCCACATCAATTGTGATACCCTGCTCCCGCTCTGCGGCCAATCCATCGACCAGCAGCGCAAAATCAATCTCTTGGCCCTGCGTGCCCACTTTTTTGCTATCGGCTTCAAGCTGGGCAAGTTGGTCCTCAAAAATCATTTTGCTGTCATAAAGCAGGCGACCAATCAGCGTTGATTTCCCGTCATCCACGGACCCACAGGTGATAAAGCGCAACAGCGATTTGTTTTGATGGCTTTCTAGATAGGCATCAATATCCTGCGCAATCAGCGCGTCAGTTTTATAAACTTGATCTGTCATATCCAGCAGCCCCTAAAAATACCCTTGCTGTTTCTTGACTTCCATCGAGGCGCCTTGATCCTTATCGATCGCGCGACCTTGTCGTTCGGATGTCGTTGTCAAAAGCATTTCTTGGATGACGTCAGTTAGGGTCGCCGCCTCAGATTGCACAGCGCCCGTTAGGGGGTAACAGCCCAGTGTTCTAAATCGGATCGAGCGCATCACAGGTTCTTCGCCAGGTTCCAATGGAAAGCGATCATCATCCACCATCAGGATCAAACCATCCCGCTGCACAGTCGGACGTGGCGCCGCAAAATATAGCGGTACGATTTCAATGCCTTCTAAATGGATGTATTGCCAGATGTCCAATTCCGTCCAGTTGGACAATGGAAAGACACGCATGCTTTCCCCCTTGGCTTTGCGCGCATTATACAGCGACCAAAGCTCTGGGCGCTGCGCCTTGGGCTCCCATCTGTGCTGGGCGGTACGGAAGGAAAACACACGTTCCTTGGCGCGCGATTTTTCTTCATCCCGACGCGCACCCCCAAAGGCCGCATCAAACCCGTGTTTATCAAGCGCCTGTTTCAGCCCTTCGGTCTTCCACATATCGGTATGCAATGCGCCATGATCAAAGGGATTGATCCCCTGTTCCTTGGCCTCCGGGTTTTGATGCACGATCAATTCCATCCCCGCGTCTTTCGCAGCCTTATCGCGCAATTTATACATCTCTTGGAATTTCCAAGTCGTATCCACATGCATCAATGGAAACGGAGGGGGTGAGGGATAAAAAGCCTTTTTCGCCAGATGCAGCATCACCGCGCTGTCCTTGCCAACCGAATACAGCATAACTGGATTCTCAGCCTCTGACACAACCTCGCGCAGGATCTCAATCGCCTCAGCCTCAAGGTTTGAGAGATGGGTTAACGGCATACGATATCCACTCTACCGAAAAATTTATTAGGAGATAAAGAAATAACCTATCTCGCGAGCGTCGTAAATCGTTTCTGATGCTGACATCTAAGCGCGCCCGGTTACGAAAAACGAACTAAGTCGGTTAGCTTCGGGCACGCGTTCCATGGCGCGCAAACCGTTTTGCCAAAACCATGCCCACATTATAGGTAATAACAAATAAAATTGCGGCAGCAATAAAACCTAGCGCCGCCATTTGATCATTGTTTTGAAGCATCACCGCGGCAGCAATCGGCACTGAGGCCAATGGCACGATGATTAAAGTAGCCAATGGATTGGTCAGGCCTCGCAGCTTTCGAGACAGCAATGTTAATTCCAGCGCGCGCATCACCAATTGATGAAAATGAAGCCGATCCGGTTGGTCGATTGGCTTGCCAGAGCGATAGCGGCGAAATATTGAAAATATCATATCCGCAATAGGCCAAAAGAAGATCAAAAGCATTGAGAAAGGAGCAATCTCTGGATGTCTGTTGAGCAACAAAATCGCAATCCATGCCAAGATATGCCCCGTGCAATATGCACCCGCATCCCCCAAAAACAGCTTTCCAAAAGGATAGTTGAAGACCAGCAAACCCAACAATGCACCAATAATCAACAGCAATATATACGAGATTTGATAATCACCAACCGACACAGCAACAGACATAAGGCCAAGTGCAATCACAATAGACACGCCGATCGCCAATCCATTTAAACCGTCGATTAGGTTTAATGAATGGCTGATACCACCGGAAATCAAAAGCGTCAGAATAATCGCGGGGAAAGTGTAAAGCGTTAATATCTCTAAAACCGGAACGCCCATGCGAGGTATCCAAGCCCCCAAAAGCACGCCGGCCAATAAAGCAGAGGCAAAGGACAGAACCAGCCGCATTTTCGCGCTAACATTGAACCCAACATCCTCTCCCATCCCTCCCAGAAAGACCGGCAGTGCAGAGATGGCAAGAAAAGACACCAAGTTGAACGTCGTTGCGTCTAACGTGAACGCACCAAAAAAGCCGCCTAGTATTACCGCCAAGCCACCGATTCTTGGGGTCGGCAACCGATGAGAAGATTGAACGGCTGCATTGCCGTGGCCTTTGGCCGTGAATTGAATATGCAGCGGCCGGGTTAGGAAAATAACAAATGCGAGACACATCGCTGATGCAAAGGAAGATAAAAGTATCATGTGATTTTAATTACGCCCACCGCTTACCGCCCCACCATATACACAGCACCGCTGGGTTAATCAAGGCTTGCAGGCAAAAATAAGTCTCCCAAAGAGACGCAGAGGCAGAAATGCCGATGGATGTGTTTATTCAATCTAAGACCACAATTTTACCACCTCCGCCCTCCAAGACAAATGAAACAAAAGATAATCTTTGAAGTATCAAACACCTCAAACCTTCTGCTTATTTATCTCTAAACTGAGATTGCAACTTGGTTAATCAAAGCTCAATTCAAATACTGAAAACCCATGGCTGTTCAACCAGAGATAGGGGGGGGGCTACAGTAAATCAATAAACATGAATTCTACTTCAACAAAATCAAAGAGCCAATTTATAGTATCCTTTCGATACAAATAAATATATCCAAGCCCGTGTAAATTGCCCTCTTTGGCAAAAGCAATGATATGATTAAAGTTGAAAACTGGCGTAATATGGCGCCATTTGACGCGCCACCTTATGGACTCCATGCTCTCATCCCTTGCGTGAGGGGCGTTAACTATTTTTTTGCGGCAACGCCCATATGTTTTTTTCCCTCCGGGAAAGAGACGGCTTCATTCAAACTTTCTGAGCAGTCAAACCACTCTTAATATTATCATTTTGAAACTTAATGCGTTGAGCCGCATAACGCATAGGTTACACTTGATCAAATGCCCTAGATTGCTGCTCTGCCTTTAGCGACATCACTTAACCTTGAGTCAGCTTTAACCCATTTGACGCCGCGACAAAATGCGGGTTGTCCATAACCTCTTTGCCATATTCGAGTTCTTCAAATGTATCGATCCTATACACATTGCCGCCTGCCCCTTTAAGAACTGCGTGCGCAGCGCCCGTATCCCATTCCATCGTACGACCAAGACGAGGGTACAAATCCGCTGCGCCGCGCGCGATAAGACAAAACTTCAAAGATGACCCCGCGCTTTTGGATTGAACAGGATTATATTTTCTCAAAAAAGCCTCTGTTTCCTCATTAGAGTGCGAGGCCGATTTTACCGCGGTAATCTTCTGCCCATCCACCGCGCGACAGTGGATCTGCGCAATCTGTCCACGCCTCTCAACGCGGCTTGCATCGCTTTCTACATAAGACAAACCGTCAAGATCACGATAAAATAAATCACCACTCACTGGCACATATACCACGCCCAACGCAGCTTTACCCTGCACGATCAGCGCAATATTAACGGTAAATTCTCCAGTTTTTTTTATGAATTCTTTCGTGCCGTCCAACGGATCTACCAAGAAGAATATCGCATCTCTCAGCCGATCACCCTCCGCATAAGTTTCCTCAGAGACAATGGGAATATCTGGCACAAGCTCAGCGAGCGTGGTCGCGATTGCCTTATCTGCCCGCAAATCAGCCAGCGTCAAAGGGCTTTCATCGCTTTTAATCTGAATACCGAAATCGCTTTGAGCGTAGACATCTAAGATTTCAAGCCCCGCCAAAACCGCGGCTTTGCGCATCGAAACTACTAAATCTGGGTATTTTTCTTTTAGGCTACTGATCGACATCGCGGCGCTTTCTGCTTTTGCTCATCTTGAACAAGCGTTAATGTCGTTTTCTTTTAGTTTTGCAAGAGGTTGCGCATGCATTTCCAAGATCAAATCAACCATGGCCGATAAAATTTATCGAGCAGGGCGCGTTTCATGCGCATCAAGCCAACCAAATATCTTATTTTTGGGATCGCCCGCTCTGATCGGTGCAAACCCATCACGACAACGCCTATGATTGGGCAGTTGCAGGCTGTCTAAGCCTATGCCCTGCAAAATCCGAAGTCTCCTTATAGGCGAAAGCCCTAAAACCCATAAGTTTCATCAGGTAAATCGTTTTTTTGTTTGCAACCACCGCCATCCTAACGCCCCTCAGGCATAGGCTGAAGCTGACCATAAACTAAAAAGTTACTGCCTGCCCAAGCCGGGCCGATTCTTGCGCAGCTTGCCCCATACGCACAGCCCAAATGCCATCGTTCAAACTTACTTCCACCGCGCGTCCTTGTCGCACAACCGCTAAAAACCGCTGATGCTGATAAAAGGTGGATCCATTGTGATCCCCTGCCTCTAGCAAAGCCGGATCAACCGGAATTTCAAGCTCTTCGCGCAGGCCAGAATGGCGCGGTGAAATTACCAGCTTTGGATCGGGGGCGCGCTGCGATTGGTTCATCCAAAACCGCGTTGGTCCGGGCACGAATGCCTCGATCTTGCCGCGCGGACCCACCACGGATATTTCTTCCTGAAAATGCGCCCCTTCAGCAAACATACACAATTCTAGCAGTGCCTTCGTACCATTTTCGAAATCCACGATCACATAACCATGATCCCAAATATCAGGAACGGCGCCTGCATAAGTTTCGTCTAAATGGTTCACAGCCTGACCACCGCTAGCCATGATCCGCGTTGGATTAGATCCGGTCAACAGGCGCATCAGGTCAAAAAAATGGCAACATTTTTCGACAAAGGTGCCGCCACTATTGGCATTAAAACGGTTCCAATCACCGATTTTTTCCAAGAAAGGAAATCGGTGCTCGCGGATGCTTAACATCTTCAAACCGCCTGTCACGCTTTCAAAGCGATCTTTCAAGGCCGCAATGGGCGGCATGTAGCGATATTCCATAGCCACCCAGACAGGCGCGCCATAGTGGGTTTTAAAAGCCTCGACGCGGGCCAAATCCTGAGCATTGGTGAATAAGGGCTTTTCAACCAAAACGGGGCGCGCCGGATAGTCAGCGATGCGCTCTAATTGCTCCAAATGAACATGATTGGGCGATACGATCACCAAACAATCCAGATCCTCACGCGCCAAAAGCTGATCCAAACTCTCAACAAACACCGCATCGGGGGCGAGGCGTTGCGCAGCCACGCGCATCGCTGCATCAGGTTCAAAAATTGCCACCACAGCCGTTGCGGGCAAAAGAGCTATATTGCGCAGATGTTCTTGCCCCATCATACCACAGCCTATAATCCCATAGCGGGTTATATCTTGCATTCTGTCACCTTATTTTATGCGCGCCACATAGCGCGCTACGTTCGTGTCAATCCAATTTTGAGAATATTCAACCGTCTCACCTGTTTGCGACCGGCTCAACCGAGCCGCAAAAAGGCACGGCGTACCGGGCGTTGGTTCAAACCCATCTGGTGCCCATTGCGGCACCGGCTCTAGCCCCAATTGATCTTCGGCTTCGGTAATCCAAAGCTTGAGAACATTCCGGTAATAAAGATAAAGCGAATGAGACAATTCGCTTGTGCTAAGCTGCGCCGCTTGATCCCCATCCAACCAAATTTCTTCAAGCACCGCCGGCTGCGCGTTAAGCGATCTTAACCTGCGAATGCGATAGGCCTTCGGCGCTGGCCCAAAGGCCGGAAATGCAGCGGGCTTTGGCAATAAATCAACACTCAAAACCCGTGCAGTTGGCAAACCCCCGCCATCGATCAGCTCAACACGGAAGAAAGAATAAACCGAATTGGGCGTGGCGCCCGTTTTCACATAATTTCCTGAGCCTTGACGCTTCTCCAAAAGCCCTTTCGCATTCATATCATCCAATGCTTTGCGCAACGTGCCCACTGAAATCTCCAATTCAGCAGCCATTTGCCTTTCCGGTGGCAAACGTGCGCCATCCAAATACCGCCCCGCCGCAATATCGCGGATAAGCATTTCGCTTATCTGAACATAGGTCGGCAGTACGGTTTTCATCGGTGTTTTGCATCCGCCTTACAAAAATTGATATACTATTGATTTACATAAACTCAGGTGTTACGCAAGGCGCAAAAGACAAAAAGGATCCCTGAAATATGACCATCGTCCCCATCACGTCAAAAGAATTAGACGCGGTCGAAGTCTCCTGGTTTTCCGCGCTTTGTTCAGATGATTTTCAATATCTTGGCGTTCCTGATGGCACGCTGCGATCCTCATGGGGGCATTGCAGTGACATTGTTAAAAAAGCCGAAGCGCAGGGTTTTCGGAACATTCTATGCCCCTCCTCGTATCAAGTTGGCCAAGATACGCTGAGCTTTGTCGCCGGCTGCGCTCCGATAACCGAAAAGATCAACCTGCTGGCCGCTGTACGATGCGGAGAAATGCAACCCATCATGCTGGCGCGCACGATTGCCACGTTAGACCATATGCTGGAAGGGCGCCTGACGGTGAATATCATCAGCAGCGATTTCCCAGGTGAAAAAGCAGACAGTGCGTTTCGGTATCAACGCTCGCGTGAAGTTGTTGAAATTCTCAAACAAGCCTGGACGCAAGATGAAATCAACTATCAGGGCCAAGTGTATACGTTTTCCGGTCTCACCACAGATCCGGCAAAACCCTATCAGACCGGTGGGCCTTTATTGTATTTTGGCGGTTATTCTCCCGCCGCGCTGGAATTATGTGGGCAACATTGCGATGTATATTTGATGTGGCCTGAGCCAAAAGAGCAAATCGCGGAGCGTATGCGCGCCGTCAACGCGGTTGCCGAACGCTATGAGCGCAGTTTGGATTACGGATTGCGCGTGCATGTGATCGTGCGCGATACTGAACAAGAAGCGCGCGAATATGCGCAACACCTGGTATCAAAGCTTGAGGATGATGCTGGCCGTGCCATTCGCGAACGGGCGCTAGACAGCACATCGCTAGGCGTGGCGCATCAAGCTAAAAATCGCGATCTTGCGGATATGGAAGGCTTTGTTGAACCGCATCTTTGGACAGGTGTGGGCCGCGCCCGCTCGGGCTGTGGTGCCGCAATTGTTGGTTCAACCGACCAAGTCTTATCTGAACTTGAAGCCTATCAAAAAATGGGAATCCGCGCCTTTATTCTTTCTGGATATCCGCATATGGAAGAATGCGAACATTTTGGAACCCGCGTTATGCCGCAATTGAACACCTGTTCCTTGCCACAAGCCTACGGTCGGCAACCAAGCACAAACCCATTAACACCCCTCGGGGCAGGAGAGCGCCGCTAATGCAACGCATTGATCTTACATCTTCTTTAAGCCTGTCGCGGGTTATCTATGGCATGTGGCGCTTGGGCGATGATTCTGACACCAGCATAAATCACATCCGCAACAAGATCGCAGCCTGCTTAGAGCAGGGCATCACCACCATGGATCAGGCCGATATTTATGGCGGCTATATGGCTGAAGAATTGCTTGGGCAGGCTTTGCAAGGAACCGATCTGCGCAATAAAATCGAAATCGTTACCAAATGCGATATTGTGGCGCCCGTGGGTCGGTATGAAACGGCATCGGTGAAATATTACAATACCAGCCGCGCACATATTCTGGCCTCGGTCGATCATTCGCTCCGCCTGATGGGGGTTGATCACATCGATTTGCTTTTATTGCATCGCCCAGACCCTTTGATGGACCACCTGGAAACCGGCGCCGCGCTGGATGAGCTGGTGGCCAGCGGCAAAATCCGCAGCGTGGGTGTGTCCAATTTCAAACCCTATGATTGGGATTTACTTCAATCCGCGATGAAGCAAAAGCTGACCACCAATCAAATTGAACTCAGCGTTCTTGAACATAACGCGCTGACAAATGGCGATGTAGCGTTTCATCAACGTCTTGGCACGCCGCTGATGGCGTGGTCGCCTTTGGCCGGCGGACGCCTGTTCCAAGATGCCCATGCTGACGTGTTGTCGGTGCTTACTGCGATTGGCGCAAAGCAAGGCAAAGCCGCCGACGCTGTGGCAATCGCGTGGCTTTTGGCGCATCCTGCCAATATCCTTCCTGTTATGGGCACCAACAATATGCAGCGCATTCAATCGTTGTCAGATTGCACCGATATCGCTTTATCGCGCGAAGAGTGGTTTGAAATCTACACCGCCGCTTTAGGGCATGAGGTGGCTTAATGAGCAACGCGGTCCGGCCCTCAGACGCATCCAACACGCCGCCTGACAGCGGTGCGTTTCGCTCGGCGCTGGGGCGCTTTGCAACGGGTATCACGATTATTACATGCTCGCATGACGGGCAGCCCATGGGCATCACGGCCAACAGCTTTGCCAGCGTATCGCTGGATCCGCCGCTGGTCCTTTGGTCGCCGGCAAAAGCCTCGCGCCGTCACCTCGCGTTCAGCAAAGCAACCCATTTTGCAATTCATATCTTAGAAGCGGGTCAAGAAGCGCTTTGCCATAGCTTTGCGCGACCAGGAGACGGCTTTAAAAACCTTGAATGGCAGGCAGGCGCACAAAATGTGCCTTTGTTTCCTGGCTGCTTGGCCCGTTTTGAATGCAGTTTATACGCACAACATGACGCGGGCGACCATACAATCATTATCGGACATGTGGACCGTTTTGAAAAAAATGAGGGCACACCACTCGTGTTCAGCCAAGGGGCTTATCTGAAAACCCGCGCGTGAAGACGGTTTACGCCTTGCGCGAACGGCCCAATCGCACTCTGCTTTTGGGCCTTTAACATCAGTTTCATCCTTGAGAGAAAATGCGCCTGTGGCACTGCTGTTTCACTGCCAGCGCCAATACCCGCTGTCAAACCTGTAAAATAAGGCAAGGGCGCGCCCGATATTTGCCATTGAGACAGGCTTTGCCATTCACATAAAACACAGGATCGGCTTCGAGTGCCAGGGGCGTTTACCGCCAGGGCGGTGGCGTTTTGCTCAAGAATGCGTCTATTCCCTGCGCCGCTTCTACGCCTTCCCAAACATCCGCCAGCGCCGAGATCGTATGTTCAATAATCGCATCATCAATCGGTTGGCCCAGTTTCCGCGCCAAGCGTTTGGATGCAGCCACCGCGCCGGGCGCCACCTGTAAATACGGGCTGATTTCAGCTTCAAGGCGCGCTTCGATCGCCTCTGCGGGAAGATAATCGGCGATTAAATCCAGATCTTTTGCTTCAGCCGCGTCAAAAATCTTGGCGGACATGAACACGCGGCGCGCCTTACCCTCGCCCATCCGCGCAATCACATAAGGGCTTATGGTAGCCGGAATAAGCCCCAAACGCGTTTCCGTCAGGCCGAATTTTGTGCTATCTTCCGCGATCGCAACATCGCAAATAGCCGCCAACCCAACCCCGCCGCCATAGGCGCCGCCCTGCAAAACACCAATGAGCGGTTTCGGCAAAGTGTTGAGCCGTTTCAGCATCTGCGCCAATTTATGCGCCTCAGCCATCCGCCCTGCGCGATCCGCGGCGATCTGCGCCTTCATCCATTCCAAATCACCGCCGGCGCAAAACACGCGCCCACGACCGCGCAACACTACCACGCGCACAGCGTCCATAGCGCTCACTGTTTGGGCAAATTCAAACAGATCGGCAATCATCTGGCCAGAAAATGCGTTGCGCTTTTCAGGCCGGTTCAACGCGACGGTCAAGACGCCACGCGCATCGCAGGAAAGATCGAGCGTTTCAAATTTAGGCAGTTTCATGCACCAACCCCTTTGCCATCTGAGCCGCTTTTTCCAATTTTATCAGATCAAGGCCGGTTTCAAACCCCTGCGATTGCATCAAAGCTGCAACCGCCTCAGTGGCAACATTGCCTTTCGCGCCCGGCGCATAGGGGCACCCGCCTAGGCCGCCAACCGCGGCGTCAAACACCCGGATCCCATGCCCCAGCGACAGCGAGATATTTTCAAGCGCCCGTTGATTAGTATCATGGTAATGCCCGGCTAAGGCACTTGCTGGTACGCTGTCAAGAACCGCCTGAAGGGTTTTATCCAAGCGCTCAGGCGTGGCCTGACCAATCGTATCGCCCAAGCTAATTTCATAGCATCCCATGTCAAACAACGCCTGTGCAACCCACGCTGTGCGCTGCGGTGACACCGCCCCCTCATAGGGACAATCGGTGATACACGACACGTATCCCCGCACCGGAATGCGCGCGGCTTTCGCCGCCGCCATCATCGGACTGAACCGGGCAAGGCTGTCTTCGATCGAGCAATTAATATTGGCTTTGCTAAAAGCCTCGGAGGCAGCGCCAAAAATAGCAATCTCATCTGCCAAGGCATTTTTTGCCGCCTCAAACCCCTTCATATTCGGGGTCAATGCCGTATAGCTTATGCCCGGCACACGGGTCAGTCCAGCCATCACCTGCGCGGCATCAGAAAGCTGCGGCACCCATTTTGCCGAGACAAAGCTGGTAACTTCGATTTTGGACAGCCCGCTTTCTGATAGCGCATTCACCAATGCAATTTTATCCGCTGTCGCAATTGGTGCAGCCTCATTTTGCAGCCCATCCCGTGGACCCATTTCAAACAGAGTGACCCGCTCGCCCATTTATCCCTACACCGCTTATCACCCGTCTCTGATGCGGGCATGCCAATCTTGCCCGCTAACGCCCAAGAGCGCAAACCTATTTCAGCAATTATCCATGACAAACCAAAAATTGAGATTGTGCTCGAAGCAGCAACCGGTCACAAAGCGGGAAGAGAAATAAATAGAGTGATAGAATGATTGAGGAACAGCCCGGACTGTTGGCGCAGATTCGCGATAAATTTGCCCATGTCGATAGCTGCCCGTTTACCGGCCCACGCGTGTTTTTCGAAAATGCAGGCGGCGCCTTAACGCTAAAATCAACCGTTGAAACATCTGCAAAATTTGCCGCTATCCCCGACAATCAAGGGCGGGATAATCCGGCAAGCCATGCGCTCATGGCGATTATAAAGAAAGCCAAAGATCAATCTCATGTACTGTTCAACGCGCCAGATGGTCAATTTTTTGTTGGGGAAAGCGGCACTGAATTATTGTTTCGTATGGTGCGCACGGCCGTGATGGCCGCGCCTGAGGGCGGCGTTGTTCTGGGATCCAGCGTAGAGCACCCTGCCTCACGCAGCGCCGCGCAGCATTGGGCAAAGGCGACAAACCGTCCCTATATAAGCGTGCCCCATAATCGTGAAACCGGCGCGGTTGAGGCGGCGGATTACGCAGCCCATGTGACACCCGATACGCGGGTTGCCACCATTTTGCATACCTCCCCCGTGACCGGAATGGGAATGAATGTTGCGGCTATTTCAGCAGCAATACGCGCCGTGGCGCCCGAGTGTTTTATCATCGTTGACGGGATTCAACATGCGGCCCATGGCGCGCTAAACCTTGCCAGCTATCAGGTCGATGGATATGCGATTTCGCCCTATAAAATGTTTTCGCGCCATGGGTTTGGGTATGGGTGGATTTCTGATCGTTTGAGCAAGCTTGATCATGAAACCTTGTTAAACGGCCCTGAAGAAAATTGGGAACTTGGCACGCGCGATACCGGCGCCTATGCCACAATTTCAGATATTGTTGACTATTTGGATTGGTTGGGCTGTCAGTTTAGCGACAGCGGCGATTTGCGCGTACGGCTCGAAGCCGCTTCACGGGCCATTCAGCACCACGAAAAAGCGCTGACAGATGCCATTTTATATGGGTCTGATAATTTGCCTGGTATACGAGACATAGATGGGATTGAAGTTATTGGTGGCTATGAAAACCCGCGCCGCGAGGGCTTGGTTGCGCTGCGGGTTACCGCGCAGGCCTCAAGCGATGTTGTTGCTGCGCTGAACAGCGCCGGTATTCGCACCCATACCCGCAAAGCCGATCATTATTCGGGCAATATTTTATCCCCGATGGGGTGGTCCGATTGCATCCGCATATCGCTGTGCCACTATAATTCCAAAAGCGAAATCCGCCAATTGCTATCGGCGCTGAAAGAGATCACAGAGACCGCGAACTGATTTCTACCCCCCGGGCGCAGACCACGCGAGGGAGGGCAGAAATCAACTCTGCGTTATTCGCGCCAACGCTTATTCAGATGATCGACGATCTGATCGCGCGCCTGGCGATAGGAGGCCATTTTCACCTCGCGACTTTCGCCCAATTCCGTCGGATCCATTATCGGCCAATATTCAACCTCTAGATGAAAAAAACGGGTTAATTCCAAAGCACGTTGCTGGCTTGCAGGCGATAGAGCCACCACCAAATCAAACGCGGAAAGGTGATCGCCCCCCTGGGCCATTTCATCAAAACTGCGGGTGCGGTGACGCGACAGCTCAACGCCAATTTCTTCGCAGACGCTGATCGCAAATCCGTCAATTTCAAGATCATTCATCACGCCTGCCGATTGCACATAAATTTCAGTGCCGTAGAGCTTCTTCATAATACCTTCCGCCATAGGAGAGCGCACGGCGTTATGGTCACAACAAAATAAAATAGATTGAGGCAGAGTATCCGACATATTATTCACCCCCGAAATGCAAAACGCAAATAAGTGTAAACAAGCGGCGCGCCGTATCATTATCAATTTCGGCCTTATCAACCAACCGCTCGCTCAGAATCCGCGCACCTTCATTATGAATACCGCGACGGGCCATATCCACGGTTTCAATCTGGCTGGGAGGCATATTCTTCACAGCATCATAATAACTTTCACAAATCGCCCAGTAATCCTTGACCACCTGACGAAACGGAGAAAGCGACAGGTGAAATTCGGCCACTTTCACCTGCGTTTCAGTGCCCACATCAAAAACCAAGCGTTTTTCTTTAATTGAAAGACGCACGCGGTACGGCCCGGGAGCAATATCGCGCTGGCCGCGCGCCGGCAAAACAAAGTTATTTTGTTCTAACAGATCAAACATAGCCACGCGACGCTCTTGTTCAATCTCCGGTGTGGGAACCGGCAGATTTTGATCGTCGATCTCTATATGCACAATATGGGTCATGAGACATCCATCACACGTTGGTAGTTGCGATTGCAAAAACGGGCAGAGCGCGTGCAGTCAATGACAAGCCTACCTCTTACTCGTTATTGAATTTTAATCGGATCAGATCCGAAAGGCCAGAGGAGAGACAGCCACTTAATCAGCCCTATCATTCAATTTACGCAGCCGTGCCGTGACCGACAGCGCATGCGCCTGCAAGCTTTCCGCGGTCGCCAAAATTTCAGCCGCTGGCCCAATGGCGCGTAACGCCTCTGGGTGCATCATCGCAAGCGTGGTGCGTTTGAGAAAATCCATCACAGATAGCCCACTGCTGAAACGGGCAGAGCGGGCGGTGGGCAAAACGTGATTTGGACCGCCAATATAATCGCCAATGGCTTCGGGTGTCCAACCGCCCAAAAAGATCGCCCCTGCATGAGTAATCTGTGCGCTCAAGGCTTTTGGATCTGCCACACATAGTTCCAAATGTTCCGGGGCGATGCGATCGCTTAATACAACCGCCTCACGCAGGCTGGACACGGTGATGATCGCGCCAAAATCACGCCAGCTGGCCGCGGCGATCTCGCGCCGCTCAAGCGTTTTAAGCTGGTTTTCCACCGCATTGGCAACCGCAACGGCAAATTCTGGATCATCCGTAATCAATATAGATTGCGCGTTTGCATCATGTTCGGCTTGGCTTAACAAATCCAAGGCGATCCAATTGGGATCATTTTCAGCATCCGCGATCACCAATATTTCGGAGGGGCCTGCGATCATATCAATGCCCACCTTTCCAAAAACGCGGCGCTTTGCGGCGGCAACATAGGCATTGCCTGGGCCAGTAATCTTATCAACAGGCGCGATCGTTTTGGTCCCATACGCAAGGGCAGCGATCGCTTGCGCACCACCAATGCGATACACCTCATCGACACCGGCGATTTTACAGGCCAGCAAAACCAGCGGATTTAAGATCCCCCCCGGGCAAGGCACCACAACGCTTAGGCGGCCCACCCCGGCTACTTTTGCCGGGATCGCATTCATCAAAACCGAAGAGGGATAGCTTGCAAGCCCGCCTGGAACATACAGACCGGCCGCTGATATAGGCGTCCAGCGCCAGCCTAATTCAGCGCCCGTACTATCGGTCCAATAGGCATCTTCAGGTTTTTGCTTTTCGTGATAGGCGGTGATGCGCGCCGCGGCCAATTCCAAGGCCGACCGCTCTTTTGCACCAACCTGCGCGCAAGCAGCTTCAATTTCTGCCGCAGAAATTTCCAACTCCTCTGCGCGCAGCGCAACCCCATCATATTTTTCGGTTAAGTCCAGAACCGCAGCATCACCGCGCTGTTGCACATCCGCGATGATCCGCGCGACGGTGCTATCAACATCCGGGCTGTCTTCGCGTTTTGCGGATAAAAGCGCCGTAAAATTCTTTTCAAAATCTGCGTCTTGAGTGTCTAGAAAAACTGGCATTTTGCGCTCCTACTTTCGCATAGCAATTAGCGACTCTTAGGCCAAGCCTCAAGCCCAAGACGGGTTTAAACGCTATGAGTAGGTATGTGACCCGAGGGCGCGATATAAGGTTTGGTGACATCGCGAAGCGATATCTCAAGCGCCGAAATTTGTATTTTGATCGCTGCAGATCCAGAAAATGTAAGTTGAACATCTTCCGAGGCGCCTTCACCCTCTTGATAGGACAGGGACAAAAGCGCCAAAGCGGCCTTGGGGGTGCTGCGATCAATCCCGATCGAGGCAATATGGCGCACGTGATCAATCACCAGCAATGATTGCACGCGTTCGACGGGGCGGTTTTGCTGTTGTGCCTGGTCTTTATCTTCCCAGCGAAATCGGTTGAGCAAAACTGCCAATTGCCGATGTTGCTTGCGCCATTTCATTTCAGAAACCGGCACCACGGCATCCTGCAAAAAGGCTGACATCACCTCAATATCTGCCGGATCAATTGCCCCGATATATAAAGGCTTTTCAACGCCGTCTTGAAAGCGGGCATCCTGCGTCATCAGGATGAAATCCTTTCCACTTTGGCCCCAACAGCTTGCAGTTTTGCCTCTAATTTCTCATAGCCGCGATCCAAATGGTAGACCCGGCTCACCACAGTTTCGCCTTCCGCCGCCAGACCTGCCAGAATCAAAGACACTGAAGCGCGCAAATCAGTAGCCATGACCGGCGCACCCTTTAAATGATCCACGCCAGAAACCTTTGCCACCCCGCCTTGCACATCAATCTGCGCGCCCATGCGCATCAGTTCAGGTGCATGCATAAACCGGTTTTCGAAAATGGTTTCCTCTAATACGCTGGTGCCTTTTGCCGTGCATAAAAGCGCCATCATCTGCGCCTGAAGATCCGTTGGAAACCCTGGAAACACTTCCGTTTTTACATTCACACTCTTCAAAACATCGCTGCGCCGAGACACCTGCAGACCGCCTGCAGTTTCAACAACATCCACCCCGATCGCATCTAATTTTTCGCAAAATGCAGAGAGCAAATTGATCCGCCCCCCCAATAATTCAACTTGCCCCCCCGCAATCACTGGCGCCAGCATATAGGTGCCCAGCTCGATACGATCGGTCACAACGGGATGCGTGGCGCCATGCAACCGCTCAACGCCTTGGATGGTGATGGTTTCACTCCCGCCGCCGTCGATTTGCGCCCCCATTTTGCCAAGACACTCAATCAAATCAACGATCTCAGGCTCGCGCGCGGCATTTTCTAAAACCGAAACGCCCTTGGCAAGGCTGGCCGCCATGATAAAATTCTCAGTCGCGCCAACCGAGGCAAATCGCAAGCGATGCCGCGCCCCACGCAACCCACCTATTGGCGCTTTGGCATGCAAATAGCCCTCTTTCAAATCGATCTCGGCGCCCAGCGCTTCCAGCGCGCTGATATGTAAATCCATCGGACGCGCGCCAATCGCGCAGCCCCCCGGCAGCGATACAACAGCCTGCCCAAACCGCGCCAAAAGCGGCCCCAACACCAGATTTGAGGCGCGCATTTTACGCACAAGATCGTAATCTGCCGTCAAATTGCCAATATTATGCGAAGATAACGCCACCACCAGCCCCTCATTCATACTGGAGACTTCTGCCCCGAACGAGCGCAGCAAAGCTGACATCGTTGCGATATCAGATAAGCGCGGTGCATTGGTCAGGGTCAGGGGTTCTTCGCTTAGCAAGGTGGCCGGCATCAAGGTTAAGCAGGCATTTTTTGCCCCTGCAATTGGAATTGCGCCATGCAAAGCGCCATTTCCAGTGACCAGAATTGAATCCATATTTTATTCCTTTTTGGCGGGCTGAGCCGCGGTTTCAACCGGCTTCCCCGCTTTGGCTTTCGCCTGCGCTTTGCGTTTCGCCAGATTTGATTTCAGCGCCTGTTTTAAGCGCTGATCGCGCTGCTCAGCGCCAGATCCGGTTCCAAAAGCTTTGGGTTTCTGCGTCATGGCGCCTGCTTACATCATCAAAGAAAACGCGTCTAGTTTTGACTTGCGTGGCAGATGATTCCCGTCTAATCACGCGCAGGCAGTTGCTGTAGTAGCTCAGTGGTAGAGCACTCCCTTGGTAAGGGAGAGGTCGGGAGTTCAATCCTCCCCTACAGCACCATAAATTTCACGCAAAAAGAAAAACAATACCAGTGATTTAGCCAGCTGACCAACGCCTGTGTGATTTGGACATCGGGGCAAGAAACTGCACGAAATTGCAGCGCAATCGATGTCGGTTTGGGCACAGGGCTAAAAAAGCCCGGGCTTGGTGTTTTGGCGACTGATGCATCATTTGGCTGTCATTTTTAATGATATGTTTGACAGGGTTTGTGAAAAACCTTTGAAAACGAAAAAAGCCCGCTTGCGCGGGCTTTTCTTTATTCTTTTGAGTTGTGCTTAACCTTGCAGCAGGCTCAGCACGTTTTGCTTAGAGGCATTGGCTTGGGCCAGCATCGCTGTTGAAGCTTGCTGCAGGATCTGCGACTTGGCCAGCGACGTGGTTTCAGCTGCAAAATCTGCATCTTCAATGCGGCCACGACCAGCTTGAAGGTTAGAGCTGATATTGGTCAGGTTGCTCACTGTGCTGTCCAAACGGTTTGAATAGGCGCCAAGCGAAGCGCGCTGTGCGTTGAGTGTTTGTATCGCGGTATCGATTTTCCCAATGGCTGATTGGGCTTCCGAAGTGCTTGAAACAGAAATTGCGCCTTTGTTGATGGTAATGTCACCCGATCCATCTGTCGAGGCGATGGCAGTGAATCCTGCAAAATCCGTACTTCTGTTCAACAGATCAGCAATATGAGCTGCCGCTTCATTTGCTTCAATGTCACCAGCATCATAAGTAATAGATTTTGTTGATGTAACAACCACATCCGTATTGTCACCCATTTCCAAAGTGAATGTTGCCGCTGCCGTTAGGTCATCGGCAAGGGTAATCACGTTGCTAGAGATTGTATATGCAGTGCCAGCTAATGCAGCCCCAGAAGCTAAGTCTTTTGAACCGTTTACCACGTTGCCGTCAGTTGCTGCTCCAGTTACGTTTAATGTGGACGCAGATGTTGAGTTAATAGCGACGTTAATATAATCGGCTGCTTTGGTTCCTGACCCAATTTGCAAGTTAACGCCATTAGCGTCAGATCCATCCATTATCTGTTGACCGGCCCAGGTTGTTGTTGATGAAATGCGGTCGATTTCATTGACTAGCTGATCCAGCTCAGCCTGAATATTTGTTCGATCATTCGCATCATTAGTGTCATTGGCAGCTTGCACGGCAAGTTCACGCATGCGTTGAAGAATGCTTTCAATCTCTTGATGAGCGCCTTCAGCTGTGTCAATCAACGCTTGGCCGTCCATCGCATTGCGGATCGCCTGGTTTGTGCCTTTAATTTCAGATGTCAAACGCGACGCAATCGCCACGCCAGCCGCATCGTCAGACGCGCCATTGATTCGTTTTCCCGTAGAAAGCCGCTCCATTGAGATTTCCATCTCTTTATTCACGCTCGATGCCGCTGCTTGGGCCATCAAAGCGCCTGTCTTGGAGTGAGTAGCTCCAACCTTTCGCTAAGATATTGTAAAGACTCAACCTTATTACGAGCTGGATAATAGGCAAAAAAATGAAAGAATCATTGCCGTCATTTTAGCAGATTATTTGTTAAGTTTTACTCCAACAGCATCTTCTTCAAACAAGAATTGAATACCTCTGCTTTCTAAAAAACTGATCAGTTTTAGCATAGTAGAGACGCGATAACTAACTTCAGCTTTAGCCTGACTGCCAGAAGCCTCAAACCTGCGAATGGTTGCAACGGCTACGCCAGAACCTTCAGCCATTTTCTCTTGGTTAATCCCCAAGAGTGCTCTTGCAGCAATAATTTGCCGGGCTGAGGGAATATCCATTAAAGCTCTCCAATTTATAACGCTCATGTAACAAAAGCATTCAAAAATGCTACTAATGATATTGAATTTGATATTAAATATATTATTTATTATATAATAAATCTAATATAGGGCAAACGATGCATAAGTTTACCAATCAGTACCTCGAGAAAGTTAAATTGGAGCAAGGTAAATCCTTTCTTTATATTAAGGACCCCAAAACTCCCGGTCTATGGGCCGTAATTTATGCAACATCAAAGCGCTTTCACTATCGTTACCGATTTCAAAATCGTCAAAGAAATATGTCGCTTGGATCTTTCCCAGCTTTAAAAACTTCTGATGCACGGGATTTAGCCCTTAAGAATGCGCGCTTAATTTCTCAAGGAATAGATCCACTAGAGCAGAAAAAGAAAATTCTAGACATTCCTACACTGAGTGACTTCTTCTATTCATATTATCTGCCGCATGCGAAATTGCACAAAAGAAGCTCCCACATAGATGAAAGTCTTTTTAGGATCCACCTTCAGCCAATTCTTGGAACTCGAACTCTTCTGCAAATATCACCCTATCATGTACAAGCTTTTGTAAGACAAAAGTCTCAGAGCAACCTATCCAATACAATGATAAATAGTGCCCTTACTCTGCTGGGTACAATTTTCAACAAAGCTAACCAGTGGGATTTTGCAAATGTCCCAACAAGCCGAGATCTGAAAATCGATAAATTGCCCTCGCCACCTCCTTTAACAAGATATTTAAGTGATCAAGAACATAAAAGATTGTTCGCAGAATTAGAAAAAATTGAAAATGTTATGATGAAGTTCCTTATTTCATTTTTGTTATTAACTGGCTGCCGTAAATCTGAGGCCCTACAAGCGAAGTGGACTGATTTCGACTTTAATCATCAAATATGGGTCATTCCGAAAACAAAAAGTGGTAGCTTTCGGAAAGTCCCGATATCAAACGCTGCCGTTGATTTGTTAAATAAAGTAAAACAACATCATTTAGCGAAACTGCATGGAAACTTCTTAGAAGTTACCTTTGTTAACTTTAAAACAGGGAAAGCTTATGTAAATTGCGACAAGACTTGGCGGCGGGTACGCGAGAAGGCCAAATTAGAGGATTTCAGACTGCATGACCTCAGACACTCTTTCGCCTCAATTTTGGTAAATAACGGCGTATCTATATATGAAGTACAGCATTTGCTTGGCCATTCCTCAATTCGGACAACTAATCGCTACGCTCATCTAGCGCCAGAGCGGCTACGCCAAAGTGCGGAGTTAGCAGCGCAATCTTACAATTTGGCTACAACAGTTTAACTTTAAGATATGCCTGACCAGGCTTAAGTATCGTCCAAAAGAAGCTAAGAAGCTCAATAGTTTTGATGGCTCTCTAAAGTAGCATGCATATAGCTTCTCAGCTCATCAACGAGTGTCTTTGGTTCAAGAATTTGAAAATTTCCAAGCCAATCTGGATGTAATAACTCGTGAATAAGCTCTCGATGCCCTTTGCAAGTGAGAGTTACAAGCAAAGAACCATCTTTTTGTCTTTTAGATGTCTGACTTGAATGGAACTGGATACTTTCAGCTCTTTTAGCAACAGTCGGTGCAAACAAGATTTTCACCTGCAGTTTTTCGTCGCCATGAAACACTCCAAAGCTTTCTTGTACCCATTGCTTGAAACTCCAAGTTTTAGGTTCTTCAAAGTAAGTCCCTAAAGCCTCAACGTCTTCAATAAGGTCAAGTCTATAGATCCTGAGCTCTCCTTTGGTGGTAGACGCCACTAAATAGGAAAAGCGGCCAAATAAAAAACCGTGCGGATTTATAATTCGAGCGGATGCCCTTCTCTTTAGTTCTGATTTATAGCGCAAGCGAACTTGTTCGCTCCCAACCACTGCGGGCTCTAGAACCTGCATAATAGCATTGCGAACATGACTTTTAGGCCCAACACGTCCAATATGCGCATCCCGTTCAATAAATTCATCAAGATCATTAACTAGATGGCGCGATAACGGCTTTTGTACGGAAAGCATCTTGGTTAATCCTCTTTGCGCTGGGCCCCCATCCAAAGAGTTTAAAAGCCTTTCAAGCGCAACTTTTTCTAACGGTTCGATGTTCATAAATAAATGAATAGGTGCATCCGCTGAACCTTCTAGACGCCAGCGTTTGGTTAGATGATGATCACTGTCACGTATATGGTTGGCTTCAACTAAACCCAAGCCAATCAAAGTGCCCAACATTCTCTCAACTGTTTTACGACTACGCTCTGTTAATTGCATCAATTCAGTTATCGTTAAGCCCATAGATCGAGCTTGTAAGTGGCCGCATAATTCAACCATATCTCTAAATTTCGCGTAACTCATTCAAACCTCTATGAATTTTATTACCCCAATAATTGACGTAATAAATTGTTATCTTTTTAGTATGAGAAGAACAACAAACTTAACTTCTAAACCTTAATAAAAAGCAACTGAAAGGACTTACAAAATGACTTCTATCACTCGCCATAATATCAAATTTGGTTCCAAAAATCCTATCCCTGTAGAGCGTATTCAGGCACACCGTCGCACTCTTACACAAGCCGTCGATGCTATTCGCGCACGGATAGATGAAACAATAGCTATTCTGAGTGAGCAGCCAAGTTTACGTCAAATGCGTGCTAAAAGCTTCCGGTCACCAATGGCTAAGAAATATCGCCGAAATTTGCTCATTACAATTGGCTATGGACGTAACAACGAGGCTATATGCCCAGAATTCAAGTGCAACTATTTTGATAGTTTGCCTCAAGCAGTTGAATTTTTGCAGGAAACAAAAATTTTAATTTCTAAAGGCAAGTTAGATATCCAAATAAAGGCTCACTTGCAAAAGCTGTCAAAACGGGCTGAACATGCTCGGGAAAAACGAGCTGCCGTTGATACAGCTCCTAAAACCAAGCGCACAGAGTATCAAGATGTTGCCAAGGCTTTTGATAATCTTTCTAAAATCCAAAACTATGAAAGAAAAGCTGCTGCTTAAAGAGCAAATTTACACAACTGTAGAAACCGCTCCAGAAAAAACAATGGGGCGGTTTTTACACATGGCATTAATGCCTGGCGCGCCTCGGAACTTATGCGAAAACTTTAAGGTAAATGAGCAAAAGCTAATTCTTATTTTTGGTCAAAACTCATCCAGTTTTATATACTTAAATCATGGTATATTTTCTAACTTTACGACCTGTTAACTCCAAAACAAACAAAGAAATCAAAAAACTTGTACGTCCTATAAAGCGCGCAGCGCATGCGCATAATTATGCCGTAGAGCTACACCCAACAAACAAATACGGACAGCGCGATTTACATCTGCATATTTTGATTGAAACAACCAATATCCAACAGTTCAAACAACGTCTTCAATACTTCTTAAGTGGTTGGGAACTTGCCTACATTCAAACTGCCCGTCAGCCATTGAACGCTCTTTCTTATATGTCGCGACAAAATAATGCGGAGCCAGTTCATTATAAAGGTAATTTAGCTGCGCTATGCGAGCTTTAAGCCCTTTAGCCCATAATCCAACAAACGCTCATGCTGTTTACTCGAACTTTTCCATGAAAGTTTTGAGTTCTTTGCATGCCCAAAGTGAGCCTCAAAATGAATACAAAATTAACCCAACGTGATCGCATTGCATCTTTAATCTCGGGCACAGATCCAGAGCATATATCTCCCCGATATCTATATCTTTGGAGTTCTCTTGTGCGTCTATTTTATGAAGGATTTCCTTTAACACCCGCTCAAATCAGCGTTTTAGAAAAAACAAATCGCTACAGCGCTCAAACGCGAAGCGCGCGAAGGCGCGCTCGTCAGTACAGCTTTGAAGCAAGCGCTAATAAGTTTTTCAATGAGGCAAAACCAAGATGAAACAATTGGTCGAATGCCTTCAAAAAGGCTAATATTGAATGACAAGATCAGTCCAAAACAAAACGCAGATCTCCGTTCAATTAAGCATCTCTACAACTGGTGCTGTAAATCAAAAGTTTGATGCTTTAACGGATAACCTGCGGTTCCTTCATTCGCTGCACAATAAAACTATTAGCTTTAATCTTGCCAGCGAGAGTACCAACTCTGTATTTGTGCGCGCTGTTCCTCTTGATGCAGTAGTTTCTCACATCTTAGAGGTAAGCGATGCAGCGATTTCTCCGCAATATAGCGCTGCTCCTCGTGGACGCCCTTGGAAGCCGCGTATTGCAGCTGGTATTACAGCCTTGCAGCAACACAGACATTCACTAGCCGTTTCAGCGCTTCAAAGTTCAGGCCCTCGAATTATAACTACGCGAAAAGAAGCGCTTATCCGCTATCTAAGCAAGCATCGCATATTTAAACAGCTTCCATCAGACGCAGAACTCAGCAGAATTTTTAATCTTTAATTCTCAAAGACACACCTGTGTCACACTTTATAAGAAACTTAACCAGCTTAAGCAAAATGCTGCAGCTCTTAGTGTTTTTAGCACAGTTCATAAAACAATACACCAAACGTAAAAAAGCCCGCTTGCGCGGGCTTTTCTGTAGGCTTTTGCGTTGCGCTTAACCTTGCAGCAGACTCAGCACGTTTTGCTTCGAGGCATTGGCCTGCGCCAGCATCGCGGTTGACGCTTGCTGTAAAATCTGCGACTTAGCCAGCGAAGTAGTTTCAGCCGCAAAGTCTGCATCTTCAATCCAACCACGAGCAGCTTGTAAATTATTTAACATTGATGTCAGGTTTGAAAATGTGTTGTCTAGGCGGTTGCTCTTTGCGCCCAATTTAGCACCTTGAGCGTTCAGCGTTACCAGCGCGGTGTCGATTTGAATATCAGAAAAACCTCGTAGGTGACCTTACATTTACCGCTAGCTTTAAAGCTGGTTATTTGAGCAGTGATGCGGGTTAAAGCCCAAGCTCATCTAACGCTCCTTTTAGATACGGCTTAAACTTTCGCCAAGCTTGCGAACTACCTGAGTAAACCTTTTCTCTGACCTGTTGCTGAGAAGCTGTTCTTACGCTCTGCGTGTTTTCTTGTGGTGAAAGGCAATTATCCTCCCAATCTAAGCCTAAATGCTCAATTAATTTTTTTGTTTCAGGCTCTTGGTCAAGTGTAAGCTTATCGTAATCCAAATTATAGATTTGATCGCTATATTGTTGATCCCAGAAGTCCATCAAATCTTGGTATAATTTGAAGTAAGCTACAGTGTCGTTCAAGTCATAGCTATAACCTAAGCCTTTTGCAGAAAAATAATGCTTGAAATTTGACCAACAGGTAGCTGCTGGGTCACGCTTTAAATGAATTATTTTCGCTTCAGGAAGTATTTTTAATATTAGCCCTAAATGCAGAAAATTTTGAGGCATTTTATCGATCACAAACGGGAAGCCATTTGAAACTTTTTCTAACTCGTTCAAATAGGCATCACGAACTTGGAGACTATTGTCTGAATTAATGACCTGATTGCCCAAGCTAAGAGGATCGCCGAAGCGGGCCAAAAATGGTAACTCACCAGCACCATGAACATCAGAATGACTTGCTAATATTTGTTGAACCATCGTAGTTCCAGAACGAGGCATTCCCAATATAAAAATGGGAGTAATGGATGCGGCTTCAATAGGCCTATCGAAGGCAAACTCTGAAATCTTGGGCGCCGAATTTTTTATTTGATCAAACATAAGCTTATCTTGTTTGAAATCATAAAATAGTAATTTTTGTCTTAGTTTAGCACCAGCAACATAGTTATGGTAAGCTACATCAAGGTTGCCAAAATCTTCATTCATTTTAGCATATGTGTAATGCAAATGGCATCTCTCACTATCTTGCAATTCAAATTTTTTTATCATCTCACCGACGATCGTGACTTGAGTATCGTGAGGTTTATATTTAACCAAAGAACTTAAATGCCGATGTGCCTCAGCATGATCAGGCTTCAATGACAGAGCTTTCTGGTAAGAGTCTATCGCTCCTTCAAACTTGCCTTGTTGTTGAAGCGCACGGCCCATGTTATTGTAGGCCGCTGAATAATCAGGCTTCAATGACAGCGCTTTCTGGTAAGACGCTATTGCCTCGTCGAGCTTACCTTGATCTTGGAGAGTAACGCCAAGGTTATTGTGACCATCAGCTAACGTTGGGTTTAGCTCAATCACATTTTTAAACGCCTCAGAGGCTGCCTCTACTCGCTCCAACCCCTGATTTGCGGCTCCAAGTATATTCCACAAGACAAATGCCCTAGGGTATTGGTTTTTAAGCGCGGTGCCTTGTTCGACGACTGCCTCAAGTTGTCCACCGTTATACAAATTTATGAGCTGATTTATTATTTCTTGCGATGGGCCTTCCCGGGAATTGGATTGTTTCAGTTTGTTTAAAGCATTTAAGCCCACTTGTGCTCTTTTGTTCTTAGGATAGGCTTTGAGCACAGTCTCATAAAGTTTGTACGCTTCTACTAAAGTACCTTTTTGGGCGTGATACATTGCTTTACGGATTAGTTGATCAACTGAAAGTTTCATCGAACCTAAACCTTTCGGTATTAAAACCTCATAAAAAATATGGGTTTTTGGTAAATTACTTTTGCTACTTTATATTTTAGCGAAAAAGTCTAATTAGTAAATTCGCGGTTAGAAAAACGGTCTACCTTTACCGCTTCTGGAACAAGCCATGGCTGAACGGCCTGTCAAAAGTTACTGAAAGGTCGTCGACCCTTTACATCCAGCGCCATACTAAAACCAGCATTGGACATAAAAAAGCCCGCTTGAGCGGGCTTTTCTTTCAGTGCTTTGAGTTGCGCTTAACCTTGCAGCAGGCTCAACACGTTTTGCTTAGAAGCATTGGCTTGTGCCAACATCGCTGTTGACGCTTGCTGTAGAATTTGCGACTTCGCCAAATTGGTTGTTTCAGCGGCAAAATCTGCATCTTCAATCCGGCCACGACCAGCTTGTAGATTATTTGACATCGATGTCAGGTTTGAAACTGTGTTGTCTAGACGGTTACTGTATGCGCCCAATTTAGCACGTTGAGTGTTCAGTGTTTCAAGCGCGGTGTCGATTTGAGTTAAAACGGCGGCTTTATCTGTAGCACTTAACGCTTCAAATGTAGAACTACTGATGTCAAGACCTGATGATTTAGTCACCACAACTTTGCCAGCGTCACCACCGGTACCAACTGATGCAGTAATTCCCGCGATCTTTGTGGCATTTATTTTGTCGACCATATGTTGGATCATACCAGTTTTGTTATCTGAATAACCGTCTGTCGCATTTTGCACGCTTATTTCTGTGCCTTCAACGTTGAGTGTAAACGTTTCCCCAGCATCAAATGTTGCACCTACTGTAATCTTGCCTCCTGATTCAGTTAAAGTTGCAGTACCTGCTTTTACCACAGAGAATGTAGCGGCATCTGCTTGATGCGTGATTGTTATGCCAGCATCTGCGAATGCCGTGTTTGTATTTAGTTTTGCGGCAATTGCAGCCGCTTCACCCTCCGCGGAAGTGATATCAAAACCTTTTGCGTGTCCATCATCAAAAAAGTCAAAGTCAGTAGAGATTCCATCGATTACAATGGTTATCTCTGCGTCATCGGTTGCTGTAGCTGCTGTTGTTGTTTGGGTAACAGTTACTACTCCGTTGCCGTCCGGAGCTGACAATGCAAAAGCGGCTGCAGCACCAGTTTTAACTGCAAATGTCGGGGCCGGGTATGTATTCGCTGTCGCGCTCTCGGCTACGGTTACGGTGGGCGTGCTGGCAGTACTTGCCAAAGCCAATTTGTCTGCGCTCAGGGCTCCAATTGTCAAGGTAACCGAGTCAGATGAGCGAGTTCCGCTTCCAACTTGAAAAGAAAGGGACTTGTCCGCTGTCGTTGAAGTTGCAACAGCCGATGTCGCGACGCCATTGAGCACTTGGTCCCCAGCCCAGGAAGTCGAGTGAGCAATCCGATCGATTTCTGTTTTAAGTTGATCCATTTCAGTTTGAAGAGCTGCTCTATCTTTGGTACTGTTCGTATCGTTAATCGATTGAACTGCAAGTTCACGCATGCGCTGAAGGATGTTCGCAATCTCGTCATGAGCTCCCTCCGCAGTGTCGATCAAACCTTGAGCATCCATCGCATTTCGGATGGCTTGGTTCGTGCCCCGAATCTCAGATGTCAGACGTGATGCAATTGCAATCCCAGCCGCATCATCAGACGCGCCATTGATTCGTTTACCTGTAGAAAGACGCTCCATTGAGATTTCCATCTCTTTATTCACGCTCGATGCCGCTGCTTGGGCCATCAAAGCGCCTGTATTAGTCGCGGCGCGGCGCGGGCCAAGAAACCCGTTTCTTTACAAATTGATACATGTTTTTGAAATTTTGCAACGTCAGGCCTGACCCGCCTGTGTCACAAATTTACATTTTATTCAGTTTCTAATTTTTTGAGCCTGCTTTTTTTCGGTAGAAGCTACACAGCGGGAATTTGATTTAATCCATTGATTTAAATAAATAAAAATAGTTACTTTTCTTTAAGAACCACGCCTTTAAAATCATCATGGCTTAAAAAGGCAATCCCGCGGCCATTAAGATAGACCATCAGCTTTGAAATTGTTCCCACACGGGTATTTGCTTTATCGTCAGATTGATCTGCTTTTGCTTCAAACCTTTTTAGCGCAGCGATCGACACACCAGAGCCTTCCGCCAATCTCTGTTGCGAAATTCCAAGTAGGCCACGGGCCGCAATAATTTGACGTGCAGAGGGCACTTCCATGAGAAAAAACACCGGTTAAAAAACTCATTCGGACTAATGCTTGCCGCTCAATAGAGACTTGTCCAGTATTTTCTGGGGCCCAAATTCCGGCCCCTCAAAACTTGTACCTTATTGAAACTAAGCGATAATATCAAAATTAGATTTTTTTTGTGCCGGCCATTTTCCGTAGTTGCGGTGGTTTTGAAACAGAGTTTGTTTGAGAAAAATTCCAAAATCCTAAATCTATCAGGAAAATTTGCAAATGAGGCCAAGAATATCGAAAGAACCATAAGATTTCGTCAAATTCGATACCAAAAGTATTTTATCTAGGCTTCGCCATTTTTGATCCTTTTGGCATCTTATAAAATTAAAAAGTATCTTTTATCTGGATGAGCTAACATGCAACCATCTCAATTTACCAATAAAGCATTGGAATCTGCAATTTGTCCGCAGAGTAAAACCTATCTCTATGTAAAGGATCCGAAAACGCTAGGCCTATCAGCCGTGGTGACCAAGGGCTCAAAAAGGTTTTTATTTCGGTATCGCATTGGTGGCCGACAGCGCAATATGAGCCTTGGGGCCTTTCCGGCGTTGAAAGTGGCCGATGCGCGGCGCTTAGCGCTGCAACACCACCGGCAAGTCGCCTATGGAATTGATCCGCTAGACGAAAAAAACCAACTCAAAGCGATGCCGCAGCTTGAAACGTTTTTCCAGGCTCAATATTTGCCGTTTATCAAACTGCACAAACCCAGCTGGCATGTGGATGAAAGCCTGTTTCGGTTACATCTGGCCCCCATGTTCGGACGCAAAACCTTTGTTGAAATCACCCCTGACATGGTGATCCGATATACATCTGGTAAAAAAGCATCCGGATTTTCAGCCGGTATGATCAATCAAAGCTTGGTATTGCTGGGGGCGCTGTTTAACCGGGCGCATAAATGGCGGCTTAAAAACGTACCGCCCGCGCGCCATTTGGATATTCAATATCTGAAAGATCCGCCTAAATTGAACCGCTTTTTATCAGAAGAAGAACATATCAAATTGTTTTTCGAATTAAACCGAAGCAAAAATCACATGTTAAAATTCTTTATTGGGTTTTTGCTGCTGACCGGCGCCCGCCGCAGCGAGGCTGCGCAGGCCCGATGGCAAGATTTTGATTTGGAACATGCCGTTTGGACGATTCCAAAAACAAAATCCGGCCAGTTTCGCAAAGTGGCGATCGCAGAGGCGGTTCTGGATCTGTTACGCGTGGTCAAACAGTTTCATGGTCAGCATTTGCAGGAAAACCCATGCGTCTATGTATTCGGAAATCTAAAAACGGGCCGCCCCTATCAAAATTTATATCGGTCTTGGAACAAAGCGCGCTGTGCTGCGGGCTTGCGGGATTTCAGGCTGCATGATTTGCGCCATAGCTTTGCCAGCATTTTGGTGAATAACGGCGTGTCAATTTATGAGGTTCAAAATTTGCTCGGCCATGCCTCTATTAACACCACCAAACGCTACGCCCATTTGGCCCCGGAAACGCTTCGCAAAAGCGCCCAAGTTGCCGCCGATGTCTATTCGCTGGCCAAACGCGGGGGCGTGTTGAACACCCCCAGCGACAGCCCCGTGCAAAGGTTCTAAATGCCCGGAATAAGGGGAATATCGCAGGCGGTTAGAAGAAGCAGGCTGGCAAGCAAAAATAAGTGTTTCATTTAGATATCTTTCTTAGCATGTTTGAAATCCTCACTACCCGCGCAGCGTTTCACATTCTAACGGGGTTGCCAAGCTTGGGTCGTATAAGATTGAAAGGCTTTTTTGAGGCGGGCGCAAAACACCGGGGCGCGCCGAAGGAAACAGCACTGAAAATACTTAATTACATGGTCTATGTAACGCCCTCGTATTAAAGGGCTAGAGAATGGAGGGACGAAATGGAAACGAAAGCCGCCGCGAAATTTGTACCTTTACTCGTGCGCCGTGCCGCTGAGGGGCTAGACGTGATGGGTAGGAAGGGGATCTGAAGATCTGCGGTATCTGCAATCTGCGGATGGGATGGGCGCCTTGTCAGCGCAAGAAAAAATAGCTGTAATGCGCGCAAGCCGCGTCGAGCTTTCTGGTGCGTAAGGATAACGCACACACCGTTGGCGTGTTAATCCGTGCTTAACCCATGCGATATTCAGGGCTTGGCAGCGTTAAATTTGGAAGAGCCGCCTATGTCGCCTTTTTCGTTTTGAGGTCTACACAAACCGTATATGTTGATTGGCGCAAAAAGCGCCTGCAGCGATCTCGTTGTTAAGCCAGCCTGTGAGACGCGCAAACCCGGCATTGCTCTTCTGTGCTGTATTATTGGATAAAGCAGTGTTCAACCAAGACGCATTTGCCCCGCGCTTACCGCCGTTCAAGATCCACAACGCGATTTTGCAGTGCCAGGTAATCTCTGAACAAATCCGCCTCAGTTACGATTCCGATCAAACTGCCCGATATACGATCAATCACAGGAATGCTTTCGCCAACAAAATCTACAGCAATTTCCATGGCTTGTTGCAAAGAGGCGTCTGATTTGATTGAAATCGGATCCACCTCTTGTTCAGCTATGGCTGGCCCGTCTGGGGCGCCTTTTAACAGGGTTTGAAGCGCAACTTTGCCCAGAAAGCTTTTATCCGGGCCAAGGATATAGGCTTCGGTTGAGCCGCTTTCGATCAAAAGGTTTATCGCAGTTTGGTTGCTATCTTCCGAGTTCAGGCGGCAATAGTCTTGATGCACAATGGTTTCAATATTGCGTTCCATCATCTCAAGGCCCGTACGGCCTGACGATATATCGATGCCCCGATCCAGTAGTTGGCGGTCAAAGAAGGAATTGCCAAATAAAAGGTGAGACGTCAGCACTGAGGTTACAATGCTGATCATAGCCAGTAAGGCAAATTCATACGATCCGGTCAGCTCTAATATAATGATCGTTCCGGCGATGGGTGCGCCGATCACTGAAGAAGAAACAGCCGCAATACCACAGATCACAATTCCAACCGTGCCCGGTAAGTCCAAGCCAAGTGACGCAAGGATGTGCAGGGCGATGGCGCCGCCAGCGGCCCCTATCACCAATGAGGGCGAAAATATTCCGCCAAAAAGCCCCATCCCCAAACATACCGAGGTCAGAATAATTTTCAAAAACAGAACAACAAACAAAAAGGCCAGCGTGTATTGCATTCCAATCGCACCACGTACAGTTTCGCCGCCCAAACCCAGCGTTTCGGGTACAAAGGCGCCCCCGATCGCGGTGATCGTCGCCGCGATAAGAACCGCTTGTGCTGGGGTGAAACGCCCAGAGGCTGTAAAGGCAGCAACTCTGCGAACGCTTAGCATAAAGCCCACGGCGAGCACGCCAAAGAAGGGCCCAAGGAGAAGCGCGATCGGCAAAAGAGTGGATAAATCGCCATCAAACCCGCCGATTTCAAAAAGGGTAGTGCCACCCCAAAACAATTCAGTGACCCCTGCTGCAACGCAAGAGGCGATGGCAATTGGGGCAATGGCTTTTAGGGAGAAATGCCTAATAATCGCTTCATGTGCAAATATGACACCGGCGATTGGAGCATTAAAACCCGCAGAAATCGCAGCGGCAACACCGCATCCGATAAAAATATCGGTCGAAATTCCGCTTCTTGAGAACCGCTTCAGCGCGCTGCCGATCACCGCGCCAAAATGCACCAGCGGACCATATTGGCCAACCGAGGCGCCGCCTGAAGCGCTTAAAAAAGCCACCAGCGTCGAAGATAAGCCAGATTTTATATCCAACTCATTATCGGTGCGATGCGCTGCATGGATACTGTCAGCAGGCCCATGCCAGCGCGCGATCCCAAGGTTTTTCTTAATTGCTATTATACAAAGCGCCACGAATCCTAATGTGAAAAACTGCGCATAATGAAGCTCAAAGCCCGATATTTGTATCGGAGCGACCACACCGCGAAAGCTTGTAAAAAATTGAACGCCAAGGACAAAGAAATGGGCAACAAAGGCGACAACAAGGCCAAATACAACCCCAACAAGGATCAATTGTACGAGTCTTGATAAAGCTGCGATGAGGTTCGAATTCTCGTTCATGTCGACGTCCATTTTTACGGGGCCGATTTAAGCAGCACAGACAAACCGAGACAAACACCAACAGCTGTTTAAAGCGTCATTGTATTTTTTATAGAGGGAAAAACTTGTGTTTGCAAAGTATCAACTGTGCAGATCATGACATTATGCGGATGATTAATTCCAGATGCGCGTTGCCGTCTCTTTCGCTTCAGCCAAACGTTGCTCATACATGCGCAACTTGGCAGATATATCGCTTTTCTCTTCGGGGATTTCTTCCGCCAAATCATCGGTATTTGTGGAAACACCTTTTAGCTTGTTTTTCAAGTTCGCAAAACCGCCCCCCCCAGAAGGTTCTGAAGATTTGGATTTTGCAGCTTTCTTAACCGGTTGAACGGGCGCCTCAACAGCTTCGATCGCTTCTTTGGCATCTTTTGTTTGTTTCGCCTCCGATACCTTTGCCTCCACAGCGGCTTCAGGGCTGTTTTCTACCGCCTCGGCTTTGTCTTGCACCTGCGCGGTTGCAACGGATTTGACATCCTCTTGGGGCAAGTCTTCTTCAACCCCAGCCTCCTGTGGGGCAAGCCCAGCAAGCCCATCTATTTTCCAATCATCATTCAGCAATAAGGTGCTTTCGGCATCTTTCTCGCGCTCAATAAACTCTGAGAAAAGCCGCTCAAGCGTATCCACACGCGCGGTTAAAATACGATTTTGGATTTTTAGATCAGCGACTGCTTCGATCGTAAGTACGCGCCGCAAGCTGCCATTTGGTTTCGCAGGCGCGTTTGCTTGATTGGTGTCGGCGGTTGTTTCAGCATCCGACCATAGGGCGTTAAAGGAACGTTTATTGATGAAATGTTCTAAGTTTTTTTCGTCAACCTGCGCGGTATCTTCATCCCCCGTATTGGCCACGGTCGCCAGACGGCCCTCTTGAATATTCTGTTGCAGCTCCTCAAGGGTAAGGTCTGCCCGTTTTGCAGCTTCTTCTAACGAAAGTAACATCGCGGCTCCTACTGGCCTAAAAAGAGGCGTCGAAAGCATCATTATATGACACATTCATCTCCATTAAATCACCCAACCATCCAATTTTATCAACGTCTAAAACATCCCAACCACCCGGTTTGCCCAAGGTAGGATCTGACCGATATTTAAACGTGTAGACTTTAAAGCTTGTGAAGACCTCTTGCACACGCGACTCGGTATCCTCGGGCGCAAAGGCATTTTTGAAGAGAGATTTGATTTTCCTAGGGCTTCCTTTTTCGTCAAAGCTGGTCGTGTAATAAATGTAGCCATCCAAGATCTCGCCAATATCCTCTGCTTCAATCTCGACCAGCAATTTCATGATTTCTTCGCTGACCGACATGATTTTGCGCGCCGCGGCATCTTCGTAATGTTGCGCAAGCACTTGGCCATATTTAGAAGCATAGCCCGGCAACGGGATATCGTTCAGTACATATTGCTTGGTGGCCTGAACAGACACGACCCCCATAACCCATAAAGGACAAAAGCTCATTTACAAACCCTAGTTATACCGCTCTTAACTTAAAAGCGTTTCATTTATTTTCAAGCAATTATCGCGCCATAATTGCTAAGCTAACGCCAGTTCTATCTGTCTTACAACGCGTCACGTGTTTCAGATCAGATTGGTTCTATCTCTACAACGATGCTGTTTTTTGCTTCAAAGTCTAAAATATCGCCGCGTTGCGACAAGTCTTTTAAACCCTCAAGATCGGTGATTTCAAAAACGACTTCTGCAGCATGATCACCTTGCTGCAGAACCGTCTCATTCTTTATGAAACGCGCACGATCTGCTTGATAGCTGTCGTAAAACGCTTTCCATTCCTCATACACGCATCCCGAAATTGTTACCCTTGCCATGACTTTCATGCTCGCACCTCGTTCGTTTCTGCGCCAATTGATGATATTTTATAGTTTTGTTTCATTTAGAGAATAAAGCTTTGCACAAGCTTCGTAAATGAAATAATTGGGTTCATGGCCTCGAATGATAGCTTAAAAAACTTGACGGTTCAGTTGCTGTGGGACGCGGGGTATATTTCTGGGTCTCTCCTTTCCCCTCAGCCTCAAAATATGGCTCAATTAATTCAATTTATTGAGGCATTTCCTGCTGAACAGCCCATAGCCATGGGTCAAATTCCAGAAACATTTGAATCCGCGCTCTTTCACTTAGCCGGATTTGATGGGGCCGCCTTCGACTTGGCAAAAAAATATATTGCCACAAAACTGCTATCTGGTGCGGGTTTGACAAAGCCTGGTTATCAATTTGCAGCGTGCCTTGTTGCGGGCTGGGTCCCGCGCTGGTCTATCGAGAGGCTCACAAAAATTGAGGATTTAAAACTGCGCCAATATGCACCTGTGATTGACCGGATCGGTATCGTTCTGACCGAACTTTTTCAGCTGCCTGCTGGCTTTGGCGGGCCCCCAAACGCGCAAATCACCGCGAGCATGGTTCTGAGTTTTGTTTTCGCAGACTTTGACCTACCCTTTTCAGAGGGCCAGATCGCAAGCATATTGCAAAGCGATAAGTAGCAAAACGCTGTCTCGCCGATGGTATGTAAACAATTGGTTCAACCGACCGTAATTATAGACTATAAGCTTATGAGGGCGATGTACTGCCCATTTTAGATTCTCTTGAAGGAAGCCGGTCTCATGACGAAGCAGTTCAATCGCCTTACGGATGATAAGAACAAAAAATCAGCCGTCTGGCATGAATTTAAAATTGTCGAGCAATATCCTTTGCATAAAATCAAAGCGATTATGGCGCGCCGTGAAAAACTTAAAACTGCAATTTCCGAGCAAATTTTAATGGCATCAGATCGCTCGTACATGCCCATGAAGTATAAATGGGTTCCTCAACCTGACGGGGATGTGAAACGGGTAACGGTGCCAACAAAGACCAAACGCTGGTGGCAACAACTTCCCGACGGAAGATACCAGATCGTAATAAAATATCGCGGTAAGATGCTCGAACTGGAAGCTGGAAAAGAGGCGATTGAAGTTTCGGATTGGAATGATCTTGTGCCAACTTTTAAGCGTATCATCACCTCTATTGACCAAGGTGATTTCGACTTATTCCTTTGATTTAAAACATATTTTAGGAATTTTTCTTTTTAAATATTTTTTATCTAAACAAAAGTTTTCTACAGCCGTATTTCACTGTGACACAAATGGAGGTGGTCATGAACAAATACGTCGGAAAGCAAGCTTACAAAAATTCTGCTGTATCAGCACCTCGCATTGAAGACGCCCATGGCGCGATCACCGTGTGTTTGGACACATTGCTGCACAATTTGAAGATCCTTGCGGAGGGTCCAGACCATACAAGCGAACTTTATGGTAAAATCACCAGCAAGTGTTTGACGGCGATTTACATTTTGCAAACCAGCCTTGATTTTGAAAAAGGCGGGGTAATTTCTGACAATCTGTTCAAGCTATATGAATATGTGAAATATCAAGTTATGGCGACGTCCAAGAAAGAAGCTGCTAATTTGGATCAAGCAATTGAAGTGGTCACTGAAATCACCACAACATGGCGGGCTATTTCCTAATGTTGGACGCGGTCGAAACCATGGGCGCATCAGATTTGGATCTGCTCACGCAAGATTTGCAATCTTGTTTGCAGAGCCAAAACATCGATGAAGCGCTAAAATTGGCCGAGAAGCGCCATAATATGATTGTGGCTTTGTTTGAGGATTTGGAAGGTAAAACGGCGGACATGTCAGAGATTGCGGGCAAATCCATGCAGGACCTGTCATTTGAACGGTCCATCCTGCAGGCGCAGCGCTCAGTTGACAGAACCGCCTTCGTTGCGCGCCGTACAGCTGTGAGCGCATATATGAAGCAGCCCTAAAGCCGGGCCAAAGACCAATAAATAGTCTGAAAATTAAACGGGTAAGATATACTCGAAGAATATTTTGAGCGTTTGCACATCAACGGCCTTTAAATCGCTTTGCAAACTGGGATCACCCGTCAAGGCAGCAACTTTTCCGCCCCGATTGTATAGGCTCATCAATTGCTTCGGCGATGCGCGCCCATAGTCACATTTATTGAAAATAACAGATAAATTTGCAGGTGAGACGCGCAAGATCTCATCCATAGAGCCGGCATTCATTTCTGCGGGTAAAACCATCACAACATGTACATGAGAAAAAATTTGCCCGTCGCGTTTGAAAACTGCGCAAAATTCAGGATGTTTTTCCCACGCTATCTCAGAAATTTGCGCTTGAGGGGCAAGAATGTTGGATGCGCTACATATTTTTTGGCGGCTTTGTGCAAAGTTCAACACCCGCGCGTAAAAGCTCAGCCGGTCGGTTTCAAACAAAACCTCTTCACTCACGTGGAGCACCTGCGGTTTCTCGCTAGACTGCTGCGTAATATTTTGCATTAAGCCCGCGATCAGCGTCGATTTTCCACTGCCGGGGGGGCCAATGAACACCACATTCTGCCTTGGCTGAAAAAGTTCTGCGGCTTTAGGGTCGATAAATATCTCCACCAACCGGTCCAGAAGCGCGTCTTTTTCGATCGCTCCCTCAAATTCGCTTATTTTGATTTCTGCCTTGATGAATTCTGAGCTGAGGCCAATGGCCAATAAATCTCCGAAACTGAGCCCCGGCGCATTGCTCTCAAGACTGGCTGCATGAGCGGATTTTTTTTCACTCGGTAAGTTCGCCGGCGCGGCCTTTTCAAAACCCAGCGGTGTTGCGCCATCAGCTTGGGTTTCCTCGGGCGCGGGCCCAGAAATAGGAGCGGTTTTATTTTCCACATCATCGAACAAGGATGCAGGGCTCGAATCCCCAATTTTTGCATCTGTTTGAATGTCTGGTGCGCCATCAGCAGCGCTGTCGGCGCGCGCTGCAACCGGCTTGGCTGGCGCAAGCTCGTCTGTTTGCGTTAAACTGTTTGCCTCTATAGCCTTGCTCAACGCGGATAGATCTAGCGTTGTATCGGCGTCTAAATCAGAGGTTTGCCGCTGTTGGCGGAAATCATCCAAGCTGGTTTTTGCAGATTTCAACCAGCGTTCAGCATCGCGGCTATTTTTGACCGGTCGCTTTTTGGGCGGCTCGATTGAGGCTGTAATCTCAACAAAGCTTCCCACATTTTTAATACCGATAATGAAAGCATCTTCGCCAAGTTTGGTCTGCACCTTTTCAAGCGCAGTTGCCGTATCGGCGGCGCGAAATATCAGTTCATTGACCATAGCGTATTTCCAATATTCCTTGGCTCATTAGGTTTGCTCGGCACCTGAAACGGTCGCGATTACTTCTACCTTTTTGCTTTCAGGCAGTTCTGTAAACGATAAAATATTTAAATCACTTAGATGCGCGCGCACAAGTTTTGACAATTTTTTGCGAATAACCGGGGCCACAATCAGGAATGGAACCTTGCTTTCAGCCATTTGATCATCCACCACAGAGGATAGTTTCTGGATCATGTTCTGCGATAATTTTCCGTCGATAATCAAATCACTTTGTTGATTTTGACGGTCGGCATTGATCAATAGGTTCTCGAATTCGGGATCTAGCGTTATAACGGGAATAGCGTCTTTGTGGGGCACCATACGTTGTAAAAGCAGCGGAATTAAGTAGGGCCTCAAGGCTTCGGCTGTGTCATCAATGCTCATATTGCGGCCAGACAGCTCGGCCAAGACCTCTAAGATTTTGCGCATATCATTGATTGGAATTTGTTCTTCCAAAAGCTTTTTCATGATGGCCGTCAGATTGTGCAACGGCACCAATTTGGGAACCACAGATTCCACCAAAGAGGGGCTTGCTTCGGCCAACCGGTCAATTACCTGCTTTAATTCATCCTGGCCGATCAGCTCATGCGCATTTTGTTCGATGACTTTGGAAAGCTGCGTTGTGATAACCGCTTCCGGCTCTACCACCACATAGCCGCGGGCCTCAGCCAGCGTGCGTTGTTGTTCAGTGATCCAATAGGCTTCCAGGCCAAATGTTGGTTCAATGACCTTCTCACCCTCAAGCGCGATCGCGCTGTCGCCAGTTGGAATGGTAAGCAACCGGCCCGGATATACTTTATCTTCCGCAACGATGCGCTGGCCAATTTTAATCTGATAAAAATTCGGCTCTAAATTCAGATCATCTTTGATCCGAACGCTGGGTATGACAAAGCCGAGCGATTTTGAAATATCTTTGCGCACGCCAGCGATGCGGGTCACCAAAGGACCATTCACCTCATCTTCCACCAACGCAATCAGCGGATAGCTTAATACAACCGAAATACGAGAATTATCTGTGATTTGCTCGGCGCTCACCGTGCTATTGTCTTCTTCATATTCTTCATCTGCAAAACTATCGATCATATCGGGTGTTTCGGCCCTGCCTGCATAGCGACTGATCATAAAGCCAATCATGCCGGTGATCGCGGCCAGTGATAAAAATAAAACCGATGGCATCCCTGGAACCAGCCCCATAATGCCGATCACAACTGCAACGGGATACCAGGCTTGCGGAATGCTGATCTGTCCGCCGATATGCTCTGACATAGATCCGCTTGACGACACCCGCGTGACGATAATCGCAGTGCCAATTGACAAAAGCAGCGAAGGTATTTGCGCCACCAAGCCATCGCCGATTGACAAAATTGTATAGAGCGATGCGGCCTCTCCCAGGCTCAAGGAATATTGCGCAACGCCAATCGTGATGCCGCCCAGAATATTGATCGCCAAGATCAAAATACCGGCAACAGCATCGCCCTTCACAAATTTCGAAGCACCATCCATCGAGCCGTAAAAATCCGCTTCGCGGGCCACCTCGTTGCGTCGCTCTGTGGCTTCTTCGGGCGTTAGAATTCCAGCATTCAGGTCGGCATCAATCGCCATTTGTTTGCCAGGCATCGAATCCAATGTGAATCGCGCGGTCACTTCTGATACACGGCCCGCACCTTTGGTAATCACTACAAGATTAATGATCACAAGAATTGCAAAGACGAAAATACCCACAACAAAGTTGCCTGCAATCACAAAGCTGCCAAAGGCTTCAATAACCTGCCCTGCAGCATCTGTCCCCGTATGTCCATTTGCTAGAACAATTCGTGTGGACGCCACGTTCAAAGCAAGCCTCAGGACCGTTGCAACCAATAAAAGCGTCGGAAAACTTGAGAAATCCAAAGGTCGAAACGAATGAATGGCGATCATTAAAACCAAAAGTGCCAAAAGAATATTGAAGCTGAAAAACACATCCAGCAGGAAAGTTGGGAGCGGCAGCACCATCATGGCGACGATCACTAAAATGCCGAGCGGCATTACAGAATCGCTTAAATATCGGCGGAGCGAATTTATTTTAAATGTCTCAATAAGCGCCACGGTGAAGAAACCTTTTCTACTTTACACCCTAACAGGCAAAAACTGTGCCAAAGTTCAAAACTTACCGCTTACCGCAGTTTTGGCACGAAACATGCTTGTAGTTGAGAGTGATAGCTGAGGAGTAAAGACCGTGTTCGAGAAAAACAGGAATAGGCCGCCAAGACTTTATCGTTTCCCCCTTGCAGTCTGTGCACTGTCTTTTGGGCTTCTTATGGGCTGTGACACGAATGGGGGGCTGCCCAGTTTGGCGCAGATTTTAGAGCCGTCTCCCGCCGCTCCGGCGCCGCAAACAAACGATCAAATGGCCATCGTAAATGCGGTAGATGCAACAGCCGCCGTTACCCAGCCACGCGTTGAAGTGATCCCAACACTCACCGGAATGGGCTATGCCAGTATTTCTGCCCAACCCGCAAAATCGGCAAACCAGCGACGTTTGATGGCCATTCGCTCAGCGCGGCTGCAAGCGATGCGCAATCTTACCGAGCAGGTTCACGGCGTTCAGATCGACTCGCAAACCACAATTATTGATGCCATCGTTCAAAATGACTCGTTGAGAGCTTCGGTTGATGGCGTGATTTTGGGCGCCAAAACGGTGCGCATCAACCCCGTTGGGCGCGACACATATGAGGTGGTTTTAGAGCTAGATCAAGCGCTCCTTTCCAATATTATGCGCACCGTACGAGGTTAAAATGCGGAGTGGGCGCCCCTTTTTGAAGCGGTTTCTTGCACTAGCCTTCTGTTTCATAGGGATGGCCAATAGTGGCTTTACCGCCAATATCGCCACCGTTGATGCAACTGGTCGCGCCGCGCTGTCGGGCCATAGCGAGCAAAAAGCGCGTCGGTTTGCGCTTGAAGATGCGCTATATCTTGCGGCGTTGAAAAATGGCGTGCGTATCAGCGGTACATTGGTGTCTCATAATGGCGTGCTGCTGCGCGATATAATCACCCAAAACTCAGACGCAAAGTTGGTTGATTTCAAAATTTTGAAAGAGAATAAATCATCAACGCATTACCAAGTCAGTATAAGAGCGTTTTTTGCAGAGAGCGGCGCGCAAACCTGCGCCAATCCGCGCTTTGAAAAAGCCCTTGTGTTGCGTCCAAGCGTTTCCATCGGCCAAAAAGTTCATGCGCATCATGCGGCTTTGGCGCCCGAACTTGGCAAAGCAATCACGCATTATATCTCGCAAAACTATCCGGGGCCCCTGAACAGTGGCGAGATGATGAGCTTTGCGGATTTTAAGAAGCGCCAAAGCCCAAAAAAAATGCTAAATTACGCCAGTTTGCAATCCAACCAATTGGGCGCGGTTGACGCCGCACTTTTGATTTCTACGGATGTGACACTGCGTTCGGGAAGCGGTGGGGTGCATGCAATGATTTCACTTTCCGCCATTTCGGCGCGAAATTTGACCGAGGTCTTTTCATCAAACTTGCAGATTTTGGCGCCCCTCTCCCCGAAAACGCCCTTCCGAACCTTAAATCTTTTGGATGCCAGATCCCCGGTATTTGATTTAATGGCAGTTTTTGGAGCTGTCGATCAGATGATCGGCCAGTTTCGTTTGGCCTCTTGCGTACCGTTGCAAGCACCTTTGGCGTTGGCGGGAACAAATTTAATGTTCCCTCACGGCGAAAATGCGGGCATCAAAACAGGCGCGCTTGCTTATGTTACAGCGGGCGAGCATGCTTGGGTGCTTCTGGAAGTCTCTGAGGTGATGACGGGTCAAGCGATGATGCGACCGATTAATAATTTTCAAAGCTCGGAAAGTTTGGCAGGCCAAACCGTTCAACTTATCGAAGGAACGTTTTAATGCGATCAATAAACCTCCTTTTGGCATTTCTTTTGGTATCCGCAGTACCCGCAATCGCGCAAGAACCTTTCGTCGTACTGGAATATAGGTCCGGCAATAGCGCTGCTGGCGGCGCAAGCTCGCACCGGGTGCGGCGCGGCGAAACTCTGGCGATGATCGTGGCAAAATATTATGGGCGCAGCGCCGTTGGGCGGCAGATGTTTGAACAAATTGTACAATCCAATCCCAGAGCCTTTGTGGGCGCAAACCCAAATAGATTGCTCTCTGGGGTCGTCTTGCGCCTTCCAGGCGGCGATACAGGCGGCGGGGGGCGCGGGGATGATATCTATTTTTTCTAAGAATAGGGTTTGCGCCGTGCTCATATGTGGGCTTATCACGGGGGTTGCCCAAGCGGCTGAGCGGATCAGTGGACACGAGATTGTGGCGCAAATAATTGTTCAGGCCAAAGAGCAGGGGCAGGATGTAATCCCGCGTTTGGCCGGTCATAAACTGTTTTATCCGTGCAAAACGAAATTAAGCATCGCCCCTAAATTTGAGGATTGGCAAACCATCAACGTATCCTGCGCGCAGCCCTATAAATGGGCTATTGCCGTGCGCGCTGATGTTATGATGCCCGCTGATCTTACGATGCCCAAAGATGTTATATCGCCCGCAATTGAGCCGAAAAAAATAACGTCAACGATGCCCATCAACGAGGTGGCTCGGCCGCAACATAGTTTTGTGGTCTATAACGCGCCCTTAAAACGCGGCACCGTTATAGAAGCCAAGGACCTGATGGTTCAAACAGGGTTTTCTTCAAAAGTATATGGTGGGTATAGACAAGTGTCAGACGTGATCGGGCGCCGGCTCACCAAATCTGTCTCCGCCGGCGCTCCAAGCTTGGCGCGCCACCTGGAAATAAATTACGCGATCTTAAAAGATGCGATTATCGATGTAACATTGACTCGATCAGGAATTGAAATTATTGGTAAGGCAGTAGCTCTGTCTGATGGGCAAATTGGTGAAGTGATTACCGTCGCAAACCTTGAAACTGGCGTTAAATTAAAGGCGCTGATAAAAAATTCAAGCGAAGGCAAAATAATTTCTAAACAATTGCATTAAAGCGCCGTTGTAGTACTTGGAAGAGATAAAATGTTCTTTTGGTGCAGGTCACCTTGGAGTAAAAAAGATGGTAGATACAGTTCAAAATTTAACCGGGACAACAGCCAGTGTGGTTGTGCCTGAAGCCTCTAGCGCACCGAAAGTTTCTGTCGGAACCGGCTCAGAAACAAGCGCTGTTGAGTTGGGCAATACCGCACCGGCAACGCCTGTAACGGAAGCTGATGCTGGCAGCGTCTCGGTAGATGTGAAATCTGCGATGGGTGATGTGGTGCAAGCGATGCAAGACATGCCACCCCCAATTGATATTGAATCGGTACAAAGATTACGGGCTGAAATCGCAAATAATGAGTATCCGGTGGATTACAATAAAATTTCTGATGCGCTTTTAGCATCGGTTTCGGAATTGTCTTAACCTTACCGCCTATGGTGCAGTCAGTCTCAGACGTACTTGTCGCGCTTGAAGCTGAAGCCCAATTGCTCAAGCTGGAACGACCATCAAGCGCCTCATATCATGAGGCGTGTCTTTCTTTTTTAAACAAAGCCAAAAATGAACTTGCTGACATTCAGCCGTTTTTAAAAGACCTTTCAACACCCGATAAAGAGCGGCTGCGATCTATCCGCGACTTCCTGGTAAGCGAACAAAACTTTTCTGCTGCAGCCTCTGAGTTGCGCAATATTTCTTCCATAGAACATCTCTTGAAATGACCGATACAGCCGTCTTGAGCGCGTTTTGGGCCACTCCAATTTTCTGGCAGTCCGTGTTGCTCGCCTTGGCTGTTCTGCTGTTTGGGCTTGTGGCATTGCTGTTGCGCGTTGCGCGGCTAAATCGAAACATAAAAGCGCTGGCTCTGCGCCTTACGGCTTTGGAAGGCCGGCCCGGCCACTCGGCGCCTTTACCGCAAAAAACGGCTCTACTTCCAAAAACAGATTTTGCGCATGACCCGTCGCGGCCTAGCGCCGCGGCTGCCGTTATCCCTGAATTTTCCGCAGATAGCATGATTGAAACGGCAATATCGATGATAAAGGCCGGCGATGCAGCAGATCAAATTCAGCTTAAACTTGGTATTGAGCCCGAGTTATTGGAAATTTTGATCCAGCAGCACAAATCTGCATAACGCTACGAGCAGCTGACCCCTCTATTCAGGCAATGGCCAGCGCGTTTCTTCATATAGTTTTGCCGCCATTTGTTGCGCGTTGATCAAATCTTTTGGCTCAAGCTCTGCTTCAACTTCATCGCGTAATTCCATCGCTGAACGAATACCGATTGCAGCCGCCAATGCACGAAGCGCATAGACTGTTTTTAAATCCGGCTCTTTCACGATGGTCAGATTATATTGCGCCAGCTGCAAAATCACAGAGCGGTCTGAGGCCTCAAACCGCTGGGTTAACACCTGCTTCACCTCAGCGCGCACCAGCTCTAAGGTGTCTTCGGGCATAATGCCCACCAGCTCTTCGCGCATATCGGTGGCTTTTCCTATGCCGCCCAGCTCAGCCAGAAACGCCCATTTCAGTGCGTTTTGATAATGCGTGGGATGCCCAAGGCCTTTTTTAAACAAGACCGCCAGATTGTATTGAGCGTCATAATCACCCTCTTCGGCCAAATGCAAAAACAGCTGATAAGCGGTGCTATAATCTTTCTGGCGCACGGCGGTCACAGCTTGGCTAAACGGATCTGGCATATCGGTTGTTGCCGCCATGACATCCTGCGAAAAGAAAGCCAGACAGGCAATTGCGGGCAGAATATTAAGTTTCAAATAAGTCATTTACGCGTCTTTGCTCCTGACAGGGGCTCTGCCTCTGCTATTCCTCTTTCAAAAACCATGCCGATTTAAGCCCGAGCGTGCAAGATAGGTAAAAAACTTTTCCTTTTTTATAAAAAACTGCAGCTTTCTGATCTTTGTCACCTAAACAATAAGAAAGCCCAACCGTTCTTAATCCTGAGCGAGGAAAGTATTAGATATAGACCCTTGCGTTACCTTGGCGCTGCGCGCCGAACCACCGATAAAATCGGTTATGATTAGGAGAAACGAAAATGGCACTTACTGTTGCGACTAATACAGGCGCTTTGATGGCCCAAGCAGCGGCATCGAGCGTGAATAAAGAGATGGAAATCTCAATGGAGCGTCTTTCCACAGGAAAACGTATCAACTCAGCTGCTGATGACGCGGCTGGCGTTGCGATCGCTTCGCGCCTTACATCTGAAATTCGTGGCACGAACCAAGCCATTCGCAATGCGATGGACGGTCAGGCGCTAATCGATACAGCAGAGGGCGCGCACGAGGAAGTCACTAACATACTACAGCGTATGCGTGAACTGGCTGTGCAAGCTGCCAACGACACGAATAGCTCCGCTGATAGAACTTCGCTTCAATTAGAAATGACTGCACTTACCACAGAGATTGATCGAATTGCAGCCTCAACAAAGTGGGCTGGTAAGAGCCTGCTAGACGGAGCAACGCCGTATGATGGGTCTTCTGTAACTGCTCTTGCAACAGCTCACTCGTCTGACCAAGCCAGCTTCACCCTGCAAATCGGTTCTGGTGTGACCGCAAAGGATACAATCGTTGCAACGATAAACGCGACCTCGGCTTCAGCGCTAGGCGTTGGAGGGACTAGCAGTAATCCAGTTTACACCTCTGAGAGTGTGGATACCGACGGTACATCAGCTGATACGACTATTTCGACATCCGGAAGCACAATTACAATCGGTGGTACCGCAGCTGACAATGATGCGGTTGTATCACTCAGTGTAGACGGCGTGTCGATTACTGCTGACTTTAGTACAGCTGGTTTTACTGCAGACGCAGCGGGTCAGAGCGCAATTCTTACTCAAGCCTTAGAAGATGGTTTGAGTGCTGCCTACACTGTTACTGACAACGGAGATGGAACAGTTGATGTTACCAAGGGTGGCTCAGTATCAGTTGCATCACAAAGCGCTGCTGCAACGGCAATTGGCAATATTGACGATGCTATTGTACTCGTAAATGCACAGCGCGCTAGTCTCGGAGCGATTTCAAATCGTCTTGACAGCACTGTAAGCAACCTAACCAACATCAGCTCTAACCTACAAGCTGGTCGTGGCCGCATTGAAGATGCAGATTTTGCAGCTGAAACCACTTCGCTGGCTAAGTCGCAGATTTTACAGCAAGCTTCAACAGCAATGCTGGCGCAGGCCAATGCCTCGAAGCAAAACGTGCTGAGCCTGTTGCAAGGTTAAGCACAACTCAAAGCATTATAGAAAAGCCCGCGCAAGCGGGCTTTTTTGACTCTGCACCATTGCTAAAAAACGAGCGGAAAATGAAGAAACCGCGCGTAGCGCTACATTAATTTATACTATAATCCCGCACGAGGCGCACGGCATTTTCTTGAAAATAGAAAAACCGATTGTACAATTGCCCCGTATAAAAATTCACCGTCCAGAAATATTGATCGGTATAAAAGCTCTGATCGCTGGTCCAATATGAACCCTGATGCGTGTTGGGAAAGGTTTCCCCGTCAATCTTTGGGGCCTCCACGTTTTTTTGAATCAAACCTTTCAGCTCTTTTACCGTGGGCAGGCGCCAGCCTCCGCCCCAGTTTTCACGCATCACGGCGCTGATCTGCTCGGCCTGTGCAACGGTCAGCATTTTTATCTCACCTTGGCAGGTTTCATCCTGCCAGACTTGTCCGATACTGCAGCGCATCCATTCCAACTTGTTGAAATAATCGCGCGCAAGCGGCCCGTCACGTTGCAATCGCAGCGTTTCTGCGCAAGCCGGTGCACTTTGAATAAGACAGCCGATTAGCAAAGCATAAAGAAAAGGACGCGCCATCTGAACTTTCGTTTTTTTCATCACTCTGCGCCGATTTTCACAAGATGGCATCACTTTTGCAACCTAATTCGAAAAACATACAGAGCGGACATTATGGATTTAGCTTCACTTATCGGTATGCTTGGCGCGCTTGGCTTTATTGGCGGCAGTATGATTTCCTCAGCGGGCTCGCTTGGGCCCTTTCTTGACGTTCCCTCAGCCCTTGTGGTTTTGGGCGGCACATTCTTTGCGGTGATGTGGACAACCCCACTGCCCGCCTTTCTGGGGCATTTTGGAGCGATGGCGAAATGCTTCTTACCCCCTGTGAAAAAACTAGATGCCACGATCATTCGTATGGTTGAGCTGGCAGCGATCGCCCGTAAAGACGGGATGATGGCGCTTGAGGGCCAAGATGTGCCCGATAAATTCTTTGAAAAAGGCATGCAGCTGCTGGTTGACGGCGCTGATGAGCCGAAAATGGTAAAAATCATGAACGCTGAAATCGCCGCGATGAAAAGCCGGCATGAGGTCAATCATGGAATCTTGACGGCGTGGATCGATATCGCCCCGGCGATGGGGATGATCGGAACATTGATCGGCCTCGTTGTGATGTTGGGCAATATGAGCGATCCAAAAGCGATCGGCCCCGCGATGGCGGTGGCTTTGTTGACCACGCTTTACGGCGCGTTTTTTGCCAACGTGTTTTTTGGCCCGATCCGCACCAAATTAGAAGGGTATACGGCCTATGAAATCTTTTATCGCGGGGTGGTGTTAGAAGGCCTGCGCAACATTGCCCGCGGCGAATCTCCACGCAATATTCAAGATGTTTTGGCGTCAAACCTGCCGTCCAAACAGCAAGAAAAACTGGCGGCGGCATAACCGATGGCAGAGGATCTCGAAGAAGACGACGCCCCCGAAGAAGAATGTCCGAAATGTCCGCCGGCCGGTGCGCCGGCATGGATGGCAACCTTTGCCGATATGGCAACCTTGTTGATGGCGTTTTTCGTGATGATTTTGTCTTTCGCCGAAATGAATGTTCCCAAGTTCAAACAGATTTCTGGGTCTTTAAAGGATTCATTTGGCGTTCAGCGACTGATTCCAGTGGTGGAACAGCCGGAAGGCACAACCGTGCTTGAAATGCGCTTCAGTCCATCTCCCTCGCCCTCTGTTACGGAAGATATGACCCAGCAGACCGACGATATTACCAAGCCCGATGTCGAAATCCCCACGGATAATGATGACAGCGAAGGCTCAGATCAAATGCAGGAGGGTCAAGAATTCACCGAAGGGCTTGGCGGCGAAAACCAAGATGGAACCGCTGATAGCGATCAGCAATCGGACGCCGAAAAACTGGCCGATGCCATCGAACAAATCGCGCAGGCTGTTGATATCGCGGTTTCGACCCTAGACAATAAGGTTGTGGTGGATCTGAAGGCGGAAGGATCCTCGCCCGAAGAAATGAAAGAAAAATTCAAAAAAGTAGGTCAAGCCGTGTCTTTGGCCGAACTGGCCACAGGGCAATCAGAGCAAGAGGTTTTGTTTGGCGGCTTGGAAGAACAGCTAAGCGAATTGATCGATTTTGTCTCTGAACTTGAGAACCAGTTGAAAAAATTGGGCGGTCAAGACAGCGAAGAGGCCTTTGCCGAAGCTGGAAAAGCCGAAAAGAAAGCCCAAGATGCCGCAGAAGATTTGAAAGTGAAATTGCAGGACCAGATTGAATTTGGCGCTGTCACCGTGGAAACGCGCGATAATAAAGTGTTTGTAAGCGTGGGTACGGGTGGTGCCTTCCCCTCTGGCTCGGCCAATCTGACGGGTCAAGCGCAAGAAATTATTGACCAAATTGCGAATGTCAGCGACGGAAGCGATAACAGCATTACTGTTGCGGGCCATACTGATGATGTGCCGATTGCCTTTGGTGCGCTTTACCGCGACAATTGGGACCTTGCAGCAGCGCGCGCATCAAGCGTGGTGCAAGCCATCGAAGAAAGCGGGCAAGTTGGTCCTGGCCGGTTGGAAGCAAAAAGCTATGGTGAAACGAGACCGATTGCGGATAATACCACCGCCGCAGGACGCGAAGAAAACCGCCGTATTGAAATTGAACTTGAATATTAAAGCAGAACAAAACGCGGTGGCCTTTGCGGCCCCGCGCGCCTGTTCAACCACGGAGTTTGGCTAAATGTTCACGTAAATGCAAAAGGATCCGGCCGGTTCGATTAATCGCGCTTCTTCCACTGGCGATATTCAAACGCGGATTTCAAAAGTGCAAAAAAGGCCAACACGCCGACCAAAATCAAAGCGATTGTCAAAGGCTTTAAACTGGCCACAGCAGATAAAATCGAACGATCAATAAAGGTGAGCAACGCGATGGTCAGCACGGATAATAAGAAAATCCGAATAGCCATACAAATGCGGCAGGGAGTGTCTTTTTCTTTTGAAAACATGTAGATAACTCCTTCAAGCTCAATCTTATCAGAATTTTAATAAAGACTGAATCAATATTTTTTCAATATTATTCAGTTTTGGCATGTTCTTTGCTTTCCTAGTTATGTAACAGTGTTTGGTAATTGATATGTCGATGCTTGGCCTCAATATTGGAACCCAGCAGGTTCAAAAGCAAAGCTTGGTTATTACGCCACAGCTGCAACATGCTATCAGCATCTTGCAGATGAACAACCTAGAATTAGAAAAGCATTTAGAAGATCTGGCCGAAAGTAACCCGTTCATTGAGGTCAAAGGCGTTAACTCGGAAAACAAACGTAAAGCTGAGATTGATTTTCAACCCTCAAAGGCCGGCGCAGGTATTTCTAACTCGTTTATGGAAACACTTCTGGGCGAGCGCCCGGAAACTTTGCTAGAGCATATTTGCAAACAAATTCGCCTGCAAAACTTTTCAGAGCAGTATAATTCGATTGCGTATCGATTGCTGGCAGATATCACCCCGGCGGGATATTTACCAATCGATCTTGAAGAGGTTGCAGATCAATTATCTGCCGAACTGGCAGATGTGAACGCGGTGTTAGAACAGCTGCAAGGGTTTGAGCCGGTCGGGTTATTTGCGCGTAACTTGGCCGAATGCCTCACATTACAAGCCAAAGAGCGCAAGGAATTTGACGCACCGATGAAAATCGTGCTGGCAAACCTTGAAATGTTGGCGCAAGGCAAGATCAAAGAATTATGCACCTTAGCGGGCTGCGCGGCAGAGGATGTCAAGCAGCGCGTGTTGCAAATCCGGCAATATAATCCAAAGCCAGGTGCGTTATTTGATTGTGAGGCCCTGGGCAGCAACCGAGAACCCGATTTAATCGTACAGCGCGATGGAGATCAGATTGAAATCGCGTTAAACCGGTCATCTTTGCCCAGCGTCAAAGTCAATATAGATTACGCAAATACGTTGAACCAATCCGCCCAAAGCGAAGAAAAATCGGTTGAGTTCATAAAAACCTCAATCGCAACGGGCCATTGGCTAAAGCGCGCCATAGCGCAACGCAACCAAACGCTTCAGATGGTTGCGCAGCATATTTTAAAACATCAAATTAAATTTTTTGATGAAGGCATCGCGGGTATTCGCCCTTTGCAATTACGCATTGTTGCAGAAGCCTTGGGAATCCATGAAAGCACGGTCAGCCGCTCAACGGCGTCGGTGCTGATACAAACGCCGCGGGGGACATTCCCGCTGAAAATGTTCTTTAGCAGCGGTCTGCAGGCAAATACCAGCGAAGAGGGCGTGTCTGCCCGAGCGATCCGCAATAAAATCACGGCAATCATTGCAGAAGAAAGCCCGTTAAAGCCGATTAGCGATGCAAAAATATCCAGTCTTCTCGCCGAAGAGGGGTTTACGGTGGCGCGGCGCACCGTTGCAAAATATCGCGAATTGGAAAATATCAAATCTACAGCGCAGCGCAAACGCGAGTATAAACTTAATACATTGATTGCGAAATAAAGCGTCTTTTCACAGAAGACCGCAAAACCCGCGCGTTGGGCTGGGTGGATTACCGCTTCAGTCGTGCGACGCGCGCTTGCCTCACATCGAAAAAATTAAGGGTAAGGATAAGCGCGCCCATGAGCCGCACCCCTACTCTACTGAACAATGCGGGCCGAGGCTTGGCGCTTAGAAAGCAGCGCTGCATTGCGCCCAAATGCTCACCTCGCTCATGCGCCAGCAGCCCATGGTCAAAAAATTTTAAACACCAACAGGTGGGCGTTTCTTTTTACGCCGCCGCGGCTGCTCTAAGCCCGCCACCGGAGCTTTAAAGAACATCTCGCTGTCTAAGGATAAAACGGTTCTTTGCGCGCTTAATTCATTTTCAGCTACAATTGTCTGCAGGTAGATAAATTTGCGAAAACTCATGAAAGCTACCAGCATATTTCCTTGTTCGCGGCCGGAATAAATACAAAGCATGAGGTAAAACACCACGCCCAAAATCCAATGCACCGTCAAGGCCACGAAAAACGCCAAAATACTCGCCAGCGCCGCTTCAGGCATCCGCTGGTTCAAAAACCAAAAGGGCGGACACACCATCGCCAAAAGCGATTTGGAACGATCGACCAGTTCTGCATTTTTTTGCATATCATGAAAAACCATATATTCGATCAAACCGGACCGCGTGGCCGCCGTTAACATCGCAAGATCGGTTTCCGACATAGGATGTGCGTCCGCATCAACCTCATCGAATTTCGCCCCAAGCGATTGCGTTACCGAAATATTAAAAGCCGTCTGATCCCGCTTAACCGTCAAGATCCAAGTTTCATCAACATGTGCAGCCGCGTCTTCTTCATCTTCATAGGCAAAAAGCGCGTTAAACTGTTTCGCTGTGCCCAAAAACGGGGTGCCATCAACGCCTAAGATATAATCAAATTGTTGCAATCCAATCGTTGGCCCATAGCCATTGATAAAACCGCCAATCTGCAAAACCGCGCGTGTTTCTTGCCCCTCAACACTTTCCGCCATCTAACTTACCCGCCTACCTGCTTCTTTTTTCCACTTACTATGGAAACTTAATAATATCGCCTTCAGGTTTTGGCGCCGCCACAGCCCGCGCCCGCGCCTTGCGCGCCTGAGCTGCTTCTTTTTTGGCCGAACTTAGCTTTTGATCAAGCGTTGCCACGCGAGCCGATAATTCAGCATTCACCTCTTGCAGCGCCTGTAAGGCATCGCGTTGCTCTTTCATCCCTGCAGAGGCGTCAGAAATAGTTTGCAATGCATCGATCACTGAGCGCGTGAAATTGCCCATAATCATATTTTGAGCCTTGAATTCTTCATTGGTCATTTCGGCAAAGGACAGCGTCAGCTCCGAATTTAAGATGGCGCTTTTTTCTTGCTGCTCGGTCAATTGTGCCATGACCGACGGCTCAATCGTATTCATCTTTTCAATCGCAACGCGCACTTCTTCAGACATCATGTCTGACTTCTCGCCAATTTTCACCAAACCCGCGCTGGCTGTTTCAACGACATTGGTTAAATTGTTAATCTGATCCAAGGCTGGCGTAAGCTTTGCAACATCCTCATTCAAGGAATCAACGTTTTCGATAAATACGGTCAACAATTCTGTGTTGGTTTGCGACAACAATTTCAATTGTGATGAGGATTGCAGAAAGATCACGATACACAATGCCGCCGCGCCAATGCCGGAAACAAATCCTAATATAACCGCTATGCGGCCCAGCTTTTCAATATTCGCCAGTTTTGCAGTGGATCGTTTGATCTGCTGCGCGACCTTTGCATATTCCGATGTAACATCCATTGCGGCGTCCGCCGCATCCAGAGCTATCTGGATACTTTTTTCTACATCGGCGGTGTTTGCTGAACGAGTTCCTGCCATCAGCCCAAGTCCTTTTTTTGTTGTCTCGGCAAAGCCTTTACCTGTTTATAAGCACAATTCGTGCCACTTGCTTGAAATACAGCTTGCGCCGGGATATTGGCGGATTTAAATCCAAAATGTCGGCATCCCCAAGGCTTTTGGGCCTCATGGGTAATAAAAAAGAACACGCAATTATGGCAGGTTCTCACGGTGTTTTTAACTGTGCTCATTCAAACTTTCTTTCAGCTTGAACAAGGCGTTTTGAATCACATACCGGATACAGGCCGCAAAACTAAAAAACGCACAGATAAACATACCCGAAGCCGACCAAAATTGAGCCGCCGCGAAATACTCAAACCCATATGACAACCACACAAAGCCAACGCCGAAAAAGCAAACAGAACTGATTGCTTCACCCATGCTGAGCGATTTTTTATAAGCTAATCTAACCATTTAAAGGAGCTCCCGTTTCATTAAATTGAAGATCGTCTGGTATTGAAATATCTGGCGCATCCAGCTCTTCGCCCTTGGCCACGCGGAAGATAAACGCCAAAACAGCCGCCACAGCGCTGAACAACTCTTCATGAATTTCTTGCCCGATATTGCCCGTAAAATAAAGCGCCCGCGCCAATAAAGGGCTTTGAAAGACGGTGATCGATTCTTTTGTTGCAATCTCGATTATATCCGCCGCCATTTTACCCCGACCCATCGCCAGAATAGTTGGCGCGCCCGATGTGCCCACTTCATATTTCAACGCAACGGCAAAATGCGTTGGGTTGGTGATCACCGCGGTTGCCTCGGCAACATTAGACAACGCCGCGCGTTGCTCGGCACCGCGCGCAGCCGTTTGCATTTGCATCCGGCGAATTTTGGCTTTGACCTCAGGTGAACCTTCGGTTTGCTTATTTTCATCTTTCACGTCTTGCAGGCTCATTTTCAGCTTTTCGATATGCTGATAGCGCTGCCACAAAACATCCAAAAACGCGATCACCACCAAGCCAATCAGCAATGTGATCATCAACGCCACGAAAACATCCCCGGCGCGTGACAATCCGTTGAGCAAATTGGCGTTCGATGACGTGGTAAGCTGTGGCATATAAAGGCTAATCACCAGCGCGGCAGTGCCCAATAAGAGACTCACTTTCAAAACGGCTTTTGCCAATTCAACCAACGCTTTGGTTGAAAACATCCGCTTCAACCCTTCCAGCGGATTGATCCGCGACCCTTTAAAAGACATCGCCTTGGCCGACACGTTTATACCACCGGACAAAACGCCCTGCGTAAACAGCACAACAAAGAAAATAGGAATGGCAAACAACACCCCATACACAAGAATGAATGACACAGCGCCAGAGGTCATCCGCAACAACTCACCCTGAAAATCGCTTAGATCAAAACTAAAAAAACCTTTAAATTCCCCCAAAATCCGATCGGAAAACATTAAGATGAGAAAATACATCAAGAAGCCGGTGAACAAGGTAGAAAAAACAAACAGCTCTTTAGAGGTTAAAACCTGACCATCTTCCAACGCCTTCTCAAGTCGTTTCGGCGTTGGGTCTTCGGTCTTTTCCTGCGCACTCTCTTCAGCCATTTTTCAACTTTCCAAAGAATGATGCGATAAAATCGATTGCAAAGCCCACCAAATATTCCATCGAATAGCCCAGCGGTTTGGTTGCCAGATATAATGCCAGAAAACACACCAAAAGCGTGATTGGGAAGCCGAAAGAAAAAAGGTTCAACGTCGGCGCCGAGCGTGTCACCACACCAACCGTCACATTTGTCAGCAGCAAGACGATCACCACTGGCAGCATCATTACACTGGCGAGCTCAAACATGTAGCCGGCCGATTCAATAACGAATTGGCTGGCAGCATAAAGATCAAGCCGCCCACCGACCGCCACGACTGAAAAGCTGGCATCCATCGCGCGGATAAGCGCCAAATGACCATCCAAAGATAAAAAGGTTACGATTGAAAAAAGCGTTAAAGCATTACTGATCACCGGGGTTTGACCGCCCGTTGTTGGATCGATTTGGGCCGCAAACCCAAGGCCACCCGAAGTTGCTATTTTTTCGCCAGCCAAGGCCACCGAGGCAAATAAAATGCTCAGCAAGATACCGACCGTCAAGCCGATCAATAGTTCCACAAAGATAATGCGCACAATCACCAGATTGTCGAGTTCAAGCAGAGGCACAGATTGAAACTGTTCAAAAAAAACCATGCCTAGGATAATACTTGAGACAATCCGCACTTGGAGCGGTATCGATTGCGCGCCAAAAAACGGGGCTGAAATTAAAAAAGCACCGATCCGCAAAGTTGCCAGAAAAAATACCGATAGAAACTCAAAAAGCCCTGGCAGCTCTACCCCGGGAATACCACTATCAGAACTGACCAGCAGGTTCTCCATCTTAGCCAAGACCACTTATCGTATCAAAGATATAAGCAAAGAAATCAGAAAGTTGCAGCAGCATGAAGCCCGACAGCAAGGCAAAGCCACCAAGCACAAAAATCAGCTTTGGCACGAAGCTTAGCGTCATTTCATTGATCGATGTTGCCGCTTGTACAATCCCGATCGCCAAACCTACCCCCAAGGCAATGCCCAAAATGGGACCTGATGTGATAATTACCTGCCAAAACGCCATTCTCAAATGTTCGATATTTGCATCAAATTCCATAATCGCTCAATTCATATAAGTTGAAGATATTGATCCGATGGTCATGGCCCATCCATCCACCAAAACAAAAAGAAGCAGTTTAAAAGGCAAGGAAATCAAGATCGGGCTCAACATCATCATGCCCAAAGACATCAAGACGGAAGCAATCACCATATCGATCACCAAGAAGGGTAAAAACAGCAAGAAGCCGATTTGAAACGCCGTTTTCAATTCAGAGGTTAAAAAAGCCGGCATCAAAACATTGAAAGGCACATCAGAATTTGATTGATAAGGCGCATCTCCTGCCAATTCGGCAAACATAGCCAATTCGGCCTCACGGGTATTAAGAACCAGAAACTCTTTTAAGATGACAGATGCAGATTCAAGCGCGGGCAGAAATTCTATTTGCCCCTCTAAATAGGGCGAAACCGCCGCCTCATAAATGCCCTCAAGAGTCGGATACATAATGAAAATGGTGAGAAACAAAGCGATCGATACCAAAACCTGATTGGGAGGCGTTTGCTGGGTACCCATCGCCTGTCGCAAAATAGACAACACAATGATGATGCGTGTGAAAGCTGTGGCCCCCAGTAAGAGACTGGGCAAAAGCGTGATTGCCGACATCAAAGCCAAGATTTGCAAAGAAAGCGAGTACTCTTGCCCCCCATCTTGCCCCGGCACCACCGATAATGCAGGCAAGCCGACGCTGGGCATTTGTTGGGCAAAGGCAGTTATGGGAAGCAAGCAGCATCCCAAAAAGACCAAAGCGCCCCAATATTTAGGCGCATAGGCAGGCGTGTGGGACGGGCGGTTACTGCTCATCGCCAGCCACAATCTTTGGCGCGATCTCGGGCGTGATATCCAGGGCCGTTGCGCCTTGTTTACCTTGTAAAACCAAAACCGTCCGCTGGTTTATTTCAAACACAGACAAGACATTGGCATGCGCCAAACGACGGCTTTCAACATGGGTAATATGACCTTGAACAGCTGTGCTTTGGCCCAAAGATCCACGTTGTTTAACAATCAGCCAGATCACAACAAAAACTGAGGTAAATAAAACAACAATAATGATTTTTTGACTTAAATCGTCAAACGCAGCCATGATATTCGCCTCCTTCCAAGAAGGCAGGCAAGTATCATGCCATTATTGAACGGATTCGGCTCTTTCTTCCGGATCAACAACATCCGTGAACCGAATGCCATAGCGCTCGCCAACCATCACAACTTCGCCACGCGCAATAATCGCGCCATTGACATAAATATCAAGTGGCTCTCCTGCGAGGCGATCCAGTTCAACCACAGAGCCTTCGTTTAACCGCAGCAAGTCGCGGATAGTCATATCGGTTCGGCCCACTTCGATCGACAATGTCACTTCAATATTCTCAAGAATTTTCAGCTTTTCGCTGCTGATTTTACCAGAACCGGAGCTTGCCGCCGGCGCCTCTTGTGTAGGAGTATCATTCATGGTTTTTTCCTATTTCTTATCTGCAGTCTTAGTTGGCTTCAGAAGACTTAATGCAACCGTGCCTCCAACATCCCCCAGCTCAGCTTCAAAAAACTCTCGTTCTTCAACAACAAAATTCAACGGTCCATTGATCTGTATTGGCACGATATCATCATTTTTGAACTTAAGAACGGATGCCATTTTACTTTCCACCGTGGTCAAACGCGCAGTGCAATTTAAAGGCACACTGAACACTGCCTTTTGCAAACGATCTGTCCAAGACAGACTGTCAACGCTATCAGATTGCATCCGCGAGCGCAGCTGCGCGGCAATTGGCTTAAGCGTTTGCAACGGGTAAATCACATCAAATGATGCAGGCGGAGACCCCGGCAATTGAATTTCAAAGGCACAGCAAATCACTTGTTCTAGATCATCCACGAAAGACACGAATTGCATATTCTCTTCGCGGGTCACTTCCGAGAATTCCAATTTAATCAAGTCAGCCCAAGCCAATTCTAAGGCTTCGATCAACCCATCGGTGATAATTTCAATGATCCGATCCTCCGTAGAAGTGAAATCAGACCGTTGAGCCGATTTCGAGATCAGAGTATTCCCGCCATAATACGCGTTGGTCAGTTTTGAAATCAAATCCGGTGAGATCACCATCATCAAGCTGCCGCGTAAAAACTCGATCCGCGCCAGCGTTAAGCTCATGAAGCTTTCAGAGGCAAACGTGTAATCTTCAAACGTTTTCACAGTTGGATTGATCGCTGTCACCCGTGGCTGATACCGAAGCATCGGTTGAAACACGGTCCGCGAAAAACGGGCGAAGCGCTCATTAATCACGCGCAGCGCATAGTAATCACCCAAAAGCGATAGATCATCAGATCCAAATTTGAAGTCGCGTATCTGTTTATCTGAAGCACCGTTGAGGGCACTTGCATCTGCAACATCACCCTCGTCGAGCCCTGAAATCAGGGCTTCGACTTCGTTTTTTGAAAGTTTAGAAGAAGAAGACATTCAAGATCACTGCATTACATAGGACGTAAACATGACTTCTTCTATACCACCGAACCCTTCAAGTTCTTCCAGCTTTTCATTCATCACAGACTGGATATCAGCCGCCAGCAATTTGCGCGCCTCGCGGCCAACGACCATTTCTTCTGTGTAATCGCTGAGCGCAGCGAGAACCACCGATTTCAAGGCCGGCAAATGGTTTTCAACATTGGTTAAAATTGTTTCATCATACTTTGTTGAAAGCCCAACCGAAATTTGCAAGAACCTGCGAGAGCCTTTGAGATTGGTCGTCAAAGATCCGGGGATCTCATAATACAGGGTTTGAAACACCTTGTCCTTTGGGGTTTCCTTCGAAATTTTTTCAGGATCGCCTGGGCAATTGCCCTCTTCATCCTTCTCCTCGTCATCGCATTCAACTTCGGCTTCACCTTCGCCTTCGCCCTCGCCAGCAACATCGCCTTTGGCTTCATTTTGCTTGGTGACAATTTCATTGGCGATATCTTGCGGGTTGCCTTGCGCACCACCAAATACCAAAAAGCCAACGCCTAGGCCAATTGCCACTAGAATAAACCCTGCAACAACGAAAATGACGATGGTTACAATACCAGATTTTTTCTTTGGTTCTTCTTCTTCAGCCATAACTCGATCCTCGATTATATGGTTATATCCACCAGGCCATCTTGATCACCTTTGCCCTTAAGACTGGCATCATCTGCTTCTTTTCCAGCGTTTTGCTCATTCTTTTGCGCGGTTTGTGATCGTTCATCACCCGATGGGTTTTCTTGCTCATTAAACCCCTGCCCGAGGTTCATATTGAAATTTTCATCGCTTGTCTGCATAACCGAACATGACAGCGAGGTCACGCGGTAACCTGCGGTTTCCAGACTAGAAATGATTTTTCCTTCAGACTCGCCAAAAAGCGAGACTGTTGCCTTGCGTTCTGCCTGGATTTTCACATCCAAGCCACTTTCATTGCGCCCAAAAGCAATATGCATTTTGCCCAAGGAGGCCGGCGATAAGGTAAGCGCAATTTGTTGCTGGCCGGTTCTCAGCGCTGAAATTACATTTCTTGCCAAAGTCTGGGTCCAGCCTCGCGCGTTCAAATCAAGATGCGAATCCACCCATTTATCCAGCAATTGCCCAGAGGTTTGAGGCGCGGTTTGCGTTTGTGCCAATTGCGGGCTGGCGCTGTTTAATGGGGATATAGAATGCGGCAATGCGCTTAAATCTTGGGCTGCTTCTGCCCCGCCCTCACTGGCAACAGCCGCAAGGGCTGCTTGGCGCAGCGCGGCGCCGGCGGCACCTGTCACGGGCGCGGATGCGGGTGCGTCTTTGCCTTTTTCAGAGGGCTTTTGAATTTTCGCTGCGGTGCCTTTTACGTCAGGCTTCGGCTTAAACTCGGCCTCAACTGCCTTTTGAAGCGCAGTGGCCGCCGCCGGAGCACTTGCTTCCAGCGCTACCTTGATTTTTGAAGGCGCCGCGGGATCATTGCTGCTTGCTGACAGTGCTGACGCTGCGCGCAACGCGATCTGTTCTGGCTTCAAAGCAATTTCAGGTTTTAATAAGTTTGTGGGCTTTACCGCCTCTTTTTGCTGGCCCTCTGAAACCTGAAGCTTGCCACTATCCATCTTAGGCGCCGTTTCTAGATCCGAGGAAGGATCAACCGGCGACGATGGTGGCATCGAAGACAGACGCGGTGTATTATTTTTTGAGAGATCCGCAGCAGGGTCAGCCGGCGACGATGATGGCATCGAAGGCAGACGCGATGTATTATTTTTCGAAAGATCCGCAGCAGGGTCAACCGGCTGCGATGATGGCGTCGAAGGCAGACGCGATGTATTATTTTTCGAAAGATCCGCAGCAGGGTCAACCGGCTGCGATGATGGCATCGAAGGCAGACGCGATGTATTATTTTTCGAAAGATCCGCAGCAGGGTCAACCGGCTGCGATGATGGCATCGAAGGCAGACTCGATGTATTATTTTTCGAAAGATCCGCGAAGGATGAACCATCAGCTGCGCGTTGGCGAAGTTCAGAGATTTTTTCTGGCTCTACCTGCGGGATTTGATGCATCGCGCGTGCGCGAGGTTCCGCATCCGTCTGCCTATCTGCGGTTTGCGCAGCAATCGATTTCGGTGCAACTTCATCTGTTTCAGGCACTTTCACGGGCGTGGCAGGACCTGGAGTGGCCATCCCTTGCTCCCGATTTTCCTTTAGCCCTGTAACCGCAAGCGCACCGCGACCCACCTCTGGCGTGGCGCTCTTGTCACTTATAGGTTCGAACACTTGCGTATCGTTGCTGACCAGCGCAACTTTATCAGGCTGCCCAGGAAGAAGTTTTAACGGCGTACTTTCACCCTTTGAAGATCCGGGCTTTTCAGGCGGATCCGGCAAATTCTTATGCGGCATCGCCTCGCCATTTAAGAGGGCTACCGGCACCAAAAGTTTTGCCATAGGCTGATTGGCAGCTGCCTCGCTTGGATAGGCGATATCCTGCGTTCTCACCATGTTTTCTGCATAATCAAGGCGCAAAGCGCCTTTTGCCACCGGCAAGGCGTCAGCGGTTTGCGGCTCTTTATTCATCCCAACAGAAGAGTGCCTGTGGAAGGCCTCAAGATAGGGCAATAATCCGTTGAGACTGGGCACTGCAACCGCCTGAGGGTCATCAGCTAAGGCCGACATCGCCTGCGCAAATTTATCCCGCATCATGAGAAAATCCGGATCTGCGATGATTGCCGGCGCTAGGTCCTTTAATCCAATATCTTCGCCGGAAAGTTCTGATACGCTTGCGCGCAAACCGTCGCCATCTGGAGTTTTAGACACTTGATCTTCAAGCGCAGCAATAAAACCTAAAAAGGCGACAATATCAATTTCATCGCCCGACTGTAAGGTATTTGACGATTCACCTTCCGTCAGTTTTTTTTGCTCTGGGTTGTCGCCATGATCGGCGCCCGCCCCCGATGTCAAAAGCTCTGAGAACTTCGCAAAAAGCGCAGCACCTTTCGAGCCGACAAGAGGCTCTTCAGGCGTGGCTGACAGCAATTTATCAATTGCGCTTGAAGATATATTGGCAATGCTCATATGATGGCGACCCTGAATTTCCTATCACAAACCTAGCAATTTATGTGCCAAATAACGGCGCAAAGGTATAAACGGGCCATCGGAACGTGTGCCTTTATAGCTTAAACGCACGGCGATCAGCTGCGCCTTACTGCCGACGGATAGGTGGTTTTTTTATCAGCCTCACGCTCTGCATACTGATGTATAAGCTGTTTTGCTTCCGCAATCAGGCGGTCAATTTTTTGACGTTTCAACGAATCTTGCCGCGTAACCGCAGCCAAATTATCGATTTCCGTTTGAATAAATTCAATTCTATTCGCCACCATTTCAAGTTGTTCAGCCAATTTAGAAGAATAAAATCGTGCAGCGCGAAATTGGCTGGGCGTGTCATAAAATGGCTCTTCAGAACCTGCTTGTAATTCGCGAATACGGGCCAAAAGCCCCTCTAAATCTGACATTTGGGATCGCTGATCCGCCAGAGCCTTTTTTATTTTTAAGGACGCGGCAAGGTTCTTTCTCGACATCTTTTCCAAGATTTTTTTTTTGCGGTCTGGGCGCATTTATGTCCCCCCCAACAAAGCCTTCAACGCAGCCACTGTATCCGCAACGGACACATTATCCTGTGGGTTTTGTTTCAAGAAATTCACGATATCTGGCCAGATTTTATACGCGATATCCAGATCAACATCCTGCCCAGCGGCATATCCACCCATCAAGATTAAATCCCGGTTCTCATTATAAATATTGATCAGTTTCTTCAGTTTATTCGACAAAGCAAGATGCTCAGCATTCACAACATCCGACATCACACGGCTGATCGATTGAGACACATCAATCGCGGGGTAAATCCCCAAATTGGCATAGTCACGATTCAAAACAATGTGACCATCCAAAATCGCGCGCGCGGTATCCACCACCGGATCATTCGTATCATCCCCGTCAGCCAAAACAGTATAAATACCTGTTATTGAACCTTTTTCTGTAACGCTGCCCATACCTGCACGTTCGATCAAGCCCGATATAAGCGCAATAACCGATGCCGGATATCCTTTGGATGTGGGCAATTCGCCCAGCGCCAATCCTATTTCGCGCCGCGCATGCGCCACGCGAGTCAAGGAATCCATAATCAGTAGAACATTTTTACCCTTGCTGCGAAAATACTCGGCAATCGCGGTTGCTCGATTGGCCCCGCGAATACGCAAAAGCGGCGAGCGGTCTGCAGGGACGGCAATCGCACAAAGCTTTTTTCGGGTTTTTTCATCAAAAACTCGGTCTACAAATTCCAAAACTTCGCGCGAGCGTTCTCCGATCAACCCCACCACGATCACATCTGCATCGCTGTGCTTGGTCATCATGCTCAGCAAGACGGATTTGCCAACACCAGAACCGGCAATGATGCCGGCCCTTTGACCTTTCGCCAACGTCAATAAACCGTTTATCGATTTCACACCCACGTTCAACACCGTTGATATATGGCGTCGATCCAATGGATTCATGGATTTTCCATGCAGCGGCCAGCTGTCTTTTCCAATCGGTGCGGCGCGATTATCAAGCGGTGCGCCCATCGCGTCAAACACCCGGCCAAGATAATCATCACCCACAGATATCGATTGGCCTTCTTCTACCAGGGTTACTTTATCGCCTGCCTTAACGCCCGCTCCAAGATCAAACACCACAAGTTGGTTGAGGCCTTCTTTGAAGCTGATAACCTCTGCAAACACTTCATTGCCAGCACCTATCTCGATTTTACAAATCGACCCCACACGGGCTGGAAACCCATCGCAATGCGCTGTTAAGCCGTCAAATTTAACAACTTTTCCCGACATTTGGGCGTTTTTGCTCGGTTGCAGCCGACGATCCAGATCGCGCAAAAGCTCATTGGTGAAATCATTCATCGACGCTCTGCTTTTCAAAATCTGAGAACGGTGTGTCGCGAATTTCAACACCGCCCACTTTTACGATCACATCTCCGCGCTTCAACTCACGGTCTTGATGCACTTCGACGCCGTTAAAAATCCCTTCAAATTCATCGAATTTCTGAAGACTTTCTAGATCCTCGGCATTGAAGAACACCTTTTTATGGTCGGCCAAAAGCTGAACTTGATCTAATTTTTTTTGAACATGGGCTAAAAACCCCTCGGGATTGGCATCCAAACCCAGCCCACAGCGCTCGCTCGACAGATTATAGACGGTTTCAAGCACTTTTTGTGAAACATTCTCAAAATCAAACGCGGCTTCATTTTGCAAACGATCCGCGATTGATTTCAGCACGCCCAATTGTTCCAGCCTCTGCTCTTCAAGTTCGCTTAAAGCAGCGGCGCGGCCTGCAGCAAAACCCTCCTCATAAGCGGCATTTTTTTCCTGCTCGAGCTCAGGAGCGGAAATCTGGGTTTGATTTTCAGGCTCGGCGCTCGCGGCAAAGGCTTGCGCCCCCGCTTCAGCCTCTACAGCCACTTCGGTTTGCGGTTCCTCTTCCAGCAAAGATGTCAGCGCATCCATATCCTCTGCAGCGTCAACGCCAGATACCGTTTGACCCGCATCAACAGCCATTTGCGCGTCACCTTGCGGCTCACTTAATGTGTCTGCAGATTCCGGCGCCGGCGTATCAGCGGCGGCGGCTCCACCTTGGCGCAACTCTTCTAAGCTGAGTTTGGCTTTTACAAAATGCGCGATAGATTTTCGTTTAAACGTCCGTTCTGCATCGTTCAAAGATTTTTCTTCAACCTTGAAATCTGCATCCATGGCCGCCTTCACAGCCGCTGCCATTTTTTTATGGTTGGTCTTGTCTAAAACCGCAAAATCTTCGCTCACATTGCTCATGGTTATACCATTTCATCCCCGCCGCGACCGGCCAGAACAATCGTGCCTTCATCAGACATTTTGCGCGCCACGGCAATAATACGTTTTTGCGCATTTTGCACTTCAGTCAGTCGAATAGGACCAAGAGCTTCCATTTCATCTTGAATATTGGCCGCAGCCCGCGTTGACATACAACCAAAGAGCTTATCTTTCAGGAACTCATCAGCACCCTTGAGCGACAGGATAAGATCCTCCATCTCAACGCTTCTAAGCAAGGTCTGCAACGAGCGATCATCTGACATACCCAGATTGTCAAAGGTAAACATATTGTCTTGGATTGCCTGCATCAGATCTTTATCGGCTTTCTTGACATCATTCAGAATGCGTTTTTCCATCGTTTCTTTGGTGAAGTTCATAATTTTAGCGGCTGCTTTCACGCCGCCCACTTGTGATGACCGCAAGCTGGTATTCGCTTTGAATTTACTTTGCATCACTTTTTCAAGTTCTTTAAGTGCCGCCGGATCCACCATTTCCAATGTGGCAATACGAATGATCACCTCCGATTGCATTTGCGTATCCAAAAGCCCCAAGACATCCGAAGCCAAACCAAAATCCAAATAGGATACGATCAACGCAACGATCTGCGGATGCTCATCTTGCACCAATTCCGCAATCGAGCGTGCATCCATCCAATCTAGAATTTCAATCGGGCGCTCACTGCTGGCGGGTGTAATGCGGCTAAGAACTGATTGCGCCTTATCATCACCAAGCGCTTTTTGCAGCACATTACGAATATAATTACCGGCTCCTAAGCCCAAACTGGTTTGCTTTTTGATAATTTCTAAGAATTCATCGAGAACCGAATTCACCGTTTCTTGATCGGCCGTGGCCACCGAATACATTGCGGTTCCAAGATGTTGGACTTCTCGAGGCGATAGATTTTTCAACACCTCTGCCGCTTCATCTTCGCCCAGCAGCATCATTAGGATCGCAGATTTCTGCGTTCCTGTCAGCTCGATCACTTCTTCTTCTACGCCTACTGCCTCAGCCATCTTCCGCTACCTTCATCAAATCACGTTCATGTCTTTTTCCATCATCGCCTTAAATACATTAGACACCCGGCCGGCTTCGTCCCCCACCATCATTCTGATCAATGCGACCTTATCATCATAAGAATTCGCCGTATCTAACATTTCAGCTGAAATCGCCGTTTTCTTAGGCTTCAACTTAGCTTTCAGATCTTCAAGCGATTGTCCGTCCTGCAAATCCATAGCCTCGAGCTCTGCCATATTTTGATCTGCAAAAGAGGCTTTCAAAGCATCTTGAGATGGCGTTAGCAGACGCGCCATCAAGGGACGAAGAATTCCTAACGAAACCACAGCAATGATTAACAACATCACAGATTTATTCATCAAGTCACGCACCCATGGCTCTTGGTACCATTCAATAACCACTCCATCAACAATTTTGGTCATGAAGGGACGGCTAGAAATAATCACCATATCCCCACGCTCAGGCGTCAGGCCCAATGCATTGGTCACCAAAGCTTGAATTTCTTGTTTTTCCTCAGCGCTGATCTTTTGAACTTGCGATTGACCATCGGGGCCCACGAGCATTTGTTCACGCAATAATACGGCGACGGTAATTTTTTGAATTTTCGCCGACGGCATTTTACGCGTAGAAATCTGGCGGCTGACCTCATAGTTCTGAACTTCGCTGCTCGACCGCATCATGGGATCTGCTTTTTGTACCGTCTTGGCTTTTTTGGGCGCATCTGGAAGCGCATAATCCGCAACAGTATTGCCAGTGTTCGCATCTCCGGGCACGGCGTTTAGATCATCCACCTGCGGCGCGGCATCGGCTACAGGGGCTTCCCCTGCTGCATCTGCGTCAGTTCCTATGACATCAGTTTCATTTCCAATCGCATCAAAATTGCTTTGCGCCGGCGGCGTATTGCCAACTGATCCCGGAATACCTCGGGCTCTGTTCGCCACTTGTTCATCAACACTTTTTTGTTGGCTCAACAGGACGTTGTCAGGCAATACCCGATCCTCGGTCACCTCCAATGTGGTGAAATCTATATCAATATTCACTTGGCTTGATACGTTTCCAGGACCGACAATCGGCGTTAGCAGGCGTTCCACCCGGCTGCGGTAAATATCTTCAATCCGCATCCGGTATTGAAATTGCAACTCAGACGCGGTTGACGCCGCATCCTCAATAGAATTTGACAGCAAGCGCCCCGCCTGATCCACGATCGACACTTTGCTCTTGCCCAAATTTGGTACGGATGAAGACACTAAATTCACAATCGCTTCCACTTGCGTCGAACTCAGCGTTCTTCCAGATGCAAGTTCTATAAACACCGATGCGCTTGGCTCTTGGGTATTGCGTGCAAATGCAGACCGCTCTGGGATAGCCAGATGGACGCGTGCATTGGTGATCGACTCTATTTCAGTGATGGAACGGGCTAGTTCATATTCTAATGATTGTTTGATTTTTAAGGCTTCTACAGACCGGCTTGTGCCCATTGGCATGTCATTCAAAGCTGATGAGCCCGTCGGCGCTTGCATCGGGATACCTTGCGACGCCAAATTCAATTTAGCATTGTGATAATCATCTACCGGGACGGTTAATTCACCGGTGGCCGGGTCAATTTGTACATCCATACCGTTATTTTTCAGCGCATCAAAAACGCGGGCTTTTTCGCCTTCGCTCAATGAGGCAAACAGCGTTGTGCGGTCTGGTGTTTGAATGGCAACGTAGACAATAAGACCCACAATCGCCACTACAGCCGCTGCAATACTAGGCAGCGCTCGTTGAAAAGCAGGTTGACGATAAAAGCTATCGGCTTGTTTGAAAGATGATCTAATAGCTGGCAACATGCCGCCCTGTTGCGCCGCTGGATAATCCGTATTGGTTGTTAATTCAGTCATTATTCACACGTTTCTTCCATTAAACAGGCATATTCATGATTTCTTTATACGCGCTGAGGGCTTTGTTTCGGACATTCAACGTTAATTGAAAGCCAAGCGATGAAATTTGCTGCTCAACCATCACTTTTGAAAGGTCTTGTTCGCGGCCCAATTCGTAATCTTTTACAGATTGAGCGGCTTTGTTTTGCGACTCAGCCACAGAATTCAAAGACTCGCCCAACCGCTCGGCAAAAGACACGCCAGCCGGTTTAAAGCCCGTGGCCTCAGCCAGTTTAAGCTTCATAGAATCGGTTTTGGCCAATGCGTTGGCTTGTGACGATTGGATCGACTGCAAGCTGCTGACACCTGAAATAGCGGACATGACCTATCTCTCCTCAAACATGCGATACGAGAGGTTCATCAAGATGATATTCCGGGCTCGGCGTATCGATCATAATATCCTCAAATTCGATAATATTGCTATTGCGCAGCACGGTTGCGCGTTGAATGACATTTTCCAGCTCGCGCACATTCCCAGGCCATGAATACTCCAGCAAACGCTGCAAGGCCGGGCCAGAAATCGTTGGAAAATTCTCTAAATCGCTTTGATGGCGCACCAGCAATTCGGCAGCAATTGGAATGATATCTTGCAAGCGTTCGTTCAGCGCCTTGGTGGCCAAAGGAAACACGTTCAAACGAAAATAAAGATCTTCGCGGAACCGCCCGCGCCGGATTTCCATCGGTATATTTCGGTTGGACGTCGCCAGCGTGCGCACATCCACAGGGATTGGCGCCGAAGCCCCCAAAGGAACAACAGATCTTTCCTGTAACACCCGGAGCAATTTGGCTTGCAGCGGCATCGACATCTCCGAAACTTCATCTAACAGCAATGTGCCGCCATCCGCTGCTTGAAAAATACCATCGCTGGATGTTGAAGCCCCGGTAAAGGCGCCTTTTTTATGGCCGAATAAAAGCGCTTCCAGCATATTTTCTGGGATTGCCGCGCAATTGATGGCGACAAAGGGCTTTTCAGCCCGCGAAGACTTTTTATGAATGTACTTCGCCAAAACCTCTTTGCCACTGCCCGTTGGGCCATTCACGAACACATTCACCTGTGCCCTGGCAACGCGATCACCCAATTTAAGCAGATCAACCGAAACCGGATCTGCGGCAATCGTGCTATCCCCATCGGTGATGAAACTCGCAACAAGCGCGAAGATAAAGGATTGTGCCATATCATCTGAGACGATTGGCATCGAGACGCGCAGCAAAGCGCCATTCATCGAGCGTTCGACGCGAAAAGCCTCAGCTGCTTCATCCACGATCACAATCGATTTCGCGCCGCGTTTTTTCACCATCTCTACAACCGCTTTCAGACCGCCTAGTTTTTGCTCAAATGCGGCGCTCAAAATGGCTTTTACTTTTTGTCCTTGGGCATCCCATGTCTCTTTCACTTCAGAATGCTCAACAATGCTGCATTGATAATTCTGAAGAATCTGCGACAGTTTTCCAGCAAATTTAAAATCAGAAACGTGTAGTGAATACAGCATTTTTTTCTCCTTCAGGATATAACAGGCAATTAGCGTGCCAAAAAATACCTGTGATTAAAGAAGCGTATTTTTAAGGTAAATTTAATATGCCGACGCGGTGGAAATGATGCTTAAAAGCCCAAAGTTTTCTGAGAAGCGCGCGAATTAACGTATTGTTCTGGCCAACATATCAAAATGATGCGAAAACCGTGTTATACGCAACGCATGCCCAAGGATCGACAGACTTCATGGCCGGATCAAAATTCCTTGAGAATTTAATCGCAGGATCTTCCGAAAAAATTCAGGATGTGCGCAAACATATTGAGCTTGCCGCCCCGTTTCCAGTCAGCGTTATGGCCGTGGGTCCAACCGGGTCCGGCAAAGAGCTTATCGCAAAAGGCATTCACAAACTGTCCGGGCGCAGCGGAAAATTCATTGCCGTCAACTCTGCTGCAATCCCCGCCGAGCTTCTGGAAGCGGAATTATTTGGATATGAAAAGGGCGCTTTCACCGGGGCAGATAAGGGGCGCAAAGGCAAAGTAGAAGACGCAGGAGGCGGCACGCTGTTCCTTGATGAAATCGGGGATATGCCACTGTCACTTCAAGCGAAACTGCTGCGGGTTCTAGAAACCAAAACCGTTCAGAAAATTGGCTCAGAAAAATCTATTCCTGTAGATTTCAGATTGGTTTGTGCAACCCATACGGATATCGGTGAAATGGCCCGACGCGGAGAATTTCGTGCTGATCTTCTGTACAGAATTGCAGTTTACACGATTGCGAACCCTCCCCTTGCAGAGCGCGTTGAAGATATCGAAGAGCTCATCACCGTGCTCTCAATGCGCTTAAAGAAAACCGAAAAGAAAATATTACCCGTCAGCTTTGAGCCCGATGCAATTGCGTTTTTACAGCAATATGATTGGCCAGGGAATATTCGGGAACTCGCTAATTTTTTGCAAAAATGTTCGGTTCTTTACAGCGGTGAACGGCTCGGAATTCAAAAAATTGAACCGCTCATGCCAAATTTCCATGACGGTGTTTCGACGGTTAAAGATCAGGCAACCTTTTGGGATGGTGCGCTACAAGATCAATCACCAAGCACTCCGTTTCTTGATACAAAGCAGACATTGCTTGAACAATCTCGGTTTTTTGCGGCAGATCAACCTTTGAACCTGCATGAATTTCTTGCCGATGTTGAAGAGAATTTGATCGTCGCCGCCTTGAACGAAACCGAAGGAAATGTTGAAAAAGCCGCGGGCAAATTGGGCATCGAACCCGATATGCTGATGCAAAAAATTAAACAATTCTCTTTGGCCGAAAAAGAGCTGCTAGCACCATCAGATCGACTTCTTTAAAATCCAAAATCACACGATAAAATGGTGCCACGTCAATGGGCCTTGCCCTTTCAAGAAACTCTGCCAAGCCTCTGATATTCTCTGCTTCTAAGGATAAAATATGCAAAACCCAACAGCCGCGATGCTTGTCATCGGAGATGAAATTCTTTCCGGAAGAACCCAAGATACGAATACGCAGTATTTGGCCGCCGCGCTCACAGATGCCGGTGTTGATCTAAAAGAAGCGCGCGTGGTCAGCGATGATGCTGATGCCATCAAACAGGCCGCAAGCAGCCTTTCAGCAACCTATGACATGGTGTTTACGTCAGGGGGTATCGGGCCAACACATGACGATATTACCGCCGATTGCATCGCTGCGGCCTTTAACGCACCCATCGATATTCGCGCGGATGCGCGTGCCCTGCTAGAGGCCCATTATGAACGTCAAGGCAGCGAACTCAACGCTGCCCGGCTGAGAATGGCGCGGATACCAGAAGGGGCAAGCCTGATTGAAAACCCGGTTTCAACCGCGCCCGGCTTCACGCTTGGCAATGTGCATGTAATGGCCGGAGTGCCATCTGTTTTTAAAGCCATGGTCGCCAGCGTTCTACCACAGATCACAGGGGGTGCACCGCTGCAAAGTAAAACCCTGCGAATTGAGCGCGGCGAGGGTGATATTGCGGCGCCGCTAGGCGCGCTTGCAACGCGCTTTCCCGATCTATCCTTTGGGTCCTATCCTTTTCAAAAAAATGGTCTTTACGGCTCTAATATCGTGATAAGAGGCAGCGACCCTGAGCGGTTAGAAAACGCTTTCAAAGCTTTATCTGCTTATTTAGGCGCGTGATACGCCCATTTCACAACGCCAAGCAGGCGCTGGAAGGAACCTGGCCATGCAAACGACAATTCGAGCTTGGCCCGTGGCGTATATTCCAATCGGATGGCGGCGGAAAACGTGTGTGCGCCGCGCGTTTGGCCTTCGATCAGATTTCGGCCACCGCGCCAGAGATTGATGGGGCTGAGCAGGCGCTGCGCGATTTAAATCAACCGCTTTTGTTTCATATTGATGAGGGGCAAAGCGAGCTGGATAAAGCGCTTGCACAGCGCGGCTATCACCTTGTTGATCCCACCGACCTATTGGCCCAACCGGTGGCCGATTTATGCGACCAACCGCTTCCCAAAACCACCTTATTCGAGATTTGGCCTCCTTTGATAATCCAAAAAGATATTTGGGCGCTCGACGGGGTTGGCCCGCAACGCATGAATGTTATGGACCGTGCAACACAGGCTAAAACCAGCCTTCTGATCCGTTGGAAGGGGCGCGCGGCGGGCACTGCATTTTTAGCCTGTCATGGGGCTGTGATCATGGTGCATGCGTTAATGATTTTACCCGAGCAGCGCGGACAAGGCCTAGCGAAATGGGCGATGCGCAAAGCTGCATTATGGGGTCAAAGTCAGGGCTGCTCCATTTTAGCCGTGGCCTGCACAAAAGAAAATTCCGTAGCACAAAACCTTTATTCTTCACTCGGGATGAAACATGTGGGACACTACCATTACCGTTTGAAAGGGGATCTTCAATGACGTCAAAGCCGCAGGTCACAGCGCTGAACCTTCCACCCATGGACCCTTTGCCAGAGGCCACGCAAAAATATTTTGATGTGTGCGAAGAAAAACTGGGCATGGTGCCAAATGTCTTGCAAGCCCATGCGTTTGACGTCGAAAAATTAGACGCGTTTAGCGGCCTTTATAACAGTTTGATGCTTGCCCCCAGCGGTTTAAGCAAATTAGAGCGCGAAATGATCGCTGTCGTCGTTTCTTCGGTGAACCGGTGTTTTTATTGCCTAACCGCCCATGGTGCGGCAATCCGCGCTTTGTCCAAAGATCCGATCCTGGGGGAGATGATCGTTATGAATTACCGCAGCGCACCGCTTGATCCACGGCAGCGGGCAATGCTCGACTTTGCCGAGAAAATTACAAAGAACAGCTCTGAGATTGAAGAGGTTGATCGCCAAACCCTACGTGATGTTGGCTTTAGTGATCGCGATATCTGGGATATTGCCAATGTCGCCGGCTTTTTCAACATGACCAATCGGGTCGCCAGCGCTGTTGATATGCGGCCAAATGATGACTATCACGCCCAAAGCCGTTAGCCGCATCCTGCTCGCCCTTTGGGTTGAGGTTTGCCTGATTGCACCAGCAATGGCGCAAGCGCCATTGGTTTTGCCAGACCCAATCATTGAACAGTTTTCAGAAACGCACGCTTTTGGCCAATATGATATGCCGCTTGAGATTTGGAAAAATGCTGCACTGAAAACCCGCACAGTGACAGGCGAATTGCATAAATCGGCGTGGAAACTGCCGCAAAGCCTGTTGGAAATCAACCAATTTGCCGCGCCTATTTTAAGCCAGTTACAAAATATGGGGTTTAACGCGCTGCTCGATTGCCAATCTGCTGAGTGTGGGGGATTTGACTTCCGATTTGCAACAGAGGTGATCGATCCGCCATTTATGTATGTCGATACAACTCGTTACCGGTTTATCGCGCTGCAAAAAGATGAACACATCAAAACATTGCTTTTCAGCAAATCGGGAAATGAACTGTTTTTGCAAATCATTGAAGCTGGCGGGCGCACGTTAATAGAAACGACAAACTTGCCCAGCGCCCAAACCAACGCTGCGCCACCGACCAAAGATGTCCGCACCGCGCTGCGCAAAAACGGCTTTGCAATTTTAAGCGGGCTGGCGTTTGATTCAGGTTCCGAATCCTTAGGACGTGGGCCCTTTGAAAGCTTAATCAGCCTCGCTGAATTTCTGCAAACTGAAAAAGAAGCAAATATAATCTTGGTTGGCCACACGGATAACAAGGGCTCATTCGAGGTGAATTTGGCGCTCTCCAAACGGCGGGCGCAGGCCGTTGCAAGCTATCTGGCAGATGAATTTGGCATTGATCCGGCACGGATTATGGCGCAGGGGGTTGCGTATTTATCCCCCGTTGCAAACAATGACAGCGAAGCCGGACGGCGCCAAAACAAACGCGTTGAAGTCTTGCTACAACGCTAAATCACATTATCGACGCGCACGCAAAAGCGATATGCGCGCCTCTCCCCTACAGCGATAAGGCAAGCCGAACACCTTGATCGATTGCCCTTTTGGCGTCTAATTCGGCGGCAACATCCGCACCACCAATTACATGTGCAGCGCGGCCGTGCTGGATCAAGATATCGGCTAAGCTGCGCTCGGGCTCTTGGCCCGCGCATAAGATAATATCATCCGCTTCAATCATCTGCGGGGTTTCGCGCGCCGCTCCAAAAGACACCCGCAATCCTTGTTCGGTGATTTCCTCGTAATTCACCCCGCCAATCATTTCCACGCCCTTCATATGCAGCGCGGATCGATGGATCCAGCCGGTTGTTTTGCCAAGGCGCTTGCCATGTTTTTCAGCCTTGCGCTGCACCAAAGTCACCGCGCGCGCCGGCGCCTGGGGTTGCGGGCCATCCGCGGCCAAGCCGCCACGCGTTTCCTCAGGGTCTCCAACGCCCCATTCGCGCATCCAATCTGGCAAGCTCTCCGTCAGGCTGTCGCCGGCGGGGTGCAATAAATATTCAGACACATCAAAACCGATACCGCCTGCCCCTATCACAATCGCTTTGTCGCCAATCTTAACCCTACCGCTCAGCACATCGATGTAGGAATGCACATTGCGCCCGGTTTGCCCTGGTATCGCAGGATCGCGCGGGCTTACGCCAGTGGCGATAATCACTTCATCAAACCCTTCAAAATCAGCCGCACCTACCTCATATCCCAGCCGCATATCCACCTTCAACAAGGTCATCATCGTTTCAAACCAATCCACAAGTCCCCAGAATTCTTCTTTTCCCGGAACTTGCTTGGCCAAATTTAACTGGCCGCCGATACGGTCGGATTTGTCAAATATAGTCACATGATGCCCACATTGCGCGGCCGTCATCGCGCAGGACAAACCCGCCGGCCCAGCCCCGACAATCGCTATTTTTTTTGGTTTTTCCGCGGGCTTAATGGCCAATTCTTTTTCAAAGCAGGCCCTTGGATTCACCAAACAAGAGCTGATTTTTCCGCTGAATGTGTGATCCAAACAAGCTTGGTTGCACGCGATGCACGGGGCAATCTCGGCGGCTTTGCCAGCCGCAGCTTTGGCCACAAAATTCGGATCCGCTAAAAACGGCCGCGCCAGGCTAACCATATCAGCGCACCCGCTGGAAATCAGATCTTCTGCCACGTCTGGGGTGTTTATCCGATTGCTAGTTATGATCGGGATCGATGTTTTTCCCATCAGCTTTTTGGTCACCCAAGCGAAAGCGGCCCGCGGCACCGAGGTGGCAATGGTTGGAATCCGCGCTTCATGCCACCCAATACCCGTGTTCAGAATATTAGCCCCAGCTTTTTCAACCGCCTGCGCCAATTGCACCACTTCATCATGCGTGGATCCGTTGGGAATAAGATCAATCATCGACAGGCGGTAAATCAAGATAAATTTGCTGCCAACTGCGGCACGCACACGTTTGACAACTTCCACTGGCAAACGCATGCGATTTTCATAGCTGCCACCCCATCGATCGCTGCGTTTATTTGTATGGGTGACCAAAAACTGATTAAGGAAATACCCCTCAGAGCCCATAATTTCCACGCCATCATAGCCTGCCTGCTTGGCGCGTAGGGCTGTGGCGGCAATATCGGCAATTTGTTTTTCGATCCCCGCCTCATCAAGCTCTTGCGGAATAAAGGGCGAAATTGGCGATTTCACCGCCGAAGGCGCCACACAATCAGCGCTATAAGCATAGCGTCCAGCATGTAAAATTTGCATGGCGATTTTTCCACCTGCCGCATGGACACGCTGCGTAACGATCTTATGGTGCGCGATATCTTCCTCTGAACAAAGCCCCGCCGCGTTTGGAAACACACCGCCCTCTTTATTTGGCGCAATCCCACCCGTAACCATCAAAGACACGCCGCCCCTTGCGCGTTCAGCATAAAATTCAGCAACTCGATCCCAGTCATGCGTTTCTTCAAGATTGGTGTGCATCGATCCCATCAAAATGCGGTTTTTCAACGTTGTGAAACCAAGATCTAAAGGGGTGAAAATGGATGGATATTCAGCAGACATTTGGCCTCTCGCGATTACAATAGGTCATCGTGCCAAATCATGGTTTGATTGTCACGCAATACGCAACGTAAAAACTTTAAAAGCCACTTTTACGCGATGCGCGAAAAAGCCGCTTCAGAAGATCTATTTCAGCCCGCAATTCCGCCATCTCAGCGCGAAGATCTTCGCCGTTCAAATCACCGCCCGACAGCACGATCCGCGACAACACTTTGGAGCTGCCCTGCTCAACAATCAAAAGCATATAGGTACCAGATCCAATAGCTTCGGGCGGAATTGGCACGGATAATTCATAACAATTTTCCATATTCAGAGGGTCAACCCGCACGCCACGGATCGGGCGCCCTTGCAAAAGCACGTCAATCTTGGGCGGGGGCGCTTTCAAATCGGAAGGTTGGTTTAGCAAAGCCCGCCAAATGCCTTCAGCGAAGCGCGTTGGCTCAATGCGAAGCGACATCGGCGCGCCTTTCTAAAGAACCCTCTTCGGTAGAGAGATTGAAATCAATGATTTGAATTTGCGTGTAACGCGGAGCCTCAAAGATCAGATCGATCCAAAGCGGCGCGTCGGAATCTGCGCTTAATTTAAGCGGCCGCAGCCTGAACTCCCACGAAAACTCACCATCTTCGCGGTGATGGGTATCCGCCTGTAAAGACAGGTCATCCAGCTCGGGAATATTGAGGCGGAGATGCGTATGCAGTTCGGTTTCAAAATTTATACGCGCTCTACAAATCAACACCCCCGTTTCCATAAGACGCCGGCGGCTGCCCATCGGCAGTTGAATCGCGAAAGATAAAAAGCTGCTTTTTATGTCGAAAATATCCAAACACACGCAATAGCTTGCTCCGGTTTGAGCGCTTAAATCCTTTCGCTGGGAAAGCCAATATTGATCAATTTGCAAATGCTCTGGGCTAAACAATTGGATATTCTTGCCCAAGGCAATGCTTCTGCCGCCCAGATTTGCAGCTCCCATATCCATTTTTGTGCACCAAAAATCGGGACGCCACCCCCAAATATCAGAGCCGCTAACCTTCCCCCTGCGCGCGGTTTGAAGCCGCAGCTCTAAACCTGAGACAAACCGCTCAAGCTGATGGCGCAAGATTTTTGACTGCTTATATACCCCCCATATGCGCGGCGTTTTCTGCGCGCGCAGCCATGAATTCGGCCGCGATAATACATAGAAAAGGTACCTGCGGATCAGAAACGCCCGCATCGGCTTTAAAATCACTGTCAGTCTCTAAATCAATTAACTATCAGGCAATTATAGCGATAAATCACATTCAAGCAATTTATCTTTGGCAGGCCTGCGCCCCTACATGAGCTTATCCAACAGGGCGGGCTTTTGGACGCGGCCCGCTAGAGGTATTTGGTTTCACACTGGGCCGCATTTTTGAGCCGGCAGGGTGCACAGAAACGCCCTGCAAGCTGCGTGACAAAAGCATACGCGCCATATTTTTTGTAAACATGGTATCCGCTGGCATGTGAAGCGTGGCAATCAGCATGTGGGTATCGCGCAATTCAACGCCTTGCCACAAAGTTTTTTGTAATCCAGAAACAGATTGGGCTGCCTGCGATGTGTTTTGAACGAAAATCTGACGCTTATCGGCAAAGATTGTTGACACATGTGCATTCGGGTTTGCCGTCTTGAACTGCTGGGCTACATCGGCAAGGCTGATTTCCTGATCCGCCACCAATGACAATGTGATCACACCATAGGCCAGCAAACCGTCGCGTTCCGAGCAAGCCTGCAGCGTTACAAATTCTGCTGTCTCTGTGCTTTGGCCGAGATCTGGATTGACGCAATAGCCCTTTGGCGGCCGAATGATCGCACCTGAGGGAAGATTTTGCTGCGTTATCAACCCTTCATATTGCGTATTAAGAAGCGGTGGAAGCCCAGCGCAGCCACATAGCGTTATCATAAAGCAGAAAATGGCCCACTGACCAAAACGCCAGGGGGCCATATTCACCTTCACAGATCCATATACGCGTGTTTTTCGGCTTTACCACCGGGATGCGTCACCGCGCCTTTATAAATTTCTCCGACCAATTGCGAATATTTCCAAAGCGCACCTGCGGCATAAATCGTATCGCGCGGGCCCGACCATTGGGCCTTGCGCTCGGCCAACTCTGCATCGTCAAGCGCAACGCTGATTTCACCCTTTAACGCGTTCAGCGTGATCATATCGCCATCTTTCAGCAAAGCGATCGGGCCCCCATGCGCGGCTTCTGGGCCGACATGCCCAACGCAAAAGCCCCGCGTTGCGCCAGAAAAGCGCCCATCGGTGATCAGCGCCACTTTCTTACCCATACCTTGCCCCGAAAGCGCCGCCGTTGTGGCCAGCATTTCGCGCATGCCCGGGCCGCCAGCAGGCCCTTCATTGCGGATCACAAACACATCGCCTTCCTGATAGGTTCGGTTTTGAACCGCCTCAAACGCATCCTGTTCGCATTCAAACACGCGCGCAGGCCCAGTGAAAACTTGAGCCTCTTCGGACATGCCCGCAACTTTCACAATCGCGCCTTCGGGCGCCAAATTGCCTGTCAAACCAACAACACCACCGGTTTTTGTCAGCGGAGTGGCGATCGGGTAAATCACCCGCCCATCAGCTTCGCGGGTGATTTTGTCCAAATCTTCCCCCATGCTATTGCCAGAGGCGGTGAGACAATCTTCGTGCAACAACCCGGCTTTGCGCAATTCTTTCATCACAACCGGTACGCCGCCTACCTCGTAAAGATCTTTTGCAACATATTTTCCGCCCGGCTTAAGATCCACAAAATAGGGTGTGTCGCGGAAAATCTCGCACACATCTTCAAGATAAAAATCAATGCCGGCCTCATGTGCAATCGCGGGCAAATGCAGCCCTGCATTGGTCGAGCCTCCGGTGCATGCTACTACCCGCGCGGCGTTTTCAAGCGATTTCAACGTCACCACATCGCGCGCCCGAATATTCTTTTCAAGCAAGGTCATCACGGCGCGACCCGAAGCTTCTGCGTATTGATCGCGGCTTTCATACGGGGCGGGAGCACCGGATGAATTCATCAGCGCAAGACCAATGGCCTCAGACACACAGGCCATCGTATTGGCGGTAAATTGCCCACCACAGGCCCCTGCCGAGGGGCAGGCCACGGCTTCCAGCTTTTCAAGATCGCAAGTGCTTAGATTGCCCGCCTGATGTTGACCCACGGCTTCAAAAACATCCTGCACTGTCACATCTTTGCCATCTAAACGGCCCGGCAGAATAGAGCCACCGTATAAAAACACAGAGGGCACGTTTAAGCGCACCATCGCCATCATCATACCAGGCAAAGATTTATCGCAACCGGCCAAACCAACCAGCGCATCATAGCAATGCCCGCGCATCGTCAATTCAACCGTATCAGCAATGGCTTCGCGGCTGGCCAGCGAGCTGCGCATCCCCTCATGGCCCATCGCGATCCCATCGGTAACCGTGATGGTGGTGAATTCACGCGGTGTGCCCAGCGCTTGTTTGACGCCCATTTTGGCAGATTGTGCCTGACGGTTTAGCGCGATATTGCAGGGCGCCGCTTCGTTCCAGCAGGTGGCAACACCGATCAGCGGTTGATGAATTTCCTCTTCCGTCATGCCCATCGCATAATAATAGGACCGATGCGGTGCCCGAGATGGACCTTCGGTAACATGACGGCTTGGTAGCTTAGATTTATCGAATTTACTCACGGTCTCTCTCCCTTATGCGTTGATTGGTCATACAAAAGCCCAAAAGGCGAAACAAGTCGCTTTCTTCTGTCAGATAAAAAATCAACATTACAAAGCGCTGAAATGGTCCAGCGCTGCCGAAGCGAAAACCGGCAGTAGCCTTTAAATTAAGCAGCCGCTAAGACGGTTTTTTGCTGGATCGAAAGGCCTGAGACCACCCAAACTAAGCAAAGCCTATTGAAACCAGCTGGCAGATACCCCACCTTTCAAGCAATCAGTCACCGCTTCGATCAATAAGGGGAATTCGATTGTCAGACAGGCTGTTCCACCCCTCTGTTCTTGGCAACAGGTCACAGATTTGGCGTATATGTTTGGGACTTTTTCTGATCGCCATCATCTATGTCTCTACAAGCTTTGGTTGGTTTATCACGCTAGATCGCATGGCACAGATGCACCTTGAAGGGCTGGGCAGCACACCCGCAGATTTAGCCGCTCTCTTATTTTCTTTTTTCTTCATTTGGCTGGGCATCGCGCTGGTGTGTCGCTGGTTGCATCGCCACCCCCTCCATGCGCTTTATGGTCCCACCTGTAAAATCAATTGGCAGCATTTTCTTATTGGAGCTGGCCTCGCCTTTGCCACGGCCATCTTCAGCGAAACCAGCAGTTATACCATTTCCTGGCATTTCTTTGAAGCCTCGAGCCAGCCAAACCCCAATATAACCACAACGCTTTGGCTGCGATGGGTTATCCCCATATCCGCACTGATTTTCGTGCAGATCGGGGCAGAAGAAATGCTGTTTCGCGGCTATTTACTACAGCATATCCGCGCCAGAGGCGGACGGTTCTGGTGGTCAATTTTTTTGCCCTCACTGCTCTTTGGTATGCTGCATTTTGATTTTTCTATTTTTGGCGTAAATGCGTTTTTTTACGTGTTACATACAAGCGTGGCGGGTATGATTTTATGCCTTGTCACATTAAAAACGGGTAATTTAGGGGCGGCGCTTGGCCTTCATTTTGGGGTAAACGCGTTGCTGCTGATCTTTGGGCTTGATGGGCATTTAAATGGCATGTCGCTCTTCGTAATGCAGCTCGATCCAAAGGGGGCCCAAACCACTTTAGGCTTTTTGATCTTCACGCTGTTCGAAGTTCTAGCATTTCTGATCTGGCTGCGTTGGATCAACCAAAAGCGCGGGCATACCTTTGTTGAAGAAAACCACCCGCCTTAGGCTGGCATTCCCCCAAAACAATGGCGGGGCGCAGTTGTCTGTATCCACGATCAACGCTTCTGCCCGCCCAACACAGGCTACCTGCCCGTGAAAAACAATGTGCTTTTCGAACCGCTTTTGCGCTTCGCTGATTGCAATTTACCGCAAGCCGGCTTATTTCAAGGAAAACAAAAAACAGCAGGACGTCAGGCATGAATTGGATCACAAACTATGTCCGCCCACGCATAAACTCAATTTTCTCGCGGCGCGAAGTGCCCGAGAACCTTTGGACCAAATGTACCGAGTGCGGCAGCATGCTGTTTCACCGCGAGTTAAGCGAAAACCTGAACGTTTGCACCCAATGCGGGCATCATATGGGGATCAGCCCGCGGGCCCGGTTTGAAAGCCTGTTTGATGGTGGCATTTTTGTGGATGTACCAGTGCCAGAACCCATCGTCGATCCGCTGAATTTTAGGGATCAGAAGAAATACCCCGACCGTATGAAAGCGGCCCAAAAAAATACCGGCGAAGGGGAAGCAATGCTGGTGGCCGAGGGCGAAATCGGGCGCACGCCGATCATTGCCGCCGCGCAAGATTTTTCTTTTATGGGCGGCTCGATGGGCATGTATGTTGGCAATGCGATTATCGCCGCCGCCGAGCGCGCGGTGAAATTGCACCGTCCGCTTATTCTGTTTTCTTCTGCGGGCGGCGCGCGCATGCAAGAAGGTATTCTTAGCTTGATGCAAATGCCGCGCAGCACCGTGGCCATTCAGATGCTGAAGGAAGCAGGGTTGCCCTATATTGTGGTGCTCACGCATCCCACAACGGGTGGGGTGACCGCATCTTATGCGATGTTGGGGGATGTTCAAATTGCTGAGCCGAACGCCTTGATTTGTTTTGCTGGCCCACGCGTGATCGAACAAACCATTCGTGAAAAGCTGCCGGAAGGATTTCAACGGGCTGAATATCTGCTCGATCACGGCATGTTGGATCGCGTGACGGCGCGCCCTGAAATGCGCGATGAGTTGATCACCATTGTGCGCCTGTTGCTGGGGTTGAGCCCGGCCATTAAAGGCGATTTACCCAAACCGACGGACCCGCAGCTTGAGGATAAAAGCACCGCGGCAAAGCCTAAGAAAAAATGACGATTGACCATTCTGACGCCATTTTAACCCGAATGATGGCGCTACACCCTAAAGTGATTGATCTGACGCTCGATCGGGTTTGGCGGTTACTCGATCGCTTGGGGAATCCGCAAGAGCAGCTGCCATCGGTGGTTCATATCGCCGGCACCAACGGCAAGGGCAGCACGCAAGCGATGATCCGTGCCGGATTGGAAGCTGCAGAAAAGCGCGTGCATGCCTATACCTCGCCGCATCTTGCCCGTTTTCACGAACGGATCCGTTTGGCCGGCGCACTGATCAGCGAACCCGAACTCAGCCAGCGTCTTGAGCACTGTTATCAAACCAATGGCGCTGATCCGATCACCTATTTTGAAATCACCACCTGCGCCGCGCTGAAGGCGATGGCCGAATGCCCCGCTGATTTCACGCTGTTAGAGGTCGGCTTGGGGGGGCGGCTGGATGCAACCAATGTGATCGCGAAACCCAAGCTCAGCATTATCACGCCAATTTCGATCGATCACCAGCAGTTTTTGGGCGACACGCTGCCCGAAATCGCAGCGGAAAAAGCCGGTATCATAAAATCAGGCGTACCCGTCATTGTCGGGCCGCAGCAAGAGGCGGCGCTTGAGGTCATCGAAGCCCACGCCCAGCGGTTGCACGCGCCGCTGCAGGTTTATGGTCAGCATTGGCATGTCAGCGAAGAGCGCGGGCGGTTGATTTTTCAAGATGAATGCGGCTTGCTTGATTTGCCCCTGCCCAATCTTCCTGGCGCGCATCAAATTCAAAACGCTGGCATCGCCCTAGCCGCTTTGCGGCATTTAGAGGCGAAAGAAAGCGCCTGCGAGGCCGCTATCACGCAAGCGCACTGGCCGGCGCGCCTGCAACGGCTGCGCGAAGGGCCCTTACCCGCGCTGGCTCCGGGGGCCGAGCTTTGGCTGGATGGGGGGCATAATCCGGCCGCTGGGCAAGCGCTTGCCCAATTTTTAGCAAACCTGCCCAAGCGGCCCACTTATTTGATCTGTGGAATGCTGAACACGAAAGATATCACCGGGTATCTGGCGCCTTTACACGCGGTCAGCGAAACGCTGTTTTCGGTTTCAATTCCAAATGAAGTCAATACGCTCAGCGCAGATGACACAGCCCGTAATGCTGCCGCTGTCGGATTTTATGCGCAATCTGCGCAAACCGTCGACACTGCTTTGCGCGCGATCAGCGCGCAAGAGCCACATGCTCGCATCGTCATCTGTGGCTCGCTATATTTGGCGGGGATGATCCTTAGGCAAAACGGCTAGGCTGGCGCGTTTAGCGCCAAGGATCACGCTCTATCTTGCGCCCAATCCGCGGCTTGCATTTCGCGCAAACGGCTGGCGGTGCGCTCGAATTCAAAGCTGCCCTCGCCCTCAAGATAAAGCATTTCGGGCCGCGCCGCCGCAGAACAGACCAGCCGCACCTTTGCTTCATAAAGCGCATCGATCAAGGTCACGAAACGCTTTGCCTCATTGAAATTATTGCGCCCCAATTGGGGAATATCGTCTAAAAACAAAACCCGAAGATGATCGGCAAGCACCAAGTAATCTGCAGGGCCCAACATAGCACCGCATAGATCATAAAAATCAAACCGTCCGATACCATTGATATAGGCAGGCACCACCAAATCACGGCCCTTAACCACCAAGGTCAGGGTTTGGCTATCCTCACCGGAAAATTCACCCCAAAGCGCATCTAACCCGGCGCGGGCTTCCCGCCCCAAAGGCGTAAAATAAACCGATCTCCCTGCGATCCTGTTTTGCCGAAAATCGATTTCGCTGGCCATGTCGTGAATCGCGAATTGGTTTCGGATCAACGCGATGAAGGGTAAAAAAAGTTGTCGGTTTAAGCCGTTTTTATAAAGATCCTCGGGCACGCGGTTTGACGTGGTTATGACGGTAACGCCCTGGCCTAACAACAATTCAAACAACCGGCCCACGATCATCGCATCGGCAATGTCTTTGATCTGCATTTCATCCAATGCCAAAACGCGAATATCTTTCGCAATCGCCTGACAAACCGGCACTAAAGCGTCTTTCGCATTCGTTTGGCGCGCAAGATGCAAGCCGGCCTGAACCTCTTGCATAAAGGCATGAAAATGGACCCGCCGCACCGCCACGGCCAAGCTGCTTGCGAATAAATCCATCAAATAGGATTTGCCGCCCCCGACGCCGCCCCAAATGTATAACCCTTTAACCGCGCTCGCTTGGGTTCGGCGTAAAAACCCACGCTTCACAGGGCGCTCAAGCGCCTCAAGCAAAGCATCAAGCTTTGGCAAGAGCGCCTGCTGCGCTGGATCAGCGCTGATTGCTCCGGATTCGACGTCTTCGCGATAGCGCTGTGATACTCTGCCCATAAGCTGGGCTTACTATGAACCGATCTTGATTTAAAGACATTGGCACCAACCGCCGCGCGTAAAATCACGAACGGCTTGTAAATCTGCGCCCTGAGGCTAGCTTAGGCTGGCCAAGGGATTTGACGTGCGTTCAAAGGGTTAACCAAATGTCTCAGACACATCGCCTGATCACGCCTATCTTGATCATGGGCAGCATTATTCTTCTGATAAATTTTGCGATCAGAGCATCCTTTGGGGTGTTTCAAATTCCAATCGCAAACGAATTTGGCTGGGCGCGCGAGGAATTTTCACTGGCACTGGCGATTCAGAATCTTGCATGGGGCATTGGTCAGCCGATCTTTGGGGCGATCGCCGATAAACTTGGCGATCGAAAAGCAATTATTTTAGGCGCTTTGGTCTATGCCGCTGGGCTGGTGCTCTCGGCTTTTGCCACCTCTCCCGAGGCGCATCAGGTGTATGAATTTCTGGTTGGCTTTGGGATTGCAGGCACCGGATTTGGCGTGATCCTTGCCATTGTAGGGCGCGCCAGCAGCGATCAGCACCGCTCAATGTCACTGGCCATCGCAACGGCTGCGGGCAGCGCAGGGCAGGTGGTTGGCCCGCTCTTGGCACAATTACTGCTATCGGCAATGCCATGGCAAACTGTATTTCTTCTTTTTGCAGGCATCATTTTAGCCACGCTTCTCTTACTGCCAATGATGCGGGTTGCCCCGCGCGCGCCAAAAGCGGAAGGAGACGCCCCGCTCAGCGCGATCGTGGGGCGGGCCATGCAAGATTCGAATTATATCTTGATCTTTTTAGGCTTTTTTAGCTGCGGCTATCAATTGGGGTTTATGACGGCCCATTTTCCCGCCTTTATTACCGAAGCCTGCGGCGCCATTAATCCAGGTGGTTTCCTCTATACGCTCGGGATTACCTCAACCTCGACGCTTGGCGCAGCTGCCCTATCCGTAATTGGGCTGACAAATATTGCCGGCACTTTGGCAGCCGGGTATTTGGGCAATCGTTATTCCAAGAAAAACCTGTTGGCAGCTGTTTATCTGGCCCGCGCATTGGTAACGTTTGGCTTTATAAACTTTCCCATTACGCCTGTCAGCGTGCTCATCTTTTCCGCTCTTATGGGCATGCTTTGGCTGGCCACCGTGCCGCTTACAAGCGGACTTGTCGCGTATATTTTCGGACTGCGCTATATGGGCACGCTTTACGGCATCGTTTTCTTCTCGCACCAGCTTGGCAGCTTTATCGGAATCTGGTTGGGCGGGCGAATGTTTGACGTTTATGGCAGCTACACATTGGTGTGGTGGATTGGCGTTGGTGTCGGGCTGTTCAGTGCGCTGGTGCATCTGCCGATCCGTGAAAAACCAACTGTGATGCTTGGAGCAAATTAACCGGGCGTGCCAAGCGTTTGCTTTTAAGATGAAAGGCGAGGAATCGCTTGTAATTCAGCCTCCAAAAGCGCGGTAACCTGCTGGGTATGCGAATAAGGCAAGGCATGACCCGCATCCCAGATTACAAATTGGCGGGCCTGCGGATTCCAGCTTTGCAAACATCCTTTTAACGCAACCGGGATCACATGATCCTGCCCCCCCCAAATCGCCAAAACGCGAATCCCATGGCTCTGGATCGCGCTGTGCTCCGCCGCCATTTTATGGGCCAAAATGCCACGCGCAGAGGATAGAATTGCGGGGATGAACCCGCGGTAGTGCAATTCTTTTTGTTGGCGCTCGATCAAAAAAGACACGCTTGAACTGATCGCACGCTCAGCTTCGGTTCCCGCCAAATGCAGCCGGGGATAGCGCGCATAAACCAGCCAATCGCCCAGCCCCCAAACCCGGCTGACCCACCCCAAAAGGTTGCCAAGCTTATGCCCCATACCCGCCGGCGCCAGCAGAATAAGTTGCTTTACGGATGAGGGGTTTTGCACCGCATACGCCGCCGCAATTGAACCCCCCATAGAGTAACCATAAAGATCGAAATCTTCTTTAAGATCCAAATGATCCAGCAGCTCGGTTAAATGTGACGCAAAAAACCGCGCATCCTGACGGCCCATTGGGCGATCCGAATAGCCACGCCCGTAATGATCATAAATCAAAACGCGATGGCCGCGTCCAATCAAAAAAGCCGCCAGCGCCTCAAACACAAAACTTGGTGTGCTCAGCCCGTGAATACAAATGGCCAATGGCCCGCCGGGCGGCCCCAAAAGCTGGTAATGCGTTGCCCCGCGCGATAAGGGCGCAAACCGGCCCGGCGCATCCGCGCGCGCGCGCGCATCCATCGGCAAACGCCGCCATTCACTTAGAAACGGCGCCATGAGCAACAAAGCGAGCAGAAAAATGCCGCAGATCACGCGGCGCTGCTCCATTGCTGCATGATATACCGCGCTGTCATCAAATCCAAATGCGCGCCACCACCATTTTTAAACAGCGTTATGTCGCGCTCGGATCCTCGCTGAAATCCGCATTCTGAATAATAATCGGCTTGCACATCAGCCCGCCTCAGCGCCCCGGAAGACAACGGAATTTTCAGCTCTCCGATATGATCAAGCGTGGTATCAAAGCTATCCACGAAAACCCGCGCGCGCTGAAGCGCTTGATCATCCGCCTCGCGCATATCTGGGCGATAAGCCCCAATCAGATCCACATGCTGCCCCTCTTGCAGCCAAGACCCTTGCAGCACAGGGCTCGTGCTCATGGTGGATGTGCAAATAATATCCGCGCTGCCAATCGCCGCTTTTAAATCTGTCACCGCCCTCGCATCGGGGCGCGTTTTGGCCAAGGCTTGGGCCCGCTCTGGGCTGCGGTTCCAAATGCTAAATCGCGCTTCTGGAAACCCAGCTCGATAAGCGTCTAACAAATTTGAGGCAACGGTGCCGGCGCCAATAATCACAATATGTTTGCTCTCCGGGCGTGCCAACCGCTTGGCCGCCCAAAGACTGTCAGCCGCGGTTTTCCATTTGGTCACAAGATGAAAATCAATAATCGCTTCCAACGCACCGGTTTTATCTGAAAACAGATTTACCCCGCCATTAACCATCGGACGGCCAGAGCTTGGGTTATCAGGAAAGATCGTTGCGGCTTTTACGGCAATCCCCAACCCATCAATCCAGGCAGCCCGTGATAACAAAGTGTCTTTTCCGCGATACAAAAACGTATCAGCAATTTCGGCTTTTGGACGTTTATGACCGGCCTCAAACGCCGCCGTCAGGCCCAGCCAATCCAGCAGCGGGTCGCCCTGATCAAAAGAAATATTGATTGCGCTCATCAGAAACTCTCTTCGAATACATGGTCATAAATTGCGCCGTTATGCGTTATAAGGCTACGCCAAAACCTTAAGAACTCGCGAAAGAAACAACAAGAAAATTTAATTATATAAATGCGGTGACTGCGTTGAAAGCCCGCTTTAACTTAGTGTTTTTGCCCTGCGCAATGTGGTTTCCAACCGGTCTAAAAACCGCGCCCGATCCGTTTTGGAAAAAGCTTTTCCGCCACCTTGCCGAAAAGGGTCTGCGGCGCGCAGATCGGCCATTAAATCCCGCGTGGCCAGAACATTACCAATATTGGCCTCGGTCAAAGCTTCTCCATTATGCTTTAAAACCAAAGCCCCGTTCGCCACGCATTTCGATGCGAGCGGAATATCGGCGGTCACCACCACATCACCGCGTTTGGCGCGTTCGGCGATCCACATATCCGCTATATCTGGACCATCCGCAACAATCACCGTCTCGATCAATGGGTTGGCAGAGGGGCGCAATCCGCCATTGCTAACCACAAACATGCGCAGGTTGTGGCGCGTTGCAACCCGCTCTGCTTCATCTTTTACCGGGCATGCATCGGCATCAATATAAAGGGCAGTCATCCAAGTTTCCTTTTGAGGTGATGGTATCGCTGCGCGCGCAAGGTGCAAGCGTGCAATGCGACAGCCCCGATCATGGATTGAGCCACGCGGTCACAGCTGGCACTGTTAAAATGCTGAAAAATGTCGAAATCAAGATCGAAGCGGAAACGCGCACCGGCGCAACCGCGTAATGCTGCGCCAAAATATAGACATTGCCCGCCACGGGCAGGGCTGCGGCCGCCAGCATCACCGAAGCCGCATAAGAATCAAGTTGGAAAATAAAAAGCGCCGATATGGCCACCGCGGCAGGATGAATTACCAATTTCAAAAATGAAATCCAAGCAGCCACGTGCAGACGCTCGGCCGATTTAAAGGCCAAAGACGCGCCAATCGCAAATAACGCACCTGGTGTTGCCGCAGATCCCAGCATCGACAGAAACTCATCCAACGGCGCCAGGATCGGCAGACCAAGACCCGACCAAATAAAGCCCGCAGAAATCGACATAATCATTGGATTTTTCAGCAACCCTAAAACAAGCGCCCAAAGCGTAGCAAACCGCACTTGACCATCGCGTGAGCCAACGATCAACATCACGATTAAAGATCCAAATAGTATCAAATCAACCGCAAGAACCATGACCACATAGCCAATCGCTTCCGGGCCCATCAGCAAGGCCAGCATCGGCACCCCTAAAAACCCGACATTGCCGATCACCGCGCAATGCGCCTCAATCGCAGCTTCGTCTAGCGGAACCTTGCGGCCTAAGGCCACCAGCAATGCAAACCCATAGACCAAGGCCGATGCGCTTAAATAGGCAAAGATAAAATCTGGCTGCAAGACTGAGCTGAGAGGCAGCGTTGCCGAAAAGCGGAATAAAAACGCCGAAAGCGCAAAATAAAAGACAAATTTTGTCAGATACCCCGTGGCTTCGGGGGTGAAAAAACCCCGACGTCCGGCAAGATAACCCAAGCCAATCACGGCGAAAAACGGCAAGGTTTTGAGCAAGATATCGATCATAACGCAAGGCTCTATCAGGCAGGCGCGGCGCGTCAATTACTATCTTATACGGCCGGTCGCCACCCCGTTAGGAAGCGCAGCCGATTCATCCGCTACCAATCACAATTCCGATCCCAAACACCAAGGATCCGCCAAGCACAACTTGAAACGCCGCGCGAAAAAACGGCGTTTGCATATACCGGTTTTGAATCCAGGCAATCGCCCATAATTCGATAAACACAACGATAAAGGCGATCAAATTCGCGGTCCAAATATCCGCGATCAAATAGGGCAGCGCATGCCCCAACCCCCCGATCGTTGTCATCACGCCCGCGGCAAAACCACGTTTCAAAGGTGAGCCGCGGCCCGATAATGCCCCATCATCCGAGGCGGCTTCGGTAAACGCCATTGAAACCCCTGCGCCCAGCGCAGCCGCCAACCCCACCAAAAACGTGGTATGCGAGTTCTGGGTGGCAAAGGCCGTGGCAAAGATAGGCGCAAGCGTCGAAACAGATCCGTCCATTAAACCCGCCAAGCCTGGCTGTGCCCAAGTCAGTATGAACTGGCGCTTGGCTTGAAACCCTTCTTCTTGAGCTGCCCCTGAGGAGGTTAAATTTTGTGACAGACCTTCTGCGCGCGCTTTGTGGCGGGCTTCGCTGGCCGCCAAATCACCCAGCAATTTTCGGCTGGCAGCATCAGAGCTGCGCGCCGCTGCCTTTCGATAAAAATCCTCAGCCTTGCGCTCCATCGCTTCTGCTTCAGCGCGAATTTTTTCGATCCCCAAATTGGCAATAAGCCAAATCGGTTGACGGGCATAAAACCCAGCAACATGCTCGCGCCGGATCAGCGGAATAAACGCCCCAAACCGCGTTTCATGAAGCGCAATCAATTGCTGGCGATGGGCATCTTCTTCTTTGGCCATATCAGAAAACAAAGCTGCGCTATCCGGATACTCAGCCCGCAATTGCTGCGCAAAACCACTGTAAATTCGCGCATCATCTTCTTCAGAGGAAATTGCAAGCGCCAATATTTCCTGCTCTGATAAATCCGCGAACCGACGCCTATGAACGAAAAACCGCATATAATTTTTACCCTTACGGCCATCTTGATCCCGTAAACGGCGCGCTGTCAACGGCTGTTATACATCCAAAAAGGCGCCGCAAAGTACAAGAAAAGTATAAGATAATGTATCGCAGTTGCGGTTTTCTTACAAAGATCTGTGCAGGATCAGCGCATCCACATAGCCCTGCTTTGGATGCAAAAACGCCTGCGGAATCCGACCGATCGTTGCAAACCCATAGCGCTGCCAAATGGCCAACGCACGCTGATTGCTGGCCAACACAAAATTGAACTGCATCGCCCGATACCCCTGCTGCTTGGCCTCAATCAGCGCATGTTCAAGCATGCGCCGCGCAACCCCTTTTCCGCGCGCCGAGGGCGCCGTAATAAAGCCGCAATTGCAGATATGCGCGCCGCCCCCCGGCTGGTTTGGGCGTATATAATAGGTTCCAACGGCTTGCCCATCAACGCGAAGTATAAAGGCGGTTTTCTCCGCGTCCATCCAATAGGTGATCGCAGCATCGCGATCGATCAATGGATCAACCGCATAGGTGTCGCCCGCGCTGAACACCGGCTGTAACAGCGCCCAAATTTGATCGCAATCAGCGCGCGTTGCAGGGTGAACCGTCATTAAATCCATCATTCTAATGCATTATCTCTTGATTAGTTTGATTTTCGCGTCACCCCCAATACCAAACACAGCCAAAACAGCGTCATTTGCAACAAAGCATTCCAAGGCTGTCAGAACTCTGGCATCGGGGCAACACTCGCCGCCCTTAGCGAAAGCTTAAAACACCACGACAGATCTTATACTTTCGCCTGAATGCATCAAATCAAAGGCTTTGTTGATATCCTCAAGATCTAAAACATGCGTGATCATCGGATCAATTTCCACTTTGCCATCCATATACCAATCAACAATCTTAGGTACATCGGTACGCCCGCGTGCACCGCCAAAGGCAGTGCCACGCCAGACACGCCCCGTGACCAATTGGAACGGCCGCGTTGAAATTTCAGCCCCCGCTGGCGCAACGCCAATGATGATGCTTTCTCCCCAACCCTTATGCGCGGCCTCTAAGGCTGTGCGCATCACTTGCACATTGCCAGTGGCATCAAACGTATAATCTGCGCCGCCTTTGGTCAGGGCCACAAGATGCGCCACCAAATCACCCTCAACCTCTGAAGGGTTGACGAAATCGGTCATGCCAAACCGCGCTGCCATATCGCGCTTATCCGCGTTCAAATCAACGCCGACAATCTGATCTGCACCGGCCATGCGCAACCCTTGGATCACGTTCAGGCCAATGCCCCCCAAACCAAACACAATCGCCCTGCTGCCAATTTCAACCTTGGCAGTGTTCATCACCGCGCCAAGGCCCGTGGTGACCCCGCAGCCAATGTAACAAACTTTATCAAATGGCGCGTCCGGATTAATTTTGGCCAGCGCAATTTCCGGCAAGACCGTGTGGTTGGCAAAAGTAGAGCACCCCATATAATGCAGTATCGGCGTGCCATCGAGCATAGAGAACCGGCTGGTGCCATCGGGCATCACTCCACGACCTTGGGTTTCGCGAATGGCCTGACACAGGTTGGTTTTTGGGTTCAGACAATATTCACAGGTTCGACATTCCGGCGTGTAAAGCGGGATCACATGATCCCCCGGCTTCAAACTTGTCACACCCGGGCCGCATTCCAAAACCACGCCGGCCCCTTCATGGCCTAAAATCGCAGGAAACATTCCCTCTGGATCTGCGCCTGACAGCGTAAACTCATCCGTATGGCAAATACCGGTTGCTTTTATCTCAACCAAAACCTCGCCCGCCTTCGGACCGTCAAGGTTTACCTCCATTACTTCCAGTGGTTGTCCCGCTGCAACTGCAACTGCTGCCCGTGTACGCATGATCATCCTCCCAATTTTTTGAAAACGATGCCGTATTTTCAAGCAAACTGCAACGCATTATTCAGGCGTATTGATACCGTTTTCAAACCTGTGAAAGGCCTGCTTTTAATCAGTTTTATAAGATTTATGGCACGCCATACATCCACCGCCTATAGCCCGCATACCGCCCCTTAAGGCTGCCAAATCTGACACGTCAAGCACCTCAATAGCCGCCTCAAAAGCGGTAGATTTGACAACAAAATCATCCCAATTCTTCCAAATAGCTGGCGCGGCTTGTGACAATGGATCTGTTTCATTCGCCTGAAACTTATCTACAACAGCCTGAGAGGCTTTTAACAAACGTGCCTTGGCCGCTTGCGCATCCTGCGCATCAAACGCCACAGCGCCTTTTGCCATCTGCCCAATTTGGCCAAAGGATGTTTTGACCTCTTGCATCAAAATCATCCGAGCTTTCACCGCAGGGTTTTTAACCCCCTCATGCGCAAATGCAGGGGTGAGGCCCACGCCGATGGCCGCTAGGAAAGAAAACAAACGGATACGTGATTTCATGATGAATTCCTTATAAATAGAAAATCTTGTTACTTTTTAGATAGAACCAAACTGGAAAAAATAAACCCTCAGTATGATTTTATAAAAATGCCACGAAGACAGACTCGACTCATCCCACAGATCTCCGATATAGAACAAAAAGTGAACAAAGTTAATGTACCCGTCCTATGACACAGCGCCGTTTCTTATCCCTTTGGTTTCCCAGATTGGGGGCCGAGCGTTTCTTACGCTTAGAAAATGATCTGGCTGATTTACCCTTTGCGATCCTGCAAGAGAGCGGGCAGGCACAGCGGCTCTCTTCGCTTTCACGCAGTGCAAGCCTCGCTGGATTACACCCTGGTCAATCTTTGCGCGATGCCCAAGCACTCTGCCCCAAACTGATCACCCGCATGCGCAACCTACCCGGCGAACGCCAATTTTTATTGGCTTTATGCCGCTGGGCGGAAAAATTTAGCCCTTGGGTCACCACCGCTGCCGATGATGGCCTCTGCATGGATATCACAGGCTGCGCGCATCTTTTTGGCGGCGAGGTTGGTTTTATAAACCAAATTGCAAGCGAGTGCGAAGATTTTCAGCTGAGTACCCGCCTTGGTTTGGCTGATACAATCGGCGCGGCTTGGGCTTTGGCGCATTATCACCCAAGCCATAATCAATCAGATCGTAATGTGGATGCCCTCACTCAAGAGGCCAGAGCCACGCGCGTAAAATTATCCAAGCAGCGCTTTTCACAGCCACGAACGCAGGCGCAAGCGCTGGTGCCAACAGGCAATCCACAACCAAAAGCGCAAATCGCCCCTCTTGGGGGCAGCCATAGCGCCTTAGCGGCCTTACCTGTGGCCGCGCTGCGCCTAGAAAGCTCTACAATCCATAATCTGCACCGCGTGGGTTTGCGCCAAATCGGTGATCTAAGCGGGCAACCCCGCGCCGCTTTGGCGCGCCGCTTTGGCAAAGAACTTATGCTGCGATTGGATCAAGCTTTAGGGCGCGTTCCTGAACCCTTATCCGCCCAGCGCAAACCACCCCATTTTGGCGTGCGCATGAGCTTGCCAGAGCCGATTGGCCTGGCTGAAGATTTACGCGCCGCCTTAGATCGCCTTTTACCGCGGCTTTGCGACAAACTACGCGCCGCTGGACAAGGCGCACGGCAAATTGACTTACAAGTATTTCAAACCGATCAAACTCTTTCTTATATTCGGGTTCAATTGGCACAAGCGGGCCATACAATCGAGCGTATCCGCCCGCTTCTTCTGCTTAAACTTGAGACGATTGATATGGGGTTTGGCATTGATATGTTACGGCTTGAGGCCAGCCAAACCGAACCCATCACGCTCCGCACCACCCCAGCGCCCCTACAACAGACGCATCACAGCGCCACGCCCACGGGAGCTGACACCGATCTCAACGATCTGATTGGGCGACTGGGAACGCGGATCGGCTTAGATCACGTAACCCGCCTGCATCCTGCAGAAAGCCATATTGCCGAGAAAACAGCTGTGGTCTTTGCCGCAGCTTGGTCAAAACCAGCGCCGGATTGGCCGAGGCCGGATCGCCCAAGGCCAAAACTGTTATGGCCACCAGAACCGATAAGCGCCAAACAAATACCCGATGTGCCACCACGCTTTCGCTGGCGAAACCGGGTTTTAACCACAGCGACGCAACAGGGACCGGAACGGATTGCGCCAGAATGGTGGCTGGATGATCCAAATTGGCGCAGTGGCGTGCGAGATTACTGGCGTATCAACTGCGCAGAGGGCGATCAGCTCTGGGTATTTTTTGCCCATGGTGGCGCCCGCAATGCAGGGTGGTATTGCCAAGGCAGCTTTACGTAAATCGCGTTAAATCTCAGGGATGAAAATATGAACGTAGTGGCACCAGATAGGTGGCTATACCTTAAAGTTTCTATATTTTACGAAGAAAAAAGCGCAAAACACACCAGCTCACACCCGGCTCGCCCTTCTTATGATAAAGGCATTTGCCGATTCACATCCTTATAAAGCAAATACCGAAACGGACCTGGCCCCCCAGCATAACAGGCCTGTGGGCAAAACGCGCGCAGCCACAGAAAATCACCTGCCTCTACTTCAACCCAATCCTGATTCAAGCGGTATACGCCTTTGCCTTCTAAAACGTATAGCCCATGCTCCATGACATGGGTTTCGGCAAACGGGATCACCGCGCCTGCCTGCAACGTGACAATATTGACATGCATATCATGACGCATATCCGCCGGGTCAACAAACCGCGTGGTGGCCCAAGCGCCATCCGTCCCGGGCATTTCTATCGGCGCAAAATCTGCCTCATTACAGACAAACGCCTCTGGCGCCTCTACCCCCTCGACAGCTTGATAGGTTTTTCTGATCCAGTGAAAAACCGCCGCCTCTGCTTCCGCATTTACCAACGACCATTCAGAGCCTGCTGGAATATAAGCGTAACCGCCCGGAGACAAAACATGCGTATCGCCAGATAGGTTCAAGGTGATGCTGCCCGATACAATGAAAAGCACCGCCTGAGCACTGGCATCCGTTTCCGGCCGCTCGCTGCCACCCCCGGGGATTAACTCAACAATCGATTGGCTGAATGTTTCGGCAAACCCAGAAAGAGGCCGCGCCAAAACCCACATCCGCATACCCGTCCAAAAGGGTAGAAAACTGGTGACAATATCGCTGTTGGTTCCGCCAGGGATCACGGCATAAGCCTCGTTAAAAACGGCGCGTCCAGTGATCAACTGGCTTTGAGGCGCAAGCCCACCTAAAGGTTTATAATATGAGGGAGATGCCATTTTTATTCCTTATACGCGCTGCAATTAGGCCTGAAAACCATTGTAAATCATCACCTGTTTAACCCAGAGCCTACCGCAATATCCAGCCTGTTTCACGCAGTGATCCACGGCTTTTTATGGTGATATGCTTCGAAATCACAACGTATTCTGACGCAAGACGGCAAATTTCAATCACATAATCACGCGCGGCAATCGCAGACCACCGCTTATATAGCGTGCATTTGAGCCCTGTATCGGTTAAAGATCTTCCGGTTCACCGACAATGAACATGCGCAATAATTCGGGGCGAAACAACTCTTTGGCAACACGGTTTGCCTGCTTTAACGTCACCGCCATCACCTTTTTATTTCGGTTTTTCAAATAGCTTGGTTGCAACCCCTGTTGCTGCATGCCAACCAAAATTTGAGCGATCTGCGCATTGCCATCAAAGCGCAACGGATAGGCGCCAGTGAGGTAAGTCTGCGCCAATTGTAACTCTGTTTCAGTAATACCATCACGGGCGATTTCATCCCATTCTTCGCGCAAGATATCCACTGCTTCAGCCATGCGGTCATTCGCAGACGCAAACTGGCCCAGCAATAAATCTGCATAGTTCCGAGATGCCAAATACGTGGACACCCCATAGGTTAATCCGCGCTCTTCGCGCAACGCCTGCATCAAACGGCTTTCAAACCCGCTGCCGCCAAAGATGTGGTTTAGAATGTAAGCCGCAAAAAAATCAGGGTGATCGCGATCGAGGCCCAGATGCCCAAACAGCGCAACCGATTGTGGGGTTGGGAAGGGAACAATTTCAACACCCGTTGCCAGCGCAAGCTCGGCAGCTTTTGGCAAAGGCCAAGCGCTTTGGGCCGGTATATCTTTAAGCAGCGCATCCAGCAGCAGGCCCAGATCCTCTGCGCCAATATCCCCAACAGCAGAAATGCGGATCCGATCCAGCACAAGCGCATTTTGATGCGCCTGCACGATGTGATCGCGGGTAAGCGCCTCTACGGTGCTGATGCGCCCGCTTAAATCGCTTCCATAAGGGTGCGAAAGCCCAAAGGCCTCTTGATTAAACGCTGCCCGCGCGATTTCAGCCGGGTCTTTGGCATCAGATTTCAACCCCGCAATAATCTGCGCCCGCACCCGCTCTATCGCATCTACATCGAACCGTGGCTCCAGCAATGTTTGCCGCAAAAGACCCACAGATTGATCTTGGCTTTCAGTTAGAAACCGCGCCGAAATCGAAACTGAATCGGGATAGGTTTGATAGGAAAAAGAGGCGGCTAGGTTTTCCTTTGCTTTGGTGAAAGCCTGCGCATCCATCTTGGCGGCGCCTTCTTCAAGCAACGCCATCATAAGATTGACACCCCCACGCTGTTCAGCAGGCTCAATAGATGCCCCACCATCAAACAACAATTCAAGCGCAACAAAAGGGATACCGCGCTCTTCCACCAACCATGCTTTATGGCCATTTGGTGAGGTGACCACCTGAATATCCGTTGCCGCCTGACAAAAACTGGCAAAGCCTGCGATCAAAAACCCGAGAACAAATCTCATTGCATGGTCTCCTCAGCTTTTATCAACCACCCTGTGACAGATTTGCGCTTGTCAAACACCTTACGCGCAGCTGCTAAGATTTCTTCTGGCTGAATCGATTGAACGATGTCAGGCCAAGCGCGGATATCTTCAAGCGTTAAACCGGATGTTAAGGCCCGGCCATAGGCATTAGCCAAGCCTTGCACGCTGTCTTGAGCGTAAATTTCTGCGGCGCGAAATTGTTTTTTCAAGCGTTCTAATTGTTCTATATCGATGCCCTGATCGATAAAATCGGCAACCGCTTTGTCCAAAGCGGCTTCAGCCTCTTCCAGACCAACCCCCTCAGAGGGTACGATCACCAACCCAAAAGTGGTTTGATCCAAAGAAGTACCGCCATAAAATGCGCTGGTATAGACGGCAGTTTGGGTTTCAAATTGCAGCTTTTGACTAAACCAAGATGTTTGGCCACCACCCAGAAGATCGCTTAACAGTTTAAGCGCCGCCGCAGAGCGTTGTGCACCGCTGTTACGTTCTGGCGCGAGATAGGTTCGAATCACATAAGGCTGTGCCACCCTCTGATCGTAAAACACCAAGCGCCGCGCGGCCGTTTGAGGGGGTTCTTTCACCCTCTGGCGGTTTTGCAAATCGGGGTTTGGCGCAATTTTGCCATAAGTGTCTTGCGCAAGCTGTTTCACGCGAGCTGGGTCTACATCGCCTGCCACAATTAAAACGGCATTGTTGGGCGCATAGAACTGCCGATAATAGCGCAGCGCGTCTTGCAGGCCCAGACGTTCCATTTCATGCCGCCAGCCAATGATCGGCCTGCCATAGGGATGCTGCAGATATTGGGCTGCCATCCGCTGCTCGGAAAACAAAGCGCCGGGGCTGCTTTCAGTGCGCTGATTCCGCTCTTCAATAATCACATCACGCTCGGTAACGATATCGGCTTCATCAAGTTGCAAATTAACCATGCGATCTGCCTCTAGTTGCATCATAAGCGGCAAACGATCACTGGCCACGCGTTGAAAATAAGCGGTATAATCGGCGCTGGTAAACGCATTGTCACTGCCACCATTTTCCGCAACGATCCGCGAAAACTCTCCCGAGGCCAAAAGTTTGGTTTTTTTAAACAAGAGATGTTCGAGAAAATGCGCCACGCCGGATGATCCTGGAATCTCATCGGCAGAGCCGGCGCGATACCACAGCATATGCACCACCACCGGCGCGCGATGATCCTCGATCACCACAACATCTAAACCGTTTTCCAGCCTGAAATTGCTAATCTTTTTGGCCTCAGCGCCCCCCGCCAACGGCGCCAACACGCATAATAGAGCGAACCAGCCGCGCCTGAAGTGAGACATCACTTTCTCCTAATCTTTGTGGAAAAGATAAGCGTCAGGTTGCAATAAGCAAGGCAGAACACAATGTTTTGACATCAAAACAGAGCCTATGTCTGAGCCAGCTTAATTCGAGCTCAACCTGTCATTTATCCGCTGCTCCATATCTTTAAGACCTGCGTTCAAAGCATCCATCATTTCAGATATTGGGCGCGGCTCGCCTGGTTTATACGTCTTGGCTTCGGCTTCTGGCTCTTGCGCTGCAGCTTCGACAGCAGGGCGCGGCTCTGGATCACCTAGATTGGTTCCCCCTGGGGTGGGCTCTGGCAGCGCATCCAAATTGCTGGGTTGCTCAAGGGGTTTGTTCAGCGCCAAACCTGCCTCTATCGGTTCAATACTGACCGTTCCGTATTGATCAGATATCGAACCGCCCGAGCTACAGCCCATCAGAGCGAAACCAATCACACCCGCAACACCCGCTATCCGAGACATTTCCATCACCTTCATCTAATCCACCACTTTTTTCTTTTATCCGTTTTTATCACGATCGGCTATAGTCGGATCTTGCGAGTGCGGCGCAAACATCAGCCCGATGGCACCCAGAAAAATTGCCACATCTGCAACGTTAAAAACAAAGGGGTTTTCGATGCCGCAACACGACATGTTTAAAAAATCTGCTACCGCGCCATAGATCAACCGGTCTAGGGCATTGCCAAGCGCGCCGCCAATCAAAAGCCCCGCCGCCACTGGCGTTAACCGCCCCCTGCCCTGCCGGATAGCCCAGATGGCTACACCGGCAGAAATCCCCAGCGCAATCAAAATCAGCGCGGTCTTTTGAACCTCGGATTGGCCGGAGAACAGGCCGAAATTCACCCCATAATTCCAAGCCATTCGGAAATTCAAAAAGGGCGCAAAAACATCAATCTCTTGCAGGTTTATGAGGTCAAGCCAAAACACCACATAGAGCTTGCTGATCTGATCAAACGCAAAGCTTACAACCGCCGTTAGGACCATGAGCTTGGTCATTCTCAATGCCTAAAATGCCGCATGCCGGTAAACACCATCGCCAATCCGGCCGCGTCAGCCGCCGCAATCACATCCTCATCGCGCATGGATCCACCAGGTTGTATAACCGCCGTTGCACCCGCCTCTGCAGCGGTTAGCAACCCATCTGCAAAAGGGAAAAAGGCATCAGAAGCCACCACAGAGCCTTGCGTTAAAGGCGCCTCTAACCCGAGCAGCTCGGACATATCCTGCGCTTTGCGCGCAGCAATACGGCAGCTGTCAACCCGGCTCATCTGTCCTGCGCCCACGCCAACCGTTGCCCCCTCTTTCACATAGACGATCGCGTTTGACTTCACATGTTTGGCGACTTTCCACGCGAACAGAAGATCCGCCATTTCCTGTTCACTCGGCGCCCGCTTGGTAACCACCGATAGATCCTCTTGCAAACGCAACCCATTATCTTTGTTTTGCAATAAGAACCCCCCTGACACTTGCCGAATAACCTGCGCGGCGGTTGCTGGGTCTGCCAAGGCGCCCGTTGTCAAAAGCCTCAGGTTTTTCTTGGCGGCAAAGATCTCCATAGCTTCCGCCGTTGCATCTGGCGCGATCACCACTTCAGTGAAAATACCGGTTATTTCTTGCGCAGTCCGCGCATCCAACGTTTGGTTAAACGCAACGATACCACCAAATGCACTGGTACGATCACAATCAAAAGCAGCCCGATAGGCGGCGCTTAGATCAGCGCCACGCGCCACACCGCAGGGGTTGGCATGTTTGATTATGGCGCAGGCGGCCCCGTCTTCGGGCGCAAACTCGCTCACCAATTCGAAAGCCGCATCCGTGTCATTAATATTATTATAGGATAATTCTTTCCCTTGATGCTGGATTGCGCTTGCAACGCCCGGCCTGCCGCTGCCATCCACGTAAAAGCTGGCCGATTGATGCGGGTTTTCACCATAACGCAACCTTTGCGCCAAACGGCCCGATAGGCTGTGGCGGCTTGGTGCCGGTTCTCCCAAAGCCTGCGCCATCCAAGTAGAAACGGCGGCGTCATATCCGGCCGTATGCGCATAGGCCCGTTGCGCCATTGCTTGGCGAAACGCATAGGATGTTTGCCCCTCTTGCGCGGCCAACTCGGCCAAAAGCGCATCATAATCCTGCACATCCACCACGGTTGTTACAAAGCCATGATTCTTGGCGGCAGCCCGGATCATTGCCGGCCCCCCAATATCGATATTCTCAACGCAGGTCGCGTAATCGCCGCCCGCAGCAACGGTTTCTTCAAACGGGTATAAATTCACGATCAATAAATCAATCCCACCGATCCCATGCGCTTGCATCGCCGCAACGTGACCCGCATTATCGCGCAATGCCAGCAGCCCGCCATGCACATTAGGATGCAACGTTTTCACCCGGCCATCCATCATCTCGGGAAAGCCTGTCACCTCTGCGACATCTCGCACCTCAAGCCCCGCATCCCGCAACGTTTTTGCGCTGCCGCCGGTTGAAAGCAGTTCAATACCGCCGGCCGCCAAAACATGCGCAAGCTCAACCAAGCCGGTTTTATCTGAAACGGAAATCAAGGCGCGGCGAACGGGAAACAAATCGGTCATATATATTTTTCCATTTTTATGTCTGGATGGCGTAACGCATTTCATGATCGCGCTCACGCCTCAATTGTTCAGGGGGGCGGGTTCTGGTGAGAACCCAATTGATGCGTGTCGCATAACTTATTGCGCTCTGAGATAAAACCACCTGTTTTGTGGCCCGCGGCTGTAACGCCTGACGCTCAAGATACACGCTGCTTTCCAAAGCCAGCTTAACCGTCGCGTCAGTGCTTAACGCCCAGGTTTCAGAATTTGGCAATATCAGCACCGCTTGCCCGCCCGTGGGGTGAATTCTGACCACAATATCAGGATGCAAATGAAACCGAAGCTTGCAGGAAAACCCTTGCAAGCCTTGGCGCCGCATAGATTGATCAAACAGCAACTTATCGCGCGCGGCAACCGCGATCAGAACCTCTTCACCACTGAGCAGATCCCCATCTGGCGATAAAGTGAGCGTTCGGGCATGGGTTAAGCCCGTTTTGGCGAGAAACCCATCATGGCCACCTTCAAATTTTTGCCCTGCTGTCGATAATGATAACGCGCTGGGGAATTCAGACGGCCCATTTACCAAAGCATCACGGCGCTGGCCGGAAAACCATAAACGGGGGCCCAGTTCAGCGCTGACAAAATCTTCGATGACAAGAGTGGAATGCGAGGCGGTGCCGCGCCCGGTTCGGCGCCAATCTTCGCCAAAGCGTCGCCCTGACCCGCAATTCACGATCACCGGATGGCGCCCAGAAGTGAGCTCGAAGGCCAAACTTGACGCATGCGCGTTGATCGAGGCCCGCCCCTGCGGCAAGGCCCCGGCATCAATCAACACGCTGCTGGCGCCCGCGCTTAAGCGGGCGAAACCCATTGCCAAACCGCTCTGCGGAAACCCCCTGCTGCCCGAGGCTGCCAAAGCCTGATCAAGCCGCCCCGAAAACCCGCGACCACCGCCATGAAAGCGTGCCAATCCACCATCTTTATGGCGCAGCATGCGCAATGTCGGCGCGATGCGTTGGATCGCATCCAAATGTAAATCGGCTGGGGTCCAACCGGCGGCGCGCAACGCCGCTGCCGTCCAGCTTAAAAGCGAAAAAATATCCAAAAGCTCTTCGGGATTGCGCGAAAAAATACTGCCGGTGGCGTCAATTTGAACGCGGCATTCATGCGCCAAAGCCCGCGTTGCCGGCGCTACCAAAGGGTGCAGAAGCTTGATCGCAAGCGCTGCAGAAATCAAACCCGCCAAGGCTTCAAAGCGCGGCAAACCCGGCGATACAGAGGGCCATCTTTTTGAGATGAATACAGCTTGCTTGGCAAGAGCCTCTACAAAATCCGCCCGTCGGCTTGAATCCGCGCCATCAAGCAGCATCACGCTGTGATGTAACCAACGCAAAACCCGCCGACCGGCGATATCGGCCCGCCATCCAGGACCACCGCCGCGCCCAAACCGGTCGATCCAAAGATCCACCCACGCCTGCGCCATCGCGCCGCTTTTACGGCCCCCGAGTGCTGCCAAATGATCCAGCCAAACCGATCCATGAAGATCCAAAATCGCAGCCTGGTCAGACAGGCTCAGATCCCACAAAGCATTGTGCTGCAAATCCACCTGATGGCCCTGCAAAACAAACTGACCCGACAAAATTTGCCGACCCAATTCAGGGCTGCCAATCGAACGTGGCTCGACCTCAAGCAAGTCGGTCACTGGAAATGATTTTAGGCCAATCCAGCGCGCGGTTAACCTGTCGACCAAACGCCTGTAGCGTGAAGAAAAATTGTGAGACGCCGCCATGTTCTATGCCCCTTGGCGCTTGCATTGGCCCAAGGGCAGTATAGAAAACGCGCCGTAACAAGTCACGCGGCAAATACGCATGTTACGCCCAGCGCAACACTGTAATGAAAAAGCCATCCATGCCGCCATGCTCTGCCCAAAAATCGGGTCGCAACCGCAGCCCTAATTCTGCAACCCGCCATTCTTGCGCGATAAAATCCTTGTCCAATGCGCTGTGATCCACGCGCAGGCTTGGATGCTTTTGTAACGCGTTCTCAATCTGCGCTTCACCCTCATCCGGCAGCAGCGAACAAGTGCAATAAACCAACCGCCCATGTGCCGCCATGCGCTCCAAAGCGTGGTCCAATAACTGCGCCTGAAGATCAAAAAGCGCTGAAAACTGTGCCCCATCTTTGGCGAAGGGCAGATCAGGATGCCGCCGAATGGTTCCGGTGGCCGAACATGGCGCGTCCAACACAACCACATCATAGTCTGTACGCCCATGCGCCCGCGCATCCGCCACGATGATATCAGCCTTTAGACCCGTTCTGTCTAAATTTTCATGCAAACGCTGCAATCGGGATTGCGAAATATCAAGCGCCGTGGTGCTGGCGCCAGCGGCGCTAAGCTGCATGGTTTTACCGCCCGGGGCGGCGCAAAGATCCAAAGCCTTTTGACCCGATAAATCGCCAAGCAACCGCACTGGCAGAGCCGCAGCTGCATCTTGCACCCACCAATCTCCACTGGCAAATCCGGGGCGCGCGGTCAACGCACCCTCTGCGCTGAGGCGGATGCTGCCTCCTGGCAACACAGTGCCATTTAACTGCGCGGCCCAATCAGCAGCGCGCGCGGGATCTTTCAGCGTTATATCGATCGGAACTGATTTAAAATGCGCCAATTCAATTGACCCCATCGCCGAAGCCCCATAGGCTTCAACCAAAGGCTGACGCAGCCAAGAGGGCAGGCGCGGCACGCGCAACTTCTGCCAATCTTCCGGACCAGTTTGTGCCACTTTGCGCAACACCGCATTTATCAAACCTTTAAACGAGGCTGTGCGTTTGCTGTTGCCCGCAAGCGCAACGGCTTCATTCACAATCCCATGCGCATCCCCCCCCCGGCACAGCTCGACAACCGCCAGACGCAGGATATTACGCACGCCAAGCGGCGGGTTTTTGCGGATATGTTTGGCCAGCAAACGGTCAGCACGCTCTAGCCCGCGCAGCGTCTCCAGCGCCAAACGCTGCGCGCGCGCGCGCGCCTCAGGTGCCAGCGGCGCCAAAATATTTTCGGCAAGCAATTCTGCAATCAATTTGCCCTCAAGCAAAACCCCATTCAGCAGCTGCACGGCAGCGGCCCTTGGCGAAAGGTGAGGTTTTACCATAGTCAAATCCTTGCATTTATCAGAGCCGAGCGTATATCTATCTCACCACAAAGAGGAAAGCCCCGAGTGTCTCAAGACCGCAAAGATCTGCCCGCTGCCGCGATCCGTGCCTTGGCCGAAGCCGAAGCGCGTCGCCAGACTGCCAAAAACACGCCTCTTCCTAAAGAGCTGGGTGGCCGCGATGGACCCGAACCCGTGCGCTATGGAGATTGGGAGAAAAAAGGCTTGGCGGTCGATTTTTAGGCCCTAGACAAGCTGCTCACCAGCAATAACAGGCGTTCCGCGCAGAAACTCAGCGGATGATTGCGCAGATTTCCCAGCCCGCTGCAGCCGCGTAATCCGCAGCGCACCTGACCCACAGGCAATGCCAAGATCATCATCAAGAACAGTGCCTGCAGAGGCCAATGGCTGCTCACATGAGATCAGCGCTGATCCCAAAAACTTCACACGCTCACCGCGCAGCATCGCCCAAGCACCTGGAAAGGGCGATAAGCCGCGGATTTGGCGATCTAAAATTTCAGCCGGCAAAGACCAATCAATCTGCGCTTCGCTTTTATCAATTTTCTGCGCATAGCAAATACCAACTGAAGATTGTGGCCGTGCTTGCAACTGAGATAAATCCTTCAGACTCTGCACAATCGACCGCGCGCCAAGGTCAGTTAAACGCTCATGCAACGCGGCGGTTGTCTCATCTGGCGCGATTGAAATTGTTTCTTGATATAAAACCGGCCCGGTATCGAGCCCAGCTTCCATTTGCATAATGCAGATGCCGGTCTCGCGATCACCCGCCATAATCGCCCGATGGATGGGCGCGGCTCCACGCCAGCGCGGCAATAAAGACGCATGGATATTCAAACATCCATGCGCTGGCGCATCCAGCAGCTCTTGCGGCAGCAACAGCCCATATGCCACAACCACCGCCGCATCCGCCCGCAACTCAGAAAAAGCAGCCTGCTCCTCTGCCTCTTTCAGCGAGGCTGGATGACGCACGTCAAGCGTTAACGCAAGCGCGCGCGCATGCACAGGACAAGGGCGTTGTTTTTTGCCCCGCCCTGCCGGCCTGGGCGGCTGCGTATAAACCGCAACGATCTCATGCCCTGCGGCGACCAACGCCTCTAAGACCGGCACGGAAAACGCCGGACTGCCCATAAAAATCAACCTCATGACAGTTTCCTTGCTTTGCGAAGCAACATATCGCGCCGCGTTTTCGACAGATGATCAAAATACATTTTTCCATTCAAATGATCTATTTGATGTTGCAAAGAGGTCGCCCATAAGCCAACGAAATCTTCGGTCTGCAGGGCACCTTGCGAATCTAAAAAACGCGCGGTGATTGCACGTGGTCGTTTAATCTGCGCGCTAACCCCTGGTAAATTCGGGCTGGCCTCTTCATAGCTGCGCAGCTCGATCGACGCATGAAGCACTTCCGGATTTGCCATACAAATGGCTTGCCCGCGCGCGTCTGAGGCGTCAATCACAGCCAAGCGCAGCATTTTGCCGATTTGCGGCGCTGCCAAACCGACCCCGGGCATGGCCTCCATCGTATCGATCATATCTTGCCAAAGGGCATGAATATCTTCTGTGATCTCTGAAATAGCCTTAGCCGGTCGACGCAGGCGTGGATCAGGCCAAGCCAAACAGCGGCGCACGCCCATGCTTATTCGGCCTTGCCGCGCGCGATCTCACGCTTAAATTTCTGCATTTTACGCGTGATCATCTGGCGTTTGATCGCGCCTAAATAATCGATAAAAAGCTTGCCATTCAAATGATCAATTTCATGCTGAATGCAGGTGGCCCAAAGACCGTCAAACCCCGCTTTATGCTCTGCCCCATTTTGATCAAACCAGAGCACTTCAACTTCACTGGGCCGCGTCACTTCGGCAAAATGTTCAGGGATCGATAAACACCCTTCTTCATATATATTTGTCTCGTCAGATTGGGCAGTGATCTGCGGGTTTATCATAATTTTCGGATCTGGCGCGGCGCCATCTTCCTTGACGCAATCCAAAACCACAATCCGCTCTAACACGCCGATTTGCGGTGCGGCCAAGCCAATGCCAGGCGCATCATACATCGTTTCCAACATATCTTCTGCCAAGCCTCGCACCGCATCGGTAATATCGACAACATCGGCGCAGGCTTTTTTCAAGCGTGGATCGGGATGAAAAAGAATAGGTCTGATCATGCGCGTGATGTAAGACAAACCCAAAGCGGTTGCAACGGCTCTTGCGCCTAAGCGGCAATGCGATAGGGTTGCTAGCGCACCTTTGGGAGGGTTGGATGCATTTCGACGAGCAGATAGACCGGCGCGGTTCAAACTGTGACAAATGGGATAATATGGAAGCCAAATACGGCGTTTCGCCGGAAGACGGGTTGGCCATGTGGGTTGCCGATGGCGATTTCCGTCCCCCAGCTTGCGTGCAGCAGGCCGTGCAAGACATGGCCGCCCACGGTATTTACGGCTATTATGGCGCGCTTGATCACTATCACAAGGCGATCTGTTGGTGGATGGAGACCCGCCATAACTGGCGGGTTGACCCCGATTGGATTTTCACCACCCATGGCTTGGGCAATGGCATCGCAATGTGCGTTGAAAGCTTTACCGAAGCGAAGGATGGCGTGGTACTTTTTTCCCCTGTTTATCACAGTTTTTACCGGATTATAAAAGCCAGCGGCCGAGCGATTACAGAATGCCCACTGGTAAATAATCAAGGACGCTATGAATTTGATTTCGAAGCGTATGACAGCCTGCTCACTGGGGCAGAGAAAATGCTGGTTCTATGCTCGCCGCAAAACCCCGGAGGCCGGGTTTGGACCAAAGCCGAATTGCAAGGCATTGCCGATTTTGCAAAACGCCATGACCTTATTATTGTATCAGATGAAATCCACCATGATCTGATCTATCCGGGTAAAAAGCATATCGCGATGCCCTTGGTCGATGCCAGTATCCGCGACCGGCTGGTGATGATGACCGCGACCACAAAATCGTTTAATATTGCCGGATGTCACACTGGCAATGTGATCATCGAGGATCGCAATTTGCGGGCAAGATTTGGGGCGAAAATGCGCGCGCTGGCGCTCAGCCCGAATAGTTTTGGCATCGTAATGGCCACAGCAGCCTATAGCCCTGACGGGGCTTTATGGATTGATGGTTTAATGCGCTACTTAAATGAAAACCGGGCCATGTTTGAAACGGGGCTAAACGCGATTCCTGGTGCCAAAGCGATGCAACTTGAAGCCACCTATTTGTCTTGGATAGATTTCACAGATACCGGCATGACGCCGCAAGAAATTTCTACCCGCGTAGAGAAAGGCGCAAAAATCGCAGCCAATCACGGAGCCACTTTCGGTGCTGGTGGCGATTATTTTCTAAGGTTCAACTTAGCCCTTCCCAAACAACAAATCGAAGAGGCCGTCGGGCGATTACAAACCGCCTTTGGCGACTTGCAATAAACCTCAGCTCAGCAAAGCCACTGGGGCATCGTGACGTTGCTCGAAATCCAAAGGCGGGCGATCTAACGCCACTGTGTTCCGTTTAAATTCAAAATGGACTTCTCCGTGTTCTTCTTGCGAGGCAACGATCAAACATTGATAGACATGTGTCGCGCCGTTAAACACATCAACCAAGCCACGCATATGCGGCGCTCCCTCGGCCGAGATAACAAAGCCTGTGTCCCAAAGCTTCAAGATGGGATAAATCTCACCGTCAAACTGAACCCGAAAACGACTTTTACGCTTCAATTCATCCGCCCGTGCCCGATCAAGGCCCTGCTGTACGTCTCGCGATAAAAATGTGCTCATCGGCTCTTCCTATATTTTCATTAGAAATTCTGGCGCAGCGCGGCAAATTTTCAAGATCCCGGCGTATCAATAGTTTCCAAATGCCAAACGCTTCTGCCGATTAGAAAAATCGCTTAGGCTTTACGACGCCGCGCAAGAGACCCCAGCTCCATTGTGGAAGCCTACAAGATCTTGTGGATGCCTGCAGGCGCCATGCCAAAACTCGTTTTATTGCGCCAAATTCCCGCCATGCGTAAAAAATTTACTTTTAAAACTAAGCGTGAAACGTGCCCGGCAACTATGGCGCAAATACAACAAAATATCATTTTAAAAAAATGTATGTGGCTGACTCTTGGCGAAATTGCACGGATTCTAAGCCTTTTAAATACAAGAGCGAATCACAGCTTATCTAGAAAAGTAGCCCGCCAATACCGGCCCCGTCAGAGCGTTTTAAAAACAGCGGGTGGTATCCTCTTAACCCCGCCCCGCCGCTTTCCTATGCGCGCTCGGCATAATGCTCAACCATCGCCACCAAATCATCTGGGGGCGTTTCGCTTTGTAAATAGGCGCAGGCGTTCGAACAATGCTGAAAAATCGAGCCATCCGAAAAGAAACTTGTATTGGTCACAAAAACCACACGCGCCTTGGGTCGGCGATAATTGGCGAAATCTGAAATTGCAAAAGCGCTGCCGTTTTTCAACACCAGATCTAAAACTATAATGTCAAACTCATCTTGCATGAGCGCTTTGACAGCCTCAGATTGTGATCGCGCAAAACACACATCTGCACCACTGCGCTGCAGAGCGCGCTCCCAAAGACACCCCAATTCAAAATGACTTTCAACAATAAGCACCCTCATAAGACCCCCGCGCCGACACCAGAAAAAGAAAGGAATTGATCGATTATCAACGCAAAAAGTAATAACAAAAGGTTAATGATCACATAAAATGTTAATCATTTTGAAAGAACTTGAAACCAACCGCCGAATAGACTTCTAGTGCTGCGCATAAAGACGGATGAAATATGTTTGATTTAACAGAAAAAACAAAGCCCCGGGATCATGGTGGACAGCTTGAAACCGCTTGCGCGCTTTATGGGGGGCTGCCAGAAGATTGGATTGATTTGTCAACCGGAATTAACCCCGAGCCCTATCCTGTTATATCTTTTTCAGCAGATGATTTTCAAAGATTACCCAGTATATCCGCGTATAATAGCCTGATCGCGGCCGCACGCGAATTTTGGTCGGTTCCAAACACCGCGCATGTGGTTGCCACCGCGGGCGCATCCGCGGCGATCGCGGCCTTGCCCAGTTTGCTCCCTCCCAGCCAAGTGGCGATCGCGCACCCAACCTATAATGAGCATCAAGCCGCCTTTACCGCCGCCGGATGGCGCGTTTCCGATAGCGCCCAGGCGGCGCAGGTCGTGGTGCATCCAAATAACCCCGATGGCCGGCTATGGCGCGCGAAAGAGTTAACACGGCCTATTTGCATCATTGATGAAAGTTTTTGCGACGTAACCCCGCAAGACAGTTTGATCGCTGAAGCAGGCAAACCCGGGCGAATAATCTTAAAAAGCTTTGGCAAGTTTTGGGGCCTTGCTGGGCTGCGCTTGGGCTTTGCAATAGGAGCCGATCCCGTTTTAAGACAGCTCGAAAACCGGCTCGGACCCTGGGCCGTATCTGGGCCCGCCTTACGCATGGGGGCTGCCGCGCTGTCTGATCCTACCTGGGCTCAGAACACCCGTAAGCGCCTGCACGCGGACGCCGCTCGGCTCGACAAATTGATGCTTGCCAAAGGCGCCCGATTGCACGGAGGCTGCAGCCTGTTTCGCCTCTATGAGCTGCGCGATGCCAAGGCCTGGCAAGCCAAGCTTGGGCAGCACCATATTTGGAGCCGCATCTTCCCCTATTCTAAAAGCTTTCTGCGGCTGGGCCTGCCTGCGCAATCCCACTGGGCGCGGATCGAAAAGGCGCTGTCATAATGGCTTGGCTGTTGTTTTTTGCGCTGATCCTTGATGCAGTTCTTGGTGAGCCAGAGTGGCTGTGGTCGCGGGTGCGTCATCCAGCCGTTTTGATGGGTAATTTTATTTCCACCTGCACAAAACGCCTCAACTCCGGTGCCAATCGCAAACAAAAAGGCATCGCTGTTCTTTTGCTTGGGCTCAGTATCGCTATGGGCCTTGGCTTTCTACTCAGCCTTCTAGGCCCAATCTTTGAAACGCTGATTGCCGCCAGCTTGCTTGCGCATAAATCCTTGGTTCAACATGTAATCGCGGTGGCCAGAGGCCTGCGTCTTTCCCTGACCCAAGGCCGCAATGCGATCAGCAGGATCGTGGGGCGCGATACCTCGCAGATGAACATTGCGCAAATTTCCCGGGCCGGAATTGAATCCGGAGCTGAGAATTTCTCAGATGGGGTGGTGGCACCGGCGTTTTACTTTTTAATCGGCGGGCTTCCCGGAATGTTACTGTATAAATTCACCAACACGGCCGATAGTATGATCGGATATAAAACCAAAGAGCTGCAAGAATTTGGATGGGCCGCAGCGCGCTTTGATGACTTGCTAAATTTTATTCCCGCACGGCTCAGCGCCGCGATTATACTGCTGGTCTCTGGGCATTGGAGCGGCCTAAGCAAACTGTCAGAGAATGCCAAAACCCATGCCTCTCCAAACGCCGGTTGGCCCGAAGCTGCGATGGCATTGGCGCTCAACGTGGCCTTGGCCGGCCCCCGCAGCTATCACGGGCGCCTAACAGATTTTGCCTGGATCCATCCAAACGGCAACCGCCATCCGGATGCTTATGAAATTGAGCGCTCGGTTGATATTCTTTGGAAAAGCTGGGCCGCGCTCTTGGCGTTGGTGGTGATAAGTGCAATCTTGTCAACAATGGTCCATTAATCAGGGATCAAACCGGGAGGGAAAAGGGGGCCGTAATGCGCTTTATAAATTGGACAGTCACCCGCCGTGCAAGCGCTGCGATACTCAGCCTGCCTCTGCTCTTTAGCAGCCCAGTATATGCGCAATCCTGTGGTGGCGATTTTGCCGATTTTGTTTTGCAATTAAAGCAAGAAGCGCAAACCAAAGGGGCGCCAGTCGCGCAGGTCAATGCATTTTTCAAAACGGTTGAACATAGCCCAAAGGTGTTAAAAGCCGATCGGGCACAGGCCATTTTCCAGCTGCCCTTTATCGAATTCTCGGGCAAATTAATCAGCGATCACAGGATGGCACATGGACAAAAAAATGCACAGAAACATAAGTATATTTTTGATCAGATTGAAGGTCTCTACGGTATTCCCCCAGGGGTTTTATTAGCATTTTGGGCTTTTGAAACCGATTTTGGCGCGTTTCAGGGCAATTACAATACGCGCAATGCTTTGGTCACCTTAGCCCATGATTGCCGGCGACCAGAGCTGTTTCGACCGCAAATCTTTGCCGCATTAGAGTTGTTTTTAAGAGATGCGTTTAACCCAGAGACAATGCAAGGGGCTTGGGCGGGCGAGATCGGCATGGTGCAAATGCTGCCCCAAGATATTTTGGACAATGGCGTTGATGGGGATGGGGATGGGCTTGTTGATCTGAGATCCTCGCCTGCCGATGCTTTGATGTCTGGCGCCAAAATGTTGTCAAATATGGGCTGGAAAGGCGGTCAACCCTGGCTGCAAGAGGTGATTTTACCCTTTGATATGGATTGGAGCCTGACGGGGCTGGATACCCAACAACCAGTTTCCAACTGGGTGGCTTTGGGGGTTCAAGGGGCCAACCAGTCGCTCTATCCAGCCGATCTGGAAAGCTCCATTATTTTACCCCAAGGCCGGTTTGGACCCGCCTTTATCGCTTATCCGAATTTTCATGTGTATTTCGAATGGAACCAAAGCTTTGTATACGTGACCACGGCTGCTTATTTTGCCACCTTGCTTGAAGGTAGCCCGCGCTATGGGTTCGAACTTGAAGACCCCGGGTTAAACGGAACGGAAATGAAAAGCTTGCAAAGCGCGCTGCGCGATCAAGGCTATGATGTTGGAAAAATTGATGGCATTCTGGGTGCTCAAACGCGTCGCGCCGTGCAAGAGGTTCAAAGCGCCTTGGGGTTGCCTGCAGATGCTTGGCCAACTTGGGCGCTGTTGAAAGCGCTTTAGGTGACGGCAAACTAAAGCCCCCTCAAGCGCGTTGCAAAATCTGATGACCCATTATCCGCTGGAAAGCTTACGCCACCAAGCTTTCGGCTTTTTTCAAATCAACCGATACCAACTGGCTAACCCCTTGTTCCTGCATTGTGACGCCAAATAAACGATCCATCCGCGCCATGGTGACCGCATGATGCGTGATGATTAAAAACCGCGTATCTGTGCGGCGGCACATTTCATCTAACAAATCGCAGAAGCGCGTGACATTGGCATCATCAAGCGGGGCATCCACCTCATCGAGCACGCAAATCGGCGCAGGATTGGCCAAAAACACGGCAAAAATTAGCGCCATCGCAGTGAGCGTTTGCTCTCCGCCCGACAATAAAGACAAGGTGCTCAGTTTTTTCCCGGGGGGTTGGCACATAATCTCAAGCCCCGCCTCAAGCGGATCATCGCTTTCCACCAAAACCAAATTTGCCTCGCCGCCGCCAAATAAGTGCTTAAACAATAGCCCAAAATTGCTATTCACTTGCTCAAACGCAGTCAAAAGCCGTTCGCGCCCCTCGCGATTCAAGCCCGCGATGCCATTGCGCAGCGTGTGTATCGCCGCTTCCAAATCGGTTTTTTCTTCGCTTAAACTTTTATGTTCGCTCTCAACCTCTTTGGCATCTTCTTCTGCGCGCAGATTCACGGCCCCCAACGCTTCGCGTTGGCGTTTCAACCGATTCACTTCCGCTTCTATTTCATCCGCATGCGGCATGCGATCCGCATCCGTTGATAAGGAGTTCAGCAAGTCTTGCGGGGTGGTTTGCAACTCATCCTCGATGCGCTGCGCGGCGGCCGTTTTGGTTTCTTGCGCGGCCTCTGCGCGCGCCTCGGCGCCGGCGCGCGCCTCCCGCGCCTCGGAAGCGGCCCGTTCGGAATCTCGCTCTTGCGCAATGGCGTTGCGCAAAGCTGCTTCGCCCGTTGCCAAATTATCGCCCGCAGCTTTGCGCCGCGTTTCAGCCTGCGCAATGGCGCTGCTCAACTCTTCCCGTTTGCGTGCCAAAGCATCCGGCACCAGCGCCGCATCTGCCAAATCTGCCTCTGTTTGGGATTTGCGTTCTAGCAACTCAACCCGTCTTTGATCAGCGGTTTCAAGCCGCAATCGCCAGCCGCTAAGCTCTTTGGTGACCTGTTGTTTACGGCGCATGCGCGCTTCGCCGGCGCGGCGTAACTCATCTTGTTCTGAGCGCTTTGACAACATGGTGATGCGCGCCGCTTCCACAGTGAGCTTGATATCTTCAACGCGGTCTTTCAACGATTGGATATCCTCTAATGCGTCAACAGCCATCTGCGCCTCGGCCCGCTGCGCCTCAGCGCCTAAGCTTTCCTCTGCATGGCGCGCAACGGCCAATGTTAGGTTTTCAACCCGACCTTTTGCCAAGTTTAGCTTGGCTTCGGAATTGCTGAGCGCCCGATTTTTTTCAATCACCTCGCGATCTGCTTGCCGGCGCGCTTCGCGCGCGCGCTGGTCTTTGCCTGCCCACTCTGTAAGCTCCCCCGATAACAGATCATGGGCCGAACGCGCCGCGTGCAATTCAGCCTCTGTCTGCACCATTTGCTGCTTCAGCTCTTCCAATCTGTTCACTTGTTCAAGATGCAATGCGGCAGTCGATGGCGTATCTTCGGCCCAGATACAATAGCCATCCCAGCGCCATAGGTCACCTTCCAAGCTGACCAAACGTTGGCCGGGCTGCAAAGCCGCTTGCAAGCGTACGCCCTCATCCCCATCCACCAAACCGATCTGCGTCATCCGTCGCCCCAGCGCATCAGGCGTAGACACATGATTACTCAAGGGGGTTATGCCGTTGGGCAGCGGTTGCGCAACGGGGTAATCGGGCAAAAATCGCCATCCTGACAGGGCATCTTCACCCTCAACCTCGGCCGCCCTTAAATCATCTGCCAAAGCCGCTCCAAGGGCTTTTTCAAAACCTTGTTCCACCTGCAAACGATCAAGCAATTGCCCACCTTCTTGAGAACCGCGCGCCAAAAGCTTGGCCAAAGCGGTTACTTCGGCTTCCAATGCCGTGTTTTCACCCTCTGCGCGCGATCGCTGGGCACGCGCTTCGGCCTCGCGCGCCTGCGTGTCAGAGCGCGCCGTTTCGGCCCGATCAAGCGCCTGTTCACACTGCTCTGCATGCGCCTGCGCCTGCGCGGCCAGGCTTTCATCAGCGTCAAACGCCTCTGCCGCCTCAACCACCTGTTGCTCAGAATGCTGCAAAGCCTGTTTGGCTTTTTCAGCCTCATCACGGCTGCGCTGAAGGGTTTTCTCGCTGTCTTGCAGCAAGCGATGCGCAGATTGGTGGCGCGCCGACAAACGGGCCACATCTTCGGTTAATTGCGAAAGATCGGTTTCGCGCTCTTGCAACACAGCAGAAGCATCCTGCGCCTCTTGCGTTGCATTCGATAATTTATCGTCTTGGCCCAAGGCCGCTTTTGACAATTCTTCCGTTTCCCACTCTAAACGTTCAATCATCTCCAATGCGTCGCGATTCAAAGCCTCTTCACGGGTGATGTCTTGGGCCAGCTGCACCGAACGGCCACCCAGCGTATCGATCTGTTGCTGCGCGTCACTTTCTTGCGCGCTCAATGTCTCGCGCTGAACTTGCAAGCGCTGCAATAAAGCCGCCGCAATCGCTTCTTCCTCGCGCACTGGTGGCAAGGCCTCTTCAGCTTCCAATCTCAACTTGCCATTGCTGCGCGCCATGGCTTCCGCTTTCGAGGCCGCCAATATTTGCGCCTGCAAAGCTTGGGCGGTGCTCTGGCACAGCTCATCGGCCTCTTTCCAGCGCCGAAACAACAACAAACCTTCAGCGCTGCGCAAATCTTTGGCGATCGCGCGATAGCGCGCCGCATGTTTGGCTTGCCGAGCCAGCTGCGCCAATTGACCGGCAAGCTGCTCAAGCACATCATCCACGCGCCCCAGATTGCTTTCTGCGGCGTTCAGCTTCAGCTCGGCCTCATGGCGGCGCTGATATAACCCGGAAATGCCCGCTGCCTCTTCTAACACGCGGCGGCGGTTTTTGGGTTTAGCATTGATCAGTTCGGCAATTTGCCCTTGACGCACAAGCGCTGGGGAATGGGCGCCTGTAGAGGCATCGGCAAACAGCATTTGTACGTCACGGGCGCGCACATCTTTTCCCGACACTTTATAGGCGCTGCCCGCATCGCGCGTGATGCGGCGCACGACATCCAACACATCCACCTCGTTGAACGCAGCGGGTGCCAAGCGTTCGGCATTGTCCAGCTGCAATGTAACTTCGGCAAAATTGCGCGCCGGACGCGTGGCAGCCCCCGCGAAAATCACATCATTCATACCGCCGCCGCGCATCGCCGTGGGGCGGTTTTCACCCATCACCCAACGCAACGCTTCAAGCAAATTTGATTTACCGCACCCGTTTGGTCCCACAACACCCGTCAACCCATCTGAAATCAACAATTCAGTTGGATCAACAAAACTTTTGAAACCTGTCAGTCGCAGTTTGGAAAAACGCACCCGCACCCGCCTTTGATTCTCTGAGTTAAAGCGTGCCTTTGACGCGGAGCAGAGTCAACAGACCACCACTGTATCTCGTGTGCTCACTTTGGTTAACGTCTAGATATCGTAAAATTCACATCAAAATCATATAGGCTGGCGCTTTGGACAAGACAGGGTTTATACTCAAACAATGACGCCAATCTCTATCGCCATCGCGGATCCCCAGCACCCTGAAATCACCCAATTGCTGCAGCAAAGCCATGCCTTAATGCAGCAGCTTTTCGCAAGCGATGAAAATCACTTTTTATCAATTGAAGAGTTGCTATCACCCGATATTCGGTTCTTTGCCGCCCGCCAGCAAGGGCGCTATATCGGCTGCGGCGCGCTGGCTATCAGGCCAGATTATGGTGAGATCAAATCGATGTTTACAGATCCCAAAGCCCGCGGGACCGGCGTCGCTAGATCGGTACTAGACAGGCTAGAAGCCCAAGCGCGACAGCTTAAGCTGCCCAAATTGATGCTGGAAACCGGCGATTTGCTTTCGCATGCCCAGCGCCTTTACACGCAAGCAGGATTCACGCATTGCGCACCATTTGGGGATTATGAAAAACAACACAGCTCGATTTTTATGCAAAAAATACTGTATTAAAAGTCACAGGCGTGAACCCCCAAAACAACCGAAGGATCGGCCCAGGTGACGGCGACATCCTCGCAGCCCACCACCTGGCGCATGGCTTGCAAAGCAATCGGCCTAACCTGCTTTGTAGAGGGAAAACCCATTGCGTTGATCCGCAGCGCCTCGATCATTGGCCCGCGCACTCGAATATCAAACTTCATATTCTTATGGCGCACGGTTTGTGCATGTATACCCTGAAACGCATAGCTGCCATCATCACAAGACATTAAAAAAATAAAAAAAACATACCAATATTTAAACAAAACAACACTTACTACTAAATTAAATCTGGCATTTGCTTGCAGAAAAAAATGGCATATATAAGGCGCTACGTTTATTTAAAACTCGGATAAGAGGACGCGTTTTGCCATTTCAAAAGGTAACGTCTGAAAAGCTGTCCCATGCTGTGACCCGCCAAATTGAGCAGTTGATCCTGCGCGGCATTTTGCGGCCGGGGGAACGCTTGCCCTCCGAGCGCGAGCTGTCCGAGCGTTTCGCAGTGTCGCGTCCATCCCTGCGCGAAGCGATTTCGCAATTACAAGAGCGCGGCTTGCTCACGTCAAAAGCCGGCGCAGGCATTTACATCGCGAATGTACTTGGCAACTCGTTTTCACCAGCCCTTGTAAGCCTGTTCAGCAGCCATGAAGAAGCGGTGTTTGATTATATTGGTTTCCGCCGTGATCTTGAGGGGTTGGCCGCCGAACGCGCCGCCAAATTCGCCTCTGATACCGATTTGCGCGTGATCCAAACCATTTTTGATAAAATGCAGGCGGCGCATCACAAACGGAACCCAACCGATGAAGCCCGCCTCGACGCCGAATTTCACCTGTCAATCATCGAGTCCAGTCACAACGTTATTATGCTGCATATGATGCGGTCCATGTATGATCTGTTACAAGAAGGCGTGTTTTACAACCGCCAAATGATGTTCAAGCAACGCGTCACGCGCGGCGAGATCTTAGAACAACATCGCGCGATCAATACCGCCTTGCAGGCCCGCGACCCCGAGGCCTCGCGCGCCGCGGTTGAAGTTCATATGGATTATATCGAAGCTGCGCTGCAAGATTTAAAAATATCAGAGCGCAATGAAGCTATTGCGCAACAGCGCTATGAGCATGAACAAGAGCGTGGATAGGCATAAGCCCCGGCTCGATTATGTTTTTCGAAAGCTGCGCACCCAAGCCCAAAAATTCGACAGACGCTCTTCCATCGCGTCAAAAATGGGTGATAAGCGGCGGGCGTAAAACCGCAGCCACCGCACCCGAAGAGCCCAAAAGACCAATCCCAGCAGCGTCAAAAAAACGGTATTGAACCATGGAAATGACGTTTCATCCGGGCCAGATACCGGTTTAAGGGAAACCGCGTTTGGATAAATAGACAAAAACGTATTGCGCCAGCCATAATGGCGGATTTTCACCCATTGCACCTGCGCGCTTGATTTTGCACTGCGCAGATTTGACGCCTCGGCCTGCAAATTTGACGTGTCAAATTTAAAATAAAATGGCCAACCCCAGCCCGTATCCTCGTTGCGAAACACGATCGGTCGATCCTGCGCATCAAAACTCTCTATAAAAAACACATCCCGGTTCGATTGCAGGCGGCCATCCTCGCCCATATGGCGCGCCCAAAATAACCCCGTACGGCCAAAATCAATCCGCTTTTCATAGGTGTCATTTATACGAACAACATCATTTTGGGGTAGCGCATAGTGCAAAACCCCGATCCCGATCATTAACACAATTGCCTGAAAACTTCTTACCAAAAACCGCATATGCACCGCCTAAAAAACTCTGACGGGCTTAACCTAAGCGCGAACCTTTAAAAATGCACCCCCATAGCAGCCAAAGGATCGTTAAAATTACAATGCAAACGCTCAAAAAAGCGTTGGGGCGCTGGTAAACAGACCCCAACGCAGAGTTTGTTAAGCAATCACATTAAACTCGGGCCCATAGGGATATCCGGTGATGTTCTCAGCGCCCTCTTCTGTAATCACCAAAATATCATGTTCCCGATAGCCACCGGCCCCGGGTTGCCCGTCCGGGATTGTCAACATCGGCTCCATTGAAATCACCATGCCCGGCACCAGAACAGTGTCGATATCTTCGCGCAATTCCAACCCAGCCTCGCGCCCATAATAATGCGAGAGCACGCCAAAAGAATGGCCATAGCCAAAACTGCGATATTTCAATAAGCCCTGTTCTTCAAAAAATTGGTTTATGCGCTCTGTTACCTGCGAACAACGCATGCCGGGCTTTAACAAACCGATACCCAATTCATGCGCCTCGATATTGGCGTGCCAGATCTTTAAGCTCTTGGGATCCACCTCACCCAAAAACAAGGTCCGCTCAAGCGCGGTGTAATAAGCCGAAATCATAGGAAATGTATTAAGCGACAAAATATCGCCCGGTTGAACTCTTCGCGCCGTTACGGGGTTATGCGCGCCATCGGTGTTCAAACCCGATTGAAACCAGACCCAAGTATCGCGATATTCAGCGTCGGGGAACCGTTCTGCGATCGCCAGTTCCATGGCATCTCGGCCCGCTATGGCAATATCCAATTCGCGCGCCTGATCTTTAATCGCCGCCCGAATAGCATAACCTCCAATATCCGCAATTTCTGCTCCGGCGCGAATCAAAGCAATTTCAGCCTCTGATTTGAGCATTCGCTGCGTCATGCTTGCCGGCGCAAGATCCACCAAATTTGAGGGCTCTAAACAGGCATGTAACCTATCATGCTGGGCCAAAGTCAAATGATCTGCTTCATAGCCGATCACCGCCTGTTTGCCGGTTACGGACGCCACCGCCGCCCAAAAATTGTTGCGCTGCCAATCCGTGTAGGTGATATTTTCTCCATAGCAGCGGCGCCAAGGCTGACCGCCATCAATCCCCGCCGAAATCGTGAAACTACTATCTGCAGTCACAACCAATCCATAGGGGCGGCCAAAGGCACAGTATAAAAACCCTGAGTAATAAGCGATGGCTTGCATCGAGGTAAGCAGCGTGGCCGAAACCCCATGCTGGTGCATCACGGCACGCAAGCCGTTCAATCGCGCCTCATATTCGGCGCTTGAGAAAGGCAAAGCCGCTTTCTCACCATTGTAGAAGTGATAATATTCAGAACGTTCAGTCATTTTTTGACCCTCCATTGACGTTTCAAAAGAAGGTCCCGGCGTTCAGGACTGTGGGATAGGTTCGCCTGCGCAGAATTGCCCAAACGGGGCGACGCCATCGCCCGCACCTACCGCGTGCTTTCTCCGAAAACTGCCTGAGAATCAAGTCAAAATTTCAAACCTCATCTTAAACGGGAAGGCTTGGTAAAAACCGTCCTTTTTCGGCGGTTATAAAATCAGAAATCATCCGCACTGCCCCGGTTTGCACAACATCTTTGGGCAATAACAAATACCATTTGCGCGTGATCGGAAAATCATCGCCGCGCAGCGTCACCAACCGGCCACTGCGTAATTCTTCGATCACGGTATGCGCCGAAATTAAGGAAATCCCCAAACCCGCAATCACCGCTTGCTTGATCGTTTCATTCGAATCCATTTCGATGGTCTGATAGACTTGCCCCGGCGCAATACGATCAAGATAACGATTGGCTAAGATCCGTGTTCCTGACCCTTCTTCACGCGTTAAAATAGGATGCGACAGAATTTCCTCGGGGGCCACGGGATATCGGCTTGCCAAGGCGTGATCGGGCGGCAGGATGATAACATGCGGATGATCTCCCAGCACCACCTCAGCGGTTAAAGGCGCTTTGGGTGGCCGCCCCATAATTGCCATGTCAACGGCATTTTCTTGCAAAGCCGCGATAATTTGATCGCGATTTCCAACTTTAAGCATCACCTCGATATCGGGATGAGCGCGTTTGATTTCAGCCACCAATTGCGGGGCAAAATATTTCCCTGTACTAACCACACCCAGTACAACAGCCCCCGCCAAGCCATTTCGCAGCGCATCAATTTCGCGCACCGCCATCGCCAAAGCCTGATAGGATTGGCGTTGCGCACGCAGCAATGCATCCCCCTCTGAAGTCAGCTGGAACCCCTCAGAATTTCTCCGATCAAACATCAAGCAGTTGAAATTCTCTTCCAAAGTCTTCAGCTGCGTGTGCACCGCCGGAGGGGTGAGGTTCAAAATATCGGCAGCACGCGTGATCGAACCGGTTTCGGCAACGGCCTCCAGCGCTCGTAATTGACGAAAAGTAAGGCCATTCAGACGTTGCATTTAAGCTATTCTAAAAAATTTTATCTCGATTAACGTTAGATAAATAATTTGTGTCTGACAAGATTCTTGAAACCCGGTCGATAAAAAGCATTTTCGACCGCCTTATATTTCGAATAAAATTGCAAATTACCGCTTACAGGCTGAAAAATTAAATATGACTGTTTTTATAATATACGGCGGCGTATTCTACTTTTTCAAATAGCGCGAAGCCAGTATCCACAACAGCCTTCAAGGTGAGTTTCACTGAAATTTCGATCAATCCGTCACTCTTTGAATTTTAAAACAAAGGATAGAGGATATCCGATACAATACTGGCGTTGGAAACAATCGCCCCGCAAAGCCACAGTCTGAGCCGGCCCGCTATTCTAGCTGCCCCTTGCGTCTATAATACTGCCAAAAGCTACAGCGCGAAACCCACCCCATAAGCGGCCGGCTTGCGTCAGCGCACGCGCATGTTTACAGACGGTGTAAACCCATCGGACCGCGGCGCTGCCCCAGCGCATGCCCACGTGGATCGACAGAACGCAAACTTAAAAGCGCACATGCACGAACCCGAGCATCTGCCATAACCCGAAAGAAACACAATGAGCTTTGATCGTTCGATTAAAATCGCCCCCTCAATACTCTCGGCAGATTTTGCCGATTTTGGCCGCGAAATCCAAGCGATTGAGGCGCAAGGATGCGATTGGGTACATGTAGACGTGATGGATGGGCATTTTGTACCGAACCTCACATTTGGGCCACCGCTCTGCGCCGCCATCGGCAAGCATATCAAAACAATTATGGATGTGCATTTGATGATTTCGCCCGTAGACGCTTCTATTCAAGCCTATGCCGATGCAGGCGCTGATATTATCACTGCGCATGTGGAAGCAGGCCCGCATAGCCACCGCACCATGCAAGCCATTCGCGCCGCGGGTTGCAAAGCGGGCATCGCCCTGAACCCAGGCACACCCGCAAGCGCCATCACGCCTCTGCTCGATATGGTCGATTTGATCTGCGTTATGACCGTGAATCCTGGATTTGGCGGGCAGAAATTTATCCATTCGCAAATTGAAAAAACCAAAGAATTGCGCAGCATGGTTGCGGACCGCCCAATACATATCCAGATCGATGGTGGGGTCACACCCGAAACCGCGCCGCTCGTTTCGGCGGCTGGCGCCGATGTCTTGGTCGCAGGATCTGCCGTGTTTAAAGGCGGATCGGTTGCAAACCCTGGCCCCTATGGTCACAATATCCGCGCCATACGCGCAGCTGCAAAAGGATAAACCGTGTCAAGCATTCCCCCCGTTTGCGATTTCAACTGGCCCGCGCCCGATTTTCAGCTTCCTGCAACGGATGGGCGGATGCTATCCCGAAACGATATCAGCGGTCCAAGAGGCTGCTTGATCATTTTTATGTGCAATCACTGTCCCTATGTATTGAGTGTTTTAGACAGACTGCAAAGAGACGCGCGCGATTTACAATCTATCGGCATTGGAGTGGCGGCGATCAACGCCAATGATGCCTTGGCCTATCCTGCTGATAGTTTTGAAAATATGATCACATTGGCCGAGGAGCACAGGTTTTCATTTCCATATCTTTATGATGAAACGCAAAGCGTTGCAAAAGCTTATGGCGCGGCCTGTACACCGGATTTCTTCGGCTTTAACGCCGCCGGCGGGCTGCAATATCGCGGCCGACTAGATGCATCGGGAAGAACCGCCGGAGCCACCGATCTACGCAGAGACCTTTTTGAAGCCATGCAACACATGGTGAAAACCGGCCATGGGCCCGAAGTGCAAATCGCCTCCATTGGCTGCTCAATCAAATGGAAACCAGAATGAACGGGCTTATTTTTGATCTTGACGGCACGCTGATTGATAGCGCGCCGGACATACAGGCGGCCGTGAATAAAATGCTGGCGGAGGAAGGCATCAGCCCGCTGGATTTGGCAACCGTAATTTCTTTTATCGGCAATGGAATGCCCAAATTGGTGCAACGCGTTCTGCACGCGGTGCAGCTGCCGCTCGAGCGGCACAGCGCGCTCTATGAAAAAACCCTCTTGCTGTACAATCAGGCCCCCAGCGCACTGAGCCAACCCTATGAAGGCGTGGTCGAAATGCTTGAAACCTTGGCCGCGCAGGGGCATCGCCTCGCAATTTGCACCAATAAGCCCGCCGAACCCGCCCAACAAATTCTACAGGATTTCAACTTGGAACGGTTTTTTGAGGTGGTCGTGGGTGGCGACAGCTTGTCCGTTAAAAAGCCAAATCCGGCGCCGCTGCAGCATTGCGTCGCACGATTGGGCGCCAGCGCCGCACTTTATATTGGTGACAGCGAAGTGGATTATGAAACCGCGCAACGGGCGCAAATTCCATTCATATTTTTCACCGGTGGATACCGAAAAGCTTCGGCCGCGTTTTTCCAAAACGCCCATCATATTGACCAGTTTAGCGCGGTACCAGCCTTGGCAGACAGCCTTTTAAAAAAGTCCTGAACCTGCAGAAAATGCCTTGTAAGCTGCGCCCTACAGCGCCTGAGACCCGAGCATAACAGCGGCATAGTGATCGCCCGGCAATGCTGCAACAGGCCTATGCAAGCACGTCGAGCAATCGGTTATGTTCAGGGTCTTTTAACGCATCAATAATATCAAAATGGTGGCATTTAGGCGGTATCACAGGCACCACGTGCCAAGCGCTGCCCAGCCATGCGGCTTGCTGCAAGAAAACCGGGCGTTCTGCTCCGCCCACCCAAATCCGCACATCTAGATCTGGTTTCGGGGCAAAAACCGGGCTTTCATCCCGCGCAGATGCGCTATCCAGCTTAAAATCGGCGTTCATCGAGGTTTCCATCAATGGCCGTAAATCCGCCAAGGGCGAAATTGCTAAAACCCGTTTTATCCGTTCATGAAGCGCCTGCGGCAGCCCATCGGCGCATGCCATACGTGCAACAAGATGCCCACCCGCCGAGTGGCCCGCCAAAATCAGTGGCCCCGCAATGCGCGCGGCGCTTTGCACGATCGCCTGCGATATCTGGCGGGTAATCTGCGCGATCGAAACGCGCGGGCATAGATCATAGGAGGGCATCGCCACCGCCCATCCATGCGCCAAAGGTCCCTGCGCGAAATGCGACCAGTCGCTTTTATCAAACCTCAGCCAATAACCGCCATGAACGAAGACGAATAGACCTTTGGGCGGATTCTCCGGTAAGAACAGATCAAAGCGTTGGCGCTCGCTTTGACCATAAGCAATGTCAAGCTGGGCCGCATCCCGGGCCAGCATAACTGCGCGAAACGCCGCAGCCTGCGATTTCCATCTTTCTATAAAACCCTCTGCCCCGGGAATAAATGGCGCATTGGCATAATCATTGTCTAAACGCATTGAGCTTTTTCATTTTGTCCACTGGACAAAGTTTGACAGAGTTGCTTTGGCTTATGAAGCGTTATTTGGAGAAAAAGCATATGTTAGACACCCACACCAACCTGGCCAGCCTGTTGAAAGATCCCAGCCTCTTGGTAACGCAAGCCTATCTGGCCGGAGAATGGGTGGACGGAGATAATGAAGCCCGCTTTGAGGTTGTGAACCCTGCCCGCGGCGATGTGATTGCAAGGGTGGCTGATATCAGCCGGGCCCAAACTGCCCAGGCCATCGCTGCCGCAGAAAAGGCGCAAAAGCTTTGGGCTGCCCGCACTGCCAAAGAGCGCAGCGTTATTTTACGGCGCTGGTTTGATTTAATGGTGGAACATACGGATGATTTGGCGCTGATCCTTACCGCCGAACAAGGCAAGCCATTGGCCGAAGCCAAAGGCGAAATCAGTTATGGCGCTTCCTTCATCGAATTTTTTGCCGAAGAGGCCAAACGGGTTTATGGCGAAACCATCCCCGGCCACCAACCTGATAAACGTATCATGGTGCTGAAGCAGCCGATTGGCGTAGCCGCCTCAATCACGCCTTGGAACTTTCCCAACGCAATGATCACCCGGAAAGCCGCGCCTGCCTTGGCCGCAGGATGCGCATTTGTGGCGCGGCCCGCCTCAGAAACGCCTCTCTCGGCGCTGGTCATGGGGGTTTTAGCCGAGCGCGCAGGCCTGCCCAAAGGTGTGTTGTCAATCCTTCCGGCCACGCAGGCCGCAGAGATCGGCAAAGAATTTTGCGAAAATCCGATCGTGCGCAAACTCACCTTTACCGGATCCACCGCAGTGGGCCGCAGCTTGCTGCGTCAAGCCGCAGACAGCGTGATGAAATGTTCTATGGAATTGGGAGGCAACGCGCCATTTATTGTATTTGATGATGCCGATCTCGACGCCGCAGTGGCCGGCGCGATCATGTGCAAATTTCGCAATAATGGCCAAACCTGCGTTTGTGCGAATAGAATCTACGTGCAAGCGGGCGTTTATGACGCCTTTGCCGAGAAGCTGGCAACAGCCGTGGCCGCGCTCAAAGTGGGTGACGGGCTGGAAGAGGGTACCGCTTTGGGCCCGTTGATTAACCAGAAAGCCATCATAAAAGTGCAAGACCATATTGCCGATGCCACTGTCAAAGGCGCCATGGTAAAAATGGGCGGGCAAACGCTGCAGGGCGCTGGGTATTTTCTAACCCCCACCATCATTACAGGCGCCACAAAAGACATGAAAGTCGCCCAAGAAGAAACCTTTGGCCCCTTTGCGCCTTTGTTCAAGTTTGAAGATGAAGACGAAGTGATCGCGCTGGCCAATGATACAATTTTTGGCCTTGCCTCGTATTTTTATGCCAAAGATCTGAGCCGTGTTTACAAAGTGGCCGAGGCTTTAGAATACGGGATTGTGGGCGTTAACACGGGTATAATTTCCACTGAGGTGGCACCCTTTGGCGGCGTCAAGCAATCAGGGATTGGGCGCGAGGGCAGCCATCATGGCATCGAAGATTATCTGGAAATGAAATATATCTGCCTATCCGTCTGATACCGCTGTCACATCGCGCCATCGCCTTGCCCGTAAATCTGCTTTGTAAGCTGCAGCTCAAAAAATCCGTAAGTTGTCCAGAGGCCCGATTTCAAACTGAACCGGCTTGAGAATAGGCCAGCAAGCTCACCTCTGCGTAAAAACGGATTGCGCAGGATCTGGGTTGCCATCTTCCGACCGTGAAAACAAACCGAGGCAATAGTAAAAAAGGATCAGCATGATGCGATTAGGGCCAATGGATTGGGGGCTACTGGTGCTTTTATCTCTGCTTTGGGGGGGATCCTTTTTATGCGTTGGCATCGCGGTACAGGAATTGCCCGTGTTAACCATAATCGCCCTCAGGGTCAGTCTGGCTGCACTTGTGCTCTGGGGCATCGCGCTCTTCAGCGGCCATCAGCTGCCACGCGGGCGAAAAACCTGGCAGGCCTTTCTGGCTCTGGGCCTGCTGAATAATGTTATCCCCTTTGGACTGATCGTTTTCGGACAACAAACCATTGGCGCCGGCCTTGCCGCCATTTTAAACGCCACAACCCCCTTATGGACCGTTCTTATCGCGGCTCTGTTTCTGGCCGATGAACGGTTTTCAAAGCAAAAGCTCTTTGGCGTTCTGTTGGGGCTCGTTGGCGTTATCGTGATGGTTGGGCCAGACAGTCTTGCAGGGATATCGCGCAATCTTGGCGCGCAATTGGCAGTGCTTGGTGCAACGCTTTCATACGCGTTTGCCAGCGTGTTTGGACGCCGCTTTGCCGCGGCAAAAATCAGCCCCCTGCATACCGCTTTGGGGCAGGTCACCGCCTCATCGTTTATTTTGGTGCCCTTGGCACTGATGATTGATACGCCTTGGGCATCTGCGCTGCCAAGCCAAGCGACCATCTTCGCTATTCTCGGGCTGGCCGTTCTGTCAACCGCAGGCGGATATTTATTGTTTTTCAACATACTGCAACGCGCGGGCGCCACAAATGTGTCTTTGGTCACCCTTTTAATTCCACCCTCCGCCATCGCGATGGGGATGTTGTTTTTAGAAGAAACGTTGCAAGGCATACATTTTATTGGCTTGGCCTTGATCATTTTGGGTTTGCTCAGCTTGCAAGGAAGACTGTTCCGTCTCAGCAGGCCAAAACAAGCGGATTGACCCGCGTTCAAGGCCTCGTTACTGAGCACCACCCGAAAGAAAATGGATCACAAGATGGCAAGGCAGCGCAAAGGCCGCGACATATCAGGATGGTTGATCATCGACAAGCCTGTAGGGATAACATCTGCCGCTTTGGTCAACAAAGCCAAATGGGCGCTCGGGGCCAAGAAAGCCGGCCATGCGGGTACTTTGGATCCCGAGGCAACGGGGCTTTTGGCGCTGGCCTTTGGCGAGGCAACAAAAACCGTTCCTTATATCACGGATGCTCTAAAAGCCTATGAATTCACGGTCAGGTTGGGGCAGGAGACCAATACGGATGATGGCGAGGGGGAACTGACGCGCCAAAGCGATGCGCGACCCAGCGACGCCGATATCAAAAACGCCTTGCTTTCGTTTATTGGCGATATCGAGCAAGTGCCACCAAAATTCTCAGCGGTGAAAATCGATGGCCAGCGCGCGTATAAACTGGCTCGATCGGGGGCGGATATCGCGCTTGAGGCGCGCCCGCTCTTCGTCGACTCGCTTTTGCTGATTGATCGGCCCGATGCGGACCATGTGGTGCTAGAGCTCACCTGCGGCAAGGGTGGCTATGTGCGCGCGATCGCACGCGATCTGGGCCAGAAACTGGGATGCTTTGGGCATGTCGTTCAATTGCGGCGGATCTGGTCTGGGCCCTTCGATCTGGATCAAGCCGTGAGCATAGAGCAGCTGGAAGCGCTTGCAAAAACCCCTGAGCTGGATCACAAATTAGTGCCATTAGAAGCTGGTCTCAGCGACGTAAGCGAAGCCCGGTGCACAGCAGAATCAGCGGCCAAATTGCGCAACGGCAACCCCGGCCTGGTGACCGCGCAAAATCTTCAATATGGCGATTTATGCTGGGCCAGCTTCGAGGGTGAAGCTGTTGCCATCGGGCGTTATCAAGCCGGTATGCTTTACCCCAACCGCGTTATTTTGCCAACTCGGTAAAGGGCGAACCGCAACGCTGGGGCCCGAGCACAAATTGCAAAGCGGCCGCAAAACGGCCTGCAAAACCTTGCAAAAGCCAAAAACAACGGCCAGACATACCTATGATCAAACGACAGCACCAAAAGGGTGACGCATTTTCACAGGCCATTTATTCGCCCTGCGAGCGCTATCGCTACAGCCTGACCAGAACCTGGCAAGACAGCGCGCCAAAAGTAAATTTTATTATGCTCAACCCATCGACGGCAACGGAACTTCAAAACGATCCCACCGTTGAGCGCTGTGAGCAACGTGCCCGGGCGCTGGGGTTTGGTGGGTTTTGTGTGACGAATATTTTTGCCTGGCGCGATACAGATCCCAAAAAGATGCGCGCCGCCGCCAACCCGGTTGGGCCAGAAAATGATGGGGCAATCCTGCAAGGCTGCGCTTGGGCCGATCACATCATCGCAGCTTGGGGCACGCATGGGGCGCATTTGCAGCGCGGACCCGCTGTCAAAACCCTGTTATGGACATTAAAAATGCCAATCTATCATCTGGGGTTAACCAAAGCCGGCCACCCAAAACACCCGCTCTATTTAAGCTACGCGCAACAACCGGAACTTTGGATCACCTAAATGCCGCAGCAAGATCCAGAAATAAAACGACTCACACAGGCGATAGACGCCCTTCGAAACCATCCATTTTTACGCCTTAACAGCACCATTGCTCAACAAATTTGGATTACCTTTTTGCGGGGCATGGCCTTCGGATTAGGCTCGGTGCTGGGCGCAACCTTTTTGGTTTACGTCCTTGTACAAACCCTCTCGCAATTTGAATTTATTCCGATATTAGGCGATTGGGCGGCGCAATTGATCCAGCAAATAGAAAACAATCGTTAACCAAGGTGTCACTCTCAGATTGCATCCATCATCCCCAATCCGCACAGTTTAACCGCGGGGCAGCTTGGGGGGCGACAGGGGCAGTATGTTTTTCTTGGCAGGAATTTTCAGCGCATTGATGCTAAGCGGTCTAGTGGTCATGATCGACAGCGATGAAGATGGCCAATTTGACGACACCGAAAATCTTGAGGATAACGGCTTTGAGGCGCGTAAAATGCACGAAGGCCGCTTTGTAACAGGTTCAGACGCGACCGGCAGCATACAATCTGGCAACGCCGCCGACAATCACCTCACCGGCACAGTCGGTCCGGATCAGATCAACGGCTATGCGGGCAATGATCGCCTTTCTGGCGGGGCCGGTGGTGATATTTTGATCGGTGGCGCAGGCAAAGATCACCTTTGGGGCGGCGATCACAACGACCAGCTGCGCGGAGATGCTGAGGATGACATATTGAACGGCGGCGCGGGTGCGGATAGGCTTTTTGGCGGTCTGGGGAATGATCAGCTTTTTGGCGCAGCCGGAAAAGATACGCTTTCAGGCGGCGAAGGCGATGATAATCTGCAGGGTGATGCGGGAAATGATGCGCTGTTGGGCGGCTATGGGAATGACAGATTAGAAGGTGGCGCAGGCAGCGATAGCCTGTTTGGAGGCCCGGGAGACGATATTTTAATCGGGCAAGAAACCCAAGCCACCGCTGATTTTCTGAATGGTGGCGCCGGAAATGATATTTTACAAAGCGGCGGAGCTGACAGTTTGCATGGCGGATCCGGTCAAGATCTGTTCCAAATCATCACAGCTGCAAACAGGCCTGAAGATGTTGCCGAAATCAGCGATTTCAACCCAAGTCACGACCATATTGAAATATGGATAAACGGCCAGCAGCAAACCGATCCAATTATAGAAATCAGCCAAAATAATGCTGGCCACGCCTTGGTTTGGCTGAATCAAAATCCAATTCTTTCGGTTTTATCGGAAGAAAAACTGACTGCGGCTCATATTATTTTGCGCCATGGCCCTGCAAACACCTAATTTTCGCTTTTCATTTGCAGCAAAACCGATTAGAGCGCCGGTTTAGTCAGGCGATGCTTGGCTGAACTCCACGGGCCCTGCTGGACGACATCCCGGCCTGCGCCATCAACCCTTAACCAAAGGAGACCCCGATGTCGATTACTGCAGAAGAAAAAGCAAAAGTGATGAAAGACTTCGCCACCAAAGACGGCGATACTGGATCACCCGAAGTGCAAGTTGCCATTTTAACATCTCGGATCACAACATTGACCGAGCATTTTAAAAGCCACAAGAAAGATAATCATTCACGCCGCGGTTTGCTTAAAATGGTCGCGTTGCGCCGCAAATTGCTGGATTACGTGAAAGCAAAAGACGAAAGCCGGTATCAAGACCTTATCAAGCGTCTGGGTATCCGCCGCTAAGCCTAAGCTTACGATACGATATTTTTTAAATGGCGTCTCAATTCTGAGGCGCCATTTTTTTTATAATTAAGGCAAAGATAGGCGCCTCCTAATCGCGTAATCTTGGTGCCAAGCAAACCGCTTTGCCAGCTCTTTCCATCACTGCATAATTAGGCTAAACGCCCTCTATCTGAAATCCGGCGCCCGGACTCCAGCGCCCGACATATAAGATATTGGGGTCAGGGGGAATTCGCCCCCTACGCAAATGGCCAATCGGCCTAATTAGGAAACATAGATGTTTAATGTAACGACGAAATCAATCGAATGGGGCGAAGAGCGCCTGACACTCGAAACGGGCAAAGTGGCCCGTCAAGCCGATGGCACCGTGATTGCCACGCTCGGCGAAACCTCAGTGATGGCCAATGTGACCTTCGCAAAAGCACAAAAGCCGGGGCAAGATTTCTTCCCGCTGACCGTGCATTACCAAGAAAAATATTACGCAGCGGGTAAAATCCCGGGCGGCTTTTTCAAGCGCGAAGCGCGCCCTTCTGAAAAAGAAACTTTGACCGCGCGCTTGATTGATCGCCCAATTCGCCCCCTCTTTGTGGATGGCTTCAAAAATGAAGTCTTGGTGATGTGTACCGTTCTTAGCCATGATTTGGTGAACGATCCCGATATTGTTGCAATGATCGCGGCCTCTGCTGCGCTGACAATCTCTGGTGCGCCATTCATGGGGCCGATCGCCGGATGCCGTGTGGGATATACCGATGGTGAGTATGTTTTAAACCCGACCGTGGATGATATGGATCATCTGCGTAACAACCCAGATCAGCGTTTAGACCTGGTCGTTGCCGGCACCAAAGACGCCGTGATGATGGTAGAATCAGAGGCTTATGAGCTGACCGAAGAAGAGATGCTCAACGCGGTGACATTTGCCCATGCGCAAATCCAACCCGTGATCGATTTGATCATTGATTTGGCAGAAGATGCGGCGAAAGAGCCCTTCCATTTCGAAGCCCCCGATTACGCCGATCTTTATCAAGCGATCAAAGCGGCAGGTGACGCAGACATGCGCGCCGCGTTTGCCTTAAGCGATAAACAAGAGCGCACAGCCGCAGTCTCAGCCGCGCGTGCAACGATCACGGCGGCGCTGAGCGACGAGCAATTGGCCGATGCCAATCTCGGATCAGCGATGAAAAAGCTGGAAGCCGGCATCCTACGCGGCGACGTGGTAAAAACAGGCAAACGTATCGACGGACGCGGCACCAGCGATGTGCGCGGAATTGTTTGCGAAACCGGCATGCTGCCACGCACCCACGGGTCTGCTTTGTTTACGCGCGGCGAAACCCAAGGCTTGGTGGTTACCACGCTTGGCACGGGCGATGATGAGCAAATCATCGATGCCTTGCATGGAAATTCTCGCAGCAACTTCCTTTTGCATTATAACTTCCCCCCCTATTCGGTTGGTGAAGCGGGCCGCGTGGGCCCTCCTGGTCGCCGCGAAATTGGCCACGGAAAATTAGCATGGCGCGCGCTACAGGCGGTTTTGCCTGCGGCAACCGACTTTCCTTATACCGTGCGCGTTGTCTCTGAAATCACTGAATCAAACGGATCCTCTTCCATGGCTTCCGTCTGTGGAGGCTCTTTGTCAATGATGGATGCCGGAGTTCCCTTGAAAGCCCCGGTTGCCGGCGTTGCGATGGGTCTGATCTTGGAAGACAGCGGAGATTTCGCAATCCTAACCGATATCTTGGGCGATGAAGATCACCTTGGCGATATGGATTTCAAAGTGGCGGGAACCGCTGAGGGGATCACCTCATTGCAAATGGACATCAAAGTCGCTGGCATCACGCCTGAAATCATGAAACAGGCTCTGGCGCAGGCCAAAGAGGGCCGGCTGCATATTCTTGATGAAATGTCCAAATCTCTGACCGAAGCCGCTGACTTCAGCGTTCACGCGCCGCGGATTGAAACGATGACCGTTCCAACGGATAAAATCCGTGAAGTCATCGGATCGGGCGGCAAAGTCATCCGTGAAATCGTGGAAGTCTCGGGGGCAAAAGTCGATATCAATGATGAAGGGGTGATCAAAATCGCCTCTCCAGACGGGGAATCGATCAAAAAAGCCTATGATATGATCTACTCAATCGTTGCCGAGCCCGAAGTGGGTAAGATTTACGATGGCAAAGTGGTGAAAATCGTTGATTTCGGAGCTTTTGTAAACTTCTTTGGCAAGCGCGATGGTTTGGTACATGTAAGCCAGATTGAAAACCGCCGCTTGAACCATCCGTCAGATGTTCTCAAAGAAGGCCAAGATGTCAAAGTCAAACTGCTCGGCTTTGATGATCGTGGCAAAGTTCGCTTGGCGATGAAAATGGTCGATCAAGAAACCGGTGCAGAAATCGTTGAAGAAAAGAAAGACGAATCTGCAGAATAAGTTTTGTCTTTGGGCCTGGCTTTGCGCCGGGCCCAAAACAACAATCCCACCTGCTGGTATTTAGGCCTGTACCCGCAGCGTTAACCCTTGGGGAGCGCGGTATATAAGCAATTCACGCCTGCCAGATTAAAGTGCCTTACCGCCCCACAATTCATACGCATAGTCACGGTAAAATCTTCCGTCGGATCATCAGGTCTTGAGTCAAAGCCGGCTGCCTGAGGCAAGCGCAATCACGCAGGCGCAGCACGTCAAAATAGCGGCGCCACTAGAGGGTTTGGTACATGCTATAAAGCAGGTTGCTCCGTGCAATATGACTTCCCTCGCACGCAAGCTCTTGCTAATCTCAATCTGGCCTGAAACAGTCGCCCAGAGCCAAGGCTTTGGAATGTATTTATTCGAATAGGAGATCTGCAATGATCGAAAAGCGTCAATTCTATATCAATGGAGCTTGGACAAACCCGCTTGATGGCCAAGACCGTGACGTGATCAACCCGACCACCGAAGCGCCATGCGCGGTTATCTCGCTTGGTGGGCAGGCCGATACCGACGCCGCGGTCAGTGCAGCCAAAGCCGCCTTGCCCGCATGGATGGACACCCCTGTTGAAACGCGGATTGCTTTGGTTGAAAAGCTATTAGACATCTATCTCACCCGCGTTGAAGATCTTGCACAAGCCACCAGCATGGAAATGGGTGCACCGATTGATATGGCCCGCGGCAGCCAAGTTGGTGCCGGTTCAGGCCATTTGAAAAACTTTATCCGCGCCGCCAAAAGCTTTCAATTTGATCACGCGCTTGGCGATCACGCCCCGAATGATCGGATCCTTCACGAAGCGGTTGGAGTCTGCGCCTTGATCACGCCTTGGAATTGGCCGCTCAACCAAATCGCACTTAAAGTGGGCGCGGCGGCGATTGCGGGCTGTACGATGGTTTTGAAACCCTCAGAAGAAAGCCCGCTGAACGCACTGATTTTTGCTGAATGTATGGATGCCGCAGGCTTCCCAGCCGGCGTTTTTAATTTGATAAATGGAGATGGCGCGGGCGTGGGCACACAATTATCTGTGCATAAAGACGTTGATATGGTCAGCTTTACCGGCTCAGCTCGTGCCGGAACAATCATTTCCAAAAATGCGGCTGATACGCTCAAACGCGTGCATCTGGAATTGGGGGGCAAGGGCGCCAATATCGTGTTTTCCGATGCGGATGAAAAAGCCGTTAAGCGCGGTGTCTTGCATTGCATGAACAACACAGGCCAATCCTGTAATGCCCCAACCCGGATGATGGTGCAGCGCGATATCTATGAGCAAGCCGTTGAAACCGCAATCAATACCGCCGATAACATTTCAATTGGCCCCGCCAATGAAGAGGGCCGTCATATCGGCCCTGTGGTCAATGAGGTGCAATTTAACAAAATTCAAACGCTGATCCAAAAGGGGATTGACGAAGGCGCGCGCCTCGTGGCCGGTGGGCCCGGCCGCCCCGATGGTTTGAATCGGGGGTTTTTCATCCGCCCGACCGTTTTTGCCGATGTGCGCAATGATATGGAAATTGCCCGCGAAGAGATTTTCGGACCGGTCTTATCAATCATCCCCTTTGACACAGAAGAAGAGGCGATCGAAATGGCCAATGATACCACCTATGGGCTGACCAATTACGTACAAACGCAAGATCCGCAAAAAGCCAATCGGATGGCGCGAAAATTGCGCTCGGGTATGGTGGAAATGAATGGCAAGCCGCGCGGCGCGGGTGCGCCATTCGGGGGAATGAAGCAATCCGGAAATGGCCGCGAAGCCGGCGCTTGGGGGATTGAAGATTTTCTTGAGATCAAAGCCGTCTCTGACTGGGCCGTCTAAAGCCCGATAAAGGGGCCACGCGGCCCCTTTTTTATATATAGCTTAGCTTTTAGCCGCGCATCTTACTGCCATTTGGATCGTAAATTGGCGCCCCTAACACCTCAGCTTGATAAATTTTCCCAAGAATTTCGATGTCTAGTTGGCTGCCAGGGGCTGAATGGGCAATTTCCACATAGCCCATTGCCATCGATTTTTGCGCGTGATGGGCATATCCGCCAGAGCTGACATAACCAATTGCCCTACCATTTTTCAAAATCGATTCATCATTGCAGACATCAATGCCGTCAACATCCACCACCAAACTGACCAATTTGCGCCGCGCGCCCGCGGCTTTTTGTGCCGCAGCCGTTGGCTTGCCCACAAATTCTTTCGTCCAATTCACAAATCCATCAAGGCCGCTTTCAACCACATTAAAATCGGGGCGATAATCCAGCCCCCAGGCACCCCAGCCCTTTTCCAAACGCAACGACATAAGCGCCCGCGCGCCATACCATTGATACCCAAGATCAGCCCCGGCTTCTTCAATCGCCTGCGCCAGGCGCAGCAGATAATGCGGGCGGCAATAGATTTCAAATCCCAGCTCACCGCTAAAGCTGATACGGTTTAAGATCACCGGCACTCCGCCTACGAAACAGTGCCGCGTATCGCGAAATTTCAAGGCCAAGCCCGACACGTCATCGCGACAAATCTTAGCCAATAAATCACGAGATTTAGGACCGCTCAGCGCAATTCCATGCCATAAATCGCTTGCGTTGGAATATGCCACGTCGCTTGGCAACGAAGCTTCGAACCAACGCCGATGGGCCTCTTGCATGCTGCCCGAGCCGATCAGCATAAAGTGATCTTCCACAAGGCAGGCGATCGTCAAATCCCCGTATAATCTGCCCTGCGGAGTCAGCATTGGAGTTAATGATAATCGCCCAGGGCGCGGGATATGCCCCGCAAGAATCCGGTTCAGATAGGCCCGCGCGCCGGGGCCTTTAAACTCATGCTTGGCAAAATTAGCAATCTCTATTCCCCCCACAGCATTGCGCACCGCCGCCACTTCGCGCGCCACATATTCATGGCTGCGATTGCGCTCAAAGCTAGGGTCTTCATGCGCATCCTCAGGGCCATTGGCAAACCACAACGCATGTTCCAGCCCAAAACTTTGATCCATCCGTGCGCCTTTGGCCACAAGCCGATCATGCAGCGCGGTGGTTTTTTGAACGCGCCCCTTCGGCAAGGTTTCATTGGGAAAGGTCATCACAAACCGACGTTCATAGTTTTCAGTTGATTTCACAGTGCCCCAATCAGGCGTCGCAAATTCGCCAAACCGCGCCACATCCATCGCCCAGACGTCGATCGAAGGCTCGCCATCAATCATCCATTCAGCCAAGCTTAACCCAACGCCGCCACCTTGGCAGAAACCCGCCATCACCCCAACCGCGACCCAGTAATTGCGCATCCCCGGCACGGGCCCAATCATCGGGTTGCCATCCGGACCAAAGGTAAAGGGGCCATTGATCGCATCCTTAATGCCCACTTGCCCCAAAGCAGGGATACGCTCAAAACCCAATTCAAGCCGATCCGCGATCCGCTCTAAATCGGGTTGCAACAACTCATGGCCAAACTCCCAAGGGGTGCCAGCCACTTTCCAAGGGGTTCCTTTTGGCTCATAGGTGCCCAGCAACATGCCTTGGCGTTCCTGACGAAAATAAATATTTGCTTCATAATCTATGCCACAGGGCAAACGCGTCGGATGGTTGGCCACCGCATCAATTTTTTCGGTGAGCAAATAATGATGTTCCATTGGTTGCACCGGCAAATGCACGCCTTGCATATGCCCCACTTCGCGCGCCCAGAGCCCCCCGCAATTCACGATATGTTCAGCATTGATCATCCCTTTGGGCGTGCTGACATCCCAGCTGCCATCAGCGCGTTGCGCGGTGGCAGTGGCCGGCGTATGGGTGAAATATTGCGCCCCATAAACGCGGGCGGCTTTTGCAAACGCATAAGTCGCGCCAGACGGATCCAGATCCCCATCCTGATCATCCCAAAGCGCGGCAAGATAATGGCTTGGATCGATCAATGGATGCCGTTCAGCCACTTCTTTGGGGCTGATAAATTCTTGATTAAGCCCCATATAGCGCGCTTTCGAGCGCTCGCGTTTCAGATAATCATACCAGGTTTTATTCGATGCTAGATAAAACCCACCCGTGATATGAAGCCCAACAGAATGCCCCGAGAGTTCTTCAATTTCTTTATAAAGGTCAATTGTATAACTTTGCAGGCGGCTGATATTGGGATCGCTTGAAATCGTATGAATTTGCCCTGCAGCATGCCAGCTTGACCCCGATGTCAGCTCGTTGCGTTCAAGCAATACCACATCTTTCCAGCCGAATTTTGCCAGATGAAACAAAATCGAGCAGCCGACAACCCCGCCGCCAATCACCACCACCTTGGCATGACTGGGCAATTTTTTGTCGCGAAGCTTGTCTGGTGTTTGGATATCGGGCATTGCTGAATACTCCTCTCTTGAAAATCTGGCGGCTTAATACCAAGCGTCTGGCAATTCTGATTTACGCCGGGCAACAAACTCTTGCAGCGCTTCATCAATCGCTGGATCAAGCGGCGGCGCCTCATACTGGTCTAGCAAATGCGTCCAACGTTTATGGGCGCGTTGCCGCATATCAAGCGATCCGCCATCTTCCCAACTTTCCACATTTTCACTATTGCTTAAAGCTGGTTCGTAAAACGCAGTTTGATAATTGCGCATCGTATGCGCCGCGCCCAAGAAATGCCCGCCAGGCTTTACTTCAGCGTAAGCATCGCGTGCAAAAGCCTCTTCAGAGGTCTCTAAACCTTTCAAGAACTTCTGGTAAGCGCCCAATCGATCCGCATCCATCACCAGCTTTTCAAACCCAGTACACAGCCCGCCTTCCATCCATCCGGCCGCATGCAACACAAAATGCGCGCCCGCAAGCATTGTGGAATGCATACTGTCAGCGCTTTCATAGGCAGCTTGCGCATCCTCGATCTTGCTTGCTGTCAACGATCCCCCACAGCGCAACGGCAAACCAATGCGCCGCGCCATTTGCCCAATTACATAATTTGAAAGTACGGGCTCTGGCATGCCAAAGGTAGGGGCCCCCGATTTCAGCGACATCGAGGATAAAAAATTACCTAGAACAAACGGCGCCCCTTCGCGCACCAATTGGCTAAAGGCACAACAGATCATCGCCTCAGCCATCGCCTGCGCGATCGAAGCCGCCGTGGAGACAGGGCCCATAGCACCCGATAAAATAAACGGCACAACGATAATGCCCTGCCCGCGCCGGCAATAAGTGCGAATGGCTTCGCTCACCACCTTATCCACCAAAAGCGGCGAATTGGTGTTTACATTGCCTAGGATCACGCATTGCGTGTCCATCGCCTCTTTTCCATGCAGAATTTCCGCCATATCCACACTGTCTTGGGCCCGGCTTTGTTCGGTAATAGCGCCCAGATGCGGTTTGTCGGTGTATCGCATATGCGCATAGACCATGTCCAAATGCCGTTTGCTGACGGGCACATCGCAAGGCTCAACGATTACCAAACCAGAATGATGCAAGCTTGGAAGCATCTGCACCAATTTGACCAGCTTTGTAAAACTGTCCAAATCACCATAGCGGCGGCCCTGTTTCAGATCACGCACGAATGGCGCGCCATAAATCGGGGCAAACACCTGATGCGCGCCGCCAATACGCACCGAGCGTTCCGGGTTGCGCGCCCGCTGGGTAAACTCGCTTGGCGCTTTGCGGCATAATGCGCGGATCCAATCTGCAGGCGCCTTGATCAGAACCCCCTCAGGCTTAACCCCCGCCTTGCGCCAAATCTCAAGCGCCTTGGGATCATCGCGAAACGCAATCCCCACCTCTTGCAATATCCAATCCACCTGGGTTTCTAAGCCGGCCACCACATCCGGATTTAAGGGATCAAAAAACGGCAAATCCCGTTTCACATAGGCTGCCGTAACTGACGCGGTAGCGGCGTCATCACGCCGGTTCTTAAGACGGGTGCGGCGGGCCATTCTGCGATCCTTCATATAGCTTCAAGAAATATAGAATTAAAAAGAGGCGCTGTGATGGTTGAAAAATGTAATGATTTGGATAATTTGAAATTATGCAAGAACTCTGGAAACTTACCGCCTCACCCCGCCATTTACTGGTGTTTGAATCCGCCGCGCGTTGTCGATCATTTACCAAGGCCGGATCTGAGCTGAACGTCTCTCAACCTGCGATTAGCACCGCGATCCGGCAACTTGAGGCGGCCTTAGGCGTCACCTTATTTCACCGACAGCATCGGCAGGTCACATTGACCCCCGCGGGCGAACATTTGTTTCGTGATGTCGCTGCGGGATTTGAGCGTATTTTAGAGAGCGCGCGCAATCTAAGCGCCCAAGGTCAACGCAATTACGTGACGCTGAGCGCCTCAACCGCTTTTGCAAATTATTGGATGGTACCCCAGCTTAGTGCGTTTCATCAGGCCCATCCGTTGATCGATCTACGCTTGCAAACCTCGGATCGCGAGCCCGATATCGATGGGGAAGGGATCAGTCTGGCGATACGCCGTGGCAATGGAAACTGGGCTGGTTGCAGCAGCTATTTGCTGGCGCAGGAAGTTATTTTCCCAATTGCAGCCCCCAGCGTGATGCAGGCGGCTCAGCCCCTGAAACGCCTTTCAGAGCTGGCCATGCAACCGCTTATTCACCTAGAAGAGCCGATCCGTGAACGGCCCGGTTGGGCGCAATATTTTGCCGCCTTCAATATCCAAATTCCAACATTAACCGGCGGGTTACGTTTGAATGATTATGCTTTGGTGCTGCAAGCAGCGATGGCCGGCGAAGGCTTTGCCTTTGGCTGGCGACACGTTACGCGGGCATTGATCAACGCCGATCTGTTGGAAGCGCACTCAGAATGGGCCTGGCATACAGGCATGGGGTTTTATCTGGTCTGGTCCAACTTACGCCCCCTTTCAGAAAAGGCAGCGCTGACACGCGACTGGCTGATTGAAGCCGCCGAATGATGCACCATGAAGACAGGCGCAAAGGCACGCAATAGCGGGCGCTGCTCAAAGCCTAAAAAGAAACCCAAGCGCCGGTTTGAGCCGAGTGCACGGCGGCTTCCACAAATTCCATACCGCGTTTGCCATCCAATAAACTTGGCGGCGCAATCAGGTTTTCCGGCAAGGTCACACCGCGGCGACGCGCATCAATTGCAATCGCAAATTCCAAATATAAATTGGCCCAAGCATCGCTCAGCGCTTCGGGGTGCCCACGCGGCATGCGCAGCAGATTTTCAACGGCCGGATAAATGCCTGCCCCATGGCCGCGGGTTAATATTTTTTCTGGCTGACCAACCGCCCGGTAGCACAAGCTTTCAGGGATTTCCTGACACCAGTCAAGGCTGGCCTTTGATCCGCAAAGACGCAAGCGCAACCCGCATTGGCTGCCCGCCATCGCTTGGCTGACCATCAAAGTTCCCGGAACGCCGCCTTCAAAGCGCAATTGCATAAAGGCAGTATCTTCCAGCGGCTTTGCCGCGCCGGTCACATGAAAATCAGCGCGCAGCGCTTCGATCTGCAGGCCGCTGGCAAAGCAGGCCAAATGCTCGGCATGGGTGCCGATATCGGCAACCGTAAAACTGCTGCCCGTTTGCGCCGGATCCAAGCGCCAGGGGATATCCCCCGCCTGATCGGTTAAATCTATCGCCCAATCCTGAAAATATTCTACGTGAATTTGTCGCAACTCGCCCAGCTCACCCGCCCGCACCATCTCGCGCGCTTGGCGCAGCATAGGGTGGCTGGCATAGGCATAAGTCACCCCGAAAAACACCTTTGACTTTTCTTGTGCGGCGACCAAGGGCCCCAGCTCATCGAGCCGCGCGGTTACGGGCTTATCACTGATCACATCGATGCCCCGCGCCATGAATTCCAACGCCACGGGTGCGTGCAAATGGTTGGGCGTTACGATCGCCACAGCATCAATACCATCTGCGCGTTGCGCTTCTGCACGCGCCATCTCTTGGTAGCTTTCATAACAGCGATCTGCTGCCAAAAACCACGCCTTACCAGCGGCTTTTGCGCGCTCTGCGTTGGATGAAAGCGCCCCGGCAACCAGCTCCCAACGGTTTGACAGCCGGGCTCCATTGGCATGCACCTCCCCGATAAGGCCCGCGCCGCCGCCCACCATGCCCAAACGCAAACGGCGGGGCATAGATCCGAATTTCTGAGGTATTTGAGCAGACATATAAGCTTCCTATTTCGCCGAATCGCGCTGATAAATCCAATCATGATCCGGATCATTTTGAAAACGCCACTTGCGCAGCGGGCCCGCCATCACATTTAGGTAATACATCTCATAGCCATAGGGCGCGCCGCAAGGATGGTGGCCTTTGGGCACCAAAACCACATCCCCATCTTTTACCGCCATGGTTTCGTCTAAACTGCCATCTTCGGTATAAACGCGCTGCACGCCAAACCCCTGAGACGGGTTTAACCGGTGATAATAGGTTTCCTCAAGATAGGTGATTTCAGGAAAATTATCGACATCATGGCGATGCGAGGGGTAAGATGACCAATTGCCCTGCGGCGTGAAGACTTCGGTCACCAAAAGGCTGCTGGCCACATCGCGCCCTTCCATGGCAATATTGTTCACATAGCGGGTATTGGCCCCAGCGCCGCGCGGCATGGTATCGATCCCCTCGGGGCCCAAGCGGGCGGCAGGATAGGTGCCGGTGCCCGGCGCGGTGCATATAGCCAGCACGCAATCTGTGCTTGCGACTGCGCTCCACTCCTCGTTTTGGGGCACATAAAGCGCGTGCGGCGGCGTGCGTTCAAACACCGACATCCGATCCCCCATTTCGCCAAAATCCTGCCCACAAGCTTTCAGAGAAACCTTGCCTTCAACCACAACAAGAATGGCTTCATTGCCCGCGGTTTGTTCGGCCACCTTGTCCCCAGCTTTTAAGTGATAAAGCCCAAAGCCCACATAGGACCATCCTGCAGTTTCGGGCGTTACATCAAACACCTTCCCAAGGCGTCCCTTGGGTTTGATATGCAATTTGCTCATGGCTTTCCTGCCTTTCATTCTGCCTAGATCCGGCGCTTAGGGCGCCGTATCAATCCATTGTTGATGCGCTGCGGCCTGCTGAATCGCCTCCACGAGGCGTTGCACCCGCCAACCGGCGCGAAAATTGAACGGCTCGGCGGCTTGCCCGGCAAGCGCCTCGGCATATCCGGCAATTTCAATCGCTTTCAAATCATTAAACCCGATTTGATGACCGGGTGCGACGCAAAACTGCCCATAAGGGGGATGCGTCGGCCCTGCTTCGATGCGCCGAAACCCACGTTGTCCAGGTTTGTCATTGGCATTGTAAAAATGTAGCTCGTTGAACCGCTCCTGGCTGAAATGCAGCGCGCCCTTTGATCCATAAACTTCAAAATCATGCTGCATGCTGCGCCCTGTCGCGCACCAATTTGCCTCAATACTGCCAGTGATACCGCTGTCAAAGCGCAAAAATGCATGCGTAACATCATCTACTTCGATTGTGCGCCTCTGCCCAGAGGCATCGCGGCGTTCAGGGATCAAAATATGGCTATTGCCCATCACTTGCGCGATCGGGCCCAAAAGAAACTCTGCCGTGGCCAATGCGTGACTGCCAATATCTGCCAAGGCACCGCCACCGGCAGGCTCGTGGCGAAACGTATAGGGGCCAGCCGGATCCGACATATAATCTTCGGCATGGACGCCGCGGTAAGAATAAATCTCACCCAATTCACCAGCTAGAATCATCTCACGGGCCAAGCGAAGCATTGGATTCATTAGGTAATTAAACCCCACTTGCGTTTTAACGCCTGCGGCCTCTGCAGCTTCCGCCATTTCCAATGCATCGCAGGCCAAGGGTGCCAATGGCTTTTCGCAATAGACGTGTTTTCCTGCAGCGATTGCGGCCAATGCCATTTCTTTGTGAAGCGCGTTCGGGGCTGTAATATCTACGATATCAATCGAAGGGTCGCTGATCAAATCGCGCCAATTCTCGGTGGCCCGCTGAAACCCAAAGGCCGCGCGCGCAGCTTCTGCCAAGTCAAGCGTGGCATCTGCCAGAATATCCATTTCAAAGCTGACGGGCAGATCGAAAACACGCTCTGCAGTGGCAAAGCCAAACGCATGCGCTTTGCCCATAAACCCTGATCCAATCAAACCAACCTTCATTGCATTCTCCTAAAAGGGACCATTGACCACAAGATCCGGATTTAACGTTTCAGCGAAATAATCCAAAACATTCTGCACCGAAACCATGCCCATCCGTTCGGCGCATTCTTCGGTCAGACCAGCCGCATGCGGCGTGATAATCGCATTGTCCAGGCCAAATAAAGGATGATCATAAGAGGGGGGCTCAACCTCGAGCACATCCAAACCAGCAGCCCCCAAGCGACCTTCTTTTAAGGCTTGCGCCAAGGCCAGCTCATCAATCAAACCACCGCGCGCCGTGTTAACCACCACAGCATGCGCCGGCAATAATGCCAGTTCAGCCGCGCCCAATAATGGACCATCCGCTTTGGGAATATGCAGCGAAACCAAATCGGCCCGTGTCAAACCGGCCGAAATATCGGCCACCTGTTCGGCACCAGCAAATTGATCCGCACCTAGATAAGGGTCATAGGCCAAAACATGCACTCCGAAAGCCTTGGCCATTTGCGCCAAGTGCCGCCCAATGCGCCCATAGCCAACGATTAAAAGCGTTTTGTCGTAAAGCTCCCGTGGTTCAAACATATTACGCTGCGCCCAATCGCCAGCGCGAAACCCCGTGACCGATTTCACCAAACAGCGCGAGGCCGCCAAAAGCAGCAGCATCGCATGTTCGGCAACGGTGCGCGAATTTACATCTCCCACAATCGCCAAAGGAATACCGCGCTTGGTTAACGCCGGCACGTCAACCGCATCATAACCAACACCATGGCGGGAAACGATCTGCAAATCAGGCGCGGTTGCGATATGAGCCGCATTTAAAGTTTGCGTGCGCAGCACCAATCCCTGCGCCTTGGGCAGCAGTGGCAAATAAGCGGTGGGATCCGCATCGGGAACGTAATCGAACGAAACGCCTTCGGCGCTGTCCAGCACGCGCAGCGCCGAAGGATGTAATTTTCCCGCAACCAAAATATGTTTCGTCATCGCAGTCTTTCTTTGTTGTTTCAATCGCTGCTTATGCAGGCCGAAATGAAGGGCGCGCCCCTCGTCAAAAGGCCAGGAAGGCCCGCTTTGAAATAAGCTTTGCAACCGGTTGCAAAATTAGTATCTATGGGAACGAAAGAGCGCAAGTTACAATTCAGAACTGCGCTATTTTCCTGCAGGCCGCTTGTTTGGAGCCCGCCGTAAAATAGCGTTACTTTGACCATTTTGGGAGAGAAAATATGGCCGCAAACACAATCAGATTGACGATGGCGCAGGCTGTTGTTCGATATCTGTGCAATCAATTCACCGAGATTGAGGGCGAGCGCGTGCCACTCTTTGCAGGCGTGTTCGGAATTTTCGGGCATGGCAATGTGACCTGTTTGGCCGAAGCTTTAGAAGCGGTGCAAGATCAATTGCCAACGTGGCGCGGGCAAAACGAACAATCGATGGCGCTTGCCGCAATTGGCTATGCCAAGGCTAAGCGGCGGCGGCAATTGATGATCGCCACCTCCTCTGTGGGGCCCGGAGCCACCAATATGGTCACTGCGGCCGGCGTGGCCCATTCCAACCGTCTACCCGTGCTGCTGCTTTCGGGTGATACATTCTCCAACCGCCGCCCAGATCCGGTGCTGCAGCAAGTTGAGCATTTCAACAATCCAACCTTGACCGTGAATGAAAGCTTCAAAGCCGTTACCCGCTATTGGGATCGCATCACCCATCCCGAGCAGATCATCTCATCCTTCCCCCAAGCGATTGCCGCAATGCTCGATCCAGCCGATTGCGGGCCTGCCTTTATCGGCCTGTGCCAAGACACGCAGGAAATCGCTTTTGACTATCCAGCTGCGTTTTTTGAGCCCACGCTGCATCACATTCCGCGCGCGCGCCCCGATTTACAGCAATTAGATAAGGCGATCGCAGCCCTAAAAGCCGCCAAGAAGCCCTTGATTATTTCAGGCGGCGGGGTGCGCTATTCATTGGCTGAAGAGATATTGGGTAATTTTGCGCAAGCCCGCGGCATTCCGCTTTGCGAAACCATTGCCGGCAAAGGTGCCGTGCTGCACGAGCACCCCGCCTATGTCGGGGGCATCGGCGTAACCGGATCAGCATCTGCCAATACAATGGCCGCCGAAGCGGATGTGATTGTGGCGATAGGCACCCGACTGCAAGATTTCACCACCGGGTCTTGGACCAGCTTTAAAGCCGATGCTCAGTTTATCTCGATCAATGCAGCGCGCTTTGATGCCACCAAACACCGCGCCATCTCTGTGGTCGGTGATGCCCGCGAAAGCCTGCGTGAAATGGATGCGGCTTTGGGCGACTGGTCGGCCCCTAGCACTTGGATGGAGAAAGGCCGCGATGAAATGGCCAAATGGGACAGCTTGATTGATGAGCTGCAAAAACCCAGCAATGCGCATATACCCTCCTACGCGCAGGTGATTAAAGTGGTGCAAGACAATGCCAAAACAGAAGATCTGGTGATCACCGCGGCGGGCGGCCCTCCGGGTGAAGTGAATAAATGCTGGCGCGTCAAAGCCCCCAATACGGTAGACACCGAATTTGGCTTTTCGTGCATGGGCTATGAAATCCCCGCGGGTTGGGGCGCCGCAATGGCAGATGAAAACCGCACCCCCATCGTGATTATCGGCGATGGCACCTATATGATGATGAATTCGGATATTTATTCCACCGTGTTGAGCGGGCATAAAATTATCGTGATTGTGCCCGATAATGGCGGGTATGCGATCATCAACCGCCTACAGAATTACAAAGGCGGAGCCTCCTTTAACAACCTGATCAAAGACAGCCGCGTGAAAGCGCCATTTTCGGTTGATTTTGCCAAACATGCCGAAGCCATGGGCGCTTATGGGCGCCGCGTGGAAACGCTGGGTGAATTGGATGAAGCCATGAAATGGGCCCAAGAAAATGACAAAACCACCGTTTTGACCATTCCCTCTGATGCTTATGAGTGGACCCCGGGGGATGCATCTTGGGATGTCGGCGTGCCTGAAATCTCCGCCCGTGACAGCGTTAATGAAGCGCGCAAAGACCATGATGCGATCCGCGCCAAACAACGTATCGGAGTATAAGCAAATGAAAGCAAAGCTTGGCATCGCCCCGATTGCTTGGTGGAATGATGATCTGGAAGAGCTCAGCGATGATGTTTCGCTGGAAGAATGCCTGCGCCAAGCCAGCGAAGCCGGCTATAGCGGCATGGAAACCGGGCGACGTTTTCCAATGGATCCTGCGGTTTTGGGCCCCGTTCTTGAGCGCTACGGGATCTCGGTCTGCGGGGGTTGGTTCTCGGGGCTTTTGCTGAGCGGCGAGATCGAAGCCGAGAAAGACCGGATTGCCCCGCAACTTGAGCTGTTCAAAGCTATGGGGGCGCCCTGTATTGTTTATGGCGAAACCGCGGGTACAATCCAAGGCGATCAATCTGCACCGCTTGCCAGCAAACTGAAGCTGGATGAGGCGCAGATCAAAGAATATGGGCGCAAACTGACCGCGTTCGCCGAATGGTGCGCCGCGCAGGGCATGCCGTTGAGCTATCACCATCATATGGCGGCTCCGATCGAAACCGAGGCCGAATTAGATCTTCTGTTGGCCTATTCCGGCGCCGCCTTGCCACTGCTTTTTGACGCGGGGCATATGGCCTTTGCTGGCGGAGATGTTTTGCGGGTGATCGACAAGCACCATGCCCGCATCAACCATGTGCATACCAAAGATGTGCGCGGGGATGTGATCGCCGGGCTGGATCGCAGCCGGCACAGCTTTTTGGACGCGGTGATCAAAGGCGCCTTTACCGTGCCCGGCGATGGCAGTCTGGATTTCGACGCCATCGTTCAACGCCTTGCCGCCCATGGCTATGAGGGCTGGTTTGTCGTGGAAGCCGAGCAAGACCCGATCAAAAATCCGCCCCTTAAAATGGCCCAAACGGGCCATCAAGAACTGCTCCGCGTGATGAAAAACGCAGGATATTCGGTAGAAGCTTAACGAAAGCCATAGAGGGCCGCCGCGCCAGCGGCCCTCATATCCAGCTTAAAACCCTATCCAAAAATCTCTTTGAACAGCCCGATACATTGGCGAAACCCATCCTCAAAATCGCCATTGCCGGGATGAAAAACGCTTTCAAATGAGATCACCCCATCATAATGATCTGCGCGCATCGCATCCGCCATTGGCTGAAACATCGGGCCCAGTTGCCCGGTGCCCATCCTGCGCACTTCCAGCGTTGCACGCGGCGTGTCAACCAGAACATCTTTGATATGCACATGACCAAGATAGCCGCCCTTTACCGCTTCATAGCCATCGGGGAAGGCCTGCTCATGGCACCAGCAATTATTGCCAGGATCCCACAAAACTTTCAGCGTCTCTTTTGCATCCAGCTCGTCGATCAGCTTTCGGGCCGTATAATTTGAATTCACCATCGTGCCATTGCCCGTTTCAACCACCAACGTCACATCTTCCGCTTTGGCCAAGTCAACCGCTGGCACGATCATTGGGGCCATCGTGTCCCAAGCGCCATGCGCCACGTTCCATTTTTCAGCGCCATTGCGACCCCAGAGAATTTGTTCTTTTTTCTGGGTCATAATCCGCACCAAGGGCGCCTCAAGAATATGCGCCATCTCAATCACCCGCTTCAGCGCATCCATATGCTTTTGATGCAGCGCATCGCCAGGCCGGTTAGCCGATGTGGTGCCGGCAAAAATATGCCGCGATAAACAAGAAACCGGCTTACCACGCCCCCGCAACAGTTGGTCCATTTCGGCAATTTCGGCCGCGCTATGATCGCCAACTTCTTTGTCACCCACAAATTGCAATTCCGCATATGTAAGATCAAACTCATCCATTACATCGATCGCACGGGTCAAATCGCGGCTGATACCATCGCAAATAACGCCTAACTTCATGCTTTGCCGCCTAAATTGCGGTGCAGCTCGGCCCCAATGATCTCTTCAATCACCTGCGTGCAGGCCCAATTATCTCCATTCGGGTATTTCGATTTGCCCGCATGAAAAATTTGCATCGCCGTTGAGGCTGTATGGAGCGGCACCTCAAGTTCTTCGGCCATATTCAAAGAGATCGTTAAATCCTTATGCATGGTGTTTATATGGCTGCCAGTGCCTTCAAATTTCCGATCAATAATGTTTTCAAGCGCCGCGTTTGTGATGCCGCAACCTGCGCTAGAAGAAGACACAACATTAAACAAAACATCTCCGCTGACACCCGCTTTTGCCGCCAATGCAGCGGCTTCAAACGTGCCCGAAAAGATCGAGCCGATGAGCGATTGCAAACAGGCTTTTACGGTTTGCCCCATGCCAGCGTCACTTCCCACGTGGTGAATGGTTTTTGAAACAGCCTCCATCACGCGTCGGTTTTTTGCCAGAATGTCAGCGGGTGCGGCCGCCATTAACGTCAGGCTTCCCCCTTGCGCGCCTGGGAACCCTCCCGAGACGGGGCTGTCAATCAAATCAATACCCGACCCAGCCATTGCAGCGCCAATTTCGCGGGCCTCGGTTGGCTTGATCGTCGCCGTTAGCAGGATCGCGCCACCCTTTTCCATCGAGGCGACCAAACCATTTTCACCCAGAATAATCTCTTTGGCTTCCGTACCATTCATCACCATGACAAACACCGCATCACTGGCCCGACCAATTTCTGCATAATCGCGTGCCAATTGCCCGCCCATAGCTTCAAAGGCCAGTTTGCGATGCTCTAACAAATCCAGACCAATCACTGAAAACCCATTTTTAATTAAGTTTTTGGCCAAGCCACTGCCCATATCCCCAATGCCAACAATTCCCACGTTTTTCATTTTCATTCTCCCTTAACACCGGCATAGCCGGATCTATAATTATATAACGCGCTCAACCACGGCGCAGCCTATTCAGGAATTTCTAGTGTTCAACGAACACCGGGCGGGTCCAGTAGACACCCCACGCCCATAAAAGATGGCAGCGGCGCTTTGCGCGGCCACCACCCTAGATTAAAATCGCTTCCAAAATTATTGCAAGATTTTTTTTGGGCGCGGTGCGATAGCTAAAATACTTAATAGGTTGCGCTTGCACACTGCCCCAACCGAACAGTGGTCGCGAAAAGCCTCTCTCAAAACGATCCCGACGCTGTTGAAAAAAAAATAAATCCAAACATATTATAGTCACGAATGCTGCCGAAAAGGGCAGCCGCCGGGCGCGCGCAACGCCGCCCCTGAAGGGCAAACTTGAAGCAGAATGAAGATAAGAGCACCGAAGGAAAATCAGCATGAGTACATGGCTGCGCGCCTGCGCCACCGATGATATAGAAACCGAAGATCTGATCCGCTTTGACAATGGCGATCGCAGCTACGCGATTTACCGCAGCCATAGGGATGAGTTTTTCTGTACAGACGGGCTGTGCACGCATGAAGCCGTGCATTTAGAAAACGGCCTGGTAATGGATTATATCATTGAATGTCCAATGCATAATGGCCAGTTTGATTATCGCACCGGCGAGGCAAAGCGTAGCCCCGCCTGCCAGAATTTGAAAACATATGCGGTAAAAGTAGAAAATGGCGATGTTTTTATCGATATAGGCTAGCGTTACAAAGCCGATCCAAAAGCCCGAGGGTCAATCTGTCCAGCAAACGCATATAACGGCTAAGATGCGCCCCTAGAATAACATATGCATGCAGCGCTTAAGCCACGGCTCATGATCCCCAGCCTGCGCCAGCATGAGCCATCGCAAAAAAATCGATTTGATCCTGCGCAATCCATAAACCACTTGATTGTTATGCGCCCAAGCTCGACCTTATTTTTCACCTTCTCTCGGGCCCCGGGCGATTATCCAACACAGAGGGCGCCGCTGCGGTATAAAAGGCGCGGCGCCTACAGAATGGGAAGGGTTTTCAGCTTTTAGGGACTGGCCGGTTTGAACCCGCGCAACACCCGCCGCGCCGCCGCGACAAGCGGATCATGCGTATCTTTTAAAATCGCCACTCGGTCAAAACGCGCTGGATCTGCCACAACGGCGGCGCGCAGCGCAGATCCGAACGCCATCCTCAATTCGGTGCCGATATTAAATTTGCAAATCTGAGAGCCCTGCGCCAGTGCCCTGCGCTGCGCCATTGGCACCCCCGAGCCGCCATGAATCACCAAAGGGCAATTGGTCAAAGCCTCAATCGCGCGGATGCGCCGCTCGTCCAAACCGCCTTCTTTATCTTGCTGAAGATGAACATTTCCAACTGAAATCGCCATTGCATCCACCCCCGTTTCACGGGCGAATTGCGCGGCTTCATCCGGATCGGTACCTGCGGAATTCTCTCCGCCAGAATAGCCCACAAATCCGATCTCGCCTTCACAAGAAATCCCTGCCGCATGCGCCAATGCCGCAATGGAAGCAGTTTCATCGATATTTTGAGCCAAAGGCTTGCGCGAGCCGTCAAACATCAGCGAGGTAAAACCGCTGTCCAGCGCCTCTTGGCATTCCTCAAACGTATAACCATGATCAAGATGCGCCACCACGGGCACCGCAGCCGTTTCGGCCAAATGACGGAACATTTTTCCCAAAATCGGTAGGGGCGTATGCGCCCGGCAAGAGGGGCCAGCCTGCAAAATCACCGGCAGGTTTTCGGCTTCGGCGGCCGCCACAAAGGCGCGCATATCTTCCCATCCCAAGGTCACCAAACCTGCAACTGCATAGCCACCCGACAGCGCAGGCTGTAACACCTCTTTCAGCGTTGCCAAGGTCATTTGAACTTGGCAACCATGTCTTTGATGCCTGGAATTGTTTCCACTTGATAGGCATGCGTGGGCTGGAAATATTGCACCAAGGGGCGCTGCGTCAGGCCACCCAGAATGGTAAAGTAATACATTTCATAACCCGGCAAAACGGCGCAAGGGTGATAGCCATTATCAATGCAAATCGTCGATCCATCTACAATATGATAGGCATCGCCCGGTTTGTTATCTTCGCGCTGCAACATTTGCAGCCCCGAGCCGTGATTGGGCCGAAACCTAAAGTTATAAGTTTCATCATGACGGGTTTCTTCTGGCAAGCGGTTTGTGTCATGCTTATGCGAGGGAAATCCAGACCAGCCGCCCTGCCCCACCGTGAACAATTCGCTGACCAGCAAACGCCCCACTTTGTCATGCTGTTTCTGGCCCAAAATATGTTTGATTTTGCGATGCGTTTTCGTGTCATCTGAGCCATATTGAATCAGATCAATATCCGCAGCACGCACATCAAAAGGGTCAAGCACCTGATCATATTTTGCGCCCGCGATGAACACTTCACTCTGATCTGAGACGCAGACAAACGTGACCTTTGCGCCCGACGGCACGTAAAGCCCCTCGGGCTCTCCATCCCAAACATCGACGCCACGATTGCCCAAGGCCGCATAAGCTTGCCCCTCAACATCCACATCAACGCTGCCCGTGGCCGGCGCGATACACGTTTCATAGCCGGGCACTTGATAGCTAAACGCCTCGCCTTTTTTAAGCTTCACAATGTTAAAATAATTCAGCGGAACGCGGCTGTCTTCAACATCCACAATCGGCTGGTTTTTATTGTCATAGGGGGGGAAATGCATTGAGAAATCCTTTATATTTCAACGGGGCCCGGATGGGTCTGCAAAAACTCTTCCAATTGTGCGGTGCTGGGCATTGCCGGGGCGCAGCCGACTTTTGACACCACGATCGAGGCGCAGGCCGAGCCGCGCAACACCGCGTCTTTCAAACTAAAGCCAGCGGCAAGCGACGCGATAAAACCGCCCATAAAGGAATCGCCCGCACCGGTGGGTTTTAGCGCATCAACCGGATAAATGCCGGTTCGAAATTCAAGCTCAGGCGTGATCGTAATTGCGCCTTTTTCACCCATTTTATAAATCACAATCTGGGCCCCTTCACGGGCCAGGCTGCGGGCTTTATCCAAACCCTTTTCATAATCACCCGCCATAAAGCCAAATTCGACATCATTGCCGATCACCACATCGCACAGCGCGGCGGCGCGCGAATAGGTTTCAGAGGCCACCGCGGCGGATGGCCAGCTATAGGGGCGGTAATCAACATCAAAAATCAACGGCAAGCCAGCTGCCTGCGCCAGTTCAAAACCCCGGAAGGCGGCGCTGCGTGAAGGCTCCGCGGCAAATACAGTGCCGGTGGTGATCAACGCGCTATAGGCCGCATAGTCCACCGCTTCAACATCGGCGATGTTCATTTCAAAATCTGCAGCTCCATTGCGATAAATCACCGATTGATGGTCTTCGATGCGGGTTTCGATCACCGCCAGCGAATTGCGCGCCTCACCACCCACCGTTTTTACGTGACGCCGATCAATCCCATAATGGTCAAGCTGGTTCAAGCAATAGCGCCCGATCGCATCATCGGACACGCTGGTGACCAAGGCAGAGCGTCCACCATGTTTGTTAATCGCCACCCCGATATTGGCAGATGACCCGCCCAGCGCAGAAACAAATTGCACCGCTTCTTCTGTTTTGGCCCCCGGAGGGTCGGCATAAAAATCCATGCCTGCGCGGCCGATGATCACAAAGTTATTTGTTTTTATCCGATTTAAATCTGCCATTCATGGCCCTTTCAACTTTTCCCAAAACGGCGTTTTCCGCCCGCGCGCTTCGCCGATAGCTAAGCTGCGCGCAGCAACGCCTCTGGCGCGCATCCTCCGGCGCGGCATAACACCAATATTTATGAGATCAAACTCTGTTTACGCTGAGGGTATATTTCTCACTTGCTCCGTTTCGTAACAATAGATACTGAATCTGCAACCGGTTGCAAAACGATTTTCTGCGCCGCCGACACAACCTGCAATTCTAGAAAGGCCAAAGACTATGAGCATTCAAATTGGCAATGCACCCTGTTCATGGGGTGTCGAATTCGCAAATGATCCTAGAAATCCCGATTGGCGCAGCGTGTTGAAAGATTGCGCAGATGCGGGATATCGCGGGATCGAGTTGGGCCCGGTGGGCTTTATGCCAGAAAACCCAGATATTTTGGGGCCAGCCCTGCAAGAGCATGATCTGACCTTGATTGGCGGCGTGGTCTTTCGCCCTTTTCACGATGCCAATGCCTGGGAGGAAACGCTCGACGGAACGCTGCGCACTTGCCAGGCCTTAAGCGCTCATGGCGCCAAACATTTGGTGTTGATCGATTCGATTTCACCGCGCCGCGCGCCAACCGCCGGACGCGCCGATGAAGCAGAGCAGATGGAACAGGAAGAATGGAGCCTATATCGCGACCGCATTGAGACCTGCGCGAGAATAGGCGCGGAAGAGTATGGATTAACCGTGGGCATGCATGCCCATGCGGGCGGGTTTATCGATTTTGAGCCTGAATTGGAAAGGCTTCTCAGCGAGATCGATGAGAGCATTTTAAAAATCTGTTTTGACACGGGCCATCACTCTTATGCGGGTTTCGATCCAATCGCGTTTATGCGCCGGCATATTGACCGGATCTCATACATGCATTTCAAAGATATTGACCCCGCGGTCAAAGCAGATGTGATTGCAAAACGCACCGGCTTTTATGACGCCTGCGGCCAAGGTATCTTTTGCAATCTTGGGCAGGGGGACGTGCAGTTCTCAGATGTTAAACGGATTTTAGAAGACGCTCAGTTTGAGGGCTGGTGTACTGTTGAACAGGATTGCGACCCGACATTGGATGTCAGCCCCATTGCAGATGCGATCGCCAATCGCAGCTTTTTAAAATCAATCGGATTCTAAACGCCGTGAAGCGCTGCGCTTAAGGCCTGCAGAAAAGCAGTTTTTAGGGTCAGTGGCCGCGCACCCCATCTGCGAAACGCCCCTTAGGGCCGGGCCCGCAACGTGCCACGCTCCACCAAGCGGCAGGGCAAACGCCGGGCTTGCGCCGGCTGCTTGGGTGCTTGCAGCATATCAACGATAACGTCGATAGATGTTTGAATGATCTCGGCAAAGGGCTGCGCAATGGTGGTGAGGTTGATATTTTGCCAACCTGACATCTGCATATCATTCACGCCAATCAATCCAATATCTTCGGGCACTCTTAACCCGTGATCGCGGATGGCGCTTAAGGCGCCAATAGACAGCACGTCATCACCACAAAAATAAGCCTCGGCGGGCGTGGTTTCTCGCAATAACCGCTGCATCTCTGCCCGCCCCGCTTCAAAAGAATACGCCTCTGCAAAGGTAATATCGGGCGTTGGACCTCCCGCGCGCTGCAGTTCCGATAAAAAGCCGCGCAACCGCGATTGCGTCGATGTGGCCGCTTGTGGCCCCCCAAGAAAAGCCAGCCGCTTGTAACCGCGCGCCAGCAAGGTTTCTGCGGCAATTTGTCCGCAAGCCTCATCATCAATGCCAACCACATCGACTTTGGGGGCCAGCGAAAACCGTCCAAAGCTGTTCACCACGGGGATCCCTGCGCTTCGGAAGGCTTCCGAGACCTCTGGTGGCAAGGTTGACGAGGCAACAATAACGCCATCCACCGAATATTGCTGCAGCATACGAAGCGAAGATGAAGCCTGATAGGTTTCAGACAAATTGACCAGTAAAGGGCGTAAACCGCGATCTTGCAGGCCGCGAGTAAATTGATCAAACACCTCTAAAAAGATGGGGTTATGAAAATTATCAGAAACTAGGCCGATCAATTTGGTGGATCGGGTGGTCAAACTTCTGGCCAGAAAATTCGGCGTATAACCAAGCTCGATCGCCGCATCTTCAACCTTTTGTCGCATCACCTTGGATACGGAGGCCCCATCAGTGAACGTGCGTGACACGGCCGAGCGTGAGACACCTGCGCGTTGTGCTACATCGTTAAGCGTAATGGCCATATTGCTTAAGCTTTCATCGATAATCCTGCCAAAAGCGGCAAAGCTGATGGTTGGAATATGAAAGCACAATTAACTTTTTGCAACCGGTTGCAAAGCTATAAATTTTGTGTTTCCTTGACTCGTGGAAGTCTTTGGGCTCTACCAAAGGCGCCAAACCACCAAGGTGGTGCGACAGCTAAAAGCCTCATAAGAGGCAAAACTTGGGAGAAGACTATGAAATTTACTAGCAAATTTGTGGTAGCGCTATCTGCAGCCGCTCTTATGGCCGGTATGGCAAGCGCCGAGCGCTATGTCATGGTGACACATGGCGAAGGAAAAGACCCCTTCTGGCCTGTTGTTCAAAAAGGTGGTGAAGACGCGGCGCGTCACATTGGGGCCGATTTTGAATATGTATATACACCTTCAGCGGATATGGGCGATATGGCCAAATCAATCGCTGCGGCTGCGGCCACTCAGCCAGATGGCTTGGTTGTGTCATTGCCGGATCCAGAAGCGCTTGGTCAGGCGATCAAAGACGCCGTTGCGTCAGGCGTTCCTGTGATCACAATGAACTCTGGCCTGGAATCATCAGCGGCCGTGGGTGCATTGATGCATGTAGGTCAGCCTGAATATTTGGCCGGTCAATCAGCGGGTGCACGCGCGAAAGCGGAAGGCGCAACAAACGCGCTTTGCATGATGCATGAGCAATATAACACAGCCCTGAACGACAGATGTAATGGCTATGGCGAGAACGTACCATTGGCGTCAACTGTTGACACAACAAGCGACCCTGCGACCATCACAACACGTGCAGCTGCTGCGCTTCAGGCCAACCCAGACGTAGACTCAGTTCTGTCTGTTGGCCCACATACTTGCGTTGGCGTACAGCAAGCGATCGACGAGCTGGGCATGTCAGTGCACCACTCATGCTTCGATCTTAGCCCCCCTGTTATGGACATGATCAATGCGGGCAAAGTGGCCTTCACGATCGATCAGCAGCAGCGTCTGCAAGGCTATATGCCAATCATCGTACTGCACCTTTACAACAACGGTGCTGGCCTTCTGCCAGGTGCGAATATTCCATCAGGCCCAGGCTTTGTTGATAAATCAAACGCCTCATCTGTTGCTGCGCTTGCCGGCGTAGACAGATAAGACCAAGACATCGAAGGGGGGTGGCTTTTGTCACCCCCCTTTTTTTGACAGCCATGGGTAGCTATTTGCTATCCTCTTTTTTTTGGGAACAGTCATGAATTCACCAGTATCGCAGCGCCAGGAATCTGACCGCCACGCGCCTAAGAAACGTTTTTTATCCCTCTTTGCACGACCAGAAATCGGGCCGATTGGCGTGATGATCTTGTTGATGGGGATGCTTGGGTATTTCTCTATCCCGGTCGCCGAAGCCACCTGGAATCCCTTTAACGGGGAAGGCTTTAATGCGTTAGGAATACGCAACAACTTGCGGGTAATATCTCAACTTGGGATAATTGCGCTGGGTGCGGGATTGCTGATTATTGCCGGTGAATTTGATCTTTCGATTGGCTCAATGATTGGGTTTGCAGGGGCCTGTATGGCGATGATCCTGCGCTGGGGGTTCGCGGTTCTTATACCATATCTGTCCTTTGAGGGCGGTGTTCACATTGAATATTATACGCTGTTTTCGGTTGATCACGTCACGCCGATCTGGGCGATACTTATAACGCTTTGCTTCACATTAAGCTTTGGATGGATCCAAGGTTTTATCGTTGTGCGCTCTGGCTTGCCGTCCTTTATCGTGACTCTGGGCGGGTTGTTCTTCTTGCGCGGCCTCACAGAGGTGTCACTGCGGGCCTTTAACCACCGACCGGACCAAAGCGCGGGCTCAACAACCGTGACCGAAATTCCAGATTTGAAAAACATCATCGATCTGCCCGGCCATGGCGAGCTGAGCCGTTTGGACGCAAAATCTTTGCCCGAAGCAGATTTGGTCAATTTGGCGCAAACCCTCTCTGGCGATGTGGTGGCCAGTATCACCGAGCGCCTCAGCTATACCTATAATCGAGTGGCCGAAGCCAAGACCGCCTTGATGGAAGCCAAAGGCGTAAAACCTTTGGAAAAAGCGTTGGAAAACGCCGTTCAATCGGGCAATGATTACATGGCCAACACAATCCGCGACAAAATTGCCAACTTCAAAATTGATCCGGTGACGCCCAAATCGGTGACGGAGGTGGATATCGCCCGCGCTTATATTGACACCGTTCCAACGGTGAACAAAGTGGCTGACTTTTTCGGGGGTAATATTTTGGAAGGCCTGTTCGATTGGCTGTATTTTCCGATCGATTGGAACACCAACAATTTTGGCAACCAATTCGCACCGGGCTTGTATTCCTGCGTGATGATCTGGATCATCCTATCGATCGCCTGTTATATCGTGCTCAGCCGCACGCAAGCGGGCAACTGGATCTATTCAACGGGTGGCAACCTGAACGCGGCGCAAGCCAATGGTGTTCCAACCAATAAAGTAAAAATATCGCTCTTTGTATTCTCGGCCTTCTGCGCCACGGTATTTGCCGCTTGCCAAGTGTTTGAGGTGAATACAAGTGACGCAGCCAAAGGCAATTTAAAAGAATTGGAAGCCATCGCTGCAGCGGTGATTGGCGGCTTGGTGATGACTGGGGGCTTTGGCACCGTAATGGGCATTATTGTCGGAGCCTTTATCTTTGGATTGGCCCGAGAAGCCTTTTTCTACATCCCGGGGATCGATGGATCCTTCTATAGGGTGTTCTTGGGTTTGGTGATTATCGCCTCAGCCTTGTTGAACGAAAACATCCGCAAACGTATCATGGGGAACATATAAAATGGCACAAACAAGCAGCACACCCCTGATCAAAACAAGCGGTCTGGTGAAAAAATTTGGATCCTTCACCGCGCTGAACGGTGTTGATCTGGAAATATACCCTGGCGAAGTGCATGCTTTGCTCGGGGATAACGGCGCCGGCAAATCAACGCTGATTAAAATTTTGTCGGGCGTCCATGCTCCCACAGATGGCAGCATTGAAATCGAAGGCAAACCGGTGCAGTTTAACTCGCCCCGCGACGCAAGCGATGCCGGCATCGGCACCGTGTATCAGGATCTGGCCTTGAACGCGCTGACATCGGTAACGCGGAATTTCTTTTTGGGCCGTGAAATTACCAGCTTCAACAGCTCTTTTGGACTGATGAAAATGAAAGAAATGGATCGGATCACCGCGGAAGAAATGGCGAAGATCGGTATTAATATTGCGGATCCGGATCAAGCGGTTGGCACAATGTCAGGGGGGCAGCGCCAGACATTGGCGATTGCGCGCGCCATTTATTTTGGCGCAAAAGTGCTGATCTTGGATGAGCCCACCTCAGCCTTGGGCCAAAAGCAACAAATGGAAGTTCTAAAAACCATCAAACGGGTTCAAAAACTGGGTGATATCGCGATTATTTTGATCACGCATAACGAGATACATGCGCGGTTGATCGCAGACCGCTTTACCTTTTTATCATTGGGCGAGGTGATCGGCAGTGGCTCAGCAGAAGATCTGGCTGGCGATGACATTAAGCGCTTGATGGCAGGGGGCGCCGAAATTGGCGATTTGGCCAAAGAGCTTGAAGGCGTTTAAACCGCATCACGGTTTTGAATAGAAATGAAAAACAGCCGCTCGTTTGATAAATTGAGCGGCTGTTTTTATATATGCTTTTTCCACTATAGCGTCTCAATCCATTCTGCTGACCGCTCAGATTGCAACCGTTTTGCGAAAACCTGATGCAACACCACATGGCGCAGCGTTGCGTCTGCGCAGAAAGAAATCAACGCGCGATTTAAATTTTTTCAACCGTCCGCGGCTTTGCGTTTTGGCCAAAACGCTTCTTAATTTCGCGCTTTAAACGCGCACCCTCTGCCACACATATCTTATCAGCCGTTTCTTTGCTCATAGATTTGGGCCGCGTGATCGAGGTATCCCACATGATTAAATCCAGCGCGTAAAGCTGGCACACCACAAGCCCTTCTGGCGTTTTTAATCGAATTGGGGTTGTTTCATGTTCTTTTTTATTCGCGCAACCGGTGATTGCAAACAACGCGCAGAATAAGCATAAAAATAATAAACGCATTAGAGCCTCATAAAATGAAATAGTAAAAAGTTATAAAATATACATGTAATTAACGCTTCAAAAGGCCTGGAGGCAAGGCTTATATTTCCCAGCCGTTTAAATCGTTTAACAAATAACTCTGATAAGTTTACTCTATCGGGCGCGCAGCGTTTTGGACTGGGGATCTAAAAGACCCAGCTGACAGAATAAAAATCATATAGGTTTACGTGGCTGGCGCCCTACCCATCTATACGAATAACTTTATTTGAGGGATCATAAGGGCTGTCTTCTGTCACTTCAGCGGGCCATAATTGATCAAGGATTTTTACTTGCAATTTTGTGCCCGGCACGGCCAATTCAGGACGCACATATCCCAGCCCGATTGCGCGCTCGAACGCCACGGAATAGCCCCCTGAAGTCAAACGGCCAACGCGCTCTCCTTCAGGCGTATAAACCGCCTCGCGCCCCCACGGATCTGCATCATCGGGGCCGTCAATCAACATGGTGACGCATTTTGAACGAACGCCCAGCGCTTGCATGGCATCTTTTCCATTAAACGCTTTTGTCAGGTCAACAAAGCGCGGCAGATCTGCTTCAAGCGGGGTTGCATCGCGGCCAAGCTCGTTGCCAAAAGCCCGATATGATTTTTCAAGCCGCAGCCAATTCTGTGCCCGCGCGCCCACCAATTTCATCCCATGCGCCGCGCCGGCAGCTTCCAGCAGATCGAACAAATAATTCTGCATTTCAATCGGATGGTGCAACTCCCAGCCCAATTCACCCGTATAGGCGACCCGAATCGCATTAACGGGGCACATACCCAATTCGATTTGGCGCGCGCTCAACCACGGAAAACGCTTATTTGACAAAGCGGTTTCTGGATCAGAATCTTTGATAACAGCCTTCAAAACATCGCGCGATTTTGGCCCAGCAATGGCAAAAACACCCCATTGCGTGGTCACATCCTGCACTTCGACATAGCCAAATTCTGGCGCTTTATCCGCAGCGCTTTTACGCAGAAAATCACCATCATAATCCGTCCAGGCTCCGGCTGAGACAAGGTAGAAAGCATCTTCGGCCAAACGGACAATCGTATATTCGGTGCGCGTGGTGCCAGCAGAGGTAAGCGCATAGGTTAGGTTTATACGGCCGGTTTTGGGCAGTTTATTGCAGGTAAACCAATCTAAAAACTGCGCTGCACCCGGACCTTTCACCATATGTTTGGTAAAGGCCGTGGCGTCGATCAGGCCAACCCCCTCGCGGATGGCTTTGGCTTCGGTGATGGCGGCCTGCCACCATCCACCGCGGCGAAAGCTGCGCGCGTCATGATCAAAATTATCATCCGCATCCAGGGGGCCAAAATAATTGGGGCGTTCAAATCCGTTTACGCAGCCAAACTGTGCTCCGCGCGCCTTTTGCCGATCATAAGCCGGCCCAGTGCGCAAGGGCCGGCAGGCCGGGCGCTCTTCGTCAGGATGGTGCAGAATATACACATGCTCATAGGCTTCTTCATTCTTGCGCGCGGTATAATCGGTGGTAATCCAATTGCCATAGCGCTTGGGATCAAGCGAAGCCATATCAATCTCGGCCTCTCCTTCAACCATCATTTGCGCCAAATAATACCCCGTGCCGCCGGCCGCGGTGATGCCAAAGGAAAACCCTTCCGCCAGCCACATATTTCGCAGCCCGGGCGCAGGGCCCACCAGCGGGTTTCCGTCGGGCGTGTAACAAATAGGTCCGTTGAAATCATCTTTCAATCCGACGGTTTCTGTTGAGGGGATACGGTGGATCATCGACATATATTCTTCTTCGATCCGCTCCAAATCCAAGGGAAACAGATCAGCTCTAAAACTGTCAGGCACGCCATATTCGAACCGCGCGGGCGCGTTGCGCTCATATGGGCCTAAAATCCAACCGCCGCGCTCTTCGCGCACGTACCATTTGGCATCGGCATCGCGCAACACGGGATGCTCACCATTTTCTTTACGCCATTCCACAAGCGCCGGATCCGGCTCGGTGACGATAAATTGATGCTCAACGGGGATCGCTGTGTTTTTGATGCCCAATAATTGTGCCGTGCGCTGGGCATGATTGCCGGTTGCGGTCACAACATGCTCGGCATACACAATAACCTGCTCGTCGGACGCCAGCAGATTTCCACCTTTTTCAACCATTTTACTGAGCGTGACTTTCCACTCACTTCCCGTCCATTCATAAGCATCGGCCTGCCATTTCCGTTCGATCACTACGCCGCGCTGGCGTGCGCCCTTGGCCATCGCCATGGTCACATCAGCGGGGTTAATATAACCATCCGTAGGGTGATAAATGGCGCCTTGCAAATCATCACAATGCACAAGGGGATAGCGGGATTTGATCTGCTTGGCCGACAGCCATTCATAGGGCACACCGCAACTTTCTGCAGTGGTCGCATAGACCATATATTCATCCATACGCTCTTTGGTCTGCGCCATACGCAAGTTCCCCACGATCGAAAACCCCGCATTCAAGCCAGTTTCCGCTTCCAGCGTTTTATAAAATTCTACTGAATATTGGTGAATATGGGTGGTGGCATACGACATGTTAAACAATGGCAAAAGCCCGGCTGCGTGCCAGGTAGAGCCCGATGTCAGCTCATCGCGCTCTAAAAGCATCACATCATCCCAACCGGCCCGCGCCAAATGATAGGCGATCGAGGTTCCAACGGCACCACCGCCAACGATAAGGGCTTTGACATGTGTCTTCATAATCTCACATCCACTGCTTGCTTCTGCGCCTGATATGCGCCTGCTGAAAAGAAAGGCCTTTGCCTCTCCGACAAGACAGCGCACAAAACCGACGTTTGCAATTTATGCAGCCAGAAACCTGAGATTCAAGCTGCGTTTTTAGCCGCCTACCTTTGGCCAACGCCGCGCACAGCCTGAATACGAGGATTCTTGCCCAATTTCACAATAGCCACTTTCGCGGAGCGTCAAGCGTCTCTATAACGACAGCGTAGGCGCATGGTCGCCAGCCCACATGAACATTGAGGAAAGCCAAAATATGCTTGGACTTGGAAATCTAATGGGAGTGCTCTCTCAGGATATGGCCATCGATCTGGGCACAGCAAATACGTTGGTTTATGTGAAAGGGCGCGGTATTATCCTGTCAGAGCCCTCTGTGGTTGCCTATCATGTCAAAGATGGGCTGAAAAAAGTTTTGGCCGTCGGCGAGGACGCAAAACTGATGCTGGGGCGCACCCCCGGCAGTATTGAAGCCATTCGCCCCATGCGCGAAGGCGTGATTGCCGATTTTGATGTTGCTGAAGAGATGATCAAACATTTCATTCGAAAAGTGCATCGCAGATCTACATTTTCCAAACCCAAAATAATCGTCTGCGTTCCGCATGGGGCAACACCCGTTGAAAAGCGCGCCATCCGGCAATCGGTGCTTTCGGCGGGCGCGCGCAAAGCCGGCTTGATCGCAGAGCCAATTGCGGCCGCCATTGGCGCCGGAATGCCGATCACCGATCCTACCGGCAATATGGTGGTAGATATCGGAGGGGGAACCACAGAGGTTGCGGTTCTGTCCTTGGGCGATATCGTTTACGCGCGCTCTGTGCGCGTGGGCGGCGATAGAATGGATGAGGCGATCATCTCTTACTTACGCCGCCAGCATAACTTATTGATCGGAGAAAGCACCTCCGAACGTATTAAAACATCTATCGGTACCTCGCGCATGCCAGATGACGGGCGCGGTGCCTCGATGATGATCCGCGGCCGCGACTTACTCAATGGCGTGCCGAAAGAAACCGAAATCACGCAGGCGCAGGTGGCCGAGGCCCTTTCTGAACCAGTACAACAAATTTGCGAAGCGGTGATGACAGCGCTTGAAGCAACCCCGCCCGATCTCGCTGCAGATATTGTGGATCGGGGCGTTATGTTGACCGGCGGTGGCGCGTTATTGGGCGATCTTGATTTGGCCCTGCGGGAACAAACCGGCTTGGCGGTTTCTATTGCCGATGAAAGCCTGAACTGTGTTGCGATGGGCACCGGCAAAGCGTTAGAATATGAACAGCAACTGCGCCACGCCATTGACTATGACAGCTAATAAACGCTCCAACTGACCGAGAGGTTCACTTGGCCAATGATCGAAAAAATAACCAAGATTACGCAGGATCTGTTCGGCGGATAACTCTTGTCATGCTTGTCAGCATCTTGCTGCTGTTTTTTGCGATTTGGCGCATTGATAATCCCAGAATCGAGCGTTTAAGAGCTGATGTTATCGACACGATAATACCGCATTTCGAATGGGTATTGCGACCCGCCACTTGGGCCGGGCGGGTTCTTGAAAATTTCCAAAGCTACCAAGCCTTATATCAGCAGAATCAAGAGCTGAACCGTGAATTGCAAAAAATGAAAAGCTGGAAGGAAGCCGCGCTGCAACTTGAGCAGGAAAATGCGCGCCTGCTCGATCTTAATAATTTGCGGCAAGATCCAACGCTCACGCATGTCAGCGGGATTGTCATCGCCGATAGCGGCTCGCCTTTTCGCCAATCCGTATTGTTAAATGTCGGCGCACAAGACGGCATCCGCGATGGCTGGCCCGCGATGGATGGGCTTGGTTTGGTGGGGCGTATTTCGGGTGTTGGCCAAGAAACCAGCCGGGTGATCCTGCTGACCGATAATGCCAGCCGTATCCCTGTGATTATCCAACCTTCGGGACAACGCGCTTTTGTGTCGGGCGATAACTCAAACGCTCCGCTTATAGATTTTCTGGAAGATGCCGATGCGGTGCGGCCCGGCGATAGAATATCTACCTCCGGCGATAGCGGTGTTTTACCAGCCGGTTTGTTGATCGGGCAACTCGCGCTGGATCCGAACAACCGCTTGCGGGTGCGGCTATCCGCGGATTACGAACGCCTTGAGTTCTTGCGGGTTTTACGCACCAGCGCGCCGCCCAGTATTTCGGGCACGGGCGACTTGCTGGTGCCCGATGCGCCTGCATCGACTCAAAATGTTAAGGCACTTCAAGATGGCTGAAACACCCGCTGCCCAAATCTGGACCTATCGCGGCCTTTTAGCCACGCTTGCCTTTGGTCTTATGCTGTTTGAGCTTTTGCCCTTCATGACCGCCGATGATAGCTGGTTAATGCCGAATATAACCCTTGCCTTGCTCTGTGCTTGGGCGGTTCGACGCCCCGAATTCACGCCCCCTTTGTTGATTGCAGGGGTGATCCTGTTGGAAGACCTGTTATTACAGCGTCCCCCCGGGCTTTTGGCAGCGCTGAGCCTGCTGGCACTTGAATGGCTTAAACAGCGCAGCGCACGCCCAGAAAGTTTTTCACTGGCGCTTGAATATCTCAGCGTGACGGGCTTGGTTATTTCGATCGCGCTGGCAAACCGCCTTATCTTGGCGTTGGTCTTAACCCCGCAACCCGCCGTTGCGCTTGCGCTTTCAGAAATCTTGACGACGCTTTTATTTTATCCAGTTGCTGTGGCGTTCAGCCATTTTCTGATGGGTGTGCGTAAACCACATCCAAGAGATGGGAAACAGGCCCAAGGAGCCCGTCTATGAAACGCCCCGTCTCAACACCCAAGCATAGCTTGAACCGGCGCAGCCTTGTGGTTGGCGCCCTGCAGCTGGGATTTGCCGGGGCGCTGGCCGCGCGTCTGCGCCATTTGCAAATCACCCAAGCCGATCAATATCGCCTATTGGCCGAGGAAAATAGAATTAACATCCGCCTGATTGCCCCAGAGCGCGGCGAAATTTACGACCGCAACGGCGTGTTCCTAGCGCGCAACGAACAAAGCTATCGCATCACATTGGTGAAAGAAGACGCCGGCGACGTACGTAAATTACTGGTGCAATTGGCGCAGCTTATCACGCTCAGCGCAGAAGATATAGAACGTAGCGTGTTAGAAACACAGCGCAGCGCGCCCTTTCTACCTGTCACGATCATTGATCGCGTCAGCTGGGAAGGCATTGCCAAAGTGGCCATAAATGCCCCATCTTTGCCCGGCATCACACCAGAGGTTGGGCTGTCGAGGCATTATCCTTTAGGTCCGAATTTTGCTCATATCGTGGGGTATGTTGGGCCGGTAAGTGACCGCGACCTTAATCGCTCTGAAGATCCAGACCCGCTGTTGCGCATCCCACGCTTTCAAATCGGAAAAGTGGGCGTTGAAGCCAAATATGAAGAAGATTTACGCGGGCGGGCGGGCGCCAAACATGTTGAGGTGAACGCGCAAGGGCGCGTGATGCGCGAGCTAGAACGCCGCGAGGGTAATTCTGGACGTAATTTACAGATCACCGTTGATGCAGGGTTGCAGAATTATGTCCAGGCGCGGCTGGGTGAAGAAAGCGCCTCAGCTGTCGTTATGGATTGTAACTCAGGCGATATTTTGGCGATTGCCTCTTCGCCAAGCTACGATCCCAACAAATTTGTCCGTGGGATCTCTTTTGATGATTATGGCGTGTTGCGCGACAATGACCATCGCCCTTTGGCCTCTAAAACCGTGCAAGATGCGTATCCGCCCGGCTCAACCTTTAAAATGGTCACCGCGCTTGCCGGTTTGGAAGATGGTATTTTAGATCCCAATGCGCGCGTATTTTGCCCCGGCCATCTGGATGTTTCAAATCGGAAATTTCACTGCTGGAAAACAGGGGGGCACGGGCAAGTCAATTTAGAACAATCCTTGCGCGAAAGCTGTGATGTCTTTTATTATGATCTTGCGCTTAAACTGGGAATCGAAAAAATTTCTGCGATGGCAACAAAGCTGGGTATTGGCGTCAAACACAATATCCCAATGTCGGCCGAAACCACGGGCCTCAGCCCTAATAAAGATTGGAAATTGATAAATCGGGGCTCCGAGTGGGTGATCGGGGATACGGTCAACGCATCAATTGGCCAAGGCTTTGTGCTCAGTTCTCCACTACAATTGGCGGTGATGACCGCGCGCATTGCAAGCGGTAAGAATATTCAGGCGCGCTTGATAAAAGCCCAAGCCGGTGCAACGATCACCGATCCAAAACCCGGATCTTTGGGTCTGAATGAAAACAATCTGCGGTTTCTGCGCCGCGCAATGTATGAGGTGAGCAATAATCGGCGTGGAACGGCATATGGGTCACGGATTATCGAGCAGTCAATGCGCATGGCCGGTAAAACCGGAACCAGCCAAGTGCGGAACATTACTGAAAGCGAACGGCGCCGTGGCGTGTCCAAAAATGAAGAGCTTGAATGGAACAAGCGCGACCATGCCTTATTTGTGAATTTTGCACCGTTTGATGCGCCGAAAATCGCCGTAGCCGTGGTGGTGGAACATGGTGGAAGCGGATCTGCAACAGCCGCGCCATTGGCGCGCGATATCACGCTACAAGCGCTTTACGGCGATCAACCACCGCTTTCTGCTTATCCAACCAAAGATCGCGATAAGATCAAAAAGCAACAAGCAGATCTGCGCAAAACCCTTCCGCGGTTAGAGCGGTTTCAGAGGGGCCGTGTATGAGTTATCTTGAATACCGCGTTCGCTCAGTGCCCACTGGGATGCGCAAAATCCTATATTTAAACTGGCCCCTGACAATTTTAATCATTAGCGCCGCTGGCTTTGGCTTTTTGATGCTCTATTCGGTCGCAGGCGGATCTCTGCGGCCTTGGGCAGAGCCCCAAATGAAACGCTTTGCACTTGGTTTTTTCATCATGCTTGTGATCGCGATGACCCCGATCTGGGCTTGGCGCAACCTGTCTTTCGTGGGATATGCACTTTCCCTTATCTTGTTGCTTTTGGTGGAATTATTTGGCGTTAAGGGTATGGGCGCCCAACGCTGGATTGATCTAGGCTTTATGCGTTTGCAACCCTCAGAGCTTGCAAAAATCACATTGGTCATGGCCTTGGCCGGCTATTATGACATGCTTCCTAGGGCGCGTATGTCTCGCCCGATTTGGGTGATTTTACCGGTGGCTCTTATCCTGCTGCCCACATTGATCGTATTGCGCCAACCGGATCTGGGGACCGCCTTGCTTTTGCTAATATCGGGCGGCGCTGTCATGTATCTGGCCGGGGTGCATTGGGGCTATTTCTTATCGGTTATTGCCGCAGGGGTGGGGTTGGTAACGGCCGTTTTTCAAAGCCGTGGCAAAGCCTGGCAAATTTTGGAAGATTATCAATATAGGCGTATCGACACGTTTTTAGACCCCGCCAGCGATCCTTTGGGCGCCGGCTATCACATCACTCAATCCAAAATCGCGCTGGGCTCTGGCGCATGGACGGGCCGCGGTTTTATGCAGGGCACCCAATCTCAATTAAACTTCCTGCCTGAAAAACATACAGATTTTATTTTCACAACGCTCGCCGAAGAATTTGGCTTTATCGGCGGCCTATCGCTTCTGGCCATGTATGTGGCTATATTAATGATCTGTTTGATTGCCGCTTTGCGCAGCATTGATCGGTTTTCTAGCTTGCTGATCCAAGGCATCTCTGTGACATTTTTTCTGTTTTTTGCCGTTAATATGTCGATGGTGATGGGCATGGCACCGGTGGTGGGCGTGCCCCTACCTCTGGTAAGCTATGGTGGCTCTGCAATGCTGGTTTTATTGGTAGGGTTTGGGCTAATTCAATCTGCACATGTGCATCGACCAAGGGAAAAATTATGACCACACAGATCCTCTTTAAAGGTGGCCCAAACAGTTGGCAAGACTATGAAGTCCCCCTCAGCAACGCGCTTCAGAAAACAGGGCTGGAGTATCATCTGGCTGAGGATATTTCCCCCGAGCAGGTAGATTATATCGTTTACGCGCCAAGCAGCGGATTGAGCGACTTTAAGCCCTACACGCGCTGCAAAGCCGTGCTGTGCTTATGGGCAGGGGTGGAAACCATCATTGGTAATAAAAGCCTGACGATGCCGCTGACCAGAATGGTCGATAGCGGCATGACCCAAGGCATGGTCGAATGGGTGACAGGGCATGTGCTGCGCCATCATTTGGGAACAGATGCGCATGTGCTTGGTCAAGATGGTCTCTGGCGCAGCGCCATACCACCTTTGGCCAAGGATCGCACAGTTACTATTTTAGGCCTTGGCGCTTTGGGCGCCGCCTGCGCAACCACGCTGGCGGGGTTGGGGTTTTCGGTTCGCGGATGGAGTCGGAGACCAAAAACCATTGAGAATATCGCAACCTTTCATGGCAGCGATGGGTTTAACCAAGCGCTACAAGAAACCGAAATAACCGTATTGCTATTGCCCTCTACGCCAGAAACGGCAAACATATTAGATGCAGATGCCTTTTCAAAAATGGCCCCGGGCGCGGTTGTTATCAACCCCGGTCGCGGCCCCTTGATCGAAGATGATGCGCTTTTACAGGCGCTTCACTCAGGCCAGTTGGGCCATGCCACTTTGGATGTATTTCGCGAAGAGCCTTTGCCGGTAACGCATCAGTTTTGGGCCCATCCCAAGATCACGGTCACGCCCCATATTGCCTCAGCCACGCGCATTGAAACCGCATGCACCGTCATCGTTGAAAACATCCAGCGCGGCGAGGCCAGCCTGCCCTTCTTGCATCTGGCCGATGCAGCAGCTGGCTATTAGCCAATCCGCGCAGCAATGCGTTCAGAACAAACCCAACCGACACGCTTCATTCGGCGGCAACAGAGCTGTCTTCTGCTTTTTCAACGCGCACGGCGCTAAATTTGAATTCCGGAATTTTGCCAAAAGGATCTACCGCGGGATTGGTCAGAATATTGGCGGCCGCTTCCACATAGGCAAAGGGTAAAAACACCATATCCTCGGCCACAGCACGATCTGCGCGCGCCATGATCACCAAACTTCCCCGTTTGGTGCTCAGCCGCACCATCCCCCCCGGCGCAACCTGCATCTTTCGCAGGGTTTTGGGATGCATAGAGCAATTGGCCTCGGGCTCAACCGCATCCAGCACTTTTGCCCGCCGGGTCATCGAACCGGTATGCCAATGCTCCAATTGCCGCCCTGTGGTCAAAATCATTGGATACTCAGCATCGGGCACATCATCCGGGGCAATGACATGCGCAGGAGTGAAGCGGGCACGCCCATCCGCGCGCGGAAACCCATCACCAAACACGATGCTTTGGCCCGGATCCTCTGGGCTTAACGAGGGGTATGTGACGGCATTTTCTGACGCCAGCCGATCCCATGTAATATTATTCAGTGAGCCCATATTCAGCTTCATTTCAGCAAAAACCTCTTTGGGGCTGGTATAGCTCCAATCCAGCCCAAGACGTTTTGCCAATTCGGTTTCAATCCACCAATCTTCCTTCGCCTCACCCGGGGGCGGCACTGCAGGGCGCCCCATCTGCACTTGCCGGTTGGTGTTGGTCACGGTTCCTGCTTTTTCCGCAAACGCGCTGGCAGGCAAAATGACATCGGCATAATTCGCGGTCTCGGTCAGGAAAATATCCTGCACGACCAAATGCGACAGTTTGGCCAATGCATGACGAGCATGTTCGACATCCGGGTCAGACATTGCGGGGTTTTCCCCCAAAATATACATGCCATGAATATCCCCATCATGAACCGCATCCATAATTTCTGTCACGGTAAGGCCTTTTTCTGCCGAAAAATCATCCGAGTTCCAAACAGAGGTGAATGCGCTGCGCACGCCATCATTCGTGACGGTTTGATAATCGGGTAGAAACATTGGGATCAAGCCGGCATCCGAAGCGCCTTGTACATTATTCTGGCCGCGCAAAGGATGCAAACCCGAGCCGGGCCGCCCAACTTGGCCCGTCATCAGCGCCAGGGAAATCAAACAGCGGCTGTTATCCGTACCATGGATATGCTGCGACACGCCCATACCCCAGAAAATCATACCCGCCTTTGCACCGGCAAAGCAACGCGCCACAGCGCGCAAAGTCTCCGCGTCAATGCCACAAATGCCCTCCATTTTTTCGGGGCTGAAATCTTTCAAATGGGCTTTTTCCGCCTCCCAATTCTCGGTATAGGCTTCGATATATTGCTGGTCGTAAAGCTCTTCTTCAACGATCACATGCATGATCGCATTCAGCATCGACACATCTGCACCGGGCCTAAATTGCAGCATATGCGTTGCAAAACGCTTCAAAGCCTGCCCGCGAGGATCCATTACAATAAGCTTGCCGCCACGTTTGGTAAATTGTTTGAAATATGTGGCGGCAACGGGATGGTTTTCAATCGGGTTGGCGCCAATCACAATCGCCACATCGGCATTTTCAATTTCGTTAAACGTCGCCGTAACCGCGCCCGATCCAACATTTTCCAAAAGCGCCGAAACCGAAGAGGCATGGCACAGCCGCGTGCAGTGATCAACATTGTTATGGCCAAAGCCCTGACGGATCATTTTTTGGAACAAATACGCCTCTTCATTGGTGCATTTGGCGCTGCCAAACCCGGCCACGGCCCGCCCACCATGCTCAGATCGTAGGTTGAGCAAACCAGAAGCCGCCGCGTCTAGCGCCTCATCCCAACTGGCTTCGCGGAACACCTCCTGCCAATCATCAGGGCTCACATTCAAACCTTTTGCAGGGGCATCATCACGGCGAATTAGCGGTTTGCTCAGACGGTGGTTATGATGGATATAATCAAATCCGAAGCGGCCCTTGACGCAAAGGCGCCCCTCATTGGCCGGCCCATTTATCCCTTCAACAAACTTCACTTTATCGTTTTTAACCTTCAAGCTGATCTGACAGCCAACACCGCAAAAGGGGCATATGCTGTCCACCTCCCGGTCATAATCTTGGCTATCGCCGGTTTGATCCTCATCAAGCACAGTGGCCGGCATTAAGGCGCCAGTGGGGCAGGCTTGCACGCATTCGCCGCAAGCAACGCAAGTGCTTTCACCCATCGGATCGGCAAAATCAAACGTGGGATAACTGTCATGGCCGCGCCCGGCCATACCAATCACATCGTTCACTTGCACTTCGCGGCAGGCGCGCACGCATAACCCGCATTGAATGCACGCATCCAGGTTCACCCGCATCGCCAGATGACTGTCATCCAATAAAGGAACCCGCTCAGGCTCCAACGCGGGCAGCCGGCTGTCTTGCACCGCATGCAGATCGGCCATATCCCATAAATGGCTTGATTTATCACGGGCCTCTTCCCGGGCGGGTTGATCGGCAAGCAGCATTTCAACAACCATTTTCTGCGCAGAACTGGCGCGCTGAGAATTCGTTGTCACCACCATTCCTTCTTGCGGCTCGCGGATACAAGAGGCCGCCAAGGTGCGCTCTCCTTCGATTTCCACCATGCAGGCGCGACAATTGCCATCCGGCCGATAGCCAGGTGCAGGTTTGTGGCACAAATGCGGGATCACCAATCCTTGGCCATTGGCCACTTCCCAAATAGTCATACCCGGCGCCGCGGAAACCGGCTGCCCGTCAAGCGTAAATCGAATGGTGTCAGACATGAGATGCCTCCTTAATCTGCTATCTTTCTACACCATAGCCACCGTAAAAAGAGAGCGCCAATCCCGACACTGGGGCATGATTTTGCGCCAAGCCTGTTTCCGATAGGCGACATTTTTTACGATTTGCCTCCGTTTATCGCACCCAATAGTGATGTTTTTTTGAACGGACAGAAGGCACAAATCAAACACAACACGCATAAGAAAGCCGCTAATTCCCTTTCAACAGATTGCTGAGATAAGGGTTTTCTTCCTTTCGGTTTCATGATTTCATCGCAGGCTTCGAATAAGGAATTCACGATGCAAACGGTCACAATTATACGCCATGGACAGGCCAATACCGGCGCCCGCGACGAGGCCAGCTATGACAAGTTGAGCGCGCTTGGGCATCAGCAAGCGCGCTGGCTTGGTGCGCATCTAAAAGACACATATATGCCGTTTCAAAAGATCATTTCGGGCACTTTAAAACGCCAAATCGAAACCGCCAACGGCGTGAATCAATTTGATCTGCCCCATCTGCAAGATCCCCGTTTAAACGAGCTGAATTATTTTGGCATGGCAGACTGTCTCAAGCGCGCGCATAACATTCCATATCCTGAAACCCAAACCGCTTTTGCACAGCATCTGCAAACCATGCTTGAATATTGGAAAGCCGACAAATTGGATCCAGCTTTAGAAAGCTATACCTCTTTCCATCAGCGCATTAGATCGGTGATTTTAGAAGGTTTGGCCTCACAAACGCCTAGCTTATTGGTATCCTCAACGGGCGTGATCGCATCATTAGCGGGCGACACGCTGAACACTGACGCAGCCCATCGCGTCAAATTATTTATGGCGGTTGGTCATACCAGCCTTAGCCAATTTCAACGTTTCAATGCAGATCTTACGCTCACCCAATTTGCGGCAAAGCCGCATTTAGAACCCGCCGATCGAACCAATGCCCAAACCTATATTTAGGTAAGAAAAAAATGACCCATTTATGGCTACGCGCCGAACAACGCGCCAATGAACAACGGGTGGCGCTGACGCCAAAAGGCGCGCAGCACTTGAAAAATATGGGGATGAACATCACGGTTGAGGCATGCGAGAAACGCTGCTTTAGCGTTGATGACTATGCCAGAGCCGGATGCAAAATCGCAGATCACGCCAGCTGGCCAGGCGCCCCGCGCGACGCATTCATATTGGGATTAAAAGAATTGCCTCAAAGCAAAGAAGCCTTGCTTCATCGCCATATTATGTTCGGCCATGCCTACAAAGGCCAACATGCTGGGCAGGCTCTTTTAAACAGGTTCAAAGCCGGGGGCGGGCTTTTGCTGGATCTTGAATATTTGGTTGATACCAAAAACCGGCGCGTTGCAGCTTTTGGCTATTGGGCTGGTTATGCAGGGGCTGCCGTGGCGCTGAAATGTTGGGCGGCGCAACAGCGCGGCGAGATTTGCCAAAAGTTAGACGCATATCAAAATAATCAGGCGCTGCTGAATGATCTTCGTCAGACGCTTTCTGGGGTGAAGATGGCCCCCCCCACGGGCTTGGTGATCGGGGCTTTGGGACGCGTGGGGGCCGGGGTAAGCGATTTATGCGATGCGCTGGGCCTGAAAATCACCAAATGGGATTTAGACGACACGGCAGGACGCGCTGAATTTCCACAGATCTTGCAACATTCCATTCTGTTCAATTGTATCTTAGCGCAGCCCGGCGCACCCGTGTTTTTGGATAAGGCCAGCGTGGCGCAACCCCGTTTGCTGCGCGTGGTGGCAGATATCGCTTGCGACCCAGATAGCGATTACAACCCGCTACCTATTTACACACAGGCCACCGATTGGGACAAACCAGCGCAGCGGATCGCAAAGACCCCGGTATTAGACGTGATGGCCATCGACAATCTGCCATCGCTTTTACCCCGCGAAAGCTCTGAAGATTTTGCCCAGCAATTGCGGCCCTATTTAGAGCAGCTCTTGGCAGAAAACTCAGATGAAAATAGCGTTTGGAGCCGTGCCGAAACGACATATCGCCACCATATTGCACAGCTTTAGCACGCGACACTAGAAGGCTTCCCCAGATTGAGCCTACAAAGTCTGCAAGATTGCTTGAAGGGCCCCGGCGATCAAGAAAGACATCGCGCATAACGCAGCCCATATTCGTCTACTGGTGCGGCTTAAGCACAAAGTCTCTGGCTAAAAAAGCCGGTAATACAGCCAGTCTGGCAGAAAATTTGCTGCGCGGAACAGTAGGCTAAAGAAGGTTGGAAAACTCTTTTTAAACCGGTGGCTCTGCATATGGGACAACATGATCTTAGCAGCCTGCTCCGGCGGCATAATATAAGGCATGTTAAACTTATTTTTATCGGTCAGGCGGGTTTTGATAAATCCAGGATTTGCCAATTGGACGCACACACCGCTCTGCCTGAGATCGCAATAAAGCGATTCAGCCAAGGTCATCACGCCCGCCTTTGACGCATTATATCCAATCGCGCTTGGCAATCCGCGAAACCCGCCAATACTGCCGGTAATCACAATATGCCCGCTATCCTTGGCAACAAATTGCGGCACAACTTGCCCCAAAACCCGAGCCGCGCCAGTGAAGTTAACATCACACATCGCAATGGTCTGTTCGACATGCCAAGCTTGCGCCGCAAAGGGCCAATACACGCCCGCCAAATAGACCAAACCATCCAGTGACCCTGCAGAATGAGCTGCGCGCTCAACGCTGTCCATATCACGCACATCAATTGGAACCACCTCGGCCTGCCCGGGCAAGCTTTCCGCCAGTGCATGCAACGCCTCTTCGTTGCGCGCCGATAAAATCAAATCTGCGCCGGCAGCGCTGAGCTCATGCGCTAAAGCGGCGCCCAAGCCTTCGCTCGCACCAATCAGCCAATACCGCTTAGATTTAAAATCTCTCATTTTCTATGCCCTTGCATCGGCAATCGCACCAATGCCACTATTGCCAAAATCTTGAGGAGACAGGGCAAAAGCGCATACCCCGCTGATAAAGCAGTTAGTCCCTTTTGTGCATTTGTCAGCCCCGGTTGATACCCAAACCATTCAAGCAGTGGCAAAACCAGCACCGCGGCAAAGGCCAATGTCATTTTGGACACAAAATTCCAAAGCCCAAACCCAATCTCTGCACCGTCAGAACGTTTTGCCAAATGGCTTGCAAAAAGCGCCGGTAGCAGCGTCATATCCGCCCCCAGCGCCGCACCGCTTACCAGCGAGATAAGCGCAAAGGCAAGAATTTGACCCTCCTGCAAAAAATAAGCGTAAAAAAAACCTACAATCGCCGCGCTCATCGCCAGAAGCAAAACTTGCTTTGGCCCAAAATGCGCTGCCAAATAAGTCCAAATGGGGGCTGAGACAGCCGCAGCCAAAAAGAATAGGATCAATAACGCTCCGGCCCAATCTGCCGCCCCCAACCGGCTTTCCACATAGAATAAAAATAAAGTCGAGCTCACCGCCACGGGCGCAGAGTTCAACATCGCAAGCAGCAGAAAATGGCGCAATTGGCGATCTGAGAGAACCATGGCTATACCAACCGGCGCCGGTGCCTGCGCCATGGGATGCCAATATCCCCGCATTAAAATGCCTGCCATCAGGCAAAGGCCGCAAAAGCCCATAGCAAAGGCCGCAAAGGGCTGAGCTGAGAAATTGAGCAAGAGCGTTGGAGCAATCGCAGCAACGCATATGCCCAATAAACTGCCCGTTTCGCGCCAGCGTGCAAGGCGCAGCTGGCCCTCTGCCCCGAACGCGTGCACGCCATTTGCATAAAAGCGAATGCTTAGAAAGCTGAACGCCGAAAAAACCATTGCCAAACAGAGGCTAAACCAAATGATTGCGGAAAACGGCGGCGCAAGCGCAAAGAGGCCCAGCATCCCCAATCCCAAAAGTAAAATTGAGGCATAAATTGGCCATTGGCCCCGCTCTCGGCTGCGCTGCGCCAAAGCTGCCAGAATGGGATCTTGAACAAAATCCAAGGATCGCAGCGCAAATAAGGCCAACCCCAGCGTGCTTAGACTTACGCCATATTGATCAACAAAATATTTAGGAGCATGAATATAGATCGGCAATCCTGCCGCGCCCAACATCATGGCGAACACGCCATATGATGAAAAGACACCAAGCCGGCGCCCCGGCACTATGAAATCTCGGCTTTTGGCGGCGTCGGACGCGGGCGGTATTTCGCGCCTTTCCACCACAGCCGCAACGCCTGAAGATGGATCAGCCCCAGCACCCGCCGCGATCCAAATGGCCGGCGCAGCAAAGCGCCTAAAATGGAAAAATTGCTTAATGCGCGGCGCGGGCCGGTTAACGTGGCCATCACGCCGCCCTGTGGCATTTGTAAATCAATCCATATCCCAATTTTTTCCGGACGAATATCAAAGCGAAATTCATAAGCCCCTTGTATGGGTTGAAAGGGTGAGACATGAAAAATTTTATCCGCTTTCAAACGATCACTGGGCTGTATTGGCCTTAAATCCGTATGTTTACACAGATAAGAATGACGATCTCCAAACGTGTTGGTTACCTCCGCGATCACTAAAAACAATCGATCTTGCGCGTCATAACACAGCCAGAAGCTGACCGGATTAAAGACATGCCCAAATATCCTAGGTTGCGCGAGAAGCAAAATTTTACCCGGCAGCTCAATATTATATCCAGCAGCCACATCACGCACCCACGCCGCACCTCGGCCATCCCCTACAGGGCCGCCATGATCGCTTCCATAAAGCCCAAAAAGCCACCCGCTATCACGCTTGAAAATCCCTTTTTTGGGGGGGGCGTTCTCTATATCAAGGCAAAGATAATCGATGCTATAGCGAAACGCATTTTTGAGATCGCCTTTACGCCCATGCCACGTACTGCCTCTGATATGCTCAATCGCGCTCATTCTGCCGCAACGGCAAGCGCTGATTTCAAAATGATAGATTGGGCGACGTCCAAGCCGCTTGACAGACCATCTTCATGAAACCCGTTTTTCATCCAAGCCCCGCAAAACCACGTGCGATTGGTTCCGTTGCGCGTAGCAATTTTTTCCTGCGCGGCAAGCGCGTGTAAATCGTAAACCGGATGGCGCAGGGTCACCTGGTCGTAAATCTTATCTTCGCGAATAGGCCGTGTTGAATTCAATGTCACAAAATGCGGATCATCCAACGGGATAGGCTGCAGCGAGTTCATCCAATATGTCAGGTCAATCTGGTCTGATGTTTTATCTTCGGTTTCTGTGTAAACCCAACTCGACCAGCAGGCCCTGCGCTTTGGCATTATGCGTTCATCGCAATGCAATGTGATGTTGTTTGGCTGGTATTTCACCGCGCCCAACGCCTGAGCCTCAAAAGCGCTTGGATCCTCCAAAAGGCGCAGGCTGTCATCGCTATGCGTGGCAAAGACCACCTCGTCAAAATACTCGGGAGGGTGCCCAGCGCTGCGGATTTCAACCTGCCGGTCATGGCGGATCACCGATGATACCGGTGTTTTGACGCGCACCGCCACGCCGCGATCCACCAAAGCGACCTCAAGACGCTGAACATATTCCTGAGATCCCCCTTGAACAGTGTACCATTGATGCTGGCCTGTATGGCTTAACAACGCATGGTTTTCAAAAAATTGCAGCATCGCGCGAGCTGGAAAATCCAAAATTTTCTCAGTTGGTGTTGACCAAATGGCGCCAGAGAGCGGTAAAAGATAGTAATCGCGAAACCAAGGGCCTGACCCGAGCCGTTGCAAAAACTCTGAAATTGTCATTGTGGGATCCTGCGCAAGCTCCAAACCACGCGCATTGAATTTTAAAATGTCGCGCAACATGCGCAGGAAGTTCGGATTTGCTAAGTTGCGCTTTTGCGCAAAGATTGCGCTGAAATTGGCCAAACCATATTCGATGCGCCCGCCGCGCAATGATGCTCCAAAGCTCATATTGCTTTTGACCACCGGCACGTTCAGAGCATCAAAAAGATCTGCCATATTGGGATAATTGGCATAATTGAAAACGATGAACCCTGTATCCACAGGCTGAGTGCCAGCTTTGCCCGCAAGCACCGTGCGCGCATGCCCCCCGAGCCGCGGCGCAGCCTCATAAAGCGTTACATTCTGCGAGTCAGACAAGGCATACGCGGCGCCCATGCCCGAAATTCCGCCGCCAATCACTGCTATTCGCGGCCCGTTTAGGCCCTGCGGCGCAATAGTCATTCGTCTCTCCGATATCTTTTAAATATCTACGTGCAGGTTTTTGACTTGGATGAAAAGTAAATTCGATAAATATGTGATCCGGTTTGCGCCATGCGCCGTAGCAGTCTATGTGGATATGCGGCAAAATAGCGTTGCGGGCTTTGAAGGCTCGCCAGATGTTTTCTCTTATGATAGCGAGAGAGACAACAATGACGCTATTTCAGCGCCTCGAAAGGCATCAAATTTGTCGGATCGTCCGCAGAAAAATGTATCAAACAAATGGTCGCACGATTTGGTAGCGGTTGGCGAAAGCCAAAATACGGCTGCTTTCGAGCGTCTTTTCAACGAATTTGCTCCGCGCATCAAAGCATTTTTGATAAAGTCTGGCAGTGATCACGCCTCTGCGGAAGAGCATGCGCAAGAGGCGATGGCAACCGTATGGCGCAAGGCGCATATGTTTGATCCCAGCAGGGCCAGCGCCGCGACGTGGATGTTCACGATCGCGCGCAACAAAAAAATCGATGCAATTAGGAAGCAGCGCCGCCCCGAACCAGAAGATATTGGCTGGGGTCCAGAACATGAGCCAGACCAAGAAGACGTGATTGGTCTTCAGCAGGAAAGTGAAAAACTGGGCAATGCGATCGAGCAGTTGCCAGAGAAGCAGCGTTTGCTTCTGGAACGCGCATATTTTGCAGATATGTCGCATAGCGAAATAGCAGATGTAACAGGTCTTCCCCTTGGCACAATCAAATCGCGAATTAGATTAGCCCTTGAGCGGTTGCGCCATTCTATGACATGAGAAATGAAAACAAAATGACGAAGATTAAACACCACCTAACCGAAGAATTGATGATCGCTTATGCGTCGGGCAATTTGGCAGAAAGTTTTTCGGTGGCTGTGGCTACGCATATTTCGCTCTGCGACCAGTGCCGGGCCGCCTTGGAAAGCTATAACGCCATAGGCGGGGCGCTGCTGGAGGATACAGAAGGCGCGGCGCTCTCGTCGGATGCCTTGGCAAAGACGATGGCGCTGATCGAACAGCATCCGCCCGAAGAAAAGTTGCAAGCCGCCAAGGTCTCAAACGTGCCGGCGCCTTTGGCAGATTACATCGGAACTGATCTTGATGCGATCAAATGGCAACCGATCGGAATGGGCGTCAAACAATCTGTTCTGGAAACCACTGGTGCGGGCAGCGCGCGGTTGCTTTACATTCCGCCGGGCACGGCCGTCCCCAATCATAGCCATAGCGGCTTAGAGCTGACATTGGTGCTTCAAGGCGCGTTTGCGGATGAGACTGATTATTTCAGTAGGGGTGATATCGAAGTGGCCACCAGCGATGTCAGCCATACGCCGGTTGCAGCTGATGGGACCAGTTGTATCTGCCTGGCCGTGACCGAGGCGCCTTTAAAATTTACCGGATTGCTGCATAAATTGATGCAACCGCTTCTAAAGATCTAAAGCGTCTTTAAACTGCTGATGTAGCGGCGGACTTGCGACCAAAACACCGGATGATGTTACCTCTGAGCGATTAAAAGAAAGCGGGTTGCCCGCTTTGTCACTGACGCGGGCTCCTGCTTCTGCGGCTATGAGAGCTCCGGCGCAAATATCCCAATCCCAAGTGTCACGCAGCGTGATCATTGCGTCAAACTCCCCCTGTGCGACCAACGCCATGCGATACGCCAATGATGGCTTGTGCCGCCGCTGCAGGCCCGCCGGCAGCGGAAGGCGCCAATTCTGTGCGTCCAAAGCAGGTTTTGCGGCCAGCACGGTGGCCTCGTCAAGCTGCCTGCAATCAGAGACGTTGATCGCTTGCTGATTGAGAAACGCGCCTGACCCTTGTTCTGCATAATAGGTCAAACCTAGCATAGGCAGGGCAATCACCGCAGCGGTGACATTAGATCCAGTGGTGATGGCCAATGAATGCGCCCATGTCTTTTCACCTGCGATAAAACTTCGCGTCCCATCGATCGGATCAATCACGAAGCAATGCTCTGCACCGAGACGCTTTTGATCATCTTCCGTTTCCTCAGACAGCCAACCATAATTTGGCCGCGCCGACCCAAGCATATCAAATAGCATAGCATTAACCGCTAAATCCGCTTCGGTAACGGGCCCAGAGTGATCAGGCTTTTCCCAAGCTTGGGCGCCATTTCGGGCATAGCGCTGCGCAATTTCACCCGCTTTTTGCGCAGCCGCCAGCAAAAGCTGAAGATCAACCCCCGGCAATAGTCATTCCATCAATCAACAGGGAAGGAACGCGTCGAGACAGATGCGCGCGCGCATCATTAGCGGCGATGAAGCCGCGCAGCATGTCGCGTAAATTGCCCGCGATCGTGCATTCGCTCACCGGATGACTGATCACACCATTTTCCACCCAAACGCCAGCGGCGCCGCGCGAATAATCACCAGTATTAGGGTTGATGGTGGACCCAATCATTGACGTGACCAGCAAGCCTTTGCCCATATCGCGGATCAAATCGGCCTGAGTATGCAGCCCTGGCATCAAGGTGATATTCCAATTGCTCGGACTGGGGGGCGAGCTGACTCCACGCGACGCATTGCCCGTGGGCGGCATCGATAAATGCCGCGCAGAAGCCAGATCTAAGGTCCACCCGGTTAGCACCCCATTTTCAACAAGAGCGCGCCGCTGCGTCGGCAAGCCTTCCCCGTCAAAGGGGCGCGATCCCGCCACGCGCGGGCGATGCGGATCTTCGATCAGCTGCGTCCCATCTGGAAACACTTGTTGACCCAAGCCCTCCAGCAACCAAGACGAGCCGCGCGCCACAGAGGCGCCATTGATAGCGCCCAAAAAATGCCCGATCAGGCTGGAGGCAACGCGCTCATCGAACAAAACGGGAAACTGCCCAGTGGGCGGCTTTGATGGCTTAAGCCGGGCCACGGCCCGCGCGCCGGCATTTGCCCCAATTTCAGCTGGATCGGTCAGATCTTCTTGAAAAATACGGTTGTCAAAATCATAGTCACGTTCCATCTGCAGACCGGTACCAGCAATCGCCACGCAGGAAATTGACCGGCTGCTGCGCTGATACCCGCCCGCAAAGCCAGCGCTGGTTTGAAAATGAACCTGGCCAGAGCCGTAAGAGGCCGAGGCCGCATCTACCTGTTCAATCCCCGCCACACGCAGCGCTGCAGCTTCAGCCGCAAGCGCATCTGCCTCTAATGCGGCAGCAGAGGGTTCCGGCTGCGCGTCATAAAGTTCAAGTTCCTCTATATTCCAATCCATGGCCAGCTGTTCGGGCGCCGCCAGCCCCGCATAGGGATCATCCGGGGCTTCTTTGGCCATGGCCACGGCCCGCTCGGCCATGGTGCTCAGCGTGTCATCGCGCAGATCAGATCCAGAGACCACCGCCTGCCGTTGACCTATGAAGACCCGCAGCCCCAAATCCATTGCTTCGGATCGCTCGGCCTGCTCTAAAACGCCCGAGCGCACATTGATCTCGATCGCGCTGCCCATGCTGGCCAAAGCATCCGCCGCATCAGCCCCAGCAAGCCGCGCTGCACTAAGCAGCTTTTCAGTGAATTCTGGCAAAGAGGTAGATTGGCCCGACATGACACCCCGCAAAATTAGTTTCTACACAGGTAGTGAACCCACCCAAACAAGGCAAGCTTCCATTGCAGATGCTGCTGGTTTTTGTGTAGCCTTGGCGGCAGAGTGCAGCGAAATAGGATAAACAAGATAATGAAAACGGCACTGATCACAGGGGGCGCGCGCGGCATCGGCTTGGCAACAGCGCATATTTTTGCGGAAAACGGCTATCAAGTGGTTTTGCTTGACCGGGATGCGCAAGCACTCGACGCTGCTGCACTAGACCTTCCCGCCGCAGAAATTTTGGTATTCGACGTGTCTAACCCGCAAGCCTCGGGGCAAATCGCGCAAGAGATACAAACCCGGCTGGGGCGACTTGATTGCCTTGTCAACAATGCTGGTGTGGCTGATTTTGGTCCGATTGAAGATTGCGATCCAGCCATTTGGCGCAAGGTTATGGATACGAATTTGGATGGTATGTTTTACCTCAGCCAAGCCCTAACACCGCTGCTGCGTGACACGCGGGGCAGCATTGTCAATATCGCCTCTATTTCAGGTCTGCGTGCTTCGACCTTGCGCGTTGCTTATGGCACTTCAAAAGCGGCGGTAATGCAGCTTACAAAACAACAAGCCATTGAATTGGGCGAATATGGCATTCGCGCCAATTGCGTGGCCCCCGGCCCAGTGCGCACAAAATTGGCGATGGCCGTTCACACCCCAGAGATTATTGACGCCTATCATGACGCCATCCCTTTAAACCGTTATGGCAACGAGCGCGAAATTGGCGAAGTCATCTTTTTTCTATGCTCTGAGAAAGCTTCTTTTGTAACAGGCCAAGTGGTTGCCGCGGATGGCGGCTTTGAGGCAACGGGTGTTGGACTGCCAGCGCTGCGCGTCTAAACCCTATGCCTGAAAAAGACACGCGGCCTGAAGCAGAGATCAAAGATCATGTTTAACACCCGATCCCGCTACCCATAGCCTCTTCGCCTCTATATATAGGCGTGGCGAACCCTAGATCTGAAAGCGAGCATATAGATGAAAGACCTCACCGGCAAAACAGCTGTAATCACCGGTGCCAGCCGTGGCATTGGGGCGGCAACTGCCGCGGAATTGGCCGCTGCCGGCGCCAATGTTTGCCTTTTGGCGCGCAGCGAAACTCAGATTATTGAACTGGCGAACGATATCGGGCCTCGCGCCATGGCGCGGGCCTGCGATGTCGCCGATTACGCGGCCGTAGACGCTGCGATCCGCGCCGCACAAGCAGCGTTTGGCAGCGTTGATATTCTGATTAATAACGCGGGTGTGATTGCCCCAATCAGCGCTTTGGCCAGCGTCGAGCCGCAAGAGTGGTCACAAATGATCGATATCAACCTGAAAGGCGTGTTTTATGGCATCCGCGCGGCCCTGCCGATCATGCAGGCCCAAGGCGCAGGAACGATCCTGACCGTGAGTTCGGGCGCGGCGCATCATGCGGTAGAGGGCTGGAGCGGCTATTGTGCGTCAAAAGCTGGGGCCGCCATGCTGACCGAATCTTTGCATTTAGAGCATCACAAAGACGGTATTCGAAGCATGGGCTTATCACCGGGAACCGTTGCAACCCAAATGCAGAAAGACATCAAAGCCAGCGGTATTAACCCTGTCAGCCAGCTTGACTGGTCGGCGCATATTGCCACAGATTGGCCCGCCAAAGCGCTTGTTTGGATGTGCACCAGCGCCGCCGACCCTTATTTGGGTACGGAATTATCGCTGCGCGATACCGCGTTTCGCCAAAAACTGGGCCTGCTATGATCCAGCTTCACAAAGACGGCACTATTTGGCGTTTAACCTTAGATCGGCCCGATAAAGCCAATTCGTTGACGCAAGACATGCTGGAAGAGATTTTACAAATCGTGCAGATGGCGCAAACAGCACAGGCTCTCATCATAACCGGCGCAGGTAAAACATTCAGCGCCGGAGCGGATCTAGATCAAGCCGCGCTGGGATTGGCAACCTCGGATATTTGGGAGCGCGTTTCAACCGCGATTGCCGATTTGCCGGCGCTGACAATTGCGGCCTTAAACGGCACTTTAGCAGGCGGCGCGTTTGGCATGGCCTTGGCCTGCGATTTACGCCTTGCCGTTCCAGAAGCCAAATTTTTCTACCCCGTAATGGAGCGCGGGTTTCTACCGCAACCTAGCGATCCGGGAAGATTGCGCGCACTGATTGGGCCCGCACGAAGCAAATTAATTTTAATGGCCGGTCATAAAATGACCGCCACAGACGCATTGAATGCCGGGTTGATCGACCAAATATGCGCCAAAGATACGCTTATCGCAGCAGCCTATCGGATGACAGAAAAGGTCAGCAAAGCGCAAGCCAGCCATGTGGCCGCGATAAAAGCAATGTGCAACGCCAGCCGAGGCACGCTTTAGCGGCGGCGTTTGGGCGTGCGGGATAAAAACTCCGGCGGCCGTTTCGCCACCCAAGCAATAAATTTTTCCAGACGAGGATGCGTTTTCAATTTTTCAATGGTGGCATAATTGCGGGCTAGCTCGGCCTCGCTAAGGCAGGCATGAATTTCTTTATGACATTGATGATGCAACAAAACCGTCGGGCCACCTTTGCCGCCTTTTAGCTTGGGCACCAAATGGTGAAGGCTTTGCGGCGCGTGTGGTGGGATAGGCCGCGCGCATAAAGGGCAGATTGGATCCTCTATCATCGCTAAGCCTTTATTCTCTTACGCGTCACTGTAAAGGATCTAGCTTGAAATGCTGTTCAGAAAAGCAGGCGCCGCAAAACAGGCTGAACGACGATAAATACCGGTGGATCAATAGCCCGGATAGGCTTAGACCCTAAGCGCAAAGCGTTAAGCACCGCCGTCATAAACCAAGGAGACTGCTCAGAATGATCAAAGAGACGCGTTGCATTGATCTGATAAGCTTATCGGCTATCTGCAGGGGGAGGGCATGAGCAATTCAGCGCTAATCATCGGGGCCGGTCCGGCGGGGCTTATGGCCGCAGAGCGGTTGCTGGCGCAAGGCGCGCAGGTGCAGATTTTCGACGCGAAACCCTCTATCGGGCGAAAATTTCTTATGGCGGGAAAATCAGGTTTAAACCTGACCAAAAATGAGCCTCTCGCAATCTTTCAAAATCAATATTACGACGCCAGCGCGCAATTGGCCCCCATGCTCAATGATTTTGGACCAGCCGACGTGATGCGTTGGGCGAATGCGCTGGGCGCAGACGTGTTTAGCGGATCTTCTGGCCGCGTCTTTCCAAAAGTTATGAAAGCCTCGCCTCTCTTGCGCGCCTGGATGCTTCGTCTTCAAAATGCAGGGGCTGAACTGCGCGTGAAATCGCGGTGGAGGACGCTTAGCAAAGATGGCTGCTTTGGATTTGAAACCCCAAGCGGACCCGCACAGATCACCCCAGATGTTGCGGTTTTGGCGCTTGGCGGGGGCAGTTGGAAAAAACTGGGCTCTGACGGGCAGTGGATTGATATTCTGGCGCAGCGCGGCGTAGCAAGCGCACCCTTTGAGCCCTCAAACGCGGCACTGCAGGTGGCCTGGTCACCCTATATGCAGAAACTCTATGGCCAGCCTATTAAATCCGTAGCACTGACAGCGGGGGGGTATAAAAGCCGCGGCGAGGTGATCCTAAGTAAGCAGGGCTTAGAGGGCAGCGGTATTTATACGCTCAGCCCAGCGCTCCGCCAGCGCCAAAAGCTGTTTATCGATCTTGCGCCAGATCTTACGATTGCGCAGATCGCGACGGCATTGCAGCGGCCAAAGGGCAAAAACAGCCTCTCAAATTTTTTACGCAAAACCTTGCGCCTACCCCCGGTTAAGATTGCTTTGCTGCAAGAACTGGCCCGCCCATTGCCCACCGACCCCGCGGCGCTGGCCCGCATGATCAAAGCCCTGCCGCTCGCCTATACGGGGCTTGCTCCCTTGGATGAAGCAATTTCCACAGCGGGCGGCGTGCGATGGCAGGATCTCAATGCGGGCCTGATGCTCAAAAAATTACCTGGTGTTTTTTGCGCTGGCGAAATGTTGGATTGGGAAGCGCCAACGGGGGGCTATCTGATAAATGCCTGCCTAGCCACCGGTGCTTGGGCCGGCGATCATGCGGCAAACTATGCGGCTCAAAGCTAAAACAAACCTGTCTAGCGCGTCAAAAGCCCGTGGCATGTAAACGTTTAAAATACCCCTATTTTGCGATCTAGCAAAGTTTTACAATATGCGATTATCGATGGAAGAATCGCCGCCACTCATGCTAAACCTTGTGGTATGCAAGCTGAGACACCCCATATCTTCAAAGAACGCCCCCTGATCCGGCAGTTAGATGACGCAGCGGTAAACCGCATCGCAGCCGGCGAAGTGGTCGAGCGCCCGGCCTCTGCAGTCAAAGAGCTGACAGAAAATGCCATTGATGCCGGAGCACGGCGCATTTCCATTGATATCGCCGATGGAGGCAAAACGCTGATCCGCATCACTGATGACGGTCACGGCATGACAGCGGATGATCTGCCCTTAGCCCTATCCCGCCATGCCACATCTAAAATTGACGGAAGTGACCTGCTGAATATTGAAAGTTTCGGATTTCGAGGCGAAGCCCTGCCATCATTGGGCGCCGTTGGAAGGCTTTCCATTACCAGTCGCGCTGCCGGCCATGAGGGCGCCGAAATCACCGTTTCAGGAAGCGTGCAATCGGCGGTAAAACCAGCAGCGCTTAGCGCGGGCACAGTGGTCGAGCTGCGTGATTTATTCTTTGCCACGCCGGCGCGCTTAAAGTTTATGCGCAGCGAGCGCGCTGAAACCCAAGCAATCAGCGATGTTATTCGCCGCTTGGCCATGGCAGAGCCTGCAATCGGGTTCGTGTTGCGAGATGTCTCGGGAGGCGCGCAGCGGATGATCTTGCAGCTTGCCCCGGAAGACGCCCCGTATTTCGAGGCATTGGCAAACCGGTTGTCAAAACTCTTGGGCCAAGAGTTTATCGAGAATGCGCTGCGCATCGAAACCGAGCGCGAGCACCTTCGTTTAACCGGCTATGCTGCATTGCCCACCTATTCGCGCGGAGCCGCCATTAATCAATATATTTTCGTCAATGGCCGCCCGGTGCGCGATAAAACGTTGAATGGCGCGTTAAGAGCGGCCTATTCTGACGTGTTGTCGCGCGATCGGCATCCGGCCGCAGCGCTCAACATCACCTGCGATCCGCATTTGGTCGATGTCAACGTGCATCCTGCAAAATCAGAAGTCCGGTTTCGAGATCCATCCGCAGCGCGCAGTTTGATCGTTTCGGGCCTGCGCGCCGCCCTTTCCGAGGAAGGACACCGAGCATCAAGCACCGTTGCAGCAGCAGCGCTTGACGCGCTGAAGCCAGGCCAGCCCCGCGCGCCCGTTTATCAGATGCCGCGCCTCTCGACCAAAAGCAAAGTTGAAAGCTATCGGTTCCAATCCCCAGAATTTGCCGAACCAAGCGCCTCATATGTCGCGCAAGAGCCACAGCAGGCAAAGCCAAAGACACCCGCAACCGCGGATGACTCACAGCCAATTGCTGAACAAGATCATTTTCCCTTGGGCGCAGCGAGAGGCCAAATTCACGAGAACTACATCATTGCCCAAACCGAAAACGGCCTTGTGATTGTGGATCAACACGCAGCCCATGAACGCCTTGTTTACGAAAAGCTGAAAGCGCAAATGGCGGAAACCGGCGTCGCCACGCAAGCGCTTTTGATTCCAGATATTGTTGAGCTTCCAGCTGAAACATGCGCTGATCTTCTGCAACGCTCCCAAGAGCTGGCCGAACTGGGGCTGATCATTGAGGCCTTTGGGGGAAGCGCCATAGCAGTGCGCGAAACACCGGCTATTTTGGGCCCCGTGAGCGCAAAACCCCTGATCATGGATCTGGTGGATGAGCTGCAAGATCTGGGCAATAGCGAAAAAATCAAAACCAAGATCCAAGAAATTCTGAGCCGGATTTCCTGCCATGGATCTATTCGCTCTGGGCGCAGAATGCGGCCCGAAGAAATGAATGCATTGCTGCGCGATATGGAGAAAACGCCGCTTTCGGGCCAATGTAATCATGGTCGGCCAACGTATATAGAATTAAAACTGGCGGATATCGAACGCTTATTCGGGCGTAGCTGATGGAAAACACGCCTCTCCTTTCAAACAATCCGATGGTTTTTCTTGTGCTTGGCCTGCTGCTGGCGGTCTTGATTTGGTGGATTTCTACCTTGCGTAAATCCGGCCAGTCAAACGGGCTTGCAGAACAAGAAATGAGCCTTTTGGTCAAACAATTGCAGGCCCTAAGTGACGGCCAAGAGCGTTTATCAGGCGGGCTACACCACGTGTCAGAAGCCAATGCCAAGGCGCAAACCAACATGCTGGCCTTGATGGAGCAACGTCTTGCGCAAGTTCAGCAACAGCTCTCTGAAAATATGCATGGCTCAGCCCGCCGGACTGCCCAATCTTTGGGGGATCTTCAGCAGCGCTTAGCCACCATTGATAAAGCACAAGAGAACATCACCAAGCTCTCAGGGGATGTTTTGAGTTTGCAGGATATTTTGTCAAACAAACAAACACGCGGGGCATTCGGTGAAATTCAATTGCATGACATCGTGATCAAAGCCTTGCCACAAGACAGTTTTACGATGCAAGCCACCCTTTCAAACGGGCGGCGCGCAGATTGTATTATTCACCTTCCCAACCCGCCTGGGCCAATCGCCATCGACAGTAAATTTCCCCTAGAAGCTTATGAAGCGATGCGGCGGGCCAGCACAGAGGCCGATTTGGCAGAGGCGGCGCGGCAATTTCGAACAGCGCTGCGCAAACATATCAAGGATATCAGCGAGAAATATATTATCGAGGGGGAAACCGCGGATGGCGCGCTGATGTTTTTGCCGTCAGAAGCGGTTTACGCTGAGATCCACGCGAATTTCCCAGATTTGGTGCGTGAAAGCTTTGCAGCGCGCGTTTGGATCGTATCCCCCACCACCTGCATGGCCACGTTAAATACAATGCGCGCCATTCTCAAAGATGCCCGCATGCGCGCGCAAGCAGGATCCATCCGCCGCGAATTAGGCCTTCTGTATCAAGATGTTGACAGATTAGGCACGCGGGTTGAAAACCTTGACCGTCATTTCGGTCAAGCCGCAAAAGATCTGTCTGAAATCAAAATCAGCTCGGAAAAAGCTGGAAGACGGGCGCGCCGCTTGGATAATTTTGACTTTGAAGAGTTGGCTCCAAGCGAGGCAGAACCTCCGCTGGTGCCCCCAACACCCGCAAAAGACCCGTAAGCCAAATGAGCACGAACGTGTCGAGACGCTTGCCAATAAACTTTGTTTGTATGAAAATGCGCGATGCAGCGATCAGGCTCGGATCAAAGCGTTGCCAGCTTGCATTGTTTTGTGGCTAAATTGAATTCTTTGCATGATAATCTTTTGATAAGGCTTCACCTTGAGATAGACAGCGCTTATAGGCTAACACTTGTAAAAACGTGGCGAGATACACCAAGTGGCACATATCATTGTTGTCGGAAATGAAAAAGGCGGCGCTGGCAAGTCAACAGTCACGATGCATTTGGCGACCGCGCTGTCGCGCATGGGCCATCGGGTTGCAGGGCTTGATTTGGATCTGCGCCAACAAACATTTGCCCGCTATTGCTTGAACCGTAAAAAATATCAGGATGAGGCGGGGCTAAGTTTCCCAAGCCCACAACATTTTAGCCTGCCTGAAATTGAAAAATCCGCCGTACCTGAAGACGAAAACATCTATGATCACAGATTGTCAGCCGCGATCGTTGAGATGGAACCCGGTAGCGATTTTATTATGATAGATTGCCCAGGCTCGCATACACGCTTGAGCCAGGTCGCCCATTCGCTTGCCGATACACTGATCACCCCGCTGAATGACAGCTTTGTCGATTTTGATCTCTTGGCGCATATCAGCAGTGATGGGCAAACCATCGCCGGCCCGTCTGTTTATTCGGAAATGGTCTGGCATGCCCGGCAATTGCGCGCGCAGGCTGGTTTAAAGCCGATCGACTGGATTGTGTTGCGCAACCGCGTGGGCGCGCAGCAAATGGTCAATAAACAAAAAATGAGCAAGGCACTGGAAGAATTGGCCGACCGGATCGGGTTCCGGATTGCACCCGGTTTCAATGAGCGGGTGATTTTCAGAGAGCTGTTCCCGCGCGGGCTTACCTTGCTTGATCTTAAAGATACCGGGGTGCGGCAGTTGAATATGTCAAATATTGCCGCCCGCCAAGAATTGCGCGATCTGCTTAAAACGCTAGAGCTTCCCGAAGTTGAGCTTAATTTTTAGCGGCTTTGATTGCCTCAGCTAGCGGCCTAAATCAGTAAATCCGCGCAATCCGACTGTAGCGCGCTATCTCACGATCAAACCTGTTCGATGCGCAGGAAAGGAAAATATCGCATGACGAAATTCGCGCCGCCGCGCCAAGAGCTGATATTTAGGTTGGTTCTATCCATCCTCGCGCTCGCGCTGCTTGTCTTTGCGCTGAGCCAACGCAGCGTCAGTTCAGCCGCCGGAGTAGAAATGGTCGCCGCCGCGGTGCTTTTCTTTGGAGGCACCATCGGCTGGACCCTGTGGCGATTGTTTAAAAGCAAAACTCCGTTCAACAAACGCTCTGAAAGCCGCAGCTCTGCGTCAGACCGCTCATCGCAGCCATAACGTTAGAACGCGGTTGAGCTGCGCGTGGTGACTGCGCGCGGATCCGTTTGCACATCCAATATCGCGGGGGCATGCGCCGCACGGGCCGCGGCAAACGCATCGGCAAATTGGTCCGTCTTGGTGATCGTTGCGCCAAACCCTCCATAGGAGCGGGCCAGAGCCGCAAAATCTGGATTGCGGATATCTGTTCCTGAAGGGCGGTCAGGATATGTCTTTTGCTGGTGCATTCGAATGGTTCCATAAACACCGTTATTCACCACAATCACGATAATATTGGCGCCGTATTGAACCGCCGTTCCAAACTCTTGCATGCTCATTTGAAAACACCCATCGCCGGCAAGGCACACAACCGCGCGCTCCGGATGTGCTAATTTTGCCGAAACCGCCGCGGGCAGCCCATATCCCATGCTTCCAGAAGTGGGCGCAAGTTGCGTGCGATAGGCTTTGTAGCAGAAATAACGGTGCAGCCAGCCTGCGTAATTGCCCGCCCCATTGGTTAAAATAGCATCGTCTGAAAGCGTTGCAGAAAGATGCAAGATCACCTGCTCTAATTGCACAGCCCCCGGGGTTGCGGATGGGGCTTGCCACGCCTGATAGGCCTTATGCTCGGGGCTGGCCTGCGGTGCAACAGGCACCGCAGGCAAGGTTTTAAGCGCCTGCGCCAAGAATTGAGATGCCGTACAAGCAAAGCCCAAATGGGGGCGATACACGCGCCCAATCTCATTGGCATCGCTGTGGATATGGATCATGGTTTGGCTTGGATTTGGAATGTCTAACAGCCCATATCCGCCCGTTGTCATCTCGCCCATGCGCGCCCCCAGCACCAGGAGGCAATCCGCGCTTTGCACCCGGCTTAGCAAAGCGGGATTAGGGGCAATTCCCAAATCACCAGCATAATTGGGGTGCCGGTTGTCAATGTAATCTTGGCATCGAAAAGATGTGGCCACGGGCAGATGAAGCGCTGCGGCAAAGCGGGCCAGATCCTTGGCGGCTTTTGCGCTCCACGCGCCGCCCCCGGCGATAAGGATTGGGTTTTCTGCCCCCTGCAGCTGTGTCAGCACCTTTTGCACAGAGGCCTCTGAGACATCCTGCCAGGCAGGTTGCGCCGGCTTTGCATCCAACACGTCACACTGCTGCGCCAGCATATCCTCGGGCAAGGCCAACACGACCGGGCCAGGTCGCCCCGAAACGGCCATGTGAAATGCCCGGCTGATATATTCAGGTATCCGATCAACGCGATCAATTTCGGCAACCCATTTGGCAAGCGGCGCGAACATCTGCCGATAATCAACTTCTTGAAAGGCTTCCCGATCACGCTGATCGCTGGCCACCTGGCCCACGAATAAGATCATCGGCGTGCTATCTTGCAACGCGATATGCACCCCAGCGGATGCATTTGTTGCGCCCGGACCCCGCGTAACAAAGGCCACGCCCGGCTTGCCGGTTAACTTGCCATGCGCTTCTGCCATTATCGCCACGCCGCCTTCTTGACGCCCGATGATCGTTTCAATGCCGCTCTCAAACAATCCGTCCAGCGCTGCTAGATAGCTTTCCCCAGGCAAACAAAACACCCGGTCTACGCCTTGAATTTTTAACTGGTCGATCAGGATTTGGCCGCCGTGACGCATTTTTCTATTCTCCAAGCGATGGCTCAAAACGGATGCGACACCCGTGCAAACCAATCAAATATCAAGCCGCCCGCAACCCAAGCAATGCGCGCGCCTCGTGCACGGTGGCAGGCTTGCGATCGAAGCGCGTGCAAAGATCAACTGCGCGCGCAACAAGCGCAGCATTTGAGGGCGCTAAGGTTGAACGATCAAGTTTGATATTATCTTCCAACCCAGTACGCACATGTCCACCCGCGGCAATCGACCATTCATTGACAACGATTTGCTGCGCCCCGATACCGGCCGCGCACCATTCAACATCCGGCATCAAACGCTCTACCGTTTTTATATAATAGTCAAAAACGTCTTTCTCCGCAGGCATTGCATTCTTTACCCCCATCACGAATTGCACATAGGGCTTCGCCGCGAGGCGGCCATCGGCCAACATCTTCGCCGTTTGATACAAATGAGACAAATCGAAAGCTTCTATCTCTGGTTTAATATCATATGCGAGCATTTCACTGGAGAGCCAATCGATCAAATCCGGAGGGTTTTCATAAACCCGCGTCGGAAAATTATTCGAGCCCACTGTCAGTGACGCCATATCAGGGCGCAGCGGCAACATCCCACCACGCTCCTGCCCCGCACCAGAGCGGCCTCCGGTTGACAATTGAACAATCATGCCGGGGCAATGGGTTTTTATACCCTCCATCAACAGCGCAAACCGGCCCGGATCCGAGCTTGGCGTTCCATCGGGCAAACGCACATGGCAATGCGCGATACTTGCGCCCAATTCAAAAGCCGCTTGCGTGCTTTCCACTTGTTCTTCGATGGAAATAGGCACAGCCGGATTGTCAGATTTCTTTGGCACTGAACCCGTAATCGCAACACAAATTATGCAGGGCTTACTCATCGATTACTCTTTCTTTGCTCGCGAAAATTCAATATCAAACCTACGATTTTAAGCAAGTAATCATCCAAGGATATCCAAATTTAACATGCCGCGTTGCGTAATACGATTAACGAAATGATTGACCTTTTAAAGCAAAAGGTCGGCGCGCAGACTTCCGCTTTTATCGCGAATACAGGTCGCGCCTCTGCGCTTCAATAGCCATAAACGCAGCCGCGCCTAGCAAACAGGCTCTAAACAAAAGCGTAGTTGGGAGGCGATGGGGTCTCTATGAGCGGCCTACGCTTAGTGCGTCCACGCGCCGCGCCGCGTCGTAGCAAAATTCTCGCCATACCCGCCCGCGCGAATATTTGCCTTGCGAGTCTTGGGTTCGATCACTTCATAGGCCAAAGCTTTTTGCTTGGCATACTGGATAGCAGCCTCTTTATTCTCAAACCGCAAAGTAACCTGCGATTGCGTATCCGCGCTAGATGTCCAGCCCATCAAGGGGTCAACTTCCCGCGCCGAGGATTGCGTATATTCAAGGACCCAGTCATGTGTGCGGGCAAGCCCGGAGGACATCGCCGTTTTAGCCGGTTTGAAAATACGTGCAGACATTCATGTTCTCCTAAAAAACCCCTGTCTTATGCGTGATTTTCATCGGGTAAACAAGCAAAAGATCCGTCCAATTTCACCCCGTAGCGCACGCGTTTTAAAAAAACCCAGAATCACTCAGTTTTATAGATGACGCTTCCCAAACCGCTTTGACCTTTGGGCCGGCGGGCCTATTGTTAGAAGGCAAGTGAAGGAACCTCTTTTATGACCCAAGACCAGATTGGACAGATCCGCGGCGAGGTGAAAAACCGCCCCAAGCTTGAAGGGGGGAAGCGGTTCGAAATGATGTCAGAATTTTCGGAGGCGGGGGATCAACCTACCGCAATCCGCGAACTGACGGCGGGCATTCAAGGACAAGAGCGCGATCAGGTTCTACTGGGCGCAACAGGCACCGGTAAAACCTTTACTATGGCCCGTTTAATCGAAGAAACCCAACGGCCTGCGATTATTCTGGCGCCCAATAAAACGCTTGCAGCGCAGCTTTATGGAGAGTTTAAAAGCTTTTTTCCCGACAATTCAGTCGAATATTTCGTCAGCTTTTATGATTATTATCAACCCGAAGCCTATGTCGCGCGCTCGGATACCTATATCGAAAAAGAAAGCCAAATAAACGAGCAGATTGACAGAATGCGCCATTCTGCAACCCGCGCTTTACTAGAAAGGGATGACGTTATCATCGTGGCTTCGGTATCGTGTATCTATGGGATTGGGTCGGTCGAAACCTATGGCGCGATGACGCAAGATCTCAAAGCCGGTGAAAATTACAATCAACGCCAAGTGATGGCGGACCTTGTTGCGCAGCAATATAAGCGCAATGATCAAGCCTTCCAACGCGGATCCTTTCGCGTCAGAGGGGACAGTTTGGAAATATTTCCAGCGCATCTCGAAGACCGCGCCTGGCGGTTATCTTTTTTTGGTGATGAGCTTGAAAATATCACCGAGTTTGATCCGCTGACCGGTGAAAAAACCAATTCTTTTGAGCAGATCCGGATCTACGCCAATTCGCATTACGTAACCCCGAAACCCACCATGCAGCAGGCCTTGATCAGCATCAAAACCGAGCTGCGCCAGCGCCTTGATCAATTGGTCAATGAAGGCAAATTGCTCGAAGCCCAGCGTTTAGAGCAAAGAACCAATTTTGACCTCGAAATGCTGGAAGCCACTGGTGTGTGCAACGGCATCGAAAATTACTCACGCTATTTGACGGGGCGTGCGCCGGGCGAGCCTCCCCCCACTTTGTTTGAGTTTATACCCGATAATGCAATCGTCTTTGCCGATGAAAGCCATGTCAGCGTGCCTCAGATTGGCGCGATGTATAAGGGCGATTATCGGCGCAAATTTACGCTGGCAGAACATGGGTTTCGACTGCCCTCTTGCATGGATAACAGGCCGCTTAAATTTGAAGAATGGAACGCGATGCGGCCGCAAACCATCTATGTTTCAGCCACCCCTGCCTCTTGGGAGCTTGAGCAAACAGGGGGCGTGTTTGTCGAGCAAATTATTCGCCCCACCGGGTTGGTTGATCCCAATATTGAAATCCGCCCCGTTGAGATGCAAGTGGATGATTTACTGGATGAAGTGCGCAAGGTCACGGTTGATGGGTTTCGCACATTGGTCACCACGCTGACCAAGCGCATGGCCGAAGATCTGACCGAATACATGCATGAACAAGGCATAAAAGTGCGCTATATGCATTCGGATATCGACACGATTGAGCGTATTGAAATTCTGCGCGATTTGCGGTTGGGTGCCTTTGATGTTTTGATCGGAATTAATCTGCTGCGCGAAGGGCTCGATATTCCCGAATGCGGGCTGGTGGCAATCTTAGATGCAGATAAAGAAGGGTTCTTACGCTCGGAAACCTCACTGGTTCAAACCATTGGCCGCGCCGCGCGCAACGCGCAAGGTCGCGTGATTATGTATGCAGATAGAATTACTGGCAGCATGGAGCGCGCCTTGGCTGAAACCGATCGCCGCCGAGAAAAGCAAGTGGCGTATAACACCACCCATGGCATCACGCCTCAAACCATAAAAAAGAATGTCGAAGATATTCTGTCAGGGCTTTATAAAGGCGATACGGATCAATCACGCGTCACCGCGCAAATTGACTCGCCTTTGGCCGGGGGTAATCTGCAAACTGTTTTGGAGGGTTTGCGCAACGATATGCGAAAGGCCGCCGAGAATCTTGAATTTGAAGAGGCAGCCCGGTTGCGGGATGAGGTGAAACGTTTAGAGGCGGTTGATCTGGCAATTGCCGATGATCCGCTGGCCCGCCAATCTGCGGTTGAGGCCGCCGGCGAAGCCGCTGTAAAATCGCGAGGCCGGTCAAAAGCTGGACGCGGGGGTACCCGCACCTATCGCGGCCAGGCGCAACGCAAAGCCTAAGCCAGCGTTGCAAGTGGCATTTCTTCACGGAGTTGGAATTGATGGTAAGGCTTTTAGATACTGGGCAATCGCCAATCGATCCTCGGGGCTCACCTTGGCAAGATTATCCACCACTTTGGCCATAGATCCCCCCACAACGTCGAAATCAGGCGTCAAACCGCTTTCAAGGTAATCGGCAATGTCTTCAAGGCGCCACTTTAAAGCTGCCGGCGTTATATTGGGGATACGTCCCGTACCAGAGGGGTTATTTGCCCCCGCTAACCATTGCCCGCGCTTCAAGCCGCCCAGCGCGTTGCGCGCCGTATGACATTGCGCGCAATGGCCCAAAGCTTCAACCAAATACCGTCCACGTTCTTGCCCAGCATCCAATGGGGATTTCAGATGCCAATCTGGCTCTGCAAAAAATAGTTTCCACAGCCCGACAAACCGCCTGAAACCAAAGGGAAATTGTAACTCATGGGGGGCTGACACCGTTTCAACAGCAGGCAGGCCTTGCCAGAACATCCAAAGATCGGAAACATCTTGCAGCGTCATATGCTGGTAGGCAGTATAAGGAAAAGCCGGGAAATAATGCTCCCCCATGGGGGATATTCCGCGGCGAATTGCAGTTTCGAAATCCGTAAAATCCCAACGGCCGACCCCGAAATTTTGTGACATTGAAATATTTGGCGCCCGAAACACGCCATAGGGCGTGACAAAGCTTTGCCCGCCCCCCAATTGCAATGCAGCCTCACTGGCCACGCTTGGTGTGCTGTGACAACTCCCACAACCAGAAGCATAAAAAACCGCTGCGCCGCGCTCCGCATCGCTTGGCAGCTGCGTTATGTCTGAGCCTTGCACCGCAGGCGGCATCAATAACACAAGCGCGCCGAAACCTGCGATAAAGCCCAAAAGCGCTGATATAAACACCAGCCGCGTCAGCACTGCAGATGTGACCTTAGGACCATTTTGCCGCTTCCTTTCAACCCGCACCGCCCCGATTCTGTCCAATCTTAGGCTTTATTCTTGACAAAACCGCGCTTGCGTCGCGACAGTCCTACTACAGCAAATCGACATCTCCAAGACAGGTGAGTGATATGTCACACTTATATGAAATCAAAGAACTGCCGGATATGGAAATTTTCATGCCAGATGGCTGCCGGCTTTCGGCGCGGGTTTGGATGCCTGAAAATGCCCAACAGCATCCAGTGCCCGCCATCTTGGAATTTCTTCCCTACCGAAAGCGCGATGGCACAACCGCGCGCGACTGCCTGACTCATCCCTATTTTGCAAAGCATGGCTATGCCTGTATTCGCGTGGATATGCGCGGCAATGGCGATAGCGAAGGCGTAATGGAAGATGAATATACCCAGCAAGAACTAGAAGATGCCGTCGCCACCATCAACTGGCTGGCCACCCAAAACTGGTGCAGCGGCGAGGTGGGAATGATGGGTATCAGCTGGGGCGGCTTCAATGCATTGCAAGTCGCCGCCCTGCAGCCAAAGGCGCTGAAAGCGATCATCACCTTATGCTCAACCGTCGATCGATATGCGGATGATATTCATTACAAAGGGGGCTGTTTGCTGAATGAAAACCTAGGATGGGGCGCCACAATGTGGGCCTATTCTTCGCGCCCGCCCGATCCTGCTTTGGTGGGTGATGCCTGGCGTAAGCTGTGGCTCGAGCGGCTTGAGGCTGAACCGTTTCTGCCCATCACTTGGTTGCGCCATCAAAACCGCGATGCCTATTGGCGACATGGCTCAATCTGTGAAAACTATTCTGCGGTTAAAGCAGCGACCCTAGCGATAGGGGGGTGGGGCGATGCCTATAAGAATGCCGTGTCGCATCTGGTGGAAAATTTGCGCGCCCCGGTGAAAGGCATCGTGGGCCCCTGGGTGCATAAATATCCGCATTTCGCAGTGCCCGAACCGCGGATTGGCTTCTTGCAAGAGGCCTTGCGCTGGTGGGATCATTGGTTGAAAAATTGTGATCAAAACATCGAACAAGATCCAGATTACACCGTCTATCTTATGGAAGGCGTGCGTCCAAAAACCTGGTATGAAAGCCGCGCCGGCCACTGGATCGCGGAAACAAATTGGCCCAATAGCTTGCAACATCACACCTTGCATCTACAATCTGATCATCGCTTGGGTATGAACGCTGCCAAGCTGTCAGAAGTGGTAAAATCCCCCCAAACCTGCGGCGCCACATCCGGGGAATATTGCGCCATCTGGTTGGGCCCAGAAATGCCGGGGGACCAACGCGGCGATGATGCTTTTTCAGCCTGTTTTACGTCAGAGCCCCTGCAAGAGCAGATGGATATTGTCGGGGCTCCTAAGCTTCAGCTGCGCCTGAGCTCTGACAAACCCGCTGCGCAGATCGCGGTGCGTTTGAACCATATTCATCCCGATGGCGCGGCAACCCGCATCACCTATGGTGTATTGAACCTGGCCCACCGAAACGGCCATGAGAAATCTGAGGCCTTAATTCCTGGCACGGATATAGATATTGAACTGGCTTTGGATCAAATTGCCTATCGCGTGCCCAAGGGTCATACCATCCGCGTGGCCATTTCAACCAGCTACTGGCCGCTCTTATGGCCCGTAGCAGAGGCCGCTGAAATCACCTTGAAAGGCGGAGCTTTGGACCTGCCCCTGCGCAAAAGCGGCGATGCAGATGAACGTCAGTTTTTACCACCCGAAACCGCAGACCCTTGGAGGATCGCGCAGCTGCGCGCACCCAAAAATAGCCGCCGGCACATCACGAATATGGAAACGGGTGAGGTCACTTTGGAAATTATTGATGATTTTGGCAGCGCCCGCGATCTTGAGCATGGCTTAATCCATGGCAGCATCGCGCGTGAATGGTGGACGATCCACCCCGATGATCCGCTTTGCGCCAGCGCCCGCACGCATTGGACCTGCGAAAACAGCCGTGAGGGCTGGGTAACGCGCACAGAAACCTTTGCAAATATGACATCGGATCTGACGCATTTTCACCTAACCGCACGACTGGAAGCCTATGAAAATGAACAATTGATATTTGAAAAAGACCTATCGGAAAGCCTGCCCCGAGATCTGCGTTAAAACGGCCCTGGGCTTGGCATTTTTTAGCTTGCGGTCTCGGCCCGTTGCCGCGACAGATTGGTCAGCCAATCTGGGTCCATTTCAGGCACGGATGACAACAGCAAATTTGTATAGTCGGGATGCGGCGGTTGAAACACATCGGATTTTAGGCCTTGTTCGACCACTTCACCCTGATTCATCACCACCACTTGATCCGCGATGGCTTTCACCGTTGAAATATCATGCGTGATGAACAAATAGGTTAGGCCAAGCTCATCTTGAAGCCGCAGCAACAGCTTTAAAATACCTTCTTGCACGATCTGATCCAAGGCTGAGGTAACTTCATCGCAAATCACAAATTCGGGTTCTGCAGCCAGCGCCCGCGCGATACAAATCCGTTGCTTCTGCCCCCCCGATAATTCACCCGGCAAACGTGCCAGAAAGCTTGCATCCAGCTCGATCATCTCAAGCAATTCAACGATGCGCGCCTCTTTTTTTTCACCGCGCATGCCAAGATAAAACTCTAACGGCCTACCAATAATATCGCGCACCGTTTGCCGCGGGTTCATCGCCGTATCAGCCATTTGATAAATCATCTGAATACGGCGCTTTTGATCTTTGCTGCGCTCAGACAGTTTTTTGGGCAGAGCCTCGCCATTAAACTCTATGCTGCCTGCAAGCTGGGGCAGCAATCCAGTGATCACCCGCGCCGTCGTTGATTTGCCCGAACCGGATTCGCCCACCACAGCAACGGTTGAACCGCGGGGCACCTCGATATCCACTTGGTGCAGAACCTTTACCGTTCCATAACTGGCATCAATTCCTTTTAAAGACAGCAACGTATCGCTTGGTTTTTGAATTGGCTTCTCCAGCGCCCGTACGGACCATAGCGATTTTGTATAAGCCTCTTTGGGATCGTTTAACATCACCCGCGTGCTCGCCTCTTCCACCTCTTCGCCATAGCGCAGCACTTTGATCACATCCGCCATTTGCGCCACCACGGCCAAATCATGCGTGATGTAAATAGCCGCAGTGTTGAACTCTTCAACAATCGCTCGCATCGAAGATAAAACTTCTACTTGCGTGGTGACGTCAAGCGCCGTTGTCGGTTCGTCAAACACGATCAAATCAGGGCGCGGCGACATCGCCATAGCCGTCATCACGCGCTGCAATTGACCACCGGAAACCTGGTGTGGATATCGATCCCCAATATGATCAGGATCGGGTAAATTTAACGCCCCATATAAGGTTTTCGCATCTGAATGTGCTTCTGCGCGCGGCTTAATCTTCGCGCGAATGGTCGAGGCGGTTGTTTGGTCAAGCAAGCGATGCGCAGGATTGAAGGAGGCGGCGGCAGATTGTGCAACATAGGTCATTCGGTTGCCCCAAAGCCCGCGCTTTTCACTTTCAGACAGCTGCGCAAGATCAGACCCGTCAAAAAGAATTTCACCCCCCGTGATGCGGCATCCCGGCTGGGTATAGCCCATCGCGGCCAGCCCCAAGGTTGACTTGCCCGCCCCGGATTCCCCGATCAGGCCCAGCACCTCACCCCGATGCAGCTTCAGATCAACGCCTTTTACGATGTCATGCCATTTTTCATCTGAAAATCCTTGGATTTTCAAACCCTTTATCTCAAGCAGCACATCGCCTTTTTTCGTTTTATTGTTCATCACGCAGCCCGCTTGTTTTATGCAAGAACCAATCAACCACAAAATTAATCGCCACGGTAAGCAACGCGATCGCCGCGGCTGGTAACAACGGGGTTAGCCCCGCCTTAATATCATATTGGGCGAACATAATCAGCGAGGCGTTTTCGCGCACCATGGATCCCCAATCTGCGGTTGGAGGTTGAATTCCCACCCCTAGAAAAGACAACGCCGCGATGGTGAGAAACACGAAGCAAAACCGCAATCCAAATTCAGCGATCAGAGGCGGCATAATATTGGGCAAGATCTCTCGGCGCATAATCCACCACAGGCCCTCACCGCGCAGGCGGGCGGCCTCAACATAATCCATCACCACAACGTTTAAGGACACTGCTCTGGTCAAACGAAACACCCGCGTGCTGTCTAAAACCGCGATAATAAGGATCAAATTGGTAACCGTTGATCCAAAAATGGATAATAAAACCAATGCGAAAATCAGGCTAGGAATGGCCATTAACACATCTACCGCGCGGCTGAGAAATTGATCCAGCCAGCTTTGATTGATCGCAGCGGCAAGGCCCAGAGAACCACCGATTATAAACGCCAAAAGCGTGGTGGCGACCGCAATACCAACTGTATTTCGTGCCCCAAAAATCATCCGCGAAAAGATATCCCGACCAATCTGGTCGGTGCCAAACACATGCTCAGCGCTCCAAGCTGCATAGGGTTCGGGAAAAACCTCAGCCTCTCCATAAGGCGATAAAATCGGCGCGAACACCGCCAATATAATGTAACCCAGAATAACGATCATCCCAAAACGGGCTGTCATCGGTGCTTTGCGCAAATCAAGAATTAGGCGTTGCCAAAGCGATCGCTTCTCGCTGACAGCACCGACCTCACCTAAGGCCGAATATGTGTTAGGTTCTTGGCTCATTTTGGATGCAACAATCTCGGGTTGGTTACAATACCGATAATATCGGCAAGCAGGTTTAACAAAATATACGTTATTGCGAAGATCAACGCACAGCCCTGAACAACCGGGATGTCCCGGCTGGCCACGGCATCAACCATCAATTGGCCGATGCCGGGATATACAAACACCACTTCTACCACGACCACCCCAACCACCAAATACGCCAGGTTGAACGCAATCACTGTCGCAATGGGCGCCCAAGCATTTGGCAAAGCATGCTTCAAAATCACTTCGCTTGGAGAGGCCCCCGATAAGCGGGCCATTTGAATATAGGGGCTGGCCAACAGGTTGATGATGGCCGCCCGCGTCATCCGCATCATATGCGCAACGATCACCAAAGTCAGCGTTAGTGCAGGCAAAGCCGCCCTGAACAAGCGCTCTCCAAATTGCGTATCGGCATCCACATTCGCGAGCGATGGGAAGATAGGATAGAGCGAAGACAGAAACAAAATCAAAATATACGCCACAAAAAACTCGGGAAACGAGATGGTCGTCAGCGTAGCCATATTGACCGAACGATCAAAAAACGAATTGCGATAAAGCGCGGTCGTAATGCCCAAGATTAAGGCCAGTGGCACAGCAATCAACGCCGCCACCGACGCCAAGAATAACGTATTTTGAAGCCGCGGAGCCACCAGATCGATCACTTCGCGCGAGCGGTCAACGCCAGAGGCGTTGCGGCCCGAAAAAGAGGTGCCCAAATCGCCCTGAAGCGCGGCTGCGATCCATTGCCCATAACGCACGATAGCAGGTTGGTCCAACCCCAACTCGCGCCGAAAAGCGGCGACCGTCTCTTCTGTCGCTGCTTGGCCCAGAACCGCTTGTCCGAAATCGCCTGGTAAAAGCTCCATTGAAGAAAAGATGATAATGGAGACAACAAACAACGTGACGAAGCCCATGGCCAGACGCCCGAGGACCGTTTTCAATACAGGATGCAAGATTTCCGTCCTAAAAAAGAATACTCAGGCCAGAAAAATCTGGCCTGAGATTTTGATTATACTTACGCGAACCACCAGCGCTCAACGCATTTTGCGCCATCGCTATCCCAGTTTGCAGCAACATTATCTTCAGTTGCAATCGCTTTGCTATTCGCGCTGACATAGCTGTTGAACAGCGGTACAATCGCGCCGCCATCATCGCTGATGAGGCTCTGACATTCGTAATACAGCTCTCTGCGCTTGCTATCATCAAGCTCGGCGCGGGCCGCTTTGACCAATGCGTTGAACTTCTTGGATCCGTCAGTGCCTTTCCAAGCCGTATCGTTCCATTCCGTGTCATTGGTATAGGCGGCAGAGAACATCCAATCTTCGGTCGGACGACCGCCCCAATAACAGGCACACCAGCCTTTGGCATCGTTGTTCCAAACGTTTGACCAGTAACCGTCTTTGGGCTCGCGCACGACTTCGATTTCGATCCCGGCTTCTGCAGCAGAGTTCGCAATCAATTGTGCTGCATCAACAGCACCTGCGAAAGCAGCATCCGAAGCTGACAAAGGAATTTTGCCGGAATGGCCTGATTTCTTATAATGGAACGCCGCTTTATCTGCATCAAACTCACGCTGTGGCATGTCTGAATTGTGATAACGGTTCGCCGTTGAAATCGGGTGGTCATTGCCCACAGCGCCATAACCGAGCAACACTTTATCAACCAGCTCTTGACGCTTGATCGAATGTTTCAGCGCCATTCTCAGATCATAATTGTCAAACGGATCTACGCTTAAACGCATTGGGAAAGTGTAATGCGCGGTGCCTGTTTTCTCCATGATGTTGATATTTGGATTGCGCTTGAAAAGATTGATCGTTTTCAGATCAACGCGATCCATCGCATCAATATCGCCATTCATCAAGGCTGTCTGGCGCGCGGTTGGATCGATGATGGAAATCAATTCCACCTCATCAAAATGCGCGCGGCCCTCTTTCCAATAATTCGGGTTGCGCTTCAAAACAGATTTCACACCGGGCTCAAAAGATTGAACGATGTAGCCACCAGTGCCGATACCTGATGTCATGTCACCGGCGGGGCGAATGGAAATGTGATAATCACTTACGATGAAGGGAAAGTCAGCATTTGGGCTTTCAAGCTCAAAAACCACCCGATTTTTACCATCAGCTTTCAACGATTTAACCGCAGTGAGCAGGCCTTTTGCGGCGGAGGTCGAATCCTCGCCCATATGGTGGTTGAAAGAGGCAAGCACATCTTCGGATGTCATGGTTTTGCCATTGTGGAATTCAACGCCCTGACGCAGGTTGAACACCCAAGTTTGGCCATCGGCGGATTCGTAGCTTTCGGCCAGCTCTCCGACCAATTGACCATCATTGCCAACTTCGGTCAGGTGGTTGCCGAACGTATAGCCATTCACAAGCGTGAAGTGGTTTTCAGAGGTTCCTGAATCCAACGTGTCCGTGGTTGAGCCATGCGCGATCCCCATTCTGAACAAGCCGCCGCTCTTTGGATTGGCCGCCTCTGCACGATTGGCTAGGCTCAGCGCGGCTGGAACCGTCAGACCGGTTGCCAACACTGACATCATAAATTTACGACGATCAATGCTACCAGTCATCAACTTACGCGTTTGTAGATCAATGAACTTATCTTTCATACCTATCTCCCTATTGGTATTTTTTATTGGCTGCTCTAGTAAATGTTGCCTGAGCGATAATATCAACCCTTATATTATAAGTTTGCCTGGAAGCGGCCTAAGCCGACAGGATTTCTGCCCCAGAACTTGAAAATGCCCACACAGAGGCACAAAAACACTCCTCTGATTTATTACATGCGATTCTGTTACCCAGTTGAACGGATCGGCCATCCTGCAACCCACCGGCCTGAGCGCCAGCAGCGCCAGCAGCGCCAGCAGCGCCAGCAGCGCCAGCAGCGGATAAGTCAACAAACAGCGGGTGAAAACCGGCAAAATCAGCAAAGTCGCTTTTCAAAACCTTCTTTCAAGAAAAACTGGGCGTGGGGCCAGCCCACCCCGGATCACCAAGAAAGCGATTCTCCACCGCTTTTTTGCCTTGATCACCGCGCCAGAGCATCGTAAACACCCTCGCAGTTGGGGTGTAGCCAAGCGGTAAGGCAACGCTTTTTGGTAGCGTGTACCGTAGGTTCGAATCCTACCACCCCAGCCACTTTTCCCAAATTTAAAATTGCATCGACTGGCTCGGTAGCACGCTGCAGGTTGCCCACTGCTGGCTGTTCTGCTTTATATCGGCGCCATCCGTGCAATTTAAATGAAGGCCTTGAAATGAAAATAGCGACTATGGCAACTGGCGGAATCGGGGGGTATTTGGCGGTAAAGCTTTCGCAGGCGGGCCATCAGATTGCATGCGTTGCGCGCGGGGCGCATTTATCCGCCATACAAACGCAGGGGTTAAAATTGAACAGCCCCCTAGGGCAAGAAGTCATCCGGCCTTGGAAGGTCAGCGAAGATCCCGCCGAGATTGGGCCCGTTGATGCGATTATTTTTGGTGTAAAAGCTGCCGCGCTTGACCAGGCTGCCCAGAAATGCCGACCAATGCTGGGAGAGCACACCGTGGTAATCCCATTTCAAAACGGGGTCACGGCCACCTCCGATCTAATGGGGATCTTGCCCAACCACCATATTGCCAGCGGCGTCGCGCTGATTTCAACCACCATCTCTGAGCCTGGTATCATTACGCAAACTGGCAATGCTGCACGGTTTCTTTTCGCCGAGCGTGACAGCGTTAGATCTGCCCGTATCACGGCCCTTCAAGCCGCCTTCCAGCAGGCGGGCATTGCGGCGCCAGAGACCAAGGATATCACCCTCGACCTTTGGATGAAGTTCGTACTGTTCTCGGCCATGTCCGGCATCACCGCAACAGCGCGCTGCACCGTTGGCGATATTTTAGCCTCGCAAGCGTTAGGCAGGCTTTTTTGTCAAGTTATGGAAGAAACCGCCATGATAGGCCGAGCGCATGGCGTGCCTCTCAAGGCTGATTGTGCAGATACGCTTTGGTTACGGGTGCAAGACCTGCCATCGCAAATGCGCGCATCAACGGCAATTGATCTAGAACATGGACGGCCGCTGGAAAGCCCGTGGATCTCTGGCTCGGTGCCAAAGCTGGCCAATCAAGTTGGCTTGCAAGCCCCTTTGAATGCCGCGCTTTATGCGTTGTTGAAACCTTATGAAAACGGCGTTTCAACGTAATCAAAGCGTTTAAAGGTGAACGATCTCGGCCGCTCGGCCACGGATCAGAACAGAGCCAGCGTGTTCAAAGCGACGCTTTTGCGCCGCTTTGAAGCGAAATCAAACAGGCTTGCACCGCGTGGTACAAATCGGGCTTGCCCTCAAAAATAGTTTCGTCGGGCTTTAAGTTCTGATCCAATTCGGCAAACCAACCGCCGCGCGTGTGATCAATCAAATGGGTGGCCGAAAACTGCCAAATCCTGCGATACCAATGCGCAAATTCTACCCGATCACTGACCTGCTGCAACGTGGCGGCAGCTGCGATCCCTTCGGCGCATGGCCACCATAAACATTTGCGCTGCAAGGGCATATTCTGCCAATCCAACGTGTAATAAAACCCACCCTTATCGCGGCACCATCCCGTTTGACAGGCGTTTAAAAACAGCTGCTCAGCCGCCTCAACCAGCCAAGAATGGCGTTTTTCTCCCGCCTGATAAAGTTCGATCAGCAATCGCGACCACTCTAATGCGTGGCCCGGCGTGGTGCCCGCGGGACGAAACATGGGATCACCCGAATAGTCCAGATCAACCTCCCAATTTCCATCAAAATGCTCAGGCACCCGCCACTGAGCGCTGCGGGCATGACGATCAATAATCAAATACGCAATTTCTTCGGCTTTTTGTAAAAACATCGTATCCTTGGTGACAGCAAAGGCGGCGATCAGGGCCTCAGTCAGATGCATATTGGAATTTTGTCCGCGATAGGTGCTTAAAGCCTGCCAATCTGCGCTAAACTCTTCGCGGCTGGCGCCCCGCTCTGGCTCCCAAAATCGCTGCTCGATCACCTCGACAATATCGTCAAGCAGCCGGTCCGCCAATGGGTGCATCACCTCTTTGGCGGCCGCTGCTGCCAGTAATACGAATGCATGCCCATAAGCTTGCTTTGCCGGATCTATAACGCCGTCATTGCTCACGGCCCAATAATAGCCCCCATGCTGCGCATCGCGATGTTGTTTCAAGATAAACTCAAGACCCTGATCAATCATCCGCTCGGCGCCGGCAAAGCCGAACCGATGCGCCAAAGAGAAACAATGGACAAAGCGCGTTGCATTATGCAGCGGTTGCACCTCTTGCGCAGCAAAAGACGGCCTTAATGGATCCCCTGTCCGCCCAAGGGCCCAGAACCCCCCTTTTGGATTTAGCGCTGCAGGGCCAAAAAAATCAAACAAAAGCAGCGCTTGGTCATTAAGCCAAGCGTTTGAGGGCTGACCCGTTTCATCTGCAAGAAAGCTCTGTGTTTCATCATTTTGCATGGCGCATCCCCCAGTTTGCGAAATGCATCCGAATTCAGGGGGGCATTTCCTGCACAGTGGCGTATAAACGCTTCCTCCAAAACAAAAAAGTACTAATGAAAACGCGTTCAACCTCAAAAATCCGCAGCCTCAAAGCGGCGGAAAATTAGTCTAAACCCTTGCAATCTGTGCGTCACTTGCACGAACTTGATCACTGGACCAATCCTCAAAGATTTACGGTTTTGCGTAATGCTTTTCCGAAAGAAATCTGGCATGCCTGCCAATGCAGAACATTGCATTGGCGCTTATTTCTGACAAAGATACACAACGCATCGATCCTGCAGAGTAAGGACCCCTTCTATGAACGACTTTCATCAAAAGCTGACCGCCTTTCGGCGCGATCTACATCGCCATCCAGAGCTGGGTTTTGAAGAAACCCGCACCAAAGCCAAAATAGCCTCGGCTTTGCGCGCCTTGGGCCTAAGCGTTTGCGAGGGCGTTGGCGTCGTTGGGGTTTTGAAATGTGGAAACGGCAACCGCGCAATCGCATTGCGCGCGGATATGGACGCGCTGCCCATTTCCGAAACCAGCGCGCATGATTACAGCTCTTTAACGCCGGGTGTGATGCATGCCTGCGGCCATGACGGGCATACCACAATGCTGTTGGGCGCGGCTGAACTGTTAAGCCAAAGCCAAGATTTTGACGGCACCGTAATCTTTATCTTTCAACCAAATGAAGAGCACGGGTTGGGCGCGCGCGCCATGCTGGACGATGGCTTTAACGAAAGATTTGCGCCCGATGAGATTTATGCAATCCACAACCTACCCGGGGCACCATTGGCCGAAATTTCAACCCGTATTGGCCAAATTTGTGCAAGCGAAAGCCTGTTTGAAATTCATATTACAGGTCAAGGCGGGCATGCCTCAATGCCCCATCTTGGCGTTGATGCAATCACCGTTGCCGCCGAGCTTGTTATGGCGTTACAGACCATCGTTGCCCGCAAATTACCCCCCGATGCCGGGGCGGTGGTATCCGTTACCGAAATCTCAAGCGATGGGCAGCGTAATGTTTTACCAGGCACTGCGCTGCTGAAAGGCGATGTTCGCGCGCGCTTGCCACAAGACCGAGACGCGATCAGAAAATTCATGAAACAAATCACATCTGGACTTGCCGCGACGCATAACGTGCAGATTGATATGCAATTTGAAACTGAATTCATCGAAACGATAAACGCTAAGGACCCAACCGACAGCGTGATACGCGTTGCCAATGCGCAGGGGCTCACAAATATTGGGAATCGTCCTGCCATGAGCTTTTCAGAGGATTTTGCGCAATTCAGCGCCGTGATACCGGGTTGCTTTTTTCTTCTTGGCAATGGCACTGATGGGCCACATGGTCAGGCGCTACATCGATCGAATTATGATTTCAACGATGCTTTATTGCCCGTTGGGGCCAATTTTTGGGCGGCTTTGGTGCGCGATCGGTTGCCCAAAAGGTAATATGCTGCTCAGCCCCTCCCCTTGAGATATCGCATATTGAAAAAAAGCCATGAGGCGCTAATTTTCAAATAAGGAGAAAAGAATGAAAGCCAAACTGGTCACCTTAACGTTGAGCTTTATGCTATTTGCGCCAATCGCCTCGGCAGAACCGGGCGCCTGCCCAGATCATGGTGCAGATCCCGCGAAATTCTGCCCCGTTGGATCCGTTTGGGATGAGCGTTCTAAAACCTGCGCGGTCATGGCTTAACCCCATATCAGCCCGAACCCTTTGCGCTAACCGCGTGCCACGCCGCTTGTACCTACCGCACAAACTGATGGCGCTTTGAGATTGGTCAGGTTTGGGTTTGTCAGATCATTAACCTGACCGGTCAAACCGGCTTTGCACCCGCGCAATCCCGAGTTAATCGGCGCTCAATTTCCTGTAGCGCCCGGCCATCTAAATGGCTTTCATCGCAATGAAACCCGCGGTTTGAAAACCCTTCAGAATCGCTGGTAAACTTATGCATATCCACCAAGCCCATATCACTTTGATGCACGTGATAGGCCAGGCTTTGATTGAACAAGTGAACAATATTCGCCACGCTTGCGTTTTCTGCTGCGCTGCTCTTGGACGAATGCAGAGGTGCCGGAACATTCAGAATAAAAATCTGATGTTGCATTTCCACAGCAAGCCCGCCCACAAACCGCAGATAGCCTGCAACGGTTTCAGCAATTAAATCTTTCAATTCAATATCACGCGCGTCTGCCACTGCTAAGAAACCTTCATGTAGCCGGCAGTCAATTTCTCCACAGGACAGCATAGCCTTTGAACGCTTTGGCAGATGACGCAATTGAGCGCGGAGAATTTCGGAAAATGGGCGTTGCGCCGAGTCAGACAGGTGGAAAACTTTGGTGCCGAACGAAATCATCGGCTGTACTTTATACATCTGACCCTCAAGACGCAGCTTTAAATGGGCGAAACTTAAACAATGGCTTTCGCCCAAATGATAGATAAGACGCGTTTCAGACCCATCCGGTTTATTCGACAAAAAGCCTTTATTTTGCGCTACGAGCGCTTGAATCAACTTATAATAGGCCGAACAAAATATCTGGTCTGCAGCGCTTAAAGCGTTAAACGCATTACGTCTTTCTGCCAATTTTAAAGCGCTAAGCTCTGCCTCCACAGAGGCGCTGGCCTCGTGTATATAAGCGTCAATCAACGCAAGGATACGGGTTTTTATACCGGAAAACGGCTGCGCGCGTTTTCTGAGTTTCAAAAACTCTCGTCTCTGCCAAGGGCATTGGATTGATAAATTATAAAGGTTTGCAAAGGCCTCTTCATGCTGCGGGTTTAAGCGCAGCGCCCGTGCAAAACTCTCAAACGCCTCAGATATCTGACCTGCTTTTAAATAGGCAGCACCCAGATTGTTAGACGCTGGTGCAAACTCAGGCTTGAGCGCAATCGATTTTTTATAAATATCAATCGCGGCAGCGGTATCCCCGAGCGCAAAAAACGTATTGGCCATATTATAAAAGGCTTTTGAAAACTGCGGATCCAAATCGGTCGCGTTTCGAAAACTAGTGAGCGCTGCCTGGTAATTTCCAAGCCGCCCATAGCTTTCACCCAGATTATTATGCACGTTTACATTTTTTGGATCACGCTCCAAAGCATATAAAAAGGTGGTAACGGCAACGTCAAATGCGCCAAGCCGTGCAAAAGCACTTCCAATAATATTAAATAATGGCGCTGACTCTGGATATTGGTTCGCGATCTGCGCTCTGAGCTCAATAATATTTTGATATTTTTCCTGACTAAATAAAGACGTCAAAAGCTTGAAAACCGCGCCGTCACTATCGGGTAGCGAAAGGGGGTAATTGGCTGCGTGACGCACCTTTTTCAGCGCTGTTATCGCCCGCTGATTCTTTGGATAAACGTCTAAAATGTTGCGATACAGCGCCACGGCTTCAGAGAGTTTATTCAGCGCTTCTAACTTTTTTGCCGCCTTTAGCGTTCTGTCAACATTCAACCCCATCACCAAGAAATCTACGCACGCTGTTAGATTATATTTATATCTATATGAAATAAAAATGGAAAGTAATCGTTAAAAATAAATCTCTAAAAGAGATGTCTAACTCAAAACGTACAAAAAATAAGCAACTTAAATCAATATTTTAAATTAAATTTTTGGGCTGATTGCATTTTTTAGGACCTATTTGAATACAAAATATAAAATCAGTGAATTCAAAAATTATCAAAGCGAATATCATCTCTTTTAAGCGCCTTATCTTTTAATTCATCCATCCATCCAAGGCGAGTTTAACGGTTCAGCGCTGGCCAATATATGCCTGCAAAAAATGCCGCCGCGCCGCGCCAAGACACACCTGACTAAAGAAGACGCCGTTGAAATTGCAAAACCAGATCATTTAAGCAGCGCTGATGAAAGCGCGGCTCTGCGACAATCGCAGCCCTGCTTCGCGTTTTTCAAAGCGCTTGTCCCATTTTGCTACAAAGATGATCCGTTTTAATATGGTTCAGCGCTCGAATGAAGAGAGTGAGAGAAACCATTTATTTCTATTGCAACCGGGGTCATATTGCGGTCTCAATTCTGCAGCACAGAAACGCAATAAAGACCCGCCACGTCCAGTGAGGCCAAAGTGAAACAGTTTGATTTTATAATTATTGGAGCTGGGTCTGCGGGCTGTGTTCTCGCAAATAAGCTGAGCAAAAGTGGCAAACATAAAGTGCTTTTATTAGAGGCTGGGCCGAGCGATAACCGCTTTTGGATCAAAGTGCCAATTGGCTATGGCAAAGTCTTTTATGATCAAAGGGTCAATTGGAAATACACAACTGCACCCGAACCTCATCTCAATAACCGCAGCATCTATTGGCCAAGGGGCAAAGTGTTGGGCGGATCCAGTTCAATCAATGCAATGGTTTATGTACGCGGCCATCCCAATGATTTCAACGAATGGGGTCAAGCTGCGCCAGGCTGGAGCTGGAGCGATGTTGCGCCCGTCTTCAAGCGCATGGAGCGCTATGAGGCCGCGCAAGACCCTCTGCGCGGCACAAACGGCCCTTTAAGTATAACGGATGTGTCAACGAAGGTGCATCCTTTAACAAAAGCCTATCTACGAGCGGCGGATCAGGCCGGTATCGGCCTAAATCCAGATTACAACGCTCAAACCATGCAGGGGGCGGCTTTATATCAAATAACCACCAACCAGGGTCGGCGGGCATCAAGCGCGCAAGCCTATTTACGCCCAGCGCTGAAGCGTAAAAACCTTGTGGTGGAAACCGGTGCTTATGTGCAAAAATTATGTTTTGAAGGCATGCGGGTGTCGGGGGTGCGTTATCATCACCGCGGGGAAACAAAAGAAGCGCATTGTACAGCCGAAGTGATCCTGGCCGCGGGCGCGATCAACACACCGCATCTTTTGCAGCTTTCGGGGATTGGGCCGGCCACACTTTTGCGGGCCCAGAACATCGAGGTTCGCTGTGATGCGCCGCAGGTTGGCCAAAATTTGAGTGATCATTTGGGAATGGATCTGACCTTCAAAGCCTCACGTCCAAGTTTAAACCAAACGCTGGGCCCTTGGTCTAAAAAACTGATGGTTGGGCTGCAATATCTCTTGTTTCGCGAAGGGCCTTTATCGCTTAGCCTCAACCAAGGCGGGGGCTTTACGCATAGTGAGGGCGCGTCAGCACCGCCAGATCTGCAACTGTATTTTTCTCCTTTAAGCTACACGAGGGCTCCGGCGGGCACACGCCCCCTGATGCGCCCCGATCCCTTTGCCGGTTTTAATTTGGGCTTCAATCCTTGCAAACCAACAAGCCTTGGCTCTGTGACGCTGGCCTCACCCGATCCTTATTCCGCGCCATTGTTGCGGGGCAATTACCTTGACACCGCCTATGATCGCGATCTGATGATCAAAGGGGTCCGTTTAATGCGTAAAATTGCAGGCACCCCAGCGATGCAAGATATGATCGAGCGTGAAATGGCTCCCGGATTGCCCTGCGAGAGCGATGAGGAAATTTTAGAATTTGCCAAAGCTACCAGTTGGACGGTATTTCATCAATGTGGTACTTGCAAGATGGGCCAAGACCCCAAGCAAAGCGTGGTCGATCCGCGACTGCGCGTGCATGGTATTCAAGGGCTAAGAGTGGCCGATGCATCAATTTTTCCAACCATTCCCAGCGGCAATACAAACGCGCCAGCGATTATGGTGGGCGAAAAAGCCTCGGATTTGATTTTAGAAGACACGGGCAAGTGAAAGGGCTCTTATGAAAATTACCGCTATTGAAAGCTTTTGCAACGAATTCGTTGGCTTCGTTCGAGTCACGGTTGAAGACGGATCACAAGGCTGGGGCCAACTTTCAACCTATCACTCGGATATCTCAGCGCAGGTGCTTCACCGCCAAGTTGCGCCTTGGGCTTTGGGCCATGATGAGGCCGATTTAGACAATCTGCTCGACCTGATCACCGAGCGCGAGCATAAATTTCCCGGATCTTATTTGCGCCGCGCAATGGGCGGGCTTGATACAGCAATTTGGGATTTGCGCGGCAAACAGCAGGGCAAACCAGTTTGTGAAATTTTAGGCGGAACGGCCGGACCTTTGCGCGCCTATGCCTCGTCAATGAAGCGCGACATTACCCCCCAGCAAGAAGCAGACCGATTCAAAAAACTGCGCGATGAAAAAGGCTTTGATGCTTTTAAAATGCGTGCCGGCGCAGAAGTTGGGCGCAATCAAGATGAATGGGCAGGGCGCACCGAAGAGATCATCCCAACCATGCGCCGCGCTTTGGGGCCTGATGTTGATTTGCTGATCGATGCCAATAGCTGCTATTCGCCTGCGCGCGCGATTGAAATTGGCCATCTACTGCAAGAGAACGGGTTTTGCCATTTCGAAGAACCATGTCCCTATTGGGAACTTGAACAAACCCAAGAAGTGACCCGCGCCTTGGAGCTTGACGTAACGGGCGGCGAACAAGATTGCGATTTGCCAACATGGCAGCGCATGATTGATATGAAAGCGGTCGATATCCTACAGCCAGATATTCTCTATCTGGGGGGGATGTGCCGCAGTTTACGGGTGGTTGAAATGGCCAAAAAGGCAGCCTTGCCGATCACCCCCCATTGCGCCAACCTATCTTTGGTCACCTTATTCACCATGCATTTGCTGCGCGCTATTCCAAATGCCGGTAAATATCTCGAATTCTCGATCGAAGGGGCGGATTATTATCCTTGGCAAGAAAACCTGTTTTTGGAAAACCTGTTCGAAATCGAAAATGGACAGGCCAGTGTTAGCCAAGCACCCGGTTGGGGCTGTACGATCAACCCCGAATGGCTGGCCCGCTCAATTTATCAGAAATCGGAACTATAACCGCTCTTCCCGCCTCGTGATTACGGATAAAACGCCATGCACTATTATGATCTAGGAACTTATGAATGCGCGATAAGCACTCAGTCAGATCAGGCGCAGCTTTGGTTCAACCGGGGCTTAAACTGGCTGTTCGGCTATAATCATCAAGAAGCCATAGCGTGTTTTCAACGGGCAATTGATGCAGATGCAAAATGCGCCATGGCCTATTGGGGTATCGCTTATGCGGCGGGGCCAAACTACAATATGCCCTGGGCGCTTTACGACGCCGCAAGCAAGTCCAAAGCCTTGCAGATGGCTTTTGACGCGACCCAAACCGCGCTAGAGCTCAGCATTCAGACAACGCCGCTTGAGCAAGCCTTAATCGCTGCGCTCAAGGCGCGTTACCCTAAGCGCACTATAGACGCGAATATGGCAGAATGGGATCGCAACTTTGCACAGGTGATGCGCGTGGCCTTTAACGCGCATAGCAATTCGCTGGATATGCTTAGCATTTATGTAGAGGCTCTTTTAAATTGTACGCCCTGGAAAATGTGGGAGATTAGCACAGGAAATCCCGCGGCGGGCGCTTATACGATTGACGCTATGGAGCAGCTTGAACGCGCTTTTGCAACCCAGCCCCACGCCATGCAGCATCCCGGATTGCTGCATTTATATATTCACCTGATGGAAATGTCGCCCTTTCCTGAACGCGCGCTCAAAGCGGCAGAGGCTTTGCGCGACCTTGTGCCCGATGCCGGTCACCTGATCCATATGCCGACGCATATTGATGTGCTTTGCGGGGATTATCAAAATGTTGTTCGATGGAACAGCGCCGCTGTTGCCGCCGATCTGAAATATTATGAACGCGAAGGTGCGTATAATATTTACACGGGATATCGCCAGCATAACTACCATTTCATAATCTATGGCGCGATGTTTTTAGGGCAATATGCCCCGGCTTTGAAAGCTGCGCGCGAGATGTGGGATACGACACCTGAGGCAATGCTGCGCGTGCAAACGCCGCCAATGGCGGATTATTTCGAAAGCTATCTTTCGATGGAGCCTCATATTTTAATTCGATTTGGAAAATGGAAAGACGCCATCGACCTTCCATTACCCGAAGATCAAAGCCTGTATTGCAGCCTCACCGCATTGGTGCATTACGCCCGCGCGCTTGGGCATGCTGCATTGAAAGATGTGTCATCGGCGAAACAGGAGGAACAGCTTTTCCTGAAGGCCGCGCAGCGCGTTCCAGAAAGCCGGCGTTTGCATAACAATAAGGTTATCGATTTGTTGGCCATCGCCAAATCTATGCTAGCAGGGGAAATAAGCTATCGCGAGGGGCAGTTTGAAAATGCATTCTCCTTCCTGCGCAACGCCATCACCCTAGAAGATAACCTGCCCTATGATGAGCCATGGGGATGGATGCAGCCCACCCGGCACGCGCTTGGGGCGTTGTTGGTTGAGCAAGGCCAGTTGCACGAGGCAGAGCAGATTTATCGCGAAGATCTTGGATTGGCGACTGGGCTAAGCCGCGCCAGTATTCACCCGAACAATATTTGGAGCCTGAAAGGGCTTTATGATTGCCTGAACGCGCGTGATGAAACTGTTGAAATCAAGCATGTGAAAGCCAATTTGGATCTGGCGCAGGCCCGCGCCGATCATATCGTAAAAGCGTCTTGCGCCTGCGCATTGTCAAAACAGGCTTGATTTATGCGCCATACGTATAAGGCACGAGGCCGCCAAAACTTCTCACACCAGAATTTTGAAACAGACAGACTTTACCCGCGTTTGAAAAACGCTTTGAGCGGCTTTGTTTGCCAATTCTAACGCGGCAATAGGCGCTGGCCCTGCCACCTGCGCAATGCGCCAGTTAGCTTAAGGCCACGGCGTCATTCTGTTAACCCAAATCCTAAGGGATGTTTAGAAAAGCCAGTGATTTTTCTAAAAGCGCACCCACCATCAGGTACTGAAATGGCTATAATCGCGTTGTCGCTTACATTTTGCGCAAATTAGAAACCTATTTAACGCCGCTATGTCAAAAAATCCTGAAAAATATGGAAATATTCGAAGGTTTTTGATCCAAACCCAACCTTGCAGCGTACCTAATTTAAATCTTTGTTCTCCCTAACAAGATTTGTAGACTGGCTGAGCCTTTGGGCTCAGCTTTTTTTTTACTCTGCCCCTTAAAATATCGGCCAATGACCGTTCCGTCTGCGCTGTCACTGCCTGCCTGCAGATTTTTACTAAACACTGAAGGGCGCTGGCCGTATTTCACTTTGAACCAAGCGGAGCAAAGCAAATGTCGGATAGCGATAAGACACTGATCAATATACTTTGGGACGGTGCGCGCCTTGAAAAGCAGTTTGATGAAAACCCCTATAGTTTAAGCGCATCGCAATTGAATATTCTGCAGATGCGCAAGAAATTTTGGCAGACATTCGATCCACAAAAAGAGATGAGCTTGCAATAAAGCTCAGAGCTCGCCGCAAAGCGAAGCAACCTCTTTCTGCTTCATAATTTGGCTCTTTTTGCCCAAATATGAACCCCAAGTGGTCACACAAAACGGCACGCAATAGGTTAGGAAAACCTTAAGGGTTGGTGGAAATTGACCCGCAACTATGACATCGCCATGATTGATCGCGGTTAAGATCGTACCCACAACGCAGGCAGTCAAAAAGGCTTTCTTTGGCGTTCCATTGCTAAACGCAATATCGCGAAACCGTGTGCTATGTTCTTTGGCCACTCTACCGCCTCTTTTCTCAGATAAACCTAGCATAAATGCGTGCGCAATAAAAGGCAGCTTAGCTTGGCTACGGATAGATGATCCTCAGCCCTCAAGCAGAGCGCGGCGCTGGCCTGCAAAAACGATCTTGTCCCAATCGCGTAATGAAGACTGTTCTTATAAAATTTTAAGGATAAACTAGGGCGAACAATTTAAGTAAGGAACTCTGGCTATGATGCGCATATTCCTGACAGGTCTGATTTTAATGATGGCGCCTGTGCTACATGCCGGTGAGCAGCGTCCCTGTAGCATTATGTTGAAATTTGGCCATGATAAATTTGGCCCCGTTGCGCTGTACAATTTAACCTTGCAAACAACCAACCGCACCGGGCGGGATGTATCCGCCGTTTCCACGTTGTTTTTCAATGGCGACGGGCAATTGCTGGGCAATACCGAATTGTCTTGCATCGGTTCAAATGGGCCTCTTGGCGCAGGGAGTACTGGTGAATGCTCAAAGTTGATGCAAACAATTGACGGAAAAATGATGGAAAAATTTGGCACCGAAACATGGACGGCGGTGGTCAATACCCAACTCGATCAGCTCAACAGTATTCGCCAATGTGAAGTGATTGGGTTCCGCTATTCTGAAAAGCGTAAAGGCGATAAAATAACAAATTCGGGAAATTGACTTGGGTGTTTAAAGCACATCACGTTGCGCTTTTACCGCTTCAAATTTTTTCTCACGCTGCACTTCATGCGGCAAATCCGCAAGTTCCCGAAGTGACTTCAACATCGCTTGCCCGGTTTTTTGGCCGCTGTCCATCTGCAACCCGCCAATATCCAAAATAACCAAATCTGCTGATTTTCGATCAATCTCTAAAAATGCTGCGCTCAACTCTCCTAGTGTGGAGCCAAGCGCAGAGAGTTTGCACAGCACCAACTTATCCCCCTTGCGCAAAGCATTCAGCGCAAGGCGCAATTGCCCGCGCAGGTCCTGAGCTGCGGTTTGTTCTTGATAGATATGCTCTTCTAAACACCCGTAATTTAAGAGCATCGCAACCTGTTCTTCCGCCTGCGATTGCGGTTGAAATAGGGCAATTCTTGAATATCCAACGATCATCAGTGCGCCTTTTTAAGCCTCGTAACCTATACGGCGTTTGATCCGCGCTGTTTAGGCGTTTCTCTATGAGAAACAGACAAAGGCGATCCTGCGGGATAAACTGCGGTGGGCGCGAATTTGCGCGCAACATGCGCCGCTGGCGGCCAAGCTTAAAGGGTCACCCTCGGTTGAAAGGGCTACACCGGTGACCGCTCTGCCTTCCGCGCGACAGCGGCCTCTTGCAGGGCGGCATCTTGCTGAGCAGCACCTTGACGCGCATCGGCAAGTTTTTGTTGTGCCAAAACACGCGCGGCGCGGCTGATTTCAACCAGCACGCTGGTATCTTGTTTTAAACTCTGAGACTTTTCAACAATCGTGTCTGCAACGCGCGAGTCTTGGATGCGCGCTTGGCTTTCTTGAGATGCTTGTTGTTGCGCATATGCGCCCGCCGCTATTCCGTTGATCGTGCTCATTGCCACCCCTCATGATGTACCAGTGGGCTCTGTCACCCTGTAAAACCAGTATCATTTTGCTACGCTTTTAAGGGATGTAAGTCGCAAACACTAAAAGTCTACTTACGAATACGCATTGCGCAGCCAATAAAGCAGGCCAACTGTCCATTTTTATCCAAACTGCGCTGATTTCGATCGCTCACATGCCCGCGAAGATAACGCTGTAATAAAACCGATTAGGGTGCAACGCTGAAAACTAATGCGATTTAAAACGGCAAGGCGGCTTATTTTTTTGCGGTCTGCGCCATCCGCAATCGTTCCGCAAGGATACGTAATATGCCCTTCACCACGATATGCGATTCATCCACCATTTTATCAAATTCATCTCGTGACACGAAAAGCAAATCGCATTCGGTCACGGTCAGGGCCGTTGCCATGCGTGATTGATCGCTGACAACACCCATTTCACCGAATAATTCATTATCTCTTACCAGAAAATCAGGATCCTTGGTGCCATTGCTGGGCAAGAAAATTCCAACCGATCCCGACAAAACCAAATACACACCATTGGCAGCATCACCTTTACGAAAGACATGCTTTCCAATTTCCATTTTCAAACGCTTCATTCAGATCGTAACCTCGGTATTTTGAATTGCAAAAGACACTTTATCCGATGTCAGAGTTTCAGAAAGCATGTCAAGTTCTTGATCCGTTCGAGCGGGACTGTGATGGCTGATGGCTAATTTTTTAATCTCTGCCAACTCTGCAAAACTACAGGCCTGTTCGATCGAGGAATGCCCCCATCCTTTGCGCCCGTTTGCCAATTCGTGATCCGTGAACATACCATCCCAGAGCACAAAATCAGATCCCTCAACAAATTTTAATAAAAACGGCAATTGTTCCTCGAGATATTCATTATCCAGCAAATAAGTAAATTTTCCTCGACTGCTTTGCAGCGAATACCCCATACTGCCGCCGGGATGGTTCAATTCAAACACCTCCAAGCTTAAATTTGGCGCGAGCATTTTTTGTATGGTGCTTATATTCGAAAATTTCAGTTGTTTGAGGATGGTCACGATATCAACGGGAAAATATCCACCTGAAAAATATGTTTGAATGAGGTTTCTAAGAACACTTCTATTGACCAAAGCACTGGCCAGAAAAATATCTTCCTGATGCGCAAACACGCTTCCATTAAATGGCAGACCTTGAATATGATCATGGTGAAAATGGCTATACAAGATAATTGATGTTCGATTTGTATCCAATTGAACGTTTTGAAAACCGGTTCCCGTATCAAGAATAATTTGCATATCATCCGTCAACACTTCGCAACATGACGTGTTGCCGCCGTATTTGGACGTATCAGCTGGTTGGGGGATAGATCCCCGCGTGCCGTGAAGTTTTATTAACACAATGCAGCTCCAATTCGTTGTTTTATATCAATATTAATTTATCTACGCCAAGTCCAACTTTTTTCCACATGGGCTTCATAGCGGCAGATTTTCATAAAATGTGGGTTTTTACTATTCTTTTTAAACAAATAATAATTTCCATTCTGGGATTTTCGCTTGCCTCCTGTCAAGTTTATGCCAGTTTCAACGTCAGAAAAGATCGTTTTTGACTGTTTAGGACCGCACGAATGTCAGCCACACTTGAAGAGATGTTCAATAAAGACTCTATCTTAGATGTCAGCTTTTTTAATTTTGAAAATGCGATAACAGCCGCTTATTTCGCCGATGCAGAGCTGAACATTGTCAAGGCAAATAAAAATTTCAAAGCCTTATTTCCCAACATTAAAAATATCGAAGGGTTTAATATCCTTGCCCTTCTTGGCCGGCTTGGGGTTTCCGATGAACAAATTGAAGAGTTTTCAAACAGTTTACAGCGCGACAAAAAAGTTCTCATACCACAATTGAAGATTAAAACCTCTGATGCGTTTAAGACATTCTCTTTTCTGGCCACCTTCACCGAAAATGGCACATTCAGTTATTTAAATGGCGTGCAAGGCCAGCTGATTGACCGGACGGAAGAATACCGGCTTCACGAACAAAATCAAACGCTGTTAGCCGAAAACAAAACGACTAATCAACGTCTTAAAGAGAAAAGTGAAAAATTAGAATCAATCGCCAACCGGCTGGCTAAATACTTATCACCACAAGTTTATGAAACCATTTTTTCTGACCGAATGAGGGAAGATGAAAGCTATACGAGAAAAAACCTAACGGTTTTCTTTTCAGATATCGTCAGTTTCACCGATATTTCTGACACTTTAGAGCCCGAAAAGCTTGCACATATCATTAACAGTTATTTGTCTGACATGACCGAGATCGCGATTGCGAACGGGGGAACAATCGATAAATTCATCGGCGACGCTGTTATGGTTTTCTTTGGAGACCCGGACAGCGCCGGAGAAGAAATGGACGCGTTTCGCTGCGTAAAGATGGCGTTAGAGATGCAACAAAAAATCGCGCAAATCAGCAGAAGCTGGAAGTCCAAAAAAGGTATCTCGCATGGGCTTAATGTCCGAATGGGAATTGCCACCGGCTATTGTACGGTCGGTAATTTTGGGTCAAGCCAGCGCTTGGATTATACGGTGCTTGGCAGTCCGGTCAACATGGCGGCACGGTTAGAAAGCCTTTGCCCACCCGGAGAAGTTTTGCTGTCCAAAGACACAGCTTCATTGTTAAACGACCGCGTGAAAACCGCGTTCTTCGACGACTTAAAGGTCAAAGGCTTTTCCAAACCAGTTTCAACGTTTAAGGCCCTGGCGTTAAACGACGCGGCAGATCAAGCGCCGACCGGATTGGTGCATGACAGCGCAAATATTGAGCTTTATGTGAAAAACCCAGAGGATCTTGAATCCATAATTGCAGAGCTGCGCCACTTGGAAATTGAGTTTTCGGCCCAGCTGAAACGTACTTCTGATTGAATGTGAAAAAGCGCTTCGCGGCTACCCAATTAATCAGCGGTTGCTTCATCATAGCGGCTGACGGCGCAGAAAATTCCAAAAGCTTTGTATTTTGTATTATTGTCAGCGCGGTTTGTCTAAAAGGTATTTATTTCGCCTCTGGGATGCGAAGTCTTTATTCCTATATAAGAGCGTTTCTGGAAGGCTGTTTTGCATTATGTCTGCGCCGTGGAGGGTCGCTCTGGCAACACTCACCACGCGTTGTGGTTGTTTATTTTTAGCGCTGTGAGGGGTTTTGGCGTGGGATCACGAGAGCAGCTGGCGGCTGGGCGGGTTTTATTTGTTTTATAGGGGTGCTTTTTGTGGGTTTGCGTTGGGGTTCTGTGTGCGAGGCCATGCATGTTTATCGCTCTTATGAGTACGATTTAAACGCCTGTTCTAGCACTCGCGCATGCAGATTTATCTTACGCGTTGGGCAGGGTGTAATTTGGGGTAAGTATTGTGATCGTTTTGAGAGATACGCGGATTTGGTATTTTCTAGGTTTGGCGGTGACTTACTCTCCCACGCCTTAAGACGCAGTACCATCAGCGCAACGGCACTTAACGGCCGGGTTCGGAATGGAGCCGGGTGTTTTGCTCGTGCTATGGCCACCAAACCGAGGAAATACCAAATCCAAGTCAAGCATGTATGTGTGTATGCTTTTTGATGTGAGTAATATCTGACTATTACTGGATCAAATCAAGCCTATCGAGCCATTAGTACCGGTCAACTGAACGCATTACTGCGCTTACATCTCCGGCCTATCGACGTGGTGGTCTTCCACGGCTCTCAGGGATACCTTGTTTTGAGGGGGGCTTCCCGCTTAGATGCCTTCAGCGGTTATCCTGTCCGATCATAGCTACCCTGCACTGCTGCTGGCGCAACAACAGGTCCACCAGTGGATCGTTCACCCCGGTCCTCTCGTACTAGGGGCAACTCCTCTCAAGTATCCTACACCCACGGCAGATAGGGACCGAACTGTCTCACGACGTTCTAAACCCAGCTCACGTACCTCTTTAAACGGCGAACAGCCGTACCCTTGGGACCTGCTCCAGCCCCAGGATGAGATGAGCCGACATCGAGGTGCCAAACACTGCCGTCGATATGGACTCTTGGGCAGTATCAGCCTGTTATCCCCGGCGTACCTTTTATCCGTTGAGCGATGGCCCTTCCACTCGGGACCACCGGATCACTATGGCCGTCTTTCGACTCTGCTCGACTTGTCAGTCTCGCAGTCAGGCTGGCTTCTGCCATTGCACTCAACGAGCGATTTCCGACCGCTCTGAGCCAACCTTCGCGCGCCTCCGTTACTCTTTAGGAGGCGACCGCCCCAGTCAAACTACCCGCCACGCAGGGTCCCGGATCCGGATAACGGACCGCGGTTAGACATCAAAAGTGCGAAGGGTGGTATCTCAAGGGAGGCTCCACCGAAACTGGCGTTCCGGTTTCAAAGCCCACCACCTATCCTGCACATCACAATTCTGATGCCAGTGCGAAGCTGTAGTAAAGGTGCACGGGGTCTTTCCGTCTAACCGCGGGAAGCCTGCATCTTGACAGGCAATTCAATTTCGCTGAGTCTACATTGGAGACAGCGGGGAAGTCGTTACGCCATTCGTGCAGGTCGGAACTTACCCGACAAGGAATTTCGCTACCTTAGGACCGTTATAGTTACGGCCGCCGTTTACCTGGGCTTCAATTCGGAGCTCTCACCCCTCCTTTTAACCTTCAGGCACCGGGCAGGCGTCAGACCCTATACGTCGTCTTGCGACTTCGCAGAGCCCTGTGTTTTTAGTAAACAGTCGCCACCCCCTGGTTTGTGCCCCCAGCCAATACTTGCGTAGAAACTGGGCCTCCTTCTCGCGAACTTACGGAGGTATTTTGCCGAGTTCCTTCAATGTAGTTCTCTCAAGCGCCTTGGTATTCTCTACCAGTCCACCTGTGTCGGTTTAGGGTACGATCTTATGGAGGGCTATTTCCAGGGACTGATCAGCGGCCCCTCCAATCCAATAAGGAGGAACAACCTTCACAATCCGTCACCATCTCCTGGCCCAGGAATATTAACCTGGTTCCCATCGTCTACGCCCTTCGGCCTCGACTTAGGGGTCGGCTTACCCTGCTCAGATTAGCTTTAAGCAGGAACCCTTGGACTTTCGGCGAGAGTGTCTCTCACACTCTTTGTCGCTACTCATGTCATCATTCTCACTAGTGATCTCTCCACCGGATGCCTTACAGCCCGGCTTCACAGAAAGCTTCGCGTCTCCCATGACCCCAAAGGGATCAAAAGAGACAGGAAACTATGTCACACTACGCTCCGCTACCATGCATTAAATGCATCCGAAGTTTCGGCTCATGGCTTGAGCCCCGTTACATCTTCGCCGCAGGACAACTTATTTAGACCAGTGAGCTGTTACGCTATCTTTAAAGGATGGCTGCTTCTAAGCCAACCTCCTGGTTGTTTTGGTCGTCCCACCTGCTTTCCCACTTAGCCATGAATTGGGGGCCTTAACTGTCGGTCAGGGTTGTTTCCCTCTCCACGACGGACGTTAGCATCCGCCGTGTGTCTGCCATCTAGTACTCCCGGGTATTCGGAGTTTGGTTAGGATCAGTAAGCCTGTGGGGCCCCATTACCCATCCAGTGCTCTACCCCCCGGGGTATTCGGATGACGCTCTACCTAAATAGATTTCGCGGAGAACCAGCTATCTCCGAGTTTGATTGGCCTTTCACCCCTAGGCACAGCTCATCCCGATCCTTTTCAACGGATGTGGGTTCGGTCCTCCAATACGTGTTACCGTATCTTCAACCTGGCCATGCCTAGATCACTCGGTTTCGGGTCTGATCCATCTAACTCATGCGCCCTATTAAGACTCGCTTTCGCTGCGCCTACACCTAACGGCTTAAGCTTGCTAGATAGACCAAGTCGATGACCCATTATACAAAAGGTACGCTGTCACATCGCAAGGATGCTCCAACTGATTGTAGGCGTTCGGTTTCAGGTACTGTTTCACTCCCCTCGTCGGGGTGCTTTTCACCTTTCCCTCACGGTACTGGTTCGCTATCGGTCAGTAAGGAGTACTTAGCCTTCGGGGGTGGTCCCCCGATCTTCAAACAGGATTTCACGTGTCCCGCCCTACTTAATACATCCTTCAAAGCTTCCCATACGGGGCTGTCACCCACTATGGCTGACCTTTCCAGGTCATTCTGGTCACTTATCAGGCTTGGCTGGTCCGCGTTCGCTCGCCGCTACTAACAGAGTCTCTAATTGATTTCCTTTCCTCCGGGTACTTAGATGTTTCAGTTCCCCGGGTTTGCTCTTAAAACCCTATGTATTCAGGTAATAAGTACCTGTTTATGCTCATTATTGACACCCAAAAGGGTAACAATAACAAACATTCAGGTGGGTTGCCCCATTCAGAAATCCATGGATCAAAGCTTATTCTCAGCTCCCCATGGCTTATCGCAGAGTATCACGTCTTTCATCGCCTCTTACTGCCAAGGCATCCACCAAACGCCCTTTTCGCGCTTGATTTGATCCAGAAAAAGTCAGACTTGCGTCTGAATGATGCCAAGCTGGTTCACCAGGCATCTCATCTTCCGGTCAAAAGTCATACTTTCCCGCTCAAACACATGTCGGTGTGTTTGAACTGTTGAGCAACATTACTGCTGCTCGGGTTAGTGTACTTGACTTGGACAACATGTTCGTTTCAACCCAGCATACTTAAGGGCACCCGAGGAAAAGGGTGGATCCAAAAGCTCTCCACAAGCCTAAACTTGCTTCACCAAATTGAGATCATCCCGCTACTTCGGGCGATCAAACAATGTTGATATTTGTATCTCTCTAAACGATGTCAATGCGTCCAATCGGACGGCGAAACACAAACCATTGTGCTTCGCGATCTGATCAAAACTTGTTATATGGTGGAGCCTAGCGGGATCGAACCGCTGACCTCCTGAATGCAAATCAGGCGCTCTCCCATCTGAGCTAAGGCCCCCTACACGCCATATCCTAAAATAGACGCGTTAATGGTGGGTCGAGGAGGACTTGAACCTCCGACCTCACGCTTATCAGGCGTGCGCTCTAACCACCTGAGCTACCGACCCAGTACAGACCGGTAGGTCTGATGTATACTGAAGAGATATGAGGACAGTCCGGTTCGATATATGATCGGCTTTGTTTGCCAATCTGCTAAGTGTTTCACGAACAAAAGCAAGCTTAAGTTGCTAGAAACATCCTTAGAAAGGAGGTGATCCAGCCCCAGGTTCCCCTAGGGCTACCTTGTTACGACTTCACCCCAGTCGCTGATCCTACCGTGGCCGCCTGCCCCCCGAAGGTTAGCGCAGCGTCGTCGGGTAGAACCAACTCCCATGGTGTGACGGGCGGTGTGTACAAGGCCCGGGAACGTATTCACCGCGTCATGCTGTTACGCGATTACTAGCGATTCCGACTTCATGGGGTCGAGTTGCAGACCCCAATCCGAACTGAGACAGTTTTTTGGGATTAACCCATTGTCACTGCCATTGTAGCACGTGTGTAGCCCAACCCGTAAGGGCCATGAGGACTTGACGTCATCCACACCTTCCTCCCGCTTATCACGGGCAGTTTCCATAGAGTGCCCAGCCGAACTGCTGGCAACTAGGGATGTGGGTTGCGCTCGTTGCCGGACTTAACCGAACATCTCACGACACGAGCTGACGACAGCCATGCAGCACCTGTATCTCGTCCAGCCGAACTGAAAGCTCCATCTCTGGAGCGACGACGAGTATGTCAAGGGTTGGTAAGGTTCTGCGCGTTGCTTCGAATTAAACCACATGCTCCACCGCTTGTGCGGGCCCCCGTCAATTCCTTTGAGTTTTAATCTTGCGACCGTACTCCCCAGGCGGAATGCTTAATCCGTTAGGTGTGTCACCGAACAGTATACTGCCCGACGACTGGCATTCATCGTTTACGGTGTGGACTACCAGGGTATCTAATCCTGTTTGCTCCCCACACTTTCGCACCTCAGCGTCAGTATCGAGCCAGTGAGCCGCCTTCGCCACTGGTGTTCCTCCAAATATCTACGAATTTCACCTCTACACTTGGAATTCCACTCACCTCTCTCGAACTCTAGACTGATAGTTTTGGAGGCAGTTCCGGGGTTGAGCCCCGGGATTTCACCCCCAACTTTCCAATCCGCCTACGTGCGCTTTACGCCCAGTAATTCCGAACAACGCTAACCCCCTCCGTATTACCGCGGCTGCTGGCACGGAGTTAGCCGGGGTTTCTTTACCTGCTACTGTCATTATCATCACAGGCGAAAGAGCTTTACGACCCTAAGGCCTTCATCACTCACGCGGCATGGCTAGATCAGGCTTGCGCCCATTGTCTAAGATTCCCCACTGCTGCCTCCCGTAGGAGTCTGGGCCGTGTCTCAGTCCCAGTGTTGCTGATCATCCTCTAAAACCAGCTATAGATCGTAGACTTGGTAGGCCGTTACCCCACCAACTATCTAATCTAACGCGGGCCGATCCTTCTCCGATAAATCTTTCCCCCAAAGGGCGTATACGGTATTACTCTTCGTTTCCAAAGGCTATTCCGTAGAAAAGGGTACGTTCCCACGCGTTACTAACCCGTCCGCCGCTCACCCGAAGGTGCGCTCGACTTGCATGTGTTAGGCCTGCCGCCAGCGTTCGTTCTGAGCCAGGATCAAACTCTCAAGTTGAAAAGCTGTTACCAGCTTGTCCTTGACGTTCGAACCTATGCACATCGAATAATTGTTCAAATTATTCATCTTCTGTTTATCTGTGCTCAAGGTACCAAAAGATACCGAAAGCCGACAAACAGTGAAGCTGACACCACATCATCGGATTAAAAACCCTAGTGGCGCGATATGATAGGCAGATCCATCGAAATGAACCAAACTGCCCACATATCTCTTCAGTTTTCTATCAATGTCAAATAACGTCGAAGACAAATTAACAGATCACGCCATCCTCTCAAATCGCGCAACCCGCCCAATATATCCTCAGAATTCTCTAAGTTCCCACCAAATCTTCAATCCAGCAAGACCACCTTAAACGCCGTAACGCCCTCGGTGAAGGCGCTTTTAGAAGCAACAGATAACATCCGCAACCCCCTTTCGATAACTATTTATATCTTTTTTTACTTTCATGGAAAATTCTTGATCCAAGACGAACCCGCAAAGCACAATTTCCCATAAAACACTGCGTTTTTGGGGGGTTCACTGCTTTGCAGACCCCTTAACGACTTTTAAAGCGTTGGCGCTTTGGGCTTTCTATCCGCTGCGAAAACACGCCATTTTCCAATATCGACCCGCGCCAAAAGTAAAAACAGAATCGATCCTAAGTAAAGAAGCGGTTCGATCTGGAGACCTTTGCGCAGCATCACAAAATGCAACCCCCCCAAGATACAGATCCCATAGGTAAGCCGATGCAATTGACGCCATCTTGAACCCAGCCGGCGTTGCGCAACATTATTTGACGTGAGCGCCAAAGGAATCAGCCCCAACAGCGCCAGCATCCCAATCGTTATATAAGGGCGTTTCATTATATCCGCCCAAACCCGATTGAGATCCCCAAGATCGAGCAAGGCCCAGGTCAGAACATGCAGGAGCACGTAGCCAAACGCAATCAATCCAATCGCCCGCCGAAACTTAAACAGGTTGATCCCAAAGATACGGCGCAGCGGTGTAATCGCCAACCCAAAAACCAACATTTGCAGCGCAAATTCGCCCAGCAAATGTTCTAATTTCGCAATCGGCTCTGGACCCAGCTCGTTGCGAACACCGAGCATGATAAAATAAACACCGGGCGCCGCCCCGATTAAGTATATAAGCCAAACAGGAAGTTTGCGGCTTAAATGATTTATGTGCTCCACCACGCGCAGATCACCCCTCAACTTTCAGGCTTATTAGATAAACTTTGTCAGATCCATGTCCTTATACAGTTCTGCAACATCCTCTTGATAGCCATTGAACATCGATGTGGGCTGGCGTTTGGCAAACAGGCCTCCTCCGATGCGCCGCTCTGTTGCCTGCGACCAACGCGGGTGATCAACCTGTGGGTTCACATTGCTGTAAAACCCGTATTCCCGCGCATTCGCCAAAGACCAACTGGTGGGGGGCATCGTATCGGTCAGGGTAATCTTTACGATCGATTTAATTGATTTAAAACCATATTTCCATGGCACCACCAGACGCAGCGGCGCGCCGTTTTGATTGGGAATTTGTTTCCCGTAAATACCATTTGCCATCAGCGTCAGCGGATGCATTGCCTCATCAAGCCGCAGCCCCTCTACATATGGCCAATCAAGCACTGGATAATTTTGTCCGCGCATCTCTTCGGGCCGGTATAAGGTTTGAAAGGCCACATATTTCGCCTGCGATTGAACCCCTGCCATATTCAAAAGATCCGCCAGTTCGAACCCGTTCCACGGCACCACCATTGACCATGCCTCGACGCAGCGAAACCGGTAAATGCGTTCTTCAATCGTCATCTTTTGGAGAATATCTTCAAGGTGATATACCGCAGGGCGATCCACCAACCCATTGATTTCCACGCTCCACGGAGTGGTGCTTAAAGCGCCTGCATATTTGGCGGGGTCACTTTTTCCCGTACCGAATTCATAGTAATTGTTATAGTTGGTAATATCTTCCCATTCATTCGGCACCAGCTCTTCAGCGCGTTGCGCTGCGCTTGACGCAGAGGCCAAACCACCCGCCAACCCAATCCCCGCTAGACCGGCGAGCAAATGCCTTCTGTTTACAAAAACCTGCTCATCGGTCACCTCCGACTGTTTCAGATCAGATTTCCAACGATGCCCCATGACAAATCCCTTTTACACAAATCCTACCGTGAACTTAGCGCGTTCCGCAGCATCTTCAAAAAACAACCTTTTTCACAAAAACGTGTTGTTTTAGTGAAGCACCGCATCCTGCGGCGTCACCGCCATGGGTTTCGCTAGCTGTCCAGCAATCACGAGCCCCGCATCCTCTGCGGAAATAGGCACCTGCTGATCCTCAGCGATTTCACCAGAGAGCAACAGCTCTGCCAAAGCATCTTGAACATGGCGTTGAAGAACCCGTTTCAGCGGCCGCGCGCCAAAGCTGGCATCATAGCCATGCTGCGCCAACCAACTTTTGGCCTTCTCATCAACCTCAAGCGAAATATTGCGGCCAGAAAGTCGCGCCTGTAGCCGCGCAAGCTGAATATCAACGATTGCCCCCATATGCGCAGGCTGCAAGCGGTTGAAGACCACCATTTCATCAAGGCGATTCAAGAATTCAGGCCGAAAATGACCACGCACGGCCGCCATCACATCTTCATTCGTCGCAAAGCGATCCTGAGACTCGGGCGCGGCATTCAAGGGTTGCGAGCCCAGATTTGACGTTAGAATGATCAGCGTTTGCTTAAAATCAACGTGATGGCCCTGACTATCGGTGAGCATCCCCTCATCCATAACCTGCAATAACAGATTAAACACATCCGGATGCGCTTTTTCCACCTCATCAAACAGCACCACTTGATAGGGCCGTCGGCGCACCGCTTCTGTTAATACACCGCCCTCTTCATAACCGACATAGCCCGGAGGCGCCCCGATAAGGCGCGCAACGGAATGCTTTTCCATATATTCCGACATATCGATGCGCACCATCGCGGCATCATCATCAAATAAGAATTGTGCAACGGCTTTCGTCAATTCGGTTTTGCCAACCCCCGTCGGGCCCAGAAACAAAAAGGACCCCAAGGGCCGGTTTTCATCATTCAATCCGGCGCGCGCCCGCCGCACCGCGTTTGCGACAGCGGCTAAAGCAACATCCTGACCGATCACCCGCTGGCTCAGCGCTGCCTCCATGCGCAGCAACTTATCACGCTCTCCCTCAAGCATCTTGCTGGTGGGGATGCCCGTCCAACGCTCGACCACCGTGGCGATATGTTCGGGGCGTACCGCCTCTGTGATCAGCGCGCCTGCAGAATCAACGTGCTCGGCATCGGAAAGTTGCTTTTCCAATTGCGGAATAACCCCGTATGACAATTCACCCGCCCGCGCCAAATCGCTTTGGCGCGTTGCCTGATCCAATTCCGCCCGCGCCCGATCCAATTGTTCTTTAATGCTACGCCTGCCAGCCATTTTATCGCGCTCTGCCTGCCATTGCGCGGTAAAAACAGCGCTTTCATCCTGCAGCATCCCCAAAGCTTTCTCAATATCTGCAAGCCGCGCAAGGGATGCGGCATCATCTTCGCGGCGCAGCGCTTCCACCTCGATTTGCTTTTGCAAAATTTCGCGATCAAGCGCGTCTAAGTTTTCCGGCTTGCTGTCAACTTGCATCCGCAACCGGCTGGCCGCCTCATCCATCAAATCAATGGCTTTATCAGGTAAAAACCGATCTGTGATATACCGGCTAGACAAAGTGGCGGCTGCAACCAGCGCCGAATCGGAAATACGCACGCCATGATGCAACTCATATTTCTCCTTGATTCCGCGCAAAATGCTAACGGTGTCTTCCAAGGTTGGTTCGCTGACCATAAGCGGCTGAAAACGCCGCGCCAGCGCGGCATCTTTTTCAACATATTGCCGGTATTCATTCAATGTGGTGGCGCCAATGCAATGCAACTCACCGCGCGCCAGCGCTGGCTTAATCATATTCGCCGCATCCATGGCGCCATCCGCCTTACCAGCCCCGATTAAAGTGTGCATTTCATCGATGAACAAAATGATCTCGCCCGCCGCGGCGGTGATTTCCTTTAAAATTGCAGTCAGGCGCTCTTCAAATTCGCCGCGATATTTGGCACCTGCAATCAAAGCCCCCAAATCCAACGCCATCAGACGTTTATTCTGCAAAGATTCGGGCACATCACCGTTCACAATGCGCAAGGCCAAGCCTTCGGCGATGGCAGTTTTGCCAACGCCGGGATCGCCGATCAAAACCGGGTTGTTTTTGGTGCGCCGCGACAGCACTTGCATCGCGCGCCGAATCTCTTCATCGCGCCCAATGATGGGATCGATGCCGCCAGAGCGGGCGCGCTCGGTCAGATCCAACGCATATTTATCCAAAGCTTCAAAACCATCTTCGGCATGCGCGGTTTCTGCAGTGCGCCCTTGACGCATCTCTGCAACCGCACGGGTCAGGCTTGGAGCCGTCACGCCCCCTGCCACCAACACGGCCTGCGCCGGTGATTTCACCAAAGCCAAACCCACAAGAAGGCGCTCAACAGTGACAAAGCGATCCTGGGCTTTTTGTGCCTGATTCTGCGCCTCTGAAAGCACTTTTACAACGCTGCCATCCAGTTTTAACTGCCCCGACTCGCCCGAAACTTTTGGTAATTTTCTGAGTTCAGCCTCGACAGCATTGGCGATAGCCGCAGGGCGCCCTTGCGCCCGCTCGATCAGATTGCGCGTCAATCCTTCGGGGTCATCCATCAAAGCTTTCAATAAATGTACCGGCATAAACCGTTGATGATCTTGCACCGTCGCTAGGGTTTGCGCATTTTGAATAACCCCGCGTGCGCGTTCCGTGAACTTGCTTAAGTCCATCGCACTCTCCTTTACTAAAGCGCCTATTACGTCAAACACCCGGCTTTCGGCATATTTACACATCAGGCCTTTCTGAGATGTGATATGGGCAATCGACCAATTGGTTTCAAGAAAACTCAGTTTATTTTACTGATGAGGCGTTGCAAGCGATGCCGATCACGGGTCAATGGCTTGACGGCAAGCCCATGCCAAGCTTAGACCCGCAACAACCCAAAAAGGACCAAAATAATGCCAGATTCCAGATTAATTGTTGCCCTTGATGTTCCCGATGCGCTTGCCGGATTGGCCTTGGCGCAAAAACTTGGCAATCAGGTGGGATTTTATAAAATTGGGCTGGGCACGTTGACAGGGGGCGGTTTGGCGCTGGCCAATGAATTGAAACAAGAGCACGGCAAACAGATCTTCCTTGATATGAAGCTGTTCGATATTTCAGCAACGATCGAACATGCCACGCGCGGATTGGCGCAATATGATATTGATTTTTTGACCGTTCATGGGGATCCGCATGTGGTCAGAGCGGCAAAAGCAGGGGCCGCGGGCAAGAATTTGAAGATTCTTGCCGTGACAATCCTTACATCGCTTGATCGCGCAGATTTAGATGCTTGTATGATAAAAGGCGGCGCCATTTCCGATCTTGTCATCGAACGGGCCACCCGCGCATTCGACGCTGGCGCCGATGGGGTTATTGCCTCTCCGCAAGAAGCTGCTTTGATCCGCAGCCTTCCGATCAGCGCTGGTAAATTAATCGTCACGCCAGGCGTGCGCCCAACTGGCGCTGCTCTGGGGGATCAAAAGCGCGTCATGACACCCGCTGAGGCGATTGCCGGCGGCGCCGATCATCTGGTGATTGGCCGGCCGATTACCGCAGCCAACGATCCCGCAGCGGCCGCAGCGGCAATTCTCGCTGAAATCGAAGGCATAAAATGAAAAACCCCGCCAAGATGGCGGGGCGTTTCGAAAGCTTACTGACCCTGTGGGCTCAGCCCTGACGGGCTTTGAACCGAGGTTGCGTCTTGTTAATGACGTATACGCGGCCTTTGCGGCGCACGACACGACAGTCGCGGTGACGCTGCTTCAGCGAGCGGAGTGAGTTTTTGACCTTCATGGCCTTCTCCTTCAATCGCGGCGCGTCTTTGCGCCAGTTGCTGTTGACCCCATAATGAGGGGCCGTGAAACCCGTGGTGGGCGGTACTGGGATCGAACCAGTGACCCCTACGATGTCAACGTAGTGCTCTACCGCTGAGCTAACCGCCCGTCTTGGCGATGCGCGCAGCACCAAAAAACGGAGCGCGGAAAGCCGCGCCGGTGGAGGGTCTATAAAAGGTTGGTTGCGCGGGATCAAGGGCTTTTGCAATTCTCTATTTTTAAGCTATCCTGAACCCATGGAAAACCTGCCCTTGGACCATTGCGCCTATAAAATTGTTGAACCCGAGGCTTTAACATCCTCTGTGGTGTTTGCCTCCCCCCATAGCGGGCGCGCGTATCAGGGCAGCTTTTTGAAAAGCTCTATTCTCGATGACTTAACGATTCGCAGTTCGGAGGATGCTTATGTCGATCAACTGATCGCCTGCGTCCCCGGTTTTGGCGCGCCGCTTTTAACCGCCAAAGCGCCCCGATCCTTTTTGGATCTTAACCGCGCTGAGGATGAGCTGGATCCAGCCCTAATTACCGGCGTTCCGAGCGCCAAACAAAATCCACGGATTGCCTCAGGGCTGGGGATCATCCCACGCGTCGTTGCAAATGGGCGCGCGATCTACCGCGGGAAAATGTCTAAAGAAACCGCCCAAGCGCGCATAGACACCTATTGGACGCCCTATCATAAGGCTTTAAAAGCGCTTCTGGCGCGCGCGCAGACCAAATTTGGGCGCGCAATTTTGATCGATGTGCATTCAATGCCCCACGAAGCCGTTGCGCCAACCGGCCGCGTACACCAAACCACCGAGATCGTTATCGGGGATCGCTTTGGGGCCTCTGCCGAGTCGCAACTGGCGGAGAATGTGCTTGATATTTTTAGCAGCCACGGATTTCGCGTGGCGCGCAACGCGCCTTTTGCCGGTGCTTATATCACCCAGCGCTATGGCCGCCCCCATTTCAATCAACATGTTTTGCAAATCGAAATTGACCGCGCGCTTTATCTGAATGAGGCCAATATCACCCCCTCTGAACAATTTGAGTTTTTTCGTCAACGATTGCGCAAAGTGCTGGCCGAGATCGCAAAAACCGGCGCAGCAGAAAGAAGCCTCGCCGCCGAATAGCCACTAGCGCAGCGCCCGGCCTTTAAGAATCGCATCCTCGCCAAATTTTTTGCGGATTTTATCCGTGGCACGCTCTGCAGCGCCGCGCTGATGGGCCTGTGGGTCCAAAAGATCCCCAGATCGCTCCGCCTGGCTGGCCTCGCATAAATCTGACAGACCCGCTCCGATCAGCCGGTAGGCTTGCCCTGCTGGAATTTGCGACAGCATGGCCCGCGATACGCGGTAGACACGATCGGCCAATTGCGTCGCATCCTCCAACGTTTGACGTTTGGTAATAATTTTATGGCCAGCGGTTTTAAGCTTCAGCGTTACCACACGCCCCGCCAACTCTTTTGCCTTTGCCCGATCCGATACTTTTTCGCACATCCGCCATAAATGACCGTCCAATAAATCAGGATCGGCGGTATCTTCAAAAAATGTGGTTTCATTAGAAATCGATTTCACCGGTGTGTTCCGGCTAATCCGGCGATGATCTTGGCCCCGCGCAAGATGCCAAAGCCTGTCGCCCATCGACCCAAATTTTTGCGTCAAGTCATCGCGTTGCCACCGCAACAAATCGGTAAAACTGCGAATGCCGGCCTGCGCCAAAGCGGCTTGCGTGGCGCTGCCTACCCCCCAGATCATCCGCACAGGCTTATCCTGCAAAAACGCCGCCGTATCGTCTTTTCCGATCACAGAAAACCCACGGGGTTTGTTTAAATCAGAGGCCACTTTTGCCAGAAACTTATTATGCGACAACCCGATCGATCCGGTCAGACCCAACTCTTGGCGCATCCGATACACCAGGCGCGCCAACATCACTGCGGGGGGCGCTCCATGCAATTTTTCTGTCCCGCGTAAATCGAGAAAAGCTTCATCTAAAGAAAGGGGCTCAATGGCCGGCGTCAGATCTTCCATCATCTGCCGGATTGCGCGGCTGACCTCTGCATAAACCGCCATTCTAGGCTTTATAATCACCGCGTCGGGGCAAAGCTTTAAGGCTTGGAACATCGGCATGGCGGATTTCACGCCCCGAATCCGAGCCACATAGCAGGCGGTGGACACCACACCGCGCCGCCCACCGCCAATAATCACCGGCTTATCTGCCAAATCAGGATGATCGCGCTTTTCCACGCTGGCGTAAAAGGCATCGCAATCCATATGCGCGATACTCAGCGTAAAAAGCTCTGGATGCGTTACGATATTGGGCGCATGGCAACGCGGGCAGCGCCGGCCCGTTTCAAACGGCTGGCAGCATTCTTGGCACAGGCTAGGCATTAACCTGCCTTGCAGCTGCCCATGGCGCCCGATATTGCGGCGCTTGTTTCAGGAAGAAGCTCACACTCATGTCCATCGGCCCAACGATTGGCGTATTTTAAATCTTGCCGACGATAACAAAAAACGCCGCGCAGGCAAAATGCAAAATCAACCCTTTTCGCGCCATGCATTCACGATAGGGTAGCGCCGATCCAGCCAAAAACCCCGCGCCGATAGCCGCGTTCCGGGCGCCGCTTGGAAGCGTTTATATTCGCTTGCGTATAACAGGTTTTGCACGCGCAACGCCTCCTGTCGTGAAAACCCTTGCGCCACACATTCATCAATTGATTGATCCTCATCCACCAATAGCGTCAAAATCGCATCCAGAACGGGATAATCGGGCAAGCTATCGCTGTCTTTTTGATCGGGACGCAATTCGGCACTGGGGGGCTTATCAAGGATAGTTTGGGGAATAATAGCACCGGGTGGGCCCTGCATCCACTCGCGATGATGCGCATTGCGCCACTGACAAATTTCAAAAACGCGGGTTTTATAAAGATCTTTGATCGGGTTATAGCCACCGGCCATATCGCCATAAATTGTGGCATATCCCACGGCCACTTCTGATTTATTTCCCGTTGTCAGCAGCATTTCCCCAAATTTATTTGAGAGCGCCATTAAGAACAGGCCCCGCAAACGCGATTGTATGTTTTCTTCCGTTAAATCGGGCTGTGTGCCCTCAAAAAGCGGGGCAAGGCTATCATGTATGGCCGCTTGGCCCTGCGAAATCGGCAGAAAATCATACCGGCATTTCAGATTTTCAGCCAAATCTTTGGCATCCTGCAAAGAGCCTTCAGACGTATAATCTGAAGGTAACATAACAGCGCGCAGATTCTCAGCGCCCAGCGCATCGGCGGCAATTGCCGCCACCAAAGCGCTGTCAACACCCCCGGACAGGCCCAGCAGAACCCGCGGAAACCCGCTTTTTGCGCAATAATCACGCAAGCCTGACACCATCGCATGATAATCCGCCTCTAGGCTGCTGGGCAAAGGCGCCAAAGCGCCTTGCATCGCGCTCCAACCCGAGCCCTGCTTTATCAGAACCACATGCGCAAGCGCCGATTCAAACATCGGCATCTGCACGGCCAATGCCCCGCCGGGATTCAGCACAAAGCTGCCCCCGTCAAACACCTGATCATCTTGGCCACCCACCATATTTAGGTAAATCAACGGCAAGCCCGTTTCGATCACACGCGCCACCATAACATTCTGCCGCTCTTCAGATTTCTGGCGGTGATAGGGGGACCCGTTGGGCACCAATAAAAACTCGGCGCCGGTTTCCTGCAAGGTTTCGGCCACATCCGGATGCCATGCATCTTCACAAATCGGGCTGCCAATCCGCGTATTCCCCACCGAATAGGGCCCCGCAATTTCACCAGAGGAGAAAATACGCACCTCATCAAATACGGATTGATTGGGCAAATGATGCTTTTCAACCACAGACACAATACGGCCATCATTCAAGATAAAATACGCGTTAAATAAAGCGCCCGCTTCCACCCAAGGCCCGCCGATCGCCAAAGCTGGACCTTCTTTGCACGCCTGCGCCAACCCTTCAATTTCAGCAATTGCCGCACGCTGAAAGGCCGGTTTCATCACAAGATCCTGCGCGTTATAGCCAGTGATAAACATTTCGGGAAAGGCGACCAGATCACTGCCCGCCGCTTTTGCCTGGCCCCAAGCCTCTTTGGCCAATCTGGCATTGCCCTGCAAATCCCCAACCGTAGGGTTTATTTGGGCCAGCGTTATTTGAAATCTATCGCTCATCGCTTCGCTTTGCTCTTAACCTTTATCCTGTGTGATTTAGCAGAATACGACTAAAGGGAAAGTACCCAGACAGGGTTCAGCGTAAAAAACCGCCTAAAGCTCTTCTACCTGCAACACACCACCCAAACTTTTGATCGCACCTTTGATTTGCGGTGTAACGGGAAATTCCTGACCAATGTCAATTTCAACTTCGCCGGGCAAATCCGCATTCAACAAACAAAAATAAATCGGCCCTTTGCCGCCGCGTTTGCTGGTGCCCGCCGCCTGCTGCAACACCGAAGCCACAGAGGGCACACTGTCCAAATTATCGATAAAAATACGCAAACCCGTCGCCCCCGCATCCGCAATCGCCCCATCTAACGGTACGACCGAACGCGCCAAAAGCTTCAACTGGTCCGATTCAAGACTGGCTTCAACCCCCACAAGGACCTGCGCGCCCGCTTCTAAAAACTCTCTGCTTTTTTCCAGCGCATCAGAAAATAACGTCACCTCATAGGCGCCGCTCACATCGCTCAGTTGCGCAAAGGCAAAGCGATTGCCTTTTGCTGATTTGCGCTCTTGCCGGCCCGCAACAACGCCTGCCAGTTTTGCAACCAGCGGACCATTTTGGGCTTTTTTCTGAAGCTCTTCCAATGTCATCACGCCTTTGCGCCGCAACGGCGCCATGTAATCATCCAGCGGATGCCCCGATAGATAAAAGCCGATTGCAGAAAACTCTTCAGACAAACGTTCTGCGGGCAGCCAATCTTCCATTGAAATCAGTCGCGGTTCGGGCAGATCCTCACCCGCCTCGCCGAATAAAGAGACCTGGTTAGAGGCTTTTTGTTCATGAATTGCGGCTGAATAGCCGACCAAAGCATCTAGGCTGGAAAAGACTCTGCGCCGATTGCCGTCCAGTTGGTCAAACGCCCCCGCCCGGGCCAGCATCTCCAATGGCCGCTTGCCAACGCGCTTCAGATCCACCCGCCGCGCCACATCAAACAAGGTTACAAAAGGCCGCTCAACGCCCTCTACATGACGCGCCTGCGTAAACAGCCGCATCGCCTCCACGCCCACATTCTTTAATGCCCCAAGCGCATAGACCAGCGCGCCCTCATGCACGTCAAACGTCGCTTGTGAGCGGTTGATGCAGGGCGGCACGAACGGCAATGACAGACCTTTGCGTACCTCTTCAAAATAAACCGCCAGCTTATCTGTTAAGTGCAGGTCACAATTCATCACCCCGGCCATGAATTCGACCGGATGGTTGGCTTTGAGCCACGCGGTTTGATAGCTGACCACGGCATAAGCGGCGGCATGCGATTTGTTAAACCCGTAATTGGCGAATTTCTCCAACAAATCGAAAACTTCAGAGGCTTTTTTTGCGTCTACTCCATTTTCCGCCGCACCCGTTTCAAATTTAGGGCGCTCGGCATCCATCGCCTCTTTGATCTTTTTTCCCATCGCGCGGCGTAAAAGATCGGCCCCGCCAAGGCTATAATTCGCCATCACCTGCGCGATCTGCATCACTTGTTCCTGATAGACGATAATGCCTTGGGTTTCTTCCAAGATATCATCGATAAGGGGGTGGATAGAGGCCCGGTCTTTCAAGCCGTTTTTCACTTCGCAATAGGTTGGAATATTTTCCATCGGACCCGGGCGGTATAAAGCTACAAGCGCCACAATATCTTCAATACAAGTCGGCTTCATCCGCTTTAGCGCATCCATCATACCGCTGGATTCCACCTGAAACACCGCGATTGTTTTTGCCGCCGCATAGAGCGCGTATGATTTTTCATCATCAAGCGGGATCGCCGCAATATCATCCTGCGTACCCGTCGCTGGCTCATATAAACTGCTGCCATCCGCCGCGATATGCAGCGCCCGGCCGGATTTAATCACCAAATCAACCGCGTTTTGAATCACGGTTAGGGTTTTCAATCCCAGAAAGTCGAATTTCACCAGACCGGCTTGTTCTACCCATTTCATATTGAACTGCGTGGCGGGCATATCCGATCTGGGATCCTGATATAGGGGCACCAGCGCATCCAGCGGCCGATCGCCGATCACCACCCCGGCCGCATGGGTCGACGCATTGCGCAACAACCCCTCGACCTGTTGCCCGTAAGTCAGCAAACGGTCCACAACCTCTTCATTTTGCGCCTCTTCGCGCAAACGTGGCTCATCAGCCAAAGCTTTTTCAATGCTGACGGGCTTCACCCCTTCCACCGGAATCATTTTAGAAAGGCGGTCGACCTGACCATAGGGCATTTGCAAAACCCGGCCGATATCTCGAACAGCCGCTTTTGATAACAGCGCCCCAAAGGTGATGATCTGGCCCACTTTGTCACGGCCATATTTTTCTTGCACATATTGGATCACTTCATCGCGGCGATCCATACAGAAATCGATATCAAAATCCGGCATGCTCACGCGTTCTGGATTTAAAAACCGTTCAAACAAAAGCGAATAGCGCAACGGATCCAAATCGGTAATGGTCAGCGAATACGCCACCAAACTGCCCGCTCCAGATCCACGCCCGGGACCAACCGGTATGTTCTTTTCTTTCGCCCATTTGATAAAGTCTGCCACGATTAGAAAATATCCTGGAAAGCCCATGCCTTCGATAATCTTCAGCTCAAATTCAAGCCGCTTTTCATAGGCCTCCACCGTATCCGCATGCGGAATAATCGCCAAACGCGCGGCCAATCCCTCTTGCGCCTGGCGGCGTAATTCCTGAACCTCATCGGTTGCAAATTTTGGCAAAATCGGATCCCGCCGATAAGCCATGAAGGCGCAACGGCGCGCGATTTCTAGCGTATTGGCAACGGCTTCGGGAAGATCGGCAAAGAGCGTCACCATTTCTTGGGGCGTTTTGAAATAATGCTGCGCGCTGAGCCGGCGGCGCGGTGCTTGCTGATCCACATAAGCCCCTTCGGCGATGCAAATCAACGCATCATGCGCCTCATACATGTCGGATTTGGGGAAATATACGTCATTGGTGGCCACCAAAGGCAAATCCATGCGATACGCAAACTCGATAAATCCGGCCTCTGTCAGCCGTTCGGCCTCGGGAAGCCCCGTCTCCCCGGGATGGCGCTGTAACTCAACATAAAGGCGATCCCCATAAATTTCGGAAAATTGCTGCATCAACGCTTCTGCTGCTGGCGCTTGGCCCGCTCTGAGCAGGCAGCCCACAGGACCATCTGCGCCCCCCGTCAAGCAAATCAGATCTTTATGAAAACGCTTCAAATCCTCTAAGCTGACTTGCGGCAGCTCGCCATCCGCCTTGAGATATAAGCAAGAGTTCAATTTGAGTAAGTTTTCATAACCCGTTTCCGATTGCGCCAGCAGCACGATCGGCGCTGGTGGTGGTTTGCGCCCACCCAGCGGCACAGGCGCATAAGCCAGATCAATCTGACAGCCCAGAATGGGTTGCACACCGGCCGCGCTGGCAGAAACCGAAAATTCAAGCGCCGCGAATAAATTATTACTATCCGTCACTGCAACGGCCGGCATCGCCATGTTTTGGCATAAATCTGGAAGCTTTTTCAGCCGCATCGCCCCTTCAAGAAGGGAATACTCGCTGTGCAATCTCAGGTGGATGAATTGGGCATTTTTTGTCATAATTTTAGAATAGACCAGCCGCGGCACGACCCCAATGCCTTATTTCAAAATTTGCCCTAAAAATCGCCAAATTTGAAATAAAGAGCCCTCTGGCACGCTTGCATGAAAATAAATCTTGCCAGAATGGTAAATCGGCGGCTAGCCTTAGCGCAAGCGCACCTCACATCTTCTACGCCGCATCGAAGGTTTTGAGACAGGGAAATATGGTAAGGCGGCAGGTTTAACCCGATGAACATATCGTTTCTTCTAAATGGAGAGACCGTGGCCCTGACGGAGATCAGCGCTACGACAACCTTTTTGGATTGGCTGCGCGAAACGCGTGGACTGACGGGAACCAAAGAAGGCTGCAATGAAGGAGATTGCGGGGCCTGCACGGTGGTGGTGATAACCCCAGATGCTGTCCAGGCGCTGAATGCCTGTATTCTCTTATTGCCGCAATTACATGGAAAAGCCGTGCGCACCGTGGAGGCGTTGGGGCAAGGCGGCGCGTTACACCCGGTGCAAAGCGCGATGATCGACGCGCATGGAAGCCAATGTGGCTTCTGCACACCGGGGTTTATCGCCTCAATGGCCGCCGCGCAGATCAATCAAGATGAAGATCATGCAACCACGCTGGCAGGTAATTTATGCCGCTGCACGGGCTATGCTCCTATTTTACGCGCTGCTGAAGCCAGCGCGCGTTTGCCACAGCCCGACTGGCTGCGCGGCGACCGACAAAAATTGGCCACAATGGATCTGCAGCACGAACAAGCCTATCTGCCAAGCTCGAGCGATGCCCTGGCCAGCCTATTGCTTGCGGAGCCGGAAACGGTTTTGGTCGCCGGCGCAACCGATCTGGCATTATGGATCACAAAAGATCTGCGCAACCCCGCCCCATTGGCGTTTTTACATCAGGCAAAAGATCTAGCACAAATTGAAGAAAATGACGATCATACCCGCATCGGCGCTATGGTGTCTATCGAAGCCCTGCGCCTATGGGCGCAAACGCCTTTGCCGCATTACAGCGAGATGTTGCGACGTTATGGATCAACGCAAGTGCGCATGGCGGCCACATTGGGTGGTAATATCGCCAATGGATCGCCCATTGGAGACAACGCGCCCGCCCTGATCGTACTTGGTGCCAAACTGGTGCTGCGCCGCGGTGCAAATCGCCGCGAAATTGATTTGGAAACATTTTTCCTGAGCTATGGCAAACAGGATCTGCAAAAGGCAGAATTTGTTGAGGCTATTTTGCTGCCAAAGCTGGGCGCATCTCTATATTGCTACAAGCTTTCAAAACGCTTTGATCAAGATATTTCTGCGGTATGCGGGTGTTTTAATATTGGGATCAAAGAAGGTTATGTAGACAGCGCGCGGATTTGCTTTGGCGGTATGGCTGGCACGCCGCAGCGCGCGCATAAAACAGAGGCTGCTCTGCTTGGCCAGCCATGGCAAGAAAGCAGTCTTGAAACCTGTCGCGCAGCTTTAACAGCTGACTTTCAACCCCTCAGCGATATGCGCGCCTCTGCCGCCTATCGCCAAGACGCTGCCTATGGGCTATTGCTCCGTTGTTATCTTGAAAGCCAAGGGCGTGCCGTGAATCTGAGAGGTGTAAACGCATGAGCCATGGCCACCCGCTTCCCCATGATGCCGCGCATCTGCACGTGACCGGCGCCGCGCGCTACGTTGATGATCTGCCTTGCCCTGCCAATTGCCTTCACCTGGCGTTTGGGCTTTCCAGCATTGCCTCGGGACAGATTACCGATCTCAGCTTAGATCGGGTGCGCGCCCATGAAGGCGTGATCGCCGTCTTAACGGCCGACGATGTGCCATTTTCAAACGATGTCTCGCCGGCAGCAGGCGATGAGCCGCTTTTAAGCGAGGGCCGCGTTCATTATATTGGTCAACCCATTTTTTTGGTGATTGCGACCAGCCATTTGAGCGCGCGCAAAGCCGCGCGCTTGGCACAGGTTACCTATGCTGAACACGAAGCGATCCTGTCAATCGACCAAGCCCTCGCCGCCAATAGCCGTTTTGAGGATGGCCCCCGGATCTACCAAAAAGGTGACCCTAGCGCGGCCATCGCGCAAGCCACGCATAAAATCCAAGGTGAGATTGTGATTGGGGGGCAAGAACATTTTTACCTTGAAGGCCAAGCCGCGCTGGCCCTTCCGCAGGATGATCAGGAAATGGTCGTTCACAGCTCGACGCAACACCCCAGCGAAATACAGCATAAGGTTGCCGATGCTTTGGGTCTTCACATGCAAGATGTCCGCGTTGAAGTGCGGCGGATGGGCGGTGCGTTTGGGGGCAAGGAAAGCCAAGGCAACGCATTGGCCGTTGCCTGCGCCATCGCTGCCCGACATACCGGACGCCCCTGCAAAATGCGTTATGATCGCGATGACGATATGATGATCACTGGCAAACGCCATGATTTTCGCATTTCTTATCAAGCAGGTTTTGACGCAGAGGGGCGTATTTCCGGGGTCACATTCGTGCAATATGCGCGCTGCGGCTGGGCCCAAGACCTTTCGCTGCCCGTGGCGGATCGGGCGATGTTACATGCCGATAACGCCTATCATCTGCATCATTGCCGCATCGAAAGCCATCGTTTGAAAACCAATACGCAAAGCGCTACGGCCTTTCGCGGGTTTGGTGGCCCGCAAGGCATGTTGGGAATCGAGCGCGTGCTCGACCATATTGCGCATTATTTAAAGGAAGATGCGCTGGATATCCGGCGTCGTAATTTTTACGCCGATATGGCGGCAGCGCCGCGCTCATCTGCTCGGTCTGAAAACGCTCAAACCACACCCTATGGTATGCCGGTTACCGATTTTATTCTGCATCAATTGACCGATCAGTTGGCACAAACAAGCCAATATACAGACCGCAAGGCCGCAATTAAAACCTGGAATACGCAAAATCCCATTTTAAAACGCGGAATCGCGCTAACCCCTGTTAAATTTGGTATTTCCTTTACCTTAAGTCACCTTAATCAAGCGGGCGCTTTGGTGCATCTCTACCAAGATGGCAGCATCAGAATCAATCATGGCGGAACCGAGATGGGCCAAGGTCTGTTTCAAAAACTTGCCCAAGTGGCGGCTTTTGAATTTGGCGTTGATATGCAACAGATCAAAATCACGGCAACAGATACCGCAAAAGTGCCCAATACTTCTGCCACTGCGGCCAGTTCGGGAAGCGATTTGAACGGCATGGCAATCAAACGGGCTTGCGAACAGATCACCGCGCGCATCAGCGATTTTGTGAAACACTATTTTCAAAAACCCAACGCCATAGTGGGCTTTGAGAACAATCATGTAAGCGTCGATTCGCTGCGCGTGCCATTTCAAGAAATTGCTAAATTATGTTACGAAAACAGGATTAATTTATCGGCAAACGGGTTTTACAAAACACCCGGCCTTAAATGGGATCGCATCAAAGGCGAGGGGCGACCCTTCTTCTATTTCGCGTATGGCGCCGCTGTCAGCGAGGTTGTGATCGATCGTCTCACGGGTGAAAATCGCATTTTGCGCTGCGATATACTGCACGATGTGGGGGCCAGCCTTAATCCGGCGCTGGATATTGGCCAAATCGAGGGTGGATATGTGCAAGGCGCGGGCTGGTTAACCACCGAAGAATTGGTTTGGGATCAAAGCGGTCATTTGCGCACCCACGCGCCCTCAACCTATAAAATCCCAACCATTGGCGACAAACCGGATATTTTCAACGTTGCACTTTGGAACGGCCAAAACACGGAAAACACGATTTACCGCTCAAAAGCCGTAGGAGAGCCACCCTTTATGCTGGGCAACTCGGTCTTTATGGCGCTGAATCATGCGATTTCAGCATGCGGCGGTGCCTATCCCGACTTGCAAGCACCGGCAACGCCCGAACAAGTGCTTCGCTCTGTGCAGAGAGCGCAAGCGCATGGGGTTTGATTTAGACGCGCTGACCCAAGCGGCCCGCCAACACGGGCCCATCGCCCGCGTGGTCGTGGCGGATGTTGTAGGATCCACCCCGCGCGATACCGGCGCCTCAATGCTGGTTTGGAAAACCGGACAAAGCGGTACGATCGGGGGCGGTGCGCTTGAATACCAAGCCGCCCGCGCCGCGCGTAAAGCAATAGAGCAGGGGAAATCAAGCGCGCTGTTTAGCCGCCATCCGCTGGGGCCTGACTTGGGCCAATGCTGCGGCGGCTCAGTCGCGTTGGTAACCGAGTTTTTTTCAACGCAATCCATGCCCAAAGCCGATGGAAATTTGCTGATAAGGCGCATCACCGGCGCGCCGACGCTGCCCTTATCGGCCAAACGCATTCTGGCAGATCAGCGCGGACAAGGGGTTGTGCCAAAACCCGGTCTCTATGATGGCTGGATGATCGAACCTGTTTTTGCGCCCAGCGCGCAGCTTTGGATCTGGGGGGCCGGTCATGTCGGACGCGCCTTGGTGCATATGTTTGCCACGCTGCCCGATTTAGAGATCACTTGGGTCGATACGGATCTTTCACGCTTTCCAGATCGCGCTCCGGAACGGGTAACCGTGCTGCCTGCAAAAGCCCCAGCCGCGCTGATCAAGCATGCACCCCAAACGGCGCAGCATCTTATCCTGACATTTTCGCACAGTTTGGATTTAGAATTGTGCAATGGGTTGCTGCGGCACGGGTTTGACTGGACAGGGCTGATAGGATCTGCCACCAAATGGGCGCGTTTTAAAAAACGTCTGCAAGCTCTTGGGCATAATCCGGCCAGCATCAACCGGATCACCTGTCCCATCGGATCACGCGATTTTGGCAAGCATCCAGCCGAAATCGCCATCGGGGTTAGCGCAGCGTTTTTGGCAAGGCGCGTTGAGAACCGTGCCTTAACAAGGAAGAAAGCGTGACAGACGTTCTGATGGAAATCCGCGGGCTCAGCAAAAGCTACCCGGGCGTGGTTGCAAATGACGAGGTATCATTTGATATCAAGCAGCATGAAATCCATGCGCTTTTGGGGGAAAATGGTGCGGGAAAATCAACGCTTGTAAAAATGATTTATGGGTTGGTCCGCCCGGATCAAGGCGCCATGAAGCTGAGCGGCCAAGCTTTTGCTCCTGGCGAGCCAAAGGTTGCGCGAAGCCAAGGCGTTGGAATGGTGTTTCAGCATTTTTCCCTTTTTGATGCGCTGAATGTGGGGGAAAACATCGCCTTAGGCATGGAAAACGTATTGCCTCAACGCGATTTGGCGCAGCGCATTCGAGAAGTTTCTCAGGCCTATGGGCTGCCGCTTGATCCAAACCGCATCGTTGGCAGCTTATCCGCAGGAGAGCGCCAGCGCGTTGAAATCATCCGTTGCCTGTTGCAAAATCCGAAATTGCTGATCATGGATGAGCCCACATCGGTGCTGACACCGCAGGAAGTGCAAACCCTGTTTGCGACCCTGCGAAAGCTCAAATCAGAGGGTACTTCAATCCTTTATATCAGCCATAAGCTGGAAGAGATCCGCAGTCTGTGTGACACGGCAACCATCCTGCGACGTGGCAAGAAAGTGGCGGGCTGCACGCCCTCGGACACCTCGGCCGCAGCTTTGGCCGAAATGATGGTTGGCGCAAGCTTTAAAGCCCCTCAGAAAAAACAGCACGAGCTGGGGAAAACCCGGCTTTCACTGAAAGCACTTACGCTTGCAGGCAAGGGTAGCGGAAAATCACCGATCAGCGACCTCAGCTTTGAAATCGCAGCAGGGGAAATTCTTGGGATCGGTGGCATCGCCGGAAATGGCCAAGAAGAATTATTGGCCGCTCTCTCGGGAGAGGCGCTTTCTGCGCCGCAAATGTGCCAGCTTAACGGAGAGAATATTGGTCATCTGGGCCCGAATGCGCGGCGAACGCTTGGTTTGCTCTGCGCCCCCGAAGAACGGTTGGGCCACGCAGCCGCGCCAAATATGAGCCTGATTGAAAATGCACTGCTTACCGGTGCGCTGCGCAAAAAGCTGGTTAAAAACGGATTTTTGAACTGGGGTCGCGCAGAAAACTTTGCCAAAACCATCATCCATGAATTTGATGTCAGAACCCCCGGCACCGCGAATACTGCGGCCTCTTTATCGGGGGGAAATTTACAAAAATTTGTTATTGGGCGCGAGGTTTTACAAGATCCTGATGTTTTGGTGGTCAACCAGCCGACATGGGGCGTTGATGCCGCCGCCGCTGCCGCCATTCGCCAATCGCTTTTGGATCTGGCCGCCAAAGGCGCTGCAATTTTGATTATTTCGCAGGATTTGGATGAACTTATCGAGATTTCAGATCGCTTTGGTGCGCTTTATGAAGGCCGCCTATCGCAGATCAAAAAAACAGCTGGGTTAACGATTGAGGATATTGGCTTGATGATGGGCAGCGCAACCGCAGAGGCAACCCCATGATCCATATGGAAAAACGGCTTAACCCCTCGGCGCTGCTCACAACCATCACGCCCGTGCTGGCGGTACTTTTGACGATGGTGATGGGGGGCGCAATGTTTGCCATTTTGGGCAAGCCCCCGCTCGAAGCGATTCGGATTATTTTTTGGGATCCTTTGTTCGACCCAACATTTGCGTCTTATTCACGCCCGCAGCTTTTGGTAAAAGCCGGCCCGCTTATTTTAATTGCGATCGGGCTTTCATTCGGCTTTCGCGCGGGCATATGGAATATCGGCGCGGAAGGGCAATATATTATCGGGGCGATTTGCGGAGCCGCTGTGGGTTTGGCGCTTTATCCACTGGAAAGCCGCCTAATTTTTCCGCTGATGGTTCTTGCCGGTGCTTTGGGCGGCTGGATCTGGGCCATGATACCCGCGTTGTTGCGCACCCGTTTCAACACCAATGAAATTTTGGTTTCGCTGATGCTGGTCTATGTCGCGGAATCCTTTCTGGCCTCTGTGTCGCAAGGCCTGTTGAAAAATCCAGAAGGGATGGGGTTTCCCGGTTCGCGAAACCTACGCCAATATGACAGCACGCATAATGCAGAATTGATCAGCGGCTCGGGGATGCATTGGGGCGTCGTGGTAGCGTTTATCAGCGTTATCTTCGCCTATATCCTACTCACCCAACATCTACGCGGATTTCAAATTCGTTTGACCGGCGAAGCGCCGAAGGCGGCAGAATTTGCGGGGATTAAACCCTCAAGACTGGTGTTATTTTGCCTTGGTTTTTCAGGTATTTTGGCAGGTATGGCCGGACTATTTGAAGTCAGTGGTCCAGCTGGGCAGATCACCACTGATTTCAATTCGGGCTATGGGTTTACCGCGATTATTGTCGCCTTTTTGGGGCGGCTGAACCCTTGGGGAATTCTGGCAGCAGGGCTGTTGATGGCGCTGACCTATATCGGTGGCGAGTTGGCGCAGTTGATGCTGGGGGTTCCGGGGGCCTCGATCCAGTTATTTCAAGGCATGTTATTATTCTTTTTGCTCGCGACTGATTTATTTATCAATTACCGCATTCGTTTTGGAAGGGGAAAGTAATGGACCTTTCATCCATTAACCCAATTTTGCTTTTGGCCTCCCTTATGGTATCGGCCACGCCTATTTTATTGGCCGCCATTGGCGAAGTTGTGGTGGAACGCTCCGGCGTGCTCAATTTGGGCGTTGAAGGCCTTATGATCACGGGGGCTGTGATTGGCTTTGCAGTTGCGATCAACACGTCGAGCCCGGGAATAGGGTTTATATGCGCCGCCCTCGCAGCGGCCCTCTTATCACTAAGCTTTGCCGTGTTAACCCAGATTTTCCTGTCCAATCAGGTGGCAACGGGCTTGGGCTTAACCTTGGTTGGGCTTGGATTATCCGCGCTGATTGGCAAGCCGTATGAAGGCATGAAATCCCCCAGCCTTGATAAACTGGATTTCCCTTTGCTGTCTGATTTACCGGTTTTGGGGCCCTTATTATTTTCACATGACGCGATGGTATATGTTTCAGTGATTATCGTGATCCTGGTGGCCTACACATTAAAACGCACGCGGGTTGGCTTGATTTTACGGGCGGTGGGTGAAAACCACCACGCCGCCCACGCGCTTGGCTATAAGGTGATCCGGATTCGAATTTTGGCCATCATGTTTGGTGGCGCCTGCAGCGGGTTGGGCGGCGCTTATCTGAGCTTGGTGCGGGTGCCGCAATGGACCGAGGGCATGACAGCCGGCGCCGGATGGATCGCCTTGGCCATTGTGGTCTTTGGCAGTTGGCGCCCCTGGCGGGTGTTGATTGGTGCCTATTTATTTGGCGGCGTAACCGTTTTGCAGCTTAACTTGCAAGCTGCCGGGGCCGCGATTCCGGTCGAGTACTTGTCCATGTCACCATATCTGATAACTATTGCTGTATTGGTTTTCATTTCGGCCAAAGGCAACCAAGGGGCACCTGGATCTTTGGGCCGGGCGTTCCATGCCTCATCTTGAGGCACTCATAATCTGAAAAGGAGTAGTTTATGACGATAAAATCTATCTTAGCAGGGGCCGCGGTGGCTCTTGGCCTATCCACAGCCGCCTTCGCGGCCGATGTAAAAGTTGGCTTCGTCTATGTTGGGCCAACCGGCGATCATGGTTGGACCTATCGCCATGATATTGGCCGTCAGCAGGTTGAAGAGGCCTTTGGCGATCGCGTCGAAACCACGTTTATAGAATCAGTGGGCGAAGGCGCCGATGCAGAGCGCGTGTTTACGCAGATGGCGCTGCAAGGCCACGATATTATTTTCGGCACATCCTTTGGCTATATGGACCCAATGGAAAACGTTGCAAAGAAATTTCCAGACGTGAAATTCGAGCATGCAACAGGTTTTAAGCAAGGGCCCAACTTTGCCAATTATGGTCTCCGCTTGTACCAAGCTCGGCACGTGCAGGGCGTGATCGCGGGCATGATGACCAAAACAAATAAAATTTGTTACGTCGCAGCTTATCCGATCCCAGAAGTTATTCGTGAAATTAACACCTATTATCTGGGTGCAAAAACTACAAACCCAGACGTAACAATCGATATCGTATGGGTGTATACTTGGTATAATCCACAAAAAGAACAGGACGCTGCTGTGGCGCTGATGCAGCAAGGCTGTGACGTAATCGCCCAGCACACAGATTCGCCTGCACCTTTACAAGCCGCTGAGAAAGAAGGCCGGTTTGGGTTTGGGCAAGCCTCAGATCAAATCAAATTTGCACCTAAGGCGCAATTGACTGCAACGATCGATAACTGGGGGCCATATTACATCAAAAAAGTCGGTCAGGTTCTGGATGGCACCTGGACCACAGGCGATTACTTTGGCCATATGGATGATGGATCCGTGGAAATGGCGCCTTTCACAAACATGCCGGCCGATGTTGCCGCCAAAGCCCAAGAGGTCAAGGATGCGATCCGTGATGGCAAATACTTTGCGTTCACCGGCCCGCTGAATGACAATGAAGGCAACCAAGTCTTAGCTGACGGAGAAGTCGCGGACCGTCAGCATCTTGATACAATGATGTATTACGTTGAAGGAATCGACGCAACCGTTCCGAATTAAGAAAAACGACTGCATAATCTCACAAGGCGCTTAGCGCTTTATGATAAGCTGATGGGGCCTGCAAATATGCAGGCCCCATTATTTTATGACCCTTAAAATACCCATGTTTAACAGTCTGGACAATGCACCTTATAAGAAGCAGGGTGACAGCCAGCCCATTTGGCAAAAACGCTTCCCTGCGCCAAGCCGCATGATCAAAACACGCTTTGAAACCGAAGCGGCTTTTGGTTATAAGAAAGCGATACGCAATCTCTTCGGATATGCGGCTCTTAAGACAATGCGGAGACCCGATGGAACCAATTTTAGAGCTTACAGAACCACATGCCATCGCTCTTTGTGATAGTATCCAGCCCGGCGGCGTTCATCCAATACAGCTGCAAGATGTCGAACTGGTTTTGTGGCGTGACTATGCCGGTCAGGCGCATGTTTGGCATGACCGCTGCCCCCATCGCGGCATGCGTTTGAGTTTTGGTTTCGTAAAAGAAAACCGCCTGACATGTCTGTATCATGGCTGGGAATATGGCTCTGATGGAGGCTGCCGAAAAATACCAGCGCATCCAGAGGTCACCCCGCCAAAGACATTATGCGCCGATATTTTGAACGTAAGCGAATGTTATGGGATGGTGTTTGTTAGTGCTGGCAAAAATACCGCCAAACCAAATACTGAATGGGTTTCGGTACGCAGCATATTTTTAGAATGCGATGGAGCTCAGGCGCTTATGGAGATTGCCGAGTTTGTAGAGATTGCAGAGGCACAAGAAAACCAAGTCTATTTGAACAAAAGCAACACGGTAGCCGTTGCGGTGCAAACCTGCAGCCGCAAAAGCTGCGCCATTCATCTGAGCACAAGATCGACAGATCCAACGGAAAGGCTTGCCTTGGCCAAACGGATGGTTGCCTTGCGCCGAAAGATCAATCAAGGACTACGCGCATGACAGTAACTTCAGATATAGTCGCCTTAAATCAATGGCTGCCAGTTGCATATCCGGGGCAAGTGACCCCCACAAAACCCCATGAAACATTGCTTTTGGGGCAGCTCATTCGCCTGACAGCGGCAAGCGATGGAACCGTGACTGCGGTTGCCCTGAACGCAAGCGGCGCGCCAGAGCGTGATCTGCCAATTATCGAGCAATTCGCAGTTATCTTCACAACCCTTGGAGACAATCCAAGGCCAATGCCGATCATTCAGGCCTTCGACGAACCCGATCGCCGGATTGTCAATTGTGGGTCAGTGGGTGTGCATGCAAGCCCGTTTCGAATTGTTGAAAATTTTTTAGATATGGCCCATTTCTGCTTTGTGCATACCGATATCTTAGGTGCGGAAAACGAAACTGAAGTGCTCAGTTATAAAACCGAACATCGCCAAGATGTTGATGAAATCTGGGCAACAGGGTGCCAGTTCTTTCAACCCGCCGCCTCGCCCGCCGCGGCAGAGGCCGGTGAAGGTCAAATGACCGATTACACCTATCGCGTTTTATCGCCATTCGGGGTGATGCTGTATAAATCGGCCCTTGGCTATGCGGATCGTTTGGATGCGATTTGCCTCTTCATCCAACCTAAGACAGAGACAGAGTGCATAGGATATATGCCGATGGCGCTGCTTGATGATACGTCATCCAACACTGGCATGATCGATTTTCAACAAACCATTTTTTTACAAGACCGAATAATTCTTGAAAATCAACGCCCTAAATTGCTGCCTCTGACCCCGCGCTCGGAAATGCCAACAAGAGCGGATCTCAGTTCGGTTGCCTTCCGCCGCTGGCTCAAAGACAGCGGTATGAGATTTGGTTTGTTGCATGAAGAGGCCGCATAAATGGCCCTGACGCTGCATAATTATACCTTATCCGGAAGCTGCTATAAAGTGCGGCTGTTGCTTGAATTCCTGCAAATCGATTATCACACAATATCGGTAGATTTCTTCCCGGGAAAAGAACATAAAACACCCGAGTTTCTAGCGCTTAATCCACTGGGCCAAATACCAGTGCTTGAAGATGGCGCGCTGCAGCTGCGCGATGCGCAAGCCATCCTATGTTATCTGGCGCGCAAATATGATCCCTCGGCGCAATATTTACCGGATGATCCGGCCGTATTTGGGCAAGTCATGATGTGGCTTGCCTTTGCCGGAAATGAGTTGATGGCCGCCTCGGCTGCGCGGTTGCATGATGTGTTGGGCTATGCGTTGAATGTTGCGAGTGCTCGCGCGGAGGCGCAAAGCGCCTTTGCCATCCTTGATGATCATCTGGCAGAACGGGCAATCCTTGGAAAAACATGGATCGTTGGAGATGCACCAACGATCGCAGATATCGCCTGTTTTCCCTATATTGCGCTCTCGGGTGATGGCGGTATCGGGCATGAGCCCTACCCATATTTGCGCAATTGGATGCGGGCCTTTCGCAAACTGCCAAGGTTTCATGCCATGTCTGGCATTCCAGAGTTTGCATGATGCCTTTGCGGCATAAATCACGCGCGGCTTACCCGCAGGTTCGGCGCGAGCGATCCACCAATCTCTGCGTTCAAAAGGCCGTTTTTAAGATCTGCGCAGGCGGCAGCCGGTTTGACCACAGCAAATCGAACTTAGACGGTGCATAGGTCCGTTCAATCCGGTGGGTTTGGCCGCGGCGGCAATGATTTTATGCATGTCAAAATGACCTTCCATGGGCAGTTCTCGCGTTCGTTCATAGCCTTCATTGAAGATAAAGCTGCTCAGCTTTCAATCAGCGTGACCGTGACCCTAAACGCGGCGCAGGCAACGGTGGAGGCGCAGGGCTGCTCCGCATTGATCGGAGCACTGGAAATGGCTGCTTGCATTGCCCCGGATGATTGCCGGGTGGACAGCTGGGAACTTGACTAGAAAAAGGCAATTTTTTTAAAAGCCCTTCTGAAAAACCCACCAGACTGAATAATATTAAAAAAACAGCTATTAAACCGGTACACATACTGTCTTAAAACGCTTTTTAGGATCCCAAAGCCAGCCAAAACGGGCCGGTAACGGCCTGTATCAGCCCTGATATTATTCCCTATTTTCTCAATGCAATGAAGGAATAACTGGCTGCGAGAAAGGGGCCGGCATGAAGCTTATGCCTGCGCCTCTTGGCTTAAACTCTTTTGGTGCGAGCGCCTCAACCATTTAGGCTCTTTCCTAATATCTAATACATCACTGGTTTAAATTGCGCCCTGTATACTGCGCTGCATGCAAACGCGCTTGAAAATTCGCCCTGACTAAAACGCAGAAAATGTGTCAGAAATTGTATTTTTTACCGATTTTGCACCAAACCTGACACAAGCTAACTGTGGCTTAAAGCGCATAGCAGATTATTCTGGTCATTATTACACAGCGCCGCAAGTAGGCGCGGATGAACAATTTTATTTGAACAACAGATTATAGAGAAAGGGAGACCAATGCCCTCAACGGATAAAATTAAAGACCGCTTAGAAAAGCTTGATTTAGAAAAGGCTGAACTGAAGGGTCAGCTTGATCGCGATCGCTTAATGGCCGCAACAAACACTGTGATTGAAACCATTACCTCTCCAGAGTTTGTAGAAAAAATGCGCCAAGCTCGGGAGGAAGCCGAAAAAGATGGAGGTTACGAAGCCGTTGCGAAGATACTGAGCCTGGAAGGGCTTCGCGCCGCAGGCGCAAAAATTCCAGAAGATTTCAGGCTGACCAGCCGTATCTTCGAAGATAAAGTAAGGGGCGAACGCTTTGAGATTTCTCCGATCAATGATCCCGATGGCCCGCTTCAGCCATATGACCCATTAGGATGGGGCGCCTGCGCTGGCGGGGGAGCCGCTACCATCTGTGGCTGCGGTGGCTTTTCAACCTAACAGGTGGGTAGTTGCAGCCTACCACCCGTTAAAAAACCTCTGAAAACTTCTTTGCAAATTCAGGAGAAGAAAATGCAGCCTGCCAAAAAACCACACGGATACCAAGGCTTAAGCTATGAACGCCCAGCGCTACAAGCGGCGATGCGAAATGCCTATAACAGCTTGATTGATTTCATTACCACCGACGCATTCAAAACCCTGATGGACGACCTAGGGGCCTTGCATCCAAGCCATCGCCCCAAATTCGTTTTTGACGTGTTGCTAAGTGATGACGCCTTAGCTGCCCGCGGTATTAAACGGCCCAAGAACATTCTTATCCAAAGGTCCGCGTTTGGGGATCGACGCCCCACAATTTTTGTAGTGAAGCGTTTTCTCCCAGAAGAGTTTTCGAATGTTTGGCAAAACGTAAACATTACCTTTGATAACCAATTTATAGATTCAACGGTAAAGCGCGACCCCGATATCAGTTGGCGCAAACCCCTGCCTATCTCAGACCAGGCGGCGGCTATGGCGCGGGGGGACGCCCTCGAGCATCTGGCTTAAACGCACCACACGGAAAGACCCGCCGGGAAAAATCGAAAAGAACTGTACCGCCCCGGTATATTTTGCCAGTATTCCACAATGGAGTATGATTTAAAATTATCGCCGCGGGTCACAGACTTCCGGCATATTTTCTTTTTTGGGCCCGAGCAAACGCTCAAATCTAAAGCGCCTGCCCTACCCATCTGGCAGATTAAAACGCGCATCATAATCATCCGCCGTTTTACTGATTTTATCTATGCATGTGCCGCATTCAGAGAATTACCCTATGCGTCGCATTGGCAATTTTGCGCTGTTTTCTTAAACCTCGCCTTTCCAACAAGCCCGCCTTTTTCAGCCTTCCAAACATGAGCGATATAATCATCATCGGTGGCGGTATTGCCGGTATTTCCGCAGCCGCACGTCTGTCAAAACAAGCAGATGTAACGGTGCTTGAGGCAGAAGACCAGCTTGCCTACCATGCCTCTGGGCGATCCGCAGCGGTTTTTATCAAAGATTACGGCAACCCCACAATCCGGGCCTTAAACATCGCCAGCTTACCGTACCTAAGGGCCGAAAACGGAGGTTTTTTAAGCCCAAGAGGTATGATGCTCTTGGCAAAACCTGACGATCGGGCCGCCTTCAGCGATGAGGCGGTTGAGTTTGGGCTTCAACCCATTTCTGTTTCTGAAGCGATAGAAAAAGTTCCCCTAATTAACCAATCTATGCTGGGATATGCTGCATACCGCTCAGATGTTTACGACATTGATACAGATAGATTGCTGCAAGATTTTCTGCGTAAAGCACGCAATCAGGGCACAAAGATTCATGTTTCTCACCCTGTTAAGGCGCTGAATTTCTGTGGCGGGAAATGGCAAGTCAAAACCCAAAAAGGCGATTTTCAAGCCAATATTTTGATCAATGCAGCGGGGGCCTGGGCTGATCATATTGCAAAAATGGCATCAGTGCCGCCCCTAGATCTGATTGGGTATAGACGTTCAATAGCAAGACTGCCCGTGCCAGGGGGCTACGATCCGACCTATTGGCCCGTTATCGATGAAATTGGCGAAGCATGGTATGCAAAACCAGACGCAGGGCAGTTGATCGTTTCGCCTGCGGATGAAGATCCATTGCCTGCACAAGATGCTTGGGCGGATGATATGATACTGGCCCAGGGCTTGGCCCGTTTCGAAACCATGATCAAGCATCCCATAACGCGGCCCAGCGCAAACTGGGCAGGTTTACGCACCTTCGCGCCAGATCGCGCCTTAGTGATCGGCTCTGATCCAAAGCTTCCAAGTTTTTTCTGGCTTGCCGGTCAAGGGGGATATGGGTTTCAAACAGCTGCGGCCTCTAGCCAATTAATCGCGGATCTGGTGCTTGATCAGAGGTCAGATTTGCCAAAGGATATTCAAAATCAGCTTAGTCCAAGCCGGTTTCACCAAAAGGCATAAAACAAAGATTGTAGAACATAGAAACTTTTAATGCAGATTGCCGTCACGAGGAGGGAAGATCCGCTATGGCTTTCCGCACGGTCTCAACCCGCGCCTGATTGGGCGGATGGGTGCCCAAAAGCTGGTCAGCCGGATCCGACATGCGCATAAAAAAGGCAGCGCCGCGCAAAGCATCATACCCCGCGATCGTAGCAATCCAAGTGCCCAGCCGATCCGCTTCCAGCTCATACTTTTTAGAAAATTTACGCCCCCCCAAGCGCGCGCCAAGGCGCTCTGCATTCCGAACCAAACGATCCGAGGCACCGATAAGCGAAATTAGCCCACCAAACCTCTCGGCGCCGCTGCGAGCGGTATGATATTGCTGATACAAATGCCCCTCAAGATGATGCGCCATCTCATGCCCTAAAACAAAGGCCAATTCATCCTCATTGCGGGCATGCTCAATCAATCCCTGCGAAAACACAACCAATGGGCGCCCATTAGATCTTATCGTTTGAAACGCATTCACCAAATTTGGGTTTTTCTTGTAAACAACCACTTCAAAATCGCAGTTCAATTGGGGTCTAAAACGGCGGCATAAATCTTCTCCCACCGGCTCGACCTCAGCGACAACAGAGGCAAAGGCCCCGCTTGGTGGAATAAAATTTGGCTCCATCTTCTGGGGCTCATTCGAGGTTTCTGCTGATGCGCGGTCAAAATCTTTAATTGCGGGGGCGCTTGCACAGGCAGAAAGCAGCAGAACGCATAGCAAACCCACCAGTTTCCCCCCGTTCAAAGCCAACTCCCCCTTTTTATCAGAAATAAACCGACCGCAGCGAATTGCATTACAGCGCAAGCCGTTTACACTGTGCCTATGTTTACTATTGAACACGATTTCGATGCAACTGTCGTCACTTTGGTTGATGAAGGACAAACACCCCTTCAAGAGGATGTGATCGTCAATAACTTTGCGGAATGTATTACGGTAGAGCAATATGATCCCAGAACCGATCGACTTCAAAAAATCACGCTTTCGATCACGCAAATGCGCGATCTTGCCGCGGCAATTTCGCTGCCAGAAGGGGCCTATTCCCGGGTTCATCATCAGAAATAACGCAATTGCGCATTTAAATGGCCACTTCTGCAGGTCTGATCGATAAGGTTTTTACGATTGCATAACAGGCAAGATCGGGCTGCAAGCACAAGCGCTTTGCAGAGCGTGCTGTGATGCGCGCGAGCAATCGATCATTGCCCGAGTTTAGTTCAACAATCATTCCGGGCCCATCCCCAGGGCGCAAGGATATGATATGACAGGGCAAGATATTCAACGCCGAAATTTGTTCTGGCTTTTGCACCGAAATCATCACGTCTTGTGCCAAGATCCGTACCCGCACGCGGCTGCCCAATGGCGCTTCTATTCGGGGCAAAAAAAGCTGGCCGGCTGTGGTGTTCAAGGTGCTCAGCCCATCCTCTGACTGCGCCGTTAAACGCGCAAGTACGCTTGCACCCGCCGCCGCCAGCCCCAATTGTGGCACCAAACTCGGATCAGACAAAAGATCAGAGGCTGGCCCGCAGGCAACCAGTTTGCCCGCATCCATAACCACAATATCAGTTGCCAAGCGGGCAAGTTCGGGCACCGAGTGGCTGACATAGAGCATCGGCAAGCGCAATTTATCGCGCAACCGCTCAAGATAGCTTAAAATTTCTAACTTACGCGCCCTATCTAAGGCTGCCAATGGTTCATCAAGCAGCAGCAAATCAGGGTTTGATAACAAAGCACGGGCAATCGCGACCCGCTGTTTTTCTCCGCCAGATAATGTATCCGGGCGTCGGTCTAACAATTTTTCAAGGCCCAAAATATCTATAATTAAATTTGCATCTATCTCAAAAGAGCGCGCCGGGCGGCGCCCATAATTCAAATTGCGCTGCACGCTCATATGAGGAAATAATCGGGGGTCTTGAAAAACATAGCCGATGCCACGCTGATGCGGGGGAATGTTTAGACCCCGCCCAGCATCAAAAACCGCGCGACCCGCGATTTCAATGCGCCCTTTCTGCGGAGTAATCAAACCTGCAACCGCATTCACAAGCGTGGTTTTACCCGCACCCGAGCGGCCGAATAGAGCACTAACGCCGTTGGGAACCTGAAATTTGAGCGCAAGATTGAAATCGCCGACGGAATGATTGAGATCTAAAAAAAGCGTCATTGGCCTGTGCCATGCACAACGCGCCGCGCCATCCATTCGGACAGCGCCAGCGCAAGAACAGAGATAAAAACAGACAGGACCAAAAGCCGAACCGCAGAAGTATCCCCCCCTGGCACCTGTAAGAAAGCGTAAATCGCCGATGGCAGCGTTTGCGTCTGGCCCGGTATATTTGCCACAAAGGTGATTGTTGCCCCAAATTCTCCCATCGCTTTGGCGAAGGCCAAAACCACCCCTGCCACCAAGCCGGGCGCCATCATGGGCACCGTAATGGTCAGGAAAACCCGGATTGGTCCGGCGCCAAGCGTGGTGGCCGCCTGTTCTAATTTGGGATCCACCGCCTCGATCGCCAAACGGATCGCGCGCACCATAAGCGGAAACGCCATGACCGCAGCCGCCAGCACAGCGCCCGTCCAACGAAACGCCAAAACGATACCAAAAGTATCACTTAGGAAACGTCCCACAGGGGCCGTCTGCCCGAAGACAAGCAGCAAAACATACCCGGTGACAACCGGTGGCAGAATGAGTGGCAAGTGAACGCAAATATTCAGCAGCTGACGGCCCCAAAATTGCCAGCGTGCCAAAGCATATGCCACCAAAATAGCCAGGGGCAGGCTGAGCAAACTGGCCCAAAACGCAACCAGAAGCGACAGCTGCACGGCCTGCCATTCTGTAGGGGCTAACCCAAACAAAGGCATACCATCTGTTTTGAAATAATCAAAAGTATCATCTTTTCTGTTTTTTCACACTGAGGGCAAAAGGCAAGCCCGTTCAAACCCTCATCGGCCGCGCCTGTTTTCAGCTGAGAACCGTTTTATCAGATCATTACCCTTGTCAGCTATGCGCATAAACGAGAGAAATTCACCCCAATAAAAGATGTTTGCGGGTGGACCAAATCGCGTAATCCGCTATCACCATTCAGCGGTAGCCCCAAATAAAAAGAGGGCTTGCAGCAAATCGAAAAACCTCTTAAAAGCCTGATCAACAGCGGCGCGTTGGTTTCAATGTTCCACCGGAAGTTCATACGGGCCGCGGGCCCGTTTTTTTATGTTTGGATCCATGATCAACGATTTGATAGCAAAAGCTGCCATTGACCAACGTTTGGCTGAAATCATCACCCCGGTGATTGAGGATCTGGGCTTTGAATTGGTGCGCGTGCGCTTGATGAGCGGCAAAGAGACCACTTTGCAGGTGATGGCGGACAACGCAGATGGCGGCATTGATGTGGATAATTTGGCCGAAATCTCAACGGCGATTAGCGCGGTTTTAGACGTGGAAGATCCGATTCTAGATATGTATACGCTGGAAGTGTCGAGCCCGGGCATTGACCGCCCATTGACCAGGCTAAAAGATTTCGAGCTCTTCGAAGGCTATGAAGCAAAAATTGAGACCCATGACTTGATCGATGGTCGGCGGCGCTTCAAGGGCGTTTTGGCCGGAATTGAGGGCGATGATGTGCTGATTAACATCGAAGAGGGCACAATTGGGCTTAATTTTGAATGGATGTCTGACGCAAAACTGGTCCTAACGGATGAGTTGATTAAAGAAATGCTGCGCCAACGCAAAGCCTCTGGCGCATTAAGTGAAGATAAATTTGACGATATCGAGACCGAAGGGTCGCAGGAGGACTAACAATGGCTATTACCTCTGCAAATCAGCTTGAGCTGTTGCAAACCGCCGAAGCCGTGGCACGCGAAAAAATGATCGATCCCACTCTGGTGATTGAAGCTATGGAAGAAAGTTTGGCGCGGGCTGCCAAATCCCGCTATGGCAGCGAAATGGATATTCGCGTTGCTATCGATCGCAAAACCGGCCGCGCAAAATTCACCCGTGTGCGTACGGTTGTGGAAGAGGCCGAGCTTGAAAATTATCAGGCGGAAATGACCGTTGAACAAGGCAAGCAATATCTTGAAAATCCAAGCGTTGGTGATCAATTTATCGAAGAAATCCCACCGGTGGATATGGGACGAATCGCTGCGCAATCCGCCAAACAAGTGATTCTTCAAAAAGTGCGCGAGGCCGAGCGCGACAGACAATTCGAAGAATTCCAAGATCGTGCCGGAACCATTATCAACGGCCAAGTTAAACGCGAAGAATACGGCAATGTGATCGTTGATGTCGGTCGTGGAGAGGCTGTTTTGCGGCGCAATGAAAAAATTGGCCGCGAAAGCTATCGCCCCAATGATCGCATACGCTGTTATATCAAGGAGGTGCGCCGCGAAAGCCGCGGTCCGCAGATTTTCTTAAGCCGCACAGATCCACAATTCATGGCCGAATTGTTTAAAATGGAAGTGCCGGAAATTTATGAAGGCATTATCGAAATCAAAGCTGTCGCCCGTGATCCCGGATCACGCGCCAAAATAGCAGTGCTCAGCAATGATGGATCTATTGATCCGGTTGGCGCATGCGTTGGGATGCGCGGCAGCCGCGTTCAAGCCGTCGTGAATGAGCTTCAGGGCGAGAAAATCGATATAATCCCGTGGAACGAAGACCAACCCACCTTCTTGGTGAATGCCCTGCAACCGGCCGAAGTTAGCAAAGTGGTGCTTGATGAAGAAGCAGAACGCATCGAAGTGGTTGTGCCAGAAGAGCAGCTGAGCTTGGCGATTGGCCGCCGCGGCCAAAACGTACGCTTGGCAAGCCAGCTGACCAATCTTGATATTGATATCATGACGGAAGAGGAAGAAAGCGCGCGTCGTCAAAAAGAGTTTGAAGAACGCACGCAACTGTTCATGGAAACGCTCGATCTGGATGAATTCTTCGCACAGCTCTTGGTATCTGAGGGCTTCACCTCGCTTGAAGAAGTGGCCTATGTCGAAGTTGACGAATTGCTCGTGATCGACGGCGTTGACGAAGATACCGCAAAAGAGCTGCAGGTGCGCGCGCAGGAGTATCTTGAAGAAACGGCGCGCAAAGCGCTTGAGCGGGCCCGCGAATTGGGCGTGGAAGACAGCCTTGTCTCTTTTGAGGGTTTGACGCCTAAAATGATCGAGGCATTGGCCGAAGATGGCATCAAAACGTTGGAAGATTTTGCCACTTGTGCGGATTGGGAATTGGCCGGCGGCTGGACAACCGTTGATGGCGAGCGGGTGAAAGACGATGGCTTACTGGAAAGTTTTGACGTGAGTCTGGAAGAGGCACAAGACCTCGTAATGACCGCGCGGATCGTTCTAGGCTGGGTGGATCCGAACGACCTTATCACCGAAGGTGATGATGAGGATGACGCTACCGAAACAGAAGAAGAAAGCTAAGCATCTGATTTATGTCGCGCAACCGATCATATGACATAGCCGGCCAGGCCCAAGAGCGAAAATGCATCGCAACGGGCGCGCTATGCCCAACGCATGACATGATGCGCTTTGTGGTCAGCCCCGATGGTCATCTGGTTGCCGATGTCTTGGGCAAACTGCCGGGGCGCGGCATCTGGGTGTCTAGCAATCAGCAGGCCTTGCAAAAAGCGGTGAAAAAACGCTTGTTTGCGCATAGTGCAAAGCAGCCTGTTCAGGTTTCTGAAACGCTTTTGCAGGATCTTGAGGCCCAGCTATTGCGGCGGGTTATTGATTTGTTAAGCTTAGCGCGCAAGTCAGGGCGTGCGATCGCCGGGTATGAGAAAGTGAAAGATTGGCTAAGTAAAGAGCAGGCCAAAGTGTTGGTGCAATCCAGCGATGGATCAGAACGTGGCAAATCAAAGCTGAGTACGCCCTATGGAGGGCGCTTCATAGGCTGGCTGCGCTCAGATGAGCTAGGGATGGCATTTGGGCGACAGACTGTAATTCATTGCGCACTTGCGTCTAGCGGAATTACGCAACGTGTAGTAGAGGAAGCGCATCGGCTGAAAGGCCTGCGCATAACGGAGGGTGCAAAATCACCCCTCCAGAAGGAAAAGACAGCTAGATGAGCGATAGTGACGGCAAAAAAACTTTGGGCTTACGCGGCACGCCCCGTTCGGGAAACGTGAAACAAAGCTTTAGCCATGGCAGAACCAAAAATGTTTTGGTTGAAACCAAGCGCAAGCGCGTGGTTGTGCCAAAGGCGGGTACACCAGTGCAGCCGGGCACAAACCCTGCGAAGACACAATCCAGCAATCGGCCCGCGGGCATCTCAGATACAGAAATGGCGCGCCGCTTAAAAGCTGTGCAAGCCGCCAAAGCCCGCGAAGCCGAAGATACGGCAACCCGCGCCGCGGAAGAAGAGAACCGCCAAAAAGAACGCGAGCGCCGTCGCGCAGAGCAAGCAGAGAAAGAGCGCGAGCAACGCGAAGCTGAAGAAATCGCGCGTAAGAAAACTGAAGAAGAGACCCGTCTGCGCAAAGAACGCGAAGACTCTGCGAAGAAAGCCGCCGCTGATGCAAAATCAGCCGTGGCAGCGCCCGCGGTCAAGAATGAAGGCGAGGTCAAACGCCCCACGTTGAAATCGGCCGCGCCGACCTCGCGCAAGAAAGAACGCGAAACCGAACAAGACCGACGCAACAATAAAGGCCGTGATGATGGCCGGCGCTCTGGTAAGCTTACCCTATCACAAGCTTTGGAAGGCGAAGGCGGCCGGCAAAAATCAATGGCCGCAATGCGCCGCAAACAAGAGCGGGCGCGGCAAAAAGCTATGGGCACCAGCGCCGAGCGGGAAAAAATTGTGCGCGAAGTGCAACTTCCCGAAGCGATCACAGTGTCTGAATTGGCCAACCGCATGGCCGAACGCTCGGCCGAAGTCGTGAAATCCCTGATGAAAATGGGAATGATGGTCACGCAAAACCAAACGATTGATGCCGATACGGCGGAACTGATCATCGAAGAATTCGGGCATAAAGTTGTTCGGGTTTCTGATTCGGATGTTGAAGATGTGATCAACGAAATCGAAGATGATACGGAAACATTAAAACCGCGGCCGCCAGTGATTACGATCATGGGCCATGTCGATCATGGTAAAACGTCGCTGCTGGATGCTATTCGCAAAACCAAAGTGGTGTCAGGGGAAGCGGGCGGAATCACGCAGCATATCGGGGCCTATCAAGTGTCAACCGATAGCGGCGCGGTGCTAAGCTTCTTAGACACGCCCGGTCACGCGGCCTTTACCTCAATGCGATCACGCGGGGCGCAAGTCACCGATATTGTGGTTCTGGTTGTGGCGGCAGATGATGCGGTCATGCCGCAAACAATCGAAGCCATTAACCATGCCCAAGCGGCCAAAGTACCCATGATCGTTGCGATCAACAAAATGGACAAACCTGATGCCACCCCGGATAAGGTGCGCACTGACTTGCTTCAGCATGAAGTGATTGTTGAAAAAATGTCGGGCGAGGTCCAAGATGTTGAAGTCTCCGCGATCAGCGGGATGGGGCTGGATGATTTGCTGGAAGCCATCGCGCTGCAAGCCGAGATTTTAGAATTGACCGCCAACCCTGACCGCGCCGCGCAAGGCGCTGTGATTGAAGCGCAGCTGGATGTGGGCCGCGGGCCCGTTGCGACGGTTTTGGTGCAAAAAGGCACCTTGAACCAAGGCGATATTTTCGTCGTTGGTGAGCAGTGGGGAAAAGTGCGCGCCTTGATAAATGATAAGGGCGAGCGCATCAAAACCGCGGGCCCATCAGTACCGGTTGAGGTGCTCGGCATCAATGGAACGCCCGAAGCAGGCGATGTTCTAAACGTGGTGGAAACAGAAGCTCAAGCCCGCGAAATTGCGGATTACCGCGCCAATTTAGCCAAAGAAAAGCGCGCGGCAGCGGGGGCAGCCACAACCCTTGAACAATTGATGGCAAAAGCCAAAGAGGATGAAAATATCTCGGAACTGCCCGTTTTGGTGAAAGCTGATGTGCAAGGCTCTGCCGAAGCTATCGTTCAGGCGATGGATAAAATTGGCAATGAGGAAGTGCGCGTGCGCGTTCTGCATTCGGGTGTTGGTGCGATCACCGAAAGCGATATTGGGCTGGCCGAAGCATCCGGCGCGCCCGTGATCGGCTTTAACGTGCGAGCCAACGCGCCTGCGCGCAATTCAGCCAATCAAAAAGGCGTTGAAATCCGTTATTACTCGGTGATTTATGATCTTGTTGATGATGTAAAAGCCGCAGCCAGCGGCTTGCTCAGCGCCGAAATTCGAGAAAACTTCATCGGCTATGCGCAGATCAAAGAAGTGTTTAAAGTCTCTGGGGTTGGTCGGGTTGCCGGCTGTTTGATCACCGAAGGTGTGGCGCGGCGCAGCGCTGGCGTGCGCCTGCTGCGTGACAACGTGGTGATCCATGAAGGCACGTTGAAAACGCTTAAGCGCTTCAAAGACGAAGTACCAGAGGTTCAATCTGGTCAAGAATGCGGCATGGCGTTTGAAAATTATGAAGATATTCGCGCTAATGATGTGATCGAAATCTTTGAGCGTCAAGAGATTGAGCGGGTTCTCAGCTAAACCGCGACATCTAGACGAATAAAAAAAGCCGCCCCACGCTGGGGCGGCTTTTTTATGCGGAACTGCTTGAGCTTGGTGTGTATCGCAGGCCAGGTGATACGCAGGCTGCTATAGCCAATCGCGCAAGATGGAAATCAGCGGTATATCCGCAGCCGGCATTGGATAATCGCGCAGCTCTTTGGCGTATACCCATTGCAATTTCTGCCCCTCTTTGGGCGCCACAATGCCCTGCCATTTCCGGCAAATAAACAAGGGCATGAGCAAATGGAAATCTTCATAACTGTGGCTGGCAAAGGTCAGGGGCGCCAAACAACTATCCCAGGTTTCTATGCCCAACTCTTCTTTCAATTCGCGCACAAGCGCCACTTCGGGCGTTTCACCTGGCTCAATCTTACCACCGGGAAATTCCCACAACCCAGCCATGGCTTTGCCCTCAGGGCGCTGTGCAATCAGCACGCGCCCATCGGCATCAACCAGCGCAACCGCTGAAACCAAAACCGTTTTCACGAGCGATAATCCGCGTTAATTGAAATATAATCATGGGTCAAATCACAGGTCCAAACGGTGGCCGCACCATTGCCCAAACCCAAATCAACCGCGATTACCAATTCCGCGTTTTTCATATAGGCCGCGCCCCGTTCCTCGCTATAGCTGGCAGCCACCCAGCCCTGCTCGGCAACCAAGATATCGCCCAACCAAATCTTGATCAAATCCCGCTCAGCAGCAGCTCCGGATTTTCCAAGAGCCATAACAATCCGCCCCCAATTGGGATCCTCACCCGCCAGCGCGGTTTTCACTAAAGGCGAGTTTGCGATCGCTTTAGCATGTTGTTTGGCATCCTGATCGCTGGCGGCGCCCGTCAGCCTTACTTCAACAAATTTACGCGCGCCTTCGCCATCGCGGACCACCTGATGCGCAAGATCGCGCATCACCTGATGTAAGCCTTCCGCAAAGGCCGTATTCTGCGCAGACACGCAGTGCCCCGAAGCTCCGGTGGCTGCCAAAATCAACGTGTCTGAGGTTGAGGTATCGCTATCGACGGTGATGGCGTTAAACGTCACCTCGTTTAACAACGATAAAAGACCCTGCAACTCAGCCTGTTCTATCTGCGCATCGGTAAAAATATAGGCCAGCATTGTGGCCATATCGGGTGCGATCATGCCGGACCCCTTTGCAATGCCAACAATATTGACCGGTCCAGACGGGGTTTCCACCTGCGCGCTTGCGCCCTTGGGATAGGTATCCGTGGTCATAATCGCTTGCGCGGCCATGGCGATGCCTTCTGCGTCAAGATCGGCAATCAACTCTGGCATCCGTGTTGAAATTTTTTCATGCTTCAGAGGCTCACCGATCACGCCAGTCGAGGCGGTAAAAATCCGCGTTTCAGACAGCTTAAGCTGATCAGCAAGCGCCTTTGTCAAAGCCTCAACAGAGGCCATACCACGATGGCCGGTAAAGGCATTCGCGTTGCCAGAATTCACCAAAATAGCAGCGCCCTCAGCCGCTGGCAGGCCCAGCTTTTTTTGGCAATCCAATACCGCTGCAGAGCGGGTGGCCGATTGTGTAAACACGCCCGCGATGCTGGTGCCAGGCGCCAATTCTGCCAACATCACATCCGAGCGGTTTTGGTATTTAATGCCAGCCGCCAGGGTGCCAAAGCGCACCCCTGCCACATTGGGCAGCGTGGGAAACTGCGCTGGAGCCAAGGGGGACTTTGCCATATTCAGGCTCCTTTACTGGGATAACAGCTCAAAGTTTTTCACGGCGCCAGGATCGATTTGTGGATCTTCAATCAGTTTAATATCGGCTTGGCTTCTTAAAATAGCCATCTCAGCCTCAACCGCGGCGCGGCGCAGATCCTCAACGAGCATCTCGCGCACATCCTCTAGGGCGGGGCTTTCCACGGCGCGCGTTTCATTCAAAAGAATAACATGCCATCCAAAATCTGTTTTCACCGGCTTTGACACTTCGCCCACTTCAAGTTCTATAACCGCCTGCTCAAATGGTGGCACCATCATACCCTTACCAAACCAGCCAAGGTCGCCGCCCCCCGGGCCAGATGGCCCAGTCGAGAAGTCACGGGCCAAAGCCGCAAACTCTTCTCCGGCGTTCACCTTCTCGATCAACTCAAGCGCTGCCGCTTCCGTTTCCACCAAAATATGCGCGGCTTTATATTCCAAGCCTTGATCAACGCCTGAATAGGCTGCTTCATAAGCGTCTTGTATAGCGCCTTCACTGATCGGCTGTTCTGACCATTGTTCAATCATCCGCGCAGCCCGCATCAAACGACGATCATTTTCAAGCGTTAACCTGATTTGCAAAGAATCGGGAGCCGAACTTTTTTGCGACAGAATAGTCTGCTGCACCAATTGCTCTAAGATCCCATCAAACAATTGGCGATCGGGCAAAGATTTATATTCATTCGGCAAGCTTTCCCGCACCAAGAGCATATGCCCAAGCGTGATTGCTTCGCCATTCACGCGGGCCACAACCGTTTCAGCCGAAACCGCCTCTTGCGCCCAAGCACCACTGCCAAATGCGCAGCACGTCGCTGCGAGCAGAACCAATTTATGAAAACCCATCGCCTTTTTCCTTTATTTATAACCCGCCGCCTCTGGCTGGCGTTGACACTCACTATCGGGGCCCTTACATCGCTTATGGTGTTAAGGCTGCCTGCTTTACACCTATTCAGACTTGCCCATCAGAGCAAGGCCGACATGCAGATAGTTGCGTGATTATTGATTGGAGAGACCATGTTAGGGTTCGGAAAACTGGCGAAAAAAGTATTCGGTTCCCCGAATGACCGCGTGATGAAATCAACCATGCCGATGGTTGAAAAAATCAATGCCTTAGAGGCTGATTATCAGGCCCTCTCTGATGAGGCTATCATTGCCAAAACCCAAGAGTTCAAAACCCGCTTAAACAGCGGCACAACTTTGGATGAGTTGTTGCCCGAAGCGTTTGCCAATTGCCGAGAAGCCGCCAAGCGCACTTTGGGTTTGCGCGCGTTTGACGTGCAATTGCTGGGGGGGATTTTTCTGCATCAAGGTAATATTTCAGAAATGAAAACCGGTGAAGGCAAAACCTTGGTGGCGACATTTCCCGCCTATTTGAACGCGCTGACGGGCAAGGGCGTTCATGTTGTTACCGTAAATGACTATCTTGCCAAACGTGACAGCGAATGGATGTCAAACGTTTATGGGGCGCTGGGTCTTACCACGGGCGTGGTCTATCCCAATCAAGATGAAGGTGAAAAACAAAAAGCCTATGCCTGCGATATAACTTATGCCACCAACAATGAACTCGGATTCGATTATCTACGCGATAATATGAAAACAGAACTCTCGCAAATGTATCAAAAGCAACATCATTTTGCGATTGTGGATGAGGTTGATAGCATCCTGATCGATGAAGCCCGCACGCCCCTGATCATCTCAGGGCAAGCGCAGGACCGCTCGGACTTATATCAAGCGATCGACGCTGTGATCCCAGAGCTGACCGAAGAGCATTACACGCTGGATGAAAAATCCAGAAACGCGAACTTTACGGATGAAGGCAATGATTTCTTAGAAGACCTATTGCGGCAAAAAGAGATCCTGCCCGAAACCCAAAGTCTGTATGATCCGGAAAGCACAACGCTTGTACATCACGTCAATCAAGGCCTGCGCGCGCACAAGCTTTTCACCCGCGATAAGGATTATATCGTGCGCAACAGTGAAGTTGTGTTAATCGATGAGTTCACCGGGCGTATGATGGCGGGGCGGCGCCTGTCGGACGGGCTACACCAAGCCATCGAAGCCAAAGAGAATTGTACGATTCAGGCAGAAAACGTTACCTTGGCCAGCGTGACGTTTCAAAATTATTTCCGGCTTTATGATAAATTGGCAGGCATGACCGGTACCGCCAATACCGAGGCTGAAGAATTCATGGAAATCTATAAGCTGGGCGTCGTAGAAGTGCCAACGAACCGCCCGATCTCGCGCATTGATGAAGATGACCGCGTGTATCGGACGGCAGATGAAAAATATACCGCGATCGTCGAAGAAATCCAAACAGCGCATGATAAAGGTCAGCCAATTTTGGTTGGCACCACTTCGATTGAGAAATCTGAAGCCCTGTCTCAAATGCTGAAAAAAGCCAAAATCCAACATAATGTGTTGAATGCGCGTCAACATGAGCAAGAGGCGCAAATCGTCGGAGATGCCGGAAAATTTGGCGCGGTGACGATTGCCACCAATATGGCTGGTCGGGGAACGGACATTCAACTGGGCGGCAATGTTGAGATGAAAATGTTCACCGCCTTGGCCGAAACCCCTGAAGCAAATCCAGAGGATTTGCGCCGTACGATTGAAGCAGAAACCAGCGCAGAAAAGCAGCGGGTTCTGGAGGCGGGCGGTTTATTCGTTTTGGCCACCGAGCGTCATGAAAGCCGGCGGATTGACAACCAATTGCGTGGCCGTTCGGGCCGCCAAGGCGACCCGGGTCGATCTTCGTTTTTTCTCAGCCTTGATGATGACTTGATGCGGATCTTCGGCTCTGAGCGCTTGGATAAAGTCTTGTCAAAATTCGGAATGGAAAAAGGCGAAGCCATTACCCATTCTTGGGTTAACAAATCTTTAGAACGCGCTCAGTCAAAGGTTGAGGGCCGCAATTTTGATATACGAAAACAATTGCTTAAATTCGACGATGTGATGAATGATCAACGCCGCGCAATTTTTGAGCAACGCTTGGATATTTTGCAATCAGAAGACTTGTCGGATGTGACGCAAGATATGCGTCATGATGTGATTGACGATCTTGTCACCACCTATATGCCACCAAAATCCTATGCCGAACAATGGGAAAGCGAAGCCTTACAGACGGCTGTTGCAGAGCAGCTGAATATGGATTTGCCGATCACAGATTGGGCAGATGAGGAAGGCGTGGATGACGAAAGCATTCGTGAGCGCCTTGAGGATGCTTCAGATAAAATGATGGCGGAGAAAGCCATAGCTTTTGGGCCCACAACGATGCGGCAAGTCGAAAAGCAGGTACTTTTGCAAACGATTGACAGCAAATGGCGCGAGCATCTGATAACGCTTGAGCATTTACGCAGCGTGGTTGGCTTTCGCGGATATGCCCAGCGCGACCCATTGAATGAATATAAATCTGAGGCTTTTCAATTGTTTGAAAGCCTGTTGGCCAGCTTACGCACCGATGTAAGCAAACAATTATCATTGGTGCGGCCAATGACAGAGGCCGAACAGCAAGCGATGATGCAGCAGATGGTTGCGCAGCAAAAGCAATCCCAAGCAGAAATGCAAACATCGCAAACAGCCCCGGCAGAAAATGGATTTGTTGAAGACGATCCCTCAACTTGGGGAAATCCAGGGCGCAATGATCCCTGCCCCTGCGGCTCTGAAAAGAAATTTAAACATTGCCATGGCCGTTTGAGCTAAGCGCAGTTCACCAACTAGAAGCTGCTCAAAGCCGTTGAGCGTTTGACATGACGCCAGCGGCAAAATAAGACGATGTGAGAGTCGATGCTCACGTCGCGGGTCCCTTAGCTCAACTGGATAGAGCAACTGCCTTCTAAGCAGTAGGTTGCAGGTTCGAGTCCTGCAGGGATCGCCATATTTTCAGCGCAACTTATTGGAATTCCTTCGAATTTGATCATCGAGGGAGACCGTGGTGTTGCACATTCCGTACACAATATGCCGTTCAGGCACCTATTATTATAACCGCCATGTACCTAAACACGCAGTGGAAGCTTACGGTGCGTTCATCAGGCAAGCCTTATCCAAATGCCCGGAAGAGGCTGAGGCTTATGTAAAACGTCTGGGTAATGTATTGGAGGGATCTTGGAGTAATACGACCTCAATACAGCCTGTTGATATTCCAACTATTTTATTCAGCTTCAAACCAAGATCTTTTAAACTTTCTGAAATTGCAACGGACTTTGATGGTCTTACTGCGCATTGCCTTAGGCATACCTTCAGAGACCGTCTGAGAGCTGTGGAATGCCCAATGGATCTGATTGATCAGATTGGTGGGTGGGAGTCGGTTTTGAAGTGCAATACCCCTGAAGGCGTGAAAACCTCGCGCAGGCTGTGGCCCCACTCCGAGACGATGGCGTCCAATTCCGAAACCCCTTCCGCATCGGTACGTGCCGACCGGCCCACCAGGATCTCGCGGCCGGTCACTAGGATATCGCCGCCCTCGATATGGCCGGGGCCTTCGATGCGGCGGACATCATCATAGACCTGATGCAGGGTCGGCGCCATTTCATCCACTTCGCCCAGGCGCGAAGCTGCGCTCGGGCGCATCAGTACCGCGCCCTGCGGCAGGCAAAGCGCTGTGTCCTCGACAAACACGCCGTCAGGGTATTCCTCCAGTGGCGGCAATTCGATCACCTCGGCCCCTGTCCGCTTCAGCGTGGCGACATAATGGGCGTGGTCGGCAAGCATCTGCTTCAGATCCGGTGTGCCCGTATCCTTAGCCCGCAAACCGTCCACGATACTGGCGGCAGGGCAGCGCGTGATGGCGCGGAAGAATTCGAAAGAGGAGTTGTTGGTCATGCGGAGGGTCCTGTCAACCGGATTGGGCATAATTGGGGGCCTGGATTTCAATCATCACCGGGCCGGGGGTGTCAGTGACGGTTTTCAGAGCGGCCACGAGAGCATCCGCTTCTGACACGCAGGCGCAAAAAGGGATGGCGCAGGAAGCCGCGATAGCCTTGAAATCCGGCGGTGTGGGGTCGCATCCGAGCACGGTCACACCGGCAGCTTGCATGGATGTTTCGATCTCCTGATAGCCGTGGTTGTTCCAGACGAGGAAAACGATGGGAAGTTCCTCGTCTTTTGCCACCATCAATTCGGGAAGGCTGAACTGCGCGCCGCCATCGCCGGTAATGCAGATCACCGGAGCATCAGGTTCGGCCAGGGCGGCTCCGATGGCTGCGGGAATGCCATAGCCCAAGGCACCGAAACCGGTTGCGGCATTGAACCAACCGCCGGGGCGGTCGTGATCATAATAGAGGTTCCCGGCATAAATGGGTTGTGCGGAATCCCCGACCATGATCGCCTCCGGAACGACGTCACGCAGCGCATTCAGCAGAAGCGTTTGTGCCTGCATCTGCGGGCCGATTTCATCGAACGCCTGTTGCCGGGCTTGATCCGCGCAGTCGGTGCCGGTGCCATCGTTCAGGCTCGGTTGGATTGCCGCATTCAACTGGTTCAGCACACCGTCCGCGTCACCTTGGATCGCCAGTTCGCTCGGATGGCGGGAAAGCTGGTCTTCGCTGATATCGATGCGGATGAGGTTGCGCATTCGCGGCATCGTACCGGTTGCGTACATGTCATAATCGGTCGGGCCGAATTCAGTCCCCACGGCCAGCACCACATCGGCCGCGCCGATCAGGTCGCGGATAGCCTGAAGGCTGGGGCTTGCCGGAACTCCAAGAGGGTGACCATGCATCAGCCCACGCGCGTTGACGGTTTGAACGACGGGGGCGTCCAGCTTTTCGGCAAGGTCGCGAACCTGTTCGGGCGCCCGGCGGATGCCACCACCGGCAAGGATGACAGGCCTTTGCGACGTTTGCAGCATTTCAACCGCGCGGGCGATCTTGCGTTCGTCCGGTTGCGGCCGGGGCGGAAATGCGTCTGTTTTGTCCGGTTGATCGAATGTGTTGCCGGCGACGTCCAGGGGGACCTCGATATGGGCCGGGCCCGGGCGTCCCGACGAACAGGCCTGAAAAGCCCGATCAAGCGCCGGCAGCAGGTCAGCCGACGTTTCCACGCGGTCCGAACGCAGCGCGACCAAACCGACCAGGGCTTGCTGGTCGGGCAATTCATGCAGGTGCCCCAAGCCTTTGCCGAGGCTGGGCAAGGTGTTTACGCCCGAGACAACCAGCATCGGCACGGAATCGGCGCGCGCCTGCCCCATGGCGGTCAAGGTATTGGTCAGGCCCGGGCCGGTAATGACAAAAGCGACACCGGGGCGGCCCGAGGCGCGGGCATAGCCATCCGCCATGAAGCCCGCCCCCTGTTCGTGACGGGGGTTGACGTGACGGATGCCAGATGCCGCAAGTCCACGATAAAGCTCGATAGTGTGAACGCCGGGAATGCCAAAGACAGTGTCGACGCCCCGCTTGGCGAGTTGGAAGACAAGCTCCTCTCCAATGCTGCTCATGTGCTCTCCCTCATCAATTGTTTGGAATGCTGGATGATGCGGTCGCAGGCCGTCTGGAATTGGCTGTCATCGACCGTCAGCGCGATGCGGACCCAATCATCAATCGTGGTGCCGAACGAGACGCCGGGCATGACAGCGACACCACCATGTTCAAGCAGGCTCATGGCATAGGCGTTGCCATCCATGCCGGTTGAAGACACGTTGACCATTGCGAACATGCCGGCTTTGGGCTGATGCACGACAAGGCGCGTCTCGCTGGACAGGCGCTGGTGCAGCAGCACCGCGCGCACGGAAAAGCGTTGGCGCATTCCCTCCGCCACAGTGGAACCATCGCGCAGCGCCTTTTCGGTCATGTCGGCAATGAAAGGCTGGTTGCCGAACAGTATGATCTCCGACAGCGGTAGCAGCTCTTCGACAAAAGCTGATGGCCCGACGCACCAGCCGCTGCGAAAGCCCGGCGCAGCATGGGACTTGGAAATCGAGGAAACCACGATCACCCGGTCTGCAAGGTCTGAGCGCGACAGGGGAGAGGTGAAGTCCGAGGCGTTGAATAACAGCTCTTCATAGACTTCGTCGGAAATGATCCAAAGATCGTGCTCGCGGGCCAGTTGTCCAATTGTATCTATATCGGAAGCCGTCAGAATCGCCCCGGTCGGGTTGTGCGGGCTGGTCAGCAGAATCGCGGTCGTTTTCGGTGTGATCCGTTCTGCGATATCCTGCGCTCTGATGCGGAATCCGTTCTCGGGTTTCAGCGGAACCGGCACGATATCTGCGCCGGTTGCTCGGATCACGCCTTCATAGGTCGCGTACATCGGATCCCCGACAAGAACCTCATCACCAGTCTCTGCCACACCCATGAGAACGGTAAACAACGCCGTTTGCGTACCCGGAAAGCACAGGATCTGATCCGAGGTGATGTCACGTCCCGAACTGCGCGTGTAGCGTTCAGCCAACGCGGCTAACAGCCCTGGCTCCCCTCGGCCGCTGGCATAGGTCGTGCGACCCTGACGCATGGCGCACGTCGCCGCGTCCACCAGAACCTCGGGCGTTGGCACATCCGGCTCGCCAATCGTCATCTCGATGATGTCCCGACCCTGGGCAATAAGGTCCTTGGCCTTCAGATAGACTTCCCACTTGGCGCCACCCAGACCGGATAGGCGCTTGGTTATTGCTGTGTTTTTCATGAAGAACCTGCTGTGTTTTTCAATTCCAATCCGATGATCGCACCCACGGAATTCAGGCCAATCGCCGGCAGTTCACCGGGTGCAAACGCAGTGGGCAAAGCGCCACCCTCCAACCACAAACCATCGATCACCGCGTTGCTGGCGATCGACATGCGTCGGAGTGTCCAGGGCTCAACCGAAATACCCGCTTCGCCCAGGGTCTCCTGGATCAGGCTCTCAAGCTGGTCGCGAAACTCGTAATATGTCTGTTCGTGCATTTTGCGCATCTGCTCGTCTTCACGAATCTTGTTCAGAAAACTCGCCCATATGGTGACAGAGCTTGGATCGACCACCGGTGGCTTCAGGGAAGCTACCACAAAGGCCGCGAGGTGCTCTTTGGCAGTCGAATCGGCACGGTCGGTCGAAGCCGAGGTCAGCTGGGTCATGCGGCCCATGTGAGTCCTGTAGGCCGCTAAAATCAGATCATGCTTGGTCGAAAAATAGTGCCGAATTAGACCCTGAGTGACGTCTGCCCGTTTCGCGATGGCTCGCACAGTTGCCGCCCGAACGCCCTGTTCGGCGATCAGCGAAAGCGTCGCTTGAATCAGGTCGTCCTTGCGCTGTTCAGCGGGCTCGCGCCTGAATTTCTGGGTGCTTCCGGGCATTCTTTTTCTTTCCAGTCAGTAATTATACATTTGAATAATTACGAGAGATCGACATTACTACAAGTCTAAAATGGAGGGGCCTAACACAAATGGCCGAGTCGACAATCGTAAAATAATGGTACAGTTCTGGGGGCTAAGACAGGAGTAGCCTTCGGACACTGGTGCAAAACTCAGTGAACTACGGCAAAGTCCCGCATAGCAGACTTCTACGTTTTCAGAAGCGAATGACAGCTTTGCTCGCTGAGTTTTGAGTTTGAACGTGATGGCCCTCAAGCCTACCACTTGGAAGGTAGGGCCTTGTAGGTTTAGAACGTAAAATCATCATCTTGATGACTGATGTGGTGAACAGATCTACTAACTGTATCTGCACGATACCCGTCTCTATAGTCCTGCTCGGTGAAGCTCATATCCACCCAGTCATGCTGATAGCTGGCCATGTACTCATTGAAGATAGCACTGCGCCCCTTCTTAGGACCACTTGCTGTTAGTAAGGCGTTTATGACTTGAGTTGGTAGTTGCCATTGGTGGGTTAGAGTATCAAGCGACACATGCAGATGCTTCTTTTCTGTTAAGACAAACACATGGGCATTATCAGCAGTGGCATTGATATCCCCTTTAAGGTGCATTCTGTAGATGAGGCTGTTGGGGTGCTCTGCTAGTAGCTCTTCTATTAGCTGATAATACTCAGCCTTAGTTAAGGCACTACGATCATACTGCCTTTCATAAGCTTCTCGGGAGCGCTTAGGCTTTACTGCATAGTACTCTACTCTGTCTTTATGGCTCTTATGAAAGCTGAGCTTAATGCGCCCTGAGGTAAACACCTGAAGGCTATAGCCTTGGTAGGTTTCTAGGGTCTCTTGGAAGAGCTTTGGATCAATATACTTGGTCATTCTAATTTATCTTTCTGTTCTTAATACATAAATAAAAACACCTCAGGAAAGGCTCCTAAGGCAGGGTTAAAGGATAAGCTGTAAGGGGTAATTCGTAAGACGTAATATGTAAGTCGTAATACTTAATTCGTAATATATAATATATAATACATAAGGGTTTGGGTGTTCCCAACACCCTGTCAGCTTAGAACAAACTACACTACAATTTATTCTTTATCGTCTGCTATTAGAGCTGTCTTTATTTCCATAGCTTTGGGATATTTTTTCTATGTCTTTAGGGTTGCTCTCTGATGCCCTCTTTAAGCACTTCCTTTTTTGATACCCGTCTTAAGCTTAGCCCTTAAGCTGCTTCCTCGTGCCACTCTGGGGCACTCTGGGGCACTCTGGTATAGCTCCGTTAGTTCTACACCTTTTCCATATGCTCCCGCATGACGTCTAAGGCATAGCCTAAGCCGTAGTTGGCAGCGACCATACTACACTGTGCCCATCCACCGAGGTTTAAGCACGACTTTTAAGCGTTAGATCGCTAGTCTCGCTATAGGTATTTTGCAAGCCTATTCATAAATGATGACTTTGATCGATGCTTGGAGTTTTTATAACCATTGAACACCCAATCAAGCGGCGTCCAGAAAACTATGGCGTAATAGATGATCACTGACCCAAGAATTCCTGATGAGAAGCCAAGTAGAGTGACGAGCCAGTCATTGACGCCCAGATACATTAAGGTCCCACTGACGCTAATCACGAACATTAAATGGAATACGTAAATTGGATATGAAAGCTTTATCAGCCAGTTGAGAGTTGGGCCGCCCGATGAGATTTTCTGCATAGCAAAGCCCATTATCGAAAGTACAAGCAACAACGCTGCACTGCCAGAGAGTCCATTGGCAATCCACATCTCAAATACGCTTGAGAAGACGAAAGGTTCATCCTTCATACCACCCCATCCCAGCAAGCCAATCGGTACCAAACTCACTATTATCAAGATGGGCAGCCAAAAGCGTTTCTGTTGTAACTGCCCGAGGAAACGCGCACTCTTTTGTATCTGTAATCCAATCAAAAAGAACGAAGCCATGAATAACATTGAACCAAGTTTCACTTCACCGAATGTGGTTGGAATATCTCCCAAGATACCGCCTGTAGGCTTGTTGAGTGGAGAAAGTAATATCAATATTGGCAGCCACAAAACGAAAATGCGGGAAAAGCTCAGCTCATAATCAGTGATAAATTTAAAGGCCTTTGGCGCAATGCGCTTAAGCAACAACAGGACGCCATAAAATATCAACAAATAATACAGGAACCACAAATGGTCTAAACGCAATGTGAATGGAACATCATATAGGAGCCATGAAATAAGCTCAGGTAGTTTGAAGATATCATTGGTCCCTTCAGCTATTTCTGGAATTACGGCCCATAAAAGCAAGATAGGGACACCAAGTCTAATCAACCTATTTAAAGCGTAGTTGCCGACATCTCTCTTCTGTATGCTGAGGGCGGTAAAAAACCCTGCCAAAAGCATAAATAGCGGCATGCGCCATGTGTGGATCCAAATAAAGATGATGGAGCCACCAAGCCTTGGTTCAGAGCCATCAAATGGCTCCAGGAAGAGCATTAGGACATGCAATAGTACGCCCATCAAAAGTGCAAAAGCACGTAAGAAATCGAGACTGTGTAAGCGATCGGTCATAGCCAAATATTTTAACATTCAAACCGTAATTGGAAAACCCTCGGAACTTTTTAGTGTTAAAGATTTACCAAATCCGTTTCGTATACTCTCTCATGACATCTAGGGCATAGCCTGAGCCATAGTTGGCAGCGACTGTGTTTGAACCATGCCCTAGGATGGCCGTGGAGATAGCTTCCGGGCAGCCTGTGTTCCTCAGCTTGTCCTTCATGCGATGGCGTAGTGAATGCATGGTGAGCTTCTTATCTGTGATTATGGTTCTGAGGCGCTTCATGAGCATGGCTGAGCAGTTATCCCCTCCACGCTCCTTTGCGTATCGGGGAAAGAGCGGTGCCTCAGGATCTTTGCCTTGGGATACTTCCTCAAGGGCTTTAATAGCCTCTGGCGAGAGTGGCACAGAGCGCTGCGAGTTATTGGTCTTTAGCGTTCTCCAGGGGTTAGGGGATATGATTAAACATTCTTTGTCAGTGTCACAGTCTTTGACCCTCAGGCCCGCTATCTCTGATACTCTGCATCCCGTATCTCTCAGACAAACAAACAGCGCCCAAGCTGTTGTATCATTCGAGTAAGCTGTCTCTAAATGAACGACCTGAGTATCACTCAGCGGTAGCCTATCTAGCTTACTTGCACCCGCACCTTTAATGCGAAGGTTGGTAAAGACATTGGGGATGTTGAGGCTGTGCTCCACGATTGCATGGTTAATAGCTGTTCTCACAACCCCCAGCGTTCTAACAGCGCTATTGGCAGACACACGGCTTAATAGGTGATCCCTAAGATCATTGGCATCTTGCCTGCTGATATCACTAAGCGAGACATACCTAAGCTTCTGCTTACCGTAGATGTGCTGCATGTCTTTGCGCAGCCTTTCAACCCGCTGCGTAATTTCCTTTTCTGCTTTGGGTGTATCTGACTTATAGGCAACGTAGTCTTTAAGAACCGTCTCAAGCGTTATGACCTCTTGCCTTAACTTGCCTGAATAAACCTGCTCTACAATCTCTGAAGGTAGCTTTTGCTTATGCAGAGCCTTACCCAACTCATTAAGCGCATCCTCAATCTCAGAATACTCAGGTACGGCATTGGCCAGCACCATATCCGCCACTTCATCGCCCAGCGCACCCCTAATAATCTCAATATTGCGCTCTCCTGCTGACTTATCTTTTTCACCCTCTAGCAGAGCTTCGATTCGAGCATGTACCAAGGGCAGGTTTTGCATGGCTTCTTTGTAGCTATCCCCAAGCTGGCGATAGAGCGTTGCTTTCCCGATCAGGGCTCTAAGATACAGGGGAACGTTGCGTTAATATCGATAGCTTCCATTGGCACGGCGAAAGACATAGCGTGGGAATTTAAGCGGCATATCATCACTCATAGCTGTTAGCTTTGAGACATAGCTGCCCAGTTGCAAGTAAAACTGGTGGTTTAACGCTGACTATTTAGCGAACAGTTTCGACAAACTGGTCCTCCAAGCGGTCCCAAAAGTGGTCCACTTCAAATCTATACCACTGTTTTTGCTTGTTTTATTCTAAATTCTACTAGAATTTTGGTGCCCAGGAGAGGACTCGAACCTCCACGTCCATACAGACACTAGCACCTGAAGCTCTAATTCGCTTCGTGTTCATTATCAGACACTTACGTCAATTCCTGCGTATAGATTCACACGGGTAGGACAGCCTGTCAACACACGACCTATCCCTTAATGTGTGCCAATGTGGACCAAATGTGTGACAAGATGTGTCCACAGAGTGGGACGACAGAAGACCACTCGCTGTAGCTATTTCGTGAAACTCATTCCAAACGGTAAGCTGCCTGTTTCGATACAATGAGTGGTTAGTAAATGGGAGCTAAAGACCCTCTCAATGCCCAACTTACAGCGTCCTCTAAACGGTCATCACCCCAGAAAACTTCATCAGAGACCACAAAACTTGGGGATCCAAAAACCCCTAGGGCTTTTGCCTCAATCGTTTCTTTATCAAGCATTGATACAATCTCTTGAGATGCTGCAAGACCCATTACCCGATCAACATCTTGCCCGATTTCAGTCAGGCTACCAGAAATATTAGGCTCTTCTCCTGCGGGCTCGCCTTTTTCAAACCATCGGCGGTAAGTTGCTTGAGTATATGCTTCTATCCAGCCTTCTTCTTTTCCCAAAATGGCTATTTGATTGGCCAAAACTAAGCCTGACAAAGGATAGGGGGCAGGGATCTTTGGTTCTAGGCCATACATTCTAGATCGGCGCTCAATATCACGCCACATGTAAGCTGATTTTACAGGCTTGTTTGAAAAAGGAATGTTTTTCTGCTCAACCATCACATCACGCACATTGAAGGGTCGCCAAGAAATTTCTATTCCATTAGCCACGGCTATCTTGGGTAATCGTAAAACAGTTAAATAAGTATAAGTAGATCCTATAGAATACCAAAAATCTATTGATGACATGCGAAGCCACTTTCTAATCTAAAATGTAGTATCAAGAGTTGCGAAACCAAAGTTCGAAGTCAACAAAGAACCAATTTACGTCACGACACGTTAAATTTTATCATCACTGAAAGTACTCGATTGTCCCATGTAGCCATCTTATAAAATTCATTCCAAACGGTGAGTTGTTTGTTCCGATACAATAAGTGGTTAGCACAAAGGGGGCACGCATGGGCCACACCCCCTGTGCCCGTTATATATACTTGAGCTTTGACAGTGAATTGAGCTGGGAGTGTGTTAACCATTTGTACAGTAAGTGCTTAACCTAGGTTTTTTTAAAGAATACCGGCAATTTTCACTATCGATCTCATATCAACATCAATACCTGCAGAAAGTTTGGCAAAGGCCTGATTGGTTGCAAGCTCAGTGTATGTTGCTTCAATTGCAGCCATTGAAGGATATGTGACGCCCAGTAGATAAGTCCCAATATCGTTTCCTGTCACGGTATGCCCAAACCTAAATGTTTGAGCCCCATGGTCTTTAAACGTTGAAGTGGTGGACGATAATAAGTTTATCAACTCGGCCTCATTTAAAGTCTTTGGCCTTGCCCGAGTAAGAACTAAATAATTTGGCATTGGTGATAGCGTAGGTTCAAAAGGTATTGCTTTGCTCTGCATAACATTGCGAACAAAGGGTTTTGTTGCATGATCCTTAATCATGCTCCCATACGGTTTTGAGTTTGGAATGGCTTTCATAACATTCTCGAACCCTACTAGGCTTTCAAAGAATTGAATAAATATTAAGGCGTTTGGATGCTTTCCACTTAGAACACTGCCGTATGTAATACGCATGGCGCCATTGTCTTTGCACTCTTGGGCAAAATCACCCATTGCACCCATTAAGCCTGCTCTATCGTTGGTGTCGCTTGTCGCTCCGGTTATCACAATAAAATTTGGTTCACTCATAATGTTTCCTCCCTTTTTTCATTTGATCGCTTTGTGACGATTAGGATCACAAAATCTCATATCTTTAGGCTAGACCTCCAACTCACATCATCAAAGTTAAAAAATTTAAAACCCAAAAAATCCCGTAAATTGCATATTTTTTAATCAACCCCAATAAAAAAATTTTGGTGATCCAGATTTTCATTTGAGTTTCATATTAATTCTTTATCTTTGGAAGGCATAAATCAAATGGGAGAATAACAATGATTGGTGATAAAGCCGGATCAATGACATTTCAGGAAACTAGTAAACCGATAGATTCTGGTAAATATGGACTTCCCGCTATGGACACCCACACTGTCGGTAGTGGAAAATTATTAGGCTATGATGTTCAATCACGAGCGGCATTTACTGCTCACATGAGACCTGACGGTTCATGGGCGGGTCATGCTTACGCTGGTGTAGTAATGTGTGCAGAAGGTGTTGCCACATATAAGTGTGATGGAGTTGGAAACATGACCGAAGCCGGGGGCGTATCTTTTAGAGGCGGGGCTATATTTGAAACGACATCTGAAGCTTTATCTGAACTGAATGGTAAGTATTACATGTTCACTTATGAGGCTGATGCAGAGGGCAAAGCAGTGTGGGAACTTTACCCTTGCGTCTAAAAGTACTGGTTTAGAGCTTTGACTCTAAGGCGCCTACGAAAACCGGACGTAGAGCTTGGAAGCGATGGTGCCATCTGGGCCTTGGAGGATGGCAGGTCAGGTCGTTTGATAAAGTCTATCAAAGCATGAGAGTAAATGAATCATGTAAGAAGTTGGGTAATCGGTGTCGGGTGTGTCAGGTAAAACCAAAAGTTTTCTGAAAGAAAAACATTATCAAAACTTTGTTTTCACCTGACACCGGTGACACCCCCTAGAAGAGTACGTCCTTATCGTTAACTTCAATCACATCCTTTTCGTCCCAATGATACCGAACCCCAGCATAATGCCTTACAGCTTTGCTTCTGCCATAAGCGACCCCGTCGATCCTCAGCATGGACGCTTTAAACTGCTTATCGTCCTGCAGGTTGTAGCCCATCCGCTGACACCATAATCGATATTCTTGGTAGAGCTCAGATGATTGGATTTTACTGGCTGGATCAAGCACCAGCTGAGCATCAACGAACTTACCCACCGTATCCATATCCTGCTGGTAATGATCCAGTTGATCCATGACGATCTGCGGTGGGTTGAGCCCCTGCTGCTGCCACTCGAGGCAACCCCGTATAGCCCAGTTTAGGATGCCCGAAAGCTCTGCCTCGAGTTTATCTGGTAAGGCTTTGTCTTGTTCGTGGGGCATAAAGGTGCGGTTGAATGGAACAATTTGAAACCGTCGAAAAATACCATGATCCCTGCCATTAACCTTGGGCAAACTATTAGTAGCTACAAAGATCTTGCCCATGATTTTAAAGGTGGTGTAGCTACCATAAAGCGCTCGAGCAGTAATTTCATCTCCACCAGTCATCCGCTTCAATTTCGCTTCTGCCAAAGGCTGATCTTTATCTGTTTCAGAAACTGTGATCATTCGGGCACCCGCTAGATGTATCAGATCATCACCAACGCCTTCACGCTGATTTGCCATCAGTGTCGTAGCTGCAGCTGTCTTTGAGTAATCACCCATTAACTTTGACAGGATGTTGAGCAAGGTGGATTTACCATTTGCACCGTCACCATTCATTGGAAAGAAGCACTGTTCATCTATACGACCAGTTAAGCTGTACCCCACTGTGCGCTGCACAAATTTCACCAACGCATCATTGTCCAAAAAGATCTCATTCAAGAAGCTTTTGAACACAGGGCAATCCGCTTCTGGATCATACCGAACGCTTGATTGAAGGCTCACCAACGTGTTTGCTTGAGGCGTAACAGGCTGCCCAGTTTTTAGGTCAATCCAAGTGTTACCAGCAGCAAACAGCATTGGGTCTGTATCAAAGTCAGTGATTGACTTGGCCAAGCGTGGCTGCGCCAACTCCAATGTGTTTTTGATTTTGCTGAGGTTTTCAAAGCGCCTCAATGCATCTTCAAACCTTCTGTTATGCTTTTGAGCAGCACCAGCAGCAGATACAAACTCGCTCACCAGCAAACGAACAGCATTTGATGGATCAGGCTTCCACACTAAGCCATCCCAGAGATACCACTGCTTCTTTTCATGAACATAAACCGCACGTTTCTTAGCCCAACGGGTAAAGGCCTCGGCCATCTTTTCCTCGGTGATCTCATCTTCATGGGTAGTCGGAAGAATTGTTGGAGCTGCACCATCAGCCTCGATCACATCCGTATTGTTAGCGCCAATATCCAACCACTCAGCTATTTTGCGAGCAGTGTTAACGCCAAGCACATCAACCATAATACCGTAACCAGATACGCTAGATGCATCCTGAGCATATGTGGTGGCTACCGCATTCAGTCGATCATCCAGCTCTTCATCGCCGGTAAAATCACAGATTGTGTTAACCACGTTTTCCGCCAAATCCTGATCGAAATCAGCTTTATACATCATACCCGCAAAGGCCAAAGCCAGTTGATGCCGTGAGCCTTCTGACCAAGATCGAGCTATGACAGAACAGGCTGCAATCCTTTGGGTGGCTACGAGTAGATCTGCATAATCAACGGCAGGGGCACTGTCATTAATATAGCTGAATTGCAGCTTGTGCCCGCTTGGGTGGATCGAGGGTGGCAGCATGGTTTGGGTGCCATCTGATCTCAACTCGACCAAGCATTCAGAACTGTCTGGCATATTGAACTTACGGGTTTTCCCTGACGACTTTATTGCGACCAGATAATGGCCCCTACCGTTTCCTTCATGGCCAAAGCTGGCCACTGTGTCGGGCAGAAATAAATCAGCAAACGCCACCGCTTCAGCGCAATCCAAATCAATATCGATCAGAGCTGAGGTGGTACCGTTTAAGATGCCAATGTTGTGTTGCAGCATTTGGTTTGCAGCCAGTGCATCCTCAGCTGATACGGGCTGGTTTCTCCAATCTACCTTGATTGGATTTTTCTTTTTGGGATGCAAAGAAAGGTAGGCGTCATTCCTGCAAATTTGATATAGTTCCACGAGGCGTGGCGAAAGTGTCATCTCCATTTTTGTTACTCCTTATATTTTAGGCGCCGATGCCCCTTCACGGATCGAATATCCGCACCATCGGGGCGTGAAGATATCGGCTATAAATATACCCTAAAGTATTAAAGTAACAGATTTATGACAATTTTGTATCAGTACAGTAAATGTCACAAATTTCCCAAACAAGCAGAAATCTGCCCATGAAAATGGAATCGTTGCTTTCAAATAAAGTATCAAATTTACTGTCTGTATAAAAATAAGCCCGCAGAAATTGGGCACAGCGGTTCGAGCATAACAAATGAAAAATCTATATCGGCGGCTATTCGGTCGTATGTACTGGGCACAGTATTCAAAAGAGATTTCGTATCGAGGGTCATGGAAAAAAGGTAACTTCCACGGCCTTGGTCAGATGAAATATGCCAACGGCACGGCCTTCACTGGTTCCTTTAAGAATGGAGCCAAGAATGGCCACGGGCACATTAAGTACACAAACGGCTATCAATATAATGGTAATTGGATAGACGGACATCAAACTGGGTTTGGGGAAATCTCATATAAGAATGGGGATCTCTATGAAGGTGGTGTTCAAAATGGCCTCAGGCATCGTGAAGGTAGGCTCTTTAAAGCATCCACCTGTACTTGGTATGAAGGCTCTTGGATACATGGAATGCTCTACGGACATGTTATCATCTCATCCTCCGATTGGATATTTGAGGGACAGCTGCCTGAAGCAAATGAAGTTTCCAATGGTAAACTCAGTTACCCAGATGGTTCATTCTATGAGGGTCAAGTTTTGAACTTCAAAAGATCTGGCAAAGGTACGTTGACTGATCCAGCTGGAGGAAAAACGAACGGTGTTTGGAAAGATCAGCTCCATGTCACTAACGCTATCAGGACAGACTCGGAAGGCATCATTTGGAAAGGCACATTCAAGAACCAACAGCCTAACGGGTTCATGCGTATTCAGATGCCCAATGGACAGGGCTATGATGGTGTTTGGGAGCAAGGTGAAATGGTAAGGGTTTTAAGTGTGCGCAACAAAACCAAAAGTCCAAACCATTATGTCGTACATTGAAAATCGTTTATTCCAAATCTCAGATAAACTAACTCATATCGAAGCCCCCTACAGCACTTGTCCTGTCACTCATATACACAGTAGCCGTTTTGTAAGTAGCCGTTTTCGCCACATCTAATGTGGGCTAACTCCATCAATGTCAGGATTGCAGATCGCTTTTGCGGTTACTGGCATTTCACCTGCTCATCAGGTGCTCAAATGCATATCAAAACCATACTATACTTTCGTATGTAAATCAATAAAAGATTTAAAACTAAGGTATATCTTTATAAGAAGCGTCAAATGGGAAGTAGCGCAAGCGATTTGTAATTTATTGCAACAGTGTGCATGAATTTCGTTACGTTTTTCTAGACAGATTTTGGACCGCATGACACCATCACTGTGAAACTTAACGCTTGGCGAGCCTATGTCTGAAGAAGAAATTGAACGTAAGATAGCAGTAATCTTTGCTACCGATGTTGTTGGGTATAGCAAACATATGGAAGCAGACGAGAGCAGCACAATTAAAAATCTTCGTGCCTGCGAGAAAATCCTAACTGCATTGTTCAAAAAGCATAAGGGCCGTTTGTTTAATACGGGTGGAGACTCTTTCTTAGCAGAATTCCCCAGCGCAGTTTCAGCGGTCGAATGCGCAGTAGAATTTCAGAAAGCTCTCAAAGATAGAAACTCATCCGACGATACGTCTGTAAAACTAGAATTCCGAATAGGGATCAACTCAGGTGATGTGGTTAAAGAAAAAGAAAACCTTCTAGGTGATGGGGTCAATATAGCCGCAAGGCTAGAGGCTTTGGCTCAGACAGGTGGGATAACGCTTTCAAAAGTTATCTATGATTACGTCAAAGGTAAGACCTCTTATGAGTTCAACGACCTAGGAGTCCAGAAGGTTAAGCAGAATGAGTTCCATGCTTATGATCTGATGCTAGACCGATCACAAAGAAGAAAAATTCCGAGTAGCCGTTCAGGTCACCCACGTTTACTAATTTTGTCAGCTGTCGTTTGTGTCCTAGCAATAGGCTTATTTTCATACTTTCAATTTAGCGTAGATTTTCAACCACTTGATGAAAAAAAACTTGCCTATGAAATTCCTGAGGGTCCATCCATTACAGTTGCAAAATTCGAAAATTTAAGTAGCTCTAAAGATACTGATTATTTATCTCAAGCCATTACAGATAATATTGTGTCAGTTTTAAGTGGTTCACCCGCTTTAATGGTCATGGCACCCGAGGCGTATTCAGCGGCGACATCTAAAAATCCTGAGATTAAAGAAATTGCAGAAGTAACTGGCGTCAGATACGTGCTGACAGGAAACTACCAAGTCATAAACGAGCGAATTAGAGTGAATGTCAAACTTAGTGATGCGCTTAAGGGAAAAACTCTTTGGTCAGAGAAGTTTGATAGTAATATCGATAATCTTTTTGAAATTCTTGATCAAATTGCAGACGCTATATTCACAGAAGCACAGGTCCAAGTCGCAGGAGTTGGGCGTGGTGAACTGTCTTATTTTAAAACTAACGAAGCATTTCTTGAACATCTTAAGTGTAGTGAATTATTTAGTGAGCGAAATTCTGAAAGCAATAAGCAGGCTGAACGTTGTGTTGCTGAACTGTTAGAAAAAGATCCAGAAAATCCCGTTATATTGCATTTAGCAGGATGGATTACTTTTCAAAGAGCATGGATGGGATGGTCACCTACTCCTGAAGAAGATAAAATCGAAAGCCGAAAAATTGCTGAAAGTATTTTGGATGAATACCCTGGTCCACCGCACCTTCTTTTGGGCTGGATAGATTTGGTAAACGAGGATATCGAATCTGTCAAAGATAATGCTCAGCTAGCCTTAGAAGTTGCTCCTAAAAATAACTTAGTGCTGCCTGTAGCCGCATCACTTCTACGAAGAGTGGGCAGTTATGAACAGGCTCGACCTGCATTTGAGATGGCTCTAAGGCTCAACCCAAATCCTTTGCACTGGGTATGGATCGAGTATGCTGGAACGTTAATAGCACTTAAAGAATATGAACGAGCCAAAGAACTACTCGGGACAGCGCTTGATCGACAAGAAGCAGGAACGCAAAATACAATTGTTTTTATGTATCTGGCCGCAATTTCTATTTTTGAAGACGACATTCAGGAAGCAACAAAACAATGCAGTTTAGCTAAGGAAATAACAGCAAATTTTGACCTAGAACAAAACCTGAAGGCAGTAAGTACTACTACTGATACAGTATTCTATAACACATTAACGGAAGCGATAAGAAAAGCTTGTTCGTAACTTATAGTTAGTCGATTGAACTAATCTTGGTCACTTGATGCCTAATTATTTCGATATCATAACCTTCCCCATATCCATTCCCAATTAAGTTTATCGACTTCCACCCACCGATTTGATCAATCAGATCCATCGGGCATTCTACAGCTCTCAGACGATCTCTGAATGTATGTCTGAGGCAATGTGCAGTAAGGCCTTCAAAATCCTTCTTCAGCCACTTGTTCAGAGCATTAGACGCATGCGTGGCGTAGCACTTTCCATCTCTGATATATCTTGGGAATAGGTAGGTATCGTCTGCCTGCTTCAGTGCTTGTTCCATAGCCAGTTGGGCATATCCAACTAAGGGCAAGATTCTTTGGCTGCTTCTGGTCTTCAACCGTCTTGCCGAATTTGGTCTTATATGTATCAGGTCATTCTCAAGATCGATATCTTCCAGCTTCAACCCTACGATCTCTGCCAGTCGACAGCCTGTTTCTCCTAAGATTGGCATAAGAAGCTTTATCTGACTACCTGAGGCTAGAGCCTTATCGTATCCCCACTTCAACTGCTCATTGGCAAAGGTACCTCGCTTGTGGCTATCTTCACCTTCTCCCTTGATGAATAGCCTTGAGAATGGATTACGCTTATCCAAGTCCAGCTCTGCATAGGCATAGTTAAGAATAGCAGACAGGCTGTTGATACGTCTTCTGATAGTGGCGGTCTTATTACCTTTCATTTCCAGATGACGGACAAACAGCTTGGCATCTTCTCGAGTGTACTGGCTGACATCTCTATCACCAGCAAGAGAGATGAAAGGGTCTACAGCCACCTTAATTGGCTTATGATGGACTGATCGAAGGGATAGGTATTCACTCACGTAATCAGAGAGCAAGCTTGGCCTTGGCTTAAAGCTAGTGACGACAGCAATAACATCTATTGGGATGATGTCTGTCGTATTACTCCAAGATCCCTCCAATACATCACCCAGACGTTTTGCATAAGCTTCAGCTTCTTCAGGGCATTTGGATAAGGCTTGCCTGATGAATGAACCATAAGCTTGAACTGCGTGCTTAGGCACACGGCGGTTATAATAATAGGTGCCTGAACGGCATAATGTGTACGGAATGTGTGACACGACGGTCTCCCTCGATGATTAAACTCGAAGGAATTTCAATAAGTTATACTGAAAGTATTGGTGCCCAGGAGAGGACTCGAACCTCCACGTCCATACAGACACTAGCACCTGAAGCTAGCGCGTCTACCAATTCCGCCACCTGGGCAAACACCACCGTTGTGCGTGTAGCTATAGCAATTTGTGGAGTCAACGCGTTTCTCCGGGGTTTCCTCACATATTTGCATCTTGCTCAGAGGCGATAGCCAGAGTATTCACCCTCGCAAAGAACAATCTTTGGAGAAGCCTATGTCGCAATTGGTAACCATCTTTGGGGGCTCGGGGTTTGTCGGGCGCTATATTGCACGTCGTATGGCAAAACAAGGATGGCGCGTCAGGGTTGCTGTGCGGCGCCCGAATGAGGCGCTCTTCGTCAAATCATACGGTGCGGTCGGGCAAGTCGAACCTGTTTTTTGCAATATCCGCGACGATGGCAGCGTGACAGCCGCTTTGGAAAACGCCGATGCCGCAGTGAACTGTGTCGGAACGTTTGACCGCTTGGGAAGAAATAATTTTAAAGCAGTTCAGGAAGACGGCGCCGCGCGTATTGCCAGACTTTCGGCGGCAAACGGTGTGCAAAGCTTGGTGCATATCTCATCCCTGGCCAGTGCAAGCCTTTCAGAAAGTGAGTACGCGCAAAGCAAGCGCGCCGGCGAAGAGGCCGTATTGAGACATATGCCACAGGCCTATATTTTTAGGCCCTCTGTTGTTTTTGGACCTGAAGATCAGTTTTTCAATCGCTTTGCCTCAATGGCCCAAACAGGGCCTATTTTGCCCTTTGCCGGAGCGGCAACACGCTTCCAACCGGTTTATGTGGATGATATTGCCCAAGCCGTTGAAATCGCGCTGACGCGGGAAACACCTGCCGGGACTTATGAGCTAGGCGGGCCAGAGATCATTGATTTTGCGGGTTTGATGACGCGTATGTTAGCGGTGATTGAGCGTCGCCGCCTTTTGGTGAATATTCCATTTTTCATGGCGCGGCCGATGGCGGCCGGGTTCGATTTTTTAGAAACGGTCACGCTTAGGCTTTTCAAAAACGGGATCTTAACGCGGGATCAACTGAAAGATTTAACGGTTGATAATATTGTCTCTGAAACCGCTAAAGGGTTTTCGGATATAGACATTGAACCCACATCCCTTGAGGCGATTTTACCGGAATATCTGTGGTGTTATCGCCCCTCTGGCCAATATGCAGCCATTAAGTCTTCCGCAAAAAATTTAAACCAATAATTATAATTCCCCAATTCGCGCGGGCCGGCCAGAGCCTGCGTTGCCGCAAGGCTGAAAGGCTGAAAGGCCTTCTTGACGGGGGCCATATTCAATTTGAAGCGGCCGCTTTCGCCTTTCCTAACCACACTTGTTGCGTTAGAAACCGCCTAACTAAGATCGCAAGTCGTTTAGACGGGGTAAGGAGCTTAAATTATGGGTTATAAAGTTGCTGTTGTTGGCGCCACGGGCAATGTTGGCCGAGAAATTCTGAATATCTTGGCAGAACGGCATTTTCCAATTGATAAAATCGTTGCGCTTGCCAGCAGACGCTCCTTGGGTACCGAATTGAGTTTTGGCGATGAGATTTTATCAACCAAAGATTTAGAACAATTTGACTTTTCTGGCTGGGATATCGCACTTTTTGCTGTGGGCTCTGAAGCCACGAAACTGCATGCGCCGCGCGCGGCCAAGGCCGGCTGCGTTGTGATCGATAACAGCTCGTTATATCGGTATGATCCCGACGTCCCGTTGATCGTACCGGAGGTAAACGCGGATGCAATCTTTGGATATTCTAAGAAAAATATAATCGCCAACCCCAATTGCTCAACCGCGCAAATGGTGGTTGCGCTCAAACCGCTTCATGATCGTGCCACCATCAAGCGCGTGGTGGTTAGCACCTACCAATCAGTGTCGGGCAGCGGCAAAGACGCGATTGACGAGCTGTGGAACCAAACCAAAGGTATGTATGTGCCGGGCCAGGAAGTGGCCCCAAAAGTCTATCCAAAACAAATCGCCTTTAACGTCATTCCTCATATTGATGTGTTTATGGAAGATGGCACCACCAAAGAAGAATGGAAAATGGTTGCCGAAACCAAGAAGATTATTGATCCGAAAATCAAAGTCACCGCAACATGTGTGCGGGTTCCGGTGTTTGTGGGGCATTCCGAAGCGATTAATATCGAATTTGAAGAGTTCTTGGACGAGGATGAGGCCCGTGACATCCTGCGCGAAGCGCCTGGCTTGATGGTGATCGATAAGCGCGAGGATGGAGGTTATGTCTCACCGGTAGAATGCGTTGGTGATTTCGCAACATTTGTCAGCCGCATCCGGCAGGATAGCACCTTAGAGAATGGGTTGAACCTATGGTGCGTGTCGGACAATCTGCGCAAAGGCGCGGCCCTGAATGCCGTTCAAATCGCCGAAGTGTTAGGCCAGCGCGTGCTCCAAAAAGCCTGATCCCAAAATATCCGCGCTTTTGGATAGTTTCAGATTATCGCAAAATACGCGTTTTGCAAACGTCTTACCCTTAAGTATTATCAAATTGATAAAAATACCCATCAGAATATGGAGATCGTCTAAAGTAGTTAAAACTTATCCGAATGTTTATATGTGATGGCATCTGCAGTTTGCTATATAAAGGCGTATGAGAATTTTGGGGCTCGAAGTGCATGTTGGCCGATAAAGAGAACACAGAGAAGATCGATAATTTAATTGCACAATCACTGCGCGCACTGGCCACACCGAAAATTACGAGTGATGACGTTAAACGTCGATTTTCGCAGGATATTCAAAACGCAAATATTGCGATCTTGCGGCTGAAACAATCGCAAAACGATAATGCAGCGTGAGCCGGTTGCCTCTTAAGCATGCAGAAAAGATCAAAGTCCTTCTTCGCGGTCGCGCGCGGAAGTGCGTTTTTTGCTCAATTTTATTCTAAAAAGCTTAGACAGGCTTAAACCTTTGTGATGCAGGATCAAAGGCTTCTAAACTGCCCTCGCCAATATCAGTCCATAAGCCGTGTAAGGACAACGAACCATCCTGAACCGCCTTTTCTACAAAAGGAAAAGTCATCAAATTGGTCAAAGATGTCAGTACCGCCTGCTTTTCCAAATCTTGAGCTATTTCTTCCTCGGAGGAATAATCTTTGATCGCCTCATATCCTGGCCGCAAAATATCCATCCAACGCCCAACAAAACTGGTTTTCTCTTCAAGCTGCGGTGCATGGCCCCGGCACATATCCAAGCATCCTTTTACACCGCCGCAATTTGAATGGCCCAGAATGATCAATTGCGAGACATTGAGCGCGGTGACCGCGTATTCGACGGCAGCGCTGGTTCCGTGTTGCGACCCATCCGGGCTATAAGGCGGCACTAGATTTGCAATATTTCGATGAATAAAAAACTCACCTTGCTCTGCGCCAAAGATAGATGTGGCATGCACCCGCGAGTCACAACAGGAAATTATCATGGCTCTTGGGCGCTGGCCCTCAGTGGCCAATCGCTTATACCAAGCCTGGTTTTGGGAAAAGCCCGTCGCGAACCACCCGTGATAGCGTTGAATGAGATAGGCGGGAAGCGGTTTGACAAAATCCATAAGCGGCGGCCTTTCTTTACAAAGATAAACGCATCTACGCAGCAGCGATAACAGAGGCGAAGACAATCTGCCATATCTGTTCTTTTACCACGGTCATTGTTAATATCAGACGGTGTTAAAATATTTCAACCCCTGCCCGCTTCATCTTATTTGAATTGCGACCGCGGCGGGAAAGACTAAGCGCGCGTTCTGCGCCAAACCGAAGGATACGCGCGCTATGACGCTCGAGTTTATATCAGAAGATCACGCTTCTATTCCCGTTCTGTTATGCAACAGTGACACTGTTAAAGAGGTGGTGGCGCGCCTAGCGGCGCCTGCCCAGCGCTGGATTGCCCAGCAGGGGTTTACCGGCGGCTTTGGCGAAGCCGTGCTGTGCCCAACTGCGAGCGGCGAAGCAGAACTTGCAATTTTGGGGCTGGGTGACACGCAAAGCCGAGCGCGCAATCGCTTTATATTGGCCGCCGCCGCTGCAAAATTGCCAAGCGGTGTCTATAAGCTGCCTGACCCCTTGCCTTTGGAGAACGCTGAATATGAAGTTTTAGGCTGGTTGCTTTTAGGCTACGCGTTTGACCGATATCGCTCAACCTCACGGGCGCTTCCCCGTTTAATCGCACCGTCCGGTATGGATGCGCGGCATATTGAAAGCTTGGCAAAATCTGAGGCTCTGTGCCGTGATCTGATCAATACGCCCGCATCTGATATGGGCCCCGCCGAGATTGAGGTGGCAGCCCGTCAGCTGGCGGCGCAATATCACGGAACTTCGGATGTGATCATCGGCGAGGCTTTGATCGATCAGAATTTCCCTATGATCCATGCAGTTGGGCGGGCTTCGCCGAACCCGCCGCGCTTAATCGACCTTGGCTTTGGGACGACGGGGCCAAAACTGACGCTGGTGGGCAAAGGCGTGTGCTTTGATACAGGAGGGCTGAACTTAAAGCCCGGATCCTCGATGGGGTTGATGAAAAAGGATATGGGCGGCGCAGCCCATGCGTTGGCTTTGGCACAGTTAATTTTGGATTTAAATTTACCCCTGCAGTTGCGGGTATTGATCCCGGCGGTTGAAAACGCGGTTTCCGGGGCATCTTTTAGGCCGCAGGATATTTTGATCTCGCGCAAAGGGCTGAGCGTTGAAATTAACAATACAGATGCAGAAGGAAGATTGGTGCTTGGCGATGCTCTTAGCTATGCCAGTGAAGACCAGCCGGATTTAATTGTTTCACTGGCAACGCTGACGGGTGCCGCGCGGGTGGCGCTGGGCCCGCAGCTGGCACCCTTTTACACCAACCAAGATGCAACTTCCGAGATCTTAATGCAGGCGGGTAAAAACAGCCTTGATCCGCTATGGCGGCTGCCGTTCTGGGAGGGCTATGAGCCGATGATCGAACCTGGCATTGCGGATCTAGACAATGCGCCGGCAGGCGGGTTTGCAGGCTCGATTACGGCGGCCCTTTTCTTAAGGCGTTTTGTTGCAGAGGCCGATAAATACATACATTTCGATATTTACGGTTGGGCGCCAAAGGCCGCCGCAGGCATCACGAAGGGGGGAACATCGCAAGGCATCCGTGCGCTGGCCTCGGCTTTGCCGAAACTTCTTTCGCTATGAGGGATCCCAGACTTTTAGCCTGCAATGGCCGCGTGGCCGCGCTTGAGCTGCAAGGCATGGTGCAAGCCGAACGATTTGTTGAAGGCTGGCCACAACAGGTTGCCGGTGGCCTTGGCAATTTATGCAACGCCCCTGCGGGCGCGCTGCAGCGGCAACTCTATCCCGGAGAACAAGTAACCGTCTATGACGAGCACGCGGGCTGGAGTTTTGTAAAAGCCCATGCGCATGGTTATGTTGGATATATAAAATCACAGCAACTTCAGCCTTCAAGCCAAGCGCCAAGCACCCATTATATCTCAGTGCCAATTAGCCATTCTTACAGGCAGTGTGATATGAAGTCGGGCACCACAGCGCTTTTGGTGATGGGGAGTCAACTCCAAAACCTAAAAGAAGAGATTGGCTTTATAAAAACCCAGTTCGGCTGGGTGCCCAAGCAGCATGTTAAGGCGTTAACCAATCCGCCGTCAGACCCGGTGGCCGTTGCGGAACAATTGTTGGGCGTCCCCTATCTTTGGGGGGGCGACAGCGCATTGGGAATTGATTGCTCGGGCCTTGTTCGATTGAGTCACATGATTTGCGCGCATAACTGCCCGGCTGACAGTGATTTACAACAGCGCGCGTTGGGGGCCGCTTTACCGCCAGATGCAGCGTTGCAACGCGGCGATCTCGTGTTTTGGAAAGGCCATGTGGCGCTGATGGTCAGCGAAGCAAAGTTGATTCATGCCAATGCACATCGAATGTCTGTAACTTATGAAACCTTACCAGAGGCTATCTCTCGTATCGCATTGGCCGGTGAGGGCGATATTATTTTGAAAAAGCGGCTGTTCCTTTGACGCAGCGGTGAAGAACGGGCAAAGTTGAACGGTTGAGCAAATTTGCGCGGAATAAAAAAGCCTGATTTGCTTTAAACGTGACAAGCTGATGTGGTTTTTAGTGAAGTTTGCAGCGATAATCAGGGGCAACCCTGCGCCCTAATAAAAAAGTGTGAATTTTTGCTAAGCTATCCGCTAGCAGCTGGTCTATGTGGGAAAGCCGCTGCCTTAATCAGTGTTCCCAGCGGTTTGCAGCCTTGAGAATTGTATTAAGCGGCATATGTTGGATAATGAACTTGACCTAGTTTAGGAATAAGCCTAAATCGAGCGCGTTGGCGGAGTAGCTCAGGTGGTTAGAGCAGCGGAATCATAATCCGCGTGTCGGGGGTTCAAGTCCCTCCTCCGCTACCAAAAATCCATTATAAGCAATGACTTAATATTTCGGTTGACGCGTTTTGCGCGTAGCACACCTCTAGCACAGTTTTTTCTCGCTTTCTGAGAATTATGAGTGCAGAATCACAGTGTTAAACACGGTGATGACTTTGCCTAAACTGAACCCAAATACACCCACGCTTATGGATGGTGAGGTTCGTCTTTTTAAACGTAAACACAGCTCAGTCTGGCAAGTTGTATTTATGATGGACGGACGACAAGTCCGTGTGAGCACTAAGAAGCGTATTTTGAAAGATGCTAAAGACGCAGCACGCGAGATTTACCTAGACTATCGCTTTCGCCAAAAGAACGGCTTGCCTGTTATCTCTAAGCGGTTTGCAGATGTGGCTGCACTATGTAGAGCAACCATGAAAGAGCAGCTTGAGAATGGTGCAGGCAAGAAAAGCTTTCGCGATTACATCATCGTTATTGATAAGTATCTGGTTCCCTTCTTTGGTGATATTTTTGTCACCAGTATTGATTACGAGATGTTGCAAAAGTTTGCGCGCTGGCGTGAAGAGAGGATGGGTCGAGAGCCAAGAGCGTCTACATTGAATACCCATAACTCTGCGCTCAATCGGATCTTTGATGAAGCTGTGGCACGGGGATACATGAATAAGTCACAAGTCCCTGTATTGGTAAACAAAGGGCGGGATAGCGTGCGCAGGCCTGACTTCACCAGAGAAGAATATGCGACACTCATTCGCAAACTGCCCAGTTGGATTGATGCAGGACGAGAGGGCAAGTCACGCGACATGCGCCATCTGCTGCGTGACTACATTCTTATTCTAGCAAACACGGGCATGCGGCATGGAACAGAAGCTAATAACCTGCGCTGGAAACATATCAGCCTATTTGAAGACAAGGGTCTCAAATATCTTGAGATGAGCGTGACAGGTAAAACAGGCCGTCGTGACATTATCTGTCGAGCAGGAACCATAAACTATCTCAAGCGCGTTCAAAGCAGATGCCCAGATATTGCACATTTGAGTTTTGAGCAGCTAATTAAATCAAAACTAGATGTGCCTGTCTTCAGGCTGCCCGATGGTACGGCCAGTGCTAACCTGCGTCAGACGTTTAGAATCCTGATGCGAGATTCTGGATTACTCACCTGTCCAAGGACAGGACAAGATCGCACGTTATATAGCTTACGCCATACCTATGCCACATTTTCTCTTCTAAACGACGGTATGGATGTGCACACGCTGGCTGTACAAATGGGCACCTCTATTTTGATGATAGAGCGCCACTACAGCCATCTCACTCCCCGTCTCAAAAAAGAAATGCTCACGGGCAAGCGCTATGACACGCCATATGATGAATACAAAGCAGAGCGGGTACAGGGCTTCTCCATATCAGATGAGGATCTACACAGTCCCGTAGGTGATGTCATTGAGGAAAGCCTCCCCGATGAACTTGAAGAACAACTTGAGGAAGACACAAAGGGTTCAGAGCGAACACTTTCAGCAGAGAACCAATCAAGCGATAAAAAGACCGAAGCCAGCCTAAAGGCGCTGGATATGCTTGACAAAGGACTTCTCACAGAGCGGGCGGTATTGGCTGTGATTGGGACACATGAAGAAAGTTATACAGTTGCACCGAACGTTCGCATCAAAGCCCTTGAGCTCGTTGAGAAGGATAAACTGTCAGAACGAGGGCTTATTGCTATTCTGGGCGTTTAAGCATTTTGTGAAGGGACCAACGCTTACAGCAGCTCCACCGCAGTGCTTAACTATAGAGAGTTTTTATCTTTATATCTTGTTGTCATAAGTATATCCGAATGACGAATGGATTACGGCCGTTGGCTGAACTGTGCATGGATGTCTGCTATGCGGACAAACCGGGTTTGTGCAAACGCAGCATTTTCTAGCTTTCGCAGCGGTGAATTTACGGCGATTCAATAGACATTGCCAAAGCGTTCATTGGGCATCATTGATGACCTAAAAATGCAGAATAAACGCCAAATGCCCCGACAGTAATTAGGCTGAGCGCCCAAAGTAAATCAAGATTGAACCAACTTTTTGAAATGAATTTCAAACCAAACCAAGTGTAGACAAAGATCGCAATCGCAGCACCTGCAAAAGTCATCGCAAAGGTGTGGGTTGCGGCCACTAAAAAGGCTGTCGTTATATTGTTGCTCATGAGCACTTGTGCAGCGGCATGACCTGTTTCTGACACACTTTCGCCCAGCACTAAAAGCCCGCAAATACCAAGATAAATAGGCACCAGCATTAGTCCCGCACCATGGGCAGTGGCGGCCAGAAACGACCAGAGCCCTAGCTTGGCAGGATGGATGCGGGCTAGAATTTTCGGGTGTCGCCGATTGATCAAAAGATAGATCCCCATCGCAATCACTAGCGCGCCTGCACCCATCCGAATTTCACGCTCGTTATTGACGAAGAAATACATCATTGAAAACGGCAGCAAGATGATAATCATCGCCAGAAAATGACCAGTCGCAAGCATTGCACTGGCTTTGATCATGGCGCTTTTCTTGCGTTCAAATAGAGCCGCGGAGACAGCCAGAGGCCATCCCATACCAGGGTTTACGCCATGGTATATACCCGAAAAAATGACGGCCCACCAAAGGGCCGTCGCAGTCATGGTTTCCATATTTTATACAGAGGGGTAACAGAAACTATCGGTGGAACAATCGCCGCCTTCCAGACGAATTTGGTGGGCCCGGGTGTTCTCTGGGAAGTCAATGTAGAAGTCAGGATCAAGGGCAAAACTGCCATCTTCTCCAACATTCGCCATCACCATTTGCCCGCCTTCCTGATGCGGATAGAACTGGTTGTCCCATGAAGAATAAAGCGAATTTGTCCAATACACTCTTTTTCCGTCGCGGCTGATCTCGACCATTTGCGGTCCGTAGATAACCTCCTTGCCGTTAGGGTGCTTATGTTCGGTGGCGATACCGCCAAGCTGCACCTTACCGTTGAGCACGGGGTTCATTGGATCAGATACATCATATTGATGCATCTCGCCCAAGCCCCAACAGGCGACATAAAGGTATTTATCGTCAAGGCTCAGGTCGATATCAGTGACCAAGGGTGGCACGGCTCCGAAGCCTTTAAGCAAATCAGGAAGGTTTTCTGGATCTTCCGGGCGTGGATCGATCGTGATCGTCTTCTTGGATTGCCACACACCATCATCACCACGCCACCAAGTAAAAATCGCGCCTTGTAAGTTTGTTGTATCAACCACGACACCGCAGAACCCATAAGATTTGGTCGGATCATGGGCAGGGCGGATCTCTAACGCCATCTGGTAGTTTTCACCGAAATCCATCGTTTGGATGTTTTTGCGTGCGCGCAGATCCCAGAAGTGGATCGAATGGCCGTATTTGTTTGACAGTAAATCTTCTGGTACAACGCCATTTTCATATTGGGGCGGCAGACCCCATTCAGAACTGACCATATAGTCTTGTGGCAGGTTCCACCAAAAATCGTAATGTTTGTCTTGTGCACCGCGATCCATTTCGTAGCGACCGATAATTTCAAATGTTTCACAATCCATGATGAAAATACCGGGAGGGCCGTCTGTGCCATCAGCTCCGCCTCCACCAAGAGTTGATACATAAATCCCTTCAGGCCCACAATGAATTGTATGGGGACGCGAATACCCTGTCTTTTCGAACAGTTCTTCCGGTTCAATAATTTTATGAATATGAGCCTTTAGTGGATCTTTGACATCAAAGATAAAAATACGCGACGAGCGAATGCCTGGTACGATCAGATAGCGGCGTTCTAAAAATGCATGGCCCGATAAGGGCGACAGAGATGATGAACACGCGTTCCAGCCAAAGTGGTGAAATTCGTCCCCAGTGGTTTCAGTCATCACCTTATGAACAATCTCGCCATAGGTTTTCGACCCTTTGCGCAGGTCAATAACGGCTAGTCCATCGTGTTGATCAGCGTCTTTGCCCAGCATTACCGTAAATGCAAAATTTTCAGGTGGTGCTTGCATCGCTAGTTTTGCGGATGCATGAAATGTTGGATCCGGCTTCATCGGTTTATTCATCGATCTTCCTCCCTAAAGTTATTCCCCCTCATTGGGGTTTGATACATCATTTCCGCGGTTCCTCATTAGACCTCGGCCACGTTGCATAGTTGAATGGCACCGCTGATCTTTGTTGCAAGCTGTGTCAGCTGACGGCCGATATTATGTCTGTAATCTGTGCCAAACCTGCGTACGGGTCCGACTGCGCCGACGCTAAAGGTGGCACCGATATTCCCGATTGTTATTGGGGCGGCAACGCTTGAGATGCCAATGTCAATCTCTTGATCGCAATCGGCAAAACCTTGCTTTCGGATGATATCGAACTCTGCAAGCAGGTCTTCTCGCGTCGCCTTTGTGTGGTCTGTATAGGCTTGAAGACTTCCTTGCAAAATTTTGTCTTGAAAGTTTTGTTCTGTGAAGGCTGCGATTGCCTTTGAACAAGAACAGGCATGCATCGGGCGTTCACCAAGCCCTGGATGGATGAAGGCACGGGCGGGATCGTCCGGTGTTTCGACATGAATAATTTCCACTTTGCCATCTCGGAAGCGTGCCAGAAACACAGTTTCATTGAATTTGGTAGCGGCCACTTTGAGAAGAGGCGCCGCAACACGGCGCACATCCACGTCGGATTTTCCCAATAGAGCAATGCGGATCAGCCGTTCACCAATCACATAGCGCCCGTCATTGTTTGGTTCTTCGATCAGCCCTTGTTCTTGCAATGTTTGCATCAAGCGATAGCAGGTTGGCTTTGGCAACCCACTTGCTATCTGCGCTTCGGTTGCGCTGATCGGACGACCGACGACGGCGATAATTTCAAGCAAATGAATAAGACGTTCTAGATGCACTTCAAAGGTACCTATTGAAATATGAGACACTTTCTCAGATGATGAGAGCGAATCATGGAAAAAATCAAGCAATTTTTTTAGGAGAAAAAATGCGAACACGTGCTGCTGTCGCCTTGGAGGCTGGAAAACCACTTGAAGTTATGGACGTTGAACTCGACGGCCCGCGCGCTGGAGAGGTTTTGGTTGAGATCAAAGCTACAGGTCTATGTCATACAGATGAATTCACCCGTTCGGGCGAGGATCCGGAGGGCATTTTTCCGGCAATCTTGGGTCATGAAGGTGCAGGCGTAGTGATCGAAATTGGAGAAGGTGTGACCAGTCTAGAGGTGGGTGACCATGTGATCCCACTCTATACACCCGAATGCCGTGAATGCGAATATTGCTTAAATCCTAAAACTAATCTTTGCCAGAAAATCCGAAGTACCCAAGGCGCTGGGCTTTTGCCTGACGGATCGACACGATTCAAAATGCTCGATGGGACGCCAATCCACCATTATATGGGATGTTCTACCTTCGCCAATCACACCGTTGTGCCCGAAATTGCTCTGGCGAAAGTTCGAAAGGACGCTCCGTTTGATAAAATTTGTTACATTGGTTGTGGTGTCACAACCGGCATAGGGGCAGTGATCAACACTGCTAAAGTTGAGATTGGGTCAACTGGCGTGGTCTTCGGCCTTGGCGGTATTGGACTCAATGTTATCCAAGGTTTGCGCCTTGCGGGGGCAGACCAAATCGTTGGCGTTGACCTGAACGAGGGTAAAGTCGAGATGGCCAAGCGGTTTGGTATGACCGATTTCGTGAACCCTTCAAAAGTGGCCGGGGATCTGGTTGCGCATCTGGTTGAGCTGACACGCGGTGGTGCGGATTACACATTTGACGCCACTGGCAACGTGGGCGTTATGCGCACGGCGCTGGAATGCGCGCACAAGGGGTGGGGCGAAAGCATCATTATCGGCGTCGCGCCTGCTGGCGCAGAGATTAGCACAAGACCGTTCCAATTGGTAACAGGGCGGGTTTGGCGCGGTACTGCATTTGGTGGCGCATCCGGGCGCACCGATGTACCCAAAATCGTGGATTGGTACATGGACGGCAAGATCGAAATCGACCCGATGATCACTCATAAATTGAAGCTAGAGGATATCAACCACGGGTTCGATTTGATGCATGAAGGCAAATCTATCCGCGCCGTCGTGGAGTTTTAAAAAATGCGGCAGTCCTCTCCCGAGGTGCATACGTTCTTTGATGAAGCCACGAACGCAGCTTGTCATATCGTAAAAGACCCAGCTTCAAACGCTGTGGCGATTATCGATTCCATCTTGGATTTTGACGCCGCAGCGGGCAGTACCGAAACGACCCATGCTGATAAGCTGATCGATGAAATCACGCGAAATGACTGGCAGGTCGCTTGGATACTCGAGACCCATGTGCACGCCGATCACCTGTCTGCTGCACCCTACCTGGCCGAAAAGCTGGGTGGCAAAATTGCGATAGGAGCCAATATAACCGCCGTTCAAAAAGTTTTTGGCAAGATCTTTAATGCAGGTACCGAATTTGAGATGGACGGCAGCCAATTCGACAGATTGTTCGCAAATGGGGATGTCTTTGACATCGGTAACCTTAATGTCACAGTGATGCACACGCCGGGGCATACGCCTGCCTGTGTAACCTACGTCATCGGCGATGCTGCCTTTATCGGTGACACGTTATTTATGCCCGATTTTGGCACCGCTCGTGCAGATTTCCCGGGCGGGTCTGCAACCAATCTTTATGCTTCTATACAACGCATATTAAAGTTGCCTGAAGAGACGCGCTTGTTCTTGTGCCACGACTACAAAACCAAAACGCGTGAGACGTTCTGCTGGCAAACAACAGTAGCAGAACAAAAGGCAAAAAACGTTCATGTCGGTGGTGGCAAATCCGAAAAAGAATTCGTTGACTTTCGGACCAAGCGGGATGCGCAATTGGCAATGCCGAAACTTATTATTCCATCAATTCAAGTGAACATGAATGCAGGCCACATGCCTGCCGCTGATATGGACGGAGACGTCTACCTGAAAGTGCCAATTAACAAACTGTAAAGCTCGTTAGGGCAAGGGTTGGGAGGCCCCTAATATAATGGCAGATCATCAAATACTTATCGTAGGTGGCGGAGCCGCGGGTATCGCAACGGCAGCCAGCCTGCATAAACGGGACGCGTCTCTGGATATAGCTATTATCGAGCGCTCAACGACCCATTACTACCAGCCAGGCTGGACCATGGTGGGTGCGGGCGTTTTCAAAAAAGAAGAAACGGCACGATCCACGGCCAGTGTCATGCCTTCTTATGTGACACAAATAAGAGGGACCGTTGCATCGTTTCAACCAGATGAGAATAGCGTCAGGCTTGAAGATGGAAAGGTGCTTACCTATGGCTCTCTCGTAGTGGCGGCGGGGCTTAAGCTAGATTGGGCTGCGATTGAGGGGCTTGAGGAAGCGCTTGGTCGAAACGGTGTGACCTCGAACTACCGATATGATCTTGCACCCTACACATGGGAACTGGTTCAAAAAATGCGCGGGGAAAAAGCTATTTTCACCCAACCGCCTATGCCGATCAAATGCGCAGGCGCGCCGCAAAAAGCAATGTACTTGTCATGCTCAACCTGGATGCAGGTGGGTAAAATCAAAGATATCGATGTGTCATTCTGCAATGCAGGGCCGGTCCTCTTCGGCTGCGCAGATTATGTGCCTCCGCTAATGGAATATGTTGACCGCTACGGTATAAATCTCGACTTTGGGTATAATCTGGTGAAGGTCGACGGCCCCAATCAGATAGCAACCTTCAAGGTGGCCAAAGAAGGCGAAGACCCGCGGCTGGTAGAGCGCAAATTTGATATGCTGCATGTCTGTCCACCCCAATGCGCGCCAGACTTTATCAAAGACAGCCCCCTTGCAAACGAAGCTGGCTGGATGGCTGTTGACCAATCGACGATGCAAAGCACTATCGCCCCAAATATCTTTGGCCTTGGGGATGTGACCTCAACCCCAAATGCCAAAACAGCAGCCGCCGCGCGTAAACAAGCCCCAATTGTGGCTGACAATCTGATTGCGCAGATGAAGGAAGCTGCGATGCCGCAAGCCTATGATGGGTATGGATCGTGCCCGTTAACCGTCGAACACGGCAAAATTATTTTGGCAGAGTTCGGTTATGGTGGAAAACTCATGCCCAGCTTTCCGTGGGACAGCACAAAGCCAAGGCGCGCCGCATGGTTCCTAAAAAAGTCAGTTCTGCCCTGGATCTATTGGAATGCCATGTTGAAAGGCAAAGAATGGCTGGCAAAAACGACCTCTTAGATTAGCGCTTTAAGGGTTGTCATGTTCGAATTCGTCCGAAAAACGCTATGGACGTTTAAAAGTATTATACGAGCCAAATGAACGATGGGCTCTAACGCGGTAGTTTGACATGACAACACGCGAATACAAAATTTTAGGTGCTGCGAGCGCGCGCAGCACAATAGACGAACTCACAGTTTGGGCTCTAAGCCGCCATTCGCTGCACTTTGCCCGAAGGTCCGCTAAGGCCTGTTTTCTAAAGTAACTCTACTGCTTCGCTCAACTGGTCAGAGTTCACATCTATGTACCTCTGTGTTGTGGATATATGCGAATGCCCTGCAAGCGCCGCAAGCAATCGCACGCCTACACCCTTGTTGGCCAAACGGGTAATATAGGTCCTACGACCTGAATGACTTGAGGCGTCCTTGAGGCCAATTGCTTTGTATATGTCCAAGAACAGCTGGCACATTGTGTTGGCCGAGAAATGACCGCCCTTTTGACTGGCAAACAGCGGGCGCTGTGGATCTGCGAGGCGGATATAATCACCGTACTCGCGCAGAGCCTTACGCAAGCGCTGATTAAGATACACCGTGCGCGTTTGCCCACCTTTGCTCTGCTGTGCGCTTAAGATGAACTGTGTGCGAACAGCACCGTCTTCATCAAATATGTTACCCACTGTGAGTGCTGCGATTTCCTTGGCTCGGAGGCCTGCGTAGAAACTAACCAGTATAATGGTCTCATCACGAATTGGATGACGTCTGCTGCGGCAGTAGTGTATAACCCTGCGTAGTTGAGCTTCATTTAGTGTTTGTGCCTGGCGCATTGCAAACTCCCCTCAAAACCTAACGTTGTGTTAGCTTTGAATATAAAGTCTGAGGTATTGGTCTTCCTACCGAAAAGACGCCTCGCCTGAAGCTTATATTTTTCAATGAGTTATGCCAAAACCTCATACTATGTACGTTATATGAGGTTTTGGGCTGTGTGATTGCGCTAAGGGTAATATCAGCGGTCAAAGCGTTGCAACTTTGCTGGCCATAACTGTCTCTTCGACGAGATCGATTAAATCGCGCGCACTGCCATTAAAGCTTTGCAACATTTGCGTTACATCCTGCTGTGTTGGATTTAAGCCTTCTGCCTGCAACATACTTAATACGCGTGGCACCCAATCCGTATTTGAGGGTGGATCTATATCCAGCACTCGAAAGCGTGACAGCATCGCACCCATTATTCTGTTTTTATGGTTGGTCGTTGCCACGAAACGGATCAGATGGCGTTTGGTATCCATGAACTCACGGAACTTTGGCTGCACACTGCGCAGATCCAGCTCGTCGATCTCATTAATGACAATCAGCGCTTTGTCTGAGTTGCCAAACATTTGATAGTTCACTTCGGCCATAATTTTATCTTCAAAGCTTTTACCGAGGCTTGCAGCATTGTGTTCCCAATGCATGTAGTGATCCTGCGCACGCAGAAAATGACTTTGAGCTATTACGCGTGCTGCTTCTGTTTTTCCTGCGCCGGGTGGGCCAGCCAACAATAAAGGCTTAGCTGGTGGTTGCTCGCAATAAGATTTGATTACAGCCGCATTCAGCGGATTTGCAATTACTAAATCGGCAAAAGTCCGCGGTAAATGTTTGAGGTCAAATGACATCCTCAGATCCTTTCAGTGAAGTTGCAGATCTATGGGACAGCGCAATGCTGCCCCATAGGTTGGCAGAAATTAGCCATATACTTGGCTTGCAGCGCCGTTGGTGTAAGTGGTGTCACCTGAAGCCGATATTGTTGCTGTAGGGCTCACGCGGATCATCTTAGCGGCGAACTCCTTGACATCGCGTGCTCGTTTGGTTGCAAGATCGCTTGCATCAAGCTTGGCGATGCTTTCTTGGGCGCGCTCATCAAGGTCTTTTCCGGAGGATACGAGTACAGCATCGATGATGCCGGCTTCATTGCAACCATACACAATGGTACCCGTGCCGTTGTCGTTGCAGCGCACCAGGGCAACTGCGTAGTCTTCCTCGTAGTCGGTGTTTGGCTGGATGAACGTTGGCAGATCAAACGTCGACACACCAACTTGGACTTCCTGCAGTCCTTCAAGGGCAAGTTTTTTGAAGTCTTCTTTAGACATCGAGCTTGATTTTGTAGTTGTAGACACACGGCGCACTTCTTCTATACCACCGCATTCTTGCACATAACTGGTGAAGCTTTGATCAGGGCTCTTCATATCATGAGCAATAGCAACCACGCGGGCGTAGGCCTCTTCACGGCGCCCTTGGTTTGCGAACACATAGCGGATTACTTTGAGCGCCAGGCTGGTGTTGGCTTGTGTTTTTACTTCGAGGTCCGTTAGCAAAGCCGCAAACGCACGGCGCTTTCCAACTTCTGTTTTAAGCTCGGCATAGAGCGCGTACACGCTCTCTAGTATTGCGTAGAGCTCATCATTAGATGCGCGCAGCGTGCCTTCTTCCCAAGTTGCGCGTGCTCTGTGCATTGCGTCTAGCCGCTTGTGGATATCAATTTTAATTTGTGTTTGAACAGACATGGTTCTTCCTTTCAATTTAGGCCTGCAGGGTTGTGCAAACCGTTGAGTAAAAGCCCGCCGCCAATAAACATTGCCATCGGCAGGTGATGGGCTCCAGCATTTAAGTGTCATGCTAAAACTTGTATAATCGAGCTATCGGGCTAGTTTTTGACTCCAAACGCAACAAATGGAGATGGAGTCATGCCCAAAGACTGGGCCTATGAAAACGCGGAGGCACTGAGCTTTGTTACAGCCCCGCCTAACAACGCAGAACTTGCGCATACTCGCTTCAAAGGTAGCCGAAACATGCCTTATAAAGGTGCTGAGCCATATAAATCTTCGATTTATTATTGGTGGTGGGCATTTTTAAAGCGCAACAAAGATTATAAGCAAACATGCCGGAAATGCGGCACAGGCAAACTCGCGCGTCTTTATCGAGACTTTGGAAACATTTTTGAAGGCACTTTTTTAGAATGGTGGACGGGCCACAAGACACTGTTCGCAGAGCAGCGACATTTGAATGCACACGGCGATAACGAACACAAAATAATATATCATATTGACCCTTATCGTCCACTTCACTACATCCAAGAAGAGATCAAAGCACTTCACATGCGCGCACACGCAATCATGCCTAGGCTAGGCTCTAGGTCCAACTCAACTGCGGAATATCCAATTTACACCAATGTCTCTGCGCATACGCTCCACCGTGTTTTGACCATATGGGATCTCAAACAAACTAACCCTGCACATCGCGCTTATGATCTAGGCATATTGGCAGGGCTACGCCCGAACTTGATGCCTCCGTCTAAGTACGGCGCCAAACGCACGCTAAAAGCCCTTGAGATTGAGCGGCGCAACAAGCGCGCACGCATCAGCATATCCAATCAAACCAACCGATATTTGCGAACCGCGGTGCAATACATTGAGAATGTTGGGCTTGGTGAATTCCCTAAAGCGCTGCGTCGTTAATATTTTTATATTGATTTTATTGATTAATAATCCAAACACGCTGTTTGAAAACGCCATGTTTGAGTTTTTTGTCAAACACGCTGTTTGCAACAGGAGTGTTTGGTCACTTGTAAATAAACGCCGTGTTAACACGGCATGTTCAAACAGCGTGTTTGCTCCAAAATTTACTAGCTCGACAGTGTGACAGTGCTCACTTTGTTGAGGGCAGATTTGCTGTGTTTGTGTTGAGATGGTGTGTGTTTGGCTTCAATATTCCTCCGCTAACATAATAGTGAGTATGCGTGTTGTGACAGCTGGATCAGTCGGATCGGGTGAGTGCATCTGTAGATCAATGTCGTAGTAATCGATCTTCCAAAAGATTGTGCTTTCCCCAAATTGAATTGAGCCGAAGTCATGCTCGAAATATGGATCGTTGATGGGAGTGAAGTCTTTGTATTTACGTACCTTGTCCAGAATGTAGGCGACATTATCATCGTTCAACTCAGCAACGCCTTGAGTGATCACCACACGACACTCACCAAATGTCTGCCGTGCTTGATCATTAAGTGCAGCTATTTTTGCCGTGGTAGCGTCAGGCATGTGCTGCAGCTTTGTCAGAACTTGATTTGACTGCAGGTTGCGCTCTGTCACCTGAGTAACGGCTGCGCTCAACTAGATGATCTTCTTTCTTGAGTGTGGCGGCATGAACCAGCTTTTGTTCTTTAAGCCCTGCCATTAGCTTGTCTCGTCGTGCTATGATGGCATCACGCTTCATGCTGCGATCGACTGTTTTGAATGTTAATTTTGCCAAATGTGTCATCTGCGCATCTTGCTGTTTGGTTACAGCTAAAGCGTATGTTCAATTTGATAATTGGACTACCGAAAATATATTCAGGTATATGATTTTATGCAATAATATCTTATTATAGGAGATGGTGTATATACCTGCAATGTTGCCCCGATATGTACTTGTGGAGTAATGGCTGACTTTAGAGCAGCGTAGATACACCGACCCTACGCTCATAAAAAAGCGTCTAACGGTTTGCTCCGCTGACGCTGTATATCTTACTGTGTGTGTTACGGTCTTTGTTCGATCATCTTCGTTTGAGCTTTTGTTGATCTTCTGTGTTCTTTTGAACCTTCGTTAGTTCGAACAACTGCTCGTGAACAAGGATGTGCCAAGACCTGCGCCTTTGGCATCTGCCGTGTTCAAACTGCTCAGGTGATTGCTGCGCGAAGGGGCTTAGCCACGCTCCATCATCTGCAAATCACTGCATGCCTCATATGCTGCCTTTTGATCGTCTAATGCCTGTTGCGCTTGCCTAAGCCAGAGAGGGCTGGCTGCCCTTTGAATGCGTTGTGCCTGTTGTTGAGTATAGTGCTCATCCAATGCATGATCCGTGAGGTAATAGGACTGCTCTACAGTCCAACTTAGCTCGTCTAGAATAGTATCACTGCCCCTGCGCCAATACTCGTGTGTGACGTAGCTGGCCACTGCGGCACGGTCCTGCACTGGCATGATCCAATTCTTAGCCAATGGCGCTGTTTGCGCATGGTGCTGGGCCCATACAGCGTTGAGTAAACAGCACATGCTCTGCGTGTTCTTCAGTGGGCTCTTCATTACAAAGTGAACGTGATAGTTCTCGTGATCTGAGCCTTCGTGGGCAAAGCACCAGCGGGGCACGCGCATGTTCTGACGCTCAGCAGCTTTGCCAAACAGCACTCGGTCCATCTTGTTCCAGTAGCTGCGTAGAAGGGCGTTGGCGTTATGTCTGCCAATGGTTCGGCCATTCACAAACTTGAGTGTGCCAAACACATTCCAGTCTTGTGTCAGTAAGTGACCAATCAAAGCCTGTCGTTCTTGTTTACGCTGTTCATATGTCATGCTCGTCTCCGCATGTATTTATCAACGAGACAAGAAAACCCTGCAAAAACGGCTGTAACTTATGAACAGCGCAGCAAACGGCGCACAAACACCGCATCTTCGCTCAATCGAGATAAATACCAGTGCAAGCAGCGCATTGGAGGCAACATATGAGCATAAGATTACTAGAACACCTAAGAGACGAATTGATCGCCACTGGCATTGTGCACAACACCCCAGAGTTTTGTCGCAGCTGGCTTGGGCGCAGTGAAGGATATATCCGTGTGCTGCGTTATAACCGCATTGATCCAAGTGTAGAGACGCTAGCGATTTGCTCTAACAAGCTAGGCCATTATGCAGCGCGTCTGAATGGGTCAGATGCTGAGGGTCATAAAGCGTGGGCACTTAAGTTGATCAACCTCAAAGCCCTATGTGACAGTGCCATTTCAAGGCAAGCTGAGGCTGTGTGGCGTGCACCAGAAAGGATGGCGCCATGAGTGCACATCCAAAATGGGTTATACAGCCTCAAAAATCTGCGCTGTGGTTTTTTATAGGCCAGTACTTAACAATCCGAGGTGGTCTTTTGCAGGCCCCAAGCGCGCGAGTTAGGGGGCACCGCAATGAACGATCGTGAAGAGCTGCGCCGCCTGATTGATGTTATTGAGAAAGGCTCTGGCAGTGGCAGTCTTGAGCAGGCCATTGATGACATCAAAACCTTTGCTAACACTGCAAGCTTTCTAGCCAACAAGCTGGATACACGGCTCAAAGGTGGTGAGGTCAAAGCAAAGAGTAAACCCAAATCGCGCGTGGGAAAAGCAATAGCGTCAGTGCCTAAGCCCAATATACAAAAGGCACCAAGTTCGAGGTCTGATCCGCTTCCGACAAATACATCTGGAATGCCAAAAGCGACCAGTATCGCAACATCACAGGCTGATTTTGAGAGGCTTAAACCTCAGAGGTCGCAACCGCCCGTTGGAGCTAGTTGATCGAAATGGTGTCTTTTGTCGTCTGTGCTGCGGTGTGCGGGCTCGAACTTAATCGTGCCGCTCTGTGTGGCAGCCTACGCGGGTTGGTGACTTACACAGGATTTAAGCGTGTAATTGCACGGTTTTTGGTCAAAGAAGTGTGTTTGATTTGCTCATTGTGCTTTCTTTAGAGAGGCATAGTTAGAATGGAATTAGGCAGATGAATAACAAAGAAACAGAAGCACTGATTTGTAATCAGTAGGTCCGCGGTTCGAGTCCGTGTGGGGGCACCATTTTCCGCTTAAAAACAAAATAAACATCATGATGTCAGTATATTGGACCATTAATCGGGACCGCTTTCGGGACCACTTGGTCGTGTTCTCCACCTGATTTGTCACAGACGAGCGAACTCAGCGCTTGAAACGAGTCATGTTTGAGCTGACAGTCAATTGATGGACAAGAACATGCCAAAACTCCCCGCTTATGTCTTCCGTAGAGCTAATGGATCGTACCGCTACAAGCGCAATGTCCCAAAGAAGCTGGTGGGCTTGATTGGCAAGGCGACTTTGTACCGGCAGCTGGGTGAGAGCTATGCTGAAGCGATGCGAAACCTGCCGCAGGTCCACAATGAGATCGACAAACTGTTTCGCAATGAAGCGCATGTGCCGTCTGGTGAACGAGCCTTGGCAATCATCCGAGGGGCTTTGGGAAGTGAAGTGGCAGAGCAAGTGCTGGCGGGGCAGGTGGTCGAGTACAGCCAGGAAGATTACGCACTGAATGAACTGGCGAGAGATATCGCAGGTAAGCTCTCAGATGACATCGTCACCCAAATCTACACGGGTCGGTTAAAGCAGCCAGCCTTGACGCTGCAGAAGGCGCTGGGAGAGTATCAGCAGTATAAAACAGACGATGCAGGAGAGAGCCGTGAGCTAGAGCTGCGGGTGGTCAGGCTTCGCAAAGACCTTGGAGCAGCCATCGGTAAGCAGCGGGTTGCGGATACACCCCTGAATGAGATTACCCGAGCTGATGCGAACGCCCTGCGAGATTATCTGCTGCAGCGCATGAAGCCGAGCTCAGTGCATCGGTATATCACTGTTGTCAGGGCTGCAGTGAACTATGTCATAACGGAGCATAGTCTAAATATCCCCAATGTCTTTAACGGCCTTCGGATCAAGGGCGCCTTGGCAACTGTAGATGACAGGTTGCCGATGAGTGATCAGGACCTCGCCATGGTACGACCCAACTTTGACGATGATCCTGTGGCCCATGCTCTGTTTGTCGCTCTGACGGATACAGGAGCGCGCCTATCGGAGATAACGGGCCTGGAGGTGCAGGATGTCGACTTGCAGGAGCGGTCTATCACGATCAGGCCCAATGGCGTCAGAACACTCAAAACGAAAGGGTCACAGCGGACACTGCCGCTAAGCGAGAGGGCCCTAGAGTTGCTGCAGGAACATCGAAGAGGGAAGGGTGATACCCAGCCTATATTTCCTGACTACGCGCGCCCACGTGGCAGAGATGCTGCCTCTGCTATGCTAATGAAACGCTTGCGCCGGAGCATCACAGACAAGAAGATTACCATGCACTCCCTACGCCACCGCATGAAGGACAAGCTGCGCAATACTGGCTGTCCTGAGGCCATCTCCCTGGCCATCCTGGGCCACAGCACCAACACAGTGGCTGCCAACTATGGCTCAGGGTATGCACTTGAGGTCATGCGGGAGCAATTGGAGCGGGTGTGGTCGTAAATATTCTACTGGATATTAAATAAATGAACAAAGCCCGAGCATTTAACCCGTTCTTGTGTGCAAAGACTGATAAGTTGATGGCGCTCATCGCAGAAGTACAGATCCAAATGAGCGGGTATGAGGCTTATTACGAGACCCGCAAGAGAGCCCGAAGACCAGCCGATCAGGTAACGTATGAACGTACAGTTGAGGCCATCCTGTGCGACCTGTGTGCTGTAGAGCTTGGGCATAACAACGACAGCATCCACCTCCCCCTCAGCAATAAAGTCCTGAGGTCAAAATCACGCTACAAAGGGACAGCCTTGGGCAAAACCCTTCCAGACATTCTAAAGGTAATGTCAGCACCTGAGATGGACTTTGTCGTTGTCGAGAAAGGCCACAGCACCTTCAAGATTGTCGATGATGACCTTAACGTAGCCTTTGCGGGTGGTCAGCAAACAATACTGAGGGCAGGTCCAAAGCTACTGTCCCGCATAGACGGCTTTGACATCACGAGGGGTGACATGGGCCAAGCGCCCGAAGATGAGGTCTTAATCCTGCGCGCACCTAAGCGTCATTCCAACAGCATTGCTGCGTATCAAGAGTATGATGATGACAAGACCACACTCTCTCTGCGTCAGCAGATGAACGACATCAATGCCTGGCTCGACACTGCTGACATCAGCTGCAGTCACTCCCAAGTGGACCCAACCCAACGTCGCCTACGTCGCATCTTCAACAACTCCGACTTTGCACAGGGCGGGAGGCTCTACGGTGGATTCTGGCAAGCCATGTCTTCGGATGAGCGTCAGGAGCATATCCTCATCGAGGGTGATTGTTGTGTCGAGCTAGACTACGGACAGATGAGCCTTGCCATCCTGTATGGACTGACAGGTACCAAACCTCCTGAAGGAGACCTGTATGACCTGTCAGCAGAAGGCATTCCAACAGACTACCGCAAGGGCATCAAAACAGTCATCCAAGCTCTCATCAACAGCAGTAAGGTACCCACGAAGATGCCCAAGGGTGTCCGAAAGCTCATACCTTCAAGGTACAGCATCAACGACATCCTCGAGGCTGTGGCGAGAAAGCATCCAGCAATCTACCCACAAATGACCTCAGGGATAGGAATGCAGCTGTTCCGTAAGGAGTCCGATATCTTGGTCGATGTTCTTCTGACCCTAAAGACCCAAGGTATTGTTGCACTTCCCATTCACGATGCGGTCGTTGTTCAGGATGACAACTCAGACAAAGCCAAGGCTGTCATGAAGAAGGTCTTCAAGGAGCACACAGGTATCACCCCAGATGTGACCTTAGGTTAGTCCTGGAATGGATATCTAGTGGAGGTGTGTTGTTGTGGATAATCAATAAGAATAACATCAATACACAAGGACCTAAGGGGGAATATCTAACCCCTCTTCATATAGGGGACCCGTAAGGATACCCGAGGGAGGGTGGCAACATAGCATGTCACCACCGACAAGAACATCCACTACCCGCCGAGGTACCACTACTGAGGGGCATATAGGGGGGGCTTAGTGTGTCCACATAGGGGGCCCGTAAGCGGGTAGCGTCACCCTCCATCAGCATGCGGAGTAATCGAAGGAGCATCAAAGCCTAGGGCAAGATTCTAGTCCGGGTAGTCAGGTAGTTGGCTAGTTGGGTACTTGAAGGTCCAGTCCACTCCATCCCAAAACTGAGAACTTTTAGGCCTCTATAATGATAACAATCATCATGGAGAACGACTATGCTTACCCTATTCACAGCCCTTGCTCTTGCAGGGGGTGCACTTCGGCTTGTCCTGCAGTGGCAGCTGAAGAAACGCTGGGGGATTTCCCTTGGCATTCCCCAAGTCCTGGCTGGTGCCCTTGTGGTTCTGGCGGGACTGCCTGAGTTCATAAAGCCCTTCCCCTTTCCAGTCCCACTGGGCCTTACTCTAGGCCTGCTGTTGCCTGACCTTCTGTTGCGGAAGGCTTAGGATGACGGACCTTACCATCACCCCTGGCTGTACTGTGTTGATTGCTGGCTTTGACGACATCCCCTCACACCGGTTCTTGGTCGAGGAGGTCTTCGAGGACTGCATCACAGGCACCGCCCTCACAGGTCCCCTTGCTGGGGAGTACGGAGAACCAGACATTGCGTTGGTTCTGCAAGTCCTAGCGGGACCAACCTAGTCCGAGCAGGCGTCAGGGAAGGGCTTAGTCCCTGCTCTTCCTTGGCGCTGCTCACAAAATCCCACCCCATCACACAAACCAGGGCAATTGCCCCAGAAAGGAGACGTCATGTCGCCACAGATTAAGTACGCCTACAAGACCCACAACACCTGGATTTACCGCAGAACCTACCCCAAGGCTCTGCAGCCCATCCTTGGCACTGCCCTCAAGCAGTCTCTCAAGACAGGGGATGCCACTCAAGCAAAGGCCCGTGTGGCTGAGCTGAACCAAACCTTCACAACCATCATCAAGGAGGCTCAGGCCCATGCCGTTGCTACCCCTCACACCGCTCCTGCCACTACTACCCAAGGTCCTCGACTGGCTGTGGGTCGCCCTCGATATCAGCGTGCTCGTCTTGTGGGTGAGCGGTTGGTAGCAGAACTCGCCAAAGCTTACCTTGCTGAGGTGTCTCGGCGGCTACGCCCTGGTAGCTTCAAGTCGGTGCGCTTTGCGCTTGAGCTGTTGACCTCTCATCTGGGCAAGCATGCTGTTGGTGACTTGTCCCTGAGCCATGGAAAGGAGGTCCTGGGGTACATCACCCAGCTCTCTCCCAACGTGCGCAAGTACAGGGACGGCAAGGACGCGGGCCTGGTTGAGCTTGCAAGCCTGTCAGTCGCTTCTGAGGGTATCACTCTGGCACCGCAGACCCAGGCGCGCATCCTAAAGCAGATGGCCCAGTTCCTTGACTGGTGTGTTGGCGAAGGGGAGCTAGGCGCCAACCCCTGGGAAGCCCTGAAGATCAAAGACCGGCCTGAGGTTCATCCCCATGGGGTACTGACGGATGAACAGGTCAGCGTCTTGTTAGCAGCCAAGGACAGGGTACTGCACAGTGCACTGCTCTTCGGGCTTCTCACGGGCATGCGCTCTGGGGAGATCTGTGGGCTCATGGCTGAGGACGTCACAGCCAAGGGGAACCTGGGAAGGTTTGTCAGCATCAAGCCCAACAAGGTTCGTCTGCTGAAGTCCAAGGCTGCAGAGCGAGAGGTCCCGCTGCATGGTATCCTTGAGCACCTGCTGGATACCGCTCTGCCGAAGGCTGGTAGGCTGTTTCCGTATCTCACTGTCGATAAGGTGGTGAAGCGCTACGCCTACCTGCGCCGCCGTCATCCTGAGCTCAGAGGCAGCGTCTTCCACTCCACCCGCAAGTGGTTCATCACCCAGTGTGAGCGCACAGGTGTCCCTGAGCACTTCACCGCGACTCTTGTGGGGCATCACTCCGCACGCTCCGCCAATAAGCTCACCTATGGGCTGTACTCCGCGGGCATCAGTGATGCGCAGAAGCGGGACATTGTGGAAGGGGTGAGAGTGCCCGGACTATAAATCGCTTCGACCTCGCATTTGACATCAGGCTTTAGAGCCCATCCCGCGTCTCGAGTGAGATGTGGGGTGGGTGTGGGGTTAGGTTGGCTGTGCGGCGTCAGATAAACGCCACTTCTACTCACGAGACAATTTCAAGCTCAATCGAACCGCCGCTCTTACTGAGTGGCGCCAACTATTGAGCGCATAGATTCAGGCTGTGCCAATTATCTGACGCGAGTTTGAATTCGTCTGACAGCACCCTCGAATGGTAGCAATAACTTACGTTCCTAAAGACGGCGCTCCTTCTGTTGTGCATCGACCTCAGACCCTGAGCAGTTACCGCACAGATAGTATTGACAGGTGCAGGAGAGCAAGTTAAACGTTTAACTGTAAAACGTTTAACAGCGTTTTATTGGGGGGACGAATGAAGAAAAATTCAATCAAAGATGTCGCAAAGGCGGCGGGCGTCTCTACGGCCACGGTGAGCAATGTGTTCAGCGGACGCAAACCTGTGAACGCTGATTTGGCGGGCAAGGTGCGTGGTGCCGCAGCCGCGCTCGGCTATACTGTGAACAAGGCTGCCTCACTTTTGCGAAGCGGCAGAAACAGTGTTGTGTGCGTTTTGGTTCCGGACCTGTCTGACCCTTTTTTTACATCAATCATCACAGAAGTTGAGCACCTTGCACGGGCTGATGGCTACGAGATCATTATTGGGAACTCCGACGATGACAAAGCAGTAGAAGCGGGTCGTATTGAGGCTTTGCTGGCATGGGAACCTGCAGGGATGATTGTGATACCTTGCACAGATGAACTGCCAGAACGTCTCGTCCGCGGAGACGCGCCTCCATGTGTCTTGGTTGATCGAATTGCAAATTTCGATGTCGCGGACACCGTCACGATCAACAATGTTGGTGCAGGCGAGCTGGCTGCGGAATACCTAGCAAGCATGGGACACAGGAATATCCTGCTTGCAGCATCTGATATGTCTATCCACCCTATTCGCCAGCGTGCGCGCGGCGCCCAAAAAGGCGTGGAGAAATTTGGTGGTTCAATTCGTATTATTGAGGTCGGGTCAGATCCGGAGCGGGGCGTGAAAGTTTTGGGCGAATGGTTTGAAGGCAATGAGGCGCCAACGGCAATCTGCGCAACAACCGACATGGCCACTTTATCTGTTCTTCGATTTATCGCTGAAAGCCAGATTGATCTTCCAGCGCAAATGTCAGTTGTGGGTTTCGATGATTACGCGTGGATGTCTGCACGCCGCACAAAAATCACAGGTATTCGCCAACCGGTAGAAAGGATTGCGGGTGCTGTTTGGACGCAACTTTTAAGCCGTATTAACGGGCAGACTGGCGCTGTCATAAACATTGTACTGGAGTGCGAGCTTGTGACCCGCGACTCCGTAGGAGAGCCTAATACAAAGACTGAACACTGGGGGGATCGAGACATGACTTGGAATTATGAAGCGCGTCAAAGGTGACTTGATACCCGCCGATCGCGAATTGGGCGCACTCTAATCGGGATTTGAGTGGGTTCTAACCGACAGAATTGAGTTTCGAACGCTGAGACGATGTCTTCAGTGAACGGGAGGAGTGTGTCCGACACACATAAGGGTTCATAGAGCCATAACAGAGAGTACTTGGAGGAAATAATGAATAAATTACTCACGACATCATGCGCATTTTCTTTGGTCGGTATGACCTTGGCGGGAAGCGCATTGGCGGACGGCCATAGCGTTGATTGGTCTGCCGAACTCGGAGACCATTCCGGAACGGATCTTCGGATACAAACAATCAATGATCCATTTACGGGCGCACTAACTGAAGTGATGGCTGACTTTGCCGGCGTCACTGGTGCCAACGTCTCTATGGACGAGCTGGGTTACGGTGGTCTTTACGAAAAACAGATCCTGAACTGCAGCCAAGGCGATGATACATACGATGTCCTTTTCATCGATGGTATCTGGGCTGGCGAATTTACAGAGTCCGGCTGTATCGACTCGGTTGAGGACCGCATTGCTGCAACCGACGAAAGCATCATCGCTTGGGACGACTACATGGAAAGCTTTGCCGGTCAGGCGAGCTGGGATGGTCAACGTCAGTGCCTTCCCGTCGCCGGATACTGGCATATGCTGCACTACCGGACAGACCTTTTCGAACAGGCCGGTCTTGCCGCGCCAACGACATTCGAAGAAATGTTAAGCGCAGCTGAGTTCTTCAAAGACAATCCGAATTTCCCTGAGTTGGAAGGCGGAATGGCAATGAACTTCCAACGTGGTGCAGCTGCTGGTCAGCAGTACTTTGAATGGCTCTACTCTGCTGGTGGCAGCCCTTGGGTCACAAACTTCGTTGGGTCCGATGACGTTTACGGCGATCTGACGCCAACGCTGAATTCGCCTGAAGCTGTGGCCATGGTCGAGTTCTTTAACGAGATTGCTCAGTATGGCCCCGCTGGCGTCGAAGGCTTTGCTTGGGACGAACGCGCAAATGCGTTCACACAGGGCCAAGTTGCAATGATCAACAACTGGTCAGTGCGCACGCCACTTTTCACCGACCCCGCCGTTTCAAAGGTCAATGGAAACTTCGATGTCGCGATGTTCCCACATGCGGAAGGTCAATCATCTATTCCGCCAGTTGGTGGTTGGATCATGTGCATCAACGCGCATTCCAACAACAAAGACGCGGCATGGGACTTCATGAAGTGGTTTGCTTCTCCTGAGGTACATACTCAGTTTGTTCTGGCAGGTGGCCCTCCTTCACGTCACTCCGCGTTCCAAGATGAACAGGTGAACGAAGATCAATTCTGGACGCCAACGCTCTATGAATCTGCTCAAGCTGCATGGCCAGATGGTCGTCCTCGTTACCCAGGAACATTCCAGGTCATCGACGCGATCGGACTTGAAGTGAACCGCGCGATCATCGGTGAAATCTCTGCTCAAGAAGCGCTGGATAAAGCCAATGAAAACGTGACGCGTATCTTGCAAGGCGAAGGTTTGCTGGAACGTTAAGTCAAGCAGGTGCCCTGCAAATATGCAGGACACCATAGACCCGGCCTGCTGCATATCGCAAAACAAGAGCAGGCCGGTTCGTCTCAAGACTTGAAGAGGAAAAACGGTTTCAGGTCAATGGAATTGCAGTGGCAGTCCCAATTGAAACCCAGATTCCAAAGTCCACTAGAGACATTTTTGAGGGGTTCCAGTTTGGACGCATGCCCTTCTGCGAAAGTAAAAAGTGTCGTATGATGCCTGTAAGAGGCTGCAGCGGCGGAACGAAAACATGATGCCTGTCCCGCTTTGATTATAGGGCGCAGAGCGTCACACTGAAATGCTTGGATCGAAGTCGTGTCAGAAGCCGCAACAAAAACTGAGAAAATAAAACGTAAAGGCTCTCTCACACGGGACGAACGCTTGGTACGGGCCGCATTCATTGCCCCAGCCGTAGTTTACCTGATGTTTATGAGCATCTTCCCGTTCATCTATTCGGTCTACTTGAGCTTGTATCAAGCCAAGCTCACTCGATTGCACAAGAAATTCTTCGTTGGGTTCGAAAATTACGTAAATCTATTCAAGGACGAAGTGTTCCTAGCATCGCTGAAGAACACGTTCGTTTTGACGACAACATCGATCGTGTTCGAAGTCATTCTCGCCTTTGCCTGCGCAAAAGTGTTTTTGTCACTTAAAGAGCAGAAAACCGGGTACTTCCTGCGGTCTATGTCGATCCTGCCAATGATGATTACACCGCTCTGCGTAGCGCTTATCTTCAGCTACATCTTAAACCCGACCCTCGGTATCCTGAACTACATTCTCTCGGGTGTAGGTGTCGAACCAATTTCGTGGTTCGCCAATCCGAACCTCGCACTTTGGTCCATCATCGCGATCAATGTGTGGCAATGGACGCCATTCATGATGCTTTTGATGTTGGCTGGTCTCGTGTCGATCCCATCATCCCTATACGAGGCAGCTTCACTTGAAAAAGCCCGGTGGTGGCATGTCGCCCGTTGGATTGAACTACCAGCGATCAAGGACGTTATCCTGATCGGGATCATTCTTCGCGTTATCGATAATTTGAAGCTTTTTGATCTTGTGTACATCACGACCCGCGGTGGGCCCGGAGACAACACTGAATTGTTGACGTATTTCACGTATCGACAGGACTTTGCCTTCTTCAACGTTGGCTATGGTTCTGCAGCAGCTGTCATCATTTTGGTCATCAGCATCTTCGTCACAACCATTGCAGTTAGCTTCCTGAGGAAAATGCAAAATGCGTAATTCTAGTAATCTCGGCTCATATGCGGCTGCAATTTTCATCATGCTGGTGTTCACGCTGCCCATCCTTTGGATGTTCATGGGAGCGTTCAAAACACCCGTCGATATCTACTCGATCCCGCCAGTATGGTGGCCCGACTTCACGTACTTGGACAATTTCAAAACGCTGTTCGCGGAAAATTGGAAGTTTTTGCTGAACTCAGTGATAATAACACTCGGCGCGACTGTGCTATGTATGATCTTCGCACTTCCTTGTGCATTTGGTCTCGTAAATTTCCAGTTCAAGACAAACAATTTTCTAGCCGACTGGATCTTGTCTACACGGATGATGCCGCCGATTGCGGCAGCTGTACCGCTCTTTATGATCTTCAATGGCCTGGGGATGCTCGACACTCACCTTGCATTGATCATCGTCTACGCAGGCTTTAATCTCCCGTTCGCGGTTTGGGTGGCGATGTCGTTCTTCCGCAATCTTCCAAAAGAGATCATCGAGGCGGCGCGGATTGAGGGTTGCACCTGGTGGCAAACGTTTTGGCAGGTCGCACTTCCTCTCACTAAAAGTGGTATCGCAACGGTCTCAACATTCGTATTTATTTTTGCTTGGAATGAGCTGCTGCTCGCGCTTTTCCTCACATCCAGCGATGCGAAGACCTTCCCAGTGGTTATCTCGGGCTTTTCGACGCTGTCCAGAACGTACTGGGAATTCGTCTCAGCGGCGACAGTCATCCAGGTCCTACCACCAATCATTTTCACACTCATCATGCAACGACACATCGTGTCGGGTCTGACCATGGGCGCCGTCAAAAATGGCTAACCCTGCTCAGAAACCCACGCGAGATAATGCGAAAAGGAAACCAAGATGGGGCAGATAGAACTACACAACGTCAAGAAGAGCTTTGGCCAGGTCGACGTTATCAAAGACATCTCACTGGACATCAAAGATGGCGAATTCGTCGTCTTTGTAGGGCCCTCTGGCTGCGGTAAATCAACGCTTTTGCGTTTGATTTCTGGTCTGGAAACGATGAGCGGTGGATCTGTCTCAATCGCAGGTAAAGATGTCACCGACGCGCAACCCTCAGACCGCCAGATCGCAATGGTCTTCCAGTCTTATGCGCTTTTCCCGCACCTCTCGGTGCGCGATAATGTGGCCTTTGGTTTGAAGATCGCGAGTCTGCCCAAGGGCGAAATCGACGCGAAGGTCACCGAAGCTTCTGAAATTCTCGGACTGGAAAAACTTCTTGATCGTAAGCCGCGTGAGCTGTCAGGCGGTCAACAGCAGCGGGTGGCTATCGGCCGTGCGATTGTGCGCAAGCCTGCTGTGTTCTTGTTCGATGAACCACTGTCCAATTTGGACGCTGCTTTGCGTGTTCAGATGCGGATTGAGCTGGTCAAACTTCACGCGTCACTTGATGCGACAATGATTTATGTGACCCACGATCAGGTTGAAGCAATGACGATGGCAAACCGGATCGTTGTCTTGAGAGACGGCGAAGTCGAGCAGTTTGATACGCCCGTTCACCTTTACGACCGGCCAGCCAATGTCTTTGTGGCAGGCTTCATCGGGTCACCGAAGATGAATTTTTTCCAGGCTAAACCAAAGTCAGACAGCACTGTGTTGATTGCGGATAAAGTTGAACAAACCATTTCGGATGTCCAATCAACCAAAATGACATCGAAGATGACACTTGGGATCCGGCCCGAGCACATTTCCTATTCCCACGATGCGGGAGACTGGCAAGGGACGATCACGGTTGAAGAGCAGCTTGGCAGTGACGCCTTTCTTTATGTGGATGTTCCAGAGCTTGGCCAGCTTACCGTTCGCGCTGTCGGTGAACGTAGCTTCGGGCGCGGGGATACAATTTTCCTCAGTTTTGATCCTGAACGGTGTCACCTGTTCGACGCTCATGACCAACGCATCAACTAACCAGCAGCTTCGGCTTCAATTCTGCGGAGAATTAAAATGATGGTAAACTGTCTAGCGGGAAAAGTGGCTGCCATTACGGGCGCCGCATCGGGCATTGGTCTTGAAACAGCCAAATCGCTTTTGGATGCTGGCGCGAAGGTTGCGCTGGTGGACTATGCAGAAGAAAAGCTGGTTCAACTTTGTGATGACCTTGGCGAAAACGCCTTCCCAATCGTCACAAACCTTTTGGATCCCAAAAGCATATCCAAAATGGTTCCAAGCATTTTGGATGTCGCCGGAAAAATCGACATTTTTCATGCGAACGCAGGTGGGTACATCGGCGGTCACGTGATGGAAGGCGATCCCGATGAATGGGATCGCATGCTGAACTTGAACATTAATGCAGCGTTTCGCACCGTGCATGCCGTCTTGCCTATTATGAAAGAGAATGGCGGTGGCGACATCATCATGACGAGTTCGGTGGCTGGCGTTATACCCGTTGTTTGGGAGCCAGTTTACACAGCATCAAAACATGCAATTCAGGCCTTCACCCATACCGTTCGACGCCAAGTCGCCGAACATAGCATTCGCGTTGGAGCAATTTTACCAGGCCCTGTTGTCACAGCACTGCTTGATGACTGGCCACAGGCAAAGTTGGATGAAGCGCTCGCGAACGGTAGCCTTATGGAGCCCAAAGAAGTTGCGGACTGCATCATGTTTATGCTGACCCGTCCACGCCACGTTACAATCCGCGATCTGGTGCTCGTTCCGAACAATCTTGAACTTTAACGGACCTCTTGATCCATCTTTGGGACCTCAATCGGAGTTGCAGGAACGTATGACTATTAGCACAAACCACTATTTCGTTGGAATAGATGTAGGAACAGGAAGTGCGCGCGCAGGCATTTTTGATGAAGCCGGACGTCTTCTTGCAAGTGTAGCTCATGATATTGATCAGTTTCGGTATCCCGGTGATATCGCGGAACAATCAAGTGAGAATATTTGGGACTGTGTGTGCAAGAGTGTCACCGCAGCCCTGAAAACGTCTGGCATAGCGGCGTCAGATGTCAGAGGCATTGGGTTTGATGCAACATGCTCTCTGGTCGTTCTCGGTAAAGACGAGCAGCCCCTCACGGTAAGTGCTACGGGTGAAAGCGCCCAGAACATTATTGTTTGGATGGATCATCGTGCGATTGCGCAGGCCGTTCGCATCAACGCAACGAACCATCGTGTCCTCAATTACGTTGGCGGCTGTATCTCACCGGAGATGGAAACGCCTAAACTGCTTTGGCTGAAAGAGCAGATGCCCGAAACCTATCACGGCGCAGGCCATTTCTTCGATCTGACTGATTTTCTAACGTGGCGCGCAACTGGCGATCGTTCGCGCTCAGTTTGCACGGTGACCTGCAAATGGACGTATCTTGCTCACGAAAAGTCGTGGGATCAGAGTTACTTTAGGGCCATCGGTCTAGAGGAGCTGATCGATGACAGCTTTGCGCGGATCGGTCAGTCCATTGTTGATGCAGGTACACCCCTCGGAAGCGGCCTATCTCCCAAGGCCGCTTCCGAGTTGGGATTGCAAACTGGCACACCTGTCGGTGCAGGGTTGATCGATGCTCATGCCGGTGGCCTTGGGACAGTCGGTGCCGAAGGTCTGCCACAGGACCGAATGGCGTATGTTTTCGGAACATCTGCGTGCACGATGTCCTCCTCCAAAGAGCAAGCTTTTGTGCCTGGCGTTTGGGGTCCTTATTACTCGGCGATGGTCCCGGGGCTCTGGCTCAGCGAAGGTGGTCAATCCGCCGCTGGTGAAGCCATTGCCCAGCTCATGCGGTTTCATCCCGCCTATGATGCAGCAGTTTCAAAAGCCGCAGATACGGGTCAGCATCTACTTTCCTATCTTCTAGAACAGATCGCTGAGATGGTTGATGACGTTTCCGATGCAATACTGCTGACGAAAGAGAAAATCGTTGTCCCTGAGTTCTTGGGCAACAGAGCACCATTTGCCAACCCAAATGCGAAAGCTATCATTTCGGGTTTGGATGCAGATATCACAATGAGCAGTTTGATAAGCCTCTATGTCGCTGGGATATCAGGCCTTGGGTACGGATTGCGCCAAATTCTAAATGTGCAGGCCAAGAACCGCGTGAATCCAAAACTGGTCGTCATAAGTGGCGGAGCGGGAGAACACCCAATCGTTAAGCAATTGCTTGCCGATGCAGCAGATATTCCAATCGCAGAATCAGGCTCTTCGGAACCGGTATTGTTAGGGTCTGCGATGTTGGGTGCAGTTGCATCTGGTCACAAATCAACAGTTGCGCAAGCGATGAAGGACATGTCGTCGCTGGGTCGTGTCTACACGCCTGCAACCGGGCAGCATCAACAGCGACACACCCGTCGTTTCCAAGCTTTTGAAGCATTGCAATCATCTGCGCTGTTGGCGCGAGAGACGCCCGATGACGTCCAAGGCGGTTAGCGTCACTGTTGGACGGCGTTCAAACAAGACACGAAGAAGGAGAGGAAGAAAAATGCAAGGATTTGGTGTTCATACCAGCATGTGGACCATGCAGTGGGACCGCGAAGGGGCAGAGCGCGCGGTAAAGGCTGCGGTCAATTATAACATGGATTTTCTGGAGATCGCACTTCTTGATGCACCGTCGGTTGATGCCGAACACACGCGTCAACTGTTGGAAAACCACGAGATGAACGCCGTTTGTTCATTGGGCCTTCCAGAAGCTGTTTGGCCGTCAAGAAACCCAGAGGGAGCAATAGATTATTTGAAGGTTGTACTCGATACCGCTAAGGCGATGGGCACCATGGCGGTTTCTGGTGTCGTGTATGGGGGTATCGGCGAGCGTTCAGGCCAACCACCCACTGAAAGTGAGCTGTCAAACGTTGCCGGAGCGCTTGAAGCTTCTGCAAAGTATGCGAAGTCGCTTGGATTGCAATTCGGGATCGAACCGGTCAATCGCTACGAGACACATTTGCTCAACACTGGCTGGCAAGCACGTGAAATGATCGAACGCATCGGGTCGGACAACATTTTCATCCACCTCGACACATATCATATGAACATCGAGGAAAAGGGCGTGGCGAACGGAATTCTGGATGCGCGAGAACACCTTAAATACATCCATCTGTCGGAAAGTGATCGCGGAACGCCTGGTGAAGGCTGCTGTAATTGGGACGAGGTGTTTGGCGCGCTTGCCGCTATCGAATTTAAGGGCGGCTTGGCTATGGAGAGCTTCATTAACATGCCCCCAGAAATTGCGAATGGTTTGTCCGTTTGGCGTCCGGTCGCACCAAGTTTTGAGGAGGTTATGGATAGAGGACTGCCCTTTTTGCGAAACAAAGCTGCTCAATACCGACTGATCTAACGAACGTCTGTACAGGCGTGGACGGTACTATCAGACAAAACTAACTTGAGCCGTGCAGTGCGGTTTCGTAGCCTCGCCGTATGACAAAACACTCTCCATTCAGGTACTTTAAAACGAGCCTTGAGATCATCTGCTTGGCTGTGATGCTTTACGTTCGATTTCCGTTGTCACTCCGTAACGTGGAATATTCATAGAGTGTCTTTGTTTTCTGTGGACCGCTTTTGGGACCGCTTTTTGAAATCTGTATTATTTTAAGTATATGATAATAAATAATTTTATTGAATTAGTTTTGCCGTGTGGGGGCACCACTTAAATCAATAACTTAAAAGATAAACATCTGAACCCATTATTGTTTTGGGTTACAAATGGGTTACAAAAAACATCTGTTTGACAGTAAATTAGGGTCTTTTTGATACGATCAGGCAGGTCAAAACCCATATCTCATCTAAGGCGGAAACTACGTTTAGATTCGAACTTAAGGGGCAGCGTCTGATGTGAGCTACCGCGAATATCGCGAGACAGACGCTGACGACAAGGAGGTGGCAGCGCGCCAAATCCGGCTAGCACTTGAAGCAGAACAGTAGCGCGGAGAAATCAGTGAGCCCGTCCAAAGGTGAATAAGACGACTTACGGCCCAATTAGAATGTGAAACCCGTTCTGCCATCAGCGCAAGATACACTCTGAAGCTGATCGCCTATGCCCCCTTGCAAGAAGCATCCCTCGGGAAGAACCAGATCACGCGCAACAGAGCTTTCGTCATACGGACATTCAGTTTCCACGGTAGAGCACTCGCCGAGAGTGATGAGGCTCGCGGTTGCTAGCGAAAGACGCCATGCAGGCCTACGATTGGCGGGCAACTTCCGGAACCGATGCACGAGCGTCTTCGAAGCTAGCATCTGCAACGGGTTCTTGGTCCTGTTCCTCTTTCGAGCTGTGGCATGATTTGCCCATCATTTTGAACATTAAGACGTGTGCGCCAATGCAAAGTGCGATTGGCGCAAAAAGCCCGAGATTGTTCCACATCCCGGCAATCGTCCCACCCGCAAGCAAGAATGCAGCGACAGGAAGCAACATGACAGCGCAGCATACCATCATGCCGTAATGCATCAGTTTTGACGAACCCGCTGTTTGCTGCTGATCTTCGTTTGCCATAGTCCATTTTCTCCATACTTTTCTGGAGCACAGCCTTACAAGCTTCCAGTAGACGAGGGTCAAGGATACATTTCGATAAATATTAGCACTAGCTACCCGATCACATTCGCGTTTACTGTTCTGGATGATTGATAGAATCGTTGTGTCTAAGAGTCTTCAAAAGTCCCAAGGGCATCTCGATGCCTACCCCGAGTGCTTGTAAGGCAAAGCCAAAAGAGAAGAACATATATCAGTTGAATAGGCGCCATTTTCTGACTTCTACTGCCGCCTTGTTTGCAGCACCGTTGCCGACACTTGCGCAGGAACAGGATGTTGTCGAGGCAAAGAAAACACCCATATCCGACAGATCCATGTGGGCGAGATGGGATGCGCGGGTAACTCCGTCAAACTATGACCCCGCAACGTCAAACCCTTGGGGCTTGCATTCCCGTTTCTTGCCGCAGCGAGTTGCGGCGAATCCTGGCCTCGTGCCCGGGGACATTCATGTAGATGCCATCGCAAGATATCTCTACCACATTCAGAGTGATGGTACGGCCATGCGTTACGGCGTGGCGATCGCACGGGGTGATTTGTATGAGCCGGGCATCTACAACATCAAACGCAAGGCGCGTTGGCCGATATGGACCCCAACTGCATCAATGATTGAACGCGAACCAGACGTTTACGGGCCCTTTGCTGATGGAATGGATGGCGGACCGACGAACCCTTTGGGATCGCGCGCGCTTTATCTTTACGAGGGGAACCGGGACACTTACCTGCGCATCCACGGAACACCTCAACCAAGATCAATCGGTAGCCGGGCGAGCTCTGGATGCGTGCGCATGGTGATGGCACATATCATTGACTTGCATGCCGAGGTCAGAACCGGTTCGACAGCATTCCTCTATCCTCCGGAGAATGCTGTGACTGCGCCAAGCGAATTTGATCTGACCTAAGTGAGGGCCAATTATGCTCAGGTGCAGAGTAACACCTTAAGAAATCATGAGATTCGGGAAGACGTAGCGCATTTTGGAGTGGTGCGTCGAAATTTCCGCTTTAGCGGCTCAATGTTTTCTGTGACAGAGCTCGTGATCAGCCAAAGATGCAAGAACGTAGCAGTCTTCCGATACACCCTGCCCATCGCAGCCCTTGGAAATCCGCGCGAGTTCCTTTTCCAGCAATTTCAGCCGTTTGATTTTGGCACGTACGTCTGCGAGCTGAGCGACGGCTATGTCGGTTGCTGCCTCGCAGGATCGGTCTGGGTGATCCTGTAGTTCGATCAGCGAAGAGATAGCTTCAATCGAAAAGCCCAGATCACGGGCGTGGCGGATGAAACTCAGCCGTTCCAAACCTGCTTTGTCGTAGCGTCGTTGGTTACCGCTCGTGCGCTCGGCTTCTGCAAGAAGCCGCATTTCCTCATAGTAGCGGATCGTTGGAACTTTGACCTTTGTGCGCTTTGAAAGTTCGCCGATAGAAAACATGAAGAAACCCCTTGAACCTCTAGTCACTAGAGATTGTAGATAAGGTGGGACACAGACTCAAGAGGCCACCATGACTGACCAATACCTGTCCCAGACACCCCTTCTGGACTTTGAAGCACCCCCCATTCAGCGGCTAATTGCTGACCGCGGCTGGCTGTCCCTTTCACAAACCGACCGGATTGGCGCTGCGTATGACTTTGTCCGCAACGAAATTCTGTTCGGCTACAATTCTGATGATGCGTTGCCAGCCTCCAAGGTGCTGGCTGACGGCTACGGGCAGCGCAACACCAAGGGCACCCTGCTTATGGCGCTCCTACGCGCCCTTTACGTGCAGTGCCGCTTCCATGGCTTCACCATCGACAAACGGTTGCAACGCGGGGTCGTGCCAGAGCTGGTCTATCCGCTTGCTCCTCGAAACATTATCCATTCATGGGTCGAAATCTTTCATGATGGTCAGTGGTTGAACCTTGAGGGCTTTATTCTGGATGCCCCTGTCCTCGCGGCTCTCCAAGGTGCCTTTCCTGAGCGCCAATCTCTCTGCGCCTACGGTGCGGGCACAGACTGCCTGCAGGACCCGAACGTCGAATGGCGAGAGGCCAGCACTTACATCCAAAAGACTGGCATCAACCACGACTTCGGCAAATTCGATGATCCTGACGCGTTCTATGAAAATCACAGGCAGTTGTCGGGTGTGAAGGGAGTTTTGTATCGCCTAATCGTGCGTCACTGGATGAATCACCGCGTCAAGAAAATGCGGATAGGCCATGTCCCAACGATCCCAGGGGGCGAGGCGAACCTTGTTCCGGTTCAATCAAACTTTCAAACGCGGGAGGCGATCTGATGGCAGGTTGCTGCGGACATGACGCCAAATTTGACGGCGTATCGGACGACTACAAACGACGACTTTGGATCGTTATTGCACTAAATGCGATAATGTTCGCTGTTGAAATGACGGCGGGCCACTTGGCGCAGTCACAGGCTTTGCAAGCCGATGCGCTAGACTTCGCGGGCGATGCAATGACCTACGGTATCTCTCTGGCCGTCATCGGGGCGTCACTTCGCGCCCGCACCAATGCCGCGCTGTTCAAAGGTTTCAGCCTTTTGCTCATGGGGCTTTGGGTCTTAGGATCGACAGTCTATCGCGTTTTTTATGTCGGGGTTCCCACAGCCGAGATTATGGGCGCTGTCGGTTTTCTGGCTTTGCTCACGAACCTTGCCAGTGTGATTTTACTGGTGCGCTACAAGGACGGTGACGCCAACGTGCGGTCCGTGTGGCTATGCTCGCGCAATGACGCCATCGGCAATGTCGCCGTCATGTTCGCAGCCTTGGGCGTCTGGGGGACAGCAACCGGCTGGCCTGACCTGATTGTCGCGACGATCATGGCGGGGCTTTTTCTGTCATCATCGTTCCAGATTGTGCGACAAGCGCTCGTGGAACGGAGGGAAATGATCGACCACGGGCACGCGGAGGCATGATATAGGGCGTCCTGATATACGGGTTTGGCGATTAGAGCCGGAACGCTAGCCGCGATCTTATTTTCTGTAGCCTCTCCAGCGCCAGGTTTGTTGTCTCCAAAACGCTATACCGTGCTTGCTCCGGTATCTGTGCATGCTCCCATGTTAACCTTGTTTGGGAACCTTATCCTACTTGGGATATGCGGCTGGGTCACCTTCGCTGAACTTCACTTGAATGACTACTATGGGGAAGCAAGCGCTTGGCATATGATTTTGCATTCGCTGGGTTTGACCCCCTTAGACCGGAACGCAGTGCTCTCTAACTCAACCCGCCTCACTTTGTTCCGGCAGTCTGGTGCAAATTGGCCGACCGCCTTTGGTGCGAAGTGGGAGGAAAGTGGTTTCGACTGGACCGGCGTGCCGGTAGACATAGCACCCGTCAGTTGTGTCTATCATCACCGCATTGAGGTCCTGAAAAGGGGCGGCAATCGCCAAGACGCCTTCCGGCAACTCGTCGACAAATGGATTAAGCGGAACGTCATCTTCAGGCGCAACGCTTGCACATGCCGAAAGCCCAAAGAGAGAAATACAAAGCAACAGAATTCGGTAGTTCATCAAGTCATCCTCAAATGCCAGCAAAGCATGACCAAGATTTCTAGCTTTGACCAGTGCAAACTTCTAGCAACGTTAGTCACTCATTTGTATTAACTTCATTTGTCTGATGGTTGTGATAAAATTCCTTGTCAGGAAACTTGCCTACGCCTTTCAGCTTAGTGGACATCACCTCCTCGGGCAATCATCAAGTGATGCTCTTGGTGGTGAGCACCTATCGTCATCAGGCCGATGAAACCCAACGCAGCAATCTGTGTCGCATCTCCTGAAACACGCATGGTAACGCCGCTGTCGATCTCTTCGACCACAACGCCCCATCCGGTCTGCGCAGCAAGGAATGGTGCATGAGCAGGGACCATTGTTTTGATTGCCCGCTGCGTGCGCCCATCCCCGGTGATGACGAAGCTTGCGCCTTGCGGGGTAGGGGATGCGGCAACACTGGCGTCCGTAGCGACCAAATCCATATCGATCAAGTGCTCTCGCAGGGCCGTGATGTTGACCTTCGACCAGTCAGTGCTGGCGTCTTCCCGCAAAACTTGTGTGATTTCGGCAATCGCAGCAAATGCACCTTGACCAGGCTGTGACAACACAAGGTTGAGTTTCCCACCCATATCAGCGTGATCTGTGTGCGCGTGTTGTGATGCCGCCAATGTCGCCAATGCGATCCAAGCAAAGAAGCTAGTGAGTAAGATCTTCATTGATCTCTCCATCGATTTTCCAGAATTGCGGATACCAACCTGCTTCAAGAACCTATATGATCCTGATCATATGATACCGACGCCCTTCAACCTTTTGCCAAAGACGGCTGTAAAATCGTTAGAAGTGCAGAAGGGAGATCATCTGTTTCGCGACGGCGATCGGACGTTTGGTCTTTTTGTTGCCTATGATACCACCGTGCATTTGGTCCGGGTAAGCGAGGACGGCGAAACCATAATGATACATCGCGCGACGCCTGGAACGTGGTTTGCCGAGGCATCGCTTTTCTCTGAAACCTATCACTGTGATGCGGTGGCACAACAAAACGGAAGCGTGCTCATCATCGACAAAACAGCGGTCTTAAAGGGGCTTCAGGAGCATGACTTCGCGAAGGGATATTGGAAGATACTGTCTGTCCAAATTCAGCAGGCACGACAGATGCGTGAAATTCTTGCCATTCGGTCAGCCAAAGACAGAGTATACGCCGGGGTCGTAGCAGGGTTGCTGATCGGAACTGTCATCGACTTCGCGGCCACTGTTTCGCTGACCCATGAAGCCACATATCGCGCTTTGCGAGAATTGGTTTCTGAAGGCAAACTACTCAACCCCCGGAGAGGCATCTACAGACTGCAGCACCTTTGACCAGCTCTTATGATCTGCTGAAAAGTTGCGTCAGCGCCATGGACAGGAGTGTGACCATGAGCACGAGACCAATGCAAGCGACCATCGTCACCAAAACCGGCCTTGCTGACAATGGACCTTTCTTGGTGTCGGCGGAGTCGGATAATACGGCCAAGTAGGTGAACACCGCACCCGGCAGAAGCGCGTAGAGGTATACGCCCGATATGTTCTCGAACAGAAAGGAACGTTCGAGTGTTGGCCCGACAACAAGGAGCGCCGTCCGGCGGTCACCGCCAAATGAGCCGAACCAATCCGCGGACAGGACGTAAACCAAGACATGCAGTGCAACGAAGGCAACCGCGCGCGCAGAGATATCCAAAGCGATATGGCGAAGTGCCGGTCGGCTGGTGTTCTGCAAGACCCGATTTGCTGCAATGAAACCAATGTAGTTGATAAAGAAAATGACAGGCAAACCGTTGGTGACAACCTGCCGCGAAAAACGACTGAGGGCTGTTGTGTTTGTCACCAGTATCTTGGCGAAGTCCGGCGTAAGGGCGACGAAAAAGACCAGAAATGGCAGCAGGCTTAGAATGCTGAGAAGCGTCAGGTTCCAGCAAAACAAACCGAAAGGCAGATTAAGGCTGAAGTGTTTGCGAAAGGTGTCTTGCAGCGCCACTTCAGGCGTAGCTTGCGAAAACCTGCGTTGAACCATCGTTCAGGACAAGCAAGACTTCATAGGGGTCACCTGTTCCCGCCGCACCCATCCCAGGCGAGCCCATGGGCATTCCGGGAACTGTCAATCCACGTGCGTCTGGCGCTTCGGCAAGCATACGCTGAATTTCGCGGGCTGGAACATGGCCCTCAACAAAATAGTCGCCTATGAGCGTTGTGTGACAACCGGACAGGTCGGACGTGATGCCAAGGCCATCCTTCATGGCCCAAAGAACCTCTTGATCGACGTCTTCAACCTCGACGGAAAAACCGGCATCTACCATCCGTTCGACCCAAGCCGTGCAGCAGCCACAAGTTGGCGTCTTAGCGACTTGCATAAGGGGTGCAGTTTGCGCAACTGCGGGACCTGCCACAAGCAATCCTGACGCTCCTACGATGAAATGCCTTCTGTTCATGGGGTATTCCTCAGTTGGTTCGTACAAAGGTAGATTTTGCGGCCCGCGAAGTCGAGCGGCGTACGGCTACCGATCTTGTTACATTTGGTTACAAACATGGGACGGGCATTCCCCTTCCACAACAGTTATATGACCCATATGATCGATATGCCGCACATTCTGGTCGTTGATGACCACCTGGAAATCCGAAAGTCCGTTTCTCGCTATCTTGAGCGTAATGGGATGCGCACCTCTGTTGCCAAAGATGCAGAGCAGATGGACACGAAGCTGACTGAGGCGAAATTCGATCTCATCGTCTTGGACATCATGATGCCGGGAGAGGATGGATTGAGCGCTTGCAAGCGTCTTCACCAAACGTCGAAAACCCCTATCTTGATGCTGACCGCGATGGGCGATGATGATGATCGGATTGCTGGACTTGACGGTGGTGCGGATGACTACTTGTCAAAACCATTCAATCCTAAAGAATTGCTTGCGCGTATCAACGCCATCCTCCGGCGCACGCAACAGATTCCGGAAATCGAGCCCTTTTCCGGCAAAAAGCTCCGCTTTGCCCATCTGGAATTAGATTATGATGGGCGCACTCTTTTTGATGAAGATGGCAACAGGACGATGCTGACAACGAGTGAGTTGAAATTACTCACGATACTCTTGGAAAGACCGCGGGCGGTGTTCAGCCGCGACCAGCTTCTTGAACTCAGCGCGGGCAGGGTAGCCGGCCCGTTGGATCGGACGATTGACAATCAGATCAGTCGCTTGCGCCGCAAGATCGAGCAGGACGTATTGCGGCCTCGCGTCATCGCGACGATCAGAAATCGCGGCTATAGCCTTACCGCCGAAGTTGAGGTCATGGAGTGACGCGCATGGCTTGGACACTAAGAACACAAATTGCGTTGCTGGTTTTGGGTGTGCTGTTTGTAGCCCAAGCGCTCAGTCTTTGGTTTTTTGTGGATGAACGATCGCTCGCGGTGCAAGCGGCGATTGGTGCTGAAGCGGCTGGCCGCGCTGCCAATGTTGCGCAGTTAGTCGAAGGGGCACCCGCCGATCTACATGCCCGGATCATTCAGGCGGCGACATCACCCTTGGTGAGATTTGACCTATCTGACGTGCCATCGGTTGCACACGGCAATCACGACGATGGAGGCGCCGTCGAGGCCCGCGTGCGCGCATTGCTCGGTGACAGCTACAGCCGTGATATTCGGGTTGAGGTTCATGAGATTGAACAAGGTTTGCTACCGTTACCAAACCTATCGCCTGAGATGGCCGAGATGCATGCAGAAATGATGCAGGGCAGTTTGGCCGCGATTGAAATGGAGCTATCCATCGCCTTAGCAGGTGGGGACTGGCTGAATGTCGGTACACGGTTTGAGCGGCCACCTTTGCAATGGTCGACCGCGTCTAACGTGTCCTTTGTGTTGACTGCAACGCTTCTGTTGCTTGCGAGCTTTTGGTTCCTTCTCACGCGATTGACTGGCCCGCTGAATACGTTGGCGGATGCCTCTGAGCGATTGGGACGCGGCGCCGGCGAGGGATCACTGCCTGTAGTAGGTCCCAAAGAGGTCCAGGATCTGACAAAGGCCTTTAACACGATGCAAGACCGCCTGACTCGGTTTGTTTCGGATCGCACACAAATGCTGGCCGCACTCGCCCATGATCTGCGATCGCCGCTGACGGCCCTCAGAGTGCGCGCAGAAATGGTTGACGATGATGAAACGCGCGCGTCTCTCGTGGCATCCGGTGAAGAGATGCAGCAGATGGTGGATGCAACGCTGGATTTCGCGAAAGGCGTTGGACAGCATGAAGAGGTCTGCCCAACAGATATTCACGGGCTACTCTCGGGATTGGCGACAGATGGTCTATCGCTCCTTTCGGACCAACCATTGATCGTACCTGCCAAACCAAGTGCTGTGCGACGCGCTCTTCGAAACCTGATCGAGAATGCCATTCACTATGGAATGGAAGCGCGTGTTTCTTGGGAAGTCGTCGATGGGTATGCTAAAATCCAAATTGACGATCAGGGTCCCGGAATTCCAGAGAATGAACTTGAGGCGGTATTTGGCCCCTATGTGAGACTTGAGACATCGCGATCGCATGATACTGGCGGTCATGGGCTCGGTTTGTCGATCGCAAGAAGTATCATCCTTGAACACGGCGGTTCAGTCACGCTCACGAACCGTCCACAGGTAGGGCTTCGCGCCACTGTGCGACTTCCATTTGAACGCAACGTAAAGCCCCATGTGTCCTCAGCTGATGCGCCCGATACGCCCCGATCGAAGAGTGACAAACGTCGCGCTCTTGGCGTGACAACATCGTAACACACCGCGTGGGTGCAACATTTCCGCGGCTGCCCAATAGGCGTTACATATCAGTACAAAAAACCAGCGCGCTGACTCTTCATGAAATCCCACTGTGCAGTTAGAACTGAGGGAAAGCAGATAAAAAAAGCAAGTTAGATGAGTAAGAAAACGCAACTTCTATCGCGCCGAACCTTTGTTTCAGGTATCGGCGCTACCGCCTTGGCGGCCCCTTCCATCGTGAACGCACAGGCATTGGAAAAAGTGAGACACAACGTGGCGTCGTTTCAGCCGCATGAATGGCAGGATCATTTTGACGCCATCGGCCAAGGCATTCTTTTGGCGGACACCGGATCACGTTTCCTGCAACATTGGACGGCCGATGGTGAGATGCGGATTTATCCAACATCAGTACCATTTTCTGAAGACTTGACCCGGCTCGGATACACGGAAGTGATCGACAAGAAAGTCGCGCCGGGGTGGGGCCCAACGCCAGCCATGCGTGAACGCAATCCTGAGTGGCCCGCCTATATCGAAGGAGGTGATCCACGCAATCCTCTGGGGTCACATGCTCTGTATCTGTCCTGGCAGTACTACCGCATTCACGGCACGCAGGATACACGCAAGATCGGACGCCGGTCTTCAAACGGATGTATCGGCCTCTACAATGAACAGATCGAAGAGGTGTTTGGCCGCACACCTATCGGCACACAGGTTAAGCTTCTCTGATGGATAAATCTGCGTTGTTTATTGTCACCTTCTTTGTGGTCGGTGGCGCTGGACTTGTTTGGCAGCAGATGCAGCCAGCACCGCCAGTGAATGGCCATTCCATGACGCCTGCCAATCTGTCTGGTCTGGAAGTCGGTGATCCGATTGTTGAAGTGAATATGCCGTCGGAGCTTTCTGCAAATGCTCAAGTCGGTGAGCAAGTGTTTAACGTTGCCTGCGCCGAATGCCACGGTACGAATGCAGCAGGACAAAATGGGATCGCACCGCCATTGGTTCATATCACCTATGTACCCGGGCATCATGGCGACGCTTCATTTCTCCTCGCGGTCAGGAATGGGGTGAGAGCGCATCATTGGAAGTTCGGCAACATGCCCGCCGTTGAAGGTCTGACCGACGGTGATGTGAAGATGGTTGTCGCCTACATCCGCGAGCTCCAAAGAGCCAACGGCATATTTTAGAAGGGATACGAGAATGCGCACAGGACTGGTAATTCTGACGACAGCAAGCATCATCGCGGCAACGGCAGCTTTGGCACACAAAGGTGCAACCGGTGTCGTGTTGGAGCGGATGCAAGGCATGACCGCTTTGGGTGATGTCGTTAAAAAGCTGACCCCAATGATGCGTGGCCGGACACCTTTTGATGCAGATCAGGTGCGCGCCGGTGCAGATGTGATGGTCACACATGCGGGCCAACAAATGACCAGCCTGTTTCCAGAAGGTTCGGTTCAACCAGTCTCAAAAGTGTTGCCATCTGTTTGGGAAGACTGGGACGAGTTCGTAGAGCTGGCCGAACAGTTGGAGTTGCGTGCAGAAGGTCTGAAGTTGAGTGCCGACGTTGGTTTGGCTGCGAGCCAAGCTGATCAAGCGGCTTCAATGATGGGTGGCGGCATGATGGGATCCGATCAGGCGCCCGCAATGGGCGGTGGTATGAGTGGCTCAGGCGACATGATGACAGTCGATATGTTCGCGACCATGCCAACAGACACAGCATTTGCTGCAGTTGCGCAAACATGTTCTGCGTGTCACCAAAAATTCCGCGCCGAGGAGGACTAGGCCGTGGGCATATTTCGTTGGGTTGTCGGGGCAGGTTTGCTTGCCGGCGTCGGAACAGTGGCTGCTACGATCGTTTGGCCGATTGGCAAGGAAGTTGAAGAGATTGCATTGTTCGGCGATGTGAATAAGGGTGCCTACCTCGCACGTGCGAGCGGATGTATCGCGTGCCATACGAATGCGGAAGAGGGCGGTGCACCTCTCGCAGGAGGAGCACCTCTCAAAACAGACTTCGGCACGTTCTATCCGCCGAATTTGACCACCGATTCTGACTACGGGATGGGAAGTTGGTCAGCCGAAGATTTTGCGCGTGCGGTCCGTCAGGGCATCTCGCCCAACGGCGAACCTTATTATCCGACCTTCACCTATCCCTTTTATGCAAACTTCTCGGATCAGGATATTGCAGACCTTTGGGTCGCGTTTCAAACGGTGCCACCAGTGGCTGAAGCCGCACCCGAGCACGATGTTTTCTTCCCGTTTGACCAACGATGGGGTCTCAAGCTTTGGCGGGCTGCTTTCTTGGCCACCCCGGATACCGCCCCTGAACCGGACAAGAGTGATGCTTGGAATCGAGGCAAAGTGCTCGTCAACGGGGCGACACATTGTGCAGCCTGCCATACACCAAGGAATGTTGTAGGCGCACGGATCATATCCGAGCGTTTTTCAGGCAACGCCGATCTGCCCGTCGGTGGAAAGGCGCCTTCGATACTTTCAAGTGACCTTTTGGCGGAAGGTTGGACCGCAGACGACCTCGCCTATGCACTGCGCTCAGGCATTACCCCGTCGGGTGATGTCTTTGGCGGATCTATGGCAGAGGTAGTTCAATTTGGCACAAGGTTCCTAACCGATGATGATTTGAACGCGATGGCGACGTACATCATGGACAGCGATACCTAGAAAGGTTTTTTATCTATGCGCAGCCTTAACCGCCGCCAGTTCATAGCTTCAGCAACTGCACTCGCAACCCTCCCCAGTTCACGTGCATTTGCCGACGCAAACGCTGACCTCTTGTCTGCACAAGAGGTCAGCGTCCAACTTTTGCCGGATGACTATGGTCGGACGACACTTTGGGGTTTTAACGGGAATGCGCCAGGTGCCGAGATACGGGTCGCGCAGGGCTCGCGGGTCAAACGCATGCTCCGAAATATTCTGTCACAACCAACGTCGGTCCATTGGCACGGAATCCGCATCGACAATGCGATGGATGGTGTCTCGGGCCTCACCCAAAACGCCGTTCTGCCTGGCGCAGAATTCGACTACGACTTTGTCGCGCCTGATGCAGGCACGTACTGGTATCACGCTCACAACATGTCCACGCAGCAGGTCGCGCGTGGTCTATACGGCCCACTCATTGTCGAAGAGGCCGATAGAATCGACATCGACCGCGAAGAGGTTTTGGTCTTGGATGACTGGCTGGTCAATCCCGATACCGCCCAGCTGGACGATGATTTTGAAGCGTCGCATGCCCTCAGCCATGCAGGTAGAATTGGTAACTTCATCACCACCAATGCGACGTACAATCTGGTCCTCAATACACGTAAGAATGAGCGTCTGCGTCTGCGCTTGATCAATGCATCGAACGCTCGGATCTTCCCGCTGCAACTGCAGGGTCTCGATGGATGGACGGTTGCTTTGGATGGTATGCCTTTGGCGGTCCCACAGAAAGTGACGGAAGCGCTAGTTTTGGGGCCTGCCCAGCGAGTTGACCTGATCATCGATGTGATTGCGGACTCAGGCGAGACGGCGCATCTTGTCCACCTCGGGCAACAAGAAGCATTCAGTCAGGTTGCGTTTGAAGTCGGCACTGGTGGAGCGACCACCAGACGGGCGGCGCCTGATGCGCTGCCGCCGAATAATTACACGCCTGTAGATCTTGGAAAGGCGACCGCACTGACCTTGAACATGGAAGGCGGTGCCATGGGCGGATTGCGGACCGCCACACTGGGTGGCGAAGAAAAATCGATGCGCGAGATTGTCGATGCTGGTCGGTTTTGGGCGTTTAATGGCGCCGCCGACGGAATGGATGGTCCACCTCTCGCGCGGGTAAGTATTGGCGAGCATGTTCGTGTGGCAATTCGCAACGACACTGCGTTTCCGCATGCGATGCACTTGCACGGCATGCATTTTCACGAAGTCGCCGAGGATGGTTCTCTCGGATCACTCCGCGATACGACACTTCTTGAAAGAAACACCTCGCGCGAGATTGCATTTGTCGCGGATAATCCCGGAGAGTGGTTGCTGCACTGCCATATGCTGTCCCATGCCGCATCAGGGATGATGACACGGATTGTGGTGGCATGACACGCCGCACGCTGCTTTTCGGGTTTGGCTTTCTGGCCTTGGCGGCCGGAGGGGCTGTTGTTCTGGCGCAGTCAGAAGAAGAGGTTGCCCTGGCTCCATCGGATTTCCCAGTCGATATTGTAGCGGGGGCAGAGCTCTATGGACAGTATTGCGCGTCCTGTCATGGTGCAAACCTCGAAGGCCAAGAGAACTGGCGCAGTCCCGGAGCGGACGGACGCCTGCCAGCCCCCCCACACGATGAAACTGGTCACACTTGGCATCATGCCGACAGCCTACTATTCACCTATACCAAACTTGGCGGCCGAGAGACTTTGGCGGCGCAAGGCATGGATTTTGACAGTGGGATGCCCGGGTTTGGTGAACAACTCAGCGACGAAGAAATCTGGAATATCCTTTCCTACATAAAATCCACATGGCCCGAGCGCGTGCGTGCTGCTCAGGCTGAGCGCACTGCCGCTGACACAGCGGCGCAGGGAGATGAGCGATGAAGAAACTACTGATCAGTACTGCCATGTTGGTGATCCCGTTCATGGCGGCCGCCGATGAGCTGACCGAAGACAGGATCAAAGAGCTTGTGCTGGAAGCAATTCGCGAAAATCCGGGAATTGTCTTTGAGGCCGCGCAACTCTTTGAAGAACAACAGCAGGCTAACCAGGCGCTGGTTGCTGCTCAGGTTCTGGCAACAGAGAGAGAAGCCCTTGAGCGCGACCCGAATGCGCCCGTGCTCGGAAACCCTGATGGCGACGTCACTGTGGTCGAATTCTTTGACTACAACTGCCCGTACTGTCGGCGAGTAAAGCCACATATGGAGGCCTTGCTTGCGGCAGACCCGAATGTACGTGTGGTCTACCGTGAGTGGCCGATTTTGGGCGAAGGGTCAGTCTTTGCGGCACGCGCTGCATTGGCATCGCGCAACCAAGGCAAATATGAAGAGTTTCACTGGGCAATGATGGAGCTGAGCGGTCGGGCAGAAGAAGCAAGTGTCATGCGCGCCGCCGAAGACATTGGCCTTGATGTCGTACAACTGCGCCGGGATATGAACGCGCCCGAGATCGACGAGCATATTGCGACGTCCATGCGTCTGAGCCGTGCAATGGGATTTAGCGGAACGCCCTCATTCGTGATTGGCGACAGTCTGGCGCCGGGCCTGATTGATGCTGACCAAATGATCAGCCTGGTCAATCAGGCCCGCGCAAATAACTAAGCGGCGGAGGCTTCATAGCCTGCACCAACGATCGCTGTTTGGACGTCAGATTGCGTAAGGTTGCTTTGAACAGTGACCAAGCGTAGATCAAGGTCGGTGGTGACAACCGCCGACGGATCTTTGGCTTTGATGCCCTTTTCAATTGCCGAGGTGCAATGGCCGCAACTCATTCTGGGTACGCTGAAAATCATATCGCTCTCCGTTCATCTTCTTCCCTTAAGATGCGGCTTCCAGTTGGTGGAGGGTCAACCCGAAATTTGTTAAATCTGAAAAAATTCCAACTTAGGCCTTGAGCTTCCAGTGGCTGGAAGCCTTATCTCTATTGCGAGAGTTCACAGGAGCCGCACGATGACCGAACAAGAAACCGTCAATTTATCCATCGAAGGCATGAGTTGTGCTTCCTGTGTCGGCAGGGTCGAGCAGGGGTTAAACGGTGTGGATGGCGTGACCAACGCAACCGTTAATCTTGCGACAGAGGCGGCGACGGTGACGGTTTCTGGGCCGGACGGCCTGAAATCCGCCGTCAATGCTTTGACCGACCTTGGATATCCCGCCCGTACGTCGCGTATCACATTGAACATCGCATCAATGACATGCGCGTCCTGTGTTGGACGTGTCGAGAAAGCCTTCATGACGGCACCCGGCGTGCTTGAGGCGTCGGTCAACCTCGCGGCGGAAAATGCAACTATTGTGTATGTCACCGGGGCGACGACAGCCGAACACCTTGTCGCTGTCAGCAGCGACGCTGGCTACCCGGCCGAAGTCGCGCAAGCAGACGCGCAGGCCTCGCGTTCAGAGAACAAAGCCGATGAAGCAAAGGCCCTCCTGAATCGCGTTGTTTTCGCAGCCATCCTTACTGTGCCCGTGTTTGTTCTGGAAATGGGTGCGCATACAATCCCCAGCTTTCACCATCTGATCGAACGTACCATCGGCATTCAAACATCTTGGCTCATTCAATTTGTTCTTGCGACGATTGTTCTCTTTGGCCCGGGGTGGGGGTTCTTCGCTAAGGGTATCCCCGCTCTGCTGAGACGTACGCCTGATATGAACAGCCTCGTGGCTCTCGGTACAGGTGCAGCATGGAGCTATTCGGTTGTCGCAACATTCCTGCCGCAGGTGCTGCCGGATGGTGTCCGTGCGGTCTACTTTGAAGCAGCAGCTGTTATTGTTGTGCTTATTTTGCTTGGGCGGTGGCTCGAGGCACGTGCCAAAGGAAGAACCGGCGCCGCGATTCAAGCGCTCTTGGGATTGCAAGCAAAGACAGCCCGCGTTTTGCGTGATGGTGAAACCGTCGAGGTCGACATCGACAGGCTTGCAATAGGCGATCTCGTCCTTGTGCGCCCCGGTGAACGGATTCCGGTTGACGGCGCCGTCACTGAAGGCAGCAGCAACGTTGATGAAAGCATGATCACCGGCGAACCGCTTGCAGTGCCAAAAAGCGCTGATGATTTCGTCACTGGCGGGACCGTCAATGGCACCGGCAGCCTGACCTTCGCAGCCACACGGGTTGGTGCAGATACGACCCTCGCACAGATCATTCGCATGGTCGAAGAGGCGCAGGGTGCAAAGTTGCCCATCCAGGGTTTGGTGGACCGCGTCACCATGTGGTTTGTGCCCGCTGTTCTGGCACTTGCACTGCTGACCGTTATTGTTTGGCTTTTGATCGGTCCTGATCCCGCCCTGACCTTTGCGTTGGTTGCAGGCGTATCAGTCCTGATTATCGCATGCCCCTGTGCAATGGGCTTGGCAACGCCCACCTCAATTATGGTCGGTACCGGACGGGCTGCCGAAATGGGTGTATTGTTCCGCAAAGGTGATGCGCTGCAGCATCTCAACGAAGTTGAAATCATCGCGCTGGACAAGACCGGCACTGTGACTGAAGGCCAACCAACACTCACAGACTTGATCACCACACAAGGCTTTGAACGCTCCGGAACCCTCGCCCTAATAGCTGCTGTTGAAGCGCAGTCAGAACATCCTGTTGCCGAGGCCATCGTGCGCTCGGCCGTCGAGGAAGGTCTGGATTTCCCCACTGCGACAGATTTCCGATCCGTGACCGGCTACGGCGTCGAGGCTATGGTCGACGGTCGAAAAGTGCTTGTCGGTGCAGACCGATTTATGGCGCAGCAAAACATCGACACCAAAGCGCTTGAGGCTGACGAACGCTCACTGGCAGAGCAGGGGAGGACAGCGCTCTACGCGGCGATCGACGGATCTCTGGCTGCCGTGATCGCTGTTGCTGACCCTGTCAAAGCGTCCAGTGCCAGCGTCATCGAAGCTTTGCACGCCCGCGGGCTCAAGGTCGCGATGATTACTGGGGACAAACAGGAGACGGCTGATGCCATCGGTCGTGCGGTTGGGATCGACGAGGTGATTGCTGGCGTATTACCTGATGGAAAGGTGAAGGCTCTTGAAAGACTAAGGCAAGGCGGACGCAAGATCGCCTTTGTCGGCGATGGCATTAATGATGCGCCTGCACTTGCACACGCCGATGTTGGGATTGCTATTGGTACAGGAACTGATGTCGCCATCGAGAGCGCAGACGTCGTGTTGATGTCCGGCGACCTGCGCGGTGTTGTGAATGCGGCCGAGGTGTCACAGGCGACAATGCGCAACATCCACCAGAACCTTATCTGGGCATTTGGATATAACGTTGCCTTGATCCCGGTTGCGGCAGGTGCGCTTTACCCGACCTTTGGATTGCTTCTGTCACCGGTTTTCGCTGCCGGTGCCATGGCACTTTCATCAGTCTCGGTTCTGACCAACGCCCTGCGTTTGCGGCGCATCAGGCCAAAAATGCCCGATGCAGCGCCACTCAAGGGCAGATCACCCCAATTGACAACGCAGCCCGCAGAATAGGAGTTCGCAATGAATATCGGAGAAGTTTCTGAACGCTCGGGATTGCCGCCAAAGACGATCCGTTACTATGAAGACATTAATCTCGTCCGCCCGCTGCGCAGTGACAATGGGTACCGCAGTTTCCGTGAAAGCGACATTCACAAGCTCGCGTTCTTGGGACGCGCGCGGGCTTTGGGGTTTTCAATCGAAGACTGTCGTACCTTGCTGAGCTTGTACGAAGATGAGACCCGCGAGAGTGCTCAGGTAAAGGCAGTGGCCAAAGAACATTTGACTGAGATCGACAACAAAATTGCACAGCTCAAATCTATGCGCGAGACCCTGTCTCATCTCATTGAGGCCTGCCAAGGCGACCATCGCCCTGACTGTCCGATCCTGAAGGATCTGTCGCGGGGCATCTGACCTCATGGCCAAATAGATATCGATTTTTCTGGTTTCTTCGTAAGCGGTGCGCCGTGCCCACCTTCCTGACGTCATCCTGATCTGCGAGTCCGTTTCCAAGAGTAGATTTGGAAAGGAGACGGCGTTGGTAGGACATATAGAGCACCATATGGAGGACATTGGCCGTATGGAGGTCATGGTTGGGCCTTCGGGCAAGCGGAACTGGTCTGATGCGTTCAAGGGCCGGGTTGTTGCGGAGACGCTAGTGCCCGGTGTGACGGTCAACGAGGTGGCGCGGCGACATGATTTGCGGCCCATTCATCTGTCTTCGTGGCGGCGGTTGGCGAAGGACGGGAAGTTGGTTGTGCCGGATTTGACGGGAGCCGATTTTGCGCCGGTGGTTCTGGAGCCCGAGGCACCACCATCTGCGACTGCGCCGGAAAGTGCCGTTGAGATTGTGCAGGGTTCGATCATCATCCGCTTGGATGCGGGAACCCCGCCTGACCGGATTGCCGAGATTGCCCATGCGCTGTCCGCACGCGCATGATGTTCCCCTCGAACCGGGTGCGGATCGTGGTGGCGACCAAGCCGGTAGACTTCCGCAAAGGCCATGACGGGCTGGCGGCGCTGGTCAAGACCGAGTTGCGCAAAGAGCCGTTCACCGGGACCGTATTTGTGTTCCGCGCGAAGCGGGCGGACCGGCTGAAGCTGCTCTACTGGGATGGCACCGGGCTGGTGATGGCCTACAAGCGGCTGGAGGAAACGACCTTCACGTGGCCAGCAATCAAAGACGGTCTGATGGCTCTGAACCATGCCCAGTTTGAGGCACTGTTCTCGGGATTGGACTGGCGGAAAGTGAAGGCTTTGGCAGCACGTCCGCCGACTGCGGCAGAGTGAATCAGGCAGACTTTTACACGGGTGATTGGTGGCATCTTTTGATAGGTACCCGCCATGATGATGGGTTCAAATCTTCCAGATGATATTGATACACTGAAGGCCATGATCCTGCCTCCTCAGGCTGAGATTGCTCAGCGGGATGCGTTGGTTGCGGATCGGGACGCTGTTATTGAACGCAAGGAAGATTGCATCCAGCGGCTGGAGAAGTTGGTCGCTGACTTCAAACGCGCCTTGTTCGGCGCGCGCTCCGAGAAAGCCAGTCCTGAGCAATTTGAGCTGGCGCTGGAAGACATCGAAACGGCAATGGCGGCGGTTCATGCCGAAGACGAAGCCCTTGATCCGCCTGCGCCGCCCACGGCAAAGCCGCGTAAGACCAATCGTGGGTCGCTCCCCAAACATCTGCCACGCATCGAAGAGGTGATTGCGCCCGACAGCACAATCTGCGGCTGCGGCAGCGAGCGCCATGTGATTGGTGAGGATAAAACTGAACGGCTGGACATCATTCCCGCCCAGTTCCGTGTGATCGTGACCCGACGCCCGAAGTATGCCTGCCGATCCTGCACAGACGGGATCGTTTAGGCACCCGCACCTGCGCGCCTCATCCCCGGCGGTATGCCGACAGAGGCCACCGTGGCACATGTGCTGGTCAGCAAATACGCAGATCATCTGCCGCTGTATCGTCAGGCTCAAATTTACAGCCGCCAGGGCGTCGATCTGGACCGTTCGACCCTCGCAGGGTGGGTTGGCAAGGCGGCCTATGAGTTGCGGCCGGTATTTGATGCGCTGATGGCTGACCTGAAGCAATCCACCAAGCTCTTCATGGACGAGACCCGCGCCCCAGTGCTCGATCCTGGAAAACGCAAAACCAAAACCGGCTACTTCTGGGCGCTGGCCCGCGATGATCGATCATGGGGCGGCACAGCACCGCCGGGCGTGGCCTTCACCTATGCGCCGGGAAGATCGGGGCAATATGCGGATGATATTTTGAGGGGCTTCTCAGGCATCCTGCAAGTGGATGGCTATGCAGGCTACAATCGCCTGCTCAAACGCACGAGCGGCAGTGTCGCATTGGCATATTGTTGGGCGCACGCACGTCGCAAACTGCACGAGGTCGCACAATCCGGTACAGCCTCTATCGCAGAAGAGGGGCTAAAACAGATTGCCGCCCTCTACCGCATCGAAAAGGATATCCGGGGTCTGACCGCCGAAGCTCGACTGGCCGCACGGCAAGACCGTTCGGCCCCTTTGATCGCCGATTTTGAAACATGGCTGACTGACAACCGCGCTCGTGTCTCATCCAAAGCACCCTTGGGCGAAGCGCTCAAGTACATCGCCAAATACTGGGATGGCCTTTGCATGTTCCTCGCCGATGGCCGCATCGAGATGGACTCCAATGCCGTCGAGCGGACCATCCGCCCCATCACCTTGAACCGCAAAAACGCGCTCTTTGCCGGTCACGATGCTGGCGCTGCAAACTGGGGCATCATCGCCTCCCTGATCGAGACCTGCAAACTCAATGCAGTCGATCCGCACGCCTATCTGGCTGACACACTCTCAGCCATTGTGAACGGCCACAAACAATCTGATATCGACGCGCTGCTGCCATGGAATTACAACAGGGCATGCCGGAAGGGGAGCGCACATGAGCATCATCGAATTGAAGGTCACGCTTGAGTATATCGAGCCTGCCGTCACCCGTATCCTGCAAGTGCCCGCTGACATCCGCCTGGACCGCCTGCACCTGACGCTGCAGGCCGCCATGGGCTGGACCAATTCCCATCTTTACATGTTCGAGGCAGAGGGCACGACCTGGGGGCTGCCCGACCCGGACTTTGGCGGCGATGACCTGCCTGCAAACAAAACCACATTGGCCGGGGTTCTCGAAGACACCGGCGCGCGCACCATCCGCTACATCTATGACTTCGGCGATAGCTGGGAACATATGCTGCAGATCAGCAAGATCACCGATCCAATCCCCGGTGACCTCTATCCCCGTCTGACAGACATCTCGGGCCGATGCCCGCCAGAAGACGTCGGCGGCTTCCCCGGATATGAAGAGTTCGTTGAGGCCATGGCCGACCCCAAGCACCCAGAACACGCAAGCCTCAAAGAATGGTATGGTGGCGCGTTCGACCCAAGCACTCCGCCAGCAGACGAACTGCGCTTCGAAGTGCTCAGGCTGGCAAAACGTTGGAAAGCGAAAAAGCCAGTAAACTGATCAACGTGGGGGCAACGCACCGCTTTCGTTTCTTCGAACCCTCCAGCACCCGATAGTTGTTCTTCCTCTATCAACAGAAAGAGGAGGAAATAATGTCGGCCAAGGCACGCTATGACAGCCGGTGGTACTGTAACCTGATGTCTGGAAATTTGTCTGAGGTTTGCGCTTTGATGCGTTTTACTGGGGGGCATGCCCCCCAGTAAAACGCGGCGCCATCGTGCTATCCCATGGAGTTGGAAAACATTCATGGAGGAAGCGAATGGACCTACGAGACGATACGACGATTCACGCGATCATGGAATATCTGATCGCTAACGGAGCTATAGGCATGGCGCGGGTTTTCGGCCAGCTTTTTGAGCTGGCGATGCAAGTTGAACGAGAACAGCACCTGAAGGCAGCACACTATGAGCGGACACCGGAGAGGCTGGGATACGCCAATGGCTACAAACCCAAGCAGATCGACACCCCTGCCGGAACCGTCACCATTCAGGTGCCCAAGACGGCGGGCCATGGGGACGATCCGTTTTACCCCCAGTCCCTTGAACGCGGGCAACGATCTTCGCGCGCGGTCATGCTGGCAGTGGCCGAGATGTACATCAAAGGCGTCTCCACGCGCCAGGCCGAGGACGTGATGCGCGAGTTCGGGATCGAGAGCCTCTCTTCGACGCAAGTGAGCCGGGCTACCAAGCTGCTGGATGAAGAACTGGCCGCGTGGCGCAACCGCCCCCTCGACCAGATGAAGTACCTCATTCTGGATGCGCGCTACGAAAAGGCCCGCCATGACGGCGTTGTACGCGATGTAGCAGTGCTTTCGGCCATCGGAGTGGGGCTGGATGAGCGCAGACACGTTCTGGGCCTCTCCGTGGCACTCTCCGAGGCCGAGGTGCATTGGCGCGCATTCCTGGAAAGCCTGCAAGCCCGCGGTATGCGTGGCGCGACCTTCATTGTCTCCGATGACCATGCCGGGCTGAAAGCGGCACGGCGCGCTATACTGGGGGCGGCAACCTGGCAACGCTGCCAATTCCATCTGGCCCAGAACGCCGTACAGCACGGCCCCAACAACGACATCAGAAAACGCATCGGAAAACAGCTCAGATCTGTCTGGAACGCGTCATCGCTTCAAGCCGCCGAGGCGGAACTGACCGCTCTCGTGGCCAGCTATCGCGACAAGCATCCAGACTTCGCCGACTGGTTGGAAAGCAATGTGCCCGAGGGGCTCGCAGTCTTCACTTTGCCCGACGCCCACCAAAAACGCATGCGCACATCGAACGGCATCGAGCGGCCAATCCAGCAGGAACTCAAGCGGCGCACCTCAAAGGTCAGGGTCTTTCCAAACCTCGACTCGCTGGAGCGCCTTTCAACCGCAGTGCTCGTCGAAATCGACGAAAAATGGGAGACCGAAACCAAGGCATATATCAAATGGGAGCAGCACGATGACTGAAACACTCTCGGCAATTTCCAGACGTCAGGTTGCGTAATCGGCGGTTGTCGGACTGCTCCCTGTTTGACCATATTCCTTGCGGGGCATCATTGCTGCCATTGGGAAACAAAGTCCGCACAATCAGTCTAAGTGTTTGATTGCTAGACCTTGTCATGCCCCTGAGAAACAAACGGGTGATGTTCGGGACGGCCATCTTGATGATCTCGAAGTCGTGAGAATAACTAGTTTGACCTTCCACTGACAGGAAGTCTTACGGATGTGGAAAGTGCTTGGGGTGCTAGCCGAATCCTAGGGTCAGTTAACGAAATCGTTGCCATGCTTCGAAAGATGGCGGCGGACATTCTGTAAACTTGATCTGACCGATAGCGGTAAGCTCAGGCAAGCCGAAAACCTCTACACCAACAATGTCCTTCGCTTAATCAGGAACAACCTATCATGCTCTCCCGTCGTTCATTCCTCGAAACGTCTTCGTCAGCTTTGTTAACATCAGTCAGTCTCGGTTCGGGAATGGCGCAAGCTCAGACCATTCAACCGCATCAATTAAGAGTTGGGATGCGCACGCTTGATGTGAGCGGCAGGGCCGCGACGGTTTTTGGGATCACCAACGCACAAGGCAAGCAGGGACTGGATATTTTCCAGTCGGATGGCTTTAATGTTCAGGTCACCAATGATCTGACCAAGCCAACCGTGATCCATTGGCATGGATTGACACCACCTTTTGCGTCAGACGGAAGCAATGTCTCCCAAGCTGTCATTCAGGGCAGTGGATCGCACGACTACCAGTTTGATCTGGAGCGGGCCGGTACGAACTGGATGCATTCGCACCACGGATTACAAGAGGCCAATCTGATGGCTGCACCCTTGATCGTGCGCGCCGATAATGAACGCGACATCGACCGACAAGACGTGACTATACTGTTGCAGGATTTCAGCTTCACCCCGCCTGAGGAAATTTTTGCGGGATTGCGTGGTGGCACGATCGCCCCGGTTGGCTCTGGTATGGCGGCAATGGACATGGGCATGGTGCGTGGCGGGAATGCCAGTATGCCAACCATGGATCATAGCCAAATGAACATGACCCAACCTATGGCAGGCATGGATCACGGCCAGATTGATATGGGCGAGATGGACCTCAACGATGTCACGTTTGACGCATATCTCGCAAACGATCGCGATCTAACTGACCCCGAAGTGGTGCAGGTCGATCGTGGAGCCAAAGTTCGCCTCAGGATCATCAACGCGGCGTCTTCGACCAATTTTTGGGTCGATCTAGGCACTTTGAATGCGAGCCTCATGGCCGTTGATGGCATGAACGTGAAGCCCGTCTTCGGGCGGCGGTTTGAACTAGCAATGGCCCAGCGACTCGACATCGATATTCAGGTGCCACAGTCTGGTGGCGCTTTCCCGATACTCGCACAGCGTGAAGGTGACCGAACCCGCACTGGCATAATCTTGGCAACGCAAGGTGCTGAAATTACGCGACTGCAAAATGAAGCGGAAACAATTGTTGCTCCCATCCTCCTTGATCTGGAACGGCAACTTTCGGCATTGAACCCCCTAGCAGAACGCCCAGTTGAACGTAGATTTGCGGTCGATCTGACAGGTGACATGACGTCTTATGTTTGGGGTATCAATGGTGCCGCCTTTGGCGATCATACACCCTTGGACATGGGATTCGGCGAACGTGTGGAAATTGTCCTTCGCAACCAAACAATGATGTCCCATCCAATGCATCTGCACGGCCATCATTTTCAGGTGGTAGGACTGGGGCAAAGTCGATTGCGCGGCGCTATGCGTGATACAGTCATTGTTCCACCAATGGAGAGTGTGACGATCCAATTTGATGCGGACAATGCTGGTGAGTGGCCGCTACACTGTCACAATGCGTATCACCTCGAAGCCGGTATGATGACGACGGTAAGGGTCGGCTAGAAGAGATTTCCGGCAGGTAGCAATTTCTTCGGCTGCTTCAGAATAGCTGTCCATCGCGGTATACGTCCAAAGTGCGCGGCAAGATGTCTCAAGCGTGCGGGTTATCTTGGTCGATACCTCAATTACCGTTACGTAAAATCTTTCAGCCAGCACAATGGCAAAACACGTGCGGGTTTGAGGGTAATTGCGACGTGTGTGATGACATTGTATCAGGCCACGTAATTGAAACTGGGGGGCCTGTCATGCGGTTTTGGGAGACGGTCGGCCTTATTCTGGTGCTGTCCGCGGTTGGACTGACCTATGAAATTGCAGCCGGCCGCGTTTTGGCCCCGTTTTTCGGGACGTCACTGGTGACATGGACCACCGTCATTGCGACAGTTCTGGCAGGGTTTTCACTGGGTAGCGCGCTCGGCGGGTTGATTGCAGAACGCGAACAGGACGTTGCCGCAAGGATCGTCAGAAGGTCACTGATCGCAACCGCGCTCTTGATGGCGTTTTCACCCATCGTCCTTTCGGTCTTGTATGGATTGGGTGCGCGCAACACGGGTGGGATGATCCTGTCGGTTATTGTGGCGTTCTTTCCTGCGTCAGTGCTTGTCAGCTTTCCTTCCCCTTATTTGGCCAAGCTGGCCGTCGAGGCGCGGCCCGGCCGAGAAGGGTCATCGCTCGGTGTTGTGCTGGCGGCCGGTTCATTGGGTGCCATCGCAGGGGCGGTTCTGGCAGGGTTTGTCGCATTACCCTTTCTGGGATCAGCACTGACCTTTGCAGGGTGCGGGGCGATTGCTTTGCTGTGCGTGCCCTTTGTACGCGGTGGACGGCAGAGTTTGATCGGGGTGATCGCACCTGCTGGATTGATCATCGCATTAGGCCTTACGAATGGGCCGGTCTGTCGATATGAATCAGGCTTATCCTGCATCGACGTCGGTCAGCGCAACGGTGAAGTTCGCCTATTTTCAGACCGCATTACGCAAGCGGCTGAGCGGATCAATTCTAACGGTGCTCGATCGCAAGAGGGCGCATTGGTTCTGCGTTATACGCAAATGCTATGGGCGCGCATGTCGCTTGATCTGCCTACAGATGCAAACGTACTCTTTGTGGGTGGCGGCGGGTATACGTTGCCAAGTCAGTTGTTGAGTATGCGCCCACTAGCACGAGCCGTAGCGGTCGAGATAGACCCGCTTATAACTGCAGTGGCGAAAGAAAACCTCCCTTGGGCCGGCTCTGTAATCCGAAATAACAGACGGCTCGAGATCGTTCATGCGGATGGGCGAAGGTTTATCAATGAAACAGAACGCCAGTTTGATGCGGTTGTTATGGATGCGTTTTCATCCGGATCTGTCCCCGCCCATCTGGTGACGCTGGAGACCTATCAGCGACTGCGCGAGATTGTCGCCGGACCAGTCTATGTGAACCTAATCGACAAGCCAGACGGACGGCTGGCCCGAGGAACTTTTGCCATCCTTTCGCAGCTTTATCCGCACGTATCCGCAGTCATGGGACCCGTTAGTGCGCGCGGCTACGCCAATACTATCCTGATAGCGTCTCCTGTACCGCTTCCGCCACTTGACGGAATGCCGAGTGAGTACATGGATACAACAATCACACCAAGCCGCCCATTTACAGACAATCGTGGCTGGATCGGGCATCGCTAGGTTTAACGAACACGCCTTCTGTCGCACCTCCGACAACTTTTACCGCATCATCATGTATTAGAAGAGAGCATGTGCTCAGCGCAAAGCAGCCTCGTCCAGGACTGCCATCACGGCGGCCGTTGATAACACCTCTGATAGAATGATCCCATCAGGCGCATTTGGCCCATACACAATATTGAACGGAATCCCAAAACGGTCATGAGACTCCAGATATCGCGAAATGGCGGGGTCGGAACGTGTCCAATCAGCTTGCATAGCGATGACATCGTTACCTTGAAGCCGGTCAAAAATAGGTGCGCGATCTAGGACCAATGCCTTGTTTGCCTTACAGGTCAGACACCAGTCTGCGGTAACATCGACGAAAACCGTCTTGCCTTGGGACACAAGGCGGGGGATCTCGCCACGGTCGAAGACGACCCAATCCTGATCAACCTGTTTCGCCTCTGGTGGCGAGGTCACGCTACCGGTCATGGCAAGACCGAAAATCGCGATGACGGTGAGTGAGACAACTCGGGTCAAGCTACCAATCTTTGGAATAGCTGCAATCGCCACGAAAAGGGTCGCCAAGCCAAGCAAAAATGCTGCGGCCTGCACCCCCGCTACGCCGCTTAGGACCCACAATAACCAAGCCGCCGTTGCCGCTAGAAGCAAGCCCAGAACCCATTTGATAACAACCATCCAGCGTCCAGGCTTTGGCATCAGTCTGATCAAGCCGGGCTTCCATGCAAAAAGGAGATAAGGCAGGGCGAGCCCAAGACCCAACGCCGTAAACACTACAATCACATCAACTGGCTGCCCTGTCAGGGCAAAGGCAACAGCTGTGCCAAGGAAGGGTGCAGAGCACGGTGTGGCCAATACGGCTGCGAAAGCACCTGTGGCAAAGTCCCCGCCATATCCTTCGCGCCCGCTAGATCGCGCTAGCCGCGTTTGCAATCCGGATGGCAATGAGATCTCGAATACGCCGAACAGATTTGCCGCAAAAACTGCGAGCACCAAAAACATGATCGTCAGGAATACAGGACTTTGAAACTGCACACCCCAGCCCACGGTGACCCCAACGGATTGCAGTGCCAGAATTGTAGCTGAGAGGACCCACATGAAGGCCAAGACGCCAAGAGCTGACATCAGGAAGCCGTAGCGGACTTGTTGCGCAGGTTTGTCAGCTTGGTTCAGCACTGACGTCAGCTTGATGGAAAGAACAGGCAGCACGCAGGGCATGACGTTTAGTATCAATCCACCCAGCAGCGCAAACATGGCGATTGTCATGATCTGAGACAGGTCGGGCCGACCCTCTGTCAGTGTGAAAGGTGCCTGCGGTACATCTTGCGACCAAGCTGGGTTTGCCGTGACAGAACGTGAGCCATCTGTCAGCGTTACCTGTACCAGTGGAACAACAGCATCGCGGGCGTAAAGGGGCAGCTTTGCCCATACTTCCGTTCCAGAACTATTGGTTCTGATATCAGGCTTACCAAAGGTGAAGCTAGGACCCATTTCAGGAAAAACATCCGGCGCAACAAAGCGGTTCTCGGAACTGGCAGTCACATAAAGCGCATCATCGGTGATGACTGCTGTTTCGACAACGATGTCGCTTGCAGCAGGGTCCAAGGGAACCTTGCGCGCGTACTCAGTAATCAGATCACCCGCATTCAGGTCGATCCCGACTCCAGCGGGCAGTGAAAGGCTTAAGGTGAAATCATGTGGAACACAGATTTCGGAGCATGTCAGCAAGGTTACGCTCGCGTTTAACAGCGCCGGCTCACCGGCTTCTTGCAAATGAATCTGAACAGGCAGGACAACCCGGTCGTGATAGCCGAAATTTTCGATGCCAAACGCGGTGAACCTCTCGGGGGCAGGCCATAGAATTTCTGCACTGGCAAGGTTCTGCGACCCATCCCAAGAAATTTGTGGTGGCAAACCAACCTCGCCCGGTGAGCGCCAGTATGCTTTCCAACCTTCCTCAAGTTTGAGGTCCAATCCAAGGGAAAGCGTCGTCGCATTGGGAGGAACCGCATTCTCCACCGAAATCAACCGCGCGGTTATAGCAGGGTTGGTGTAGGGTTCCGAGACCTCAGCCACTACCATGGATGCCCAGAGGATACTCAGAACCGTGAATAAGAAATTTCGGCTGGCAGACAGCATTGATGTGCTCGCTCAGGTGATGTGATCAGTCCCAGTGATATACCTGTCGTCCTTCAATGAAGAGTTCAGAAATGTATCAAAATGTCTGACTGATGCGGCCTTTCGGCAGGGCTCTATCTATGCTTTTTAGGTGCTGATCGAACCCAAAAGGTAGATGATGAACATCAATCGACGGCAGTTGCTTATTGGATTAAGTGCGGCAGCGCTGCCCCAGCCAATACTGGCGGCAGAAAGCAGCGTTATCTTACGTCCTACAAGAGTGGGGTTGTCGGTCAACGGGCGCATGATCGAGATGCTGGGTTTCAACAACTCTGTCCCTGGTCCAGAAATCAGGCTGCCTCAAAACGACACCCTATCGGCCCGCCTTGAGAACACGCTTGAGGAGGGGACCATGATCCATTGGCACGGTATCAGGCTTCCCAATACTGTCTAGCCCCCTATATTCGTCCATTGATTTTTGGTTTCTCTAATAAGGTTTCTGGTACGGGTGGTTTCATGTTTAGGGCATGGTGAGGTCTGATCTGATTGTATTGCCTGAGCCAAACATTGATAACGACTTGGGCTTGTTTGGTGGTGTGGAACCATTCAGCGTTGAGGACTTCTTTTCGCAAGGTGCCGTTAAAGCGTTCGTTGTATCCATTTTCCCAAGGGCTGCCTGGATAGATTTGCATCGGTTTGATCCCAACCTTCTTCAGCCAGTCCTGCAGATGCGTGGCAATAAACTCGGGACCGTTGTCAGAGCGAATAAACGCTGGCTTGCCATGTTTCATCAGCAGCGGGTGCAATGCATCCAAAACATCATGCGCATTCATTTTGGATCGCACTGCCACGCAGAGCGCCTCACGGGTGTATTCATCCAGAACCGTCAGCATTTTATAGCTGCGCCCATTGCTAAGCTTATCGTGCACAAAGTCGATCGCCCAAATATGGTTGGGGTGTGTGGGCCGCAACCTGATGATGGAGCTGTCTTTATGATAAAGCCGTTTGCGCTTCTTGTGCCGGCGCGGCAGCTGCAAACCTTCTTCACCCCAGAGGCGCTCGATCCTCTTGTGGTTAACACGCCAGTCTTCCATGCGCAGCAGGGCTGTGACTTTCCTATAACCATACCACCCATATTGCTTGGCCAGCCGGATCATCGACAAGCGTAGTTCGTTGTCATCTACTGGTTTGGCTTGATAGCGCAGAGTTGAGCGGGCTACATTCAGAACAGCGCAAGCACGCCGCTCAGAAATATCCAGCTTTTGACGCGTATGAATAACAGCCTGACGAAGCTGAGCCCGCGTCAGGCCCGCGGCTTTAGATGATCAAGGCTCTCCTTCAGGATCAATTTGTCTAACTGCAAGTCAGCGACGATCTTCTTCAAGCGCTCGTTTTCTTTCTTGAGCGATTTCATCTCAGAAACCTGCGAACGAGAAAGGCCTCCAAACTTCTTAGGCCAGTAATAATAACTCTTATCTGAAATCCCAGCTTTGCGACACGCATTCACAACGTCCAAACCATCGTGCAAATGAACATCAATCTCGCGCAATAACTTCAACACATCTTCATCAGAATAACGCTTTCGAGCCATGTTTCCTTACTCCCTTTGCCAAAATATACTGGCACAGTTCTAGGGGGCTAAGACAAGGCCATCTGGCAACGTCGCCAGTGCCGTCTCCATATCAACAACAGGAAGACCGGCGGCGATCCAGCCGGGTCCCAATGATGATCCGAGCATACCTTCAGATACATCAATAAAACCGCTGTATCCGGCTTGGCGCAGGCTGCGCATCACGCTGCCAGACCGACCGCCAGTCGCGCAGGTCAGGGCGACAGGTCGCCCATCTGCAAGGTCTCGCGCTGCAAAAAGGCGCTCTGGGAACCGGTCCTCATGTAGACTGATCGCCCATGCACCTTCTGCCAAACCAGTCTCGTCCCATTCCGCGCGCGAACGCACATCAATTAAACGGATTTGGTCGGTTTTCAGCGCCTCAAATACTTGACCTACTGACCAAATGTCAGATGTTTGCGCTGATCCGAATGATGGCATGACAGCGGTTGCAACCAACGTCGTCATTACCTTACGGCGGGTGAGAAAGTGCGCCATTACGGGCCTCCTGATTTAATTGTCATCCCCAAGATGGTCTGCGGCACCGTCATCGGACATGTTACCCATGGCACCAATCCGCGTCCCCGCCGCTTGCATCTCTTCTTGCGTGACTGCACCATCTGCATCCGCATCAAGATGCTGGAAGCGATCCACCATCCGGTCACGTACCGCGTTGGTGTGCAGTGCTTCAAATTCCTCGAGCGTCAAGGCGCCATCAGAGTCTGCATCAAACTCCTGCATCTTGACCGCCATATGCGGTGCCATATTTTTAGGATCACCGTCAGGCATCATCATGCCCATGATATCGCGGTCCATCATAGCCATCCGGTTGGCACCATTCATCATACCCATCTGGCCGCTACTGCCCATCATGTTCTCATGCATCTGCATCATCATGCGCATCATATTGCCGTTCATCATTCCCATTTGTGACGCGTCGCCACCCATGCCCATACCGCTACCGTTATCCATTTCTGACATCATATCCGTATCTGCATCTAAGGTGTCTCCAGGATCTTCATCAGCAAAAACTATCTGCGACATTCCGGCTGAAACCAACGCAGCGAGTACCAAAACACGTTTAATCGACATCTTCTTTCCTTTCCATTTGTACAACAAATATCGGGATCGTCTGCATCAGGGTAAAGGTCTGACGCATCGGTGTTTTGTAATGTTATGTTGCGGATTTTGGTTACAAATGGTGACAAACGCACCCCTAACAGCCTTTAGCATCACTTGATAAATTCCAGGTATCTCGCATTCGCGCAAACACCTAGACAGGGGTAAGCTTCACATGACACCAGAGATCGGTCACTTCGCACTGGCGCTCGCGCTTGCCATGGCGATTGTTCAAAGTGTACTGCCTATTCTAGGTGCTGCCCGCGGCAATATTCTATGGATGCAATCCGCAAAGTGGTCATCACTAGGACAGGTTTTTTTTGCATCCATCGCGTTCTTTGCTCTGCTACAGGCTTTCGTCTTGAGCGACTTTACGGTCAAAAACGTCGTTGAAAACTCGCATTCGCTCAAACCCATGTTGTTCAAAATTGCTGGAACGTGGGGCAGTCACGAAGGTTCGCTGTTGCTGTGGGTGCTGATCTTGACAGTATTTGGTGCCGCTGTTTCTGTTTTCGGCTCTAACATCCCAGATAGTCTAAAGGCCCGGACCCTGTCGGTGCAAGCATGGATCAGCGTTGGTTTCATCACCTTCATGTTGTTCACATCGAACCCGTTTGACCGTGTCTTCCCGCCCCCGATAGACGGGCAAGACCTTAACCCATTGCTGCAAGACGTCGGCTTGGCGATGCATCCGCCACTGCTTTATTTTGGGTATGTCGGCTTCTCCATCGTGTTTTCCTTCGCCGTCGCGGCCTTAATAGAAGGTCGGGTAGATGCGGCTTGGGCAAGATGGGTCCGCCCTTGGACGCTCGCGGCTTGGCTCAGCCTTACCGCTGGCATCGCGCTAGGGTCCTGGTGGGCCTACTATGAACTTGGTTGGGGCGGATGGTGGTTCTGGGACCCGGTTGAGAATGTCAGCTTCATGCCTTGGTTGATGGGCACGGCGCTTTTGCATTCTGCCATCGTCACAGAAAAGCGGGACGCCTTCAAAAGCTGGACGATCCTGCTGGCGATCCTGACATTTTCGCTCTCGCTACTTGGTACATTTATTGTTCGGTCAGGTCTGCTGACTTCTGTTCATGCTTTTGCAGTCGATCCTGAACGTGGCTTATACATTCTGGGTCTTCTGGCGGTGTCGATCGGTGGCTCTTTAGCACTTTTTGCGTGGCGTGCACCCGTCATGGAACCAGGTGGCATCTTCAAACCGATCAGCCGAGAGGCAGGTTTGCTCGTCAACAACCTGATCCTTGCGGCAGCGACAGGCATCGTCCTGTTTGGAACACTTTATCCGCTGTTTTATGAAGCGTTGACGGGCGGCCAAAAGCTGTCTGTCGGGCCGCCATTTTTCAATGCAGCCTTCATACCGATTATGCTGCCGTTGGTTTTCGTCATGGGCATCGGGCCGTTCCTGTCTTGGAAACGTGCAGACCTACCGGGTGTACTTCAAAGGCTGCGGATTGTCGCGGTTCTGACAGTTCTGGCGACACTCGCGGTCTGGTACATCGTGCGCGGCGGTCCGGTGCTTGGCTATTTATCCATCCTTCTCGCCATTTGGCTTTTCATGGCGACCCTCAAAGAGTGGACAGTGCGGATTAAACTGTTTGAGGTGCCGTTCACAGAGTCACGCAGGCGTGCGGCTAACCTTCCCAGATCCGTCTATGGCATGACCCTCGCACATGCCGGACTTGCTGTCGCTATGTTTGGTTTCATCGGCTCAAGCGTTTGGAAGACCGAGGAGATTGTCTTTGTTCAGCCGGGCAGCCAGATCGAAATTGCAGGATTTGATGTCACATTCGAGGGCCTTGAACGGGTTCGTGGACCAAACTATGTCGCCGATCGCGGCAAACTAACCGTTAGACAAGACGGGGTTTTTGTAACAGAGCTCTTTCCGGAAAGCCGCTACTACCCAGTGGCGGAGAGCAACACGACTGAAAGCGCTATTCGCTCGACGATGGCTGGTGACCTTTACGCTTCTATCGCCAGACCAGCATCAGAAGAAGCCGGGGCAGGGGGCGCGTTGACACTGCGCATTCTTTACGAGCCTTTGGTCAATTTCATCTGGATTGGATCAGCCATGCTTGTTTTGGGCGGTGGGCTATCTCTCTCGGACCGGCGGTTGCGCGTTGGTGCGCCGCGTCGCGGTGCGGCCAAGAAGATATCAGATTCGGCGCAGGTTCCGGCGGAATAAGGATGACACGTGCTCTTGCCCTTATTCCGCTACTGATCGCGGTTGTCTTTGGAGGGTTCTTCTTGTGGGGTCTCGATCCAGACCGGGATCCGAATGATATCCCCTCAGTCTTGATTTCCCAACAGGCGCCAGAGTTCACGCTCATGGACGTCGAGGGATTAGCGACACCAAGCTTTGCGCGGACCGATCTTGTTGGCAATCCGGGCCCTGTGATCGTGAATGTCTTTGCCTCTTGGTGTGTGCCATGCCGTGCCGAACATGCGGTCCTGACCCGGCTTGTCGAAAGCGAGGGGCAGCGTCTTTTCGGGATCAATTACAAAGACAAGCCCGAGGATGCAACGCGCTGGCTGGCCGAACTCGGCAACCCTTACGAAAAGATCGGGGCTGACAGCACAGGCAGAGCCGGGATCGAGTGGGGCATTTCCGGTGTCCCTGAGACATTTATCGTCGGAGCGGATGGCACCGTTCTCTACCGATATGTTGGTCCTGTGGTCGGTGATGATGCCGTCGGAAAGTTTAGAGAAGCACTGGTTCAAGCCGGTGCCTTGGAAAGAAGGGTAGGTGGATGAGACACCTTGCTGTTGTGTTGTTTCTGGTCTTGCCCGCAACCCTTTTTGCGGTCGAGCCGGATGAGATATTGCAAGATCCAGTGCTAGAGCAACGCGCGCGGGAGATATCGAAAGAACTGCGCTGCGTCGTCTGCCAGAACCAGGACATTGATAGCTCAAACGCCGGTGTCGCCCGTGACCTGCGCATCCTAGTCAGAGAGCGTCTGATTGCGGGAGATAGTGATGTCGAAGTAGTCGACTACGTCCATGCGCGATATGGTGACTATGTTTTGATGCGCCCTCCGTTCAATGTCTCAACGGCAGCACTGTGGCTCGCACCCTTCATACTTGCTTTGGCCTCTCTTCTGATTGGATGGGTGGTGCTGTCAGCCAGCCGAAGACGGAAGACGGTGACAGGCCTGTCTGCTGCTGAAGAAGCAGAAGTAGCGCAGTTCATCGAGCAGAACAAAGTGAGTGAAAAAACATGATCTGGCTGTTCTTCCTACTTCTTTCCCTGTTCGCGCTGACGCTGATGGCGATGCCACTGCGCGGGAGGTTTCAAATCGCCGCCATTCCCGAAGATACCACACCAGCGGTGCTTTTGGATCAGTTGGAAGAGGTGAAGCGCGATCTGGATCGCGGTGTTATCTCAGAAGCGGAGGCAAAAGCTGCCGAGCAAGAGATCAAGCGGCGCATTTTGATGCAGTCACGCAAGGCGGAAACACGCAGAATTGCGACGAACACCGGCGGCCGCATCGTTTTGATCCTTGGCGCTGTCTTCGTGCCATTGTTTGCGGGAGGCTATTACATGACGATGGGATCACCCGAGATCGATAGCCTAGCCTTTGCTGACCGTACCGCCGAACGGGAAGAGGCCGCCCAAATCGCCGATTTATCGTCCCAGCTCTACGAGAGGCTTGTGAGTGATCCAGATGGTGGGCCAAGCGAAGGTTGGATGCTTTTGGGGCAAACCTACATTCGCATGGGCCGGTTTGAAGATGCGGCTGAAGCGTTCAAGGTTGTTTCTGAGCGCCCTGAAGCGGACTCAGCCGTTTTTTCCATGTTGGCGGAGGCACTGATCTACGCAGAGCAAGGCGTGGTCACACCACCAGCCGAAGCTGCAATTGATCGCGCAATAGCAATGAACCCTGGCAACCCGGCTAGCGTCTATTACAAGGCTGTCGCACTGTCGCAAAAGGGCGAGTCATTGCGCGGCTATGACCTGCTGATAGAACGCCTGGATGCGGCGGATGGCTTTTATCCTTGGATGGAAAGCCTTGTGGCAGAGGCAAACCGCATAGGTGACGGGATTGGGAAGACACCACTTTCATTGGCAGACTTTGCGCCAACGGTGAATGCACCGGGCCCCACAGCGGATGACATTGCGAACGCGCAAGACATGTCAGATGATGACAGGCAGGCGTTTATTCTTTCGATGGTTGCGCGTTTGGCTGACCGCCTTGAAAACGAGCCTGATGATCTTGATGGATGGATGCGTTTGGGGAATGCCTATTCTGTTCTTGGAGAGGCAGAGGCTGCAATTACGGCGTATGAACGGGCACAAGAGCTTGCGGCTGACCTAGGGCCACCTATATTGCAGGAAATTGCAGATGCGCTCAAGCGATTGAGGCAGTGACCGTTGTTAAATCGTAAGCAGGGATTAATTAACGACACCTCCCAGCAACTAGAAAATCTGTGCAACTATTTAACATAAACTTCATTATGCGACTTTATACTTAGCGTTGCGATAGTATATTATTGTATGTATGCTGAACTCCTATCACGGAGGCTCCACAGCATGCGCCATTTACTCAAGAAGCTCCTCCCCTCGGTCGCAGTCGCTTTGACTGTCTAGCCCCCTATATTCGTCCATTGATTTTTGGTTTCTCTAATAGGGTTTCTGGGGCGGGTGGGCGCATGTTTAATGCGTGATGAGGTCTGATCTGGTTGTATTGCCTGAGCCAAAGATTGATAGCGACCTGGGCTTGTCGTGTGGTGTGGAACCATTCTGCGTTGAGGACTTCTTTTCGCAAGGTGCCGTTAAAGCGTTCGTTATACCCATTTTCCCATGGCGAGCCCGGATAGATTTGCATTGGTTTGATACCGATCCTCTTCAGCCATTCCTGTAGATGCGTGGCAATGAACTCGGGTCCGTTGTCAGAGCGAATAAACTCTGGCTTACCATGTTTAATCAGCAGCGGGTGCAGTGTCTCCAAAACGTCGTTCGCATTCATTTTGGGTCGCACTGCCACGCAGAGCGCTTCACGGGTATATTCATCTAGAACCGTGAATATTTTATAGCTGTGCCCATTGCTAAGCTTATCGTGCACAAAGTCGATCGCCCAAATATGGTTGGGGTGTGTGGGCCGCAACCTGATGATGGAGCTGTCTTTATGATAAAGCCGTTTGCGCTTCTTGTGCCGGCGCGGCAGCTGCAAACCTTCTTCACCCCAGAGGCGCTCGATCCTCTTGTGGTTAACACGCCAGCCTTCCATGCGCAGCAGGGCTGTGACTTTCCTATAACCATACCACCCATATTGCTTGGCCAGCCGGATCATCGCCAAGCGTAGTTCGTTGTCATCTACTGGTTTGGCTTGATAGCGCAGAGTTGAGCGGGCTACATTCAGAACAGCGCAAGCACGCCGCTCAGAAATATCCAGCTTTTGACGCGTATGAATAACAGCCTGACGAAGCTGAGCCCGCGTCAGGCCCGCGGCTTTAGATGATCAAGGCTCTCCTTCAGGATCAATTTGTCTAACTGCAAGTCAGCGACGATCTTCTTCAAGCGCTCGTTTTCTTTCTTGAGCGATTTCATCTCAGAAACCTGCGAACGAGAAAGGCCTCCAAACTTCTTACGCCAGTAATAATAACTCTTATCTGAAATCCCAGCTTTGCGACACGCATTCACAACGTCCAAACCATCGTGCAAATGAACATCAATCTCGCGCAATAACTTCAACACATCTTCATCAGAATGACGCTTTCGAGCCATGTTTCCTTACTCCCTTTGCCAAAATATACTGGCACAGTTCTAGGGGGCTAAGACATGGCTCATAGTTACTCTCATATTTATAGATTACCTATTACGATGTTTCGGTTTTTTACCGTGTACGGACCATGGGGACGACCAGATATGGCATTATTCAAATTTACAAAAGCAATGTTAGAAAATAGAGAAATCGACGTTTACAATAAAGAACAAATGCGACGTGACTTCACTTATATCGATGACCTTGTTACTGGAATAGAATTATTAATAAGCGCTAATCCAAATTATGTTGTAGATACAGATCATTTAGTCAGCCGTAATGATAGTAAGTCTCCAGTGGCGCCTTTTAGAGTTGTAAATATTGGTAATTCCTCCTCGGAAAAATTGATGGACTACATAAAGGCATTAGAAAAAGCTCTAGGTGTCAAGGCCAAGAAAAATTACATGCCCATGCAGCCGGGTGATGTTGTCGCAACATGGGCAGATACACAACTTCTTGAAACATTAACCGGATATCGACCGGCCACAGATATTCACACTGGCGTAAAGCGCTTCGTGGATTGGTATCGGGATTTCTATAAATTCAATGTTTAAAATTTAATGAGTGTGGTACGAAAAGCGGTCTTTCCTGTTGCTGGTTTTGGCAATCGCTTTGTGCCAGCGACTAAGGTGATGCCGAAGGAGCTGCTGCCAATTGTTGATAAACCTTTGATCCAATATGCCGCGGAAGAGGCGATTGCCGCGGGTATCGATACCCTGATTTTTGTGACGGGCCGAAATAAGCGCGCGATCGAAGATCACTTTGATGCAAATAATGAATTGGAAACCATGCTGCGGGCCAAGGGAAAAGATGCGCAGGCCGATATGGTGCGTAATATCATTCCAGAAGGAGTGGGGTGTATATTTGTGCGTCAGGCTGAACAGCTAGGTCTGGGCCACGCGGTTTTATGTGCGGAACGTGCTGTTGGCGGTGATCCTTTTGCAGTGATACTCGCCGATGATTTTCTGACGGATTACGAACCCGGCGTCACTGCGGATCTGGCGCAAGCTTTTGCAAGCACTGGCAAATCACAACTTTCGGTGATGCAGGTTGATGGGACAGATATCTCAAAATACGGCGTTGTTGTGCCGAATGGGTCGGATGAGGGTATTGCGGGTTTGGTTGAAAAACCCGATGCGGATGATGCACCCTCAAATCTGGCCTCTAGATGAAGATGTCAAACTCGTTAGCGAGGGACATTCAGTCTACGTTCCATTGGGTGCTTTACATCGCATGGAAAACCCAGAAAAACTGCCAATGATACTTATTGAAGTTCAGATTGGAACGTATTTTGGAGAAGACGATATCCACAGATATCCAGCGCCGGCAGACAATTATAATCTTCACACCATTAAAGATATGAAAAGCCGTTTTGGAGTAAATGTTGGACTTTCAGATCATACACTGGATAACACTACGGCGATCGCGGCTGTTGCCCTGGGAGCAGTTATGATTGAAAAACATGTGACGCTAGACAAAAATGGGGGTGGGCCTGATGATAGCTTTTCTTTGGAAGAGGACGGTTTGCGGGAATTGTGTACGTCAACGAAAACGGCCTGGCAATCACTTGGGAAAGTAAATTATGAACGTACCGAAGCTGAAAAAGGAAATGTAAAATTCAGGCGCTCACTGTATTACGTCCGAACACTGAAAGAGGGTGACATTATTACTGAAAATGACATAAGAAGTGTCAGACCTGGTTTCGGCCTTCCCCCAAAATATTATGATAAATTAATTGGATCCAAAGTGACAATGTCAGTTGAGGAAAATTCACCTGTGACCTTGGCAAGCGTCAATATTGAATTGGATTAGTCGTTACAAATAAATGATATTTTACTTCCAAATATTGTGCTGCGAAAGCCGCAAATACCTCGAGACTGTACTTGCATCAGACCACCCACCGGCGCGCATGATGGCGGCGAGGTCGTAGCCCCTAATCAGTAAATCCTGCGCGGCGCCCACCCGCAGTGAGTGCCCCGAGACCTCCAAGTCGCTCGGCCGCGCGCACCTTTTTACTTTCACGACGCCGCGCTTGATGATGTCGTTGACGTTTCTATCGCAGATGGCGCGGTCCTCGCACCTCCCGTGATTAATTGCGCAGAAAAAGCATATTACACTCTGTAATCATGCAGTTTCCAAAAACTTATCCACAAGTTCGCTAATCAAACACTGTGTTTGCAACAGTACTGTTTGGTCATTTGTAAATAAATGCCATGTTAACATGCAGTGTTTGACTGCACCCCAATAGCGCGAGTAGCGGTTCTTTGGATTAAATTTTCAATCGAAATGGCGGGCAAATATTTGCTGGAAAACAGCATATTTATTTGCGTTCCGATTTTAGCAGGGGCATGATTATTGTGTTCAACACGGTGGTCACATAGTCCGCATTTCGTAGTTTAGCGCACTTTTAAACACACCAATTTATTTTCTTAATAAATAATTGTAATTAAGTGATTAATTTATAAATGATTTCATCATAATCCGCGTGTCGGGGGTTCAAGTCCCTCCTCCGCTACCAAAAATCCATTATTATCAGTGACTTAAGATTTAGGTTGATGCATTCTGCGCGCAGCACACCTCTAGCACAGTTTTTTCTCGCTTTCTGAGAATTATGAGTGCAGAATCACAGTGTTAAACACGGTGATTGTATTGCCTAAACTGAACCCAAATACGCCCACGCTTATGGATGGTGAGGTTCGTCTTTTTAAACGTAAACACAGCTCAGTCTGGCAAGTTGTATTTATGATGGACGGACGACAAGTCCGTGTGAGCACTAAGAAGCGTATTTTGAAAGATGCTAAAGACGCGGCGCGCGAGATTTACTTAGACTATCGCTTTCGCCAAAAAAATGGCTTGCCGGTTATCTCTAAACGGTTTGCTGATGTTGCTGCACTGTGTAGAGCAACCATGAAAGAGCAGCTAGAGAATGGTGTAGGCAAGAAGAGCTTTCGTGATTACATCATCGTAATTGATAAGTATCTGGTTCCTTTCTTTGGAGATCTCTTTGTCACCAGTATTGATTACGAGATGTTGCAAAAGTTTGCGCGCTGGCGTGAAGAGAAGATGGGTCGAGAGCCAAGAGCGTCTACATTGAATACCCATAACTCTGCACTCAATCGGATCTTTGATGAAGCCGTGGCACGTGGATACATGAATAAGTCTCAGATCCCTGTATTGGTGAATAAGGGACGGGATAGCGTTCGTCGGCCTGATTTCACCAGAGAAGAATATGCGACGCTCATTCGCAAGCTACCAAGTTGGATTGACGCAGGACGAGAGGGCAAGTCACGCGACATGCACCATTTGCTGCGTGACTACATTCTCATTCTGGCAAACACGGGCATGCGGCATGGAACAGAAGCAGAGAACCTGCGCTGGAAACATATCAGCCTATTTGAAGACAAGGGCCTCAAATACCTTGAGATGAGCGTCAGTGGCAAAACAGGCCGTCGTGACATTATCTGTCGTGCAGGAACCATAAACTATCTCAAGCGCATTCAAAGCAGATGCCCTGATATTGCACATTTGAGTTTTGAGCAGCTGATTAAGTCAAAACGAGATGAACCTGTCTTCCGACTGCCTGATGGTACCGCCAGTGCGAACCTGCGTCAGACGTTTAGGATCCTCATGAGGGATACTGGATTACTCACTTGTCCAAGAACAGGGCAGGATCGCACGCTATATAGCTTACGCCATACCTATGCTACATTCTCGCTTCTTAACGACGGTATGGATGTACACACGCTTGCTGTACAAATGGGCACGTCTATTTTGATGATAGAGCGCCATTACAGTCATCTCACGCCCCGCCTGAAGAAAGAAATGCTTACAGGCAAGCGCTATGACACGCCATATGATGAATACAAAGCAGAGCGGGTACAGGGCTTCTCCATATCAGATGAGGATCTACACAGTCCCGTAGGTGATGTCATTGAGGAAAGCCTCCCCGATGAACTTGAAGAACAACTTGAGGAAGACACAAAGGGTTCAGAGCGAACACTTTCAGCAGACAACCAATCAAGCGATAAAAACACCGAAGCGAGCCTAAAGGCATTGGATATGCTTGAGAAAGGGCTGCTCACAGAGCGGGCGGCATTGGCTGTTATTGGAACACATGAAGAAAGCTATACAGTTGCACCTAACGTTCGCATCAAAGCCCTTGAGCTCGTTGAGCAGGATAAACTGTCAGAACGAGGGCTTATTGCTATTCTGGGCGTTTAAGCATTTTGTGAAGGGACCAACGCTTACAGCAGCTCCACCGCAGTCCATAATTATAGAGAGTTTTTTCGAGATATCTTGTTGTCGTAAGTATATCCGAATGACGAATGGATTACGGCCGTTGGCTGAACTGTGCATGGATGTCTGCTATGCGGACAAAGCTGCCGTTCCCTATGCGCGCTCCAAGAGCTACTTTGCATAGTTTATTTGTAAGAAATGCAAAGGAACGCGCGGCGATCAAAGACCTGATCCAACCCGTAAAGTAGTTTGAGCGTAGTGTTGGCTTAGGAAGACTTCGCCACTCAATACGTCCAGAAATCCGGTCGCGCTCAGCTGATCCATAACTGGCCCCTTCACTTCGGAAAAGTGGAACGTGACGCCGCCAGCCTTCAAGCGCTCATTGATTGCTTCAAGCGATTCCAGTGCTGATACGTCAATCGTGTTCACTGCAGAGCACATCAGCACGACATGTTGTACTTCCGGCTGTTTGGCAACTTCGTAATAGATGCGATCTTCCAAGAAGCGTGTGTTTGCAAAATAAAGGCTTTCATCGATGCGTATGGTTAGAATTTTTGGGTCCGTAATAACATGATGACGCAGAACGTTGCGGTAGTGCTCGGTATTCGGCACTTGACCTACAATGGCCATGTGGGGACGTGATGTTTTATAAAGATGAATAAGGATTGAAACCGCGACCCCTGCTGTGACGCCCAATTCAACACCCATCAAAAGTGTAATGCTCATCGTTGCTGCGACGGCTGCAAAATCTGCTTTTGAATGGCGCCAGGTCTTTTTTAGGATCGAGAAATCAACCAGTGACAGGACAGCCACAATGATCGTTGCTGCAAGCGTTGCTTTGGGGAGGTGAAATATGAGGGGCGTCAGAAACAGCGACGCGCCTGCAAGACCGATCGCAGTATATGCGCCCGCCGCAGGAGTGTCAGCGCCTGCATCATAGTTCACGACAGACCGCGAAAATCCCCCCGTCACAGGAAATCCGCCTGTAAATGACGCGCCCAAATTAGCGGCACCCAATCCAATCAATTCTTGATCTGGATCGATAAGTTGGCGTTTTTTTGCTGCAAGCGTTTGCGCAACGGAAACGGATTCAACAAATCCGATAACCGAGATCAAGACCGCCGCGCCTATCAGATTGGACCATATGTCTATCGAAAAGGATGGCATGGTAAGAGGCGGCAAGCCCTTGGGTACATCGCCCACAACCTGCACACCCCTCTCTGCAAGGCCGAAAAACCAAACGATCAAAGTTGTGACCACAATCGCGGCGACAGGCCCGGCTTTTGCAACGATACTTGCAATGCGCGGGGCAAGCCCAAGACCGACAAGCAAGGGGAGCAATCCCTTGCGCACCCAAAAGAGGAAACCCGTCGCCAGCACACCAATCACTGCGGTGACCCAATTCACCTGTGAAAGGTTATGCGCAAGCGATCTGATAAGATCAGGTAACGTATGTCCATTGGCATCAATCCCAAGGATGTTCTTCAGCTGGCTCGCGGCGATGATGATACCCGTTGCCGTTATAAAACCCGCGATTACGGGATGGGATAAAAAGTTTGCCAAAAAGCCTAAGCGAAACACTCCGAGGGCAAGTAAAATCAGACCTGAAAGGAATGCTAAAGTGATGGCCGCCGCAATATATTCAGATGTCCCAGGCACAGCGATTTTACTGACCGCCGCCACCGTTAGAAGCGACACGACAGCAACGGGTCCCACTGCCAAGGCACGGCTGGTTCCAAAAATCGCATAAAGAATGATCGGCAACATCGACGCATAAAGCCCCATTTCTGGCGGCAACCCAGCAAGCAAAGCGTATGCCAGCGACTGTGGGATCAACATGATTGTTACGATCAGTGCAGCCACCAGATCATTGGTCAGCGTGCTGCGGTCATACGTGCGACCCCAGTCAAGGATCGGCAGATATTTAGCCAGTTGCGTCGTGTTCATTAGCCCTAACCTTGTTGTCGTTGAGTTATGCCGCGTTTACTGAGAGCCGAGCCAGCAAAGGAGTAAGATCAAAGCCCGCAGCTTTCGCCATGCGTAAGATTTCGTCAGGCGATTGCCCTTGCTCAGCGGCGCTTAACGCCCAAAGTGAGGTCGCGCGCATACCACTACGGCAGCAGGCAAAAACTGGATGAGTCGCCTCTGATGCGATAGCACGAAATGCCCGTACATCTGCATCCGCAATATTCCCTGGAACGACAGGGATCTGGTGAACGGTGATGCCCAAAGCATCCGCGGCGTCGCGCACTTCGGATATAGCAGTCTGATCAGCGGTCTCTCCCTCGGGGCGCGCCACGACGACAGTCTTGACGTTCAACCCCTTCAGGTCGTTCAAGTTGGCAATAGAAATTTGTGGCCCAACATATGTCTGGGCATCAAGTTGTGTGATTTGCATCTTGGGTTTCCTAAGGGAACGGTTTCAAAGTTGGTTAACAGGCACCTTCAACACAGGTCTGCCATCTACGTCTTCAGGCACTTCGCCAGCACGCATATTGACCTGCAATGACGGGATGATCAGCTTGGGCATTGCCAGCGTTGCATCACGCTCGGAGCGCAGTTTGACGAACGCCTCACGACCCACGTCTCCACCGACATGGACGTTATGGGCCTTCTCGTCGGCGACGGTTGTTTCCCACGCAATGTCACGGCCGTTTGGTCCGTAGTCATGACACATGTACAACCGCATGTCGTCTGGCAGGGTTAAGACTTTCTGAATTGAATCGTAAAGTTCACCTGCGTCCCCACCTGGAAAATCAGCGCGCGCAGACCCCCCGTCAGGCATGAAAATGGTGTCACCCGCAAAAGCCGCATTCCCCATTACATGCACCATGCACGCTGGCGTATGTCCTGGCGTGGCCATTACAAAGGCGTCAACCTCGCCGACTTTGTAGCGATCGCCGTCTTGGAAAAGCGCATCAAATTGAGACCCGTCCCGTTGGAAATCTGTACCTTCGTTGAAGATTTTTCCAAACGTCTCTTGGACTTCCATGATCCGCGCGCTGATGCCTATTTTACCGCCCAGCTTTTCTTGCAGATACGGAGCGCCCGACAGATGGTCGGCATGGACATGGGTTTCGATGATCCATTCCAAAGTCAGTTGGTTTGATGTGATATGATCCACAATGCGATCCGCATGATCATGGGTGATGCGACCGGATGCGTAATCAATATCCATCACGGAATCCACGACCGCGCAGGCCTTGGTTTTCGGATCAGAGATGACATAACTAATCGTGTTAGTGACTGCGTCAAAGAAGGCTTCGACGTCTGGCTTCATCGACATATCAATGGGATAGTTTTGCATAATTTTTCCTTTCAAACAGCAAGGGTTTTCGGAAGCGGCGCTGCGGTATATTTTGCAATCACTATTCCTACCAGCATGGCTGGAACGAAGAAGAGCGTGCCGCTGGCGGCCAATAGCAATGACGTCAATGCCGGACCTGGGCAAAAGCCACCCAAGCCCCATCCGATGCCAAAGGTGGCGGCGCCAACTACAAGCCTTGCATCGAAATCAGTGCGCGTTGGCAGATGAAACACGTCATGGAACAGTGGCGTTTTACGTTTCTGAACCAGCCAGAACCCAGGCATCGTCACCATGATTGCCCCCCCCATCACGAAAGCAAGGCTGGGATCCCATGTGCCAAACAGATCAAGGAAGTTCTGAACTTTTGCGGGGTTCGCCATTCCAGACAAAATAAGTCCCATCCCAAACAAAAGACCTGCAAAGAGTGTGCTGAATATACGCATGTTCTTAGCCCCCCAGGACATGTCGCAAAACAAAAACAGTCACAGCGGCAGTGGCCATAAATGTCATGGTTGCAGCAATCGACCGCGCTGATCCGCGCGAGATACCGCATACGCCATGACCGCTTGTGCAACCATTCCCCATGACCGCACCAAACCCGACCAGCAAACCAGCGATGACTAATAGCAACCCATTGCTTGAAACCATTTGAACAGGCGCAGCTCCAGTTAAGACAAACCAAAGCGGTGCCGCGAGCAGCAGACCAATCAGAAATATGATCCCTTGTGGCAGTCCGGCTTTATCGACTGATGGCGGCAATATGCGTGACACGATGCCACTAATACCTGCTATCCGTCCTTGAGTGGCCAATAGCACAACGGCCGATAGACCAATGATCCCGCCACCGAGCAATGAAGCAAAGGGGGTAAATTCAGTTTCCATCTATTAACTCCTTAATGTGTTGTCATAAGTTTTGGCGGACGTATCATGTGATACGGTTGCCTTTATATTTGCAACCGTTTATATAAGTGATAATAAATATACAAGAGGTAATTTGACCAATGTTGGACATCAGCGCGCTCGAACCAAAAATAGCAGAAGCTGCCAAACTGATGGAAATGCTGTCGCAACCAGTGCGCCTGCGCCTGATGTGTATTTTGTTAGATGGCGAACAAAGCGTGCTGAGCCTTGCCGACAGTGCAGGTCTTTCGCAGCCGGCAATGTCCCATCATCTTAAAAAGCTTAGGGATGCTGACCTGGTGGAAACCAAACGCGACGGTCAGACCATCTATTACTCGGTGAAGGGTGTTGAAGTCGCGGAAGTCATCACAGTTTTGCATCGCCTCTACTGCCCAAAATAGTAAATTTGAAATTACCTTACTCAGTTGAGGTCTAAAATGGAGTTTGTGATAAGAATATCAAAGATCATCATCGGAGTTGCAGTCGCCGTACTTGGCCTTGGCATCGCCTTCAAAGACACGATCCAGACCCACATGTATGCTTATATGCACTCCAGCATGCACAAGAGCCATAGCGCCAATGGCACGCTCATAACATTAACAATATGCCTGGCCTTCGCGGTGCGAATGCGTCGCAAGCTGAATCTGACGAGCTTGCGGTCATGTTTGAAAACGTCGACACTATAACCCGTGAGGTCACAAATTTGCCGAACGGAATACGTACGGTCACGCGGTCGTCCGATGAAGATGTTATGGCGGCGCGGGTCAGTCACATTGTTGGAATGGTTGACCGCGTCGAACGCGGCGATAATCCCAAGATTTTCATCCAAAGCCCTACGCTGGATATTCTGTTTGCTAATGGAGCCGATATGCACTCGCAAATTAACGTGGCTGACGAAGGTATTGTTGTTGTGCGAACATCGACTGATCCTGAAGTCGTCGCAGCCCTGCATATCCATGCCGCAGAAGTCTCAGACATGGTTGATCATGGCATGCAAGCCGCCCATGAAGCGATGGCACAGCGCGCTGGCAACTAATGTTGTGAAGTGAGTTAAAGCCTTTAAGACTTTGGGAAACGCGGTACTTGACCGTCTTTGTCCGCATCCCAAAAGCGGACTTTAGCTGCAGTAAAGAAGATCGGTAAGGGCACTAAGCTGAAATTCGCTGCAATTTGAAAGAATAACCGCTTAAGCCCAAGAGAAAAATCTAAGCCGCTAGGCCATGAAGCTTAAAAGGTTTGGCAAAGACGTCTAGAATCCAAAATACTAGCATGGATATTTCGGCTCGCCACCGCATCCCCAACCCTAAACAGGTTATGACCTCCGCCATTAGACATGCTCGGTTGCGCCTCACCTGCGATCAAGGCCGGAATATCAACTACTCCATGGTTTGCCGCGTTGGCCACCATCTCATAGTAAAGCTCGTCATTCGGCAATGTGCCGTGTTCGATCACAATATAATCTGCCTTTAATTTATAGGGATGGTCGCCGTAATCAGAGTTAAATTCAGCTAGTACTCCGTTACCTTCACGGCTGATACTGTTCAACCTGAAATCAGGCGTCACCTCAACCTGATGGTCATGAAACGCTTTAATATACATTGGGAAGTTTGATGCCCCCATTTCATGAACCGCATGGCGGTCGGGCGTTACCAGCCGCACTTTAAACCCGCGCTTTGCCAGCTCAACTACTGTTGATGCAGCTTGATGCTGTCCGTGGTCATCATAAACCAAAACCATCTCTTCACCCGAAGCTATCTTGAGCGCCTCCCCTGACAGCACATCCCATGTTGAGTGCGCCAGTTCACCACCCTTAATATGCTCAATATCAGGCACACCACCCGTTGCTACCACCACAATATCAGGGTTGAGGGCTTCGATCATCTCATGATCTGCAAATTGTTGCCAATGGATATCAACCCCCAGCCTCATTACCTCACTGCTCAGCCAATCAACAATGCCGATCAGGTCTTTACGCACCTGGCTTTTTGCAGCAAGGCGAACTTGTCCTCCTAATTCAGAAGACGCCTCGATCAACGTCACGTTATGCCCTCGCAAGGCGGAGACACGAGCCGCTTCTAACCCTGCAGGCCCGCCACCGACAACCACAACCTTTTTTGCTGTGCCGCTAGATCGTGGAGTGATATGTGGAATACTTCGTTCTCGAGTTGTCGCAACATTGTGGATGCACAACATCTCACCTTCATTATAGATACGGTCAATACAATATCCTGCCCCCACACAAGGTCGGATTTCTTCGGCGCGGCCCTCTTTCAGTTTATTGACCAAATGCGGGTCAGCAATATGCGCCCGCGTCATGCCCACCAAATCAACCAGCTTTTCTTGGATGGCATATCGCGCGGTTGCAAGGTCAGAGATGCGTGCCGCATGGATGGTTGGGGTTTTCAGCTCAGCCTTAAACGTCCCCGCCAATTGTAAAAATGGAGCCAACTCTTTAAACATTGCAGGTACAGGATAATTTGCCAGCATATATTCCGTATCTGACCTCCCTACATTTAGATTGAAATAATCAATCGTACCGTCTGCTTCAATAATCTTCAGGGCTTCTAACGCTTCTTCTTTTTGCAAACCTTCTGCCAGCTTACTTTCCATTTCAACCCGCGCGCCAATCACAAAATCAGTGCCTAATTCTTCTTTAACCTTCTCATAAAGCTCACGCAGAAAACGCATCCGTCCTATTAAATCCCCGCCATATTCATCATCACGCAGGTTTGTATCAGGCGACAGAAACTGCCCGGGTAAATGCGCGTTTTGCAAAATCTCAACACCATCAAGCCCTGCGTCACGCATACGGCGCGCGGCGGCAACATAATCACCAATAACGCGTTTGATGTCAGCATGGTCCATCACTTTCGGAAACCCTCGATGGGCAGGTTCACGCACGCGTGAAGGTGCAATCACCGGCAACCAATCGCCGTCATTCCACGTTGTTCGGCGTCCCAAATGCGAAATTTGGCATACAATACGGCAATCTTCTTTGTGGATGCGTTCAGCAAATTCTCTAAAATAAGGAATCACCCGATCAGACGACACATCTAACTGACCGAAGACAGAAGGTGAGTCTGGGCTCACACAAGATGAACCACCTATCATCGTCATCCCAATCCCGCCTTTGGCTTTTTCCAAATGGTAACGTTGATATCGCTCTTTTGGCATACCATCCTCTGCTAATGCAGGCGCGTGGCACGTGCTGACAATACGATTTTTAAGAGTCATCGCCCCCAATTGAAACGGCAATAAAAGCGGGTCTGACATGGCACACTCTCAATTGAAAATTTGAGTTCAAGTATTCGCAAATATGAATTTAGACGGCGCACGGATGTGCTATTTGAGGCTAAACCACCTTAAATTTTTGTCAATTGTCTAGCCCCCTATATTCGCCCAGTCATTTTTAGTCGGTTGTACTAAGTGAGAATTACTATTTTTTGTTCGGGCATAGCTACACACAGGCTTGCGGAGCAAGGAAAATTTAGTGGAAAGAATGTTTTATGACAGCAGGGCTCTGTCGAAAGTCATAATTTTGGGTGTGTCTTGTAGCTCTAGTTAAACAAACCACAGAACAAAAAGCACTTTACTCTTTAGCTCTTGGTAGGCAGAGCGTACCTTCGCGCTCATGGACCCCAAGGTCTGCTATGCGGACGAAGTGGACTTTGACGCCATAAATGGGAACGGCCGCTGGTCGCGTTTTGAAGTAGTTATGAAAGCAGAACGTGCGGAACGCAGTCTTTCGTAGGGGCTTAGAGACGATTTGAGCGTAGCTGTGAAAGCAGACCTAGACTAATCGTTGCTCGCTTGCACCCAATTCAAAACGCGCGCCCTGCAAAGGGCTAACATCACCAAACAAGCTCAGGTCGCAATCAATGCCTGGCTCAGGCAATACAATCAGATCAGACCTCATCATGCCCTAAACAGGAAACCACCCGTCCCTGAAACCTTATTAGAGAAAACAAAAATTAGTGGTACTGAGACGTGGGGCTAGACAACACCTTTAAGTGTCTTCAGAGTCTCTCTTGCGTTCATACTGATCGCATTGTCTAAGAGGCGCAGTCTCCCTAGGTCACTTGTAACCAAGCTCGGACCACCTGTGTTACCCCTCCAGTACGACCTGAGACATGATATTAACCTTCACGCCACAGCTAAGACATCAGGCTCTCTGACATACCTTAAGAGCCTTAGAAAAAGTGAATTCCAAAAGTGGGAATCCGGTTCCCATTTTTGGAGACTGACCCTGAGGCATTTTCTATTGTATGCTACACTTTTTTATTTCTCCTTTTAGGACAGATGCCATGCACCCTCCACTCCAAGCCAATAATATGAACTTAAAGCACCTCAAGTCCCTCCTACTGGGGACATCTGCTTTGGTCTGCCTCGCCTTATCGGCACCTGTTATGGCTGAGGACTTTGTGATTACATCAGGGACAACAACCAATGATGGGAATACGATAAATGGTAATGACACTGTAACTGTAACGGGAGCGTTGGTTACGACAGGGGTCAACGAAGGTATCGATACCACTGGCGGTACGAACACGGTTTCTGTCTCAGAGGCTGGCAGTATCGAGACAGTGGGGGATAGAGCATACGGTATTATTAACGTTGGCGACAGCAACAAGACCACCGTCTCTGACAGTATTACGACGGCTGGAGTCTCTGGGCAAGGCATTTTCAACTTTGGTGACAGCAACGAGACCACCGTCTCCGGCAGCTTTGAGACGACGGGGGATAGAGCATACGGTATTTATAACACTGGCGACGACAACAAGACCACCGCCTCTGGCAGTATTACGACGGCTGGAGACACTGCAACCGGTATTTACAACGCGGGTGGCGACAGGAACCAGACCACCTTCTCTGGCATCATTGAGACGGCGGGGCAAAGTGCATATGGCATTTACAACGTTGGCGGCAGCAACGAGACCACCCTCTCTGGCAGTATTACGACGCGTGGACTTGTTGGAGACGGCATTTTCAACTCTGGCGACGGCAACGTGACCACTGTCTCTGGCACTGGCAGCATTGCGACGACGGGGGATACTGCGCGCGGTATTCTCAACAATGGTAACAACAACAAGACCACCATCTCTAGCAGCATTACGACGGCTGGGAATTTCGGACACGGCATTTATAACTTTGGCGACAGCAACCAGACCAACTTCTCTGGCAGCATTACGACGACGGGGGATACGGGACACGGCATTGCCAACATTGGCGACAGCAACCAGACAACTGTCTCTGGTATTATAAAGACAGTCGGTAATCTTGCGCACGGTATTTACAACCAGGGCGACGACAATACGACCACTATCTCAGGAACGGTTAGTGCCACTGGCACTGATGCAAGTGCGCTGTGGAGCGCCGTTGGCTCAGGTAACAGCTTCACACTAAATGAGGGTGCAGTAATCATTGGTGACATTTCAGCAGGATCGAGCTCAAGCAATAACAAGTTGAAGTTTAACTTAGGCGCATCATCGTCCTATGCCTACACTGTAGGTGGAGCGGGTGAAGGGACTGGCTTCGGTGAGTGGAATTTCACGGATCAAGATGGCCGCACTCCAGTTGTAACGTCTATAAATACTTCAAACTGTACAGCAGCAACATTTGGCGGTGTTTCCCTCATATCAGCCTGTAACCTCGTGACGGGTATCTCCACAGATAACTTGGAAGTCCAAGACGAGCTACAGTTCTCCATGAACTCCTCAATGATTGGTTCACTGTCACTGGGCAGCAGTAACTCCGCTGCCCCTGCAGAGGCCATGTCCTTTGCACAGATACCACAGAGCAGCACATGGGTTAACATCTATGGTGATACGTCTGAGCGTAGCGCAAGCACAGCAAAACTAGCCTTTGATGGAAGTAACCGTGGCCTCACCATCGGTACACCCGTGGCAATCGGTGACACGCTCAACTTAGACGTGGTTTTTAACGCATCAAACGCCGATCTCGACATTCGCTCTTCTAGCGAACAACAGATTACAGCTAAGTCTTATAACATTGGTGCAGTCCTGCGTCACCTTGCGCCCTCTTCAGGCTGGACTGTGGATGCCTTTGGCTTTGTGGGTCGCAACTCCTACGATGGTACACGCAAGGTGATGAACAACAAAAAGGCAGTTGGCTATGAGAGCGTCACAGCTGCTTACACAGGCTCTGAAGTTCTGGTGGGAGTAGACGCCCACAATACAGCAACCCAATCAATGACACTCTGAACTTCATAGGTGGCCTTAACGCCAGCCTCAGTAACGAAAAGATTGGCGCGTACTCTGAGGGCAAGTACTACTCTTGGGATGCACGTACGATGACGCAAGCCTCTGGTGGTATCACTGCGGGTGTTGAGCATAGAAAAGGCTCCCTTAGAAGCTTTGCAAGCGCTGGCCTACAGCGCAGTTCCCTAGAGAAGGGCAAGACGGCGACCTATACCAATAACGGCACCGCGGGTTCCTTCACTGACAGTTCTACTGGTGACACGCGTCGCTCAGTCACTGTTGGCTTTGACTACGTCAGTACCGAGAGCATGACCTTCTCAGGTGCCGTAGAAGCCTTCACATCAACAGGTGGTGTCAGCGGTAACTCTGTAAACCTTGGTGCAAACTGGTCGTTCTAAGGCAACAGTTAAGAACTAGTGGGAGGCTCTCAGTGGCCTCCTGCATCAGACGACAATGAATATCGCTTGATATCAGGTGGTTAACTGCAGTTACCTAAGGATTGTGGTACCCCCACACGGACACTGGTTCCCTAGCACGGCATCAGTCAACACACCAACACAAGCGATAACTTAAAAGATAAACATCTGAACTCATTATTGTTTTGGGTTCCATATGGGTTCCAAAAACATACCCGTTTGCAAGTAAGTCCGACTTTAATAGGAAGGTTTAGACGATCCAAAGCATACACCTAATTTCGAATTAAAGTCTTGTCTAGTTTCGCACCTATGGCGCAGCGTGTGATATGCAGATATTTGACCCCTGAAAAGTAGGGGTTACTCCACCTAATCCTTACAGTTGAGCCTCAGGCCCACGGACCGGGGGCCCCTATCATAGGGCCCCGCGTCTTGGAGCTCGGGCCTTTAGTGTTAGCGTTGTAAATTCATTTGGGGGGTAGTTTTGTTGGGGGGAGCTCGCCATCTCTATGCATGCACCAATTTCAAGCTGAACCGCGCCGCTGCTCTCGCTGAGTGGTGTCAATTATTGAGCGCATAGATTTAGGCTATGCCAGCAAACAGCAATCCAATGCGAGTTCTCAACCGTCTGACAGCACCTTTTTGAACGCTGTAGGATAAAAAGCGCCACGGCTCTTCGTTGCCTTTCTCATCGTCCACTCCTCAATGACTACGATGAGCAACAAACACTCTCTTAGCAAATGACACTATGTGGACCCAAAGGCGCTGACGTCGTCAATCATTAACCGCAGGCTGCCCCAACTTCCTCAGATCTAAGCGGGAATGTCACGATTATCCGCAATCGCTTCCATTGCGATATAAGATGTCACCGTCTCGAGTTCTGTTTTTTTGATCAAGTCTTGATAAACACTATCAAAATCTGCCATGTCGCGCGCAACAATCTTGATCATATAGTCATGATCGCCAGCAATTCTAAAAAAATCTATTACGTTTTCGATGGCGAGCACGGATTTTCGAAACGCGCTTAACCATTCAGCGGAATGGTGACGCGTTCGAACCAAAGCAAAAACTGTCAGGTCCATACCAATCGCTTGCATATCAAGGCGAACTGTTTGGCCCTTAATCACCCCGCTTGAGCGTAATCGCGTAAGACGGCGCCAGCATGAATTTTGAGAAAGCCCAACCTTCTCTGCAAGGTCGCGCTGCGACAAAGACGCGTCTTTTTGCAGCGCCCTTAGGATAGACTTATCTATATAATCCAAAGATTTTGTGGTCATTTGATAGAAATTCTTTCAATTATTGATGTTTATTTGTGAAGTAATACCCATAAAATGGTGTTATTCAAAGAAGATATAAAAATGAGAACTGTCGTGCTTTTACCCTCTTCTGAACCGGATCATTTCAAGCGTTTTCAACAATCCCTTGAACGTTCCGATTTGATTGATTTTTTGCAGGATGGTCTGATTGGCGCAGATGCTAAAATACCAGGCCCAGGGGGTCCGCATCCCCTTATCTATGCTGATTATGTGGCATCTGGGCGTGCTTTGCGGCAGGTTGAAACGTTCATAATAGACGAAATCCTACCATTTTATGCCAACAGCCATACAGAAGCCTCATTCTGTGGGCAAATGATGACGCGTCTTCGCCAGCAGGCACGCAAAATCATTTTAAAAAGCTTTGGCGGTGACGAAAGCTATGACGTTATTTTTTCTGGCTCTGGGGCAACAGCAGGCATAAATCGTTTGGTCAAACTGCTGGATATGCCAGGTTTGGAACAGCCCGGACAGAATACACAGCAACAAAAGACCGTTGTCTTAATTGGGCCTTACGAGCACCATTCGAATATATTGCCTTGGCGTGAAACCGGCGCAACGGTGATAGAAATTCCAGAAGCCTTTGAGGGTGGTCCAGACCTGAATGCTCTTAAAAATACTTTGAAATCTTGCGCTGATCACAGGGTAATTGGCGCATTTTCGGCCATGTCGAACGTCACCGGCATTGTGACAGATGTCAAGAAAATCACGCGAGTCTTAAAAGCCCATGGTGCTATTAGCATTTGGGATTATGCAGGGGGTGCGCCCTATCTTCCAATCGATATGGCCGGGGGAACTGATGCCGAGATTGATGCGGTCGTGGCGTCTCCGCATAAATTCATCGGAGGGCCAGGCGCCTCTGGCATCCTAGTCCTTCGTCGCCAATCCGTGATGGCTCAAAAGCCCAGTTTGCCAGGTGGCGGGACGGTAAGCTTTGTCTCACCCTGGGCGCATACCTATTCCTCAAACATCGTTGCGCGCGAAGAGGCAGGTACGCCTAATGTCCTTGGTGATTTGCGTGCAGCGCTGTGTATTATGATAAAAGATGCGATCGGAGTAACCTACGCGACATCGCGTTTGGAAAAACTGTATAAACGCGCTGAAGCGGTCTGGCGCAAAACCCCGAACCTTCACTTGCTTGGAAATTCCCGGGCCACGCGTATGCCTATTTTTTCATTCAAAGTTACAGATGTGCGCGGTGAGATCATCCACCAACAATTGATCACACGCATGTTGTCTGATTTTTATGGGGTGCAAGCCAGAGGCGGTTGTGCCTGTGCAGGACCTTATGCGCATCGTTTGCTTGATATAGATTATGCGCAATCTGAAACTATTCATGCGGCCGTTCTCTCTGGACAAGAGATTGAAAAGCCAGGGTGGACAAGGCTTGGGTTTTCCGTTTTGATGACAGATGACAAGGTCGATCATATCATTCGAGCTGTCGATGCAGTCGCCCGGGCGACATGTCTTCAGCATGCGCAATATCAAGCAGATGAAAGCACTGCACGCTTTTCGTCGGAGTTTTCATATGTGTAGGTTTTTAGCCTGGAAAGGCCGCCAAAGGTATTTAGATGAGCTTATTTTTGAGCAAGAACAATCGCTTGTTGAACAGAGCAAAAACGCTCTTATCGGCAAAACCTCGATAAACGCAGACGGGTTCGGATTAGCATGGTACCAAGGGCGCGAAACGCCATGCGTCTACAAAGACACGCATCCCGCTTGGTCGAATATAAACCTCAGAGAAATCGCCCATCATACACAATCGGGGCTGTTTCTTGCCCATGTGCGATCGTCAACCGGCATGGCAACCTCGCGGAATAATTGCCATCCTTTTGCTGTAGGCAAATGGTGTTTTATGCATAATGGGCAGGCAGGTGGGCATGAAAAATTCCGCCAAGATCTGGATGCCTTAATCCCAGCTGAGTTATACGAATACCGATCTGGGGCAACCGAAAGCGAAGCCATTTTTCTGATCGCTATGGGTCTTGGCCTGGAACAAAACCCAATTAAAGCGATGGAAAGCGCGGTCGAGTTGGTGCAGGCTCTGGCTGAAAAAAAAGGCGAGCGTCCCTATATGCGCTTTGCTGCCTGCTGGTCTGACGGAGAGCGTTTGTTTGCGGCACGGCTGGCTTCTGACCGATTGGCGCCAAGCCTTTACGTTAAAAAATGTACGGATGGCCATATTATCTCATCCGAGCCCCTCGAAAATGGCTGCGCAGATTGGCTTGAAGTGCCCGCAGGCAAAGCGATCGAGATCCGGGATAGACGCCCGTTAACATTACAGGCGTTTGGCACGTCTCATTCCACCCATAAAGCTCAAAAATCACCGACTCAAGACGCCAATGAGTTGCAGATTGATGGCATTACGACGACTATTTAACACCAACGGAGGAAAACATGAAAAAACTTAAACTGGCTTTTTTGGGCGGGGCTTTAAGCCTAGCTGCATTGAGCGCTTCGGCTGAAACGTTTCGATGGGCCTCAAATACCGATCCACAAACCATGGATCCCCATGCCGTAAATTCTGCGCCCGTGTTGTCTTTCCTGAACAATATATATGAAGGTCTTGTGCGCCGAAATCAGGGGATGTCAATCGAAGGCTCGCTCGCGCAATCCTGGGAACCGCTCAATGGTGAAAATGGCTGGCGGTTTAACCTGCGCCAAGGCGTAAAATTCCAAGACGGATCGGCCTTCAATGCCGAGGATGTCATGTTTTCCTATGAACGTGCGTCAAATGAAGTTGCGGATGTACGGTCTTGGTTCGCACCAGTCAAAGAGGTGCGCGTTGTTGATGCGTATACTGTAGATTTTGTCACGAAAGCGCCAAACCCCTTATTTCCAGATTCTATCGCAAATTTCATGATCCTTGATAAAGGCTGGGCCGAAGCAAACGGCGCAGAACTACCAGCGCGCGACGCAGAAAACTTTGCGACGATGAACGTAAACGGCACCGGCCCGTTTAAATTAGACAGTCGAGATCCCGGGATCAAAACCGTGCTGGTCCCCAATGGTAGCTGGTGGGGCGACGTAGAGCACAATATCACCGAAGCCGTGTTCACGCCGATTGGAAATGCAGCAACTGGTCTTGCTGCTTTGTTATCGGGCGAGATTGATTTTATCCAGCCAATTCCCTTACAAGATATTGCGCAGGTTGAAAGCCGCGACGGGTTTCGCGTTCTTGAAGGCGAAGAAACACGCGTGATCATGTTTGGCTTTGGCCATGAACATGATGAGCTGCTTTTTTCGTCGGATGTCAGCGGATCAAACCCGTTTCAAGATGTTCGCGTCCGTCAGGCCGCAGCGCATGCAATCGATATCGCGTCGATCGATAGGGTGTTGTTTAGGGGTAAGATTGAGGGCGCCTCACAATTGGTTCCAGCAGGCATTTCCGGCTATTCAGAGGCCAATTCAACCCGCCCGGCCTATGACCCCGAGCGCGCCAAAGCCTTGCTGGCCGAAGCCGGTTATCCCAATGGGTTTAGCTTTGGTTTGAAATGCCCGAATGATCGCTACATCAATGATGAAGCCTTGTGCCGGGCCGCCGCGTCCATGTTTGCAGCCGTTGGCTTGAATGCTGAGCTAAGCACTGGCCCCGTGCGCGATTACTGGCCGCAGCTGCGCGAAGATGCATTTGATATGTATTTGCTCGGCTGGTCCCCTGGAACCTTCGATATGGAGCATCCAATCCGGTTTTTGATGTCGACACCAAATTCTGAAAAGAAACTGGGATCATGGAATTTTGGAGGCTATTCGAACCAACGCGTTGATGCGCTACTGCCCGGTATTCAACAGGAAATTAACCCGGTTGCGCGTCAGGCTATGGTCGATGAAGTCGTGGAAATCACGCAGGCAGAGGTCGCATATATCCCGCTTTATACGCAGCCACTCATTTGGGCATCGAAAGACAATATAAACTTGACACAACGTGCGGACAATTTCTTCATGTTGCGCTGGGTCAGCGTAAACTGATCCAAATCTAAGGCAAACGGGCGATGGCATACTTTATCCTGAAGCGGATCGTACAATCCGTGTTCGTGATGGTGGCTGTCGCCTTTTTGGCTTTTTCCTTATTTCGCTTCGTCGGAGATCCGATCACGCAGATGACGGGGGTTGAAACCTCGATAGAAGATCAGGAACGTTTGCGCGAGGAGCTGGGATTAAACGATCCATTTATATCGCAATTTCTGCGGTTTACGCGCGAGATGCTGCAGGGCGATTTTGGCTTTTCATACCGAACCCGTCAACCGGTCGCGAATATGATCGCCGATCGCATTCCTGCAACGCTTGAACTGGGCGTCGTGGCCTTGATTATCTCTCTTTTGGTGGGCGTACCGGCAGGCGTGTATACAGCGTTAAAACCCCGCGGCGTTTTGAGTCAAACCATTTTGATGACCACGCTGGTTGGTGTGTCGATCCCAACCTTTGTGATCGGCATCATGTTGATCTTCATCTTTGGGGTCCAATTGGGCTGGCTGCCAACGTTTGGGCGCGGTGGCACGGTGGCAATTGGCAATTGGGACAGCTCGTTCTTTACCCTTAATGGTTGGCGCGCATTGCTTTTACCTGCGATCACCCTTGGCGTTTACCAATTGACGCTTACGATGCGTTTGGTACGCGCTGAGATGATGGAGGTGATGCGATCCGATTATATCCGCTTTGCCATGGCGCGCGGTGTTCCCATGAGGCGCCTGCATTATAAACATGCTCTGCGGAACACAATGGTGCCCGTGATCACCATTGTCGGGCTACAATTTGGCGGTGTTATCGCGTTTTCGATCGTGACGGAAAGCGTTTTTCAATGGCCTGGCATGGGATTGTTGTTTCTGGAATCGATCCGTTTCGTTGATATTCCGGTGATGGGCGTCTATCTTGTGGTGATCGCTTTTTTCTTTGTGCTGGTAAACCTTGTGGTCGACTTGCTTTACGTGGCCATCGATCCACGCCTTCGAATTAAAGAAGCGTCATGAGCGCCTTTTTGAAAAAATATGAAGGCCTGTGGCTGTTTCTGCATTCGCCCGCGGCAATCATTGCGGCGGCAGTTGCAGCCTTGATTGTTTTCGGAGCGGTGTTTGCCTCTTGGATCGCATTGGTGAACCCTTACGATCTTGCATCTTTCAGCTTGTTTGACGGCTTGTTGCCGCCAGTTTGGCAAGACGGCGCAAACTCAAAATACCTGTTGGGCACGGATGATCAAGGCCGTGATATGATCTCATCGATCCTATATGGCGCGCGGCTATCGCTGATCATTGGCTTATCGGCTTTGGCGATTGCAGCGGTTCTCGGCGTGGGGCTTGGTTTGGCGGCCGGGTATTATGGCGGTCGGTTTGATGTCGTTGTGATGCGGATCGCGGATGTGCAATTGGCATTGCCGGCTATCCTGACCGCCCTCTTGATTGATGGCATAGCGCGGGGAATTTTGCCACAATCCATTCAGCAAGAATTACGCGTTATGGTTTTAACCCTCGCCATTGCGCTGTCGCTTTGGGTTAACTTCGCCCGTACAGCGCGCGCATCAACTTTTGTGGAGATGAACAAAGAATACGTACAGGCCGCCATTATGATGGGCCAACGCCCGTTGCGGGTGATGTTTGTCCATATCCTGCCCAATATTCTTGGCCCGCTTTTGGTAATCATGACGGTTGACTTGGCCTCTGCGATTTTGCTCGAAGCCACCCTGTCTTTTTTGGGGATTGGGTTGCCTGCCGATAGCCCCAGCCTAGGCACGTTGATCCGCATTGGCATGCAATTTCTTTTATCGGGTGAATGGTGGATTTTATGGATCCCCACCTTGGTCCTTGTTGCCTTGGTGGTGTCCATCAATATCCTTGGTGATTTTCTACGTGACATTTTTAATCCAAGGTTACGCTAGATGCTAACAATCACAGGTTTAACCGTAAAGTTTCCGTCTCGGTTTGGCGATTTTACCGCTATTGAAAATGTGGATATGAGCATCAAAGCGGGTGAAATTCACGGATTGGTCGGTGAAAGTGGCGCGGGAAAATCAACTGTCGGGGCTGCCGTAATCGGGCTGCTTCAATCGCCTGGTTACGTTGCAAGTGGAACCTTATTATTGGGCGAAACCGACCTACAGGCCCTGACATTTACACAAGCCCATGAGATCCGCGGCGCTAGAATTTCGATGATCTTTCAGGATCCTCAAACCAGTTTAAACCCGTTGATGACGATTGAGGATCAATTGATCGAAACGATTCAAGCTCATTCAGATATCAGCGATACCGCAGCACGAAAACAGGCGGTTGATCTGCTGGAAGAAATCGGAATTGAAAATGCGTCTGAACGCATAAAAGCCTATCCTCATCAATTTTCTGGCGGCATGAGGCAACGGGTTGTGATTGCATTGGCGATCTGTACCGATCCCGACTTGATCATCGCAGATGAACCGACAACAGCCTTGGATGTTGCAGTGCAATCGCAGGTTCTTAACCTGATCCAACGATTGGCCAAACAGCGCCAGATTGCCTTCATGTTGATTACACATGATATCGGCGTCATAGCGCAAGTGGCTGATCGCGTGACGGTCATGCGAAACGGCCGCGTCATGGAGGCCGGTGAAACAGCTCAGGTTTTAGGGGCCCCAAAAAACCTTTACACCCGCGCTTTGATGGACGCAGTGCCGCCACTCGATCGCAAAATTGATCGCTTTCGCGTTCCCAAAGATGACCGCATCGCCTCGTCGCGGGGCAAAATGGCAGAGCGCTGGCTACTTGAAGGGCAACAGCACGACCTTACGGGGCTGAGCGTGCACAACCTTACCGTAACGTTCGAGGGGCCACGCACATCCTTTTTTCGTAAGCCCCCAATCTACGTGGCGCTGAATAATGTCACATTAAACATTAAGCCCGGATCGATCATGGGGTTGGTAGGGGAAAGTGGATCTGGAAAATCAACATTGGCAAAAGTAATCACCGGCCTTGTGACGCCCCAAAGCGGGGAGATGCAATTGGGCGATGCGGTGCTGCCAATTGGAAAATCCCGAAATCGCCACCATCTGTCACGACAGCTGGTGCAAATGGTCTTTCAAGATCCATATTCCAGTCTGAATTCTCGCCATTCTGTGGGGGATATTTTAACCGAACCACTGTGGTTCTATGGCTTTATCAAAAACCCGGTCGAGCGCAAAAATATGGCGGCTTCGATGCTGTCTTTGGTGGGGATGCCGCCAGATGCGATCAACAAATACCCGCATCAATTTTCGGGCGGTCAACGTCAACGTATTGCAGTCGCCCGCGCGCTTCTTGCGCGCCCGCGATTTCTGATTTGCGATGAACCCACTTCTGCGCTGGATGTTTCGATCCAAGCCGAGATTTTAAATTTGCTGAAAGAGCTTCAAGCGACATTTGGACTGACGATCCTGTTTATCAGCCATAATCTTGCCGTGGTGCGGCAAATGGCCGATGATACCGCTGTTTTGCGAAATGGCAGCGTTGAAGAGGTCAATACCACAGACGCAGTTTATGAGGCTCCTCAAGCAGAATATACCAAATCACTGCTTGCGCAAACGCCGGTGATGCCACCGTCTTGGAGAACATAGGCCTATGCTCAAATTATACGGATATGACACGATCAATACCTTAAAGATACTGATGCTCTTGTTTGAAACGGGATCAGATTTTGAATTTATACCGATCAATATTCGCACAGGCGAGCAACACAGCCCTGATTTTCGTGCGGTAAACCCTGCCGGAAAGGTGCCCGTAATATGGAATGACGGTCGTCACCAAACAGAATCAAATGCGATCCTTCTCAGCTTGGCCAAGAAAGCCAGCTGGGGTCTTGTGGCAGACCCTTCCTTGCAAGCTGACATAACAACCTGGCTGTTTTATCAGGCCTCGGCCCAAGGGCCCTATTTTGGGCAAATCGAATATTGGGCAAGATTGGCAAAAACGCCCAATCCAGCTGCATCCGCCCACTACAGTGCAATCGCCAGCCGGTCTGTTGAATATCTCAATGATCAACTGAACACCAAGAAATATCTCTGTGGAGATGTATATACGATTGCCGACATCGCGCTGTTTCCATGGCTGCGCATACATAAACATCTTGGTCTATCACTTGAAAATGCGGAAAATCTATCGCGTTGGCATGAGGCTATTTTGGCAAGACCGGCGACTGAGGAAGCGCTCACTTTTTTTGATGGTATCTCTTCTTAGGCCTTAAGGGCTTTTTAAATATATTGATAAAATACGCGTATCAATCATTGATTTATTTTAATGACTAGGCGGCATATCAAAGGTTCAAGCCGGCCTGCGCTACCGTTTAACAGGTCAAATCAATGCTGAAAGCCTGCTTGGTCACAACGATTTCAAGAGCGCATTAATCGCATGTTTTTGATCAGCGGGCGCGGCTGCGACGCACCGGTTTAAACACAGGATAAAAAAGCCGATCCTACCATTCATAAACCTCCATATGGTCGGCCTCAATAAAATACCCGGTCTGCCCGATATCGGTTGATTGAAGCTGCGTGCGCATACCCCCAGTAACCCAAACCGGATCCCATAATTGATCGCCTGGCCAAGGCGCCTTCGCCTGCACCAAAACAAGCTGATTGGCCGGAGGCGGCGGCGTGTGAATACACGCCCCAACATAAGGCACCAACATGAAATCCCGTACACCCTCAGCGCCAATATCAAACGGAATGATAAAGCCGGGCATCCGAATATAGGCCCCGTCCAGCGCGTCGTTCAATTTGATCGCATTTTCATCATAAACGGGGTTCCAAAAATCATTCACCTCGTCAATCTCGCCTTCGGCAATAATTTCTGCATAAGGCACACCGGGGGGGATTAAATCATCCCACATAATCAACTTTGGGGTTTTGGCATGGGCCATTTTCGCGCTGGCAATCATACTGGCAAAAAGCAATAAAGAAGTTCTGCGGTTGATCATGTGAGCGGCCATACCTTCGCTATTACGTGTGCACGATCATACCATCGGCAACAGAAAGTTTATAGGCCCGTAAAGCAGGTATCAGGCTCACAATCGCGCCCGCGCAAACAACGATGAAAAGCACAGCCAGCTCGCGCAGATTTGGTGCTTCGATTGGCAGCCAAATCCCGAAATTACTATCAATGCTGGATTGCGCGCCACTCAGCGCTGCATAAAGCATTATCACGCCCAGTACCGCGCCCAGGCTGGCCATCACCACGGCTTCAAACACCAGCATGCCGCATATAAACAGCGGCCGCGCGCCCATCGCGCGAAAAATTGCGATCTCTCGGCGGCGCTCATTCAAGCTTGAGAAAATAGTCGCCATCATGCCGATTAAAGCGGTAAGAACGACCAACACCGACACAGCCAAAAGCGCCGTTTCAGCAAGACCAACAATCCCCCAAAGCTCTTGCAAGGCCACGCCGGGAAAGATCGCCAATAAAGGCTCTTCGGGATACTCGTTTATGGCCCGCTGCAAGGCAAAGCTTTGCAATGGGCTTTTGACGCCGATCAAAGCTGCTGTAACCGCGCTGGGGGTGAGCTGCATTTCACGAAGCTGCTCTAGGGGCGTTGACTGGCCCACCACCTGCGCTCCGCCCTGCCAATCAACATGGATAGCTTCAATCGCTTCCATACTCACGATCACGGTCCGATCCACCGGCGTTCCAGTTTTTTCCAAAACCCCCGAAACGCGGAACGGCTGGTCTTTATGGGTGCTAAAAGAGGCAAGGCCATGGGCAACAATGATCGGCGCATCAACCTTATAGCCCAATGTCACCGCGACATCCGCGCCAATAACAGTATCAAATAAATCTGCCATAAACGCGCCCTCTGCCAGCGCCAGCACCCGCCCTTGTCGATATTTGTAATGCTCAAAAAAGGCCCGGTTTGTGCCCATAACGCGGAACTGACGGTGGCTATCACCCAAAGAAATCGGAACGATCCACTCAATCTCGGGGCGCGCTGCAATATCTTGATAGCTTTTCCAGGTTACATTATTGGTGGCATTCCCAATGCGGAAAACGGAATATAATAAAAGCTGCACCGACCCCGACCGCGCACCTACAATCAGATCCGTACCAGAAATAGTATCGGCGAAGCTAGACTTGGCACCCGTCCGTATTTTTTCAACGCCCAAAAACAGCGATACTGACAGCGCGATTGCAAGAACCGTCATGCCCACGGTCAGCGCTCGGGCAAAAAGGGAGGCTATTGCCAGACGCAAGATCATGCTGCGCCTCTTTTAAACTCTGCGATCTCTTCCATATGGAGGATCCGATCAAACCGCGGGCCAAGCCTTTCATCATGGCTGACCATCACAATAGATGTGCCCTGTGTTTGAGCTTGCGTGAAGAGCAGATCGAGAAACGCATCTTGGCTGTTTATATCTAAGGCCGAAGTCGGCTCATCCGCAATGATTAACGGCGGATGACCGATCAGAGCGCGCGCCACCGCAACGCGTTGCTGTTGCCCCACGCTTAAAGAACTGGCCTTTTCACGCCCAATATCAACCGGCAGACCAAGCGCGGCGCAAAGGCGTGCTACTTCTGATTTGGCATCTTTAACCCGGTTGCGCCGTATCGGAGCAAAACGCAAAGGCAGTAAAATATTATCGGCCACTGACCCAAATGGCAGCAGGTTGAATTGCTGAAATATCACCCCCAGCTGCTCGGCCCGGAACCTATCGCGCGCACTCGCTGATAGGTTTGTTATCTCAGTTTTTGCGATTTCAACGGAACCCTGATCTGGCAAAAGTGTGCCGCTGATCACGGATAGCAGCGTAGATTTACCTGTGCCGCTTGCCCCCAAAAGCAATAGTTTTTCCCCGTATGAAACCGTCAAATCGGCTAGACTTAAAGAAAAAGATGATCGGCCCGGCCAACGAAAGAAAACCTTACGAAGCTTAAGAACTGGCTTCGCCATCTTTTTTCAAAGCCCCAAATCAAGCCGCGGCGCGCCGCTCTTTATCTCAAACGCGCGGGCGCCCGATTGCGATATGAGTTGCAGCGCGACCTGTTTTGAATTCGGAAACGCCTCAAAATAGGCGAAATCAATCTGGGTAAGCGCCTCTATATTGCTGCAGATGAGGCTGTATTCTGCATGAAACTCGGTGTGACCAGAGGATGCGGCATGCTTCTCTTCATCGTGATCGTTGTGATCTTCATGTTTATGGTCGTGCTCATCATCATGGTCGTCATGATCGTCATGGTCTTGATGCCCAACTTCGGTATGCGCATCTTGGCCTTGGTGATCCTCTTCATTCGCGCCATGATCCGCATCGCTTTCCAATTCTACCTGCACCGCTTGCACTGCGCAGCGCGCCGCTTTGGGCAAAACAAATAAATCAAGCGGTGCTTCTAATGTTTTTAGCGCCGCAGAAATTGCGGCAAGATCCGCATCGCTTTTCGCTGCATATTCGAAACCCACGATATCAGCACCGGGGGCGTGAAGCTCCATCACTACCAGCGGAGCTTCAATCGCGATATTGAGAGCACCAATGCCATGTTCATGCGCGTTCAGCTGGCGCGCGTCTTCCGAAAAAACCGGTGACGCAATAATAAAAAAAATAATAGAGGTTAACGTTTTCATAATTAAGACCTATTTGATAAAGCTTTTAAATATTATCTGGCGCATCATCCACAGCGCCGTTTACGTTCAATAAGATATCAAAATGCCATAAAGGCGCGTTAGTCAAGTTTCGATTTAATCTCCAGCATCTGGATGATTTTTGCCCCAAACACGCTCTGCATCTTTTGACAGAAGTCGCCTTTGAATGCGGCTGAGCTCTTCGAAAGCTTTCTCGCGGCTGCCCATTTTCGCCAAGGCACGCTCAAACGTTTTGCGCACTGATCTGGGTCTCCACGGCAAATCCGCGGCCGCAATCCAAGCCCGTAATTCTTGCGAGAGTCGATCAAAATCTTGCATAGGGTCTTCATTTCGTAGCGAAGATTTCAGGCTGGTCTGACCACGATTATGCGCCATTACACCCCCTCATCTAGATCTGCGATTGGATCAAGAACCAGAACCAGTCGGGTTTGGACTGTGCCTTGAATGGGGGGAGATCGGTGCACCAGATCCAGTTTTGCTTTAGAAGGCCAGCGTTTGCCGCGCAGAACGATTGCTGCTCCCGTTGGAACCCTGTGAACTATTTCGGGATCCCTAGCAGCATTTGCGAGCCCATATTGGGTGCCGGTGCCACGATAAGTACGTATAAGCCGCGCAGTCAGCGCATCTATGTGAAAGCGGCTGCAGGCATTATGCGAGATAACATTAAAGCGTAAGCGCAGATATGGGGCTTTCATAATATGCAAAAACGCATCTGAAAGCTGTTGCGCATGCGCGATAAAGGCGTCGCGTTCCGCACAAACCGGCATCTGAGACATGCCACAAATTTGAACCAAGGCGCTGTGAACCCGATCTGGGCGCAAGATAACACGTGCTTTTGGCAAACACGCCGGGTCTAATGATGCGAGCCAGGCCAAAATATGAGAAGATATTCCGGCTTGGCACAATACTCCTGCGCAATCCGGATCTTGAATAATCGAAAAATCGCTAGCGGTTTGTGCAAGCGCAACCCCCACCAGCGCGTTTTTGTTCTTGTCACAGAGCATGCTCATGCGGCTTCTTCAGAACGGCGCCAGATGGAATGCTCATAGATTTTATTGAAATCAGATAGGGCGGTATCAATATTTACCTCTGACGTATCGAAGACAAACACCGCAACGCGGCGACCTTCACGATTATTCAACGCACGGCGTAAAAGAGTGGTTTTAGCAGCTCCTAAAAAGCCAGATAAAACCGTAATCGGAAGTCGTTTATCAGTCATAAAAACACCTTATTATTTAGGATGCTAAGGCCGGCTCAGTTGCCCGCACGCGCAGCATATCAAGGCTCCGCTGCAAGTCGGGTCGGGATAAATCACGAGCAATAATCACAATGCGGGTTCTACGATCCTCTTTCGACCAGTCTTTTAACTGCACAGGTGGTGCAAAAATATGCTGCACCCCGTGGATAACGAAAGGGGCCTCGATGCCTTCAAGGAACAAAATACCTTTCACACGCAATATATCAGGGCCTCTGATCGCAATAAGCGTGTCGAGCCAAAGATCAAAAGCGGCATCCGGCAGCGGATCATCCAAAATGATCGAAGCTGATCCAATCCGCGTATCATGCGCTGGCAAAGGCGCTGCTATTTGAGCGGCGGGGGCAAAACCTGACAGGTTTTCAAGCGCCTCAAATTGTGGCGTTTCACCAACTGTCCAATTCAAAGCTTGCTGCTTTGTGGCGTTGTTGTGAAGCGCGCTTAACCCCCATAGTTTTCCAAACAAACCCGTGCCTAAGATGGATCGGATGATGGTGATGCCAGGGTTCAAACCATATAAGCGGGTTTCCAAACTTTCCATATCAGCAGGGTTTACGAGATCGGTTTTGCTTAGAACAATCAAATCCGCCATAGCCGCTTGAGACACGGCCTCAAATTGTGCATCAAGCGTGGCAGCCGCATGCGCGGCATCCACCACCGTTACAACGCCGTCCATCCGGGTGTTTTTTGCAAGAAAATCATCCACCAGTAACGTCTGCAAGATCGGGCCGGGATCCGCCAATCCAGTGGTTTCGATAACGATACGGTCAAATGCAACTTCATTTCGCACCCGGCGCTCAAACAAATCCGAGATGGTCTGAGAGAGGTCACCACGCACCGAACAGCATAGACACCCCGATCGCATTAAAATAATTTCTTCACTGCTTTCTTCGATCAGATCGTGATCCAACCCTGCTTCGCCAAATTCATTGACGATAACAGCCACGCGCCCGGCAGAATTGTCGGATAGAACGGCATTGAGCAAAGTGGTTTTGCCGGCGCCAAGAAATCCTGTGAGCAATGTTACTGGAACGCGTGGATCTGCCATCGTTTAGTTCCCCAAAGCGTCGAAGAGCGTCGTTGCATTATGGCGCATCATATCAAGATAAGTGGATGCCGGCCCGCTTTGCGCCGAAAGCGCATCTGAGTACAACGTTCCCCCAATCGTTGCACCCGTCTCATTTGCGATCTGCTGCATCATACGATTATCAGTGATCGATTCGATAAACACTGCCGAAATGCTTTCTTCGCGAATTTGTGTGATCAAGGCAGCGACATCGGCGGCTGAAACTTCGCTATCAGTGCTCATTCCTTGGGGCGCAACAAAGGTCAGATCATACGTTGCCGCAAAATATCCAAAGGCATCATGCGGCGTTACCACCGTTCTTTTATCTGCGGGCAAACTTTTCATCATCGCCCCAATATCAGCACGAAGCGTCTCTACCTCAGTTATAAAAGCGGCGCGATTAGCATAATAATCTCCGGCGTTTTCAGGGTCTGCCTGAGCAAGCCCTGCGGCGATGTTATTGGCATAGATCACAGCATTCTCGAGGCTCTGCCACGCATGCGGATCAAATGCGCCATGATCATGCCCCGCGTGGTCGTCGTGCTCATCATGCTCATCATGCTCATCGTGGTCGTCGTGGTCGTCGTGCTTTTCATGGTCATCGTGATCGTCATGGTCAGCGTGGTCGTCGTGATCATCGTGCTTATCATGATCGTCGTGATCATCGTGATCATCAAAGGCTATTGGGACAACGCCCTTTGTCGCCACAACCATCGCGCCGCCGAAGGACGCGGCTTCGGCAAGACGTTCTAACCAACCTTCAAACTCAAGGCCGTTCAAAAACAACACATCAGCCTCTGCAACCGAGCGCGCAACCTTTGGTGTTGGTTGATAGACATGCGCATCGCCATCTGGTCCAACCAGCGTTGTAAGTGCGATATGTTCGCCGCCGATCCGCTCAACCATATCCCCAAGGATTGAAAAGGTTGCCACAACGGGAAGGGGTTCTTCGGCCCATGAGGCCAAGGGAAACGATAACGAAAAAGCGGCAAGAGCCGTAGCAGATTTCAGCGCAGAACGTAGAGACGTCATAGTAGTCCTTTCAAGGTTTTAAGTTACGGTGTGGTAGGTTTTGCGCAATTGCGCCCCCCACCGGCCCAAAGATAATTGACAGCCCATAGCCGATACCGGCCGCCAAAATGATTGCTGGCCCCGAGGGGAGACTGTAATGAAACGATAAGAGTAACCCGATCACGCTTGAGAGCATCGCGATCAACGCGGCAACAGCGATCAAGCCAGCGATTGTTTCCGCCCAAAACTTCGCTGCAGCGCCGGGTAAAATCATAATACCTACCGCCATTAAAGTGCCCAGCGCATGGAACCCGGCGACCAAGTTCATCACCACAAGCGCCAAGAAAACAAAATGGGTAATCGCACTCAACTTGCTGACAGAGCGCAAGAACTGTGGATCGGCGCATTCTAGCACCAAAGGTCGAAACAAAAGCGCCAAAACCAAAAGCGATACGCTGGCGAAGGAACACAGCAGAATAAGCGCGGTATCGTCTAACGCGAGCACTGTTCCAAACAGCACATGCATCAAGTCAACGTTATTGCCATGCGTTGATACGATCAACACGCCGATGGCCAATGAAATAAGATAAAACGCAGCCAGGCTTGCATCTTCACGCAGCGACGTTACCCGCGCCACGAAACCAGAAGCCAATGCAACCAGCATGCCTGCGATCAAACCTCCAACCGTCATCGCGCCAAGCGAAAGACCCGAAACCAGATAACCCGTTGCCGCACCTGGTAAAATTGCATGCGCCATTGCATCGCCAGTCAAGCTCATATGCCGCAGCATCAGAAACACCCCCACAGGGGTGGCGCCCACCGACACGGCGATACAGCCCAAAAGCGCACGGCGCATGAAGCCGAAATCCACAAAGGGCGCCAAGAGCACATCCCAGATCACGCCGCGCTCTTTCCGCAAGTATGTGGATTTGCGGCGCAGGCCTCGCACATTTGGCGGGCACGAAACTGGTTTTCGGATGTTAAAACTTGTGCCGTAGGCCCATGCGCCACAAGCTCACGCGCAAGCATCATGGTGAATGGAAAATGTGTACCCACTGTGGCGTAATCATGCAGAACCGCCAAGATGGTGCGGCCTTCCGAATGCCAGCGTTTGATCACATCAATCAAATCGGCCATCGTTTTTGCATCGATCGCGGCGAAGGGTTCATCCAACAAAACCAGACGCGCGTCTTGCAAAAGCAGCCGAGCAAACAAAGCCCGCTGCATTTGCCCCCCCGATAAGGATCCAATGGTGCGTTTTTCAAACCCGGTCAAACCTACCGCAGCAAGGGCAGCATCCACCTTCGCGCGCATCTTGCGGGTCAGCTGGCCGAAAGCGCCTAACTCGCGCCAGAGCCCCATCGCCACAAGGTCAATCACGCATATCGGAAAACTTCCGTCAATCTGGGATTGTTGCGGCAGATAGGCAATCTCATCTTGGTGAAACCCGTCGATCAAAACGCCCCCTTCCAGGGGAGAAATTGCGCCGGTAACGCCTTTTAGCAAGGTTGATTTTCCTGCCCCATTCGGGCCAACAATCGCTGTAAGACTGCCCTCTCGAACCTCTGCCTCCAATTCCTGGACCGCAGGCATCCGGTCATAACCCAAGGTCAGGTTCTGAAATTTAATCACACCTGTCATAAAGAACTTAAAGGGTTTGTTGCCCAGAAGAACCCAAGCCATAGCGCGGCAGCAATCAGGCTGGCAACGCCCAATCTAGGCCCAATCCCAATAAGCAAAGGGCGGAAGGAACGCTTTTCTTGTGTCATACTTTGGCCTGCGAGGGTCCACAGCTTGCGCAGATCCCATTCACTTCGATGATATGGCGTTGGGCAGAAAAACCAGATTTTCGTAACGCGGCGCTCAAACGCGAAAAGATATCAGGCTCAAAATTCTCTTCTACAACGCCACAATCTTCGCATATTGAAAGTACCGAGGTTTGATGATGCGCCTCGCTTTGACAAGCGACAAAGGCATTTAACGATTCCAAACGATGTATCTGGCCACGCTCACCCAGCGCAGCAAGCGCCCGATACACGGTTGGCGGCGCAATTTTCGGATATATTTCCTGCAGACGTTCAAGCAGCGTATAGGCAGAATACGGGCTCTTGCTATCGCGCAAAATGGTAAGGATTTCCCTTTGCATTTGCTTTCCACGCTTGCCCATACCATGTTCCTTAGCGACTCAATACGGAATTAGTTATATTATAACATTGCACATCACAAACATTTTTTTAACCCGATAGAACGAGCTAAGAATGCAATTTTCTTACGTAAGAAAAATATTTAGAAACTGGTAATTTTATCGGGTGTATACGCGTAAATGGCCATAATATTAGCGATAGATACAAAACAAAATATAAATATCCGCGCGCGTAGAAGGCCCTCATTTGGGTGTTTCACACCAATGAAACAGCCATTACACTCTATCGTTTTTTTGAAAAAATTCGCGATGGTAATTTGGGAAGTTGCCCGCTAAATACAGAAATAATTATTCTCAGTCTTGGCGCGGGGTTAAACTGTTACGGCACTCAAAATCGCATTCTGATATGTTTATCAACACCCATAAATTTTTCTATCTCCCCCAGGGACAAAGAGCTTCAACCTGTTTACGGCCCAATTTATTCAATGTTTTTATGTTTTCTATGTAAATCTTCTCAGGCTCTGCAACGTGGGCCAGGGCCCTACTCAATTGATCTTGCCGCAGAAGATGTATGGTTGGATAGGGAGCGCGATTGGTAAATTGGCTAAGATCATCCGCAGGCACCCCCTCGAATTGATATCGGGGATGAAAAGAGGCCAATTGCACATGCTCTATCAGATCTGTTTGCTCTAATAAATGCTGAAACCAATCCAGTAAATCAAGGTAATCATCAAATATTTCAAAGCCTTGGGTAAACATAAGCAGGCTCGTGGCAATGTCATTTTCGTCAGCCTCAAGCAAGCGCTCTACTTCATTCACATAGAACTGTTTTAAATCTGCGTCCCCGGTGGCATCGCAAATAGCATAATACACTTGATCTTGGGCTATGACTCCAGAAGAAAACGGGCATAAATTCAAACCTACCACCATTTGATCAAGCCATTGACGGGTGTTTTTGATGATATCTTGATGCGCTACAGAGGCGGCTTTCGGGTCAAACTTATTGATACCAAGGCTCCTTTAATCTGCCAAATTTATGCGTATTATATCTATATCTTTAGATCATGTTCTTGTGGAAGTGATCATTTAATTTGCGGCAAACCTGCCTGTCGGCCGCGCGGCTTTCGCTTCAATTGAGAGCAACCTAACTATCCCAACCAATCCAAGCACCGTTTCATGGTTGCAAAAAAGCTGCTTTAACCTGAACTGCATTGGGCCCAGCGCCGATCACAATGTTTCTAAAAGGCAGTTATGGTTCAGATGTATGATTTCAACCATGAGACCATGCGCCAAATGGATGAGCATTATATCTGACAAATTGAAAAACAGGCTTGATAGGGTTCATAGACCAAGCGGGCTACCTAAACAGGTGACCCCCGACTGTATTTAAACAGCCATAGGCTCACATTTTCAGGCAGCAACAACGCTTTATGCTCAAAGGGGTATACGGGGATTGCATGCATTGCTGTGCGTCCAAGTGAAATGACCCTATTCGCGGGGGCTTGACGCAGGTCCGATCAGCTGTGGCTCGTGCCTTTCGAAATATAAGCGTATTTTATAAATTTTTTCTTACATAAATGATAAGTATTTTTCAAATTAAACCGCTTGCATAAACTTTGTGTAAGAACTTCTATATATAGGAACCATTTCTAGCCGGAGCACATCATTCAATGTCACTTTATCTATCTGCCGCATTCTTGGCCATATTCGCGTTGAATGTCGCCTTGGGGTCGATAGATGGCCCAGTTTTCTTATCCGATGTCGGAGAGATGATGGTTCTGTTAGCCGCGTCAGCGGTTTTCGTCGTTGCAATTCTTAATAAAGAATCCAGCCGGAAAAATAATGAAGACGGCTGATAATCCAAACAAGGGAGGGTTTGTTTTGACAAAAGACTATAAAACACTGAAATCGGCCGAGCGCCGCAATTTCTTAAAACTGGCCGGTTCTGGCAGTTTCACGGCCGCAATGGTGGCCGGCGGGGCGGGTATGCTCTGGTCAACGGAAGCAATTGCCCAAACGGCCAAAGAGGAAAAAGAGCGGGAAGCCGCCGCCGATCACATTATGACGATCGCCACCGCCTATATTTTGGGCGCCTCACGCAGCTATCCGATTATGCAATTGGATCTCAAAGAAAATATCCAAAACGCGACCAATGGCAAAGTCTACGTCAAACTGGCCGCTGGTGGCCAGCTGGGCGCCGGTGGCGCGCTGGTTCAAAAAGTTCAAAGCGGCACGATCCAAGCTGCGCAGCACTCGCTTTCAAACTTTGCGCCTTTTGCTCCGACGGTTGATTTGATTAATATGCCATATCTTTGTGGTTCAAATCAGCGTTTCACGAACCTTGTAGGCTCTGAATTCTGGAAAAGCAATGTTGAGCCAAAGGTCGAGGAAAATGGCTTTAAGCCGCTATATTACGTGAATATCGATCCGCGGGTCGTTGCGGTGCGCAAAGGCGGCAATGCGGTTCTCACGCCCTCTGATCTGAGTGGTGTAAAATTCCGCGTTCCCGGCTCTAAAATGCTTCAGCAATATTACCGTATGGTTGGCGCAAACCCAACACCGGTTGCTTGGGGTGAAACGCCTTCTGCGATCAAGCAAGGAGTTGCGGATGCGCTGGACCCTTCTGTGGGTGCGCTTTACGTGTTTGGGTTCAAGGATATCTTAAGCCATGTAACCTTCACGCAGGCGGTTCCAGATGCACAAGTCTATTCTTGTAACTTGGAATGGTTCAACGCCTTGCCAAGCGATATACAAGAGGGTGTGTTATGGGGGTCAGATATGACGCGACACCAGAACCTTTCAAAAGTTCCATCAGCGCGGGAATTTGCCATGTCTGAGCTGATCAAATCAGGCGTCACATTCCACAACCTCAGCACTGATCAGCTGGCCGAGTGGGAAGCCGCTGGCGGCTATCAGCGCCCAGAATGGGATGAATTCAAAGTCGAACTCGCAGGCTCAATGGATAACTTTGCAAAGCTTGAAGAAGCTGCAGGTATTCAGGGCAAATATTACGTGCACGACGCCTAGTTCCTCCGAGGGGCGCTCCTTAGGGAGCGCCCTGAAATCTTCAGCCACTTGGCTGTAACGCTGGCCGCGCTTGATCTGCGCAGATGCAACTGACCCTTTCAACAGGATAAAAATGCAGTTCTTTCGAAATATCGATGAAAATGCCGAACGCTGGGCGCTATTGACCTTATACGTGATGCTGGTTCTGACGATGGCGATTGAAGTCTTGCGGCGTGAAATCTTTGCCTATTCTTCGATCTGGGGCGAAGAAATCGTGCGCTACAGTTTCATTTATTTGGCGTGGGTCGGCGCCGCCGTTGCTGTCAAAGAGCGGGGTCATATCCGCATTGATGTTATCCTGCATTATCTCGGCAATCGCGGCAAAGCGTTAATTTATATTTTTGGGGATATGGTGATGATCGTGGTCGCTGTTATTGCGCTGTATTGGTCATTTGAAACGGTACATGTGTCCTGGAAATTCGGCTCGGTCAGCCATGGACTACGGATATCGATGGTCTGGTTCCTGATGGCGGTTCCAACAGGTTTTAGTCTGGTGATTTGGCGTCTTATTCAATCTTTATTGCGCGACATGCGCAGCCTTCGCAGCGGCACGCCCGTTTATGAAGGCGATACGTTGTTCGATTAAGGGGGCCGCGCCATGCTGTTTACCGGAATGCAAGAACAGATTGTGGAATTGGGTTGGGATTTTTATCTGCCCGTGATGCTATTTGTATGTTTGATTGCTTTGGCAGTTCCCGTCTGGGCCGCCATTGGTTCTGCGGCAATCTTAATGCTGGTTTTGTCAGGAGATTTACCGCTTAATCTGATTGGCGAAAGCCTCTTTACGGGCATTGATGCATTCGCTTTGACGGCCGTGCCTTTGTTCATTCTGACGGGGGATGTGCTGGTGCGCACCGGGCTGAGCCGGAAATTCTTAGATGTTGCCGACGCCTTGACGCAATTTGCAAAAGGTGGATTCGGCTCAGCCACAGTGCTGGTATGCGGTATGTTTGCGGCCATTTCTGGCTCAGACGCTGCAGGCGCCGCTGCCGTAGGCCGAATGACGATCGCGCGATTGGTTGAAAGCGGTTATCCACGCCCTTATGCCTGCGCGCTGGTCGCTGCCGGGGCTTGTACGGGGATTTTGATCCCTCCGTCCATCGCCTATATCATTATCGGGCTTGTTCTGGGGATATCCGCCTCCACCTTATTTCTTGCGGCTTTAATACCGGGTTTGGCTATCCTCTTTTCTATCTTGACCACCAATCTGGTGGTGAACCGCATCTACGGATATGAAGGCGGAGGAAATCTGTCGGCCCGAGCCTATTTTTTAAATTTGGGAAGATCCTTGGGATCGGGTTGGTACGCGTTTATCGTGCCCGGTATCATTTTTTACGGTATTTTTTCAGGGCGTCTTACACCCACCGAAGCTGGAGCCACCGCGGTTGTGGTAACCATCACAATGGGCTTCATACTGCGCAGCTTAACGCTTGCCGATTTTCCAGCGATGTTGATCGGATCAGCAAAGGTGAATGGGGTGATCTTACCCATTATTGCGTTCTCGGCACCCTTGGCCGAAGCGCTGGCAATCATGGGTGTTCCGCAAGGGTTTGTGTATTCTGTCACCTCACTTACCGAAAATCCTGCTTTGCTCATCTTATTGATGATCGCAATATTGGTGGCGGCGGGCTGCGTCATGGAAACCACGCCCAACATCGTGATCCTTGCGCCTATTTTGAAACCCTTGGCCGATGATATAGGAATGAATGAGATCCAGTTCTGCATCATGATGATCACAGCGCTTGGGGTTGGCTTCATCACGCCGCCACTAGGGCTGAACCTATTCGTTGTTTCCGGAATTACCGGCGAATCAATTCTCAGAATTGCAAGCCGCGCGGTGCCGTTTGTATTTTTCATGCTGCTGGTTGTGTTACTAATCGCTTATGTGCCCGCGATCTCTACAACGCTGCTTCCAGATATTTATAAGTAGGTCGGATGCGAAGCATGATATCTCAAAAATATCTAAAACAGCGCTTGCTGCGGGATGAACCCGCGACAAAGCGCAGAGCTTGTGACAACTCTTTGGCCGGCTTCACCGCGTCTTTCACCATCCTTTTTTTGCGGAGGTGATGGAACAGGCAAATAAGAATTTATCGCTTTTTGTGGCCAATACGCGTAATTTCAACATCAGAAACTGCAACCAGAACATCTTGAGGGTGCCTTGCAACAGACAAATATAAATACTCTTGAAGTCACGGTTCAGCGCGGCACCCATGACGCCCCGCAGGATGAAATATTTCAAGTCCCCGCCTATGAAAATCAAACAATCCTGGATGTTGTTTCATGGATCCAACATTATGCGGATCCAAGTTTGACCTATCGCTTTGCCTGCCGCGTGGGCATGTGTGGCAGCTGCGCCATGATGGTGAATGGAGAGCCACGATGGGCGTGTCGAACGCATGTAAACAAAGTGCTTGATAAAAATAAAATGCATATTGCTCCGCTTCGAAACCTGCCCGTGATTAAAGATCTTGCGGTTGATATGGATCCGTTTTTTGATAAATGGACACAGGCCGAAGGCAAGCATCATCCAACACAAACCCGAAACGATCCCATTGCGCCTGTGCAGCCTGAAACGGCCGCGCGTGTCGAGGCGAATGCGGGCATCGAATGTATAAATTGTTCAATTTGTTATGCCGCCTGCGATACGGTGGCTGGAAATCCTGATTATCTGGGACCGGCCGCCTTGCAGCGGGCATGGACCGTGTTCAATGACGCTAAGAATGAAAGCAAACAGGTGATTTTAGACGCGGTCTCTGGCGCATCGGGCTGTCACAACTGCCATTCGATGGGAAGTTGCACGCATTATTGCCCAAATGACCTTGATCCAATGTCTGCAATCAGTGGTTTAAAGCGCGAAACCGCCAAGGCTTTTTTCAAAGGACGCACAAATGCTTGATCTAAAGCTCTACATGGCGCAGCGGATCAGCGCGATGATCATGGGCCCTTTGGTTTTGGGGCATCTGGCCGTGATGATTTACGCCATTCAAGGGGGTCTGAGCAGCGCAGAAATCTTATCGCGGACGCAAGGCTCAATATTCTGGTTTGTCTTTTATGGAACATTTGTGATTGCCGTCTCTGTTCACGCTGCCATTGGAATGCGCGTTATTATGCATGAGTGGTTAGGGCTAAAAGGCGTTACTTTACCGCTGTTCACATGGTCGCTTTGTTTGATTTTGTTATTTATGGGGGCGCGCGCTGTAACGGCCGTGACATTGCTATGAAGGCGCCTGCGCGGGCGCATCCGCTCTGGCTGGCCTTCATGCTGCATAGGCTTTCTGGTTTGGCACTGGCCTTGTTTTTACCGGCGCATTTCTGGCTATTATCGCTGGCACTCACGCAGCCGCAGCGGTTGGATTCATTTTTGCAGTTTGCAGAAAATCCAATCGTAAAAATTGCTGAATTTGGTCTGGTGTTGCTTTTATCAGTGCACATATTTGGCGGCTTGCGCCTTTTAGCACTCGAATTTATGCCTTGGAGCCACAGCCAGAAAACGCTTGCCGCCGGCGCGGTGGGCCTGTCGCTATTCATTTCCACCATATTTTTATTGCAGGCAGTATAAACATGCCCATGAAACCCAATATAGACCGCCATGACACGGATATTTTGATCTTAGGAACCGGCGGAGCAGGTCTGTTTGCTGCGCTGCACGCGCAACAATCAGCACCGCCCGGCACCAAGATCACAATCGCCGTAAAAGGGCTGATTGGGAAATGCGGCTGCACCCGAATGGTCCAAGGTGGATATAATGTTGCGCTTGGCTATGGCGATACGGTTGAGCGCCATTTTATGGATACGATCAATGGCGGCAAATGGCTGCCCGATCAAGACATGGCGTGGCGGTTATGCGAGCAGGCCGTCGTGCGGGTACGCGAATTGGAAAACGAGATAGGCTGTTTTTTTGATCGCAATTTAGATGGCACGCTTCATCACAAAGCCTTTGCGGGACAAACGGCGGATCGCACCGTGCATAAGGGCGATTTGACGGGGATCGAGATTATCAACCGTTTGATGGAACAAGTTTTATCGCGCCCGATAGGACGGCTCCAGGAGCATCGCGCCATCGGGTTGATCCCCACGCCAGATGGGTCGGCTTTGGCAGGCGTTTTAATGATTGACATGCGCACAGGTGGCTTTCGGTTTGTGCGCGCGAAAACGGTATTGATGGCCACAGGCGGCGGTCCGACAATGTACAAATATCACACCCCATCCGGTGATAAAACGATGGATGGTTTGGCCATGGCGCTGCGCGCTGGTGTGCCCTTGCGCGATATGGAAATGGTGCAATTTCACCCCACTGGATTATTAGCGGGCGCGCATACGCGTATGACTGGAACCGTGCTGGAAGAAGGGTTGCGGGGCGCGGGTGGCCAATTGCTGACGCATGCAGGTCAGCGGTTTATGTTTGATTATGACGATCGAGGAGAGCGGGCAACGCGCGATGTGGTCAGCCGCGGCATTTACGCCGAAATGCGCAAAAACAACAACCCAGCCCAAGAAGGTGTGTTCATTTCGATGGCGCATCTTGGTCCAGATAATGTGCGCAAGAAATTTAAGGGCATGGTCAATCGCTGTGCAGATAGCGGGTTTGATCTGGCCGCTGGAAAAGTCGAAGTTGTGCCCACCGCGCATTATTTCATGGGGGGTGTTGTGGTGGATGTTGACACCCGCACCGCGTTGGAAGGCCTTTATGTGGCTGGCGAAGATGCAGGGGGCGCGCATGGCTCTAACCGATTGGGCGGGAATGGCGTGGCCAACTCTACGGTTTATGGCGGGATCGCGGGCGATATTATGGGGCAAGATATCCAGAAAATGGGGGCGCTGCGCCCAGCTGATGAGGATATTCTGGCCGCTGAGATCGAACGAGCCCGCCATCCACTTACCCATGCCCCCGCGCCGGTCCAGCCTTTGCGTCAAAAACTGCAGGAAGCAATGTGGGAAGACGTCGGCGTGATGCGGACACAAGCGGGGATGACCCGCGGGCTGAAACGCATCGCCGAAATTTCAGACGAATTAATGGGTGTTGGCGTGGCCCCTGACAATCTAGCCTTTAACCTAACATGGCATGATTGGCTAAACATGCGTTCCCTATGTGACGTCTCCGAAGCCATTGCCAAAGCCGGACTTGCGCGCGAAAACTCTCGCGGGGCGCATTTCCGCGAAGATTTCCCCGAACCTGGCGAAATGGACACGTCCTATTTTACCATCGCAAATGTAAAAGACGGTGCAGTCAACGTGACCCGGGCCCCCGTTGAATTCTCCATCGTTCGCCCAGGTGAAACCATCCTGCCTGACAGCGAACCCGAAACATTGGTAGCATCACAATGATAGCCATCGACCTGATCCAAAAAACAGCACGCATATTGATGGACAAAGCCGCCATCGAAATCCCCCAGGATTACCTTGAAGGATTGGAAGCAGCGGCCAAGACCGAAGATGGCGATTTGTCATCCTTTGTTCTGAAAGCCATGCTTGAAAATTACGAGGCCGCCAAAGAAGATCGCCGCGCAATTTGCGGCGATACCGGTGTGCCGCGCTGGTTCGTCAAAATGGGCAATGAGGCGCGGGTAGAGGGCGGGATGACGGCCCTTGAAACGGCGTTGCGCCGTGCCACTGCTGAAGCCACCAATGGGGTGCCATTGCGCCCGAACCGCGTGCATCCGCTGTGGCGTACCGACCATAATAACAATGTCGGGATCGGCGCCCCCGAAATTGAATATGGGTTTGAGCCGTCTGGAAACTGGATTGATTTGATCACAGTGCATAAAGGGGGGCTTTTTGGCACTGATTATCGTATGTTGTTTCCCTCGGATGGGATTGAAGGCATCAAGCGCTTCTATCTTGATTGCCTTGTCGCGTTCGGCAAGCGTGGCCTTGCCTGTCAGCCGGCAATTATAGGCATCGGATTGGGCGGCTCAAAGGATACCTGCATGGCGCTGGGAAAACGCGCTTCGGTGTTGCGCGTGGTGGGCAGCCGAAACTCTGACCCGAAAATTGCCGCATTGGAAGACCAGTTCAAAGAATTGGGAAATTCTATCGGGATGGGCGCGATGGGATTTGTTGGTAAAAATATGGTTATCGATTGCAATATCGAGGTGGGCTATTGCCATACAGGGGGCATGCAAATGTCTGTGCACGCGTTTTGCCTTAGCTCTCGCCGGGCGGTGGCGCGCCTCTTTTCCGATGGGCGCGTTGAATACCGCACCGATCCCGATTGGTTCACCCCCTATCAGCGACGAGAGACTGTGGATTGGGAACCAACAAGGGAGGCCGCCGAATGAAGCCGCGGGAGATTGTTTTAAGCACCACCCCAAGCGCCGCCGAGATTGCAGAATTGCGCCTTGGCGATATCGTTTACCTTGATGGGTTGATGTACACGGCCCGCGAGGGCGTCTATACGCGCGCTTTGGATCAGAAAGCCAATATTCCTCTGGAATTGCCCTCGAAAAGCGCTGCAAATTTTCATTGCTCGCCAGCCGCGCGGATCAATCCGGATGGCTCCTTTGACCTAGGGGCTGTAACCGCAACGGCGAGCTTTCGCTTTGCCAAATGGTTGCCTGAATGGATGGCAAAGACCGGTGCCAAATTGATCATTGGTAAAGGCGGCATGTCATCAAAAGATTATAAGGACTATTTTGTGCCCAATGGAGCCGTCTATTTATCAACCGTGGGCTATGGCACAGGCGCCTTGTTGGGGCGCGGCGTTGAATGCGTTGAAGCGGTGCATTGGACCGAGGAATTGGGGCTGGCACAGGCGATGTGGGTGATTAAGTGCAAAAGGATGGGGCCATTCATCGCAGCATCGGACTTGGATGGAAACTGCCTTTTTGAGCGAGAAAATGAAAAGATCAGCCAAAACCTAGACCGCGTCTATGAAGGCACGAAACCTGCCGTCTTAAAGCGGTTCGGGGAAACCGACGACCGGAACGAGGAACTGATCGGATAACCCAGATGGCGATCTGCACTTATAGGTCTCAAACCTTCAATCTATGGAAGATCCCGATTTTTAAATGTCAGGTCTGAATCGGACATGGCGAGCCAGAGATCTGCGTAGTTCGGTCGCGGCCAAAACCGGCTGCATCTGGACAGACCAGTTTGGTTTCACGCGCCCTTTGCTAAAATCGTCCGAGCCACGCATATATGACAGGCGATATTGTCAGACATGCGTAAAGTACCGGCGCGGCTTGGAGTCCAGAGGGCCCGTTTGTTACTCTCAGAATGGCCGCGTTTCTCAAAAAGGCTGTTCGCATTCTACGTTTAAATTTGCTTATTCGCTTCAATTTCTAGGCGACCGATTGCAACGGCTTCCTGGATCGCGGTGTTTAAAGCGTCAAGCATTTGTGATTTTGGATTGTCACTGCGATAGATCAGGATCAATTGTCTGCTTGGGGCATCTTCCCCCAAAGCGATCCGTTTAACGGGCAGTGGATTGGGGCTTTGAACGCATCTTTTTGGAACGATTGAAACCCCGAGATTTGCCGCCACCATACTGGCGATCGATTCAAGACTTTCAAGTTCCATCGTTTCCTCGACTTGAATTTTATACCGCTGCAACCATTCGTCGATAAGCCGCCCCACAACGGCGTTACGGGTGAAGCGTATGAACGGGTTTTTTGCCAAAAGTTCTGTTGGTTCATCCGTTTGGGTGTTTTGCGAGGCCAGCAAATGCATGGCCTCAGTGGCAATGAACTTTGAGCCAATCGATCTTGGTAAAAACTCTGGCCGTGATATGATTGCAGCGTCTAATCTGCCCCTCTCAATTTCAGCGATAAGATTTAAAGTAAGCCCGGGATTCACGCGAACATGCACGTCATTGAAGCGTTTTTTAAGCAAATTTACGGTCAAGGGTGTTAACCCTGTCAATGTTGTCGGCAACGCACCAAGCGCAATTTCTCCTGATAAACCGGTATCTTCCAATACTGAGGGCACGATATCCTCATACGCATGAACGACCTTTCTGGCTTTCTTTACAATTTCTCGTCCAATTGGCGTTAATTCGGGGGTACGTTTTGACCGGTCAAATAAAGTAACCGCCCACTCATCTTCCAAAGCTTTCATTTGTTGGCTGACAGCCGCGTGGGTAATGAACACATCATCGGCGGCGGCGCTGAAAGTGTGGTTATTATCAATCGCGATAAGCGTTTTCAGCATTCTAATAGTCATAAACGAACCTATTTTTTATATTTTATATTACTGAACCTACTCAATTATATTTAAAATGTTAAGTTGAGCTTAACCTTTTTCGATGAGCAGGGGTTAAAACCTGCATGATCGATCGGGGTTGCATTTATTCCTCTATAAATCTTTCTGAATGCCAAATTATGCCATCGCATTGGGTTTGGGGCGGCTGGTGTAAAGTTTTAAGGCGCGCAGTACTCTTGCCTGAAAACAAATTCTATTCGTGAATTTAAACACATAGATATTCTTAAGGCTGCAGGTAACGAAGCGGATAAGCGCGTTGCTTTAAACAAGAATATCCACCAAATTTATGCGTGACGCCGGATTTTCAACCGCTATTCCATTAATTTATCTTACAAAAAATGTAAATCTGTTTTGCTTTTATGTAGATTTACTTTCAGCTATCAACGAATAAGCGCGCTCTTGATAGGCCGCTTCACTCAAAACACGAGATCCGAAAGAACGCAAATGGCCGATTTCAAAGGTATGTTGCAACAGTCGAACCTTATTGGTGGCGCCTGGTGCAATGCTGATAACGGGGCGACGCTTGATGTTTGCAATCCCGCAAATGGTATCAAACTTGGCACTATTCCAAATTGTGGCGCTGTGGAAACGGGGCGCGCGATCGCGGCTGCGTCTACGGCCTTCACCGACTGGTCATCCAGCGATTTAAGTTTTCGGGTAAACTTACTGCATAAACTGCATGATGCCCTAATGGACAATCAAAATCCACTGGCGCATTTACTGACCGCAGAGCAGGGTAAACCCTTAGCCGAGGCGATGGGCGAAATAGCGATTGGAGCGGCTTATATCCGATGGTTTGCCGAAGAAGTGCGCCGCGCCAAAGGCGAGATAATTCCCGCGCCCTCCCAAGATCGGCAGCTTTTGGTTACCCGCCACCCGGTGGGTGTGGTCGGGGCGATAACGCCTTGGAATTTTCCATCTTCGATGCTGGCTCGCAAACTTGGCCCTGCTTTGGCCGCGGGCTGTACGATCGTGGCCAAACCGGCAAGCGCCACCCCCTATTCTGGTTTGGCATGGGGAAAATTATGCCAAGATGTGGGATTTCCAAACGGGGTCGTCAATATCGTTACGGGATCTGCGCGCGCCATTGGCGCTGCGGTAATGGCCAGTTCTGAGATCCAAAAAGTCACCTTCACAGGCTCGACGGATGTGGGCAAAATTTTGATCCGACAATCTGCAGAAACGGTCAAAAAACTATCGATGGAATTGGGGGGCAACGCGCCTTTCATCGTGTTTGATGATGCTGATCTTGATGCCGCGATTGAAGGCGCGATGATCGCTAAATATAGAAATATGGGCCAGACCTGTGTGTGCACCAATCGATTTTATGTTCAAGCGGGCATTCATGACCGTTTTGTTGAACGACTGAAACGAGCAACTGAAGCTTTAGTGGTTGGCGACGGTTCAATAAGTGGCGTTGAGCAAGGCCCTTTGATCGATGAAGCCGCGGTTGTCAAAGTAGAGCAGATGATTGCTGATGCCGTGTCAAAGGGGGCTTTGGTGGTCTCTGGCGGATCGCGGCATAAGATTGGCAGCACCTTTTTTGAACCGACCATTATTTCCGGCGCGACCGAAAAGATGCAATTTGCCACTGAAGAAATATTTGGGCCTGTATCCGCTATTTTTAAATTTGAAACAGAAGACGAAGTGATCGCCGCGGCCAATGCAACAGAGTTTGGGTTGGCCGCCTATGCGTATACAAGCTTGCTCGGGCGCATGTTTCGATTAAATTCAAAGCTGCAATACGGGATGATCGGAATAAATTCTGGGTTGATCACGACGGTCGAGGCGCCCTTTGGCGGTTTAAAAGAAAGTGGTATGGGCAAAGAAGGTGGCAGCCAAGGGCTAGATGATTACATGTCTGTAAAATATATGTGCATCGCGGGCCTGACGGCCGGCCCTTGTGATTAATTAAGAGAACGCGGGCTTCCAGCCGAAGAATGATGCGAAGGGGTTTCAATGCGCGCAGCACTTATAAAAGCTTTTAACGAAGATCTCTCAATAGAAACAGTTCCAGATCCTGACTGCCCCGAAAATGGGGTGGTTCTTGAAGTCGCCGCTTGCGGTGTGTGCCGTTCTGATTACCACGGTTGGGTTGGTGGCCACCCGAAAGTCACGCCCGGTTCAATTCTGGGGCATGAATATTGCGGCACGGTTGTTGAGGCGGGCCCTCGGGCAACTTATAGCATTGGAGATAAACTGATCGCCCCCTTTATTTTGGGCTGTGGAAGTTGCGGCGCCTGTCAGATGGGCGCCTCAAACACGTGCGAAAGCGCGATCGTACCGGGCTTTGGAACCCCTGGCGCTTATGCCGAGTTTGTGGCTGTGCCCTTCGATCATAATCTTGTGCATTTACCCGAAAACATGTCACCCGCGCTCGCCGCAGGTCTTGGATGCCGCGTAACAACCGCTTGGCACGCATTAACCGACAGGGCCAATCTGCGCGCGGGGGAATGGGTGGCTGTTCATGGCACAGGCGGAATTGGCTTATCCGCCTTATTGCTCGCAAAAATGTTAGGCGCACGCGTGGTGGTGGTGGATGTTGTAGAAGAAAAACTGGCGCATGCGCGGCACTTGGGCGCGGATGCGGCCGTCAACGCCTTGCAGGGCGATGTCGCGGCAAAGATCCGCGACATAACTTCTGGCGGCGCGCAAGTCTCGATTGAGGCGCTTGGGCATGAAATCACAACGAATGCATCCGTTGAATGCCTTGCAACTTTGGGCCGGCATGTTCATGTTGGCATGCCGTCAGGCGATGGCATGATGCATATCAACATGCGGGCAATATATGCCAAACAACTTGCATTTTACGGAACAAGAGGCATGCCCGCTTGGAAATATCCGTCATTGCTAAGCATGATTGAGCGTGGCGATGTTGACCTAAGCCCAATGCTTGATCGAGAAATTTCGCTTTCAGCGGCAAGTTCTGAACTGCGCGCAATGAGCGGCCCAACCCCTCCGGGAACGGCAGTGATAACCGCATTTTCGGGGTAAAAACACGTATATCTCGAGCTTGGCCTTAAATCGAAGCCCGATATCTAGAGTGGTTAAAATATTGATCCAAGGGCAAAAAGTTGGTCTTTCCCTTTGCGAAAAGCTCAAATTTCAACGGCCCAGCGCTGACTTCGAGGTGACAGATCTTCGCCCGCGGGGTAAACAATAAAAATAGCCCTTTGGAGCCCATAATATTAAATGAGCGATACCCCGAAAATAGCACCAACGCGCATTATTCGCGGGGTTGACCTATGGGAAACATGGCTTTCTGCAGAACACCAAATACAAATGTTGGCGGATATAAGACGTATTGTGTCACAAGCGCCTCTCTTTGAGCCAGTCACTCCATCCGGGAAAAAAATGAGCGTCCGAATGACATCTGCTGGCCTCTATGGCTGGGTCACGGATAAAAGGGGCTACCGATATCAGCCAAACCATCCAATCGGTACGAAATGGCCCCCTATTCCCCAATCTGTTTTAAACGTCTGGCATACTCTGTCAGGCACGAGCCGCAGCCCAGATTGTTGTTTGGTTAATTTCTACCAAACTGGCGCCCGCATGGGGTTGCATCAAGATCGCGATGAGGCAGACTTTGAGCAACCCGTCATATCAATTTCTTTGGGAGACGAGGCCCTTTTTCGTATCGGCAGTGAAACGAAAGGCGGCAAAACCGAAAGCCTTTGGCTGCGCTCGGGCGACGTTATTCGCTTGGGTGGCGCGGCCCGTCTGATCCATCATGGGATAGATCGTATCAAAGGCGGCAGCTCAACACTTTTAAAAAATGGTGGCAGGATTAATCTCACTTTACGGGTGGTGTCTTAAGACGCCCATTTATATACCTTGCCTTTAAAGTTCTTTCTGGGCTTGAACACAGAAAATCTCTTTAAATATAGTCGGCGTAACCTCTGGAAATCGGTTATATGCATCGCTTAAAAGGCGCATTCAGAAATGCGAGCCCTCTCAAAAAAGGGTTCCAAACCCGCAGTTACACACCCCGCGCGCCAATAGCGCTCCGCTCAAAAATACCATCAAACCCACCAGTTACTGAGACAGCGCTTAAAAGCAGAAAACCCTTATTCGAAACAACCAAAATTAGTGGTACTGAAAAATTAGTGTCATCTTTAGAAGGCCTAGAAGGCGATCATACGACCAAGCAAACCTTTGCGACTGGATGGATACCTGCCGGCGCGGAAGACATTTCAAGCCGTGGCAAGATAATAGATTAGCGCCTCAAATAGACTGGCCGATTGCCTGTAAATTAATCGAAATTCGTAACGCGCGGTAAATCTGTTTATCTGTGTCTTCTTTATGCTAGATTATGGGCGTGGTTCCATCACACTGCCAACTCGATCTAGGGAGATATTCTATGGGCGATGTTAAAAGAAAGTTTGCAACTATTCTTGCGACAGATTGCGTGGGCTTCAGCAAACATATGCTGGAAGATGAACAGGCAACCTTTGAAAGCTTAAACGCTTGCCGCGAAATCATTGACTCGCTTATTGAGCAGCATGGTGGCCGAATTTTTCATACCGCGGGGGATTCCGTACTTGCCGATTTTGAAAGCCCAATTGAAACCGTGAACTGCGCCATCAAATTCCAAGAAGCCATCCAAGAGCGCAATGAAACAATTTCAGATGAGGATCAGCGGCGAAAGTTACTTTGGAGAATTGGAATCCACTCAGATGACGTAATCTTCGAGAAGGACAATGTATATGGCAATGGTGTCAATATCGCGGCGCGCCTCGAAGCCCAATGCGCGCCAGGTCAAATTCTTGTTTCCAGAGTGATAAATGAACAGGTCGCCTCTAGAATTGAAGCGATTTCGAGAGCAGCGGGAACAAAAAAACTGAAAAATATCTCAAGCGAATTTGAGGTTTTTACCATCTCCACCGATAAAACAAATAATCTTGAAGGCGCAGACATCTCTGAAGAACAAGAAGAAACAGACCGAACACAAAAGCCAACGCTGTCTATCCTGCCCTTTAAGAACCTGAATGAAAACGAAGATAGCTCTTTTTTAATCGATGGCGTCTATGAAGACATCCTGACCGAGCTTTCTATGGTAAGGCAGCTTTCCATTGTTTCGCGCCAATCAAGCGTGAACTTTGCCGATAGCGATAAGGAATTAGATGATTTCATCGCTCAGTTTAAAGTCAATTACCTCATCCAAGGCTCGATTAGATCATCCGGCTCAAAGGTACGCGTTACGGTTTCACTATTAGAGGCTGATACTAAAGAAATCGTTTGGAGCAAGCGGTTTGACCGGAAGTTGGACGATATATTCGAAGTTCAGGATGAGATCGTTCGCAGCGTAACACAGGCGATTTTAGGCGAAATTGAGCTGGCCAGCTTAAACCGAGCAAAACGTAAACCCACCCAAAATATGAGCTCTTATGAATTCCTTCTGAGGGGGAAAGAGGGGCATCATGCGATCGACAAGGATGCCAATGCACACGCGCTTGAAATGTTCGATAAAGCCATCGAAGCAGACTCTGCTAATGCGCAAGCTTATGCATGGAAGGCCTGCACTATGGGGCAAGCATTGGGCCGTGGATGGATAGAGAAATCGCTTGAAGAGGTTATGCCTGAATTTAATAAATTGATGGATCACGCCGTCAAAGCAGATCCCAATGATTTCGAGCTTCACAGGCTTTTATGCGGCATAAGCACCATGACAGGAAAATTTAAAGCGGCCGTTGAACATGGGAAAAAAGCCTATGATATGGTGCCGAATGATCCAAGAATTTTGCAACAATACGGCGAAATTCTATTGAAAACGGGCAAAACCAAACAAGGCTGTGATTTAACATTGCTCGCGTTGGAATATGATCCGGTGGCGCAGGGTCAAACCAATAGTGATAAACGCAAAAGCGATGCTGTTTTTGGGTGCTTAATGGATGATCGGGTTGAACTGGGGTTGGAACTGGCGGAAGAAATTGAGGCTTGTTCGGAAAATATACTTCTGTTCGCCGCAGCGCTCTCAGTGGCAAAATATGGCTCTTTAGAGCAATGCCCTTGGCTGATCAAGGATCTGAAAACCTGCGATTTTGAAGGGCTGGAAGCAGCGATTGAAGAAATGGGGAGATACGACGTGGTGGTTCAAAGCACCTTACGAGAGGTGTTTCTGGATCACGTTGCAAAGCTGCAACCCAAATTGCAATTGGTAAGCTGATATCAGACCGTCTGTCGCTTAATTTGCGCCCGGTAATTTTGGGTTAAGCTCACAAAGTTCCAAGCCTGATGGTTTATTTTTAGCGCATGGTGCCCGTAGATTTAAAGATCGCGTGACACGTGCGCGCAGGCTCAGCTTACAGCCATGCAATTATCGGTGCCGCATGGATACAGCGCCCGGAAGCGCTTTGTGAGGCCAGTTTTAAGGAGCCGTTCTACCTGAACTGGCCCACAACTAGCCGTTCTAATATCCAAGAGGCTGCCGTTTCGTCAGACCCATGTCAGAGGGTTTTATTTAAGGGGTGTGGCACCTGTTTCGGTGCGCCAAAACAACCCATCTTTTTTCAGCGTCACCAACATAACGGCTTCTTTATCGCCATTTTCAAAGTCATTGAATTGGTGGATCACACAGATATCATCATTCTCATATAGACAGCGCCTGTTTGTAACGCTCTCATTTGTCATGGCCGCAGTCATCATCTCAAGCGTCATATCAGATTTTTTCATAACCTTCCCGTTGGAATGAAATTTGAATTGATAATCCTCATGAAGCAATGCGATCCAGGCTGCAGCGTCATTCTTATTCCAAGCCTCTTCCCATTGTTCAAAAACTGCCATTTTCATTTCCTTTTCAAATTTCAAAACCACTCTAGGCATACCCGCCTGTATTTCAATCTCTGATATTCAATTGAGTAGTCTATAATTGTTAAAAAGCGCTTACTTTAAACACCATAACTGCGCGCGGCGCATTATGCGGTGGCGAGTATTTTGACACATTACAGCATAATATTAAGCGATGGGACCATAGCGTTAAGTCGCGTTTTCCATCTAAAACAACACCCAGAAACCACGGGTTTTTGGGCGTGGACCAGCACGGCTCTAGCCTTCGTTTAATAACGTAAGTTCAACACGCGCGTTCCAAAGTTGCACGCAATCTTCGCAGGATATGCTGACTTTGCGCCGGGCACGATATGCGGGATGTTTGCGACATCCCTCTGATAAAATCTCTAGTAATTCAATCTTGCGCTTATCTCGCTCATTCAACATGTTCTTGACCTCGCGGTAAAAATTTTGCTTCAGCTTGGGGGTTGGGGATTATTGGCTGGGTTTGAATCTATTACGTTAATTTCTATAAGATGCAGCGTCTCGCCAAGGTTTTGTAAAGATTTTTCCACGACGCCGGCATGGGCTTTCGAATATACTTGCTCATTCCCAAGATAAAACGCGAAAGATTTGAGATGTTTGGCTTTCTTCTCAGGGTTTTCAATCGTGGCTTTGGTCCAATCATAAAGGTGATATTGCGCGATATCATTGCATTCCGCTTCTTCGCAATATTCCCGAAACGCATCAAAAGTGCAGACCAACTGCATTCCGTTCTGCTGGGCAATTTTCAGCACCGCTTGCGACAAAGCCATCGTCCGCGCACCGCGCAGATCGGCCGATAATACCTCAGAGGTTTTGATCCGGATTTGATATAACCATTCAGACATTTCGGTTCCTTTTATTTTGCGCTTAGACGCGCCGCGCTCACGCCGTATCATAAGAGGCGCGTATCAGCAGCACCAGACATTTGCGGGGCAAACGAGCGCACCCGCTTTAGATCCACAACGCGTCACCCATATTTAAATTCAACCCCAAATATATTTTATCAGACAGGGCGTTAAACGCCGACCCTGCGGTATTTTTTTGTATAAAATTTGGTAAGGCTGACTTTAATGAATAAAAATACACAGTCAAAAAAGAATAAATAAAGAACAAAAGTAATTTTGTTCTTGTAATGTTCTTATATTTGATTTAAAAACGATGTGAGGCGGCTCGAGTTACGGCAGTGATGGTGTAAGACAATCAGCCAACTACGGCCGCCTTCAATATTTTTCGCACACAATCCAGCATACCCATCATCCAGCCTTGTGTTAGCGCAATGCAGGCCCAAAGAACTGATGCGTTGCGCAAACCATTTTGCAATTTCAACGCCAAACCAGCACGCCGCAAGACGGGTGGTTTTATTGCCTTACCCAATCATGGTGAACCACGCCTGACCGCGGATCTGTACGGCTGTCATCAAACCATTCTAGCAAGTGTTCAATCCCATCAAGCGCCTGCAAACGTAAAGGTTCTAAGGCAATCTTGGCTTCTATTGGATCTCTGGTAATGGCTATAAATTCGCACTCACCTGTTTGAACAACGCTTCGTCGAATACGGTCTTCTCCCAAAGGAAAATTTTGAATGTTCTCTAAAAACGCCTCGGTACAGTTGGTTTTCACCTTAAAGCGCACAACCGACAAAACCTGCATTTCATCTTTCAGGCGGCGCGCATTCTCTTCGATATAAAGATCGAACACCACTGGCCCAGATCTTACCTCAAGCAAGCCACCATTTGGAAAACCCACCAATTTATCGCTGAAACTTTCTAAACCGCTGAAACGGACAGGCGCATTTTCGTGGTCATCATAAGCGGCGTCAAAAAATGCAATGGTCAAAATCTGATTATCGTGGGTGACCAGCATATGTTGCGAAAGCGCACCCGACAAAGGCGCATCGGTAAGGCTCTGCACAATGTCTTCCACAAACCCGTCTTTGGGAATATATCTTGAGATTACCGCAAATTTTGCAGCCGTATTATGTGAAGGTTCAATCCCTGCGCGCAACGGCACCGCTTTGCGTTGTTCCTGCATCGTTTCCGTGCGCGGCGCTTGTAGCTGCAGCTCTTGATGCACCTCAATAACGTTGCCCTCCGGGTCATGAAAAAAAATCTGGTGCCATTGCTGCGAGAACGTGGTTCCATAATCCGCAAATGGGATCCCATGTGCATCAAGATGGGCCTTAAATGCCGTTATATCATCTGTCCGAAAAGCTATATGACCGTTTTCGACCGGGTTGATATGGCGTTTGTTTTTTGCGGCAACGTTTAAGTCTTTTTCGGCCAAATGCATTTGCATACTGCCTTCGGTGACAAATTTAATTTTGCCGTCATACCCGTCGACCTTCGTCGCCTCGGTTCTTACAAATTGCTGGGCGGGAATGGGCTGCATTTGCAAAATATCTCGATAGAAAAGATCAAGGCCTTCCACATCTTTGGAAACACAATTGATGTGATGAAACTCTATTTTCATAAAGGACCCCTCTTTTTTGGAGCACGCTCTGCGCGTGTTGCTGTGCCGTCTTACCCACTATTTGAGTTTATCCGCATAAGGATAGCGCAAGCCAACGCCCACATCCATAACCACTTGTAAAAACAGCATAACGAATGAACTTAAGGCATCATTGGCCGAGCAAGCAGCCACCGCGCGGGTGCAAATAATTGAGATCTAATCCCTTTGGGCCTGCCCATTCTTGCGCCCACAAGAAAGGCTGGCGGGCATAGAGGGCGGCTTAACGCACCCAAATATAAAGCCCAAAGCCCCACCCATCCTGGCGCCGCCCTACCACACTGTGGCTTGGCTTTAATCAGCGTGGTTTGGCGCGGAAGCGCCCGAAAATATAGTAATATTCGTCAATCACACCGCTGCGATTAGATTTGAAAGCCCATTAGAAAAAATGTGAAGCCGGGCCACTGGCTATGCCAAAACCCGACAATTGAAAGCCCTCTCTCAGCGCCCTTAAACCTGCGCCCTCAACCAAGCGCAGCGCCATCATCGCGGCGGATCGCAATAATGGAAGATCGCGGGGTTTTATCACCACCATCTGGCCAGTTCGACTCTCCCCGCTCGCCCGGATGTTGCACCCCAACAAACACGGTTCTGCGATCTGCAGCCCAAGCAACACCGGTAATTTCAGCCTGTTTTGGCCCCACCAAGAACCGGCGAATTTCACCCGTTGCCGGATCGCCGATCAGCATTTGATTGTTGCCTTGACCGGCAAAATCTTTTTCGTTCGAATAATTCCCATCTGTCTGGATCCATAGCAACCCTTTCTCATCGAAAGACAGACCATCGGGTGAATTGAACATATTGCCCATATTAACATTCGCCGATCCTCCCCTTGCATCGCTGTGAAGGCTGGGATTTCCCGCCATGACAAAAAGATCCCAGGTAAATGTGTCGGCCGTATGATCGGCCTCGCTGGGCCACCATCGAACGATCTGTCCATATTTATTGGCCTCGCGCGGATTGGGGCCGCCCACTGGGGTTTCATCCCCTCCGGCATTCGGTTTCACACCACGGTTTTTATTGTTGGTGAGGGCGCAATACACTTCCGCTTTTAATGGATTGGCCGTCACCCATTCGGGACGGTCCATGGTTGTTGCACCCAAAGAAGAGGCCGCCAAACGCGTATGGATACAGATCATCGCTTGCTCCATACCAGTGGTTTCCGGGGTCAAAGCAAGCCAGGTGCCCGTGCCATCGGCGTCAAATTTTGCGGCGTAAAGCGTGCCTATCTCCATCAATTTATCCGTATCGCCGCCTTCCGCGTAATAGCCATCCGACACATAGCGATACAAAAACTCACCACGCTCATCATCGCCCATATAGATCACGATCCGGCCATCGGCGTTCACAACCACTTCGGCATTCTCATGCTTAAAGCGGCCCAAAGCCGTGCGCTTTTTAGGCTTAGAGCTCGGATCATAAGGATCAACCTCGGTAATATAGCCGTGGCGGTTCGCTTCATTCTGCTCTTGAGAAACGTCAAAGCGTGGATCAACTTTCCACCATCCATAGCCACGATCTTTGCCACTAACACCATAGCGCTTTTGCGCCGCATCTTGCGTAAAACTGTCTGGATCTGCTGTGCCAAAATATCCGTTAAAGTTCTCTTCACAAGCCAGATAGGTGCCCCAAGGGGTGCGCCCATTGCCGCAATTATTAAAAGTTCCCAACACGGTGACACCTTGCGGGTCGGCATTTGTTTTCATCAAAGCATGCCCGCGAGCAGGGCCGGTAATCTCCATCGGCTCATCCGGCGTGAATCTGCGATTATAGCGCGAATCTTTGACAATTTGCCACCGGCCATCGATCTCTTTAAGCTCGACCGCCGTTAACCCATGCGCATTTTTACCCTTGTTAATATCATCATCGGTGGCATATTTGCCGTCAGGATTATTGCCCCACATGACCGATCGGTTTGTATATTCATTATTCGCAATCAATATTTGATGCCCATCTTGATCGGTGAAAATCGCCATCCCATCATTGTTATCGCCAAACGCACCGGCTTGGCTGGCCGCGGTGCCGCGGGTTGCATGGTCAAATTCTGGAATATCTGAAAACAGAGGATCTCCCCAACGCGTTGCAACATGCCAATTATACCCTTTGGGCACCACGACCGTGTCTTTCGTGCTGACGCTTACGGCTTCGAAACCAAACCGGCTTGTCGCCGCATGGGCGGAGACCGGTGTCAATGCAGTGGTGGCCGCGCTCAAGCCCGCAACGCTGCCCATTGCGATCACGCCCCCTAAAAAACCACGCCGCGAAATTGCGTCTTCAACGATCGCATCAAAATCATGCCATTTCGATCTAGGGTTGATCGCCTCATCAAATGCATCAAAAGACAGATTATGTAATTCATCCGTGGATAGATTAATTTGTGAACGTTGAGTCATGTGAAATCTCCCCTGAAAATAAAATAAGTATTAATTTATATCCAAAAGCATATCTTCAAGCGGTCTAGCGCGTCAAGCGCGTTTACCCCAGGGCACCCTTACGCTGTAAAATACACAGCAAATATAAGGTGACGCAGGCGTAGCCCCTATTGAGAAACAAAACTGAAAAATGGCACGCTTCGTTTTTGTATGGGTTTTCTTCTGCGGCGCGCCTGTCAAAAAGCGCTCATCCAAAGTGATCAAAGCCTATGCGCGCACCCTCTGAAATCGCGCGCTTACTATTTCTGCCGCGTCAAAAAAAGAGGCGCTGATCTTCCAGCGCCTCGGCAAACATTATACGTTTAAAAAATCTTAAATCCAACGGATTGGATTATTGAACTTGATGCGCCACGTATAAAATATCAGACATGTTGAACAGTAATATCGTGTTCACAACCAAAAAGAAAATTGGGGCGATATAACCCTCTGCCGTTGCTTTCACGCCTTCGACTTCGGCCCAGTCACTGTTCACCGTAGTATAGCCAAAATACGTTGCGAGCAACGCTTGCGTCCAAGCAAACGCCACAAAAGCCCATGCGCCTTGCGGACCAACGAATAATAAAACCAAAGCGATCAATGTAGATGCGCCAACGCACGTGCCTGCAAAGCGTGTCATGAAAACCGCACTATCGCCAAAGCCATATTGATCAACGAAACCCTTCGTGGCGAATAAACAGCGATAACTGTAATACCCACCCCCGACGATAATCAAAATCCACAACACCATATTCAATGAACCACCAAATGAATCTGCCATTTTTTTCTCCCATTATTGGCTTTTTTCACCATATCATAGATTTTTAAAATCTGAAAAAAACTTTGCTTTGGGCGCTGCCACAGGCGTTTGCGCTTTGCACGCACGGGTCATTGCCAGATGCAAAATTTGCCAGCGTGCCAAATAAGGCCCGCGATCGAGCACCGGTTTTCAACCGCATCTAGATAGATTGCTGCGCGCCATAAGGGTTTTTCTATGCCGCAATGCGCTTCTACCTCGCAGAGCTGCCATATCCTGGTTCGGGCTTGGCGAGCCTCTCAGGTGCCCCGCGCGTTATCATAAGGGGCCGTACCATGACCAAACGGGCAGGTCGTTTCGATCTAATCGGTTTTGCAGATTGCAGCCCCAACCGCGCAAAGGCTTACCTGCCATCAGAAAAAAAGCGCTACGGCAATAGATTTTTATTAAAATATAAATTCATCTTGGCGCGGATCTTTTTTGGGCTTGCGGCGTGGTACAATCTGAATAATCCCTGATTTTCGGCTGCCATGCTTATCTACTATGCGTTGCGCAGCCAATGCATGCTGCCTTGGCTTTCTTAACGCATAAAGCTTCGCGCTTGCGGCCTGTCGAGCGGCTTTTTCGTCCACAATTGGCAGCGGGTATCCGTTCATTTTGTCCGGGAAATGCCAAGGTTGATGGATAAACCCAATCGGCACATCGCGCAGCTCTGGCACCCAGCGCTTGATAAAAACCCCATTTGGATCCTGATCAAGGCTTTGTTTGATCGGGTTGTAAATTCGGATCGTATTGATCCCCGTTGTGCCCGATTGCATCTGCGCTTGCGCGTAGTGAATACCCGGCTCATAATCGGTGAACTGGCGCGCCAGATGCAAGGCTGGCAAGCGCCAATGCAGCCACAGATGATAGCTGGCAAAGCTCATCAACATAGCGCGCATGCGAAAATTCAGCCAACCGGTGGCAATCAGGGATCGCATACACGCATCCACCATCGGATAGCCGGTCTGACCTTGCTGCCACGCGGTAAGATAGGCGTCATTCACCGGCTCTTGGCGCAGCTTATCATAGGCCGGATGCATGTTTTCAAATTCGATGCGGGGCTCGTCTTCAAGCTTTTGAATAAAATGGCAATGCCAATGCAAGCGGCTTGAAAAAGAACTGAACGCCTTTGGCCAATTGCCTGACATAGTTTTTGGAGAGGCGGCCAGTGCCTTGCGCCGGGCTTCCAAAGCGTGATGCACTTCGCGCATTGACAAAGTTCCAAAGGCCAAATGCGCGGAAAGGCGTGAACAAGCCTGCGCCGCGCTTAAGGGAGAGGACATCGCTTTTGAATAATCCTCTCCGCGCCTGTGTAAAAAGCTTTCCAATACCTGTAAACCCTGCCGCCGCCCCCCGCTTTGGCGCGCAGTGCACCCATCCTCCGCGAGATGAAAATCTTCCGGCCGCGGCATCGGCTCTGAGGTGAGATCGATCTTTTTTAAACCCGTTGGTGCCGGCAGGCAGGGCTGCGCCATATAGTGCTGCCAGCGCTGCGCCCAACCGGCGCGCTTATTCAAGCCTCGGGTCACGCCAATACGCCGTGGCTGATGCCACGTCACCCCGGTGGTTTGACACCAAGCCTGAACGCGCTGATCACGCGCGTAGGTCCAACCATTCCACGTTTCTTGATGCGAGCACAGCTGGGTGAAACTAAATTTTTGATGCAACTCGGTAAGGATCGAAACCGGATCCCCGATACGAAGAACTAAGCTCTGACCCAAGGCGCAAAGATCCTCTGACAGATCAGCCAGGCTGTCTTGTAAAAAACAAAAATGCCGATGGCTCATATCCGGTTGCTGCCAAAGCCCGGGCTCAAGAATATAAACAGGAAGCACCGAACCGGCCTGCGTCGCATGGATCAAAGCCGCGTTATCAAATACCGATAAATCGCGCTTGAACCACATCAAAACCGGCGCTGTGCTGGTCTGCTTTGCTTGTGTCACGTAACTCTCCCAGCGCGTTGCTTTGATCTATCGGCGGCCTCTGATGAATATCTATTCCAGCAGAGTGAAACCGCAAGTGGCCATGACAGAGGCGCTGCATTGTGTCGCGCAAGCTGTAAGCACGGCGCGCAAAGACGCACAGAGTCAAAGGATCAAACCAAAAAGATGACTTAGGCGTTTTGTAAAAGCTCTTCCCAGCGATGGCAGGCCACGTTATGCTCTGCTGCGCTGCTTTGCAAACGCGGCTCTTCTACTTTGCAGCGATCAATCACATGCGGGCATCTTGTGTGAAATTTACAGCCCGAAGGTTGCTTCATCGGCGAAGGAATTTCGCCTTCAAGCTTTTGCGCCCTGCCGCGATCATCCGGGTCAAGCGATGGAATGGCCGAAAACAGCGCCTTTGTATAGGGATGCCGGGGCGCGGCGAAAAGTTGGCGCGTAGGGGCGGTTTCCACAAGGCGGCCCAAATACATCACCGCAACGTGATCACATGTATGTGCAACCACAGACAGGTCGTGACTGATAAACATAAAAGTAATGCCAAGATCACGCTGAAGCTCTTTCAGAAGGTTCAAAACATCTGCCTGGATCGAAACGTCAAGCGCCGCCACGCTTTCATCGGCAACTACAAGTTTGGGGCCCGACACCAACGCCCGGGCAATTGAGATCCGCTGTCTCTGACCACCCGAAAACGCATGTGGAAAGCGCCTCAAATGTTCAAGGTTAAGCCTGCATTTGGCCGCGGTTTCACGTACGCGTTCATCGGTTTCCTGCCGATTGCGCGTCAGACCCATCACTTCCAGCGGTTCTGCGATAATATCGCGAACCGTCATTCGCGGAGATAACGCGGCATAAGGATCCTGAAAAATCAATTGGGCGCGCTTGCGATAATCCTTAAGATCGGCTTTGCCAATCGTTTCAAGATCATAGGCCACTTCGCCATCTGCATAATGCGCCGATCCACCCGTGATCGGCACCGCCTTTAAGAGCGCACGCCCAAGCGTGGTTTTCCCCGAGCCAGATTCACCCACCAATCCAAAAAAACTGCCCTTATCGATATGAAGCGTTACGTCATCAACTGCCTTCAAAACAAATTTATCAAACAACCCTTTGCCAATGGGAAACCCCACAGAAAGATTTTCGGCCCGAATCAATGGTCCGTTCATTCCGCGACCTCCTTATAGATATGACAGGCAACGGTGTGATCCGCGCCAAGATCAACCTCATTTGGACCGATTGTAGTACACGCTGCCCCCACAATCTGGCTGCAGCGCGTGTTGAAAACACACCCTGGCGGGCGTTCCAGCGGCGACGGAATATCGCCCGGCACAGCAGTGAGCGACTGGTCAAGATTATCAAGCTTTGGCAAAGCTGAAATCAACCCTTGCGTATAAGGATGCTTGGGATTGCGGATCACTTCGCGCACCGGACCTTCTTCAATCAACCGGCCAAGATACATCACATTCACCCGATCACAGGTTTGAGCAACGACGCCAAGATCATGGGTAATAAAAATGATTCCCATGTGAAATTCATCCACCAAATCTTTCATCAAATCGATGACCTGCGCCTGAATCGTCACATCCAGAGCTGTGGTTGGTTCATCTGCAATTAGCAAAGCAGGCTTGGTTGAAAGCGCCATCGCGATCATCGCACGCTGGCGCATGCCGCCCGAAAGTTCAAACGCGTATTGATCAAAGCGCTGGGAAGCATCCGAAATACCAACCCGATCGAGCATTTCGACCGAAATTTCTTTCGCCCCCGCCTTAGACATATCGCCATGCAATTGCAGCTGCTCGACCATTTGTTTGCCAATGGTAATCGCAGGCGCAAAAGAAGCCATTGGCTCTTGAAAGATCATTGAGATCGCACCGCCCCGCACCACCTTTAAATCGCGCGGCGTTCGAAGCGACAGAACATCAACTTCGCCTTGCTCTGTATGCAAGGTGATGCGCGAGTCGGGGCCGTAAACTGCATTGCGCGCATTGAGATGCATCAAGGCTTTCGCGGTTACCGATTTGCCCGATCCGCTTTCCCCGACCAGCCCCATCACTTCTCCTTTGTTCAACGAGAAGGAGACGTCTTCCACCGCCGTGATCAGCCCTTCATCGGTACGAAACTGAAGGGTCAGGTTTTTGACATCAAGCAGCGCGCTCATTTGTTCACCTCGGAATAGGGATCAGCAGCATCGCGCAACCCGTCTCCCACGAAAACGAACGCCATAACCAGAACGATAAAGAACGCCACTGGAATAAAATACCATTGATAATTTAACATAACATCGGCAGATGTGGCCTTTTGCAACATTACACCAAGCGAAGAAACTGGATCTTTCAGACCAAGCCCAATAAAGGAAAGAGCGGTTTCGCTGAGTACCATATAGGGAAAGGAAATTACCAAATCGACAATAATGTAACTGGTAAAAGACGGCAGTAAATGACGTCGAATTACATGCGACGAGGACGCGCCGCAAAGTTGCGCAGCCAACACATATTCTTGATTTCGCTCTGTCAGCAGATGCGTTCGGATACGCCGTGCCAATGTAGGCCACCCGATAAAGCCCAAAATAATCGAAATATAAAAAAACCGGGCTTCAGCCGAAATTTCAGGCGGCATAAAGGCTGCTACGGCCATGAATAGCGGAATTGCCGGCACCGTTCGAAAAGCATCGGTGATCATTTGTATCACGCTGTCGATCCAGCCACCGTAATAGCCGGACACCCCCCCAATAATCAAAGCCAGCACGAAGGCAATCAAAACGCCGATTGTACCCACCTGAAGCGAGGTCCAAATCGCGTGTAATGTTCGGCTAAAGATATCTTGTCCATCCTCATCCGTTCCAAAGACGTGTAGCTTTCCCTCTTCTAAACCAAAAAGATGACGATCACTTTTAATGACACCGAAAAGCTTATAAGCATCTCCTTTGGGCAGGAACGTCAAATAGGATCGTTTATCCTCATTGATTTTAGTAACCCACCGAAAATTTGTCGCCAATGATCTTTCTCGTTCAACAGGATGAATGAACGGGCGCAAAGAACAGCCGTTTTTATCACAAAATTGCGGAATCTGGGGGGCACCGTTTGTATAATCTTTATTGCGGCCCGCCACAGTGGGATCATAAGGCGATAGAAATGGCGCAAAAAGGCCTGAAAAAATCAAAAAGACTAGAAAAAAAGCTGCAATCATTGCAGCGCGCTGTTTCTTAAACCGAGCCCAAATTAATTGGCCCTGCGACGCTGTAAAATAGGCTTCTTTCGCGTGCTGATCATTGTCACCCTCAGCCCCAAACTGTGTTGTGTTTGGTATATTTATCCCAGCTAATTTTGGGTCGGTCGGATCTGGCATATTGCTCATGTCCTCACCTCACGATGCTTTTGCGGACACGCGGGTCGATGGTTGCCAGCAAGATATCCGTGAAAAAATTTAACGCCACTATAGACGCGGTTAATAGGAAAATAATCGCCCCAGCAAGCTGCTGGTCATTTGAGCGCGCAAGGGCATCGATCAAAAGCTTACCCGCATCGGTCATCACAAGAATCAAGGCAACAATGGGCAACTCATTGAAAATACGGTTCAGGTCAAACCCGAGCGAGTTAATGATTGGTCCAAGCGCATGACGCGCCGGATATCTCCAGAGCAACTTGCGGCCATGCACGCCGCGCGCGGTTGCAGCTGTAACGTAAAGCTTCCCGATCTCATCTGACATCAAAGCCCGCACCGTTTGCAGGGCAAAAGCGGTTGCGGACCAGCCCAGAATGAATACGGGCAGCCATGCGTGTTTCAGAAGATCGACAAAACGTGCCCAAGACCAGGGTGCATCGCGGTATTGGCTAGAAAACAGTCCTGTTAGCGTTTCGCCAAAATAAACCGTGGCGAAGAGCATAATCATTAAAGCCAGCAAGAAGTTTGGCATCGCAAGACCAAGATAGCTAATGATACGCAAAGAATTATTCAGATATGGATTGTTGGATGCAGCAGCAATGATCCCCACCGGAATTGCGATTGCATAGGCCAAAGCCAGCGAGGCAAGACAGATGCCAAGCGATAGCAAAAACTTATCGCCCAAAAGATCAGCGATATTCACCCGTAGGATACAGCTATTCCCAAACTCACCCTGAAAGGCGCCAACGATCCATTTGCTCCAACGTTCAAGGAAAGGTCGGTCGAGACCAAGCCGCTGCCTTTCGGCCTCCAATTCATTGGCAATTTGGATCGAAGACCCTTGGGTATTCTTAAAGGCAAGATAGCGTTCAGCACAATCACCTGGCACCAACTCCATCAGTAAGAACACAAAGAGCGATACTATTATTAGCGTGATCAGCGCCATAACGGCCCGTGTTATCACGAAGCGCGCAAAGTTTAGCATTGTAATTTCCTGTTCGCCCTGCCCAGAAGCATATTAAAATCAATGACGGGCGGCAAGCCGCCCGTCATCAGTTCACCAAAAACCTTACTGCTTACTCGTCCAACCACCACTGGGTCGCACGGTAAGGATAAGTCCGGTAATATTCGTAACTATGAGTCTTGGTTTCGGTAAAGTTGATCAGATTGTTGCGATGAATCATCGGCGCAGGGGCAATCACCGTACCAATGAACAACAATTCTTTGGTCATATGTTCGACCATTCTTGCACCTGCCTGATTGAAAGCATCAGAACCTGCTGCGGCGGATTGCAGAACATTGATGTCTTCCATCATCTGCTTGGCCCAAGCTGGAGGCTCTTCGCCCGCAGACCCGTTAGAATCAATCCACTCGGCCCAAAGCATCGCATTGCGGTTTCCGAAATAATTTTCATAGGGTGGAACCCATAGCTCATTATTACCCAGAACGATCGCCAAAGGCTGACCTTTGCGCCACATGCTGACATCCAGTTTATTAGAAGACTGAGCCGAACGATACTCATCCGGTGTAACTTCCTTTACAACAGAAGCAATGCCGACATCGCGCCAATATTGCGCCGCTAATTCGACAGTTTGGCCAGCAATCCCTTGAGTTGAAAAGTTAAGATTCAAGACAAGCTTATCGCCATTTGGCAATTCGCGAATACCATCACCATCCGTGTCGGCCATGCCAAGCCCGTCAAGCAGCGCATTGGCACCAGCCGGATCATACTCAGTGGCATAGGTCTCCATTGACGCATCAGCAAATGCTGGCAGCGGTGAAAACCCAGTATAGGCACGAGGCGTACCTTGACCAAAGAAGCCGATTTCGTTCATCTCACTGCGGTTGATCGCGATTGACATCGCCCGCCGGAAATCAATATTACCAAAAACCTCGCGTTTGGCCGGATCTTCATGGGTCACGTTAAAGCCCAAAGCACCGATGGTAATTTCAGGCTTCAAATGAACCGTATAATCGCCTTTTTCTTGGTTTTCGAGCAGGATTGGTGCTGAAGCCAATTGCAAAGACTGGGCCTTATAATCGATCTCGCCATTTACAATCTTAAGTATACGCACCTCATTATCATTGATGTAAACTTCATCAAACTCATTGATATAAGGCAATTGCTGGCCAGTCGGATCCACTTGGAAGAAATAAGGGTTAGCAACAAAATGCCGTCCTTCGGGGGTGTCGGCGATTACGATATGGCTTTCAAGCGTAGGATAGGTTGCTTTAGGAAGGCCAGCAACCAGATCCGGGTTTGACAGCATTGGGGTTGGCGTATCCGTCCAATCCGAATTACCGTAATAGGCCTTAATCGCAGCATAGCCATTTTCAAAGCCAAGCGCCTGTGCATTGGCATCCGCATTCGAGTCAACACCTGGGTGGAACTGACCCAGGAAATGCTTGGGCTGGAACGGTTGCGAATAATGTGTCGCGAAATGCGCAATCAGGCCGGGTTTGGGCGCAGGTAAGTTGAAAATCACCGTGGTGGCGTCGGGCGCATCTACGCTCATCGCCTCACCTGCGACGGTGATATAATCTTTCGGCGTTTCAAAGATATTTTTATCCAACATTAGATTATCGTGATAGAACACGATATCTTCGCTGGTGAATGGCGCGCCATCCGACCACTTATGGCCTTCCCGAAGCTTGATTGTCAGCTGGGTAAAATCATCATTCCAATCGAAGGATTTCGCCACATTCGGAACGATCGTCTGAAGATCATCCGAATAACGCAAAAGGCTAACATGGCGCACGGATAAAAAGTCAGATGTTCCTGCTTCCGTCGCATTCGATAAAACGTCTAATTGCCCGCCATAACGGCCCACGGCATCATAAGGAACCATCACTAAAGGCTCTGAAGGCAACCGGTCCGCCAAAGCTGGCAGAGCGCCATTGCCTTGGATGCGCGCGTTTAATGCAGCAGCATCCGGATTTCCCGAAAGCGCCATAGTGCATCCGGCCGCAGCCTCGAACTCGGCCAAATCATATTGTTGCGGGTAAGCGCCTGCCGCGACTCCCCCCATATCGGCAACCGTGATCGCGGGGCAATTGGCAAATGCCATACCCGGCAATGCAATCGCAGCCACGCCAGAAAGCAATAAACGTTTCATGTTCTCTCCTTAGGTTAGTTGTATCATGCGCGATCTGATGACGCGCTTAGTTCTCGTGCGCGCCAAGTCAGCGACACGATAGATTAGGTCAGACATACTATATCCGGCGCGATCGTCACAATTTAAAATATTGACAGTCAACTCCGTCTGACCTTCCTTTCTTCGCCTAAAAGCACACCTGTCATGTCAACGAGAAAAGATCCAAAAACCAAAACTTACGCGACATCAATAAAGGCCTGCCTCTCGAGGGCGTTAACGTTTCATCCCCTTGATCAGAGTATTCTTCGCAAATACGCAATTAGGGATCGGGTGTGATGGAAAAGTATTTTTTTTGATAATTCAAGGTAAATGTAGCCTCCAAAAACTTTCTTCGCTCCCCTTTTTTGGTATATCACAGATCTTTTTTGAAAAATTTAACACGAGGCCTCTGTTCCAAACTCTAATTTTCATAGCGTTTGTCAATGAAAGCTGACTGCTGACGGTCTTTCAAAAATAATTTGGGAAATTTAGCAAAAATCTGTTCGCGCCGAACAAAAACCCAAAGATCATGACCAATCGGGCAGGCATCTCAAGAATCGCATAACAACTTATTTTTAATTCTTAAATACTGCTAAAACAGAAACTTGAAGAAAACGATTCCTCTATTTAGATCGCTTAGCCCGTCTTTGTACAAACGCGTATTTTGCGTTTTACGGCATTTCTGCAAATCAAAAATAAATACTCCCAGCTTTTCTAAAAAATCCTTCCATCCCCCTCTCAAAGATCCAGTACCGATACGCCGCCCCTCACTTCTCTCAGAATTAATGGACAGGCATCACAGATGCGTCGCGTCAATACAGCGCAAAAAAGCACGGATCATGGGTTGATCCCGGCGGACGGATAAAAATACCAAAGATTCTTTCATGCGCAGCGTGACGCCCGAAATTGCGACAGCACGAATATCAGAAGCATTGCCCAATTCGGCGCGCGAGACAAATCCAATACCCGCCCCCGATGCCACCACCTCGCGCAGCGCCTCACGTCCGTCAACTTCAATCACCGGGCGCAAACGCAGCCCAGAGGCCTGCGCCTCTGCTTCGATACAGCGCCGTGTACTTGATCCTTTTTCACGGAATACCAAAGGCCATTTTACAAGCTGCTCAAACGCAAGCTCTTGAACCGTTTCTGGTAAAAAGTCTTGTGCCATAATTGCGACAATTGGCGCATCCCCCATCGGAATTTCTACCAAATCGGGCGCTGAAGGGCTATTGCCCACCACGCCAATCTCGGCATCATAATGGCGTAAACGCTGCAGCACATCTTCCGAATTTCCCGTTCGAACAGACACGAAGGTTTTCGGGTTCGCCGCGCGAAAAGCGCTGAGCGACGCCGTGATATGTAAAGCCGAATCTGCCACCACCCGCAACTTGCCCCGCAGCTGGTGTTGGCGCTTGCTTAAGCAGAGCTCGATTTGCTCTTCCACATCGAATAACTGCCGCGTCAGCAAAAATAATTCATCCCCAGCTTCGGTCAGCTGCACATGTTTTTTTTCACGATGGAACAAAAGCGTGTCATGCAGCTGCTCCAATTGCCGTACGTGATCGGATAAGCTGGGCTGGCTTTGGTTCAACGCGCGCGCAGCGCTGGAAAACCCTCCATGCAACGCAACAAAGTGAAAGGCGCGAAGTTGGGAATATCTCATATATAAGTTTTTCCGATCATTTGATATGATTAATGTATTTTACTTATGGCATAATGAGGCGCATTTAGGGAATGTAAATTGGGAGAGCCCATATGCCAAACACCGACCGTTTTGAAAAATTACCCAAGCCCGCGCTTGGCGAGCCGTATTTGTTAACGCCAGGGCCGCTCACCACGGCCTATGAAGTAAAACAAGAGATGCTCAAAGATTGGGGCAGTTGGGATGATGATTTTCGCACTATGACAGCGCAGATACGAACAGGTTTGCTGGCGCTGATTGGCCCAAAAGCCGATCTTTATGATTGCGTACCAATGCAAGGCCCTGGATCTTACGCGGTTGAAGCCATGTTGGGCAGTTTTGTACCCCAAGATGGCAAGGTTTTGGTTTTGGCCAATGGCGCGTATGGCATGCGTGCTGCCGCCACATTAGAGTATCTTGGCCGCGATAAAGTCGTTTTAGACAAGGGGGATTATATGCCACCTCGCGGCGCTGAAGTGGCAGAAATTTTAGCAAAGGATCCGGCAATCACCCATGTGATGGCAATTCATTGCGAAACCTCGTCCGGAATTTTAAACCCGATCGAAGAAATTGCCGAAGCAACCCGCGGCGCGGGGCGCAAATTGTTGATTGATTCGATGTCGGCCTTCGGGGCGCTTGCGCTGCACCCCGCCCAGCTTGGATGCGCAGCTTTTGTCTCCTCGGCCAATAAATGTATCGAAGGCGTGCCCGGTTTCAGCTTTGTAATCGCGCAAACCACCGAGTTGCAGGCCGCGCGCGGCAATGCGCATTCTTTAAGCCTTGATGTTGAAGCGCAATGGCGGGTCATGAATGACACCGGGCAATGGCGCTTTACGCCGCCCACGCATGTGGTGGCCGCCTTTTTAAAGGCTTTGGCCGCCCATGCTGCAGAGGGCGGTGTTGAGGCGCGCGGGGCGCGCTACACTCAAAACCGCGATATCATGGTATCGGGCATGCGCGCACTTGGATTTGAAACATTGCTGGAAGAGCGCTGGTTATCGCCAATCATCGTTACATTTTTCTGCCCTGCTGACCCGGCATTTAAATTCAGCCAGTTTTATGATGCGATGAAAGAACGGGGCTTTATTATCTATCCCGGAAAGCTGACAATTGTAGACAGTTTTAGAATCGGGTGTATTGGTCAGATAGACACCGATGTGATGCACCAACTGCTGACTGCGGTGAAAGCCGCATTGGCGCAAATGGGCGTTGCAGATGCGGCCCCGCCGCGCGCCGCGCTTAACGAACGACGCAAATTATTAGCCTAACGAATGAAGAAAGCAATCGAATGACAATGAATACGGATGTAAATGTAAACGGGCGAGTATATACAGCCCCAAAAACCTGCGCGATTGTGATCTGTCTTGATGGCTGTGAACCGGCGTATTTGGATGTGGCGATTGGCGAAGGTTTGATGCCCACATTAAAGCGTATCCGGGCCATGGGTAGCGATCATCTTGCCCATTCGGTGATCCCCTCGTTCACCAACCCCAACAATATGTCGATTGCGACAGGGCGCCCACCCGCCGTACATGGCATTTGCGGCAATTACCTGTATGAGCCGGAAACCGGCGAAGAAGTGATGATGAATGATGTGCGGTTTTTGCGCGCCCCAACCGTGTTTGGCGGCCTGTACAATGCCGGGGCAAAAGTGGCCGTGGTCACGGCCAAAGACAAATTGCGGGCGCTGTTGGGCGCGGGATTGAAATTTGATGAAGATCGGGCGATTTGTTTTTCCTCAGAAAAGGCCGATCAAGCTACCTTGGCCGAAAACGGGATTGAAAATGCAAGCGCCTATATGGATCGCCCCGTCCCAGAAGTCTATTCTGCCGATTTATCAGAATTTGTTTTTGCCGCTGGGGTAAAGCTTCTCAAAACCTGGGCGCCAGACGTGATGTATCTGTCAACCACAGATTATATCCAACATAAATTTGCCCCTGATGAGCAAGGCGCAAAAGATTTCTATGCTATGTTTGACCGTTATCTGGCTGAATTAGACGCATTAGGCGCAGCAATTGTGGTGACCGCCGATCATGGTATGAAGCCCAAACATCAAGCCGATGGCACCCCAGCGGTGATTTATATTCAGGATGTATTAGACCAGTGGCTGGGTGAAAAAGCCGCCCGTGTTATTCTGCCCATCACCGATCCTTATGTTGTGCATCATGGCGCTTTAGGTTCGTTTGCAACGGCCTATTTGCCAGAGGGCTGCGATCATGGGGAAATTATTGCCCGCCTAACAGCTTTGCCCGAAATGCTTTCTGTGCTCAGCAAAGAAGAGGCGGTGGCCGAATTTGAACTGCCCGCAGATCGGATTGGCGATATTGTCATGGTTTCAACCGAAAATATGACCATTGGCACTTCCCAGCATCGCCATGATCTGGCCGCACTGAAAGAACCCTTGCGCAGCCATGGCGGGCTTACCGAACAAACCGTGCCGTTCATCGTAAACCGGGTTATGGATTTGCCAAATGCGCCCCAATTGCGAAATTTTGATGCGTTTTATTATGCCTTGCAAGCGGCAGCGCAGTAAATCTGCGCTCAACATGCGCCCGCCAAAGTCTTTTGGCGAGCTTAAAAACGAGGAGGGGGTTGAAAAAACCTCACTGCCCTTCTCTTAAGAAAACCGCGGTTGTCTGAAGATGGGCGATGACCGCAAATTAAACAACGCGAAGAAGAATGAGGCTCCAAATGACAGCTACAGAAGAAATTCGACACGAAGCCATGCGCATCGGAGGCGAAAAAGTCTTTACAGACGATGTGGTCGAGGTGCGCTATCCCTATACGGATGAGGTGGTGGCCACGGTGCCGGCCGGCACCGCAGAGCATGCGGCGCAAGCCTTTGCAATTGCCGCCGCTTATAAGCCCAGCTTAACGCGGTATGAGCGCCAGAAAATTCTGTTTCGCGCGGCCGAATTGATCCGTGAACGCCGCGATAGTATCGCGCATTGGCTCACCTTGGAATTGGGCATTTGCCAACAGCATGCGCTGTATGAAACCGGGCGTTCTTATGATGTGTTTATGTTGGCCGGTCAGGCCGCCATTCAAGATGATGGTCAAATCTTCAGTTGCGATCTGACACCGCATGGAAAGCCGCGCAAAATATTCACCAAACGCGAACCCGTGCGCACGATATCAGCCATCACCCCGTTCAATCATCCCTTAAATATGGTGGCGCATAAAATCGCCCCCGCGATTGCAACCAATAACTGCGTTGTGTGCAAACCAACCGAGTTAACACCGCTGACTGCGATCACATTGGCGGATATTTTATACGAAGCCGGCCTGCCGGTTGAAATGTTCCAAATCGTCACCGGATGGCCCAAAGATATTGGCGATGAAATGGTCACCAATGAAAATATTGATATTGTCACCTTCACCGGCGGTGTGCCTGTGGGCAAAATGATTGCGCAAAAAGCCGGATATAAACGCGCCGCGCTTGAGCTTGGCGGCAATGATCCACTGATTATTCTAAATGATCTCTCTGATGCAGATCTTGAAAAAGCTGCGACGATTGCGGTGGCCGGTGCCACGGGAAATTCCGGCCAGCGCTGCACGGCAGTTAAGCGGATCTTGGTGCAAAACAGCGTGGCGGATAAATTTGTACCCCTGGTGCTGGAAAAAGCCAAAGCCATCCGCTTTGGCGATCCGATGGATCCAGACACCCAATTGGGCTGCGTGATCCATGCAAAAGCTGCAGAACTATTTGAAAAGCGGGTCTATATGGCCGAAGCAGAGGGCGCAGAAATCCTGTACCATCCGGGGCGTAACGGAGCGCTTTTGCCCCCGATCGTGATCGATAAAGTGCCCCATAGCTCAGAATTGGTAATGGAAGAAACCTTTGGCCCCATCGTGCCGATCGTGCGCGTGCCCGATGATGATGATGCCGTGATGGAAATTTCAAACTCTACCGAATTTGGATTGTCCTCCGGCGTCTGCACGAATGACTTTACCCGCATGCAAGCCTTTATCGAGGGGTTGGACGTGGGCACTGTGAACATTTGGGAACAACCGGGGTACCGTATTGAGATGTCACCCTTTGGCGGCATCAAAGATAGCGGGAATGGCGTCAAAGAAGGGGTTTTGGAAGCCATGAAATTCTTCACAAATGTCAAAACCTATTCTTTGCCATGGCCATAGACAAACAAGTGATGAGCGGCGCGGGCTTGCTGACTTTTCGTGACTAGCACGAAAAGCGTAGCCGGCACCCGTACTGTATGTAAGACCCGATGATAAGCCCCGGGGTCATGCTAATCGCGTTAAGCGCGGCGCTTTTGCACGCCACATGGAATGCTATGGTCAAGGGAGCCGCTGATCGCGCATTATCGATTGGCTTGGTCTCTTTAGGGCATTTCGTACCCGCCCTGCCGTTTTTTTTAATCTTGCCCGCGCCGGATATGGCAGCTCTGCCCTATATCGTTGCGTCAACGGTAATTCATTGGGGCTATTACTTTTTCTTGATTGCAGCCTATAAAAACAGCGATCTTTCAGTGGCCTATCCGATTGCGCGGGGGGCAGCGCCGGTTTTAATCGCCTTGGGTGCCACGATCTGGCCGGGGGAAATTCTATCGCTCATGGCTTGGGGTGGGATCATCGGCGTCTCTTGCGGCGTTGCGCTCCTGGTCGTATCCCGCGCCACCGGTGCGGTTACAAAAGCCCTGTTTCCCGCCTTCATCACCGCTTTAATGGTGGCGGCTTATTCAATCGTGGATGGGATTGGAGTGCGCGTTTCAGGCGCGCCTCTCTCATATATCACATGGCTTTTTACCGCGGAAATCTGTGTCACTCTATTCGTGCTAATGCCTCGGCGCGCCTTGATCAGGCAAAATGGTGTAAAACAATTTTTGACGGGATTTTCAGGCGGGGTTCTTTCAAGCCTGTCTTATGCTTTGGCGGTTTTTGCGCAAACCTTAGCGCCTTTGGCTTTGGTCGCCGCGATCCGCGAAACATCGGTTATTTTGGCGGCGCTTATCGGGGTCATTTGGTTTAAAGAGCGGCCAGTTCTGATGCGCATCTGCGCCGCATGCGTTGTTGCCTTTGGCGTGATCCTAATTGCGCTTTCTTAGAATTTGAGTTTTACGGGAAAAACCGAGTAACCCCGCTAGACCGCCCGATAAGGATTACCTATCATCCGCTCTAGCCTGAAAGGAAACCCAATGGCCAAGCCGCGCAACGTTCTGTTTATCGTGATTGACCAGCTGCGGGCAGATTGTCTGACAGGGGCGCTTGCCACGCATGTAGATTTGCCCAACTTGCGCCAGTTTATGAGCGAAGCGGTGACCTTTACCCGCAATTTTTCAGTCACAAATCCCTGCGGACCATCGCGCGCCTCGCTTTTGACGGGGCAATATTCGATGAACCACCGCTCCGTGCGCAATGGTGCACCGCTGCGGCATGACATTCCAAGCCTTCCAGGCGAATTGCGAAAATCAGGCTATCTGCCGCTTCTTTACGGCTATACCGACACCTCGCTAGACCCGCGCGTTCACGCAGCAGATGATCCCGCGCTAACAACCTATGAATATGTGATGCCCGGGTTTCAAGAGCGGCTCGAAATGCGATCTGAGCAATCTATTCCTTGGCTGTCGCATTTAGCAGCGCAAGGCTATATTTTCAAAAATCATGATGATTTATACATCCCAGTGGCCGCGGATGGCGCCCACCCCGAAATCACTGACCCAGCGCTTTACGCCGCAAAAGACAGCGATACCGCCTTTTTAACAAATGCCTATTTGGCCGATCGCGCAACCCGGGATACCTCTAATTGGTTTTCGCATTTAACCTATTTACGCCCGCATCCGCCTTTGGTCGCGCCGGCCCCCTATAATACGCTTTATGATCCCCAAAAACTGCCCTTGCCCCACCGCCTAAACAGTCAGGCGTCAGAAGAAGCCGTGCATCCGTTTTTCGCCCCAATGTTTGACAGCGCAACCCCGGCGCATTTCGTATCTGGCATGCCCGATTTGAAACCCAACGAAGATACGGTGCAGGCTTTGCGCGCTGTATATCTTGGGCTTGCGAGCGAAGTAGACCATCATATCGGGCGGGTGATCACCGATTTGAAACAAGCGGGCCAGTATGAGGACACGTTGGTAATCATCACAGCAGATCATGGTGAGATGCTGGGGGATCGCCACGCATGGGGCAAAATGAGCGTTTATAACGCCGCCTATCACACACCCCTTATTATCCGAGCGCCGCAGCTACAGGCCCAATCTGGAATGCAAGTGCAGCTGCAAACTGAAAGCGTGGATATTGCCCCAACAATACTTGACTGGATCGGATCAGATATTCCAAACTCGATGGATGGACAGTCCCTATTGCCGCTCATCAAAGGGGAAACACCCGAAAACTGGCGTAAATTCACTTTCTCAGAGCTAAATTTTGGACATCCCCTTTTTCCGACTAAATGGCAAAAGCAGCTGGGACTATCCGTTGATGAGTGCAGTTTAAGCATTTTACGCGATGCGCAATTCACGCTGGTTGAATTTGCCGGCGATCTGCCACCTTTACTGTTTGACCATGCAAAGAAAGGAGAGCTTGAAAACGTAGCAGAACAGGCGAACTACGCCCCCAACCTTGCCCGTCTGACGCGGCAAATGTTGAAATTTCGAATGCAAAATATGGATCGCAGTTTGGCCTTAAGCGCGCTTACTGCACAGGGGCCGCAAACCGCTTTTCGCCATAACATAACAAAACGCGCCTAAGAGTGCAGCGCAGGCCCGTTTTCGACGGGCTATGCGGTTAAACAGCGCTGAACATGCCCCTATGCGCAGGGCGCAACGGCAGCCAGGCCCTGTTCAATAATATCGAAGGCTGAAAACAACTCGGATTCTGTAATGGTTAAGGGCGGGCAGAGCGTCAGCACGCAGCCACCGCCAATTTTATAACTCAAACCATGTGACAGCGAATGGTATAAAATATCCTCGGCAGCTTTAAGCGCCGGTTGGTTATCAATCCGCAGCTCAATGCCAAAAAATAAGCCCAAGCCCCGTATATCATGAACCAGCGGATATTTAGCTTTGATCTCTAAAAGCCGCTCTAATCCACGCCGCCCCAACGCACGCGCGTTTTCAATAAGCCTATCCTCAAACAAACAGTCAATCGTGGCCAAAGCCGCCGCGCAACCAACCGAAGATTTTTCATGCGTATAATGGCCCAAAGCCCGATCCCCCGTTACGTCCAGATCTTCTCGCACGAGCAGCGCCGCCATCGGGAAAATACCTCCACCCAGCCCTTTTCCGATCACCAGCATATCAGGCACCACGTCGAAATGCTCACAGACAAACATTTCTCCGGTACGGCCAATCGCGGATGGAATTTCATCAAAAATCAAAAGAATGCCATGTTCATCGCAAATGTCACGGACGCGGCGCCAATAATTCTTGGGCGGCAATTCAACGCTCGTCCAACGCATGGGTTCGGCGATCAAAGCCCCAATATCACCTTCCATTTCTATCACATATTTTAAGTAGTTTAGGCAGCCCTCATGCTGCTCATCTTGGCAATTGAAATGGCATTTTCCGCGCGTTGGCGGTGGAATATGTTCACAGCCCGGCAAAAGCGGCCCAACATCCTTCCGGAACAGGCTTTCCCCGCCAATCGAGATGGCATCCAGTGAGGCACCGTGAAAGCTTTCCCACATCGAAATGGTTTTGTGCCGCCCGGTCGCGTAGCGCGCCAGTTTTAAGGCCATGCCGATTGCATTGGTGCCGCCAGGCGCGAATAACATTTTATTAAGCTGCCCCGGCGCCAATTCCGCTAAACGACGCGCCAAATCAATTGCCGTTTGGTTTGTGTAGCGACGCGGACAAAATGGCAACGTATCCAGCTGCTCTTTAATCGCGTCAACCACTTTGGGATGGCCATAGCCAACTTGATGCACGCTGTTTCCATGAAAATCCATGATTTGACGGCCTTGGGTATCTTCCAAGTAGATCCCGTTGCTATGCGTCAAAACGTTCAAACAGGGGCTCGATAACGATTGATGCAAAAAATACTGCGCGTCTTGTGCAAGCAGGTCTTGGGTTGAGGCATCAATATGGGCTGCCGACCAAGCCGCTCTTTGAGGCGATAGGTTGACATCGCCCTCCGACACGCTGGCTTTCGGTTTTAAGGAATATTTTTGCGCCATTTTAACCGCCCAATGTTGAAAATTGATCCCGCCAGCTCAAGCCTGCCTCTGTTTTGGATTTGGGGCGGTATTCGCATCCAAATGCCCCTTGATATCCCAAAGCTTGAAACTGAGGCAGTAAAACGCCGTAGTCAAGCGCCCCTGGAAACGGTTCGGCGCGCTGCTCTGCCGCTGCAATTTGAATGTGACCAATTTTATCGACATAGCGTGAAAAATGTTCCAATAGATCACCGCTTTGGATGAACACATGGTAACAATCAAACATAATTTTTAACCGCGGATTGTTGATCGCGTCCAGAACTTGGCCCGCCTGCGCAAGGGTCCGTAAAAAATACCCGGGCAATTGTTCTTCACATACCGGCTCAATCACAATGGTTAAAGTCGAATGATCCAGCGCATATTCGAGATTTTCAACAAAGGTCTCGAATGCTTCTGGCGTCTGCTCACTGAAGCCTGACAAAATATGCAACGCCTTGGCTCCGATCTCTTGCGCAAGCCTCGCCGCCTCCCGAATGTCGTGTCGCGCGATGTGCTGACGATCTGGAATCGCAGCGCAACCAAAACTGGGGCCCATGCGTATATTCATACTGTTCACGGGCAGCCCAACCTCTTTCAACAGAGATTTCAAATCACCCAGATCTTCAAAATGCGCTTCATCGTGCAATTCAACCGAGTGGAACCCGTATTTTTTGGCGCTCCGTATCCGGTCCAAAAACGGCAGCTCTTTCCAAAGATATCCCGTATTTGCAGAAAAGTTAAACGCCATTAAGCTTTCCCCCTAAAGCTAAGGAATCAGCACTTCGCGCACAGTTTTTGCATCGGCAAGGCGATCCATCGCTGCATTTAAATCATCAAACCCGATCAAACGCGACATCAATTTATCCACTGGCAGGCTGCCGTTTTGGAACATGTTCAAATAGCGCGGAATGTCTCTTTTTGCCACGCAGCTGCCCATGTAAGAGCCTTTTATGCTGCGCTCTTCAGCGGCGATTTTCAAATGCGATAAAGTAATCTCGGCCTCCGGGCCAGGCATTCCCGCCGTCACAGTCGTGCCCCCCCGGCGGGTGATATCATAAGCCATCTGCAAAGCACGGTTTGACCCTGCCGTCTCGATGGCGATATGCACACCCCCTCCGGTTAAAGCAGCGATCTGCGCCTGAACATCCGCATCCCCCGCATTCAGCGCGTGATGCACGCCAAGTTCGCGCGCAAATGCCAACTTCTCTTCGCTGAGATCCAGCGCCAAAACCTTCCCAGACCCAATCGCTAAAGCCGCCAAAACCGCGCTGAGGCCAACGCCGCCAAGCCCAACCACCGCGATAAATTGGCCCGGTTTCGCCTGCGCTGTATTAATCACCGAGCCCACACCGGTCACCACGCCGCAACCAAACAGCGCCGCATGTTCAAAGGGAACAGATTTATCAATTTTTACCAAAGCTTCTTCGGGTATAACCGAATATTCGGCAAAGCCGGCCACCCCGGAATGATGATGAATCCGGGTGCTGCCCTGCCGCAATCGCGTTGTTCCATCCTTTAAAACAGCGTTTGCATTGGCAATCGTTGCAGGTTCACATAGTGCCGGTCGGCCAACGCTGCACATCTCACAGCGCCCACAACTGGCCACGTAAGAGGGCACTACGTGATCGCCCACCGCAAAGCCTTGCACATCTTGGCCTATCTCTTCCACGATCCCCGCCGCCTCATGCCCGATCACAATTGGCATTGGTTTGGCGCGCTCTCCGGTGATCGCAACAAGATCGGAATGGCACAAACCTACGGCCTTAACCTTAATTAAGACCTCCCCGCGCTTTGGGGGATCTAACTCAACCTCTTCTATGCTAAGCGGTTTGCTGACGCTGAACGGCCTTTGTGCCGAGGTGGTTCTGAGAATGGCGGCTTTCATTTTCATGCGCATTTTCCCGTCATTTTATATGGCCTATACGCCAAGATCACGCCGTGGCTTCTTCTAAGCACGCTTCCAGGATGTCTAGGCCTTCTTCTACCAGTGAAAACTGCGCTGACAGCGGCACCAGAATACGAATGACATTGCGTGTTGGGCCCGCCGTTACCAAAATAAGACCCTTCTTTAGAGCGATTTCGGCGACTTTGGCCGCCAACGCTCCATCGGGGGTGCCACTGGCACGATCCGTCACCAGCTCAATCGCGTTCATACAGCCAAGCCCGCGCACATCGCCAATACATTGCAACGAGTTCTTAAGCTTCATTTTTTGCAAGCGAGAGTCGATTAGCTCACCCATTTTCAAGCCTTTATCCAACAGGCCTTCTTTCTCAATCACGTCAAGCACCGCCAGCGCAGCAGCGCAAGCCATCGGGTTTCCGCCAAACGTGCCCCCCAATCCGCCCGGGGGCACTGTATCGATGATAGAGGCTTTGCCCACTATGCCCGAAATCGGCAAGCCGCCGCCTATGCTTTTGCCAACACAGGTGAGATCCGCACACATTCCGAAATGCTCAAAGGCAAACATTTTGCCGGTACGCCCGATCCCTGATTGAATTTCATCTGCCACCAAAACGATGCCATGCGTATCGCAAAGCGCCCGCAGATAGGTGAGAAACTCACCCGAGGCGATATTGTAACCGCCCTCGCCCTGCACCGGCTCAACAAATATAGCGGCGATCTGATCTGGTGGACAATCGCTTCTGAATAATGTTTCAAAGGCCTGCTTTGTATCCTCAAGCGTTATGCCACGAAACGCATCCGGAAAAGGCAGGCGAAAAATTTCACCCGGGAATGGCCCGAAACCCTGCTTAAATGGGACCATTCTGGCACTCAGCGCCATGCCCATATAAGAGCGCCCGTGATACCCATTGGTAAAGGTAATCAGCGCCGGCCGTTTCGTATGATAACGCGCCACCTTTATTGCGTTTTCAACGGCTTCCCCCCCTGCAGAAAAGAACATTGATTTCTTTTCAAAATCACCCGGATACAGCGCGTTAAGCCGCTCGGCTAGGGCGATGTAACTTTCATAAGGTGTGACTTGAAAGCAGGTATGCGTCAGGCTGTCTAACTGATGCTTAATGGCAGAAACAACCTGCGGATGGCGGTGGCCAATATTCTGACAGCCAATACCGCCACAAAAATCTATGTAGCGTTTGCCTTCAACATCCCAGATTTCGGCATTCTCTGCTTTTTCAGCGATGAAGGTAGAAGAATACGCGATTGCTCTGGCAACAGACTTGTCGCGGCGACCTTCGATTTCGGTATTTGTTGTCATGATATAAGCCCTGTAACAACCTGTTAGCCAAGATCACCGGGCTCTTGGAGGCCCGGAGATCTTATCTGTTTAAAGACTGATTATTTTGGAAGCAGGTCGTTGACCTCTTCAACCAGCTCTTCTTGAAGCTCGGCCATATCATCAGATTCCCCCGTCACGATGGATTCCATACCATCATAAAGAACCTGCGTGATGGCCAATCCGTTATCACCCGGATAGGCGATCCAATCGCGCAGCAACCCAGATTGCTCAACCGCTGTGTATTTATTCGGGTTTTGCGCATAGAAATCAGTCAAAAGATCATTTGCTGCTTTGTTGGGTGGGATATAACCCGTCGTTTCCGCAACCAATGCCGCGCCAACGCCCGATGTGGCAAATTTTACAAATTTCCAAGCCGCATCGATTTCTGCTGGATCTTCAGAGGTTGACACCATCATAACCGAGTTGCCGCCCGCAGGAAGGCCCATCGGGGTTTGGCCCATGCCAGGGTATTTACCCGTTTTAAGTTCAAAATCACCCTTCGCGCGTTCAATCGCACCAACCGCAGATGTTGACCAGAAATACATCGACACCTCGCCCGAGTTAAAGGGCACGCCCGCATCGCCAGCAGACAGGTTTGGCATATCACATTCGCGGAACAGCTTTTTCATCTGCTCAAGCGCTGCCAAGCCGGCTTCACCGTCAAAATTGACTTTGCCATCTTTCAAGATAGGCTCGCCTTGGCTCCACATCAACGCTTGGAAAAACCAGTTGCCCGTGACGCTCCAGCCCCACCACATGGGTGTTTTATGACCCGCTTTCATCAATGTATGGCACGCGGCAATGACCTCATCCCAAGTGGCCGGAAGCTCTGTAATGCCAACTGCATTGAGGTTATCCATATTGTAATACCCAACCGGCAGTGATACCGAATAGGGCAGGCCATACACTTCGCCGTTGAATGTGCCCAGGTCTAACATCGCTTGATGATAGCCATCTTTTGCGAAATCCGCTTCCGCGGCAATGAACGGTTCAAGCGATTTTGCAATGCCTTTCTCAACCAATAATGCCTGACGGTTCAAACCCTGAAAGGTCACATCTGGCAAATCTCCAGCGACGGATTCGCGCAAAATTGTGTTGGTTCCATCTTCATAATTTTCATAGGTCGCCCGAAATTTCACATCAATATCTGGATGCGCTTTTTTGAACTCAGGTATGAGCCGCTCCATCGTCACATCAAACAACGAGGAATAGGCATACCCTACCTCGATTTCAACGGCTTGGACCGGTGTCGTCAGAACGCTGGTCGCCAAAGCAAGTGCAGAAAATTTAGTCAAGTTCTTCATCTTTACCTCCCAAATTATAGGAACCTTTTGCGCGTGTTACGCTTGTAGCTCCTCGTTTAAACCGGGCCGGCATGCAGCCAAACCGGTATCCCTAAAAATTCTCATTTCATTCCCGTCATCGTGATCCCTTCAATGAACCGCCTTTGGGCGAGCAGAAAGACGATCACCAAAGGCAAAACAATCACGGTGGTTGCAGCCATCATCGGGCCATATTCGTTTCCATCCATGTCTGATTTAAACATCCGCAAGCCCAAGGGCGGTGTCATCAAATCTTTATTCCCAGTGATCACAACGCGCGGCCAATAATAATCATTCCAATGCGCCACCACTGAAAAAATACCAAAGGCAAGCAGCGCGGGAATGGCCGTGGGCAGCATCACCTGCCAAACGATCGAAAATTCGCTCATCCCATCCATGCGCGCGGCATCGATCAAATCATCTGGCACGGTCATGAAAAACTGCCGCATCAAAAAGATGCCAAAAACCGAGATACTCCAAGGCACGATCAGCGCCGCATATGTGTTGGTCAGCCCCACTTTTGCAAGCATAATATAAAGCGGAAGGGCAATCGCATGCACGGGGATAAGCAAGCAGAAAATGACCATCCCAAACACCACATTGCGGCCCCAAAACCTGAGCTTAGACAGCGCGTAAGCACAGGGGAGGGCAATGATCACCTGAATTAAAAATATGCTCACTGTGACAAAAACGCCATTGAGCATATAACGCACCAAGGGCGCTTCTTTGAACGCGGCCGTGTAATTGTAAACGATCGGCCGCATCAGGCAGTTTTCTTCTGGATTGCCCGCCTTAACGCAGCGGTTATCGGTCATGATTTGTTGCGCCCCGAAAAACCCACCAGTGTTGGTTTCAATCTCGGACGGACTTTTCAGCGAATAAGACAGCATCAGATAAAACGGCAATAAAACCACAACCGCTCCGGCAAGCAACAAACTATGCTTGAAAAACTCTCCCAGCCAATTTGTATGAATAGACATTAGTAATGCACCTTCCGATTGACGAAATACACCTGCACCAATGTCAGGATCAAAACGAAGATAAGAAACACAATCGTGATCGCAGAGCCCATTCCCAGCAGGTTCTGTCGTACGCCTTTTTCAAACATGGCATAGACCATCACATAGGTTGACTTTGAGGGGCCACCTTCCGTTAAGGCCTCCACCGTATCGAAGACTTGAAAGGATCTGATCGACGAAATGGTTATCACGAACACATGCGTTGGTCCCAGCATCGGCCAGGTAACAAGTTTGAACCGCTCCCAAGCGCTGTCAGCCCCATCCATTTGCGCTGCCTGATATAGCTCTCTTGGCACCGACGTGAGCCCTGCAAGATAGAGCACCATATTGAAACCAAAGGCCTGCCATATGCCAATAAAGGCGATCGTGCCCAGCGCATATTGCCGATCACCGAGCCATAGTGGAAATTTCTTTTCGCAGGCCGAGCCATACCAACTGTCCAGCGGATCATAGCCCAACCAAGAGCCCGAGAGCAGCGCATAGATCGCGGATTTATCGCAACCAGAGCGCAAGATATCATTTACCACGCCAACGATTGGGTTGAGCGCAAATTCCCACACGATCGCCATCGCAAGCAATGTGGCCATAACGGGAAGGAAAAAGATCGCCTTGTAAAGCTCCCCCCCGATGCGCAAACTTGAAATGAGAAGCGCAGATCCCAGCCCCAATGCCACAGAGATCGGCACCACGAGCAAAACATAGGTCAGCGAGGCTGTGAACATTTTGCTATAGCTGCGGCGGCTAAACAGTTTTTCGTAATTTTCCCAACCGATCCAATTAAAACCGCTATTGCCTAGGCTATAATCTGTCATCGACAATGCGGCGGCTACAAAGACGGGCGCGATCAGAAGCAAAAGCATCAAAAAAATTGCCGGACCAACGAACCAATAATGTGCTTTCGAGCGCCCCATCAGGCTAGCTTCCCAGAGCTGGCCACATGGTTAAAATCCAACCGCCGCCCATCAGCACCAAAGACCAAAGGTTTGCCCGGCACGGGGGCGCAGTGAAGCGTATCGCCGGGCTTTTGAGGCGTTGCCGCCAAAGGTTGGGCCCGTATAATGATGGCGCTTTCGCTGCCCTCTTGCGTAACGTGAAAGAACACATCCGAGCCAAGATTTTCCTTATAGGTCAATTTGCCGGACAAGCTTTGCGCGGCCCCCGCGTCGGTCAACGTTAAATGTTCGGGCCGTAATCCCACAGAAACGGGCCCCGGAGCGGGGTCGGCAAGCACCCCGCCCAAGCTCAAACCAGCGCAGGTGATATGTCCAAATTCATCGCAATGACCTGGAAGAATATTCATTTTTGGGCTGCCAATAAATTCCGCCACCCGAATATCCTGAGGGTTTTGATACACCTCTTCAGGGGATCCCAATTGCAGCAAATCTCCATCCATCATCACCGCAATGCGATCCGACATGGTTAAGGCTTCCGCTTGGTCATGCGTTACATAGATAAACGTGGTTTTGAGCTTCTTATGCAACGCCGATAATTCAGCGCGCATATGCACCCGCAAACTCGCATCCAGATTTGACAAGGGCTCATCCATCAAGAAGGCCGCCGGGTTGCGCACCATCGCACGACCAAGGGCAACGCGCTGCCTTTGCCCCCCCGAAAGCTGGCCTGGTTTGCGCGCCAAAAGCGGCTCAATCTTCAGCGTTTCTGAAACGATTTGAACTTCTTTTTCAATTTGCACCATTTTGGATCGGCGGCTGGGCAGCAAATGCCCCAATAGGGGAAACCGCTCCCAAAAGCTCAGATCTCTCAGCCGCAAGGGCGTCATAAGATTTTGACGAACTGTGAGATGCGGGTAAAGCGCATAAGATTGGAACACCATTGCCAAATCGCGCAGGCTGGGCCGTGTTTCATTCACGCTAACGCCATCGATAGAGACATCACCGCTGGATTGCGTTTCAAGGCCCGCAATTATTCTCAGCGTTGTCGACTTACCGCAACCGGAAGGGCCCACTAAGGTGAGAAACTCCCCATCATGTATGTCTAAATCCACACCATTTATTACAGACTGACCACCATAGGATTTGGTCACGCCACTTAGCGCTATTCCGGCCACTTGTTCCCCCCTTTACTTAGCTTATGCGCCGTTTACGGCTTCTGTATTCAAGCTAGGCAGCAATCATATTACAATCGCGAATTATTTTTTTCAGTGCCATGCATCCACAACAAGACCAACGTTGCAATTGATTCTATTATTTGTAAAATAATATATAAATTAATTTAATATAAGGATTTATTATATTGTTACCCTATAGACAACTGAGTTACGCAGTGGCCGTTGCCGATCATGGTGGGGTGCAAGCGGCTTCGGAAAAAATAGCAATTTCACAACCCGCATTGAGCAATGCGGTTCAAAAGGTAGAACAAGAATACGGATTGAAAATATTCATCCGAGACCGACCGAATAAACTGGCGCTGACCTCGGTGGGGCGGCGGTTTATCGCGCAAGCCAAACGGCTTATCGAAAATGCCGAAGAATTTGAAGATTTGGCTAAAAACCTGAGCAAAAACTCCAGCGGCACGATTCAACTTGGATGCTTCACCCCCACCGCAGCCTTTATCATTCCAATCATTTTGCAGGCTTTGGAAACCCGCGGGCTTGATATTTCTTTACAAATTCATGAAGCGGATTTGGATGAATTAAACACGTTATTGGTACAAGGCACGATTGACGTTGCTTTGACGTATAATATGTTTCCCAATCCCTCGATTGAGTTTGAAACCCTAATCGAAGAAAAACCTTATGTTATGATCGCGCGCAATGATCCCTTAGCATCAAAAAAATCAATTGCGCTTAAAGAGCTGGTTGAAAAAGATATGGTGTCTTTAAACTTACCCCTGACACAGCAATATTTCTTATCGTGTTTTTCGCAGCATAATCTACGCCCCAAAGTCAGACATCAAACCAAATCCTACGAATTGGTGCGCAGTTTGGTGGGTGCCGGTGAAGGCTATGCGATTATGATCATGCGGCCTGTCACAAATAGGGCCTATAATGGCACAGGGCTGGCCTATATTCCCTTGGCGGATGACGTGCCGCCTGCGCAATACGGGCTCGCCATCACTAACCGGGCGATTCCCACAAAGCTAATCGAAAGGTTTTCGGAAATATGCCGGGACACGTTATTACATGAAAAAGCCGCCGATCATTATTTCGTACGGCGTTAAATAAGCCCAAGACCGTGAGAGATATTTAGAAGATATTTTCCCGTAAATATTTCAACCCACCACGCGGGGTTCTAAAATCACGCGGCGAAACGCCAAAAAGTTTTTTAAAGCTTTTTGAGAAATTATTCTGGCTTTCAAAGCCACAGGCCAGTGAGACCTCGGCCAAAGAAAGTTCAGATTGCTCTAACAATTGCCGCGCCCGCTCCAGCCGCAATTCTTTAAAATATCGACCGGGAGAATCAAACCCATACCGCGCAAAAATCCGTTCGAGCTGTCGCGTCGAAATGTTTAGCTCATCTGCTATTTCATCCATGCCAATCGGGCGTTCTATATTCTCAACCATCATCGCAATCGCTTTTTGAATACGCCCATTCGCGCAGAGCATCGCGCTGCCATTCAACAATTGCAGCGCATTGCCGCTGCGCCGACTTTGCAGCAGAAAATGGCTTCCGATTTTTTGCGCGATGCTTGACCCACAATGGTTTTCTATAAACGCAATGGCGAAATCAAGCGCAGCCAATTCTCCTGCGCAGCTTGTGCCGCGTTCGCAGGTTTCGAACAAAACATTCAAAAAATCGATGGCCGGGAAATTTTCGCGAAGCAGCCCAATGGTTTCCCAATGTGCGACGCATTTATCAGCTCTAATCAAACCCGTAGTAACAGCAAAGGCATTGGCAGCGCCCAAAGCCACAAACGGCACAGAGGTGGCCGCCAGTTTTCTGAGAAAGGTTTGCAGCGCTTTTTGAGAGGTTTTATCAACCTCTTGGCCGCAGGCAAGCATAACAAAATCGGGCCGGTTTTTCACATCACCATGGGCCAAAACGCAGTTTGAAGGTTTTTCACAGGCCAAACGGATGCCCGCCGTGGTCAGCGGATCCTGCTCCAATAAAGAGACCCTTTCGAGATCAAACCTATCGCGTCCAAGAATTTTATTGGCATGCATAAAAGGGTCCATGATTGACGCGACGGTGGTTAAAGAAACACCATCAACGACCAGAATCATAATCTTACATTTTTGATAAACCCGTTCTGCAACCGGCCGCATCTGCTGTGACGCATCAGCAGGGCGGCCAACTTTTTGAGTGGGGTTTTGATCAAAATTTGGAATATACATTGGGATAAACTCCGCTTAAATCATCGCTCGGGCCAGTTTAGGGCATTCGAAAACCTGCCCGATTATCAACCGCACCAGATCAAATTCGGTTTCTCCATTTAAATCCTCAAAGTACAAATGGCTGGGCCAAGGCTGGTCCACGAAGTTATTTTCGGGCAGATCAATGGCCTCGCATACCGCCTTGATGGCCGCGACATACTCACCCGCTGCGGTTTCAAGATTTATTTTTGCGAGTTCAAGATCATCGATGCTGTTCCTGTCAACTTCACAAGACCCGATCCCAGTTGTCAGCGGAATGTTGCGCGCCAGCGCTTGATCCCGGTAAAAGGAAACATCGACTTTATCCGCTTCAAGGCGCATCATAAATTTCTGACAGACGCTGACCTTTATATCCGTCAATTCATTCAAATCAACTTTGGCTGTGGCCACTTGCTGCTTGCTCTGCCGCCGCGAACTGCGCACTTTATTTTTGACATTAGCAACATAATCGCCGCGATAATTACAATCAAAAACCCGCCCCCCCCAGAGATCGCCGTTATCCATCCGCTGAATGGATCGGATCGACATTGTTTTGCAATTTTCAGGTCCGATAAAAAAGGGCGAGCCGGACGCATCGGAAAGCTCAACCCAGCCATTTGGAAATACAGAAAAATGATGCTCAATCCACGGCACCAGCACCTTGTCAGCCAAATGATCTAACAACTTATTGACATGATCGGGATCGTGTAAAACATCCGCCAAAAGCGGCTCTTGACCATAAATATCCGCCGCCAGACTATAAGGCGCTGAAATCTGCAACAGCGGCTCCATCCCGGTTAGCTCTTCGGTAACGCGCAAAATATCATCAATTATTTTGGGAATCCCAGAGTTAAAATCGGGCGTTTCCAACTCAAAACAATTGTCTTTGTTGATCAAGGCATGATCCGGATCAGATCCGGGCGGAAATTTATCCGGATACATCATTTTCTGCCCAAGAACCTCGCAGGAAAACGCGTAAAGCGCCCATGTAATATATAATTTATTAACGCCTAAAAGCCGCGAAACGGTTAAATTGGCGCGCACATAACGATAGGGATCCGTTTTGTAATACTCGGCGGCTCTAATCCCATAGATATCATGCAAAATCGCCAAGGCGAGCATATGCACCGACGCGGTGGCATGCACCTCATCTGTGGGGGCGAGGATTGAAAAATTTTGATCAAACTCCCCCGCGATTGCAGCGTCAAACACATCTTTAATTTCTGTCTTCGCCGCTGCCTCCCCAGCCTGCCAGCGCTGCAAAAGCGTTAGCCCCTGCGGATAAGAATATGCGTCTAAATCCATTACATTTCTCCGCCTGCTTAAGATCCGGTCAACCTATATTGAAAGCCGCGACTGCGGCTTAACTTCACCTTAGTAAGCATAAGAGTGGGCACATCAAATAGACCCATTATAAAAAATTCAATAGATCCAATATAGAGGGATTTTTGTTATAAAACAGTAAGACCAAAAACGTTTTGAAGAAAGAAAAGACCCATGAAACAAACGAAACAAGCTAGAATGGGCGTTACGATCCAGCCAAAAACAATCTTTCCAAGAACCATCCATCGAATGGCGGATAAACCCTGCAGAATCGAAATACCAACCACCGCCCCCACCAGCGCCTGAGAGCTTGAAACCGGCACCAAGGGAATTGTTGGTAACCCCATATTGGACAGCCAAGCTTCTAGGCCGCGTGATGCAAATATAAACAGTACAACCGAATGCGAAATCACCGCGATCAGCGCGGCTGTCGCAGACAGATTGCCAAGCTGGTCTCCAACCGTCATCATAACTTTTTTAGAATAGGTAAACACGCCAAGCGCGATCGCCAATCCCCCTAAAAGCAAAAGCTGCTGCCCCGAGCTGAACACAAATGTACCAATCGTCAAAGGGGGTATCGGTTGTACGGGTATGAACACTCCAACCACATTTGCGATATTATTCGCACCCAAAGAATAGGCACCCAATGCGCCGGCAAGGATCAACGCAATGCGCTTATACGCATCCGCAAAAACCATATGAACCGACAGGCGTTTTGCGCAGAATTTAAACGCTTTTATGAGAATGATCGCAATTACCCCCGATAAAATCGGGCAAATGATCCAAGTGCTTAGTATTTTTGTTAAAACCACGCTATCGGTGGGATTATTCGAAAAGAAATTCCACCCTATAATAGCGCCCACAATCGCCTGGGATGTGGAAACGGGCAAACCGGCACGGGTCATCGAAAACACCGCAAGTGCCGCTGATAACGCCGTCATGAAGGCGCCGGGCAAAGCAGAAATAGCGCCTAATTTCCCGAGCGTATGGGTTGTGCCCGCCCCGGAAATTACCGCACCAAGGACAACAAATAATGAGCAAATGATCGCCGCAGACCGCCAGCTGAGCATTTTGGTGCCAACCGCTGTGCCAAACACATTAGCTGCATCATTTGCACCAAGCGCCCAGCCCAAAAACAAACCGCTTGATAGAAACAAAAGAACAAGAGGGTCAAACAGCATCAGCTTTGTCTTTTAACCGCGTAAATCGTCAACCGGTCTGCCACATCCTCGGCCTGATCCGCGATGGCATCAATGTGATCCACAAATTCTCTTAAGTGTATTTTCTCAGAAAGCCCTAACTCTGAAGAAAAAATTTGTTTTTTCAAAGCATAACTAATTTTATCGGCTTCTTTTTCATACAGCGTAACCTTAGCATTATAGCTCGACACCAAATGCGGTGATCGAAAGAATACCCGGCACCCGGCGGCCAATTCATCAACCGATTTCACAACCATATTCGTTAACCGTCTATACCCGGCATTTAAATCTTTATGAATCTCCGGAGTTTCCACTTCAAAAGCCCAAAGAGAACTTTTGAACAGCGAAAGGATTTCATCGGCGGTTTCGATCAACCCCAAAACGTCACCGCGCGAATCTGGTATCAGCAAGTTCGTATAAAGCGCATGTTCGATCTGCCGCCTTAAACTATCTGCCTCTGTTTCTTTCGCGCAAACATGCTCTAGACGCGCGGTAAATTCTTCTGAAACACCAGCGCGTAAATACCCGCGGACGGCCAGCCGATAGATGACAGCAGCTTCCGACAATTGATCAAAAAACTTATCTACCTGCGACTCAAGTTCTTTTGTTCGCCGAAAAAGCCTAGCACTTATCATCAGGTTAAACCTGCCTTTCTGGGGTTAACATTAATCCGCCTGCTTTGCGTGCTGGGCTTAAAACGCGCCGGCACTTTATTTTTTCCGCCATTTATGCAGAAATTGGGACTTGCGAACAGACCCAATTTAGAGGAATTTATATACCCAATAGGAAAGAAATATGGTAAAATCAGCAAAAGGGGCGTTATTGGCAACGCTGCAAATCGACAAAGGGTCGACAACGCCGATCTATCGACAGCTCGAAAACTTTCTCAGGCGTCTGATCTTAGAGGGCAGCTTGCCTTCCAAACAAAAACTTCCATCCACCCGCGAATTGGCCGAAGAACTGGGCGTTTCGCGCATCACCGTAAAAACCGTTTACGAACAATTGATTTCGGAAGGCTATGCAGAAGCTAAAACGGGTGCCGGCACGTTTGTTTCCGAAGGCTTGATCCCTGAAAAGCCACTGTCGCAGCAGTATGAGAAAACCGGCCCAGCGCTACAAGCGCAACAGTTTTCTGAAATTGCCGAAAAGATAAATGAATCCAAAGCCAGTGCCCGGTTTGGCTCAACCCTCGCGTTTCGGCCCGGCGTGCCCGCCTTGGATAAATTTCCGATAAAGCGCTGGAACAAATATATGGCTGCGGCGCTGAGCCAAGAGGACCGGCGCAATTTAAGTTATGGCGAATTTTATGGATCTGAAAGTCTTAGGAAATCTATCGCCTCGCATCTTGCAGATTCGCGCGGTATGCAAGTGGATCATGAGCAGATCATCATCACATCTGGCGCCCAACAGGCCTTTGTGTTGATTTCGCTTATCTTGTTAAAAGTAAGTGACACGGTTTGGTATGAAAACCCCGGTCATATAGCGGGACGCGATATCATGTCTTTGGTCGGGGCGACTATTGCACCGATTCCAATCGATAAAGAGGGGTTGGATTTAAGCCATGCCATTGCCCGCTATGCAAAACCTGCGCTTATTTTCACCACGCCCTCACATCAGCAACCTTTGGGTATTACGATGTCATTGCGGCGGCGTTTAGCACTGCTGAAATACGCCGTCGACAATAATGCTTGGATCATTGAAGATGATTATGACAGCGAATTTCGCTATCGGGGCCGCCCGCTACCAGCGCTGAGCGCTTTGGATAAAAATGGCCGGGTTTTATATGTCGGCACATTTTCAAAATCACTCTGTTCAGCCGTGCGCCTGGGCTATGTGGTGATCCCCCATTGGTTGCGAGAAACCTTCGCGCACACACGAAACATTTTGGGCCAAAGTTCTTCGCCATTAACCGAACAGGCACTTTCACAATTTATAAATGAAGGCCGGTTTGCCGAACATATTCGCAAGATGCGCCGGCTCTATCGCGACCGTCGAGACATGTTACTAAATTGCCTTCTTGAAAACTGCTCGGACAGCCTGATCCCGCAGCAAAGCGATGCAGGAATGCATATTTTAGCAGATTTAAAACATGGGATCGAAGATCAAACAGCCCATAAAGCCCTGCTTGCGCATGGTATCGATTCGCTTCCATTATCGGTTTATTGCAGCGAGCCAATCCAAAGATCGGCGCTGGTGTTAGGCTTTTCAGGCGTGCCGAGAAAAGCGATGCCACGATTAACAAAGAAATTGGGGGAAAAATTACGAAGCTTGCATTAAGGCGTCCTGTTTGGCGGTGTTCGACCACGCTCATAGGGCGCTTTTCAGCCCAAGTAAGTTGTAGAAATGTCCACTGGGTTTTTACGCAGCGCGGGCAGAGGCTTTATAAGCCGCGCAGGGGGCTGGCTTGGGCATTCGCAGATAAACCGCCCCCGGCGTATTTGGCCAATCCGGTTCCTTGTTCAAGCCCTCAAGCGCTTTAAGCAAAGCAAGGCTTAGCCCAGCTGGCATTACACGGTGACATTTGCCAACACATCCTTGCGCGTGACCTCAGATTTTTTAGCCGCCATGGTCACCCGGCCGCGTTTTAACGTATAAAATCGGTCTGCAAGACTGAAGGCAAAATCAAAATATTGCTCCACCAAAATGATCGCCATATCTCCCTGTTGTTTCAGCAGTTCAATCACCTCACCGATTTGGCTGATAATATTGGGCTGTATGCCTTCGGTCGGTTCATCTAAAATCAGCAATTTGGGACGGGTAATCAACGCGCGGGCAATCGCCAATTGCTGTTGCTGGCCGCCCGATAGATCGCCCCCCTTGCGCGCTTTCATTTTCTTTAAAACTGGAAACATTTCGTAAATATGATCGGGGATTTGTTGATCTTTGGGCGGCAAACAAGAATAACCGGTCTGTAGGTTTTCTTCGACGCTCAGCAATGGAAAAATATCGCGGCCCTGTGGCACATAGGCCACCCCAGATTGGGCGCGTTTAAAGGGGGTCAAACGGGTTAAATCCTGCCCATCCAATTGAATATGGCCAGCCGCCACCGCATGCGCGCCCGATATGGCCCGCATCAAACTGGTTTTGCCCACACCATTTGTTCCCAAAACGCAGGTTACCTGGCCTTTTTGAGCCTCCAAATCGATATCATAAAGGATTTGCGACTTCCCATAAAACAGATTGATTTTTGAGGTCTCAAGCATCGCTTACCTTCCTAAATATACATCCAGCACGTCTTGATTGGCGGTCACGTGATCTAACCGCCCCTCCGCCAGCACCGCGCCTTCATGTAAAACCGTCACTTTGCATTCAAGCCGCCTGACAAATTCCATATCATGCTCCACAACCACCACAGCGCGGGTTTTTGCGGCATTGACCAGCATCGCCGTTGTCTTTTCGCGCTCGGTTGCAGTCATACCGGCCGCCGGTTCATCCACCAGCAACAGTTTTGGATCCTGCGCCAGTAACATGCCAATCTCGAGCCATTGTTTCTGGCCATGGCTCAGCTCGCCTGCCAAACGGTGCAATGCGTTATCAAGCGAGATATCACGCGCCAAATCCTCCACTTTTTGGTGATCAGACTTACGGCGCTTATAGAACAACACGCGGAACACATTGCGGTGGTTTTTCAACGCCAATAATAGGTTTTCAAAGACTGTTTGATCTTCAAACACGGTAGGTTTCTGAAATTTACGCCCCACCCCTGCTTGCGCAATCTGTGCTTCATCCAAAGACAATAAATCAATGCTTTTATCGCCCCATTTCACAACCCCCGTATCGGGGCGCGTCTTGCCCGTGACAATATCCATAAAGGTGGTTTTGCCAGCTCCATTGGGGCCAATAATTGCCCGCAACTCTGCCGCTCCGATCTGAAAAGACAGGTTGTTAATGGCTTTGAAACCATCAAAGCTGACCGAAACGCCAGACACTTCTAAAAGCGAGCTCATCCTCAGCGCCTTTTCATAAAGTTTAAATCGAACAGGCCACCGATCCCCTTTGGCGCGAATAGCGTTACCAGCACAAAAGACACACCCAGCAAAACTTGCCACCAATCCACCCATTTGATCACACCAAACCCAAGCGATAGATCCGGGGCCTGCCCACCGGTAAACCATGTGGATAACAGGCTGACAAACGCCGCCCCGATTACCGCACCATAAATGCGCCCGCGTCCGCCAATCGCCACCCAAACGGCCAGATAAATTGAAGCAATCGGGGCCATTTCTGCCGGGTTTACGATACCGGCTTGCGGATAATACAGCGCCCCAGCAATGCCCGCGATGCAGGCCGTTACGGTGAAAATAGCAAGTTTATAATGTTCAACTTGATAACCGAGAAACCGCACGCGCGCCTCATTATCGCGAATGGCCCGAATAACCGATCCAAATTTTCCACCCACAATGAAGCTGATAAGAAGATAGCCCCCCCCAAGCGCTGCCGCCGAGCCCCAGAGAAACCACAAAGCCACCTGATCTTGGCCTGCGCTCACATAAGGCAGGTTTTGCAAACCCGATAAGCCGTTATTGCCGCGCAAGCCGCTTTCATTTTGAAACAGGTATAATGACAGCGCCAAAGTGAAAGCTTGAGTCAAAATTGACAGATAAACGCCCGTTACCCGCGACCGGAACGCCAACCATCCAAACAAAAAGGCCAAAGCGCCAGGCAGGGCCACCACCAAGATGAGCTGCAAAAAAAGGCTATCCGCAACGGCCCAAATCATCGGAAATTCGCTGCTGCCCACCACCCCAAAAATTTGCGTGCCGACCCCCTCAATCACCTCTTGCGGGGTGGGCGGAATTTCCGCTTGCGCCATCGATGTGGCCACAATGGTTTCGGTGCGCGCATACATCAGCCACATGCCAATCATATAGCCACCCAACCCAAAAAAGGCGAAATGCCCCAAGGATAATATGCCACAATACCCCCAAACCAAATCCATCGCGATAGCCGCTAGGCACAAACACAATGTTTTGCCGATGGTTTTGATGAAGGAGGTCGAAATTACGCCCCCCCCCATTCCCTCAGATAAAACGGAAACGATAATCGTAAAAATGGCCAAGCCTGATAGGAAGATCAACGCCGAAGGCGGGATTTTAAAACTGGTCATATACCTACCTCAATCTCCTGCTGCGCGCCCTTTAAGCGCGATGATACCCCGCGGACGGAACTGGATAAAAATGATAATAAATAGGATCATGTAGGTCTGCGCCGCCAATGTATTGGACGGGTTGAACCATTCAATGCCCTTTTGCAAAAAGCCCACCATCGCCGCGCCTGCAAGGCTGCCCCAAATATTCCCAACGCCGCCTACAACCACGGTCATAAAGCTTTGCACGATGTAATCATTGCCCATCTCAGAGGTGACTTTGGCGTAAAGGCCGATCGCCACACCGGCAATGCCTGCAATCCCAGAGCCTAACCCGAAGGTTAACATATTCACCCGATCTGGATTAATCCCCATCAAAGCGGCCATTTGCGAATTCTGCGTCACCGCGCGGGTTTCCAACCCTAGGCGGGTGCGTTTCATAATAAACAGGAACAACGCCAGAAAAATCAGTGCCAGAACGAAAATGGCAATGCGAATAAAGCTGATGGACACCACATCATTGATCATCCAGGCCCCCCCCAGCCAATCGGGTGAGGTCAGCGGGCGTGCTTGCGTTCCAAATATATTTTTGGCCATTTGTTGGAGGGCAATCGAAATTCCAAAGGTCGCCAAAAGCGTTTCAAGGGGGCGGTTATACAACCACCGGATAACCAAGCGCTCCATGACAACACCGGCACAAAAAGTCACTGCAAAAGCGGTTGGAACCGCCAGTAAAATTGACAAAGTTTCATCTGGCACGATTTGTTGCAATACATAGCCCGTATAAGCGCCCATCATGATAAATTCGCCATGCGCCATATTGATAACGCCCATCACACCAAAGGTGATCGCCAATCCTATAGCTGCCAAAAAATAAATCGAAGCCAGCGAGATCGCGTCTAGAAGGATATCAATCATGTTCGACAAACTCACCCGATATGAAATCGCTTTCAGCGCCGCTTGCGCCGCTGCAGTGATTTGCGGATCAGGCTCAAGATATTGATCAAAGAAGCTAAAATTTGACACGGTCGCATCAATCGCGCTTTGACTGATTTGCGCCGGCACCAAGCCAGCTTGCGCCAAAGCCCCATAGGCCTTCATGCGGGCGGCTGGATCGTCTAATTGAGCGATTGGAACGCCGCCAATACGACCCCCGTCAATATTGTCAATCAACGCTTGCTTGATTTGCTCTAAAGAAGGCTGCGCGGCAGCCTCACCGCCCGCCACCAGCAATTGATAGGCCTTTTGGGTTGAGAAACCATTCTGACCCGGCACCAAAACTTTTGCGATATTAGCGTCATCCGGCAGCGCAGTTGCATAGGTACGCCGGGTCGCTAATAGAGGGTTAAGCGCACCGCGTACCTCAACATCCAACGAGCCGCCAATTGCCGCAATTGCCGTAAGCCGCACCTCAACAGATTGGCCGTATTTCAGCGTTAACAAATGCACCAACTGCTGCTTTTCTGCCACTAGGGCGGGATCTGTTTCTAGCTCCAGCGATTGTTCGAGCAAGGGTAAATAGGCCGGATCTTCATTTCTGCGTATAGACGCTAAGGCGGCTTTGCGCATAGCAATATCCGGCGCATTCAATTGAAACGCCACCAAAGCCCCGGAGATTAAATTGCGCACGCCGCTATTGGGTTTGATCTGCTTAAACCCGGCCTTTTCAAACGGCCCAAGATCGGATTGCGTATCAAGATCAATCATCCGTTTATCTTGAACGGCGATGATCGCGTTGGTGCTTTTATTCAGCCATAAGGCTTTGGCGCGCCATTGCACCAACATAAATTCTACATTTGGTAATTTGCTTGCGACAAGCGCATCGATCGCTGGCTGGATCGTTTTACGCGAGCTTTTTGCTATCGCTTGGCTATGGGTGCTGACAATTTCTGACAAGCTTTGTGCGCTCAACGTGGCCTCGGAGCAGATCACCCAACACGCAAAAAGCGCAGCCGCTAAAACTCTCATACTTTTCACGCCTTGTACGGGTTGAAGGGCAAGACTGCCCTCCAACAATTTCCATCAAACGGATTAATAATTTGAACCGATTTGAACGCAGGATTTGGTTTGCGTGTTGTACATTCCGCATTCTAGGCCTGGCCAGTCAGACACCAAAACAGCGGATTCAGGCAGAAAATCTGTCCAAGCATCGCCGGGAACTTCGCTGGTTTGGCTGATGATATCAAACTGACCATCCGCTTGGATTTCACCGATCAATACCGGCTTTGACAAATGATGGTTGGGCAGCATTTCAGCCATTCCGCCGGTCAAGTTGGGAAATGTTTGGCCGTACATTTTGGCGCGCACCGCATCAACCTCTGAACTGCCCGCAGCTTCAACCGCGTTCACCCACATATTAAACCCGATATAATGCGCTTCCATGGGGTCATTCGTTACCCGCTCATCGCCCATACGTGCTTTCCAAGCGGCAACCCACTCGGTATTAGCCCCTACATCCGCTGACTGGAAATAATTCCACGCAGCCAGATGACCCACAAGATTGCTTGTGTCTAATCCAGAAAGTTCTTCTTCCCCCACCGAAAATGCAACCACCGGAATGTCATCTGCCGAAATACCTGCGGCTGCTAATTCCTTGTAAAAGCCAATATTTGCATCGCCATTAATCGTGGAAATCACCCCAACTTTTTTGCCATCGGCGCCTAAAGCCACTACGTCAGCCACGATTTTGGACCAATCAGAATGGCCAAAGGGCGTGTAATTTACAAAGATATCCTCTGCCGCGATATCTTTTGAGATCAGATAACTTTCCAAAATATTGTTGGTTGTGCGCGGATATACATAATCAGTGCCCAACAAGGCGAATTTTTCAACGCCCAGCTCTTCGAGGAAGTAATCCGTTGCTGGTATGGCTTGTTGATTGGGCGCCGCGCCAGTGTAAAAGACGTTTTTCGAGCTTTCTTCGCCCTCATATTGAACCGGATAGAACAGCAAGCCGTTCAACTCTTCAATCACCGGCAAAACGGATTTGCGCGACACGCTTGTCCAATTGCCAAACATCACATCTACCTCATGCACAGTCAGCAATTCCCGCGCTTTTTCAGCGAATAAGGGCCAATCTGAGGCAGGATCAACCACAACTGCCTCCAATTGCTTGCCCAGTACACCACCCTTGGCATTTTGCTCCTCGATCAGCATCAACATCGTGTCTTTCAACGTTGTTTCTGAAATTGCCATCGTGCCCGATAAGGAATGTAGAACACCCACTTTAATCGTATCAGCGACCACAGCAGAGCTAAGCAGCGCGCTAAAAAGAACGCCGCCAGCCAAAGAATTTTTTAAATTTTTCATTTAAGTCTCCTCGCAGACAAAACCGCAGAGTGGCTTGTATTGTGGGAGGCCACCACCTAGAGTCTCGCCTGCAACTAATGTTGCAATTTGTGTGGCGATCGTTCCGAGCTGCAATTCGATCGGTCGTCACACGCCGTTACCGTCACATGGCCGCTCTGTGCCAAGCCGGTGATAAAGTCGTGCCGAGCGCAGGTGGAAAGCTCAAGGCACGCGGGCAAAAAAAACAAAAAACAAAAGTTTTCGACTATAAATTAATCATCGCCTTCTTAAATGATTAATAAATAATCGAAAACTAACCGAATTCCTTGAAACCTTCTGCATATGTTTGGATTTTCTGCGTCAAACCCGCAAGAAAGCGCAGGTGCAAAGACATGGCGCCTGCGCAATTGAGGATCGCGATGAAAGACCTATTGGACAACTCTGTTATCAATACCCCGCGCGCAATCGGCAGCCTCGCTGTCACGGCGCAAGCGGTGGATGGGTCAAGCCGTTTGAAAGATCTGTATCAAAACGGCTGCCTGAAAGCTTTGTTTCCCAACCAACCGGAACATCTGGAAGCGGTTTTGATCAATACATCGGGCGGCATAACGGGCGGCGATCATTTATCCTTTAACGCAAAAGCCGAACCACAGGCGCATCTCACGCTGACAACCCAAGCCTGCGAGCGGATTTATAAAGCTCAACCCGATAGCATAGGGCGCGTTGAAACCACGCTTAGCATTGCCCCAGAAGCCTCATTAAACTGGGTGCCTCAAGAAACTCTTTTTTATGATAAGGGGGGGTTGAGCCGCCGCTTAACCATCCGCATGCATCACAGCGCGAAGCTGTTGATGGTTGAGCCGGTTATCTTCGGCCGTCATGCGATGGGCGAAACGCAGATTTCTGGGTTTTTGCGCGATCAGGTCGAGCTTTGGGTTGATGAAGCCTTGGTCTATCGCGATGTGGCGCTGCTATCTGGTGATATTACAGCGACACTTGCCCGCCCCGCGGTTGCCGCCGGTCTCGGTGCCATGGCCAACATACTCTACCGTGCGCCCGATGCAGCGCGCCTTTGCCGCGCCATCCAAACCCAGCTCAACGACACTTCAGGATGCAGCCTCATCGCTCCTGATCTTTGCGCGCTGCGTGTTTTGGCGCATGACGGCTATGCGCTGCGCCAAATCATACTGCCGATCTTGGATCGCCTAACGCAAAACACCCTGCCAAAATGTTGGAGATTATAAATGCAATTAACCCCAAGGGAAAAAGATAAGCTGCTGATCGCGATGGCGGCAGAAGTTGCGCGCAAGCGCCTGTTACGTGGGGTAAAGCTCAACCATCCCGAAGCGATAGCGCTGATTTGCGATGCCGTTGTCGAGGGCGCGCGCGACGGGCGCAGCGTTTCAGATATGATGCAATTTGGCGCCAGCATCATTGCCCGCAGCGATTGTATGGAGGGCGTGCCCGATATGATCCCCGAAGTACAAGTGGAAGCAACGTTTCCAGATGGCACTAAGCTTGTGACCGTTCACAACCCAATTCGATAGGATATTAAAATGAAAACAACGCTCCGTTTACTCTGCACTTTTAGTGCGGCCCCCGCCTTCGCGCATCCGCATATTTTACCCCATGGCGCGCAGAGCGGCACATTGCCTGAACTGGCAGCCCCCGTTTTGGCGGGGATCGTTCTTATTTTCTCTAGCGTGGTGCTTATAAAGCGGACCCGAAAGGCCGACCTATGAAACCGGGCGAACTGATCTGCGCCGCGGGCGATATTATCTTGAATGAGGGCCGTGAGGCGATCGAATTGCTGGTCGCAAATACGGGCGACCGGCCCGTTCAAGTGGGCAGCCATTACCATTTTGCCGAAACCAATCCCGCACTTGAATTTGACCGCAGCGCGGCGCATGGGCAGCGTTTGAATATCGCTGCAGGAACCGCTGTGCGCTTTGAACCCGGGCAAAAACGCGCGGTCAGCCTTATCAAAATAGCGGGCGACAGGCGGGTGTTTGGATTTAACGGAAAAATCATGGGGGATCTGTAGGACATGGCAGTCAATATTAGCCGCCGAGATTATGCGGGGATGTATGGGCCAACCACGGGCGATAAGCTGCGTTTGGCCGATACGGAGATTTTCATCGAAGTTGAAAAAGACCTGACGAGCTATGGCGAAGAGGTTAAATTTGGCGGCGGCAAAGTGATCCGTGACGGTATGGGGCAGTCGCAAGCCACGCGCGCCGCCGGCGCTGCTGATACGGTGATCACCAATGCGCTGATTTTGGATTATACGGGCATTTACAAAGCCGATATCGCGCTGCGCGATGGTCGCATTGCCGCGATCGGCAAGGCCGGCAATCCCGATACGCAGCCCAATGTCGATATTATCATAGGACCGGGCACCGAGGTGATTGCCGGCGAGGGGAAGATCCTCACAGCCGGCGGGTTTGACAGCCATATTCACTTTATCTGTCCGCAACAAATCGATGATGCCTTGCATTCCGGCATCACCACCATGCTGGGCGGAGGCACCGGCCCCGCGCATGGCACCTTGGCCACCACCTGTACGCCGGGGCCTTGGCATATCGCACGGATGCTGCAAGCCGCCGACGCTCTACCGATGAATTTGGCCTTTGCGGGCAAAGGCAATGCCTCCTTGCCAGCGGCGCTTGAAGAACAAGTGCTCGCGGGCGCCTGCGCGCTGAAACTGCATGAGGATTGGGGCACCACACCAGCGGCTATTGATACCTGCCTCAGCGTGGCCGATGCAATGGATGTGCAGGTGATGATCCATACCGACACGTTAAACGAGTCAGGATTTGTCGAGCATACGCTTGCCGCCATGAAAGGGCGCACCATCCATGCCTTCCATACCGAAGGCGCTGGCGGCGGTCATGCCCCCGATATTATCCGGATTTGCGGGGAAGACTATGTGCTGCCCTCCTCCACCAACCCAACCCGCCCCTTTACCGTCAACACGGTCGAAGAACATCTTGATATGCTGATGGTCTGCCATCATTTGGATAAATCGATTCCCGAAGATATCGCTTTTGCAGAAAGCCGCATCCGCCGCGAAACCATCGCAGCGGAAGATATATTGCATGATATGGGCGCCTTTAGCATTATTGCCTCAGACAGTCAGGCGATGGGGCGCGTTGGCGAAGTGATCCTGCGCACGTGGCAAACTGCGGATAAAATGAAACGCCAGCGCGGCGCCTTAGCCGAAGAAGCGGGCGATAATGATAACCTAAGGGCCCGCCGCTACGTGGCAAAATACACCATCAACCCTGCCATTGCGCATGGGATTTCACATGAAATCGGTTCGATAGAACTTGGCAAGCGCGCCGATTTGGTGCTTTGGTCACCGGCCTTCTTCGGCGTAAAACCCGACATGGTCGTGATGGGTGGCAGCATCGTCTGCGCGCAGATGGGCGATCCAAACGCGTCGATCCCAACTCCGCAACCAGTTTACAGCCGGCAAATGTTTGGTGCCTTTGGCCGCGCCGTTGAGCACAGCGCGGTGTCCTTCGTCTCGCAAGCTGCACAGGCAGAGAATGTGCGCGAAAAATACGGGTTGGCCAAACAAACGCTGGCGGTACAAAATACGCGGCAAATTGGCAAATCCGATTTAAAGCTCAACACAGCCACGCCGCAGGTTGAGGTAAACCCTGAAACCTATGAAGTGCGCGCTGATGGCGAGTTATTGACCTGCCAGCCGGCTGAGACCGTGCCCATGGCGCAGCGCTATTTCTTATATTGAGGCCGCTCATGTTGCCAATCGCTCAATCATTGCAAATAGATCCGCCAACCGGGGCCGCAGATTACACCTGTTCTCTGACCTATGAGGAACGGTTTTTGCGGCGCCGCAAACTCAGCACGGATTGTGGCAAAAACTTTGTGGTGGATCTGCCCAAAACCACCGATCTAAAGCAGGGCGACCACCTGCTGCTGTCGAATGAAGAAACCGTTGAAATTCTTGCCAAGCAAGAAAAGCTGATCGCCATCACCGGGCCCAATCTGCTGCATTTGGCTTGGCATATCGGGAACCGTCATACGCCCTGCCAGATCGAAGCCGAACGGTTATTAATCTGCCATGACCATGTGATTGAGGATATGATCGCAAGGCTTGGCGGAACAACCACGGTTGTGCGAGAGGCCTTCACCCCCGCCGGCGGCGCTTATGGGATGGGGCGTACGCATAGCCATGATCACGGCAATATTGAGCATATGCATCACCATGTGCACGGGGATCATAGCCACCATCATCATGAGCATGAGCATGAGCATGAGCACTAACAAAACCTTTCTCACGGCGCTTCAATGGCTATCGCCTGCGTTTCCAATCGGTGGCTTTGCCTATTCGCATGGCTTGGAATGGGCCATCGAAAAGCGCCATGTGACGGATCAAATCAGCCTGCAAAACTGGCTGCAAGACCTGCTTGGGCTTGGATCTGCGCGCAGCGATGCCATTTTACTGGCCCTGGCCTTTGAATCGGAAAGCAAGGCAGAATTGATCTATTTGAACCAGCTTGCCTTGGCTTTATCAGCCAGTGCCGAGCGGCGCAGTGAAACGCTTTTGCAAGGGCAGGCATTTGGCAAAACGATCCGCGACGTGTGGGGGCAGGACTGCACGGATTTATGCTATCCCGTAGCGCTAGGGGCGGCGGCGCGGCGCGAAAACCTGATCAAAGAAGACATAATTGCCGCGTATTTACACGCATTCAGCGCCAATTTAATCTCAGCGGCCATACGGCTTGTGCCCTTAGGCCAAACACAAGGCCAACACATCTTATTGGCGCTCACTTCTGAAATCAATGCCTGCGCAGTAGAGGCAAGCGACGCCGATGAAGACGATCTGAGCAGCACAACCTTTCTCTCTGATGTCGCCTCAATGCGTCATGAAACGCTTCACACACGGATTTTTAAAACATGAATAAAATGAATGGACCCGTTCGCATTGGGATCGGAGGCCCCGTTGGGGCAGGTAAAACCTCGCTCACAGCCGCGTTGGCGCGGCGCCTGTCAGAGCGGTATTCGATTGGGGTGATTACCAATGATATTTATACCCGCGAGGATGCAGAAGCCTTGATGCGGTTGCAGATCCTACCCGAAGATCGGGTGATTGGCGTTGAAACAGGGGGCTGCCCGCATACCGCAATTCGCGAGGATGCTTCGATCAACCTCTCTGCCATCGCCGAATTAGAAGCTCGCCATCCCGAAATTGAAATCGTGATGATCGAAAGCGGTGGAGATAATCTATCGGCAACGTTCAGCCCAGAATTGGCGGATCTAACGGTTTATGTGATTGATGTGGCCGCGGGAGAAGAAATTCCACGTAAAGGCGGTCCTGCCGTGACAAAATCGGATGTTTTGGTGATCAACAAAACCGATCTGGCGCCCTATGTTGGCGCCGATTTAGAGGTGATGCGTCGCGATGCCTGCGCGCAGCGTCAGGAGAAGCCGTTTTTCTTTGCTCAAATTAAACATGATCAAGGCGTGCAGCCGATTGAAAAACACTTGTTGGATCTGGCGGGCCTATAACCCGTAAGGCTTTAACACCATTACAAACGCCTAAACCCGATCAGTCACAGCCGACCCATATCAACCTTGCATAGGGCGCAAAACCGGCGCCCCTGAAGACGGCGGGCCCGGGGCGCTATTTGCCTTTGAAAACTGGGCTCCGCCGCTCGTTAAAAGCCAAAACCCCTTCGCGGCGATCCTGCGTCGGGATCGTCCGGTTATAGGCCTCAATCTCAAAAGCCAGACCATCCATCAAGCCCATTTGCAGTCCTTTATGGATTGCTTGCTTGGCTTGACGCACCGCAATAGGTGCATTTCCAGCGATGGTTTTGGCCATCTCAAGCGCTGTCTCCAACAGGCTTTGCGCGCTGCAAACCGCGTTCGCAAGACCCCAATCATAGGCCTCTTGGGCCGAAAACACCCGCCCCGATAGGATCAATTCTTTGGCGCGCCGCTCGCCAATGGCGCGCGCCAGCGTTTGCGTGCCCCCCGCGCCGGGTATGATGCCGATGCGCACTTCGGTTTGCGCAAAGCGCGCGCTGTCAGAAGCATAGATAAAATCAAACGCCGCCGCCAATTCACACCCACCGCCAAAGGCAGCCCCGTTGATCGCGCCAATCGTTGGAAGCGGGCAGGCAATCACCGCGCGCACCATCCGCTCATAAATCAGATGCTGCGCCTGCCACGCTGCATCGGACATACCGTTGCGCTCTTTGAGATCACCGCCGGCGCAAAAGGCTTTTTCACCCGCACCGGTTATAACCACAACGCGGGTGTCGTCAGGCTGGAGCGCCAAACCCTCAAACAGATTGATCAAATCCCACGCCATTTGCGTGTTAAACGCATTTGCCGCCTCTGGCCGGTTCAACCGAACCAGCAAGACATGCGCATCAACCGATGTAAGCTCCAAAGTTTCAAATGATGTCATAGTTAACGGCTTTCGAATATTGCCCCATATCTTAGGCGAAAATATCGCCGCCTGAACATGGTTTATTTCGAATAGATCTGGAAAAAAGGCGGCACTGGCCCGAAAAAACCATATCCTGGCCAATTCTTCTTGCAGGGCGGGGCGCAGCCAATGCGCCCTTGTTGAAACACACTCTCTGCCCGGTGCCACGCCCAGAAAATCCAAATTCACCCTTCAAACTCGCCACCCCAATTTCACTTCAAAATGCAGCCAGTACTGATACACCGCTTTTCTACGCAAGTTGCCAGATCTACAGTTTAGCCCACGCGGATCTACGTATACGACCTATCTGCGCGAGATAAGGGTCACAGCTTGGCAGCCTTGGCCCGGACACGCGGAGGCTCGCCCAAGGCGTGGAAGCGCCAGCGCAGATGAATTGTGACATAACGATTCTGAAGAATTATGAGCTGGCTAGATTAGAACTTTTCGAAATTATCTGCTTCCACTGGGCTAAAACCCGGAACGTCTGCAAACACTCCCAAAATACGCCTCCGCCGTTGTCTTAAGCCTCTGATAAAAAGACGAATAAAAAAAGTACTGCAGAAACCACAAAACGCCATTAAGAATAATACATGAGTCGACTCACTGATAATAAAACCAAAAATATTAACTCGATTATCTACTATTTTTTGCAAACCGCCTGAAACCTGTACAGATATTTCATTGCAATCCAAACCGACTTTAATAACTGTTTCAGGGCAAGTAATAATATCAAGCCCGTAATTACCACCAACCGACCAGACGAGTAGTAGGAAACTTATAATAAGTAAAAGCCAACTTGTTAAAATAAAGAATGTTTCAATGGCCTTTATCATAATCATCCCGAAGTTAACTTTTCTTCATTTTCAATCTAATCCCGAAGCGCCAGTTCCTGCACGCGCGCCATCGGTTGCCAAATATATTCTAACACAGTCCGTTTCCCAGAAATAACATCGACAGTGGCTGTCATACCAGGAATGAATGTTACTGCTTCATTGGAGTTTTCCAATATCAAACTGCCTTCTATCGCAACATCGACAAGATAATGGCTTACATCGCTGTTTTGCTTATCCACTACGGCATCAGGGCTAATTCGAATGACTCGGCCATCTACCGTACCATATTTTGCTGAATCGTAGGCAGACATTCTTATACGAACATCGTCATCTACACTTATCCTAGAAATATCTTTGGGCATAATTTTTGCCTCGATAATCAATGCTTCTCCTGTGGGCACAAGTTCGAGTATCACATCGCCAGTATTCACAAATCCTCCGGGTGTTCTGAAATTTAAGCGACTGATAATACCGTCTAATGGCGCACGAATTACCGTCCGGCTAACTCTTTCCTCAAGTCGAGGAAGAGACTCTCCTAATTCGCTTTGTTCTGCAACAACGCTATTCAACTCGTCCATAGCTTGAAGTCCATAGTTCGACTTTGTGTTTTTTGATTCCATCTCAAGCTCTGCTAAACCAGACCGTGCTTGATTGATTGCAACTAAAGACCGGTCCTTTTCACCGACAACCTGTTCTAATTGACGTTGTAACTCCAATAAACGCGTCGCCGGAGCAATATTGTCACGCACCAACGGTTCAACAACTGAGATCTCCTTATTTAGCAAATCTGCTGTTCTTTGTGCGGTTCCAACGGACGTTTCAGCCGCGCTTAGATCTTGTTCTCGTTGCTGTAGCCGCTGCTCAAGTACAGCAAGCTGTCCAGCTAATTCAGTTCTTCTAGCAATAAATAGGCTTTTTTCGGTTAAGGCGACTAAAGGAGCGCGAGCATTTAATGCTACTGGAACCAGAAATTCAGTTCCATTTATCTCAGCGCGGAGACGCTCTTCTTTTATTTTTAGTGCGGCCAAACGCTGCTCTAATCTATTCAACTCACTGCTTGCGTCAACGGGATCGATTTCAAAGAGAATATCACCTTCAAATACCGCACTATTTTCCGATACAAAACGGCGGAGTATTACGCCGCCTTCCGCCGCTTGAACAAGCTGGTTCTGAACAGAAGATACGATCCGTCCCTCACCTCGAGTTACTGAGTCCAATTCTGCCCAAGAGGCCCAGTAAACTAGAAGTCCAATAAGTGCGAATATTGTAAATAATATGGTCGAACCTGTGAGACCCTGACGCCCAGTCATTTGTTTTGACAAATATTTAAAATCTGTATCCGACATCACTTTAGCCTTTTCGCCCCTGAGCACGCAGCTTCTCTGGCGTCGTGTCCGCAACGACCTGCCCCTGGTCAATCACTAAAACTCGATCTGCTAACTCGAGCAAAGTATTCCGGTGGGTTACCATTATAATTGTGCGATCTCCATTCCAGGCTTTTAGGCGCTCAATAACACCCTTCTCAGTCCCTGTATCCATTGAGCTGGTCGGCTCATCTAAAACAAGAAGGGACGGATTATGTAAAAGGGCGCGGGCCAAATTAATTGACTGTCTTTGACCACCAGAAAGTCCCTCACCTCGCTCTTTCAACTCTAGATCGTAACCTTGAGGATGCGTTGAGACAAACTCATCCACACCAGACACCTTGGCAATTTTCAAAATATGAGCATCATCGTATTCATAAAACCCCATTTGAAGATTTTCTTTAACGGTTCCGGAGAACAACCACGTTTCCTGAAGCATAATTCCAATATTTCGTCTTACATCAGAGGGGTCAATTTGCCGTACATCCACCCCGTCAATTAATATCGACCCTTCTTCGGGCTCAATAAGTCCCGATATAAGGCGCGATAGCGTGGATTTACCTGAGCCCATTTTACCAAGAATTGCGACTTTTTGTCCGGCGGGGATTTTAAGAGATAAGTTTCGAATTATTGGACTTTTTGCTCCTGGAAATGTATAAGTCACCCCCTTAAGCTCAATTATTCCCGATAGGGTTGGACGACTAAGACGCGGGCGAGTGTCTAAACTATGGGCCTCTTCATCTCTCATAACTGAAGACAAAGACCGATAAGCTTCCCGGGCCCCATTGGCCCGCGACATAGCTTGTGCAAGTTGAGATAGGGGCGCTAGGGTTCTCCCACCCAGTATAACGGCCGCAATTAAGGCGCCCATCGTGACCACACCATCCTGAATTAGAAAAACGCCATAAAAAATAGTTGCAATTTGAGCTAACTGCTGGACAGAAGCCGCAGAATTTATAGCAAATTGAGAGAGCATTCTGCTTTTAAGCCCCAAATCAGACTGCGCCTCAGCTGCTGCCTCAAAGCGTTGCCGCATAAGCCGCCCAGACCCGGTAGCTTGAACTGTTTCAAGACCATTTAATGTTTCAACCAAAACGCTCTGCTTTGACATATTTGACTGCATTGAGCCTTTTGTAATACGTGCCAAAAATGGTTGTATTCCAAGGCCGGCAATTATCACTAATGGTACCGCAATAAGCGGTATCAAAGCTAAAGGGCCCGCGATTAAAGAAATGACCCAAATAAAGAAGAAAATGAAAGGTAAATCCACAACCGCTACCAAAGTTGCAGAAGTAAAAAACTCTCGCAGTGTATCAAACTCACGTACTATGCTTGCCATAGCTCCCGATTTCTGGCGACGGTTATCGAGCTTCATTGTCAATATCTTGTCAAAAATGAGTCTTGACATTCGACCATCTGCACGTTTGCCCGCTTTATCCACAAATTGGGCCCTTAAAGTCTTAATTATAAAGTCAAAGCCCAATGCTATCAGAACACCAACCGTTAAGGCTATCAAAGATTCCACCGCTTCATTAGGAACAACTCGATCATAAACAACCATGATAAAGAGGGATGTAGATAGCCCTAAGAAGTTTGTTACTGCCGCAGCTAGAAGCACCTGTGCGTAAAGCCATTTACCTTGAAAGAGCGATCCCCAAAACCAATCATTTTTTCCTTTTACTGCCATTGCAATCTGGCTGCGGCGAGACAAAATAATATATGGTGTTAACCGGTTACCTCTTTCTTTACGGGACAGAGTTTCTTCCGTTATTTGTCCACCAACTTCAGAGAAACGCGTTATCAATAACTTGCCATCTTTTTCAATTTTTTGAATTATAACCGCTTCGCCGCTATGCAAAAAAGCAATTGCGGGGCAATGCCCAATTCCTATTTTCTTAAGCTGAATTTGGCCAAAGCTGGCTTCAAACCCCACATGCTCAAGTGCAGATACGGCCTCACGAATACCAAAATTATCACCTACGAGTTCCGGCAAATCGCGGACGGCTGCGCGCGAAAAAGTCATACCCGATAATGAAAGAATTTTCTGAACTGCACGGATGAGTGTGTGTTCGTTATTGGGTTTTTCAACTTTTGCAGTTTTATCTTTATTTTCGTTCAAGTCTGTGTTCGAAACACCCTGCTCTCCGCTATCGATATCTTGCGCCAATCCAACCTGTTCAATTGGGTTTTTATTCTCATTGCCACTTTCTTCCAAAGCTTCAACGTGCGTCTTTGCTAACTCTGTAGGTCGCTGCTCCATTTATGATTTGTCCTTTGCTATTGCAGCGATCGCGATTTCACGAATTTTCCAAACCAATCAATTCGCTCAAGGCCCCAGACTTAGCGGCTATTAAAAGCTCTAGCGTAAGTTTTTCAGCCTGCATACTAATCAGCCGATCTTCGGCTCTGTAGTTTTCAAGCTTTGCATCAATAAGTTTTCGCAAATCAGCTTGCCCAGTAGTAAGTTGCGAACGCGCCGTTTTCGCTTCGTCTTTGCTTAGTAAAATCTTTTCTTGAATGAGTGGCATTGATTTTTTTAGAGCGTTAAGCTTGTTCATTGCCGACTTCAGCTCTGCGTCCAATCCCGTTAGAACATCTTGCAGGCGAGATTTTGCTGCTTCTAGGCCAGCCTTCGCCTCTTTTAGTTGCGCAGCCCTCTTTCCACCGTCTCCAAACGTATATTCCAATACAACGCCTAGGCTTGTATCTGTGCTTTCACCATTTTTCATAGGAGAGGTTAAACCACCCTGAACTTTCGCACGCGGTTCAAATGCAGCTTGGGCTGATTGAACAACGTTTGTAGCTACAACCACTTCTGCTGCAGTCTTTTGTAAAGAGGGCGATCGGCGCCAATTGTCAGATTGACCTAATGCTTCAACCAAACCATCAATTTTGCTGGGTTGAGAAACACTCTTCAGGTCGTAATTGAAGAAACGTATGAAGTTGATTTGAGCTTGCTCTAATTCACTCTTGTATACCATTTCTTCTAAATAAATATCTAAAATCTGCCGGCGGGCACTATCCAGCGCAGCACGGTCAATCATACCATTTGAGGCCATTCTCTCCATCTGTGAAACGATATTATTCATTTCAGAAGTTCGCTCTTGCAGCGCAAAGAGCCGGGTTTGATACTGCCAGTAATTGATCCAAGCTCGACCCGCTTCCAGAGCTATATCATTTCCAATAGATCGTCGCTCTGCGCTGGCTCCAAACGCCTCCGCTGTTGCACGACTGATGTTGGAAGCGCTTTGTCCACCATCATAAATCAATTGCGATAAGGTAATATTCGCCGCCATTCCTGTTGTCGTTTGATCAGCTGTGTTACCGCCATCTTCGCGAATCCCACCAATCGTTGAGCTTCCATTTATCTGTATGCGTTGCATACTTTCTGCCACTTCAATTTTACTCTGCATTGAACGCTCAAAGGCGAGCGCTGAATTATAACTTTTATTGTTAAGAACTGCTTCTTGGATAGCCTTTGAAAAGTCCGATTGATCGTGAAGTTCTATCTGTTCTTGAGAGGGCTCTGTCACCTTGGCTTCGGATATAATGGCAGTAATATTTTCTGAAATGTTACCAATATCTCTGGTCGATTGTAGACAGCCGGTTAAGATAAGTGGAAATGTTAAAAGAAGTAATTTTTTCAGGTTTCTAATATTTACACTTTTAAATGATTTTCCAGCTGAAAATTTTAAAAGTTGAGATTGTGCAGCAGTATGCATTTGTATGACCCTATCTTGCGGATCTTTCATCTCATTTACGATACAAAAAACATATATCTAATTATTAAGGTAATTTAATACTTTTAAGCTTAATTTTCAGTTATTATTGAACATGTTGGCTGCCTTTGTTCGATCAGAAAAAATTACGCGTTCAGAAAAAATTTTCTAAAGGTTATTATGTTAAATTTAACACAAAAATTTCTGCTGAGCATATTATTTTACTAGTTCTCTAAAGTATTAAACTTTTAAGAAATATGTCTTAGTCCCTAAGCCTTTTTATTATAGATTTTCCATATGGAGAATATAAGCTAGCTCTAAAGCGATTTTTCGATAATGGGTTTCAAAGACGATCGCGTGAAATCAATGGTTATTCGTACTAATTTTTGAACGTTTTGAATACAGAACGTAAGACTAGCATTTTAAAAATGAGTTTTTGTTACTGGCACAAAAGTTTTGAAAGTCTTTCTCATTCACAGGTATCTGAAATGCAAGCACTTAAGTAAGGAAATGAGCGTTTGAAGAAGATTGTTGCCGACTTCCAGTTCGAGAAATTGACCTTGAAAGAGAGCCTCGATCACCCAAAGCCGTGGGTCCGGTTTCGTCTATCTGTGATTGATACGCGTTAAAATCTATACTCACAAAAACACCAGACATAACTGGTATTGGACTTATCGGAACCCCCAAATCCCTGAAGTAAATGACTATTACTTAGGTTTAACTTTTTATCTCTTTCAAGTTTTCCCTAATCCACTGCGCGAGTTCATTTTCACTGATTTCACTCGCCGCAACGCGAATAATCGTCTTATACTTGTCTTCAGCTGAGACCACTAAATCGTATCCGTTTAACTTCAGAAACAGGCGCATTGCGATTAATGCAGTACGTTTATTAGCATCATTGAACGGGTGATTTTTCGCGAGCCCGAACCCGTAGGCGGCAGCGAGTTCAGCTACGTCCGGTTTTGGGTCAGAATAATGATAGGCATTTTCGGGCCTTGATAAGGCAGACAAAAGCAATCCCTCATCACGAAGCCCCGGTAGTCCACCATGCTCATTAATTTGCCGATCATGAAATGCCTTTATGACACGCAAATTGATCCAGATCGGTTCCGTCATTTAGCCAGTTTTCGCAAGATGTCACGATCTTCGCGCATGATTTCTTCTGCAATCGCCATCTGAGCATCAAACTCAGGGTCATAGGGGGTAAGCTCAATGCCGTTCTCCGTTTCAATTACATGCAAGACGTCCCCTTTGTCGACCCGGAGTTTGGTCAAGATTTCTTTGGGCAATAGAACGCCAGCGGAATTACCAACAGATTTGATTGTGAGCGCAGTCATTAAGTTTCATCCAAATTGCAGGGACCCTGTCTTACAAATATTATAACGCAACTGGCTGTCAAAATCAAATGAAAGTGTCTGAAGCTCATCCACCAAAGCCCTGACCCAAATCGGATCACTCAAGTCCCCGAGTTATGACATAAGTTACGAACCCGATTTCGAGTGCGAATGAGCCGCGCGAGCCGGTCCATGGAGCCAGCCCCGATCGCCCCCCAAGCGACCCCAGTGGCCTTATTCCCTGAGTGCGAGTTACCCATCGGGCGTACGCCTCACGGCGACACTGATGTCTTCAACTTTAAGTTTAATTTTATCTGATTTCGGTATTTTTGTTTTTAACAAAATCCGAGGTAGTGCTCCAGCGCGCGGTCGCGCCGCGACTGGGCCTCCCGCAGGTAGCGCCCCGCGAGCCTCTTGCCGTGGTTTGCGTAGCGTGTCGAGAGGCGCTCGAGGCGCATGACACGCGCCGCCGCCTCCCGCTTCGCGGCGTCCTCAATCCAGTTGAAGTACATTAAATCTTCCAGGTGGTCCTGCAGGTCGTCTAAGTCCGCGTGGCGGTGCACGCCCTGCGCCTCCGCGTAGTGCCGGTGCGCCCGGTCGAGGCGCGCCTCACACTCGGCCAGGTGGAGGGCCGCCGCAGTGGCTTCGTCGGGCTCCAATAACGCCAAGGCGTCAGGTGCCGCACCGAGAATACGCTCCAGGTGCGTCATGATGTCTGCACGCGGCGGGCGGGACTGCGCGCCGTGGCGACGCTGCGCGCCCCTCCCCTCAGTCACCGTCCGCCTCCACGACTTCCGCGTCCGGGACCGCACTCCGCGCGCGGCGGTCCTGGATTTTGAAGAGGAGCTCAATGGCCTGCCGGCGCCTCCGCTCGGCCGAGGCCACTTCGCGCTGGTGGATTGCCATGAGCTCCCCCTGCTGGGCGTATCGTTGGGCGATGAGTGGCTGTCAGGCGGCCGTCTCCCTCGGGCGGCAAAGGGGGCTCGGCCGGCGGTATCCGCCCCTCCTCCTCGTCCAGCTTTTCCAGTGCACTGGGGTGCATGAGCGAGCGGCGGAGCAAGTCGCGCACCACCTCGGCGCCGCGGTTCACCTCCTCACCAAGGGGGTTTAGGTGCTGGGCAATCATCCGGAGCTGGCGGTCGATGTCGAGGTCGCAGCGCAGGATCAACTCCACCTGGCGCCGCTCCAGTGCGCCCACGGGGCGGAGGTCTTGAATGTATTCCGCCAGCAGGGCGTCATACGCCTCGGCGCTTTCATCGGCCAGGAGCATGCGGCTCGGGTTGGGGAGGCGGGAGAGTTTCGCGATGTCGTCGGGCATGTGCCACCTATGCGTTACCTAGAGTGGCCTCAGTATACCACACCACATTCGGTACCCAAATGGGTTAGCACACACAATATGTGTCAATAGTCCGTGAGGATAGTCAGCGCCGCCACAGGCGCACTCCCGGCCCTTCGCCGCCGGAGCCGATAAACTCCACGCCCGCCGCCTCGAGCGTCTCCCGGATCAGCTTAAGGTTTGCGGGTGTGGCCGATGATAGGCCGCCCTCTGATTCTATTCGCCTAATAGTGCGCGCACTTACCTCACATCGTTGGGCTAGTTGCTCAAAAGACCACTTTAAAGCGCTTCTTGCCATTCTAATTTGCTCACTTGTCAGTGTTGACATTTCGGCTTTATGTCCTATTTTCGTCCATATGTCTGCTTATATTCAATTGATCGATTCCGCACTCACAAAACTCGACGGCGCCTACGCGCAAAATACCATTCGCTCCTACCATAGCGACGCCAGCCAATTTGTCGACTGGTGTCTCGGCGCCGGCGTGACGCCATTCCCCCTGGAGGAAGCGACACTCATCCACTACCTCGAGTGCATTCAACATCACCACGCATTCACCACGCTGCGGCGGGGCACCAGCTCCATTAGGCGCGTCAATGGACTGCTCGGGCACCCAGACATCCCGCAGGCGGAGCCATACCGCCTCGCAATCCGGCGCATAAAGCGCGCCAAGCCCATCCGAACGCGTCAAGCCATGGCATCAATCGGGACCTCCTCCTGCGCGCCATAGCCGCGCAGCCCGAAGGCCTCGTGGGCATCCGCAACCGCGCCCTCCTCTCAATTGGGTATGACTTCCTCGCGCGGCGCTCGGAATTGACAGCCCTCAGAAATGAGGACGTGGAGTTTGACGCGCGCGGCGGGCTGCGCGGCGTCATCCGCCGCAGCAAGACCGACCCCTACGGACGCGGGCGCCTCCTCTTCGGCTCCGAGCGCAGCGCCAAGCTACTGCGGCGGTGGCTCCGGAGGAAACCCAAGGACATACCCTGGCTATTCTGCGCAGTGAACCACGACACCTGCCTCGACCGCAGCGTCTGCGGGCGGACTGTCAGCGAAATCGTGAAGCGCGCCGTCTTGCGTACGCTGGGCGCTCGGCCGCGGGAGGCGGAGATTTCGGGGCACTCGCTGCGCGTAGGCGCCGCGCAGGACCTCCTCGCGGATGGCCACGACATCGGCGCAATCATGCGCGCGGGTGGCTGGAGTAACATGTCCATCGCGATGCGCTACCTCAGCCTCGCGGAGCACAACATTTGGCAGTCCCGGTAAGTTTCGCCAATTCTCGAGCCAAGACTTAGGTTAGATTAATTTAGTTGGCGCGGCGCCTCTGCACTGGCCGGCGCTTGCATCCAATCCGGGAACGCCTGGAGCCCCCACCCCGCGGACGTGTAGAGCGTCTTGAAAATATCCAAGACCACGCGCAAGTTTTCCGCAGTCATTGGCATTTGGGCCTCAATATGCATGTCATCCGTAAACACGACGACGAGGCTCGACCCAGTCTTCGTGAAGTGAACCGTGCGGCACAGCCAAGGAACGAACTCGGGCTCGACATGAACCGGGGCCTCCGGGGACCCTCGGCGTGTACCTGCCTCGCTCGATCCTGCTGCATCTCCTGCACCAAATCACTGGGCATGCCCTCAGGCGACTGCCCCTCCAGGTGCTCGACCATGACGGGTATAATTCGATCCACGAGGCGGCGCGTCATAAATAACGACTGCTTGTTACATTCCTCGTCAACTGCGTCGAGCCGCAGTCGATCCTCCACGGGAATATACCGGCCCGTGAACGTCTTAATGTGAAACTTTAGGCGGGCGCTGGCTTCATCTGGCTGAGCCACTTCGGTCATCAATCACCTTCGGCCGCCGTCTCGGAGACTGGCTCTATTCCCGATTGTTCAATTTCGGCTTTCAATCCACTTACATACGCCGCGTGCGCAGTTTGATAGACTGCTATTTCGTTTCGCAGCTGCTGTAATTGTGTCTCCAGGAATTGAAGACTTCGCAGCTGCGCGTTCCCTGCCTCACTCAAGTCTTCTGAGTTATACTCTACGTCATCTATTTTTATTTTGGGCAATATTCAGTCCTCCTGAAGTAGTTGGCCAAGGTCAATACCCGTTTTGCCTTCCAAGATCTCTAAGTTTAGGTCTGAGATGTACCCGTTCTTTGCCCGAAGGAGCAAGGCATGTCTATTACTCAATGTGGATATGCGATCGTTGGTAAATTGAAGGTTTGCCACTAGGTCCCTGGCCGTCTCAGTTAAGTCTTTAATCCTATAGGAATTACCATCTAAATTTACATATTTTCTCATAGGTACGCAAAATCCTTACAATTCAACTGCAACCATAAAACAACAATCCATGAATTCATTGGGGGAGCCGCTTCGGCTCCCCCAAGAATTGATTATGAAGTCAGGATTTCAGCAAATCCTACTTGGTCATCCAGCGTGGCAAGCAGTGTCAACTCGCTCGCTTGAACGCCATCGGCAGATCCCGCAGTGTCATTGAATTCATAGACAGCAGTGCTGTTGTTATCAGTTAATACGATCCACGACGTCGCGTTATTGTCTGACCAGTTTGCACTCAAATTGATCACAAATGCTGCACCAACCGACTGGCCGGCGTCGGCCGCACCCGCGGTGCTGGTGGTCACATAGTATACCGTACCATTCGTAGTCGTAATGTCAGGCGTCCCCGATATCTGAACCTTGGTGGAACTGAAGGCTGAAACGTCAATTTTATCTGTGCCGCCCTCAAAGTTTGAGACAACGTCCTGGCCATTGGCCGTGTCACTCGCCGCAAATACATACGTATCCACCGCTCCATCACTCGCGCCTAAGTCCACAGTATCGTTTCCAGAACCGGTTGTAACACTGTCCGCACCCGCTCCCATGTTAATAACATAGTTTAGCGTCCCAGTTTCGACAGATTGCAAGTTAAGCGTCTCAGCAGCGCCAGTGCCACTCACCGTCACAGAGCTGGCACCCGCCAACATGGACCCCCCAGCGTCGCCGTTGTTTTCGACCTCTGTATCAATATTCGTCGGGGTATCGTCGATGGAATATGACCAGTTGTCGTTCCCATCCGGCTTCGTCAATCCATTGAGTGTCGTATACTCAGACACCTGAAGTGAACCAGCCGCATTATCCGTCACGGATATTGTCGTCGTACCAGTGATTGCGTTGGTGCCCGACGCCGCAATAATGGCTGACGCACTATCCTGAATTTCGTAGGACCAGGTATCGACCGTCGTTCGACCAATGAGAGTATTATACTGTGCAACAGTCAACTCATTTGCATCACCCGCCGCGACCTTCACATCATTGGACGCGTTCACTACGGCGTCTATCACTGACTGGCTTGCGTTAAGCAAGTTTGTCGATGTATCCGATAAATCGTATCCGTCAGTGAAAACACTACCCTTGGCTGCAATCTGCGTAACAGTCAGGTCGACTGTATTATTATCACTTGCGTCAATTGCAGTTGCATCAACCAAGAGAGTTCCAGTTGTGATGCCATTAGTGTCAATTTCAGCCTGAATTTTTGAAGACGTGTCAAGCACACTATACGACGCTGCATTGGCAAAGATAGTTGCATCTGCATTGGACAGTGCCGTGACCGTATCCTTCAGGATGTACGTGCCGGAGATATTTGACGTGCCAAGCGCTGTAGCCTGTGAAACTGTTAGCACCGCTGAATTACCAGATGTGCTCGTCAAGCTATCGACGTCGCTTAGATCTTTTTGTGTAAGATCCAGTGACGCACTTTCAACAAGAACTGCTAATTTAGCTCCCCCAAGTTTTGTCACTCCGCCAGCAATTTGATTAGCCTGGTCACCCGTAACAGTCAAAGTCGCCCCATTGCTAACTGTGACGGTGTTATCACCACCAAATAGAATACTGGATGTTACATCAGTAAAGTTGGCGTCAGCAGTTACCGCTCCGGAAATATCCAATGTACCATCACCCGTGATCGTCTTGCCGGTCGCTTGTGCAGCAGTCAACGTCAACGTCTTCGTATCAGCAACAGCCGCTGTGCCGCCATCCAAAGAAACCGTCGCAGCGATATCTGTCAGATCAGTATCCGCAGCAACATCACCTTCGATGGATACTGTACCATCACCTGTGATCGTCTTGCCGGTCGCTTGCGCAGCAGTCAACGTCAACGTCTTCGTATCAGCAACAGCCGCTGTGCCGCCATCCAAAGAAACCGTCGCAGTGATATCTGTCAGATCAGTATCCGCAGCAACATCACCTTCGATGGATACTGTACCATCACCCGTGATCGTCTTGCCGGTCGCTTGTGCAGCAGTCGACGTCAACGTCTTCGTATCAGCAACAGCCGCTGTGCCGCCATCCAAAGAAACCGTCGCAGTGATATCTGTCAGATCAGTATCCGCAGCAACATCACCTTTGATGGATACTGTACCATCACCCGTGATCGTCTTGCCGGTCGCTTGTGCAGCAGTCAACGTCAACGTCTTCGTATTAGCAACAGCCGCTGTGCCGCCATCCAAAGAAACCGTCGCAGTGATATCTGTCAGATCAGTATCCGCAGCAACATCACCTTCGATGGATACTGTACCATCACCCGTGATCGTCTTGCCGGTCGCTTGCGCAGCAGTCAACGTCAACGTCTTCGTATTAGCAACAGCCGCTGTGCCGCCATCCAAAGAAACCGTCGCAGTGATATCTGTCAGATCAGTATCTGCAGCAACATCACCTTTTATGGATACTGTACCATCACCCGTGATCGTCTTGCCGGTCGCTTGTGCAGCAGTCAACGTCAACGTCTTCGTATTAGCAACAGCCGCTGTGCCGCCATCCAAAGAAACCGTCGCAGTGATATCTGTCAGATCAGTATCCGCAGCAACATCACCTTCGATGGATACTGTACCATCACCCGTGATCGTCTTGCCGGTCGCTTGTGCAGCAGTCAACGTCAACGTCTTCGTATTAGCAACAGCCGCTGTGCCGCCATCCAAAGAAACCGTCGCAGCGATATCTGTCAGATCAGTATCTGCAGCAACATCACCTTTTATGGATACTGTACCATCACCCGTGATCGTCTTGCCGGTCGCTTGCGCAGCAGTCAACGTCAACGTCTTCGTATCAGCAACTGAGACGTTTGTTGCAAAACCAAGCGTCGCTGTGACACTGGATAGATCCGTATCCGCTGAGAACGCAATCGTATCAGCGCCTGTGGTCTCAATCTGTACTGTACCATCACCTGTGATCGTCTTGCCGGTCGCTTGCGCAGCAGTCAACGTCAACGTCTTCGTATTAGCAACAGCCGCTGTGCCGCCATCCAAAGAAACCGTCGCAGCGATATCTGTCAGATCAGTATCCGCAGCAACATCACCTTCGATGGATACTGTACCATCACCCGTGATCGTCTTGCCGGTCGCTTGCGCAGCAGTCAACGTCAACGTCTTCGTATCAGCAACAGCCGCTGTGCCGCCATCCAAAGAAACCGTCGCAGCGATATCTGTCAGATCAGTATCTGCAGCAACATCACCTTTTATGGATACTGTACCATCACCCGTGATCGTCTTGCCGGTCGCTTGCGCAGCAGTCAACGTCAACGTCTTCGTATCAGCAACTGAGACGTTTGTTGCAAAACCAAGCGTCGCTGTGACACTGGATAGATCCGTATCCGCTGAGAACGCAATCGTATCAGCGCCGGTGGTCTCAATCTGTACTGTACCATCACCTGTGATCGTCTTGCCGGTCGTTTGCGCAGCAGTCAACGTCAACGTCTTCGTATTAGCAACAGCCGCTGTGCCGCCATCCAAAGAAACCGTCGCAGCGATATCTGTCAGATCAGTATCCGCAGCAACATCACCTTTTATGGATACTGTACCATCACCCGTGATCGTCTTGCCGGTCGCTTGCGCAGCAGTCAACGTCAACGTCTTCGTATCAGCAACTGAGACGTTTGTTGCAAAACCAAGCGTCGCTGTGACACTGGATAGATCCGTATCCGCTGAGAACGCAATCGTATCAGCGCCGGTGGTCTCAATCTGTACTGTACCATCACCCGTGATCGTCTTGCCGGTCGCTTGCGCAGCAGTCAACGTCAACGTCTTCGTATTAGCAACAGCCGCTGTGCCGCCATCCAAAGAAACCGTCGCAGCGATATCTGTCAGATCAGTATCCGCAGCAACATCACCTTTTATGGATACTGTACCATCACCCGTGATCGTCTTGCCGGTCGCTTGCGCAGCAGTCAACGTCAACGTCTTCGTATCAGCAACTGAGACGTTTGTTGCAAAACCAAGCGTCGCTGTGACACTGGATAGATCCGTATCCGCTGAGAACGCAATCGTATCAACGCCTGTGGTCTCAATCTGTACTGTACCATCACCCGTGATCGTCTTGCCGGTCGCTTGTGCAGCAGTCAACGTCAACGTCTTCGTATCAGCAACAGCCGCTGTGCCGCCATCCAAAGAAACCGTCGCAGCGATATCTGTCAGATCAGTATCCGCAGCAACATCACCTTCGATGGATACTGTACCATCACCCGTGATCGTCTTGCCGGTCGCTTGTGCAGCAGTCAACGTCAACGTCTTCGTATCAGCAACAGCCGCTGTGCCGCCATCCAAAGAAACCGTCGCAGCGATATCTGTCAGATCAGTATCTGCAGCAACATCACCTTTTATGGATACTGTACCATCACCCGTGATCGTCTTGCCGGTCGCTTGCGCAGCAGTCAACGTCAACGTCTTCGTATTAGCAACTGAGACGTTTGTTGCAAAACCAAGCGTCGCTGTGACACTGGATAGATCCGTATCCGCTGAGAACGCAATCGTATCAGCGCCGGTGGTCTCAATCTGTACTGTACCATCACCCGTGATCGTCTTGCCGGTCGCTTGTGCAGCAGTCAACGTCAACGTCTTCGTATTAGCAACAGCCGCTGTGCCGCCATCCAAAGAAACCGTCGCAGCGATATCTGTCAGATCAGTATCTGCAGCAACATCACCTTTTATGGATACTGTACCATCACCCGTGATCGTCTTGCCGGTCGCTTGCGCAGCAGTCAACGTCAACGTCTTCGTATCAGCAACTGAGACGTTTGTTGCAAAACCAAGCGTCGCTGTGACACTGGATAGATCCGTATCCGCTGAGAACGCAATCGTATCAACGCCTGTGGTCTCAATCTGTACTGTACCATCACCCGTGATCGTCTTGCCGGTCGCTTGTGCAGCAGTCAACGTCAACGTCTTCGTATCAGCAACAGCCGCTGTGCCGCCATCCAAAGAAACCGTCGCAGCGATATCTGTCAGATCAGTATCCGCAGCAACATCACCTTCGATGGATACTGTACCATCACCCGTGATCGTCTTGCCGGTCGCTTGTGCAGCAGTCAACGTCAACGTCTTCGTATCAGCAACAGCCGCTGTGCCGCCATCCAAAGAAACCGTCGCAGCGATATCTGTCAGATCAGTATCTGCAGCAACATCACCTTTTATGGATACTGTACCATCACCCGTGATCGTCTTGCCGGTCGCTTGCGCAGCAGTCAACGTCAACGTCTTCGTATCAGCAACTGAGACGTTTGTTGCAAAACCAAGCGTCGCTGTGACACTGGATAGATCCGTATCCGCTGAGAACGCAATCGTATCAACGCCTGTGGTCTCAATCTGTACTGTACCATCACCCGTGATCGTCTTGCCGGTCGCTTGCGCAGCAGTCAACGTCAACGTCTTCGTATTAGCAACAGCCGCTGTGCCGCCATCCAAAGAAACCGTCGCAGCGATATCTGTCAGATCAGTATCTGCAGCAACATCACCTTCGATGGATACTGTACCATCACCCGTGATCGTCTTGCCGGTCGCTTGTGCAGCAGTCAACGTCAACGTCTTCGTATTAGCAACAGCCGCTGTGCCGCCATCCAAAGAAACCGTCGCAGTGATATCTGTCAGATCAGTATCCGCAGCAACATCACCTTCGATGGATACTGTACCATCACCCGTGATCGTCTTGCCGGTCGCTTGTGCAGCAGTCAACGTCAACGTCTTCGTATTAGCAACAGCCGCTGTGCCGCCATCCAAAGAAACCGTCGCAGCGATATCTGTCAGATCAGTATCTGCAGCAACATCACCTTCGATGGATACTGTACCATCACCCGTGATCGTCTTGCCGGTCGCTTGCGCAGCAGTCAACGTCAACGTCTTCGTATCAGCAACAGCCGCTGTGCCGCCATCCAAAGAAACCGTCGCAGCGATATCTGTCAGATCAGTATCTGCAGCAACATCACCTTTTATGGATACTGTACCATCACCCGTGATCGTCTTGCCGGTCGCTTGCGCAGCAGTCAACGTCAACGTCTTCGTATCAGCAACTGAGACGTTTGTTGCAAAACCAAGCGTCGCTGTGACACTGGATAGATCCGTATCCGCTGAGAACGCAATCGTATCAACGCCTGTGGTCTCAATCTGTACTGTACCATCACCCGTGATCGTCTTGCCGGTCGCTTGTGCAGCAGTCAACGTCAACGTCTTCGTATTAGCAACAGCCGCTGTGCCGCCATCCAAAGAAACCGTCGCAGCGATATCTGTCAGATCAGTATCTGCAGCAACATCACCTTCGATGGATACTGTACCATCACCCGTGATCGTCTTGCCGGTCGCTTGTGCAGCAGTCAACGTCAACGTCTTCGTATCAGCAACAGCCGCTGTGCCGCCATCCAAAGAAACCGTCGCAGCGATATCTGTCAGATCAGTATCTGCAGCAACATCACCTTTTATGGATACTGTACCATCACCCGTGATCGTCTTGCCGGTCGCTTGCGCAGCAGTCAACGTCAACGTCTTCGTATCAGCAACTGAGACGTTTGTTGCAAAACCAAGCGTCGCTGTGACACTGGATAGATCCGTATCCGCTGAGAACGCAATCGTATCAGCGCCTGTGGTCTCAATCTGTACTGTACCATCACCTGTGATCGTCTTGCCGGTCGCTTGCGCAGCAGTCAACGTCAACGTCTTCGTATTAGCAACAGCCGCTGTGCCGCCATCCAAAGAAACCGTCGCAGCGATATCTGTCAGATCAGTATCCGCAGCAACATCACCTTTTATGGATACTGTACCATCACCCGTGATCGTCTTGCCGGTCGCTTGCGCAGCAGTCAACGTCAACGTCTTCGTATCAGCAACTGAGACGTTTGTTGCAAAACCAAGCGTCGCTGTGACACTGGATAGATCCGTATCCGCTGAGAACGCAATCGTATCAGCGCCTGTGGTCTCAATCTGTACTGTACCATCACCCGTGATCGTCTTGCCGGTCGCTTGTGCAGCAGTCAACGTCAACGTCTTCGTATTAGCAACAGCCGCTGTGCCGCCATCCAAAGAAACCGTCGCAGCGATATCTGTCAGATCAGTATCCGCAGCAACATCACCTTCGATGGATACTGTACCATCACCCGTGATCGTCTTGCCGGTCGCTTGCGCAGCAGTCAACGTCAACGTCTTCGTATCAGCAACTGAGACGTTTGTTGCAAAACCAAGCGTCGCTGTGACACTGGATAGATCCGTATCCGCTGAGAACGCAATCGTATCAACGCCTGTGGTCTCAATCTGTACTGTACCATCACCCGTGATCGTCTTGCCGGTCGCTTGTGCAGCAGTCAACGTCAACGTCTTCGTATCAGCAACAGCCGCTGTGCCGCCATCCAAAGAAACCGTCGCAGTGATATCTGTCAGATCAGTATCCGCAGCAACATCACCTTCGATGGATACTGTACCATCACCCGTGATCGTCTTGCCGGTCGCTTGTGCAGCAGTCAACGTCAACGTCTTCGTATCAGCAACAGCCGCTGTGCCGCCATCCAAAGAAACCGTCGCAGTGATATCTGTCAGATCAGTATCCGCAGCAACATCACCTTCGATGGATACTGTACCATCACCCGTGATCGTCTTGCCGGTCGCTTGTGCAGCAGTCAACGTCAACGTCTTCGTATTAGCAACAGCCGCTGTGCCGCCATCCAAAGAAACCGTCGCAGCGATATCTGTCAGATCAGTATCTGCAGCAACATCACCTTCGATGGATACTGTACCATCACCCGTGATCGTCTTGCCGGTCGCTTGCGCAGCAGTCAACGTCAACGTCTTCGTATCAGCAACAGCCGCTGTGCCGCCATCCAAAGAAACCGTCGCAGCGATATCTGTCAGATCAGTATCTGCAGCAACATCACCTTTTATGGATACTGTACCATCACCCGTGATCGTCTTGCCGGTCGCTTGCGCAGCAGTCAACGTCAACGTCTTCGTATCAGCAACTGAGACGTTTGTTGCAAAACCAAGCGTCGCTGTGACACTGGATAGATCCGTATCCGCTGAGAACGCAATCGTATCAACGCCTGTGGTCTCAATCTGTACTGTACCATCACCCGTGATCGTCTTGCCGGTCGCTTGTGCAGCAGTCAACGTCAACGTCTTCGTATTAGCAACAGCCGCTGTGCCGCCATCCAAAGAAACCGTCGCAGCGATATCTGTCAGATCAGTATCTGCAGCAACATCACCTTTTATGGATACTGTACCATCACCCGTGATCGTCTTGCCGGTCGCTTGCGCAGCAGTCAACGTCAACGTCTTCGTATCAGCAACTGAGACGTTTGTTGCAAAACCAAGCGTCGCTGTGACACTGGATAGATCCGTATCCGCTGAGAACGCAATCGTATCAGCGCCGGTGGTCTCAATCTGTACTGTACCATCACCCGTGATCGTCTTGCCGGTCGCTTGTGCAGCAGTCAACGTCAACGTCTTCGTATCAGCAACAGCCGCTGTGCCGCCATCCAAAGAAACCGTCGCAGCGATATCTGTCAGATCAGTATCCGCAGCAACATCACCTTCGATGGATACTGTACCATCACCCGTGATCGTCTTGCCGGTCGCTTGTGCAGCAGTCAACGTCAACGTCTTCGTATCAGCAACAGCCGCTGTGCCGCCATCCAAAGAAACCGTCGCAGCGATATCTGTCAGATCAGTATCTGCAGCAACATCACCTTTTATGGATACTGTACCATCACCCGTGATCGTCTTGCCGGTCGCTTGCGCAGCAGTCAACGTCAACGTCTTCGTATTAGCAACTGAGACGTTTGTTGCAAAACCAAGCGTCGCTGTGACACTGGATAGATCCGTATCCGCTGAGAACGCAATCGTATCAGCGCCTGTGGTCTCAATCTGTACTGTACCATCACCCGTGATCGTCTTGCCGGTCGCTTGTGCAGCAGTCAACGTCAACGTCTTCGTATTAGCAACAGCCGCTGTGCCGCCATCCAAAGAAACCGTCGCAGCGATATCTGTCAGATCAGTATCCGCAGCAACATCACCTTTTATGGATACTGTACCATCACCCGTGATCGTCTTGCCGGTCGCTTGCGCAGCAGTCAACGTCAACGTCTTCGTATCAGCAACTGAGACGTTTGTTGCAAAACCAAGCGTCGCTGTGACACTAGATAGATCCGTATCCGCTGAGAACGCAATCGTATCAACGCCTGTGGTCTCAATCTGTACTGTACCATCACCCGTGATCGTCTTGCCGGTCGCTTGCGCAGCAGTCAACGTCAACGTCTTCGTATCAGCAACAGCCGCTGTGCCGCCATCCAAAGAAACCGTCGCAGCGATATCTGTCAGATCAGTATCCGCAGCAACATCACCTTCGATGGATACTGTACCATCACCTGTGATCGTCTTGCCGGTCGCTTGCGCATCAGTCAACGTCAACGTCTTCGTATCAGCAACAGCCGCTGTGCCGCCATCCAAAGAAACCGTCGCAGTGATATCTGTCAGATCAGTATCCGCAGCAACATCACCTTTTATGGATACTGTACCATCACCCGTGATCGTCTTGCCGGTCGCTTGCGCAGCAGTCAACGTCAACGTCTTCGTATCAGCAACTGAGACGTTTGTTGCAAAACCAAGCGTCGCTGTGACACTGGATAGATCCGTATCCGCTGAGAACGCAATCGTATCAACGCCTGTGGTCTCAATCTGTACTGTACCATCACCCGTGATCGTCTTGCCGGTCGCTTGCGCAGCAGTCAACGTCAACGTCTTCGTATTAGCAACAGCCGCTGTGCCGCCATCCAAAGAAACCGTCGCAGCGATATCTGTCAGATCAGTATCCGCAGCAACATCACCTTCGATGGATACTGTACCATCACCCGTGATCGTCTTGCCGGTCGCTTGTGCAGCAGTCAACGTCAACGTCTTCGTATTAGCAACAGCCGCTGTGCCGCCATCCAAAGAAACCGTCGCAGTGATATCTGTCAGATCAGTATCCGCAGCAACATCACCTTCGATGGATACTGTACCATCACCCGTGATCGTCTTGCCGGTCGCTTGTGCAGCAGTCAACGTCAACGTCTTCGTATTAGCAACAGCCGCTGTGCCGCCATCCAAAGAAACCGTCGCAGCGATATCTGTCAGATCAGTATCTGCAGCAACATCACCTTCGATGGATACTGTACCATCACCCGTGATCGTCTTGCCGGTCGCTTGCGCAGCAGTCAACGTCAACGTCTTCGTATCAGCAACAGCCGCTGTGCCGCCATCCAAAGAAACCGTCGCAGCGATATCTGTCAGATCAGTATCTGCAGCAACATCACCTTTTATGGATACTGTACCATCACCCGTGATCGTCTTGCCGGTCGCTTGCGCAGCAGTCAACGTCAACGTCTTCGTATCAGCAACTGAGACGTTTGTTGCAAAACCAAGCGTCGCTGTGACACTGGATAGATCCGTATCCGCTGAGAACGCAATCGTATCAACGCCTGTGGTCTCAATCTGTACTGTACCATCACCCGTGATCGTCTTGCCGGTCGCTTGTGCAGCAGTCAACGTCAACGTCTTCGTATTAGCAACAGCCGCTGTGCCGCCATCCAAAGAAACCGTCGCAGTGATATCTGTCAGATCAGTATCCGCAGCAACATCACCTTCGATGGATACTGTACCATCACCCGTGATCGTCTTGCCGGTCGCTTGCGCAGCAGTCAACGTCAACGTCTTCGTATCAGCAACAGCCGCTGTGCCGCCATCCAAAGAAACCGTCGCAGCGATATCTGTCAGATCAGTATCTGCAGCAACATCACCTTTTATGGATACTGTACCATCACCCGTGATCGTCTTGCCGGTCGCTTGCGCAGCAGTCAACGTCAACGTCTTCGTATCAGCAACTGAGACGTTTGTTGCAAAACCAAGCGTCGCTGTGACACTGGATAGATCCGTATCCGCTGAGAACGCAATCGTATCAACGCCTGTGGTCTCAATCTGTACTGTACCATCACCCGTGATCGTCTTGCCGGTCGCTTGTGCAGCAGTCAACGTCAACGTCTTCGTATCAGCAACAGCCGCTGTGCCGCCATCCAAAGAAACCGTCGCAGCGATATCTGTCAGATCAGTATCCGCAGCAACATCACCTTCGATGGATACTGTACCATCACCCGTGATCGTCTTGCCGGTCGCTTGCGCAGCAGTCAACGTCAACGTCTTCGTATTAGCAACAGCCGCTGTGCCGCCATCCAAAGAAACCGTCGCAGCGATATCTGTCAGATCAGTATCTGCAGCAACATCACCTTCGATGGATACTGTACCATCACCCGTGATCGTCTTGCCGGTCGCTTGCGCAGCAGTCAACGTCAACGTCTTCGTATTAGCAACAGCCGCTGTGCCGCCATCCAAAGAAACCGTCGCAGCGATATCTGTCAGATCAGTATCCGCAGCAACATCACCTTTTATGGATACTGTACCATCACCCGTGATCGTCTTGCCGGTCGCTTGTGCAGCAGTCAACGTCAACGTCTTCGTATCAGCAACTGAGACGTTTGTTGCAAAACCAAGCGTCGCTGTGACACTGGATAGATCCGTATCCGCTGAGAACGCAATCGTATCAGCGCCGGTGGTCTCAATCTGTACTGTACCATCACCTGTGATCGTCTTGCCGGTCGCTTGTGCAGCAGTCAACGTCAACGTCTTCGTATTAGCAACAGCCGCTGTGCCGCCATCCAAAGAAACCGTCGCAGTGATATCTGTCAGATCAGTATCCGCAGCAACATCACCTTTTATGGATACTGTACCATCACCCGTGATCGTCTTGCCGGTCGCTTGCGCAGCAGTCAACGTCAACGTCTTCGTATCAGCAACTGAGACGTTTGTTGCAAAACCAAGCGTCGCTGTGACACTGGATAGATCCGTATCCGCTGAGAACGCAATCGTATCAGCGCCTGTGGTCTCAATCTGTACTGTACCATCACCCGTGATCGTCTTGCCGGTTGCCTGCGCAGCGGTCAGTGTCAGCGTCTTAGAATCACCGACTGTCGGGGGCGTGAAATTAGTTAAAGCCGCCCCACTATTAACGTCTGTAATGTCCGTTGACGTGGAGGTCAGAGCGCTTATGTCGAGGTTTGTTCCCTGGGTTCCCTTCACAATAACAGTTCCAGTACCACCCACTGTAGCGCCATGAGCCTGTACAGCGCTCATAGTAAACGTGGCCGAGTTAGCCAATGTCACATTAATTGTAGACGAACCAACATCCAAGTCTGAGTCACTAATGTCCACCGACGTTCCATCAATTGTAACCCCATTGAGGTTGACTGCCAATGTCGCATCCGTCGCATTCGTGTCAACATTTGTGATCGTACCCAACTGGGTTAGGTTCACCGTTAAGGCAATCCCCGCTGCAACCTCCAGCTCGGCCACGTTTGAGAATGTTACACCCGTGCCCGAAATATCGAGCGCGTTATTGGCATCCGCATCGATGACGATCTTGGACGTCGTGTCGCCAGTGACGGTTCCAGTTAATGTGGCAAATTGATCACCAGTCATTGTGACCAGTGAGGTCGAATTTTCTAGCGTAAGGTTCTCGATCCCGGAGAACGTATTAATCCCAGACAAGTCAACTGTTCCCACGAGATGTAGTGTATCTCCAGTGCCCGCGCCACCCGCGAGTACGTCACTCGATGACAGGACGCGGCTACCTGAGGAACCACCATAAATCAGGAACGTATCGTTGCCAGCCCCACCATCTAGGTTCAGGACACCGCCCGTTGCGCCATCGGAAGAGGCGTCACGTTCCGGCAGATAAATAGTTTCGTTTGCACTTCTGCCAGCGAATGTGATGTTTGACGCATACGGTATATTGGTAAGTGAAATTTCTGCATCTTTGCCAGTCCCAAACACGCCGCTCACGCTCACAAGAGTGAGAGCGTCATTTGAGTCTGGCGCCAATGAAACAGCGTCTGCCGCGGACACGCTTAACTCGTGAATTGTTGTCGTGCCAGTGTTTTGCGCATCCATCAACGTACGCGCCTGCTGGATCGTTGCGGCAGTGGTATTCGTGGTGATATTACCCGCCGCATCCAAGCTTGTAACACCCTCTGCAACGAGGTCTGCAGGCGTATCAGCCAAATTGGCACGGGCCGTACTATTTGTAACAGTCTGATTAACGAATGAGACGGCGTCATTCCCAGCGGCGTCCTGAGTAGTTGCCGAACTATCACCAGTTGGATCGGTGTAGGATACCAAAACTGTTTGACCGAACTCTACCGCCGTTTCCAATGTCAATGTTACAGTGGAACCAGCGACTGCCACTGCATTCACCGCGTTTGCAACGCCGTCCGTGCTGACCGAAAAATCACCTGTAACTGGCACTTCACCAACAGAGTCGTCGAGTGCTTCACTATAAGTCAGCGTCAAAGTTGTGCCACTGACAGAGGCTGAATTCAACACTGGAACATCGTCTTCAACTAACGTGTAGTCAACCGTGGCCGTAGAGGTAGTATTGCCCATTGCATCCACTGCAACTGCCTTCAGCGCGTGAGTGCCATCAGTGCCAAGATCAATCGTAGTCGTCCAGGCTCCATCCACATTCACAACCGTCGTCGACAAAACTACGTCAGGATCAGCAGTCGTATCTACAATCGATACCGTCGCGCCGGCTTCCCCGGTCCCGCTAATCGCATGAACAGCGTCTTTGCTGCTAACAGCACCACCAGTAATAGCAACCGCAGGCGCTACAGTATCGACGTTCAAATTGAGCGTCGAGCTAGCGCGACCCGCATTGCCAACTGTATCCGTATAAGACGTCGAAACAGATATCGCGACCTCACTATCCGTTGTAGTCGCCGGAGTATAGGCAATCGTATACGTCGCAGTACCATCAGAATTCGTCGTCACTGAACTCAATTCACCAAGCGTGCCACTCTCTACAGAAATATCATCTTTAGTAAACGCTGTAACAGCCTCACTAAAAGTAATCGTCAGCGTGGAAGTCTCGCCAACCTTCAAACTGGACGCACTGCTCGTGATAGTGACAGTCGGATCAAGTGTATCAACCGCCTGAACACTATCCAACGCAGCCGCATTACCATTACTATTACCATCAACGGCAACACTGTCCTTAACGCTTACAAGAACATCGCCCTCATAATTGTCATTAGGCGTCACAACCAACGTGTATTCTGTCGTGCTATTAGCCTCAAACGTACCCTTCACACCATTCACAACCGTAACATCCGCAGCCGTAAACCCAGTCACAGCCTCATCAAATGTGAACGTATATGTAACGTCTCCGTTCGTCGTGCCAGACGCATTATCCGTAATCGTAACAGCTGGAACATCGTCTTCAACTAACGTGTAGTCAACCGTGGCCGTAGAGGTAGTATTGCCCATTGCATCCACTGCAACTGCCTTCAGCGCGTGAGTGCCATCAGTGCCAAGATCAATCGTAGTCGTCCAGGCTCCATCCACATTCACAACCGTCGTCGACAAAACTACGTCAGGATCAGCAGTCGTATCTACAATCGATACCGTCGCGCCGGCTTCCCCGGTCCCGCTAATCGCATGAACAGCGTCTTTGCTGCTAACAGCACCACCAGTAATAGCAACCGCAGGCGCTACAGTATCGACGTTCAAATTGAGCGTCGAGCTAGCGCGACCCGCATTGCCAACTGTATCCGTATAAGACGTCGAAACAGATATCGCGACCTCACTATCCGTTGTAGTCGCCGGAGTATAGGCAATCGTATACGTCGCAGTACCATCAGAATTCGTCGTCACTGAACTCAATTCACCAAGCGTGCCACTCTCTACAGAAATATCATCTTTAGTAAACGCTGTAACAGCCTCACTAAAAGTAATCGTCAGCGTGGAAGTCTCGCCAACCTTCAAACTGGACGCACTGCTCGTGATAGTGACAGTCGGATCAAGTGTATCAACCGCCTGAACACTATCCAACGCAGCCGCATTACCATTACTATTACCATCAACGGCAACACTGTCCTTAACGCTTACAAGAACATCGCCCTCATAATTGTCATTAGGCGTCACAACCAACGTGTATTCTGTCGTGCTATTAGCCTCAAACGTACCCTTCACACCATTCACAACCGTAACATCCGCAGCCGTAAACCCAGTCACAGCCTCATCAAATGTGAACGTATATGTAACGTCTCCGTTCGTCGTGCCAGACGCATTATCCGTAATCGTAACAGCTGGAACATCGTCTTCAACTAACGTGTAGTCAACCGTGGCCGTAGAGGTAGTATTGCCCATTGCATCCACTGCAACTGCCTTCAGCGCGTGAGTGCCATCAGTGCCAAGATCAATCGTAGTCGTCCAGGCTCCATCCACATTCACAACCGTCGTCGACAAAACTACGTCAGGATCAGCAGTCGTATCTACAATCGATACCGTCGCGCCGGCTTCCCCGGTCCCGCTAATCGCATGAACAGCGTCTTTGCTGCTAACAGCACCACCAGTAATAGCAACCGCAGGCGCTACAGTATCGACGTTCAAATTGAGCGTCGAGCTAGCGCGACCCGCATTGCCAACTGTATCCGTATAAGACGTCGAAACAGATATCGCGACCTCACTATCCGTTGTAGTCGCCGGAGTATAGGCAATCGTATACGTCGCAGTACCATCAGAATTCGTCGTCACTGAACTCAATTCACCAAGCGTGCCACTCTCTACAGAAATATCATCTTTAGTAAACGCTGTAACAGCCTCACTAAAAGTAATCGTCAGCGTGGAAGTCTCGCCAACCTTCAAACTGGACGCACTGCTCGTGATAGTGACAGTCGGATCAAGTGTATCAACCGCCTGAACACTATCCAACGCAGCCGCATTACCATTACTATTACCATCAACGGCAACACTGTCCTTAACGCTTACAAGAACATCGCCCTCATAATTGTCATTAGGCGTCACAACCAACGTGTATTCTGTCGTGCTATTAGCCTCAAACGTACCCTTCACACCATTCACAACCGTAACATCCGCAGCCGTAAACCCAGTCACAGCCTCATCAAATGTGAACGTATATGTAACGTCTCCGTTCGTCGTGCCAGACGCATTATCCGTAATCGTAACAGCTGGAACATCGTCTTCAACTAACGTGTAGTCAACCGTGGCCGTAGAGGTAGTATTGCCCATTGCATCCACTGCAACTGCCTTCAGCGCGTGAGTGCCATCAGTGCCAAGATCAATCGTAGTCGTCCAGGCTCCATCCACATTCACAACCGTCGTCGACAAAACTACGTCAGGATCAGCAGTCGTATCTACAATCGATACCGTCGCGCCGGCTTCCCCGGTCCCGCTAATCGCATGAACAGCGTCTTTGCTGCTAACAGCACCACCAGTAATAGCAACCGCAGGCGCTACAGTATCGACGTTCAAATTGAGCGTCGAGCTAGCGCGACCCGCATTGCCAACTGTATCCGTATAAGACGTCGAAACAGATATCGCGACCTCACTATCCGTTGTAGTCGCCGGAGTATAGGCAATCGTATACGTCGCAGTACCATCAGAATTCGTCGTCACTGAACTCAATTCACCAAGCGTGCCACTCTCTACAGAAATATCATCTTTAGTAAACGCTGTAACAGCCTCACTAAAAGTAATCGTCAGCGTGGAAGTCTCGCCAACCTTCAAACTGGACGCACTGCTCGTGATAGTGACAGTCGGATCAAGTGTATCAACCGCCTGAACACTATCCAACGCAGCCGCATTACCATTACTATTACCATCAACGGCAACACTGTCCTTAACGCTTACAAGAACATCGCCCTCATAATTGTCATTAGGCGTCACAACCAACGTGTATTCTGTCGTGCTATTAGCCTCAAACGTACCCTTCACACCATTCACAACCGTAACATCCGCAGCCGTAAACCCAGTCACAGCCTCATCAAATGTGAACGTATATGTAACGTCTCCGTTCGTCGTGCCAGACGCATTATCCGTAATCGTAACAGCTGGAACATCGTCTTCAACTAACGTGTAGTCAACCGTGGCCGTAGAGGTAGTATTGCCCATTGCATCCACTGCAACTGCCTTCAGCGCGTGAGTGCCATCAGTGCCAAGATCAATCGTAGTCGTCCAGGCTCCATCCACATTCACAACCGTCGTCGACAAAACTACGTCAGGATCAGCAGTCGTATCTACAATCGATACCGTCGCGCCGGCTTCCCCGGTCCCGCTAATCGCATGAACAGCGTCTTTGCTGCTAACAGCACCACCAGTAATAGCAACCGCAGGCGCTACAGTATCGACGTTCAAATTGAGCGTCGAGCTAGCGCGACCCGCATTGCCAACTGTATCCGTATAAGACGTCGAAACAGATATCGCGACCTCACTATCCGTTGTAGTCGCCGGAGTATAGGCAATCGTATACGTCGCAGTACCATCAGAATTCGTCGTCACTGAACTCAATTCACCAAGCGTGCCACTCTCTACAGAAATATCATCTTTAGTAAACGCTGTAACAGCCTCACTAAAAGTAATCGTCAGCGTGGAAGTCTCGCCAACCTTCAAACTGGACGCACTGCTCGTGATAGTGACAGTCGGATCAAGTGTATCAACCGCCTGAACACTATCCAACGCAGCCGCATTACCATTACTATTACCATCAACGGCAACACTGTCCTTAACGCTTACAAGAACATCGCCCTCATAATTGTCATTAGGCGTCACAACCAACGTGTATTCTGTCGTGCTATTAGCCTCAAACGTACCCTTCACACCATTCACAACCGTAACATCCGCAGCCGTAAACCCAGTCACAGCCTCATCAAATGTGAACGTATATGTAACGTCTCCGTTCGTCGTGCCAGACGCATTATCCGTAATCGTAACAGCTGGAACATCGTCTTCAACTAACGTGTAGTCAACCGTGGCCGTAGAGGTAGTATTGCCCATTGCATCCACTGCAACTGCCTTCAGCGCGTGAGTGCCATCAGTGCCAAGATCAATCGTAGTCGTCCAGGCTCCATCCACATTCACAACCGTCGTCGACAAAACTACGTCAGGATCAGCAGTCGTATCTACAATCGATACCGTCGCGCCGGCTTCCCCGGTCCCGCTAATCGCATGAACAGCGTCTTTGCTGCTAACAGCACCACCAGTAATAGCAACCGCAGGCGCTACAGTATCGACGTTCAAATTGAGCGTCGAGCTAGCGCGACCCGCATTGCCAACTGTATCCGTATAAGACGTCGAAACAGATATCGCGACCTCACTATCCGTTGTAGTCGCCGGAGTATAGGCAATCGTATACGTCGCAGTACCATCAGAATTCGTCGTCACTGAACTCAATTCACCAAGCGTGCCACTCTCTACAGAAATATCATCTTTAGTAAACGCTGTAACAGCCTCACTAAAAGTAATCGTCAGCGTGGAAGTCTCGCCAACCTTCAAACTGGACGCACTGCTCGTGATAGTGACAGTCGGATCAAGTGTATCAACCGCCTGAACACTATCCAACGCAGCCGCATTACCATTACTATTACCATCAACGGCAACACTGTCCTTAACGCTTACAAGAACATCGCCCTCATAATTGTCATTAGGCGTCACAACCAACGTGTATTCTGTCGTGCTATTAGCCTCAAACGTACCCTTCACACCATTCACAACCGTAACATCCGCAGCCGTAAACCCAGTCACAGCCTCATCAAATGTGAACGTATATGTAACGTCTCCGTTCGTCGTGCCAGACGCATTATCCGTAATCGTAACAGCTGGAACATCGTCTTCAACTAACGTGTAGTCAACCGTGGCCGTAGAGGTAGTATTGCCCATTGCATCCACTGCAACTGCCTTCAGCGCGTGAGTGCCATCAGTGCCAAGATCAATCGTAGTCGTCCAGGCTCCATCCACATTCACAACCGTCGTCGACAAAACTACGTCAGGATCAGCAGTCGTATCTACAATCGATACCGTCGCGCCGGCTTCCCCGGTCCCGCTAATCGCATGAACAGCGTCTTTGCTGCTAACAGCACCACCAGTAATAGCAACCGCAGGCGCTACAGTATCGACGTTCAAATTGAGCGTCGAGCTAGCGCGACCCGCATTGCCAACTGTATCCGTATAAGACGTCGAAACAGATATCGCGACCTCACTATCCGTTGTAGTCGCCGGAGTATAGGCAATCGTATACGTCGCAGTACCATCAGAATTCGTCGTCACTGAACTCAATTCACCAAGCGTGCCACTCTCTACAGAAATATCATCTTTAGTAAACGCTGTAACAGCCTCACTAAAAGTAATCGTCAGCGTGGAAGTCTCGCCAACCTTCAAACTGGACGCACTGCTCGTGATAGTGACAGTCGGATCAAGTGTATCAACCGCCTGAACACTATCCAACGCAGCCGCATTACCATTACTATTACCATCAACGGCAACACTGTCCTTAACGCTTACAAGAACATCGCCCTCATAATTGTCATTAGGCGTCACAACCAACGTGTATTCTGTCGTGCTATTAGCCTCAAACGTACCCTTCACACCATTCACAACCGTAACATCCGCAGCCGTAAACCCAGTCACAGCCTCATCAAATGTGAACGTATATGTAACGTCTCCGTTCGTCGTGCCAGACGCATTATCCGTAATCGTAACAGCTGGAACATCGTCTTCAACTAACGTGTAGTCAACCGTGGCCGTAGAGGTAGTATTGCCCATTGCATCCACTGCAACTGCCTTCAGCGCGTGAGTGCCATCAGTGCCAAGATCAATCGTAGTCGTCCAGGCTCCATCCACATTCACAACCGTCGTCGACAAAACTACGTCAGGATCAGCAGTCGTATCTACAATCGATACCGTCGCGCCGGCTTCCCCGGTCCCGCTAATCGCATGAACAGCGTCTTTGCTGCTAACAGCACCACCAGTAATAGCAACCGCAGGCGCTACAGTATCGACGTTCAAATTGAGCGTCGAGCTAGCGCGACCCGCATTGCCAACTGTATCCGTATAAGACGTCGAAACAGATATCGCGACCTCACTATCCGTTGTAGTCGCCGGAGTATAGGCAATCGTATACGTCGCAGTACCATCAGAATTCGTCGTCACTGAACTCAATTCACCAAGCGTGCCACTCTCTACAGAAATATCATCTTTAGTAAACGCTGTAACAGCCTCACTAAAAGTAATCGTCAGCGTGGAAGTCTCGCCAACCTTCAAACTGGACGCACTGCTCGTGATAGTGACAGTCGGATCAAGTGTATCAACCGCCTGAACACTATCCAACGCAGCCGCATTACCATTACTATTACCATCAACGGCAACACTGTCCTTAACGCTTACAAGAACATCGCCCTCATAATTGTCATTAGGCGTCACAACCAACGTGTATTCTGTCGTGCTATTAGCCTCAAACGTACCCTTCACACCATTCACAACCGTAACATCCGCAGCCGTAAACCCAGTCACAGCCTCATCAAATGTGAACGTATATGTAACGTCTCCGTTCGTCGTGCCAGACGCATTATCCGTAATCGTAACAGCTGGAACATCGTCTTCAACTAACGTGTAGTCAACCGTGGCCGTAGAGGTAGTATTGCCCATTGCATCCACTGCAACTGCCTTCAGCGCGTGAGTGCCATCAGTGCCAAGATCAATCGTAGTCGTCCAGGCTCCATCCACATTCACAACCGTCGTCGACAAAACTACGTCAGGATCAGCAGTCGTATCTACAATCGATACCGTCGCGCCGGCTTCCCCGGTCCCGCTAATCGCATGAACAGCGTCTTTGCTGCTAACAGCACCACCAGTAATAGCAACCGCAGGCGCTACAGTATCGACGTTCAAATTGAGCGTCGAGCTAGCGCGACCCGCATTGCCAACTGTATCCGTATAAGACGTCGAAACAGATATCGCGACCTCACTATCCGTTGTAGTCGCCGGAGTATAGGCAATCGTATACGTCGCAGTACCATCAGAATTCGTCGTCACTGAACTCAATTCACCAAGCGTGCCACTCTCTACAGAAATATCATCTTTAGTAAACGCTGTAACAGCCTCACTAAAAGTAATCGTCAGCGTGGAAGTCTCGCCAACCTTCAAACTGGACGCACTGCTCGTGATAGTGACAGTCGGATCAAGTGTATCAACCGCCTGAACACTATCCAACGCAGCCGCATTACCATTACTATTACCATCAACGGCAACACTGTCCTTAACGCTTACAAGAACATCGCCCTCATAATTGTCATTAGGCGTCACAACCAACGTGTATTCTGTCGTGCTATTAGCCTCAAACGTACCCTTCACACCATTCACAACCGTAACATCCGCAGCCGTAAACCCAGTCACAGCCTCATCAAATGTGAACGTATATGTAACGTCTCCGTTCGTCGTGCCAGACGCATTATCCGTAATCGTAACTTCAGTCAAATTATCTCGTTGAGCTGCTATAATGTCAGCTACTTGACCCGATATAACCGCCAACTGATCTTGAATGGCATTTAGCTCCACGGCAACCGTCGATGCATTATCTGTATTGTCCGTAACTACGCCAATTAAAGTACTAAGGTCTGCGATATCAGATAAATTTGATGCGATATCCGTATCATTGGAAGAAATTTGCGTCTCCAACGCACTCGCCATTATCGCAAGCTCAGGGATGCCTGGATAAATGGTCAATCCAGATGGAACAGAACCAAACTCTGATCCGGTCACATTGCTCAAAAGAGTTGTTCCAGCAGAATTTTTAACGGTAATAGACGTCCCGATCATCACAAAGTCGGAATCCAATCCGCTGCCAGTCAAGTCGCTTAGCGCTTCCGAAGAGTCCAACGTTATGGTTAAAGCGCCCAGACCAGATGCACTGACAAGGCTTTCCAACGAGTGAAACTGATCTAGCGACATGCTAACGCCTGAGTTAACAGTAAGCTGCAAGCCATCTTTTATTGTGATGCTTCGAACATCTAAGGTGCCCTTGGCGACTTCAATTTCGCTGAACTGACTTACGTCAGACCCAAGTGTCAAATTCACCAGATCTTCTTCGCCGTCAAAATCGAAAACCAAACGATCATTTGAAGCTACCGTAAGACCAGAGGTATCAAGAATTAAATCTCGGCTGTCGACAGTTCCAACGGTTTCATCAGCCACTTTTATCACGATGCTATCGGCACCTTCGCCCATAGAGCCACGCAAATCGATCTTGGTTGCATCTGGCGCATTAATGATGAACTCGTCCGCTCCTGACGTTGCCTCTGCAGAAACAACAACCGTAAGCTCGACCGCACCAGAAATGGTTTTATCGGCTACGCTGTCGATCGTCACAACCGATGCATCACTGCCCGTTCCATCTTTACCAGAAACTCCGCCGCGGGTGAAAGTTGCTCCACCTTCAGAGTTCAGTGTCATGACGACTGTACCGGTAGCATCCCCACCAAACACAATTACGTTATTGGTCTCAGTTACGGTAAACGTTGCGGATTGCGCGTTTGAAACATCATCAACTGACGTTGCAGCAGCAATGACCGCGGCCTGGCTTGCGGCGGACGAGGCAACGGAATCCGAATCCAGAGAAGCTGTTGCAGTTGGATTGTCAGCTATTGCTGTATCGATAACAGCCTTTACCACATCAACGTCCGTTAAATCGACCGCACCCGAAGAGTTTTGAACCGTTTTTGCCAAAGCTGCGGAAACGGCAAAACCTGCTTCGCCACCACCCGACTCGGAAATCAAAGCCGCAACTTGTACACCGGCCTTATAGACTTCAACATTATCTGAGGCGATTGGATCTAACGTCGTTAGTTCAACATCTCCTGTAATGCCCAAAGCCGTTTTGACAGCGGCTTCAGCGGCCTCGGCGGTTGCACCGGTCTCGACGATTTGCTGCACAAGTGTGGTTAACGGCGTGACAACGGTGGAGCCGGCTGGCGCTTTGAGGATGCCTGTAAACGCCTCATTTGGGTTGTCCAGATCGATTGCGGTACGACCCTCTGGATCTTGACTTGGATCCATTACAATCGACGCAGTCGAACTACCGCCTAGCGAATATTTACCAGCTGAATCCGTGTATGCGGTGGCCTCCCCATCGGCAGCGTCATAAACACCGTCTCCATCTTCATCTCGGAAGACAAACGCGTTCGTTACATAGCCGTCAATTACATACCCTTCAGAAACCTCACCAGGGTTGCTAGATGTACCACCCCCCCCACAGGCCGCTAGGGGCAAGAGCAAAACGCTAAACGCCCCACCCTTCTTTGAAGCGTGTCGCGCGCGCTCCGACCATTCAGCTAAAAACTTCCTCCGCGCCGAGACATCGGCGGGAAGTTTTATCTTCCTGATACTTTTACTTGACTGGCCATTGAGTGCGCGAAATGATCCAGGTTCGACTTCCGCAAACATCCCCTCAGACAAAACTCCACCACGAACGATTGGCTGAACACCAATTTGAGATTTTTCCAAATTAAGTACATCTGTAACATTTTCGTCACTATTTATCTGAACTTGATACAAATTTTTTACCTCAAATGATGAATCTTTCATCTTCTTTTCTCCAACTAAGGCAAGACGTAACCAAGTCTTGCCTATGAAAATAACGCTCACAGGCCTTTTTATCAAAGAGTTTAACTTACAAGCGCACGTTGCTCTTTTGCCAGAAATAACAATTGAAGGCTTGCAGTAAATATCTAATTAATACTTAATAATAGATATTTTACCCTAAAAATTAGATATAATAATTGAGTTTCTTCTTTGCTACATCTCACGACTAAACCTCTTAAAGAAAATCTAAACTGTTCACATATAAAAGAAGGCTGACCCTATGGCTATTCAAGAGGAAAATGGCGGGACGAAAAATAATATTAATATAATACTAGTTTGTGCGACAAATTTCTACTTTCAACAGCCAGTCTTAGATTTTATAAAGGAACAAGAAGGAAATTGGCTAATTAGCCATCACTCTGACACTGAAAACGTTCTAAATGTAATAGCATCAAACAGAAAAGATATTGCGTATGCAATCATAGAAATCAGCGCACGCTCAACATTCGCTTATAGAAATTTTAAGCGTATCATTGACGCTTTAGACAAAACACCCAGGCTAGCTGTTGCAGAAAATGTTGATCTTTCACATTTTGAAAAAATACTATCATTTGGGATCAATGGTTTCATCAACACTAAAGATACAGCTATTTCAATCGCGCTTGCACTGTCGTCGATTGAAAATCAGGGGTTTCCCATCAGCCCTTCAATAGCCAAATTATTAATTCCCAACATTAAGCAAAAAATAATTATTGAAAATAAAGAGGTAAGCCTCACTCCTCAACAGCAGCGTATTTTGACCCTTATTTATGCCGGTAGATCTTATACTCAAATTGCCTCTGACATGGGCTTGTCGATAAATACGGTGCACACTTACAGCAGAAGTTTATTCAAAAGACTAAACGTACACTCGAAAACTGAAGCAATTCACTTCGCCAAAACCGCAGGACTGCTTTCATAAGCTTCTTGTTAAATCCCCTTCAATCCAAATGAGCCCGGGCTTATTTGATTGAATCTGTGTGTTTTTTAACCTCATGCTTAGTCGTTTTAAAAGACAAAAGGAAACTCTATTAGTTGATCTAAATTTTGAACGCGACCTAGGCTCACTGAATGTTGTAAAATCATTCAGCATTTCATAATGGCGTAAGTTATTAAGCTTGTCCTGAAAGCAATCTATCGCTCGGATGTGATTAGAGTACGTTGGCAAGTACTAAATTAAAAGGCTTCCCTTACAATAGAGACGGGCATTCATCGCCGTGACAAAAGGTTAATTTCCAAACAACATCGCGCAAACACATCGATAAACGTCACTACATAATACATCTTAAAATTATTATATCACCGGAATACACCGAAGCGCCAAGTGGACGTTTTTTTGTTTTGGAAGTAGGGTGTGAAGCTGTAACTTTCAGCTTATGTATCTGGTGAATAAAAACCTTACGGCTTTTACTTTCTAGGTGACTACACCAAAAACTATACATTTGACTGATGCTGCAAGTCATGCGGCACCTAAAGAATATAGAGCCGCAAAAAGGATCGTCCCGCTGTGTTCCTATCGTCAGGAACGTGGCCTATTATCACTAAACCAGCTACTTAACCTTATCTTGGTTGCGGGAGTAGGATTTGAACCTACGACCTTCAGGTTATGAGCCTGACGAGCTACCGGGCTGCTCCATCCCGCGCCAAGTAGTGGCTTAGTAAACCGACTGCAAAAGGATCGCAAGCCCCGAAACAAAGAATTTGCAAGAGATTTTGATCAGCCAGACAGGATACGTTCAGAACTAGGCGGTTTTTTATTTCAAGCGCTGAAACATAGGCTGCATCAGCGTTGGCTTTCCAAGAGCTTCCAATACCAACTCACCCCGCGCATCTAGAGCCTTCGCTAGGCCGTAATGCGGGGCCGCCCTGACACCACAGCGGTTAGTCGCGCTTCAATGAAGACCATGCGATTCTCTGCCTGCGTTTTTGAAATATCGCGCTGCCAGCTTAGCTCAAGCGCATCAGCCCCTGCAGCCTTCGCCTGCGCTATTGCCTGAGCCCTCAAGATCTGCTCAAGCGTCTCAAGAGCCAGTGTTTCTTGCGTGAAATCCTGCGTGCCCACGCCACTATGTACGCGAAACACACCTTCTGTGGGCGCTGTCACCGTGCCGCTGGCGCGCATCGTAATCTGCCCAACAACCGCGCCGATGGCATTTGCAACATCGCCGTGCTGGGGAATCAGCATCGGGCAGTTCAGGCGCGCGCCAACCGCAGGGTAATAGCTTGGCGCCGAAGCGCCCAACCCCACCACAGGCAGGTTTAGACCAGCATCCAGCTTTATCAATCCACGATGCCCGCTTAGCCCACGTTCCAGCAAAATATGCCCTGCCAAATCTTGCGAGGCCAAGCCAAAGCTTTGCGTTTCTTCGGCAAAGGCCACGTCTAACAACGCAGTAGAGGTTTGCCGGGTGAGCTGATCAATAATCATATCCGCCATATCTTGCGGATTTTTTGCCAAGCGCTGCCCGGCGCCCGTGCGCCGCCGCCCAAAGACGCTAAGGGCTTTTTGCGCCGCCCCGCGATCCCAAAGTTGCGAAGCGCCCAGAAAATGGCTGGCATCCGAAGGCGTTAAAGCTGCAATTTGCACCCCCCCCCGCGATAGCAAGCGCCGCAAAACCTGCTGCTCTAACCGGCTTTTCAACACCCTATCCAGCGGCTGAAAGTCAAGGGTGAGCCGCTGATAAAGCGCCAGATCGCGGCTTTGTAACCCTTGCATGGCCGGCCCCGAAAGGCGGCGCACAAAACGCCCATCATATTCGCTTGGAAGCGCCGTATGCAGCTGGCGATCTAACGCATCATGCACCAGATCAGGGGCCTCCATCGCCGCCAAGCAAATTGGTAAAACGCGCTTGGGCCCCAGCAACACGCCACCCTGCAACCCTTCAGATAGGAAATGAACTTCGCTATCGCCCCCCAAACCCGAGGTGCGCATGGCAACAGCCTCTACCATGGTGCGATAAGGGCCCACTTGAGCCCCCTGCGGATCCAGCGCCGGTTGGCCATTGCGCAAAACGGCAATATCCGTGGTGGTGCCTCCAATATCAGAGACCAAAGCGGTTTTCTCACCGGTGAGCCACCGCGCGCCCACAAGCGACGCAGCAGGCCCGCTTAAAATGGTCTCGATGGGTTTGTCGCGCGCCAGTTGCGCCGAAATCAAGGCCCCATCGCCGCGCACCACCATCAAAGGCGCCAGAATACCAAGCGCCGTTAATTTGAAGCTTGCCCGCTCAATCAAACCGTCAATCATCCCAATCAAACGGGCGTTTAACACCGACGTGAGCGCCCGCTTTGGCCCATTTAACTTCGAGGATAGCTGATGCGACGCGCTAACCGGCTTTCCCGAAACCGCGCGGATAAGCTGGCTAGCCGCTTCTTCATGCGCCGCATTTCGCGTGGCAAACTGCCCGGCCACGGCAAAGGCTGACACCCCAGTTTGCGCCTCTATCCAGCTTTGCAAAGCGCGCAGATCCAAAGGCTGCTGCTCGGAGCCTGCGTGATCATGCCCCCCCGGTAATTCGATGGCCGGATCACCGGCCAATACCTCAGACAGACCATGGCGGATCAGATCACCCGGGCGAAACCCTATATAGACCAATGCAACCCGTCCGCCTTGCCCTTCAACCAACGCGTTTGTGGCCAATGTGGTTGAGAGCGAGGCCATCGCAATCTCTTCCGGTTTGACCTGCGAGGCGGCCAAAACCGCCGCAACAGCCTTACCAATCCCCTCAGCCAAATCTGCGCGCGTGGTTAAGGATTTTGCGCTGGCGATCACTTCTGTTTCATCGCGCAGCAACACTGCATCCGTAAAAGTTCCACCCGTATCAACGCCCAGTAAAACGGCCATCTGATCCTCTTAATGATTGACTGTTGCAGCTGCCTCCGCCCGCACCTAGTCACAATTAAAGCCAAAAGAAAGACAGATTACGACACAAAGCCGCGGATCAAGGCCGCTTTCGACCGGTTAAAGTTTTTCAAGCTGCGCTTGCGCCCAAATCGCGGCTTCTGCGACCGTTGGGTCAGGATCTGATTGTAGGCGGGAGGCCACCGCGGCCAACTCAACCTGCTGCGAATTTCCGATCGCATAAAGTACGTTGCGTATAAACCGATCACGGCCGATGCGTTTGATCGGGCTGCCCGAAAATTTCTGGCGAAATTCCGCATCCTTTAGCATCGCCAGCTCGGCCAATTTTGGCGCGGTTAAATCTTCGCGCGCGTGAAAACGCACATCTTGCGCGGTTTGGGCAAATTTATTCCACGGGCATGCCGCCAAACAATCATCGCAACCATAAATGCGATTTCCCATCTGCGCCCGTAAATCAAGATCCACCGGGCCTTTATGTTCAATCGTCAGATAGGAAATGCAGCGCCGTGCATCCAACTGATATGGCGCTGGAAAAGCCTGCGTCGGGCAAGCCTGCAAACACGCCTGACAGGATCCGCAATGATCCGGCTCTTTTTCATCCACCGGCAAATCGAGCGTTGTAAAAATCGCGCCCAAGAAAAACCAATTGCCCAGTGACCGGCTGACCAAATTCGTATGTTTGCCTTGCCAGCCAAGCCCGGCAGCCTGCGCCAAGGGTTTTTCTGGCACCGGCGCCGTATCCACAAACACTTTAACAGCGCCGCCCTTCTCGGCGATTAACCAACGGGCCAAGGCTTTCAGGCGTTTTTTAATAATATCATGGTAATCTTTATTTCGGGCATAAACAGAAATTGTACCGCGATCAGGCTGCGCCAAAACCGCCATCGGATCTTCACTGGGCGCGTAGGATCGCGCCAGCATTATCACCGATTTCGCCTCTGGCCACAGGGCGCTGGGATCCGAACGCCATGCTTGGCGATCCTCCAGCCAAGCCATTTGCCCGTGATAATTTTTGGCCAAAAACGCGCGCAAATCGGCCTCCATCTGGGGTACGGCCGAGGGTTGGCAAATCGCCAGTTGATCAAAGCCTTCCCCCTGGGCCTGCGCCAAAAGCCGCTGTTTAAGCTCTTGCATCAGATCCCGCGCCCAAAATAGAGCGCCGCGCCTATGCCTGAGCCGGACACCATGTTAGAAATCCAAATCATTGTAATGTTTGGGCGGTGGAAACCCCGGCACTTGATCCGCTAGAATACTTCGAAACGCGGGGCGAGATTTGATTTTTGCGTACCAATCTTTCACGATGGCCGATCGATTCCAATCCACATCTGAAATATAATCTAGCACTGACAGATGCGCGGCAGCTGCAAAATCTGCCAGCGTCATCTGATCGCCCGCAAGCCAGCGGCGCTGGTCCAACAGCTCAGACATATAATCAAGATGAAATTTAATCGCCTTCATACCTGCAATCACGTGTTTGCTTTCAGGAAAACCCTCACCGGTAATTTTCTTGATCACCCGCTCATTTAGCAATTTTACCGTCACATCTTTGTGAAACTTATCATCAAACCACGCGATCAAACGGCGCATTTCGTATTTGTCCAAAGCGGTTTTGGGCAGCAGCGCTGGATCGGGATATAAATCCTCAAGAAATTCGCAAATCGCACCGCTTTGAGTGAGATAGCCGCTTTCATGCCGCAAAATCGGAACTTGCCCAGCCGGGTTGCGGCGCAAAAAATCCGTGCTGCGCTCCCAGTATTTTTCATCGACCAGCTCTACCTCAATGCGTTTTTCAGCAAGGGTCAGCCGAATTTTTCGGCAAAATGGCGAGAGGGGGGCATGATACAAGCGCAGCATTTCAGCCTTTCAAAACAAATATCGTCTCACTTTGAATGCCTTGTCAGAGCGGATTTTTCAATCCTTCAAACGCCGATTTATCCAGCTTGCCACTATTATATCGCCTAAGCCGGTTTACCAAAGGCGCGGCTGACACAGGCAGCGCGCTTGAGCTCTTTAAACCAAGGGCCCAAGCGCTGCTGTGCTTATTCAGCCGGAATGCTTTTGGCTTCATCCGATAAAGGATGCGGCAGATGCACCAACATCTCTTTAGGGCACACTTGCAAAAAGTGGTCTTTTTCCACATCCCATTGGCGCAAAATATCATACGCCTTAGGGCTGCCGGTTTCTTCAGCATGGCGTGAAATCAAAGATTTCAACTGCTCTTGCCAATGCCCAATCGTGACCGGACAGGTGATCAATGTTTCCATATTCATCCGGCTTTGCGCCAGCGAGTCTGGATCATAGATATAGGCCATGCCACCCGTCATACCGGCGCCAAAATTGGCCCCGACAGTGCCCAAAATCACCGCAACCCCGCCGGTCATATATTCGCACCCATTGCTGCCGCAGCCTTCAACCACAACCTTGGCACCTGAATTACGCACGCCAAAGCGCTCTCCGGCACGCCCGCTTGCGAATAAGTGGCCATCGGTGGCGCCATAGAGAACCGTGTTGCCGATAATCGTATTATCCGCCGCCACCAAGGGGCTTGTCATCGCAGGGCGCACCACAATCATGCCCCCTGAAAGCCCCTTGCCAACATAATCATTGGCATCCCCCGACACTTGCAGCTTCAGCCCGGGCGCGGCAAAGGCGCCCAAAGATTGGCCCGCGCTGCCGGTAAGCTTGATCGTTAGATGATCCTCTTGCAGCGCATTGCGCATACCGAATTTGGTTACGATATGGCTGGATATGCGTGTGCCGACGGTACGGTGAGTGTTCTGAACCGAATAAGACAGCTGCATTTTTTCGCCATCTTGTAAAAACCGCGCCGCGTCGCGCACAATCTCAGCATCCAGCGTATCAGGAACCGTATTGCGGGGACGGTCACGGTTATACACAACCGTGTCAGCCCCATCAACGCGGATCAAAAGCGGGTTCAAATCTAGGTCATCCAAATGTTCTGCGCCCCGGCTAACTTGCCCCAGCAGATCGGCCCGACCGATGATCTCATCCAATGAGCGCGCGCCAATGCTCGCCAGAATTTCACGCACCTCCTGCGCATAGAAGGTGATCAAATTCACGACTTTATCCGCGGAGCCAGTGAATTTTGAGCGCAGCTCTTCGTTTTGCGTGCACACGCCGACAGGGCATGTGTTGGATTGGCACTGCCGCACCATAATACAGCCCATCGCAATCAACGCTGCGGTGCCGATGCCAAATTCTTCGGCCCCCATCATCGCAGCCATGATGATATCACGACCCGTGCGCAAACCGCCATCGGTGCGCAAGGTAATGCGGTCGCGCAGATTGTTCATCGCCAACACTTGATGGGCCTCGGTCAATCCCATTTCCCATGGCAAGCCGGCAAATTTAATCGAGGTTGCCGGAGAGGCACCGGTGCCCCCATTGTGGCCGGAAATCAGAATCACATCTGCTTCGGCTTTTGCAACCCCGGCCGCGATCGTGCCCACGCCCGAAGAAGCGACCAATTTCACCGTCACTTTGCAGCGCGGGTTGATTTGTTTCAAATCATAGATCAGCTGCGCCAAATCCTCGATCGAATAAATATCGTGATGTGGAGGTGGGGAAATTAGCGTAACGCCCTTGGTAGAATGGCGCAAACGGGCGATCAAATCGGTGACCTTCATGCCCGGCAGCTGACCGCCTTCACCTGGCTTCGCCCCTTGCGCGACCTTGATCTCAAGCTCTTCACATTGGTTGAGATATTCCGCAGTCACGCCAAAGCGGCCCGAAGCAACTTGCTTGATTTTCGCCGATGGATTGTCACCATTGGGTTCGGGGTGAAAATGCGCGGGATCCTCGCCCCCTTCGCCGCTATCCGATTTGGCCCCGATACGGTTCATCGCGACGTTTAGCGTTTTATGCGCTTCCGGGCTTAAGGCCCCCAAAGACATACCCGGCGTCACAAAACGCCGGCGAATCGCCGTGATGCTTTCCACTTCCTCTAATGGCACAGGTTCACCGATCGGCTTCACAGCCAGCAAATCGCGCAAATGAATTGGCGGGTTTGATTGCATGCGGGCAGAATATTGTTTCCATAGATCAAAGCTGGCCCGATCACAGGCAGTTTGCATCATATGCATGGTTTGAGCTTCCCAGGCGTGGGTTTCGCCAGTTTTGCGCGATTTATAAAACCCGCCCATCGGCAAAACACCCGTGGCACCCTGCCAAGCGGCCGCGTGAATTTCTTCTGCTTTTTTCTGCACGCCGCTGACGCCAATGCCCGAAATCCGGCTCATCAAACCCGGGAAATATTCAGCGCACATCGCACGGCTAAGCCCAACAGCTTCAAAATTCAAACCGCCCCGATAGGAAGAAATCACCGAAATACCCATTTTCGACATGATTTTCAGCAAGCCTTGATCGATCGCCTCGCGATAGCGCGTCACAACCTCTGTCAGAGTCCCGTTCAGCAAGCCGCGCTCGATCCGATCGTTCAAACTGTCCTCGGCCAAATAGGCATTCACCACCGTTGCCCCCGCGCCAATCAATACTGCAAAATAATGCGGATCAATGCATTCTGCAGACCGCACATTCAGCGAACAAAACGTACGCAAGCCTTTGCGGGTGAGATGGCTGTGCACGGCTGAGGTGGCCAAAATCATCGGCATAGCAATTTTATCTGCGTTAGAAGCATGATCGCTTAACACCAAATGACCCGCCCCCGAACGCACGGCATCTTCTGCCTCTGCCCGGATACGCTCCAACCCAGTTTGCAGGGCTGATGGCCCTGAACCAACGGCAAAGCTACAGTCAATCTCAACCATCGGCGCGTTAAAATGGCTGGTCAATTCATCCCATTGCGCATTTCCAACGAAGGGGCTGTCAAGCACCAGAATTTCAGTTTGCGCGCTGCTTTCATCCAATACGTTTTTAAGATTTCCAAACCGGGTTTTTAGGCTCATCACGCGATATTCGCGCAGGCTGTCAATCGGCGGGTTGGTCACTTGCGAGAAATTTTGCCGGAAATAATGCGACAATGGGCGATATTTTTTCGACAAGACCGCGCTCGGTGTATCATCACCCATCGATGCAAGCGTTTCTTTGCCATCTTCGGCCATCGGCGCCAGAATTTGTTCGAGTTCTTCGATCGAATATCCCGCAGCAATCTGACGTTGACGCAAATCTGCGCCGGTAAATAGCGGGGCTTCGGTGACGCTTGCCAAAGGCGCGTCTAATTCGTTAATTTTCTCAACCCAGCTGCCAAAGGGCTGCGCGGCCGCCAATTTATCTTTGATCGCTGTGTCATGGTATAATCTTCCATCACTCATATCGACCGCGAGCAATTGCCCCGGGCCCAAGGCGCCCTTTTCGCGCACCGTGGCCTCATCAATCGGCACCATGCCGGTTTCGGATCCGGCGATCAGCAAGCCATCGCCCGTCACCACATAACGCATCGGGCGCAAACCATTGCGATCCAGCCCAGCGCAAACCCAGCGACCATCGGTCATCGCCAAAGCCGCAGGGCCATCCCATGGCTCCATGACCGAGTTGCAATAAGAATACATATCCCGCCAAGCATCGGGCAGGTCTTTGCCCTGCTTTGACCAGGTTTCAGGCACCAACATGGTTTTCGCCATTGGCGCATTGCGCCCGGCCCGCACCAAGGCCTCGAACACTGCGTCAAGCGCCGCAGAATCAGAAGAGCCGCTTGGCACGATGGGTTTGATGTCTTCAGCCGTGTCGCCAAATGCCGTGCTTGCCATGCGAATTTCATGGCTTTTCATCCAATTCACATTGCCTTTAAGCGTGTTGATTTCGCCATTATGCGCGAGCATCCGAAAAGGTTGCGCCAACCACCATTGCGGAAACGTGTTTGTGGAATAGCGCTGATGATAAATGGCAAAGGCGCTGGTGAAGCGCTCATCCATCAAATCGGGATAGAACACCGCCACTTGCTCGGCCAGCATCATGCCTTTGTAAATGATCGAACGGCAGGACAGCGAGGCGATGTAAAGTTGCCCCACACCCGATGCGGCCGCAGATTTTTCAATCCGGCGGCGGATCACGTAGAGATCGCGCTCAAACGTTTCTTCATCTACCCCTTTGGAGTTGCTGATCAGAATTTGTTCAATTTCGGGCCGCGTTGCGTTTGCTTTTTCACCCAGACAACTGACCTCAACGGGCACGTGTCGCCATCCATAGATATAATAGCCCATCCGCAAAACTTCGCTTTCAACGATGCTTCGGCAGGTTTCTTGCGCGCCAAAATCTGCGCGGGGTAAAAACACCTGCCCCACAGCCACCAGCTCATCTTGGCGCGGTTCATGACCCGTCCGGCGGATTTGATCATAGAAAAACCGCACGGGTATTTGCACGTGAATGCCGGCTCCGTCGCCGGTTTTGCCATCTGCATCCACAGCGCCGCGGTGCCAAACCGCTTTCAACGCGGCAATGCCATTTTCAACAACTTTGCGGCTGGCCTTGCCATTGATCGACACCACCAAACCTACGCCGCATGAGGCATGCTCATCCTCTTCGCGATACAGGCTGTTCTGCGTCATCCATTGGCGCTTTTGTTCCTGTTGCTTCATCCAATCTGGCCCAAAGCCCGTGGTGTTTTCATGTGTCATGGATCATCTCCTTATGCGGCGGCGACCAAATTGCCCGAAGCCATTTGATGGCGGGCGTCAGCGCGGCCTTTTATCTTGTTATTCTGCGGCGATAGCAGCCGAAGGTTGCAGCTCGGCAATGATGGCATTGGCCGTATCCTGTCCATCTTTGATGGCCCAAACCACCAATGAGGCTCCGCGCACGATATCGCCCACCGCGTAAACCCCCGGAAGCGCTGTTTTCCCGCTTCCAAACGCGGCTTTTATCGTTCCCCAGCGGGTCACGGGCAATTCGGGTTGGTCAAATAAATGCGGAAGATCTTCCGGTTCAAAGCCCAGAGCTTTGATCACCAGATCCGCCTTTTCGACATAGCGGCTGCCCTCGATCACCTCAGGCATGCGCCGTCCGGTGGCATCAGGCGCCCCAAGGCGCATTTTATGCCCCAGCACACCGCGCACAGGGCCGGCTTGCGCGGCAACCGCTTTCACATCCTGAATGTTCGTATCATCCACAAACGCTTCGGGCGCAGATAGCCATTCAAAAACAACGCCTTCTTCTTCAGCATTTTCAACTTCCCGCTGCGATCCGGGCATATTGGCGCGGTCGCGGCGATACATGCATTTTACCGAGGTGGCCCCTTGGCGGATCGCCGTGCGCACGCAATCCATCGCCGTATCCCCACCGCCGATCACCACCACGTTTTTATCGGCAGCATTCAACGCACCGCTGGTAAATTCTGGCACGTCATCGCCAAAATTTTCACGGTTTGACGTGGCCAGAAAGTCGAGCGCTTGCACAACGCCCGAGAGCGCGCCGCCCGGCACATCCAAATCGCGGATTTTGTAAACGCCAGTAGCCACAATCACGGCATCATGCTGCGCGCGTAGGTCCTCAAACGTGATATCTTCGCCGATATTGCAATTCAACTTAAGCGTCACCCCGCCATCAACCAATTGCTGATTGCGGCGCATAACAATGTCTTTTTCCAGCTTGAAGCCGGGAATACCATAGGTGAGCAATCCACCTGCCCGGTCATAGCGGTCATAAATCGTAACCTGAAACCCCGCCCGGCGCAGCCGATCCGCAGCGGCTAACCCACCGGGCCCTGCGCCAATAATACCAACCGATTTATCAAGCTCGCGTGCGGGTGATAAAGGCTGCACCCAGCCTTCTTGCCATGCGGTATCGGTGATATATTTCTCGACGGCCCCAATCGTGACGGTTTCATGCCCCGATTGCTCGATCACGCAATTGCCTTCGCACAAACGGTCTTGCGGACAGATCCGCCCGCAGATCTCAGGAAAACTATTGGTCGCCTGCGACACCTCATAGGCTTCTTGTAGGCGGCCCTCGGCCGTTAAGTGCAACCAATCGGGGATATTGTTGTGAAGCGGGCAATGCGACTGGCAGTAAGGCACCCCGCATTGGCTACAGCGGCTCGATTGCTCTTTTGCCTTCTCAGCCGCGAATTCGGCGTAGATTTCTTTGAAATCTTCTGCACGCTCGGTCGCGCTGCGTTTCTTTGGCATATCGCGTTCGATCGACACGAATTTTAACATTGGCTGCTTGGCCATGAGAGCCTCCTACTTTCAATTTCTGGTTATGTAGCGGAAGCCTATCAAAAAGAAAAGGCAGAAGTGCTGACGTTTATTTTCACTTACACCCTTAAAAAACAAATAATTGACAATCTAGATCAAAAATTAAGTCCGAATCGGACTTAAAAAGAGTGTTTCTATTATAAATCTGTTGGTTATATGATGGGTTTGCACCATTATAAGGTTTTAAATGCCCCTGCTTCATTTGATTATACTAGCTATTATTCAAGGGGTTACAGAATTCCTTCCCGTTTCCTCAAGCGCGCATTTGATCCTATTTCCTGCGCTCACCGGCACCACAGATCAAGGGCCTATTATCGATGTCGCCGTCCATTTGGGCACGCTGCTCGCCGTTATGCTGTATTTTCACAGCGATGTGCGAAAGATCTTTTTTGGCGCCGGCCACCTATTGAAAGGCAGAACCACGCCACCCGAGGCCAGATTCGCGCTCTACCTGATCTATGCCACCCTGCCCGCCATCGCCGTCGGCTTAATGCTCAAACTTTCTGGTGTAAGCGGCGCGATGCGCGAAAATGTTGCGCTGATCGGCTGGGCAATGCTAGGATTCGGCTTGCTTCTCTGGTGGGCCGATCGACGCCCCAAAACCCTAAAAGCTGTTTCAGATTTCAGCCGAGGCGATGCGCTGAAATTGGGCCTCTGGCAAGCGCTAGCGCTTATTCCGGGCACCTCGCGATCTGGCATAACCATCACCGGGGCGCTCTTGGCGGGCTATAATCGGCACGAAGCCGCGCGCTTATCCATGTTGATGTCAATCCCGGTGATCCTAGCCGCAACAGCGCTGGCCAGCCTTGATCTGATTGCGGACGAAGCGAGCGCGCAGTTGCGTGACGCGGCATTGGCCGCCGCTTTTGCCGCCTTCTCAGCGTTCATCGCTTTGGGGCTTATGATGCGCCTGCTGCGCAGCATAAGCTTCACGCCTTATGTGATCTATCGGGTGGTTTTCGGGGCTGGCCTGATCCTCTGGGCCAGTCTTTAAACCACGCAGCCACTGTGCTAGTGACTTGTTAAGGGGATCTAATGCAGCAAAAGGATGGAACGATGGCCCGCATGATTTTTATGCTGAACGGACCGAATTTGAATCTGTTGGGAAAACGCCAACCTGAAATCTATGGGCATGACACATTAAACGATATTGCCCGCGATTGCGATTTGGCCGCTGACAAGCTGGACCTAACGCTGACGCATTTGCAGTCAAATCATGAAGGCCAGCTGATTGATTGGATTCATCAAGCACGAGAGGAAGCCGAGGGCATTATAATGAATCCGGGGGCGTTCTCGCATAGCTCGATCGCCATTTTGGATGCTTTAAACACGTTTGAGGGCCCGCTTTTAGAGGTCCATATCTCTAATATCCATAAACGGGAAAGCTTCCGCCATCATTCTTACGTGTCGCTGCGCGCCGAGGGCGTGATTGCTGGGTTCGGCATCGACGGATACCGGATCGCGGTTCAGCATATCGCGAAATTGCTCACCACATAGAAAGCCCTCAGAATGAGCAACGTTTTATTCGACGCGCTGTTTGCCGATCATATCGGATCTGATGCGCCGTTCTTGATCCTGCCAGATGGGGAGGTTTGGAGCTATAAACGCTTTTTAGAAACTGCCGCGCAATACGCGCATGTGTTAGAAGCGCTTGGGCTACAGATCGGGGATCGATTGGCCGTGCAGGTACAAAAATCCCCCGAAGCCTTGGCGATCTACGCGGCCTGTTTGCAAGCAGGGGTGATCTTTCTTCCTTTAAACACCGCCTATACAGCCCGTGAAATGGCATATTTTATTGAGAATTCAGGGGCAAAACTGGTATTGTGCGACGCCAAAGCAGAAACCGCTTTGCACCCCGTAGCGCAGGCTGCGCAGGCGCAATTGCAGGTTTTGAATGGGGATGGCAGCGGCGGCTTTACACGCTTGGCGATGCACCATCCCAAAAGCTACCAACCTCGCGCCCGCAGCGGCGCTGATCTGGCAGCCTTTCTTTATACATCGGGCACGACCGGGCGCTCAAAAGGGGCCATGCTTAGCCATGATAACCTGTTATCAAACGCAAAAGCCTTATGCGATGCATGGCGCTTTACCGCCCAAGATGTGCTTTTGCACGCATTGCCTATTTTTCACACTCACGGGCTTTTTGTGGCCACAAATATTTGCCTTCTTGCCGGATGCTCGATGCGGTTTTATCCCGCGTTTGACGCCAAACAGCTGATCCAAGATATGCCAATGGCCACCGCTTTAATGGGGGTGCCGACCTTTTATTCCCGTTTGTTAAATGATCCAAATTTCACCAAACGCATTACCGAAAACATGCGCCTCTTCGTGTCGGGCAGCGCGCCGCTTCTGACAGAAACGCATGAAGCCTTTGAAAGCCGCACCGGGCATCGTATTTTAGAGCGCTACGGCATGACCGAAACCAATATGAACACGTCAAACCCTTATAACGCTGAGCGGCGCGCGGGCACTGTTGGCTTTCCTTTACCCGGTGTAGAGCTGCGGGTCATCGATGAAAAAACCGAAGAACTGCTTCCCCAAGGTGAAATTGGAATGATCGAAATACGCGGCCCCAACGTGTTTCAAGGCTATTGGAACATGCCAGACAAAACTGCTGCCGAGCTGCGAGAAAACGGGTTTTTCATCACGGGTGATTTGGGGATGATCGATGGGCAGGGCTATGTGCAAATCGTCGGGCGTAGCAAAGATCTTATCATCTCTGGTGGGTATAATATCTATCCGAAGGAAATCGAGCAAATCTTAGATGATGTGCCCGGCGTTTTGGAAAGCGCCGTGATCGGCGTACCGCATGCAGATTTTGGCGAAACCGTGCTGGCCGCCGTGGTGCCCCGCAGCGGAGTTACTTTGCAAGAACGCGATTTGGCCGCAGAGGTGGCGCAAAAATTAGCACGCTTTAAACATCCAAAATCCTACCAAATTATCGCGGAACTGCCGCGTAATACGATGGGTAAAGTGCAAAAAAACCTGCTGCGAGACAGGTATAAGGGCCTTTTTGCAGCGCAGTAGCGCACCGCAACGCTCTAGAAACCGCCTCAGCCGCGCTTGGCATTCGGGCCCTAAGGCGGTTTTCAGCCTTGTGGCAGTTGCTGGCCTTTTCCTTTTGAATAAGTTTGGATACACCAAGGTTATGATATGGACGGTTCCAAATATTTTAACCACGGGGCGCTTGCTTGCTGCGCCCGCATTGGCGCTGATGTTTTTGTATTTTAACCGGCCCTATGCGGATTGGTTCGCGCTGCTGCTGTTTATATTTGCCGCGCTTACTGATTGGGTTGATGGATTCCTCGCCCGCACGTGGAAACAGGAAACCAAATTTGGCCAAATGCTCGATCCGATCGCGGATAAAGCAATGGTTATCATCGCGCTTCTGATCATTGTGGGGTATTCGAGCATGTCGCCTTGGCTTGTGCTGCCCGCGACTGTGATTTTGTTTCGCGAAGTTTTTGTGTCTGGCCTGCGCGAGTTTTTGGGCGATAGTGCCAGCACGCTGCAGGTCACAAAACTGGCAAAATGGAAAACCACCGCGCAAATGGCGGCGATTGCAATTTTATTCTCACAAGGTGTTTTTGAGCATTATCTGAAGCTCTCGGCGCGAGAAATCGGCCCAGACGCGCTGAACAATATCCTAAACGGCGGCGCCCAAGATACGCTGGGCGTGATCTGGAAGCATCATGCGATGATCTGGTCGGGCAATGTCGGGCTGATCTTACTTTGGGTTGCGGCCGCTTTAACCTTGATCACCGGCTTTGATTATTTCAAAAAAGCGCTTCCATTTTTGAAAGATGAGGCATGATAGAGGTTTTATATTTTGCTTGGCTGCGCGAGCGCATCGGCATCCCCCGCGAAACCATTGATAGCCAAGCCGCCACAGTGGCGGATCTTATAACAGAGCTGCGCGCCAAAGATCCGCGCTACGCGCTGGCGTTTTCGGATCTCTCCGCGCTGCGCGCCGCAGTGGATCAAGAATTGGTTGAATTTGACGCCCCGCTCAACGGCGCCAAAGAAGTTGCATTTTTTCCTCCGATGACGGGGGGGTGATCATGCGCATCCTCATTCAAGAACACCCCTTTGATCTGGGTCAAGAAGCGCAAAACTTTGCCGAAAAACAAGACAATGCCGGCGCAATAGTTACCTTCACCGGGATTGTGCGGAACACATCTTTAGGCGATTTAAAAACTCTCACAATCGAACATTACCCCGCCATGACAGAAAAGGCGATTTCTGAGATCGCCCAAACGGCGATTGACAGATGGTCATTGCAGGACGCGCTGGTGCTGCATCGCTATGGAAACCTTGCCCCCGGCGAGGGAATCATGATGGTGGCAACCGCCGCCACGCATCGCAGTGACGCGTTTGCCGCCGCAGATTTTCTGATGGATTATCTCAAATCGCGCGCACCTTTTTGGAAAAAAGAGATAACCGCATCCGGAGCAAACTGGGTAGAAGCAAAAGACAGCGACGAGCAGGCTTTGAGGCGTTGGTAGCACGACCATCGCACCTGCCCCGGGCATTATAAGCGGTCGGTTTCGCTTATCCGAGCCTGTCGCAATCCCTCCATCGCCGCGTCACGTTCTGCCCGCGCTTGGGCCAATAGGTTTGTCAGCTCAGCCTCTTTTAGGGCAGCCTCTTCACGCGCCGCATCGCGCTGCGCTGTGGCGTTAAGCAGCTCTTGTGTGACGTTGGTCATCGCCTCAATGCTGGGCAAAGAGCCGCGCAAAAGCTGCGTCCAAAGCCAATGCATGCACCAGCCCATAGCAAAGGCTGCAAACAGCGCAAGCGCGCCAATTAACATCACCTCATTGGCCTGCATCAGCGTTTGTCCTTGCCTCAGTTGGCGGCGTTTCTGCATCACCCTGCGCCAGCGGCACCGGTTCATTTTCGCGCAGATAAAACTCAATTCGCCGGTTGATATCACGCCCTTCTGCGCTGTCATTTGCTGCAATGGGTTTGGTCTCACCATAGCCTTGTGCCACAAAACTGCCGGTTAAAATACGCCGCCTTTGCAGCTCCATCAACACCGCCTGCGCGCGCGTTTGGCTCAGTTGCAGGTTCATTTCCTCGCGCCCCTGACTGTCTGTATGGCCAGCGATTTCAAGCGGAATTTCTCCACATTGGCGCAATATATCCGCGATTTTATCCAAGAGGTTCTGGCCTGCCAAATTCACCCGATCCGATCCCGGGTCAAAATTGATTTTTTCAGATTGAAGCAGCCCGTTAATTTGGCTGATACAAAGGACAGCCGGCAACAGATCCGGCTCTGCTTTGGGGGGCGGTTCATAGCTAATCTGCAAATCGGCGCGCACAGTATTTGGCAATATCTGGTGTACGCTTAACGCCAAAGCGGCCTGCGCATCCTTGCGATGGGACATTCCAGAAACTGTTAGATCGTGCCGGGTCAAGCGCATTTGCGCCCGCTGCAAGGGTAGCATCGCATCGATCAAAGACAGGATCTGCAGGGTCCAATCGTTGCCCAGCGCCGGGTCCAGCGATCCAGAAAACGTCACCTTATCAAATCCAAACCGGGCTTGCGCCAGCGCCGTTACCGCCTTTTGAGCGCGTTGATCGTCCAAAGGGCCCTGCAAAATTAAGTTGCCATCCGCCTCAAGCTCAAACAAAAACTCTGCGGCGAGAAGCCCGCCCGCCATACCGGGCTGATTTCTAGACGCTTCAACCTTATAACCCCCTGGCAAACGCTGTTTTATTTTTTCGACCACTGCGGCGATGTTATCGGCATCTAGCGGATTGGGAAGAAACAGCTGGAGGCGGTTATCCGCCAAATGAATTGTGGCTGTGCGGATCGGCCTTAATTCATCGAGCGCCAAAAAAATGGTTTCATCAAACCCGGTTGGGCGATCTGCAAAATTCATCAGGCAGGGCAATCCATACGTCACGTCAAACGCTTGCAACGCTGAGGCAAGCGCTTTGAGATGCATTTGGCTGTTGACCCGGCAGGCGAGAACGCGCAACGCGCCATCGCTTTTCACCGCGCGAAAGCGATAACCTTCAGGCGCAGCATTGGGCGCCACCACCGCAATCTCATACAAAAGCCCATTCGGACTAAGCTGCTCTAGATTTGTCAAAACCTCCTGCCGGCGCTCTTCCGTTTTTACAAGCGCTTTCACAACAACGCGATCTTCCGCAATGGTCACCTCGCCGCGATGTATCTGCGTCAAAGCTTCAAGCCCAAGCTGCTGGGCGGTGAGCCATTTTTCAGACGGGCGGCGCTGGGCGGCGGTAAAGAAATGTTTCAGCTCCATCTGCCCCGCGGCCATATCACGCAAACCCGCCAGCAACGTCTCTTGCGCCAGCCCGCTTGGCACATTGCCCATTGCGCGGATAAACTTTGAGGTTTTAAAAATTTGTAGGGTAAGCGCAACTGGTGTTTTGGCGCCTGTCTCAGATAGAACAATCTGATCCGATAGATTGTGTATCGCCACGATTTTTCGCGCCAGTGCTAAAGCTTGAAATCGCTGCGCCGCGGTTTCAGCCTGGCCAGAGAGCACCACCTGCCGCCCATCAGCGGCAATCTCAACCCAACCCAGATCGGCCTTTACAAAGGCGGCTTCAAGCCGCGATATGGTTTTTGCTTCAAGCACCCAAACCAAAGCCATAGCGCAGAAACAAGCTACGATCGCGGCGGCGCTAAAGGTAATAAGAATGTAGCGTTTGGCCAAAAATCGCATAAAATCGCTCGGTTAACAGGGCTGCTGCCTTCATAGGCTTTCGCGCCCATGGGTTCAATAAAGGAAAATCGCAAGGCCAAAGAAGACAACGGGCATTAAGCCGGTGTGGCTGTTTGCCCGAAACAATCGCAACAATAACCCGGTCTCTCCCAAGCGGAACTGACGCAATTGCCACATCATATGCAGCACAAAGGCAGCAACGCCCAGCCCCGCAACCCAGAAAGCCGGCCCCTGTGCCTGCAGCGCCAAAGCGCCCAGCATCAATCCACCGCTGGTAAGCGCAAAGCCCAATAACCAAGGCCATGTCTTTGCCCCAAATAGACGCGCCGTGGATTTGATGCCGATCAATGCGTCATCTTCAATATCCTGATGAGCGTAAATTGTATCGTAAAACAGCGTCCAACAAATACCGCTTAAATATAGGATCACAGCGGAAACCTGTAACCCGCCCTGATGGGCGATAAAGGCCAATAAAACACCCCAATTAAAGGCCAAGCCCAAAAACACCTGCGGCCACCAGGTAAAGCGTTTCGCAAAAGGGTAAATCGCCACGGGGATCAGGGCGATGATCCCGCATATAATCGCCGCTGCGTTGAAGCTGAAAAGAATGCAGGCGGCCAATGCCACCTGCGCGCCCATCCAAATCACTGCCGATTTCACCGATACTTGTCCCGAGGGGATCGGCCGCGATTTGGTCCGTTCAACCGCTCCGTCAAATTTGCGATCTGTGATATCATTCCACGTGCAGCCAGCCCCGCGCATCAAAAAAGCCCCCAGCCCGCATCCCACAAAAATCCACACATCGCTTAAGGCAAATTGACCATCGGCTAGGATGGCAAAAAACAACCCCCACCAGCAGGGAAACAACAGCAACCAGGTTCCAATTGGCCGATCCGCCCGCGACAGGCGTAAATAAGGCCTGCTGGCTTGCGGCGCAAAGCGATCAACCCAATTGCCTTTCACAGCATCAAAAACTTCACCCGCTACCTCTGGTTTTGTTCTCTGCTCAGACATATGTTAGGCCCTATGACTTCTAAAATCAGACTCTTTGTAGATCACCCGCTGGCACCGGCGCAATCACTACCTTTAACGCGCGAGCACGCGCATTACCTATTTTCCGTGATGCGCCAAAACGTGGGAGATCGCGTTCTGGTGTTCAACGGCCAAGACGGCGAATGGCTGGCTGAAATCACGCAAGCCGGTAAAAAATCGGGCGCGCTGAGCTGTTTAACACAAAGCAAAGCACTGCGCGCCCCCCCAGATCTCTGGCTGCTTTTCGCACCGATCAAAAAAACACGCACCGATTTTATTGTAGAAAAAGCCACCGAATTGGGTGCTGCACGGATTTGTCCGGTGCAAACCACCTTTACAAATTCTGAACGGATTCGGCGCGACCGGCTGCAAGCCCATGCGGTTGAAGCGGCCGAACAATGCGGCGGCACCTATGTGCCGGTGGTTGACGCATTGCAGAAATTAAAAGCGGTTTTGGATCAATGGCCGGAAGATCGCAGCTTATTATTTTGCGATGAAACAAAAGCTGGCGCGGCCACTTCATTCGCTGCGCTCGCACCGGGGCCCTGCGCCATTTTAATCGGTCCGGAAGGCGGGTTTGACGCGGCAGAGCGCCAGCAGATATCCAACCTACCAAATGCGCATTGCATCAGCTTGGGCCCGCGCATTTTGCGCGCTGATACCGCCGCGGTAACCGCCCTTAGCCTCTGGCAAGCTCACCTAGGAGATTGGACATGATACGGCCCGAGGCCGCAGCGGTTTTACAGCGCTGGCGCGATGCGTTTATCGGCGCGGCGCTTATCGCTTTAGGGCTCTATTGGTTTACCAAAACTTTCGGGCTATTATCCTGGGTCGGGGCGGCGCTGACCCTTATTGGAGCGCTGATTGGCTTTGCCGGGCTGCAGCGCGCGCGATTCTCAAAATCGCAACACGGGGCCGGTATCGTAGATGTTACCGAAGGCCAAATCACCTATTTTGGCCCCGATACCGGCGGTGTGATTGCGCTGGATGATATCACCAAAATTAGCCTCATATATTATCAGAACCAGCAGCTGTGGAAACTCGAGCAACCGGCCCAGACGGCGCTGTTTATTCCCACCGGTGCAACAGGCGCAGAGCGGCTGTTTGATGCTTTTACCCAGCTAGATAATTTTCAAATCGAGGCGATGCTTCAGCTTTTGGCGCAGCGCTTGAACACCCCTCAAACGATCTGGCAAAAAGACTATTTTTTAGACCCCCAAAATTACATCCATTGACAGCTTGGTTAATCCACAGCAAATCTGCATATCTGAAACTTCGGAGTTCCCGCAATGTCTATTCCCCAATCGGGTGGTGGCCCCATCGAGCACCCAGAGCAAATGGCGGCCTATCTGGCGGCAGGCTGCAAGCCGGAAAGCAAGTGGCGCATCGGGACCGAACATGAAAAATTCGGTTTTTGCCAGGCAAACCAGAGGCCTTTGCCCTATTCCGGGCCCTGTTCAATCAAGACCATCCTCGAAGCGCTGCGCGACCGCTTCGGGTGGTCGCCAGTTTTGGAAGCGGATAAATTAATCGGATTAACCCGAAATGGCGCAAATATATCCCTAGAGCCGGGTGGCCAGTTTGAATTATCGGGCGCCCCTTTAGAGACCATTCATGACACGGCCAAGGAACTTAACCAGCATCTAGACGAGCTGCGCGGCATCAGCGATGAAATTGGCGCTGGATTTATAGCGCTGGGCGCGGCGCCCATATGGTCTCACGAGACGATGCCCGTTATGCCCAAAGGCCGCTATACTCTGATGACCGATTACATGGATCGGGTCGGCACGATGGGAAAATTTATGATGTATCGCACGTCTTGCGTGCAGGTAAATTTAGATTTTAGCTCTGAAGCGGATATGGTTCAAAAAATGCGCGTAGCAGTTGCGCTGCAGCCGATTGCAACCGCACTTTTCGCCAACTCACCGTTTTTCGATGGGTTGCCCAATGGCCATAAAAGTTGGCGCAGCCGCGTTTGGCAAGATCTTGATGCAGATCGCACAGGCATGTTGCCCTTCATATTTGAGCCGGGGTTTGGCTTTGAGGCTTGGGTCGAATACGCCCTCGATGTGCCAATGTATTTTGTCTATCGAGACGGCCGATATATTGATGCTTTGGGGCAATCTTTCCGCGATTTTCTACAGGGAAAATTGCCCGCCTTGCCCGCAGAGCGGCCCAGCCTAAGCGATTGGGCGGATCACTTGACCACTATTTTTCCCGAGGCCCGGCTGAAAACATTTATTGAAATGCGCGGAGCAGATGCGGGGCAGACAGATCATCTATGCGCGCTTTCAGCGTTTTGGGTGGGCTTGTGTTATGATAAAACCGCGTTGGATGCGGCTTGGGATTTGGCGAAAAACTGGACGGCCGAATTTCGCGAAACGCTGCGGATAAACAGCGCCAGAAGCGGCTTAGCGGCACAGGTCGACGGGGTTAAATTGATCGACCTGGCTAAGGAACTTGTTGATATCTCGCGCAAGGGCCTGATCGCAAGGGGCCGCGCCAATGTCGAAACAGGCGCCGTTGATGAAAGCCGTTTTCTAGACCCTCTCTTCGAAAATCTGGCAACCCAAAAATCCCCGGCGGATCGATTGCTTGGTCTTTACAGCAAAGAGTGGAACACAGATTTACAGCTAATTTATCGCGCCGCGCGTATCGGCTAGGCCGGCTTACGCGCAAAAATAGGTTGAACTTTAAACGTTAAGTCTTTCGCCAATTCTACCTGCTAAATCTTACTGCGGGTAAAGGGGAAATAAAATGAGTGGGTCAGAAAAGACTGTTGTTCAAACTATTATCAAACGCAAAATAAGAGATCCGGAAGAACCACAAGAAAATGGCGGATGGAAAGTGGCCTATGCGGATTTCGTAACCGCCATGATGGCATTTTTTATGGTCATGTGGTTGCTGTCATCGGCAAACGAAGATCAGCGGCGGGGGATCGCGGGATATTTCCGCCCGTCTTCAGACTTAAATCGAACCGAAACCGGAAGCCTGTCCATGGTGGATAAAGGAATATTGCATGGTGGGGATACATTAGACGCTGCAGTTGAAGCCAAGCTTGAAAGCGTGGAAGCGCAATCTTCGAGCACCGATGAACCGCATCAAAACGCAACGCAAAAAGACCTTAAAGCTATCGAAACGCTGTTTTCTGACCTATACAAAGAAAAACTCGGGCGCCCCCTATCAGAGGCCCAAATCGGCCTTCACCTCAGCGATGAAGGCTTCCAGTTTGATTTTTTTGAAACCAAGGGCGCTGAGCTTTTTGACACAAGCCAAAACCCCAAAACAGCGCTGATCAAGCTGCTTGATATAATCGCAAAAATGACAGCCCGCGTAGAACATCCGATCGCGGTTGAAGCGCATGTGCAAGCCGCGCCTTTGGTGGTAAAGCGACCACAGGATTGGATGATCTCGAGCGCGCGCGCAGGCAATGTGCGGGTAATGCTGCAGCGACTGGGGGTACCCGAAACCCGTATAAAGCGCAACACGGCCCATGGAGACAACGATCCAATCTCAGAAAACCCGATGGCCCAGCAGAACAACCGCGTATCGATTGTCTTTTTAAACCTCACCAAAGAATAGAAAATTTTAACTATTAGCACGCTGTTAAGCAAAACCCAGCTACCTGTCTGAGACGCGATTTCAACAGATTTCAAAGATAGGTATTATGACAATCTCATCCTCGCTTAATGCCAGCGTTTCAGGCCTAAGTTCAAACGCCAGCCGCCTGGCAGGCATCTCAGACAATATCGCCAATTCAGCTACGAATGGATATCGGCGGGTTGAAACAGATTTTCACTCTATGGTCATCTCAAATCGGCAACACGCTTACGCAGCGGGCGGGGTCCGCAGCTCTCAACAGCGCATGATCGATCAGTCGGGAAGCCTTATTTCAACGAATAATAGCGCGGGTTGCTGCCGGTCAGTGATGCGGCACAAATCAAGGTCGATAATGGCAGAAGCCCCATGAAATTAACCAGCACCGGTTCGTTCCGATTGGATAAGGATGGCTATTTATCCACCACCTCCGGGCTCACGCTGCTGGGCTGGCCCGCGCGTGAAGATGGATCTATTCCCAATTACGCGCGCGATAGCAGCCTCGATCTTGAGCCTATAAAAATCAACGCTCAGACGCTTTCTGGACAACCCACAACCAAGATGCGTGTGGCCGTAAATCTCCCCGCAACCGCCACGATGGCGGGGGCAGCGCCTAGCACAGAAGGGATCTCGGTTGAGTATTTTGACAATTTGGGGCGGCCACATAGCTTTGAGTTTACCTTTACACCCGTAATTCCAGGCGCAGACGCTTCCAATAAATGGCGTATGGACATCACCGATTCAGCCAGTCAAACCGCATTGATCGGAGCCTATGAGATGTCTTTTAAAGATGCGCGCAACGCAGGCGGCACGTTAAATTCGATAACGCCGCTTGACAGCAGCCCAGCCTATAATGCGAGCACGGGAACAGTTATTTTAAACGCCCAAAGCGGCCCGATTGAAGTGACCATAGGCAAAATCGCAGATCGCTATGGAATGACCCAATTGTCAGACAGTTTCACACCCGTCACCAGCGAGAAAGATGGAGCAAAAAGCGGCACCATGAAAAACGTCGAAATTGATCAAGCGGGAAATGTTTTTGCGATATCTGATACGGGCCTTGCGCGCCGCTTATATCAAGTGCCTCTGGTCAATCTTCCCAATATCAATGGGCTAAGCGCGCAGGGCGATGAGACATATCTGCCTTCCTCTTCGAGCGGTGATTATTCATTATGGAGCCCAGGCGATGGCCCAACCGGAACCATCGTTCCAAAGGCGCTGGAAGAATCCACCACAGATGTTGCAACAGAATTAACGGATATGATCCGTACGCAGAGGGCGTATTCATCAAATGCCAAAGTTATTCAAACAGTTGATGAGATGCTTCAGGAAACCACAAATCTCATCCGTTAAGCGCTTGAAAGGCCAAGAACGTGTCATTGATCAGTTCTTTATCACAGGCCATGTCAGGGCTGGCGCGCAGCGCAAAAGCTGCCGAGCTGGTTTCAGAAAACATCGCCAATGCCAATAAAGCAGGCTATGCAAAACGCAGCCTCAGCCTTCATGGGCCAACGCATGCTCAAGGCGGCCTGAGCATCAACACGATAGTAAGGCAGGATAATGGCTTGCTGCTTGGTGAGCATCAGTTGGCGGCGGGAAACCGGGCATATGCAAAGCTCAAAGCAGGCTTTTATGACGCCATGCGTGTCACATTTGGCAATATTGGCTCCAACGCCACACTGGAAGCCTCATTGAATAAATTGGAAACCGATTTGCGCATTGCCAGCGTCGATCCCAGCGATAAAAACAGATTGGAAAGCGCTTTTCACGCAGCACAATCGGTTATTCGAATGCTCAATAAAACCGGCATGGCCATTCAAAAACAGCGTGAAATTGCAGATCACTCTTTGCGACAGGATATTTCCTTGATCAATGAAACCCTGTTGCAGCTAGAGACTGTGAACCAAAAACTGTCTCAAACGGCGCCGCTCTCTTCGCAGCAGGCCGGCTTGCTCGATCGGCAGGATCTCTTATTGCAAGATCTGGCACAGCTGCTGCCCTTTAAACAAATTGAGCGGGCACATGGAGCGGTGGCGCTTTATACGGAGAAAGGGCAAATCCTTTTAGACAGTCACGCTGCAGAGTTGGCTATTTCTGAGACAGATTTAGACCAAAATTGGCCTCCACCACCGGGCGTAGAAAATACTCAATTACAAATCAAGACAGGCGATGGATGGCAGCCAATGCGACCTGTTTCAAGCGCAGGGTCGCTATCTGCCAAGCAGGATATCAGCCTCAACTGGGGGCCTAATATACAGGCTCAAACCGATCAATTGGCCTTCAAGCTGTCGCAGGTATTTTCCAGATTGACAGAAGATACCAGCTTGCAAGGCGATAACCCAGGCCTTTTCACCGATCTGGGCGGGCGCATAAACGCTGATCATGTCGAGGGCTTGGCCAGTCGGTTGCAGATCAATGCAGGCGTGAACCCAGATCAAGGTGGGCAGCTTTGGCGGATGCGCGATGGCGTCTATGCTGAACACCCCGCCGAAGATATCTCGGGCGCGCTGCTCACTGAAATGGCCGATCAATTATCGATGCCACAAAGGTTGGACGGTCACCCATCAACTTCCATTTTAAAGGATGCGCAGATAATCACCGCGCAGGCCCACCGATTGACAAATCAAGCCGAAGAAAACCTTGTTACACAGCAGGCCTATTTAACGCTTACCGAAACGGCGCTTGCCGCGCACTCGGTCGATACGGATATTGAATTGCAAGAATTACTGCAGATTGAAACGGCATTTGCCGCAAATGCCAAAATGCTTCAAACGGTTGATGAAATGATCCAACAAATCTTAAGGATTGGCCGATGAACCTCTCCTTTCATACCTATGGGCGCGCAAATTTATCCTCTTTCACCTCACAGTTAAAAGCTGACATCCTGGATTTAAGCGCTGATTTGTCAAGCGGCAAACATACCAATCTGGGCAAAGCACAAGCCGTCCAAATTCCTCTGATACAAACCATTCAAAGCGATCTGCAAAACGCAGCGGCGCGCGCAATTATACGCCAAGATGCTGATTTCTTCTTCACGCAAACCGAACTGTCTTTGGCAGATATCACCGCGCATATAAAAGCCGAAAATGAGCGATTGTTGAATTTAAGCTCTGCTCCCCAAGAGATGGCATCACCCAATGCAAGCGCAAAAGCTGAAAGCATTTTCACCGCCTTGGTGGGCCTGATTAATCGACAAAGCGGGGGAAAATTCTTTTTCTCAGGACACCAGAGCCACCGCGCCCCTCTTTCTGATGCAAAGACCATATTGACGGCGCTGCGCCAGGATCTCGGAACCACCTACACCCCAGATCAGTTGAACACCGCACTCAACAATTGGTTTGATGGCGCCTCAGCACGATTTGAGCAGGATTTTTATCACGGCGATACCAGCCGACACCAAACCTTCCAAACAAACGCTGGTGAAACCCTCAGCTCCCCTTTGCGTGGCAACTCAGAAGCGGTAAAAATGATGTTGAAAACCGTCGCTCAGCTTATCTTGGCGATCGATGCGCCTATGCCTGCACCAGATCTCGCGCAGATCTATCAAGAAACGGCGACCTCGCTCCAAAGCGCGCTCGATAATTTTCAACAGGTCCGTGCAAATCTTGGCGTCACGCATCAACGGCTTGATCAACAAAACGCCTTCGCGAAAAAAGACAAAAATGCGCTTGAGCTGCAAATGGCGGAGCTGACCGATATCAATAAATATGATACAACCGTGGCGCTGCAAGATGCGGAGACCCGATTACAAAATCTATACTTGATTACGGCCAAGCTTTCTAAATTATCTTTGATTCACTTTTTGAAATGATACGCAATCTAAGCCTTATTGCGGTGTTTTTACTCTGCGCATCGCTGGCAATGTCGGCGCCTGTTCGCATTAAAGACCTGGTGGAATATGAGGGCGTTCGAGCAAATGATCTTATCGGCTATGGCCTGGTCATCGGGCTGGATGGCACTGGCGACAGCTTGCGCAATGCACCTTTCACAGAAGATTTGATCTCGAACATTCTTGAGCGCCTTGGCACAAATGTAACGGGAGAGGCGTTCAGAACAAAAAACATCGCATCAGTTTTTGTTACAGCCAAATTACCTCCGTTTTCACGCGGGGGAAGCTATATTGACGTGGCCGTCGCAACCATTGGCGATGCGAGTAATCTGCGCGGTGGTATTTTAGTGATGACGCCACTCCGGGCCGCCGATGGCGATATATACGCCGTTGCGCAAGGCGCGATCATTGCCGGTGGGGCCGCCGTACGCGGTGCGGCCGAGCAACTTATCGAAGGCGTTCCCACGGCCGGTGTTATCCCATCTGGCGCTTTGGTCGAACGCGAAGTCGCCTTTGATTTTAAGATATTAAAAACCATCAATCTTGCCCTGCGACAAGCCGATTTCAGCACTGCACATAAAATTGAAACGCTTATCAACAAGAATTTTAAAAGCCCTGTTGCGCGCATGTTGGATGCGGCCACGATTGAGATCGATATCTTAAAAACCAACGCATCTTCTCCTGCCCATGCGTTAAGCGCGATTGAAAACCTTACCCTTATTCCAGAACGCAAAGCGCGCGTGGTGGTCGATCAGCGATCGGGTACCATCGTGATGGGCGCCGAGGTGCGCATTTCGCGCGTTGCGGTTTCACAGGGGAATTTAACGCTTCATATTCAAGAAGCGCCACAAGCCGTGCAACCCAACCCTTTTAGCCAGGGCGAAACCATCGTTTTGCCACGCAGTGATGTCTCTATGAGGGCTCAGAAAAATATTGCGCTCGCCGAAGTTCCCGATGGCGCAAACTTGTCTGAAATCATTGCCGGCCTCAATGCTTTGGGCGTTGGCGCAAAGGAAATGATCGATCTTTTGAAAAGTATCAAAGCCGCTGGGGCGCTGCATGCCGAATTTATCGTTCAATAAAACCCCAGTCGGCGATTATACATATCCCCGTACAAGCGAAAAAGCGATCAACTGCCAACCATCAGACACGACGAAAAAGGCCAGTTTAAAGGGCAGCGCTACAACCGCAGGGGGCACCATCATCATGCCCATAGACATTAAAATTGCCGACACGACCAAATCGATAATTAAAAAGGGCAAAAAAATCAGAAATCCGATCTGAAACGCGCGCGCGATTTCTGAGAGCATAAAGCTTGGAACCAAAACCGATAAAGCCGGCGGGCTCTGAGGCGCGCCTTGTGTTTGCGCGCGCAAGGCCTGCATCGCCTGCAACGTCTCCCCATCTACACGCGCCAGCATAAAGGCAGATAAGGGTTCCGCAGCTTTGCGAAAACCCTCCGAAACTGATATTTTTTCTGCGATCATGGGCTCGACACCCAAAGCCCAAGAGGCCTGAAAAACAGGCTCCATAATGTAATAGGTCAAAAATAACGCCAAACTGATCAAAAGCATATTTGGTGGCGCTTGCTGGACTCCGATCGCCTGCCGCAATATTGACAATACCGTTAGAATAAAGGGAAAGCAGGTCACCATGATCAAAATGCCGGGCGCAATGCTTATCACGGTGATTAACAAAAAGATTTGAACCGTTTGCAACCTCAAAGAGCCGGTGAGCGGCAGTTCAAAACTGCTCGTCTGTGCATGGGCCATCTGCGAAAGCGAAAGCGACAGTACCCCGAACAGAACCCAGAATAGAACTCTGAACCGCGCCAAAATCACCCTACAGGCAATGGGCTGGTCAGAATATCCGTTAAGCGCACCGCCAATTTTCCGATATCCGGGCCCTCGGAAATTTCTTCTAATTGCCCGCGCGCTATAATGCGATCTCCAACGTAAAGCTCAACGGCATCATCGATCTGGCTATCGAGGATCAAAACAGCATTGAGCTTTAAATCCAACAGCTCTTTAATCGCGGGGCGCGCGCGCCCTACGCTAACAATGACCTCAATGGGAACGGATTGAAACGGGCTTGCAGACAGCTGGCTTCCCACATCGGGCTCAAGTTCCCTCATTGCGGCTCACCCATATCCGAAACCGCTTGAAAGTTCTGAAACGCCTCAGAAATTTCAGTAAGATAACGTTTAAAATCCACTTCAATCTCGCCATTGCCTATTGTCAGAAGCGCCCTTTCTGGGTTCAAAGCGATATCGCCAACGAGCGTGATCTTGCTTTTAAACGCCTGACCCAGTGCTGCCTCTATACGATCAAGCTGGGACGGGTTAACCGATATAACAAGGCCCGTCGGGGCAGAGGCCGCCACCATCGCATCAAGGCGTTCAATGACAAAAGGTAGAAAGCTTTGCTTTAAAAGCGACGGTAAAATCTGTTCGATCACCTGATTCAGAACCAAAGATATCTCTTGCAGAATCGCCAAGCGCGCCGCCTCAAACGTAAAAAACAGTGTTGATAAATGCAATTTCAGACCTGCTGTCGCTTTTTCACTGCTGGCCACATAAGCGGCAACGCAATGTCTTAGCCCCCTAGAACTGTGCCAGTATATTTTGGCATAGGGAGTAAGGAAACATGGCTCGGAAGCGTTATTCTGATGAAGATGTGTTGAAGTTATTGCGCGAGATTGATGTTCATTTGCACGATGGTTTGGACGTTGTGAGTGCGTGTCGCAAAGCTGGGATTTCAGATAAGAGTTATTATTACTGGCGTAAGAAGTTTGGAGGCCTTTCTCGTTCACAGGTTTCAGAGATGAAATCGCTCAAGAAAGAAAACGAGCGCTTGAAGAAGATCGTCGCTGACTTGCAGTTAGACAAGGTGATCCTGAAGGAGAGCCTTGATCATCTAAAGCCACGGGCCTGACGCGGGCTCAGCTTCGTCAGGCTGTTATTCATACGCGTCAAAAGCTGGATATTTCTGAGCGGCGTGCTTGCGCTGTTCTGGATGTAGCCCGCTCAAGTCTGCGCTATCAAGCCAAACAAGTAGATGATACCAAACTACGCTTGGCGATGATCCGGCTGGCCAAACAGTATGGGTGGTATGGTTATAGGAAAGTCACAGCCCTGCTGCGCATGGAAGGCTGGCGTGTTAACCACAAGAGGATCGAGCGCTTATGGAACGAAGAAGGTTTACAGCTGCCGCGCCGGCACAAGAAGCGCAAACGGCTTTATCACAAAGACAGCTCCATCATCAGGCTGCGGCCCACACATCCCAACCATATTTGGGCGATCGACTTTGTGCACGATAAGCTTAGCAATGGGTGCAGCTATAAAATGCTCACGGTTCTAGATGAATATACCCGTGAAGCGCTCTACGTGGCAGTGCGATCCAAAATGAATGCGAACGACGTTTTGGAGACACTGCACCCGCTGCTGATTAAACATGGTAAGCCAGAGTTTATTCGCTCTGACAACGGACCCGAGTTCATTGCCACGCATCTACAGGACTGGCTGAAGAGGATCGGTATCAAACCAATGCAAATCTATCCGGGCAGCCCTTGGGAAAATGGATACAACGAACGCTTTAACGGCACCTTGCGAAAAGAAGTGCTAAACGCTGAATGGTTCCACACCACACGGCAAGCCCAGGTCGCTATCAATGTTTGGCTCAGGCAATACAACCAGATCAGACCTCATCACGCATTAAACATGCGCCCACCCGTCCCAGAAACCTTATTAGAGAAACCAAAACTCAATGGGCGAGTATAGGGGGCTAGACACCGGCATGGGCGATATCACAGCGCTGTTCAGCGTTTTGGTCCCAGGGTCAGATATGGAAGATCCCGTGGCAGATATTTTGCGCGGCGTGTTGGATGGTCATGTCGTGCTCAGCCGGGCCATCGCTGAACGGGGGCGGTTTCCCGCGATTGATCTTTTGCGCTCGGTCTCGCGTGCCCTGCCCCTTGCCGCCAGCCCCGAAGAAAACCATGCCTTGCGTGTGATGCGGGCAATTCTTGGCGCCTATGAAACGCAAGAAACGCTTATCAAGGCAGGGCTTTACGAGGCTGGTTCAGATCCACTGATTGAGGATGCGATCAAGGTTTGGCCTGCGCTGGATCGTTTTATCGGTGCGCATGAGGCGGGCATGATCCAAGACAGCTTCGAGCAATTGTTTGAAATTTTACGGCAAACCCAAAGCAACACTTTGTTATAAACCCCTGCTGATAAGGATAAATTGACGGGGGGACATCAAGCATGACACTTCAGCAGCGCTTTCTCATCCGCCATAAGCGATCGGAGCAGCTTATAGCTTTTGTAAAACTGGCCATGATGGATAGCCATGACCGCCTGTTCTAAGTTGCGCCGAGCTTTACGATCTTTAAAAAGATGGATCAATTCGTCGAGTTGATGTAAAATGACAGGACGCGTTTCTGTATCAGAGATATCCCCCGTGAGCACTAATTGCACCGTATAACAGAGCCGCCGCAGCGGCGTATCTGAATGATCGGGGTGTAAAGCCTCACGCAGGCGCAATATATGCGCCCGCGGCGTGATGATCCGCAGTTTGGCGCGGCGGTCGCCATTTTCAAGCACCGCCCCATTTAACAATATGCGTTCTTTTGGCGCCAGTTTTAAGATCAGCCCGCTCACCCGTTAGCCTGCCTTTGCAAACCACGCATCATGCAAATATTTACATCGATAAGAGGTTGAATATCTTCTCTTCCTAGTAAAACTTTACTGCTATGGGTCTGGATAAAAATTGCCAAAGAGATCAGCCCTGCCTTTAGCTGATCGGGAAAAGCATTATCCGGATGGCTGAGATCCTCTTGCAAGGCCAACCACAGCTTTTGATTTTCATAAATTGTCAATGCTCGTTTTTGAACATCAAAATCCTCCATTGCTGCAGCAGCCTGTAATTGCCCCGTTATTTTTGCGAAGATCTGATATTCAGATTGCCGCGCAGTTTGTACGGGCAAGTCTAAATTTGTATAGGCGCGCTTGGCCTCGGTGAAAGCAGGCACTCTAACCCTCCTAAAATTTGAAAAAGAAAAAGGGGTTTAAGACCCCTCAATCAACCCACGACTAACGAAATAAGGCCAGTAGGTTTTGCGGTTCTCTATTGGCGATACTCAGCGCTTGAATGCTAAGCTGCTGCTGCACTTGCAGTGCCTGTAAGCGTGATGATGCCGCTTCTAAATCAGCATCAATCAAAGAACTTATTCCCTTTTGAAGAGAGGTAGAAATTGTTGCATTAAGCTCTTTATATCTTGCCAACCTCGCCTCATTTTCACCAAAATGAGAGGCGGCATTTCTTACCTCCTCAATCATAGTTTCTAGCGCCTCTTTAGATGTCTTAACCGCAGTTGCATCTGTAAATGCAAGGTTCGCCAAATCAGCCAGGGCGCCTGGGCCTGACGTTTTTAGATTTTGCTTGGCGATTGTGATTGTTAATTCAGAACGCACTTCTTGATCATCTACGATTTTGGTTTCAAAACCAACTGTCACGGTCTGATTGCCAGCTGAAGAAATCCAATTTTGTCCATTTACAGAGACCATTTTGGTAAAAGTATCAATTTGTTTCTTGGCCGCATCGCGCGCGGCAATCAATTTCCCTTCGTCTGATGACGTTTGACTGATTGTGGCTTTCAAGTCTTCCAACACATCAACAATATTTTGAGCCACCCCGCGGCCAACTGACAAGGAAGCTTCAACGGCGCCAATTTGCCGGTTGATCACGTCATATCCCGCATGCTCAAATTTCATCTTTTCGGTTTGCTGCCAAACCGCACTATTGTCTTTTGGTCCATTGACAATGCGGCCTGTTGAAATTTCATTTTGCGTGGTAACAAGATCAGCGCCAATTTGTTTCAGATTGTAGAGCGCCATCATGGCGCCAGTCGGTATTGAAATATCAGACATGTTTTAAATCCTTGCATCAGGGATGCATTTTGCATCAAAAATTTGAAGTGCCGCAGCACGCGCGCACAGATTCTGCCATTCTGACACATACGGCCTAATACAGCCGCGCCATCGATTTCGATGCGCTTTTAAGATGCAAATAAACCCCTAACAAACTCCTAAAACCGCGAAGAGAATATATTGCATTTTATTGATTTCCATCAGGCCTCTAAATCAGTCTTCCCACCTAAAAAGGTGGGTAAATCCTGACGCCCACCCCGCTGTGTATATATGCTTAAAAAGGCATGATTGTGCTTTAACGCTTCTAATTTAAAGCGAACGTCCCGCAACCCCGCCTCGCTTGCGCGCAGCAAGCGCTCAGAACGCGCAAACGCCGCTTGCAGCGCAGGCCAGTCCAAGCCGGCAGCGCCTTTCTGCGATTGGCACCAATCAAACAATTTGGTTTTGAAGGTTTCAACCTCAGCCAACTGATGAAACGCCCCATTGCGCAGCGCTTCACATTCTTTATCAAGCATTGCCAGAATAGTTTCGCTGGTAAACGCGGCAGACTCAGTCATTCAAAGCGCGGTTTTTTAGCGCGGAATATACCGCATCGGCCAAGCCAAACCTGCGTTGTTTGCTGAGCGCTTCGGCCAGGCCCTGCACCAGATAAGATTGAAAATGCGCTTCACCGGCACCGCCGCTAAACCCATTTGGCATCTTCAAAATCTTTGCTGACTTTAGCATCTCGGCCAAAAAGCTGGTTTCCAAATCCTTCGCCGCTTTTCGTAAACGGATATCTGCATGGCTTGGATCCCGGTTTAACCCGTGAAGGGCGGTGGGGGCTGGCTCCATGATATGTTCCTTTTTAAGAATAATATCGGCAGTCTACAGACCGGCGGTAAAGAAGCGGTAACCAAATTCTGGCAAAACTAGGCTGATCAGATTTTCAAAGTTTGGACATCATAATGTTTTCCAGCCCTCACAGCGGCGATTTTCACAATGCAAAATACCCCGCAGCCAAGCCGGCGGCCGTTGCAAAATCGGCTCGGGTCAAAGCTCTGCACATCGACAAGGACCAAGATAAGGTGGGCCGGTTTCAAAACGCCTGGAACAAATCTGCTGCCCGTCTGCAGAAAAGAGATAGCCCAGAAGAACAAGCCTTAGCGATTGCTGTAATGCTGACAGAGCCCGACAGACGATCAGGTAAATCGTTCCTGCTGCCGCCATCCAATCAGAGCCTTTCGCCGATGCGCCGACCGGATCCCCAACTTCCGCAAAAGGTGATAAAAATATTGCAAGGCATAGGACCGACAGACACGGCCTGCGATCCAATAGTTCAATCTGCTGCACCCGTCCTCAATTCCCAAAAAACCGCGGCTGAAAGCGCAAAATACACGCCGGCTTCACACCCGAGGGCGTTAAATATCTGGACAGAGCGGCGCGCGGATAATCACTGCATCACCCAAGTTCATCTGCAATTTGGCTCTTCTGAACATATCAAACTGACGCTCGAGCCTGTGGCCGATAGGTCAATAAGGATTGAGATGGATACGAATTTAAACGCCACTATTGAGCGCTTTCAGCGCAGGAGGGCTGATTTGAAACGGTTCTTTTTAAATCAGGGCTACCACACGGTTGAGATCACGCTCACACATACCCCAGAGGCAAAAACACTGGTCAGTCAATCGAGTCATAGCATTCAGGCCGCTTTGGCCGAAGATCTCAGCACAAAGCCGCAAGCCGTGGCCACAACAGTTGCGCTGCCATTCGGGCCAAACGACGCGGCTCAGCGCCTCACACTTAGCCTCTGAAAGGAACCCTCTTTTGCTTGAACCCATATCCGCCGGCAATCTGACCACAACAAAACCCAGTAACCCGTCGCAGCCCTCGCCGCTCAGCAGCGATTTTAATGCGTTTTTGAATATGCTGACGACGCAACTCAAACATCAAGATCCATTAAATCCGGTTGATTCTGCAGATTATGCCATGCAATTGGCCGCCTTTTCGACGGTGGAACAACAGGTTTTATTGAACCAAAAAATGGATGTGCTGCAAAATAATTTACACCAGAACACTTTGGCCAGCTTATCTAACTGGATGGGAAAAACGGTCAAACTGCCCGGATCATTCACCTATTCTGGCGGCGAAGTCACCGCTTTGATCACCCCGCCAACGGGCAGCGAGAAAACAGATTTTATCGTACAAGATGCTACAGGGGCGGAAATCTTTCGCCACAGGCTTGGCGCCCAAGATCAAGAATTCGCATGGGCAGGCACCACCTCGAAGGGCGCTGTAGCGCCGGTTGGACATTATAATTTCGCCCTTGAAGGCTTTGCGAAAGATCAATCATTAGGAATTTCTAAACTTGCCAGTTTGCAAACCATTGAAGAAATATCGCAACCCGCTGATGACATACTGGTCACGCTTGGAAATGGCCAAACCCTTCCGTGGAAAAACCTTACTGGTCTGCGCAAACGCAGAAAACTTGCGCCTGCCAAAGACATCCCTTAATCGATCGGGCAGTCTGAAAGGATAAGCGCCCGTGCCCATAGCCAGTTTAGAGACATCTTTGCGCGAGAAAGGGCTGTTGCAAATACCCGCGCAATGGGTCGCGCTTTCGGGGGGGCGCTCAAACCGCGTTTGGCGCGTTTCACAAGCTGGCGCGCAAGATCTCTGCGTAAAACTATATCCACAAACCGCGTGGCAGAATCCGCTTTTTGCAAATGATCCTGCGGGCGAATATTATTGCCTAGAAAATCTTCACGCAGAAAAGCTTTGTCCAAAGCCATTGGGGTTGGTAGTGACGCCCCAAGGGCGCTGCTTGGTTTATCACCATCACCACGGGGTCAGTTTCAGCGATCAAACCGCGCCAGTCGGCCAGTTGCTGGCGCGCATCCATAGCCGGCCCACGGTTCCGGCCGATTCAAAAGCCATAAGACACGCGCCCTGTGGATCTAGTGAATTAAACGCCCATACTATACAAATTTTGCAACGATGCGAGGGGCCAGAGCGCGGGCTCTTAGAGCGCCTAAGGCCGACCATCCCTGTAGAAAAACCAACAAAAATAAGCCTCATTCATGCAGATCCAGTGGCAAATAATATCGTGATATCAGGCCAAACGGCCCTGATGATTGATTGGCAAAGCCCTGCTTTGGGTGATCCAATGGAAGATCTAAGCCATTTCTTATCCCCCGCAATGCAACGCCTTTATCGTGGCAAAATACTAAACGCAAAACAGCAAAAGCAGGTTTTAAACGCGTATCAAGCGCAATATCCCCGTTTCGACTTTGCGCGTTTTGAACGATTATACCCGCATTACAGCTGGCGCATTGCCGCCTATTGCCTCTGGCAAAAACAGCAAGGCAATTCAGATTATTCAGATGCGTTTGATCAAGAAGTCACGGCATTGAAGGTTAAAGCATAAGCGGCAAACAATAAACCAAGGCACCGCCCAAAGCCACCGCTCCAGAAAACAACGCCACCCGCAATAAGGTTGAGTGTGGCGCGGCCTCCTGCGCGGGTGCAGATTGCTGGATCAACGCCGCCTCAACCAAACCCGGCAGGCGGGGGCCAAAGCGCGCCAAAACGCCCGCTGCTTTGGACAAATCACGCAATAACGCCAGCGGCCCGATACGTTTGCGAATGTAATCCTCAACCACTGGCCGCGCGACTTGCCAAATATTGATTTGCGGGTTCAAAGAGCGTGCAACCCCCTCAACCACCACCATGGTTCGCTGCAATAAGATCAGCTCGGTTCGGGTTTCCATGCCAAATTTTTGTGTTACTTCAAATAAATAACTCAGCAGGCGGCCCATCGATATTTGCGTTGCATCCATGCCAAAAATAGGCTCGCCGACGGCGCGTAATGCCCGCGCAAATTCATCGACATCCCGATCTGCGGGCACATAGCCCGCTTCAAAATGTACCTCTGCAACGCGTTTGTAATCGCGGCGGATAAACCCATATAAGATTTCGGCATAGACCCGGCGCGTATATTCATCAATATGCCCCATAATTCCGAAATCATACGCGATAATATCGCCATTTGCGGCCACTTTTAAATTACCCTGATGCATATCCCCGTGAAAATACCCATCGCGCAGCGCATGGCTGAGAAATAATTTTAGAACCCGATCCCCCAACTGGGCCAAATCATGCCCCGCGGCCAGCAGGGCCTCATTATCGCCCAGCGGTGCCCCTTCAGCCCAATCCAGCGTCATCACCCGGCGCCCCGATAGAGGCCACTTCACCGCAGGCAATTGAAACCCTGCATCAACACCCTGCGTATTGGCGGCAAATTCTGAGGCCGCCGAACTTTCGAGGCGTAGATCCAATTCGCCCATCACAACGCCTTCAAAATGTGAAATCACATCCACAGGGCGCAAGCGGCGCGATGCGGGTGACAAAAGCTGCACCATACGGGCCGCCAAATAAAACGCATCAATATCTTTGCGGAAGGCTTTTTCGATTTTGGGACGCAGGACTTTCACCGCAACATACGCACCGGTTTCAAGCAAACGGGCTTTATGAACCTGCGCGATAGAGGCCGCGGCCACAGCCTCGCTGAATTCCGAAAACACCTGATCGGGATCTATGCCGATTTCCTCTGCAAAGCTGGCTTTGGCCTCTGCGATCGAAAATGGCGGCAGCTTATCCTGCAAAACGCGCAATTGTTGCGCCAAATCATGGCCCACTAAATCTGGCCGGGTGGATAATATCTGACCAAATTTAATATAGGCCGGCCCCAAAGCAGACAGGGCGCGCGGGGCAGGCGGCATGGTTGCATCCCCCTTCAACCCCAACCAGGCGAAGGGCCAACCCAAAATGCGCGCGGTCACGCGCAGCGCGCGCGGAGCCTCCATCGCGTCTAACACTGCGCGCATGGCGCCCGTACGCTCAAGCGTGGCGCCCGTGCGCACCAGACGCCATATATTATGCGGGCCCCGCATCTAGATTTTCCAACCCGAATGCAAACACGCAATTCCCATGCTCAGATTGCGATATTTGGCATTTTCGAACCCCGCTTTGCGCAGCATCGATAGAAACGTGTCTTGATCGGGAAATTGCCGAATCGACTCGACAAGATATTGATAGCTGTCGCGGTCATTCGCGATAATCTGACCCATCACTGGAATGACATTGAATGAATAGCGATCATACGCCCATTGCAGCGTGGTATTGGGAATATGTGAAAACTCAAGCACCACCAAACGCCCGCCCGGTTTCAGCACGCGAAACGCCTCATTTAAAGCCTCTTGCGGGCGTGTAACGTTGCGAATTCCAAAGCTGATCGTATACACATCAAAACAGTTATCTTCAAATGGCAGATGCATAGCATCCCCAACCACCCAATCCAGCTGGTCGTGCATTTGCGCGGCTTCTGCGCGTTTCCGCCCTTCAATCAACATCGGTTCGGTTAAATCTAAAACCGTGGCATGGGCGCGCCCGGCTCTTTTCAAGAAGCGGAAAGAAATATCGCCCGTACCGCCCGCCACATCCAGCAGACGTTGGCCTGCGCGCGGCGCCAACCAATCCATCATCGCATCTTTCCAAAGACGATGTACGCCCCCCGACATCACATCATTCATAATATCATATTTCGAGGCAACGCTGCCAAAAACACCCTGCACAAGATCGGCTTTATCCGCCTCAGATACGGTTTCAAATCCGAAATGGGTTGTGGTTTCGCCCTGATCATTCATCGCAACTGCCTTTACCTTAATAAGTTGTGTTATATAGCGGAACAGCTTGAATACAATGCGGCACTTGCGTCTTTGACCATCGCGTTTTTACAATAGAGCCTATGCGCAGGGCGATCAGCGCCGCGTGCAGATTCGTAACTGCCCCAAAAGGGGCGCAACAGAAAAGCAATACCATGCCCGAACTGCCTGAAGTTGAAACCGTCATGCGCGGATTGGCGCCCGCGATGGAGGGCGATGTGATAAAATTAGCCCAGGTAAACCGGCCCGATTTGCGCTGGCCCTTTCCAACACAAATGGCAAAAAGGCTCACAGGGCAAAGAATTCAACAATTGCGCCGGCGCTCAAAATATATTCTGGCGGATTTATCTAGCGGAGAAACCCTTTTGATGCATCTGGGCATGTCGGGGCGCATATTGGTTTCAGGTGACCCGTTGGGGCGATTTGTGCAAAACCACGCGGCCATTGGCAAACATGATCATGTGATCTTTCACATGGAAAAAGGCACCCGCGTCACCTTCAACGATCCGCGGCGCTTTGGGGCTATGGATTTGATGCAAACTGCGGCTGGCGAAAGCCATCGATTGTTGCGCGATATAGGCCCCGAACCTTTGGGAAATACTTTTGATGAACCCTATTTCTTCAATCACGTAAAAACGCGGCGCGCCCCGATCAAATCCTTAATGCTAGATCAACGCCTGGTCGCGGGTTTGGGCAATATTTATGTATGCGAAGCGCTCTTTCGTGCGGGTATTGCCCCGCATCGTGCGGGGTTTCGATTGGCCCCAAAGCGGATAAAATCGCTGGTTCCAATTATTCGCGATGTCTTGAATGAAGCCATTGCAGCCGGTGGGTCGTCTTTGCGCGATTTTCGTCAGGCTGATGGTGAATTGGGCTATTTCCAACACCAATTTGACGTTTATGGGCGCGAAGGCGCACCGTGCAATGCATCGGGTTGCAAAAGCTTAATTCGAAGAATTCAACAATCAGGGCGCTCAAGTTTTTACTGCCCTTCCTGTCAAACCTAGAAAGAACGCATTCTGGACATGGTTTTCTTACCCATGCTATGCAAGTCATCTGTGGAAACAACCGAAAGCCTGGCGCATGGCCTATGAAACGATCATTGTAACCGTTGAAGATCACGTTGCCCTGATAAAGTTAAACCGTCCGGATGCGCTGAATGCGCTGAACAATCAATTGATGCAAGAATTGGCTGAGGCGCTTGGCGAGGCACAAACCAGCGATAAAGTTCGCTGCATCGTTTTGACTGGATCTGAAAAAGCATTCGCCGCTGGCGCAGATATAAAAATGATGAGCCAGAAAAGCTTTGTCGATGTGTTCACCGAAGATCTCTTCGCATCAGAGGCGCATAAAATCACCGCGACGCGCAAACCAATCATCGCCGCCGTATCAGGCTATGCGTTGGGCGGCGGCTGTGAATTGGCAATGATGTGTGATTTCATCATTTGTTCGGACACTGCGAAATTTGGTCAGCCCGAAATCAACCTAGGCGTATCTCCTGGGATTGGCGGCACACAACGAATGACCCGCTCGATCGGGAAATCAAAAGCTATGGATATGTGCCTGACGGGCCGGTTTATGGAAGCCGAAGAAGCCGAAAGATGCGGGCTGGTCAGCCGCGTCGTTCCCGCAAAGAAACTGCTTTCTGAAGCGATGGCCGCAGCTGCGAAAATCGCGGAAAAATCCCAAATAACAACAGTGGCTGTGAAAGAAATGATCAATCGGTCATACGAGACAACGCTTAACGAGGGGCTACTCTTCGAACGGCGCGTTTTCCATGCCTTATTTGCCACCGAAGATCAAAAAGAAGGGATGGCGGCATTTCTAGAAAAACGCGAACCACAATTTCGCGACAAATAAGGGATTTAACGGTTTTTTATCGCCCGAGATGCCATTGCCCTGTTGACTCACCGCAGAAGGCAGCCTAAAGACGCCGCCTGATACTTAGAAACCCAAAACATGGGAAATTTATTTATGGCCAATACGCCTCAGTCAAAAAAACGCGCCCGGCAGAATGAGCGCCGCGCTGCTGTTAACAAAGCCCGCCGCTCACGCATCCGCACATTCGTGCGCCGTGTGGAAGAAGCGCTCGAAAGCGGTGATAAAGATGCAGCCTCAGAAGCGCTTCGTGCAGCCCAGCCAGAAATGATGCGCGGCGTGACAAAGGGCATCTACCACAAGAACACGATCGCTAGAAAAATGTCGCGCCTAACGGCACGCTTGAAAGCGATTGCTTAAGCCTCCTACGCTTAATTATTAATCGGCGAACATGTCTAATGCACTGCTTTTTGCGGTGCATTTTTTTTGCATAAATCGCTTCAAGAGATTCTTTTGACAAATCTCTGAGTCAAGTCCGAAGTTCTGTTGCCGCCCCCGTAAGTCTGTTGCTAAAGTCTACAGGCGAGTCGTGAGACCCCGGGGGGGGACTGAACAACCGCAGCAAAGCAATTATGTTAGTGGAACCATTTGGTTTCATGCTGGGGTGATATGCTGTGTGAACAGCACACCACCAAAATGTGGCAGCGTAGCTCTGCCTCAAAAAATGGCGAAGTGACTTCGCAATATTCTGTCTGTGAAAAGGCGGATGTGGTGAATTTTCGTCGTAGGTCCACGGTTTAGCTGGTGGAAAGCGGCGCTTGGGAATGTGGGAAGCAATTTAAATGACTCCAGAAAAATGGCGCGACTTACAATCCTCAATCAAACTGACAATTGGCAATAATAACTATCGAACCTGGATTGACCCGCTGAATTTTTCGCATGTGGAAGATGATGTTGCGGTGTTCGATGTGCCCACAACGTTTTTGGGAAATTATGTAGAGCAAAATTTTGGGGATGTGATTCTACATAAGCTCAGCGAAGCGCAGGCGCAGATCCGCCGCATTCGGTTTCAAGTTGCTGCGCGTCAAACCGATATCAAAAAGCCGCTGGAAGCGCCGGCACGCCAAGACACGCCAAAATCCAGCGCTGCAAAGAATGGTGGTTTCTCGTCAGAGTTTACAAGCGCGCCAATTGATGCGCGCTTCACCTTCGACACTTTTATCGTTGGAAAACCAAATGAGCTGGCATATGCGGCGTCAAAGCGCGTGTCCGAAGGTGGAGAGGTCACGTTTAACCCGCTGTTTTTATATGGAGGTGTGGGCTTAGGTAAAACGCATCTGATGCATGCCACGGCCTGGGAATTGCAAGCCCGGCGGCCAGATCTAAACGTTCTATATCTTTCGGCAGAACAATTTATGTATCGGTTCGTGCAAGCGCTGCGCGAACGCAAAATGATGGATTTCAAACAATTGTTCCGGTCGGTGGATGTATTGATGGTGGATGATGTACAATTCATAGCCGGAAAAGACAGCACCCAAGAAGAATTTTTTCACACGTTTAACGCTTTGGTCGATCAAAATAAGCAAATTATCATTTCGGCAGATCGTGCGCCGGGTGAAATTAAAGATCTGGAAGATCGTATCAAAAGCAGGATGCAATGCGGCTTGGTGGTGGATTTGCACCCAACCGATTATGAATTGCGTTTGGGGATCCTTCAGTCGAAGGTAGAGCGGCATCAAAGTCAATATCCTGATCTGGTGATTGAGCCCAACGTATTAGAGTTTCTAGCGTTGCGGATATCAACAAATGTACGCGTCTTAGAAGGCGCACTTACCCGGTTATTTGCTTTTGCCTCTTTGGTTGGACGGCCGATCAATCTGGATCTGACTCAAGATTGCTTGGCAGATGTATTGCGCGCCTCCGAGCGCAAGATCACAGTGGAAGAAATCCAACGCAAAGTCTCTGAGCATTATAACATTCGTCTGTCAGATATCATTGGTCCCAAACGCGTGCGCACCTATGCCCGCCCGCGCCAGGTGGCGATGTATTTGGCCAAACAAATGACCAGTCGCAGCCTTCCCGAGATCGGCCGCCGATTTGGGGGCCGCGACCACACAACCGTTATGCATGGCGTAAAGCGCATCGAAGAGCTCAAGATACAGGATGGGCAAGTGGCAGAAGATCTTGAAATGCTGCGCAGAACTTTAGAAGCCTAAACCATCACAGGCGCTTACCTCTGTTTATCGCTTGGCCGTGGCAAAGATCAAAGGGTTGCACTTGACGGGTTTAGCTTTAGCATCAATAAGTAATTATTCATTGGGCACGGCCCTGCCTTAGGCAGCTGAACGGTTCGAAAAAAACAGGAGCAATTGATATGAAATTGAGCATTGAACGCAGTATATTGCTCAGAGCGCTGTCGCAAGCTCAGTCGGTTGTTGAACGCCGCAACACCATTCCTATTTTGGCAAATGTGTTGATCGAATGCGATGAAAGCACCGTCCATTTCCGAGCAACCGATTTGGATATTGAGGTGATCGACAAGACCCCTGCGCAGGTCGAGCGCCCGGGCGCCACAACCGTCTCTGCGGTGACTCTGCACGAGATCGTGCGCAAACTTCCAGATGGCGCGTTGGTCACGCTGGCGGATGATGCCACAAAGGGGCGTTTATACGTAGAGGCTGGCCGGTCAAACTTTTCCTTGGCCACATTGCCCAAAGAAGATTTTCCAATCATGGCAAGTTCGGAATATACGGCGAATTTTTCAGCCCCGGCCGCGATGCTGCGCCGTTTGTTTGATAAATCTAAATTTGCCATTTCTACAGAAGAAACAAGATATTACCTTAATGGCGTGTACTTACATGTGGCCGATGGCGAGGGCGGGCAAACGCTGCGCTGCGTGGCAACCGATGGGCACCGCCTGGCGCGCATTGATGCGGCATTGCCAGAGGGCGCAAGCGATCTTCCCGGCGTGATTGTGCCGCGCAAAACCGTGGGTGAGTTGCGCAAATTGCTTGACGATGATGATATGCAAATCGCGGTCTCTGTTTCAGAAACCAAAATCCGCTTTGCCACACCCGAAATCACCATGACATCAAAGGTAATTGACGGAACATTTCCAGATTACACGCGGGTTATTCCGCAAAATAACACGCGGCGGCTTGAAGTGGATGCTTCTGAATTCGCAAAGGCGGTGGATCGGGTGGCAACCGTGTCTTCTGAACGCTCGCGCGCCGTTAAACTATCGCTGGATGAAGATCGCTTGGTGCTCTCGGTGAACGCGCCCGATAGCGGCGCTGCCGAAGAAGAGCTTGCAGTGGCCTATTCGGATGAGATGCTTGAAATTGGCTTTAACGCCAAATACCTGCTCGAAATCGCCAGTCAAGTTGATCGTGAGAACGCAGTTTTCATGTTTAATTCCTCTGGAGATCCAACGCTGATGCGCGAGGGCGATGATGCCAGCGCGGTCTATGTTGTTATGCCCATGCGCGTGTAAGGCCAAGATGATCCGCATCTGCCCATGCCCCGCGGCAACGCACAACATCGCCATTGAAATCATGCGCGGGCAATGCTGTATCTAACCAGTCTCCATCTGTCGCATTTTCGATCGCATAAATCGTTAGAATTGGAATGTGATGAGCGGCCGGTCGCCCTGTTTGGCGCCAATGGATCTGGCAAAACAAATATTTTGGAAGCTGTATCGCTGTTTTCGCCGGGGCGCGGATTGCGACGCGCCAGCGCCGAAGATATGGCGCGACGCCCTGAACATATCGGATGGAAGCTGCGCGGCACGCTGACCGCGCAGGGGCGTCAACATGAGATCGAGCTAAGTTCGCGAAACGGCGCGGCGCGCAGCACCAAGATTGACGGGAAAACCGCTTCGCAAACTGCGCTGGGCGGCATAACACGCGTGCTCTGGCTGGTCCCGGCGATGGATAGGTTGTGGATCGAGGGGGCAGAAGGGCGGCGGCGCTTTTGGGATCGCATTGCGCTGAGTTTTTTTCCAAGCCATGCCGAGCACAGCCTGAGCTATGAAAAAGCCATGCGTGAAAGAAACCGTTTGTTAAAAGACCAAGTGACTGATGATCATTGGTATCGGGCGCTCGAACATCAAATGGCCCTTTCGGGGGTGGCCATTATGCAGGCGCGCCAAGCGGCGCTTGCGTATATTCATAACGCGCAAATCGCGGCGAGCACCCAGTTTCCAAAAGCAGAATTAACATTGCTGCAATCCGAGAACGGCCCGCTTCCAGATACGGTTGAAGATCTATCTGCCGCATTCGCCAGCGCGCGAGCGCGCGACCTGGCCGCCGGGCGCAGCTTGCTGGGTCCGCATCGCACGGATCTATCCGCGCTTTATCTCAGCAAAGGCATGCCTGCCAAAGAATGCTCAACCGGAGAACAAAAAGCGCTTTTAATTTCAATTATTTTAGCCAATGCGCGCGCATTGACAGACCAAATCGGCGCCCCGCCAATCTTATTATTGGATGAGGTGGCCGCGCATCTTGACGCCCAGCGCCGAGCTGCGCTTTATACCGAAATTAACACCCTAAAAGCACAAGCTTGGATGACCGGTACAGGGCCCGAATTGTTTGAAGATCTAGGCGCGGCAGCGTTGATGTTAGAGCTTGGCGATAGCGGTTCAGGCTCATTTATAAAACTCGGCTAAAAGTGCAGGGCATCAAAGAAAGGCCAGCCTATGTCTGTGAATGCAATTGACTTGCTGCTCTATACGGGAGGGCTTTTGGTGCTGTTCCTTACCCCAGGCCCAGTTTGGGTGGCTCTGATTGCCCGCACGCTGGGCGGCGGTTTGGCGGCGGCTGTGCCTTTGGCATTTGGCGTGATGGTGGGGGATTTGCTATGGCCAACCCTAGCAATTTTGGGCCTCAGCTGGCTGGTGACACAATTTTCGATGATTTTGATCCTTCTCAAAGCCGTGGCTGTGGTGGTTTTTTGGGGGATGGGGCTGGCCTTGCTGCGCAGGACAGATCAGGCGATTGCGCAGGAATCGCGCCTGATAAAACCCGGCGCCTGGGCCGGCTTTATCGCCGGTGCAGCCGTGATCATTGGTAACCCGAAAGCGATGTTATTCTACATCGCTATTCTGCCGGGGTTTTTCGATTTTAACACCCTCACGGCGCTGGATATGGCGCTGATCGCTCTGCTGTCTGCTAGCATTCCCTTCACGGGAAATCTCTGCGTTGCCCTGCTGGTAAACCGCAGCCGGCAGTTTTTCACATCGCCACAATCGCGACAGCGGATCACGCAAATTTCCGGTGGCTTGCTTATCCTGGTAGGAACGGTGATTCCCTTCACTTAGGCCACAAAATATAGTCTATAGGCGTGACATTCTCTACCAGACCTCGTATATTGTCTGTGAAATTTAAGGGATGACAGCAATGTCCAACACTGATCAAGCCGCCAATGAATACGGCGCTGATTCTATCAAGGTTCTCAAAGGCTTAGAGGCAGTTCGCAAACGCCCTGGCATGTATATTGGCGATACCGATGATGGCAGCGGGCTTCATCATATGGTCTATGAGGTTGTGGATAACGGCATCGATGAAGCTTTGGCCAAACATGCCGACCATGTGCATGTGAAAATTCATGCCGATAACAGCGTATCTGTGTCTGATAATGGGCGCGGGATACCCGTGGATATCCATGAGGAAGAGGGCGTTTCCGCCGCCGAGGTCATTATGACTCAGCTGCATGCTGGCGGGAAATTTGATAGCAATTCTTATAAAGTATCGGGTGGTTTACACGGCGTGGGCGTCTCGGTGGTAAATGCGCTATCGGTCTGGTTGGAGCTGCGGATTTGGCGCAACGGCAAAGAGCATGTGGCACGCTTTGAACATGGCGATACGGTTGAGCATTTGAAAATCGTTGGGGATGCGAATGGCCGCAACGGCACAGAAGTGCGGTTTTTGGCCTCAACAGACACTTTTTCAAACCTTGAATATTCTTTTGATACGCTAGAAAAGCGGCTGCGGGAATTGGCCTTTTTAAACTCGGGCGTGCGGATTATCCTTGAAGATGAGCGCCCAGCTGAGCCGTTGCACAGCGAACTCTTTTATGAGGGCGGTGTAAAAGAATTCGTTAAATATCTTGACCGCTCCAAGAACGCGATCATGCCCGAGCCGATCTTTATTACAGGCGAGCGGGATGAGATCGGCATTGAAGTGTCGATGTGGTGGAATGACAGCTATCATGAAACGGTTCTGCCTTTCACAAATAACATTCCCCAGCGCGATGGTGGTTCCCATTTGGCAGGGTTTCGCGGCGCGTTGACCCGCACCATCAATTCTTATGCCCAATCCAGCGGTATCGCAAAAAAAGAGAAGGTGAATTTCACCGGCGATGATGCCCGCGAAGGCTTAACATGTGTGTTATCGGTCAAGGTGCCCGATCCAAAGTTTTCTAGCCAAACCAAAGATAAGCTGGTCAGCTCAGAAGTGCGCCCCGCTGTTGAAGGGCTGATGAATGAAAAACTGGGCGAATGGTTCGAAGAAAACCCCGCGATTGCAAAAATAATCGTCAGCAAGATAATCGAGGCCGCGTTGGCCCGCGAGGCAGCGCGTAAAGCCCGCGAACTGACCCGCCGCAAAACCGCGCTTGATGTGAATTATCTGGCTGGAAAATTAAAAGATTGTTCCGAAAAAGATCCATCAAAAACCGAAGTGTTCCTGGTCGAGGGTGACAGCGCCGGTGGCTCTGCGCAAACGGGCCGCGACCGGCGCACGCAAGCCATTTTGCCACTTAAAGGGAAAATTCTAAACGTTGAGCGGGCGCGGTTTGACCGCATGCTCAACAGCCAAGAGATTGGCAATCTTGTGATGGCGCTGGGCACCGGTATCGGGCGGGATGAGTTTGATCTTTCAAAGCTGCGTTATCATAAAATCGTTATCATGACCGATGCCGATGTTGATGGCGCGCATATCCGAACCTTGCTGCTGACGTTTTTCTACCGTCAGATGCGCGAATTGGTGGAAAACGGGTTCCTGTATATCGCGCAACCGCCGCTGTACAAAGTGAGCCGCGGCAAATCCGAAGTCTATCTAAAAGATCAGGCTGAAATGGATGATTATCTGATCCAGCAGGGTATCGATGGGGCCCTTTTACGTTTGGAAGATGGCGCGGAGTTGGCCGGCCAAGATCTGGCCCGCGTGGTCGATGAAGCCCGCCAGCTCAAGCGCGTTCTGGACGCCTTTCCAAACCACTATCCCCAGCATATTTTGGAACAAGCCGCGATTGCCGGCGCCTTCGTTCCGGGCCGAGTTGACGCGGATCTGCAAGGCACAGCGGATAAGATTGCTGCCCGTCTCGATTTAATCGCAGCAGAATATGAACGCGGTTGGAACGGGCGCATTACCCAAGATCATGGCATCCGTTTGGCGCGGATTTTGCGCGGCGTTGAAGAAGTGCGCCGCCTTGATGGGCCCATGTTGCGATCGGGTGAAGCGCGCAAAACCGGCAGCTTTACCGAAAGCCTGCAAGAAATTTATGGCAGCGCCGCGACATTGATCCGCAAAGATCGCAGCCAAGTGATTTTCGGGCCGCTCGATCTGCTCGACTCGGTTTTGAAAGAGGGTGAAAAGGGCTTATCCCTGCAGCGCTATAAAGGTCTGGGTGAAATGAACCCCGACCAGCTTTGGGAAACCACGCTCGATCCGGATGCGCGCACCTTATTGCAGGTGAAAGTTGAAGATGCAGCCGAGGCGGATGATCTGTTCACCAAGCTGATGGGCGATGTTGTCGAGCCCCGCCGCGATTTTATCCAAACCAACGCGTTAAGCGTTGCCAATTTGGACTTTTGACACGGCGGCCTGATGCGCAAACTGCATCGGGCTCAGATTGGTGCAATCAACCCCAGAAACTGGTCAATTTGAGATGTTTCAAGCGACCAGTCACAGACCAGGCGGGTAACCAGCTCTTCCTCTGCAGGGCCATGCGCAATATCACCCGACCATACCGAAAAAACTGCGCCGCCCTGACGCGCGCGGTGCACCAAAGCCCGCGGCATATAGGCGAAAATCATATTGGCGGCGGGTTCATACTGAAACCGAACCGCGTCTAATTTGCGCAGGCCCTGCGCCAGGTAGGCGCTGTTATCATTTGCTTTTTGCGCCAGGTCGCGCCAAAGATCATGCTCAAGATAGGCCTGCATTTGCGCGGCAAGAAAGCGGTTTTTTGAAAATAAATGCGCGCCGCGTTTGCGCCGCAACTCAAATTCCCAAGCGTATTTAGGATCAAAAAAGATCACCGCCTCTACACCCATCAAGCCGTTTTTCGTTCCACCAAACGTCAAGGCATCAATCCCGCATCGCCACGTCATTTCAGCCGCGCTGCACCCCAAGGCGGCAATCGCATTGGCAAACCGGGCCCCATCCATATGAACCGGAAGATCGTAAGCTTTGGCCACAGCGCACAGCTCTGAAAGCTCTGAAAGCGTATAAATTCTGCCTTTTTCGGTGATTTGGGTCAACGAAACGGGCCCGCGCTGCGGACCGTGGACATCCCCTTGCGCCGTTCCCAAAATAGCCTGTTCAAGCGCAGCAGGCGTCAGCTTATCATCGCTGCCGACGAGGTTTAATTTCGCCCCACCGGTAAAAAACTCGGGCGCATTGCATTCATCTTCTTGGATATGCGCAACGGGGCTGCAATAAATTGTTGCCCAGGGTGGGCATAAGCAGGCCAGGGCCAATGTATTGGCCGCGGTGCCAGTGGCGGCCAAATATACCGCCGCATTCGGGGCCTCAAACAGAGTTTGAATTCTCGAGACAACATCCAGAGTGATCGCATCAGCGCCGTAAGAGGCGGCATAGCCTTGATTTGCCACGCGCAATGCCTCTAAAACGGCCTCGGGCACTGGCCCTTGATTATCTGAGCCAAAAAACATTCACGCGCGCTCCTCAAACAAATGATCTTCCCAATACTCTTCATCCACTTCAAATTCAGGAAGGGTTTTTCCACGCACCGAAACACCGGCCGCATGCACCGTCTCGGGATCTCCGGAAATCAAAGGATGCCAATCATATAAGGGTTTGCCCTGCCATAATAACAGATAGGCACAGCTGCGCGGTAACCAATAGGCATGAGCGGCCAAGTTATCAGGGCGCAAGACGATGCATTCGGGCACAAATTGATGGCGAATTTTATATTGTCCGCAGCCACAGCTGTCATCATCCAGCAAACGGCAGGCCACCCGCGTAAGCGCAACCTCACCGGTGTCTTCATCTTCTAATTTATTTAAGCAGCATTTTCCGCATCCATCGCAAAGCGCCTCCCATTCTGCCTTAGATAATTTGGACAGCGGTTTTTCTTCCCAAAACTTGGGGGCAAGACCGCTGCGCTTGATGCCTTCCTCTGCGCTCATAATGCGGCCAGGGTTTTTCGCGCCTGATCACAATCGCGCTGCATTTGTTCGATCAACGCCTCCAGCCCGTCAAACTTCAATTCGGGGCGCAAGAAATCAACCAAGGCCACAGAAAGGTTCGAGCCGTAAAGATCGCCAGAAAAATCGAATATAAATGTTTCTAAATTGGGGGTGTTTTCGCCAAACATCGGCCGTACACCCAGCGAGGCTGCCCCGTGATAGCTGCCTTGAAAAGGCCCATCCAGAACATCAACCAAAACCGCATAAACGCCAAGTTTTGGCAGATGCAGACCCTCAAGTGACATATTTGCCGTTGGATAACCAAGTTCACGCCCACGCTGTTCGCCGCCAATCACAATCCCTTCAATCCGGTGCCAATGGCCCAGCTGGGTTGCGGCATCGCGCGGCCGCCCCTCGGCCAAGGCGCTGCGGATCGAGGTTGAAGACACTTGTCCTTCGCCAGCTTCAATCAATGGCGCAACGGTGACCCCAAAGCCCATTTCCGCACCAAAATGTTGCAAGTCTTCAACCGTTCCCGCGCGACCTTTTCCAAAACAAAAATCCGCTCCCACTACCAAATGGCTCAACCCAAGACCATCCGCAATCACGTTTTGTGCAAATTCGCGCGGCGTCAGCGAAGAGAGGCTGGTGTTAAAATTCAGCTCATAGAGCAAGTCAACGTCAAGCTTTGCCAGGCGGGTGGCGCGCGCCTCCGAGCTCATCAGCCGGAAAGCGGGGCTTTGGGGCGCAAAATAGCTGCGTGGATGCGGCTCAAAGGTTAAAATACCCAAAGGCGCTGATATGGTTTCAGCAGTCTGACGGGCCAAATCAATCACCGATTGATGGCCCAAATGCACCCCATCAAAATTACCAACCGCCACGCTGGCGCCTCTGTCTTCAGGGTCAACATAAATATAATCGCGAATAATCTTCATACCCGTCAGGTAGCGTTCAAAACGATCAGAAGCAAGCCACTGCGCGCGCTAGTCAAACTTACGGCTTGGCGCAAGCACTGTTGCCTCGCCCACCAAGACCCGCCTGCCATCTACTTTACATTGGCAATCAAGAATCACGCGGCGCCTTGGAAGATCAATGTCTGATACAATCACTTCAGCATAAACCAAATCTCCCGGCCGTACGGGTGCCAAAAATTTCAGGCTTTGACCCAAATAAACGCTGCCATGACCGGGCAGTTGTTCGCCAATTACCGCCGAAATCAAGCCCGCGGTCAGCATCCCATGCGCAATGCGACCCTGAAAAATTGTATCCCGTGCATAGCTTTCATCCAAATGAACAGGGTTATGATCCGTCGAGACTTGGGCAAATAAGGCGATATCTTCATCGCCTATCACCTTATGCAGGTGGCGCGACATGCCCATTTCGATATCTTCGATACAAATCGTACCCCTGGGAAAGTTATCCAACATCCGCCGCCTCATAATTACAAGGTAATATTAGACTGAAAAATTCAGCAATTAAGTAACTTTATTACTCAATAGGGTGGATATGCAACCCTTTATATCAACGCAAAAATCCTATCGTGTATTTTGCGCTTTGACTTTCGGCGTGTAAGAACTGGGCAAGGGCGGTTGGGTCAGGATCACGCTTGGTTTTTGTTTCGCGCGCCGCAAGCCCGCCTGCGATAAACAGCGCATCCAACCCTGCATCCGAAGCGCCTTTGACATCGGTTTGCACGCCATCGCCAATCGCCAACACAGAGGCGGGGGAAATATCGGGCGCCAACGCCTTTAAGCGACGAAACGCCAAATCGTAAATCGGCGCAAATGGTTTGCCAAAATACAGGCTTTCCCCCCCAATTTGCGTATAAAGCTGCGCCAATGCGCCCGCACACCATTCGCGATGCGCGCCGCGATCCACCACAATATCCGGATTGGCGCACAAAAACTTTAAGCCTTTGGCACGCGCGATCTCAAGCTGCGGCAACATCACCTCCGGATCCGCGTTCGAATCAAAGGGCCCTGTACAAACGATGCCACTGGCCTGATCTAGCGCGACACAGGTGATCTGCACCGGGTGTTCAAGCAGTTTAAGCGGCTCAAAAAAACCTTTATCACGCGGCTCGCCAATAAAATAAACCGCCTCGCCCACCACGCCCTGAAACATCGCGGCGCGGGCACTATCACCAGAGGTGGCGATGCTATCCCACGCGTGGTCTGACACGCCAAATTCTTTGATTTGCTCTGCCACCGAGCTGCGCGGGCGCGGTGAATTGGTAACCAAAACAACCTTTCCGCCGCGTTTCCGATAGGCGATCAGCGCCTCATTGGCTGCAGGATAAGCTTCAACCCCATTATGAACGCAGCCCCAAAGATCGACAAATAACGCTTCATATTGATCAGAAATATCGCTGAGATTTTGAACGATCTGAGACATTTTGCGCCCTTTCATTTTAAGCGGGGCGTAAAGACGCCAGATACAATCTTATAAGGTTAATTGAGGAACGATCTGCTTTTTGCGGCTCATCACACCGGGCAACACCACGCTATCCCCATCGACGCAAACGTCAAAAGACTTTTCCGCAATGGATTTAACGGCCTCATTTGGCACCAAAAGCGTGGCCTCTTCGGCCAAGATATCGACAACAAACAACAACACCTGATCCACATTATCTTCTAGCGCCACCGGGCCCATCGCCGCCATCAAGGCCGCTTTGCGCGCCAGCACCACATGTGGTGCGGTGGTTTCCAAAACCGAGACGCGCAAGGTCTGATCGCCCACCGGGAAGGATTTGCTATCCATGCGCAGCAATTCAACATCTGAAAAAGCCGACACATCCGATTTTGCGGCAAACATTTGCGCAGAATATTCGCTTAGATTGACAGAAAGCTCCTCGGCCAAAGCTTCGGCTAAGGCCCGATCATGATCGGTGGTTGTCGGGCTGCGAAACGCCAAAGTATCAGAAAGAATGCACGACAGCATCGCGCCTTTAACAGCACGCGGCATTTTTGCAGCATCGGCGCCCATCAAATCATGCATAATCGTAGCTGTGCAGGCCAAGGGGCGAATGGTAATATCGATCGGCGCTTTGGTTTCAAGGCCACCCACCAGTTTATGATGGTCAATCACAGCGCGAATATCGGCTTGATTGATTACATCGGGCAATTCTGCAGGGTTATTGGTATCAACGATCACCACAGGCGCCCCGGGTGCAACCTCTGAAATAATTTCAGGTTTATCAAGCTGCCAATGCTGAAGCATAAACAGCGCCTCATTATTGGGCTCTCCCAACAGGTTTGCTTGCGCAGGAATACCCTGAATCTCGCTGAGATACCAAGCCCATATGATCGGCGATCCCGTGCTATCAGTGTCGGGCGATTTATGGCCAAAAACCTGCAGAACCATGGTGCTTTTCCTTCGCGATAGGGTCGATTCGCGCGGTTATACGCGGCTAGGCTGCGCTTGTCACCTTGCCGATCTTTGTGCGTTTAGCCGCGCAGAAAAACGGGTTTTTCTGGGGTGGAAAGCTGCGTTTGATAGGCATAGCCGCCCAGATCGAAATCGCGCAGGCTTTCCGGCGTGCTCAGGCGGCGGGTGATAATGAACCGCGCCATCGCACCACGGGCTTTTTTGGCATAAAAGCTTACGATTTTGGGCCCCTTATCCGTAGATTCCATAAATACTGGCGTCACAACATCCAAATTCAGCGCTGTCTGATCCACAGCATTAAAATATTCTTGCGAGGCGCAATTCACCAAAACTGAGGCGTTGGTTTTTTCAGCCTGCGCGTTCAGCGCCAAGGAAATACGATCGCCCCAATACTCATATAGTGATTTTCCGCGCGGCGTTTTCAGACGGCTGCCCATTTCTAAGCGGTAGGGCTCGATCGCATCCAAGGGGCGCAACAGCCCATAAAGGCCGGATAAGATCCGAAGATGCGCTTGCGCCCAGCGCAGCTCCTCTCCATCAAGGCTCATGGCTTCAAGGCCTTGATACGTGTCGCCAGCAAATGCAAACGCCGCAGCGCTGCGCGCCTGCTGGCCAAAATTGGCAAAGCGCTCTTGATTAAGCAGCGCCAGTTTTTCACTAATTCCCATCAGTTTTTGCAATTGAGCTTGCGATAAAGCGCCGGCAACCTGTGCCAAATCTGCCGCTTGTTCGGGGAATATCGGCTGCGACTGCTCCAAATCCTCGCGCGGGGTCATATCAAGTTTTTTAGCAGGGGAAACAACGATCAACATGGCAGGCCTCCAATTTCTCTTATTCTCTATTTAGGGGCTTTCTTGCAAAACTTCCAGAAAAGCCTCGCCAAAGCGTTGATGACGCTTTTCTCCCAAGAGCTGTTTGAGCGCCTCTGGATTAGACCCGGGCAGCTTCGCCACCTTCGCTAATAATGCGGCAGAACAACTGAGCGGTTTCTCAATCCCACTTTCGCCACGCGCCAAATTGGCCTGCACTGCCAAAAGGCGATCAAATACAGCGCCATTTTGTCGCCCCGCCAATTTACGCCTCTGCGGGTGCATATGCGCCGCCTCTCCCGCAATGACCTGCAAGAAGTCTTGCCCAAAACGATCCAGCTTTTTGGTGCCAATGCCACTAATCCGCGCCATATCATCCAGCGAAGCTGGCCGGGTTTCCGCCATTTCAATCAGCGTTTTATCGTTGAAAATGATATAGGCAGGTACATGCGCAGCCTCGGCCAAAGCGCGGCGTTTGGCCTTTAAGGCCGAGAGCAAAGGCGCATCATCTTCGCTGACCAACGCTTTAACGCGCCGTGCGGGCAGCGCCGATTTCACCGTATCTGCACGCAAGGTGAGGCTGGCCTCGCCGCGCAACAGCGGCAAGGCGGCATCCGTCATCCGTAAAGCACCATGGCGGCTGCTATCGGGGCGGATCAAATCATGACCCATCATCTGGCGAAATATTGCCTGCCATTGGGATTTTGAAAACTCTTTGCCGACGCCAAACGTGCTCAGGGATTCATGCCCATGGGCGCATATTTTATCCGTCTTATTGCCCAATAAAATATCGATCACATGGCCTCCCCCGAAGCGCTCATCGCTGCGCAACATTGCCGATAGCGCTTTGCGCACCGCTTCAGTGGCCTCAAAACGATCCGGGGGTGCATCACAAAGATCACAATGGCCGCACGGCTGCGTGGTTTCATCAAAATATGCCAACAATGTTTGGCGGCGGCAGATCAAAGCCTCTGCCAGGCCCAATAGCGCGTTCAATCGGCCATGATCCGCGGCGCGCCGTTCAACCGGGGCCAGCCCTTCATCTATCTGCGCGCGGCGCAGGCGAATATCTTCAGGGCCATAAAGCGTAAGCGTTTCGGCCGGTCCGCCATCGCGGCCGGCGCGGCCAATTTCTTGATAATAGCTTTCGATTGATTTGGGCAAATCCGCATGCGCCACCCAGCGGATATCGGGTTTATCCACCCCCATGCCAAACGCCACTGTCGCCACCACGATCAGCCCATCTTCATTTGCAAAGCGTCCCTCAACAATGCGCCGATCTTCTGCCTCCATTCCGCCATGATAGTAACACGCCCGATGCCCTGCCTCATTTAATGCTGCAGATAACGCTTGGGTTTTGGCCCGTGTACCGCAATAGACGATGCCCGATTGGCCTTTGCGGGGGGCTACGAAATCTAAAATTTGCCGCCGCGGGCTGTCTTTTGCTGTAAAGGCCAAATGAATATTCGGCCGATCGAACCCGCGCAGAAACACCTGCGGCTGCGACCCGGCAAATAATCGTTCGATAATCTCCTGCTGCGTGTCGCGATCCGCGGTGGCGGTAAAGGCCGCAACGGGAACGTTCAACGTCCGGCGCAACTCACCAATTCGCAAATAATCTGGGCGAAAATCATGCCCCCATTGGCTTACACAATGCGCTTCATCTACCGCGATCAGCGCGATATTATAGCGCTTTAAAGCCGCTTGCATCGAAGTGGAAGCCAAACGTTCAGGGGCCAGATAAAGCAGCTTTAGCTGACCCGCCGCCAACGCTTGAAATACGCTATCGGTTTCCTCTTGCGTGTGCCCCGATGTTAGCGCGCCCGCAGCCACGCCGGCCGCCTGCAATCCGCGCACCTGATCGCGCATTAAAGCGATCAACGGCGAGACCACCAAGGTAACGCCCTCGCGCAGCAAAGCGGGAATTTGAAAACATAAGGATTTACCGCCCCCCGTGGGCATGATGGCCAACACATTATGCCCCTCGACCACTGCGTCAACCACGTCTTCCTGCCCGGGGCGAAACGCATCGAATCCAAACACATCGCTTAAAAGCGTTTGAGGGCTGGCCATTCATCACCTGAAATTTGGGGCGGGGCTGCGCGTTTCAAGCGTTGCCAGAGCGCGGGTTTAAAGGGCTGCCATTAGCGCAGTAAAAGCTCAGGAAGAATGTAATCACGTAAAGAAATGATGATTACAAAGGCCACCAAAGGCGCCAGATCCAACGGGTTGGTATTGGGTAAAACCCGGCGTAAAGGCTGATAAATAGGCTCTAACAAGCGGTTTATCCCCTGCCAAATCTGCGCTACCATTGGCTGGTGCAAATTCAAAACCTGAAAATTGATCAACCAGCTCATGATAATATGCACAATCATGATGAAAAACGCGATATCCAAGATCAGCCGCAGAGGTCCATATATTGCCATCATTATTTTGAGTTCCCGTTATTTCTAGTAAACTACCTAGTGAAGCGGATGCCAAAGAACAAGGCTGGCCAGAAGTTTCTGACAAATTAATCCCCGTCAAATTCGGCTTTTGATGGCCGCCCACGATTGCTTTTCACCGCGCCTCGAATTTTTTTAGCCGCCAAGCGCCGGCGTTGACTGCCCAAAGTGGGTTTGGTGGCCACGCGCGGCTTGGGGCGCTGCAAAGCTTGCTGCAGCAAAGTCACCAACCGGTTACGCACAATTTCTCGATTTCGGGCCTGATGGCGTGTTTCATCACATTGCAAGATAAGCGCACCATCTTTGGTCCAGCGCCGCCCAGCCAATCGCTGCAAGCGCGCTTTAACCGGATCGCTCAGAGCCGGAGAACGCGACGCTTCAAAGCGCAACTCAACCGCCGAGCTGACCTTATTCACGTTTTGACCACCCGGGCCAGAGGCGCGCATGAACTGCTCGCTTAGCTCCCATTCCTCGATGATAATTTTATCCGATACGCGCAGCATGATTTGCCTTTTGAAGTGAAGTGAACCGCAATCCCTTTTTTAAGACCAAAAAGGGCCGCTTGAAACAAGCGACCCTTCGAGACTTACGGAGGTGGGCCGGTTAGGCAGCCACCAATTCAGTTGATCCTGCGATCAAGGGTTGCCTTCAGACGCGGCTCTCCTGAACTGTTCCGACACCTCTCTCCAATACCTCTCTAGACACTGGACCACCTCCTTTCACATTGTTGAACTCATCCTTACCGTGGCAGAGTTTACAGCTTTGTCAAACAAATCTTTGCATGGAAAATAAGCTTTTTCAGGCCTAGGTGAAAAATCCAGCAGATAGACCGACACCGCGCATTACTTTGCGTTTAACACATTGCGGCATTGGCCGGGCAAATCAGCCAATTGCAACACCCGCTTCGGCTTTGGACGCGCCTTTGGACGCGGCGGGCCCGGCGGCTTTGGCTTGACCTTGGGGGGATTGAGAATTCGAGCCACCCATTTCTCGGCCTCTTTACAACCATCGCCTTTCGGAGGTGGAGGCTGGTTTACGCAGCCCTGCAAGCCCGCCGGGCATTTCAGGCGCACGTGAAAATGGGAATGATGGCCCCACCAGGGGCGGATTTTACGCAACCAAGCGCGATCCCCGCTTGCCTGTTTGCACATTTTAACCTTAGCCCCGGGAAATATAAAAATCCGCGCAACACGCGGGTCTTGCGCGGCATATTTCAAAAGCTGAAAATGCTGACCGGTCCATTTGTCATTTATATAGGCGCCTTTCGCTCGGCGCAGCGATGTTGACGAAATTTCTTCTCGTCGCGCGCGACTAAGCGATAAATCATCCGCGCGACGCAACCATATATCCACATCCAGACCAATTTGATGGCTGGCATGCCCGCTTAGCATTGGCCCCCCGCGTGGCTGTGATATATCGCCAATATAAAGGCCGTTCCAACCGCGCAAATTACTGGCGCGCTGCGACAGTTTTTGAATGTAATTTATCGTCTCAGGGTGACCCCAATTGCGATTTCGAGACAGGCGCATGGCTTGCCAGGTGGGTCCAGATTCTGTCAATTGATCGGCGCCCGCCAAACAGCCTTTGGCGTAGCTGCCAAACGCAGATGGGGTTTGATCCGATCCGGTTTGCGCGCTTCCAAATAAGTTTTTTGCGGCTTTCGCCCCGACCTGAAGCACTGATCCGGCTAAAATACCACAAAACAGCAGCAAAAAGAGCGATGCACTATGCCAGAAACGGATCACCGATGCCCCCCTAGTCAAGTTCGCAGCGGGTTAGGCTATCTCACCGCTTTCTTGATCGCCATCCTTATTCACCCATCGTAGCAAAATAAGACCAATGATGAAAAGAAAAATCAGTGGCGAAACCCCCAGCCGGGGGCTTTCGGTCAACCAAGTAACCACGCCAATCAACGCGGGCGCCAAAAAGGCGGTAGCCCGCCCCATCAACCCATAAAGCCCAAAGCCTTCGGTGGCGCGTTCGGGGCTTGTGTGGCGTACCATCATCGTGCGGCTGGCCGATTGCAAAACCCCGCCAATGCCCCCAATCACCACACCGCAGCTCATAAACACCAAATCAGGCAGCGCAGATCCAGCCGCCAGCGGCACCCCAAAAAACATCTCACGGCTCATATTAACCACGGTGATACAAACTAAAATCAAAATTAAAATTGCCAGCGTAATAACCGGTTTGGGCCCGTATTTGCGATCGACGAAGCCACCCAGCCAACAAAAAACAGCCGCGGAAAGGCCTGCAACGATACCAAAAGCACCCAAACTGCTGATGCCCCAATCCAAAACCAAGACCGCGTAAATACCCCCGAAACTGTAGAGCCCGTTCAATGCATCGCGATAAAACATCGAAGAGAGTAAATAAAGCGAAAAGCTTTTGCGGGTCTTTAAGCTTAAAAGAGAACGCCGCAAGCTGCTTAAACCGGCGCGAATGCGTATAGGCGATTTTTCACCCGGATCCTCCTTAACCCACAAAAAATAGGGAATGATCAACACCAAAAACCAAAGCGCAACGAAGGGTCCAACGCTGCGTGTGCCTTCTTTTTGCGCCGCATCCAACCCAAATAAAGGGTCTAATTCCAAGAAAATCGTTTTGCCATTCTCTTGCTCGACGAAAAGCAACAGCATGATCATCAACGACACAATTCCCCCGAAATATCCAAAGGCAAACCCATCCCCAGAAATCTTACCAATCTCATCGCGTTTGCCCAAGGAAGGCAATTGCGCATTGGTAAAAATATAGGCGAATTCGGCGCCTATGAAGCCGATCCCAAACGCCCCCAACATCCAGAGCATGTTCGAGCCATCAGGCAGCGTCCACCAAAGGCTATAAGAGCCCAAGACATAAAGGAGCGCAAAACCAACGATCCAGATGATGCGTCGGCCAGAGGTATCGGCAATCGCCCCTAAAACGGGGGCCCCAAAGCCAATGATTAAACCCGTTATAGTCAAACACAGGGACCAGAGGCTTTGCGCTTGTGCATCTGCCTGCGTTCCGGAAACCCCCGCTGACAGGTAATATTCCGCCGCAACCGAAGCGAAATACGGCCCAAAAATAAAGGTTAGCAGCAACGTATTATAAGGTTGGGTGGCCAAATCGAAAAAATACCAGCCCCAGATCCGTTTGCGCGCGCTCATAATTCCCCCCCAGGCTTCATCCCCATAAGGCAGGCAAAAGCGATGAACATCAAGCAGACTTTTTAAAAACGCATATGTTCCGCGCCTTTAAAGGCAAATCGTTCCATTAAGCGCAACGTCCTAAACCAACACCTCAATCGGATTCTGGGCGCCCACGCCAAACACACGTTTGTAGCGCTTAATCTCGCTTTGAGGGCCCATCGCTTTGCGTGGATTGTCTGATAATTTGACCGTCGGCTTGCCGTCGGCTGAAACAGCTTTGCACACCAAAGAAAATGAATCCAACCCTTCAGAAGGCACCAAACCTCTGAAGTCATTTGTAAAATGAGTGCCCCATCCAAAGGACACTTTCACCCGGCCGCTAAACTGGTGATGCAGTTTCTGGATCATCCCAGTATCCAGCCCATCCGAAAAAATAACCAGCTTTTGTCTGGGGTCTTCGCCGCGCTCTTGCCACCATTTGATCGCAATTTCTGCACCACTTGCCGGATCACCACTATCGATACGTATGCCCGTCCACCCCGCCAAATAATCCGGCGCATTGCGCAAAAAACCTTCTGTGCCATAGGTATCGGGCAAAATAATTCTTAAATTCCCATCATGCTCATCCTGCCAATCCGACAGAACCTGATAGGGGGCCTGCGCCAAATCTGCATCGCTATGCGCCAAGGCCGAATAGACCATCGGCAATTCATGCGCATTGGTGCCGATCGCCTCAATATCACGGCGCATGGCGATCAAACAGTTTGAGGTGCCGACGAATTTCTCACCCAAACCTTCCTGCATGGCTTGCACGCACCAATCCTGCCATAAAAAAGAATGCCGGCGGCGGGTGCCAAAATCTGCAATCCGTAAGGTCTCAATTTCGCGTAAAGTTTCGATTTTTTCCCATAATTTTGTTTTGGCGCGCGCGTATAGCACTTCCAACTCGAACCGACCCATTTTTTTCAACATAGCGCGGCCACGCAATTCCATCAGCGTCGCCAAAGCGGGTATTTCCCACAGCATAACTTCTGGCCAGCTGCCTTCAAATGTCAGCTCATATTGGCCGTCGCGTTTTTCCAAATGATAAGGGGGCAAGCGCAGCCCCTCGAACCACTCCATAAAATCTGGTCGAAACATATAGCGTTTGCCATAAAACGTATTGCCGCGCAGCCAAGTGCTTTCACCGCGCGTTAGGCGGAGCCCACGAATATGATCCAACTGCTCGCGCAATTCACCTTCATCGATCAAATCAGCAAGGCGCACCTGCGATGAGCGGTTGATCAAGCTGAACACCACCGTGGTTTGGGGTTTGTTGCGCAGCACGGATTGGCACATCAGAAGTTTATAAAAATCCGTATCGATCAATGAGCGTACGATCGGGTCGATTTTCCATTTGTGATTCCAGACGCGGGTGGCGATATCAACCATAATCAGCCTCCAATCGCACACCGGCATCGCGCATATCGCGTTGCGCTGCCGCCAATGAGCCGTTCACATCAATCCCGCGGCAGGCCCCCAATAAGACCCGCACGGAATATCCCAGTTTCGCGGCATCAACGGCCGAATAATTCACACAAAAATCGGTTGCCAGCCCAACCATGTCCAAAGCGCTAACGCCGCAATTTTGCAAATAACCATGCAAGCCAGTGGCGGTTACATGATCGTTTTCAAAAAACGCTGAATAGCTATCAATCAAAGGATTGCTTCCTTTGCGTAGAATAAGCGCCGCCGCATCCTGATTCATATCCGCGTGAAGCTGCGCGCCAAAGGTGCCTTGCATACAATGATCCGGCCACAGCACTTGCGGGCCATATGGCATCTCAACCATATCCAGAGGCGCCTTACTGTTATGGCTGCTGGCAAAGCTGGAATGCCCCTTTGGGTGCCAGTCTTGCGTTAAAATCACCCGATCATATCCAACCATTAAGCCATTGATTGCAGGAATAATCTGATCACCTTCCGACACGGCCAAGGCGCCGCCGGGGCAAAAATCATTCTGGACATCAATCACCAAAAGCGTTTTTGACATGCTTTAGGCCCTTTCGTCGCGCCACATTACGGCACCACGAGTATAACAGCAGCGAAAGGTTTTCCACCCAACATCGGCAAGTTTTGCACCCTAAAGCCTTAATAAAGCAAGTTTGGCGTTAAGATCGGCGTTTGAGCAACAGGCTGATCCTTGGCGTGATGCCAATATCCATCCGGCTACGCGTGCTTAAAACTGGCTTTTGCGAGCTGTCTTTTCGGCGCCGCTCGCGCAGCAAAAGATATAGACCACTCAACACGATCACGGCTGAACCAAGCATCGTCATCCGGTCGGGAAATTCTTGAAACAAAACAATTCCATAGAGCGCCGCCCAAAGCATTTGTGAATAATGCATCGGGGCCACCACCGCGGCCTCTCCACTGCGATAGGCTTTAATAATACAGAGCATCGCCAAGAAACCCAGCACCGCCATACAGCCCAACAAGCCAATATCTTCCAAAGCAATTGGCGTATAGGAATAGGCCGCCAATGGACCCAGAACAATCAAATTGGCAAACATCGGATAAAGCATCAAAACAATCGTGCGTTCCTCATTGCCGATTTTACGCACGATCAAAGATGAAAGCGCACCGCATAAGGCGGCGGTTAAGGCTGCAACATGGCCAAGAGTCAGCGCGGTGCTTGCCGGACGCAACACGATCAACACCCCAACAAACCCCAAGATAACGGCTGCCCAGCGATGGGCACCAACTTGCTCTCCCAAAATCGGAATCGCCAAAACGGTGATCAGCAAGGGCATACAAAACATCAATGCATAGGTTTGCGCCAGTGGCAAAACAGAAAAAGCATAAAACGCCGCCACCGCCGTAATCACCGTTGAACAAGTGCGCAGGAACACCCAGACCGGATGATGCGGCATGAGATTATCTTCATTGCGATCAGGCAGATGAAACAAAACCACAAGCGGAAAACTGAACAAAACCGAAAAGAAAATAATCTGGAACACCGAATAAGTGTCACCCAGCATCTTCACGATCACGTCATGGCCTGAGAAAAGCGCAAAGCCAAGCAAGGCGAAAAGCGCCCCGGTGCGATTGGCGGATGTCTCTGACATGGCGCTCTCATTTCTGATGGGCGATTGGGTAAAACTCAGGTGCCGGAAACAGGCAAGGCGCATCCGCCTTGCCAAGGTGCTTTACAGGCTAGAGTCCAACGCTGCGATAATCGCATCACCCATTTCTGCGGTGGTGATCGGCGTGCCATCTTCGGGGCCCATCAGGTCTGGTGTGCGCGCGCCTTGCGCCAAAACGGTTTCAATCGCTTGTTCCAACCGCGTCGCCTCCCCGCCCTGATCAAAGCTATAGCGCAACGCCATCGCAAAGCTTAGAATGCAAGCGATCGGATTGGCTTTGCCTTGACCGGCAATATCCGGCGCTGAGCCATGAACCGGCTCGTACAACGCTTTTGGACGTCCATTCGCCATCGGCAGGCCAAGGCTGGCCGAGGGCAACATACCCAAACTGCCGGTCAACATCGCCGCGGCATCCGACAGCAGATCCCCAAACAAGTTATCCGTGACAATCACGTCAAATTGTTTGGGCCAGCGGCACAGCTGCATAGCGCCGGCATCGGCATACATATGGCTAAGCTCTACATCCGGATAATCCTCATCATGTACTTTCTGAACCACTTCGCGCCATAATACGCCCGATTCCATGACATTGGCTTTTTCCATCGAACAGACTTTATTGCCGCGTTTTCGGGCCAGTTCAAACGCACTGCGCGCTACCCGGTCAATCTCGCTTTCGGTATAGCGCTGCGTGTTGATGCCCACGCGCTCATTGCCTTCTTCAAAAATACCGCGCGGCTCGCCAAAATAAATCCCCGAGGTCAGCTCGCGAATGATCATAATATCAAGGCCTGCTACCACATCTTTTTTCAAAGATGAAAAATCGGCCAAAGCATCAAAACATTGCGCGGGTCGCAAATTGGCAAAAAGATCCATCTCTTTGCGCAAGCGCAACAAACCACGCTCGGGTTTCACGCTGAAATCCAGATCGTCATATTTTGGGCCACCAACAGCCCCCAGCAAAACCGCATCGACCTCTTGGGCTTTGGCCATCGTGTCATCATGCAGCGGCGTGCCATGCATATCATAGGCGCAGCCGCCCACCAAATCTTCAAACACGTCAAAAGGCAGAGCGCGCTTGGCCCCATACCAATCGATCACTTTGCGCACTTCGGTCATCACTTCTGGGCCAATACCATCGCCGGCCAAAATAAGAAGGGAGGGGTTTGTCATTTTCAAAGACTCCTTCGGAATATGTCATTTTGCAAAAACGGGCGCGTTGGAAAGAGGAGCACCCCCAGCTGCCACGCCCATTTGGTTTATGAGGTCAAAGCCGCCCGCTTACACCCAAGGGTGGCTTACTTGTAATTTGCTTTCATAGGCATCGATGGACGCAGCTTTTTCCATCGTCAGGCCGATATCGTCCAAACCGTTCAGCAGGCAATGCTTTTTGAACGCATCCACCTCGAAGGAAAAGGTTTCCCCATCCGAGGTTGTGACGGTCTGCGCTTCAAGATCAACCTCGATGCGCGCGTTTGAGCCTTTTTCAGCGTCTTTCATCAACACATCCACCTGCGCTTTTGGCAGCACAATCGGCAAAATACCATTTTTGAAGCAATTGTTGAAAAAGATATCGGCATAGCTTGTAGAAATCACGCAGCGGATCCCGAAATCTTTAATCGCCCATGGGGCATGTTCGCGGCTAGAGCCGCAGCCAAAATTATCGCCCGCCACCAATATCTCCGTTTCACGATATTGCGGCTTGTTCAGCACAAAATCGGGGTTTTCGCTGCCATCATCCTGATAGCGCATTTCATCAAACAGGTTCACACCCAATCCCGAGCGCTTGATGGTTTTCAAAAAGACTTTCGGGATGATCATATCCGTATCGATATTGATCAAAGGCATGGGCGCGGCAATCCCACTGAGTTTTTCAAACTTATCCATTACATAATCTCCCGTACATCTGTGAGCTTGCCCGTGATCGCCGCCGCAGCCGCCATCCCCGGAGACATCAAATGCGTGCGTCCACCGCGGCCCTGGCGGCCCTCAAAGTTGCGATTTGACGTGGCCGCGCAGCGCTCGCCCGGCGCCAGCTGGTCTGGATTCATCGCCAAACACATCGAACATCCGGCAAGCCGCCATTCAAAACCAGCCTCTTTAAAGATATCGGCCAAACCTTCTTCTTCGGCTTGCGCGCGCACCAAACCTGACCCGGGAACCACCATAGCACGCATACCGTCTTTGATTTTCTTCCCCTTTAGAATTTCGGCCGCCGCGCGCAAATCTTCAATCCGCCCATTCGTGCATGACCCGATAAACACGGTATCGATGGCGATATCGGTAAGAGGTGTGCCTGACGTCAACCCCATATAATCAAGCGAGCGGGCCGCAGCGTCAACTTTGCCGCCCTCAAAATCACTCGAGGCGGGCACGGATGCCGTGATCGGCAAAACGTCTTCGGGTGAAGTGCCCCAGGTAACGACGGGGGCGATATCTTCGCCTTTCAACGTCACGACTTTGTCAAAATGCGCGCCCTCATCCGAAAATAGTGATTTCCAATAGGCCAGTGCGGTTTCCCAACTGGCCCCTTTGGGCGCATGCGGGCGGCCCTGACAATACGCAAAGGTTTTTTCATCCGGCGCGATCAAACCAGCGCGGGCACCACCTTCAATCGCCATATTGCACACGGTCATCCGGCCTTCCATCGACAAATCGCGAATAGCCTCACCGCAATATTCGATCACATAGCCTGTTCCACCAGCGGTTCCGGTCGCGCCGATAACCGAGAGGGTAATGTCTTTCGCCGTCACGCCAGGGCGCAATTTCCCGGTGATTTCTACTTTCATATTTTTTGATTTCTTCTGGATGAGCGTCTGCGTGGCCAGAACATGCTCAACCTCAGAGGTGCCAATGCCATGCGCCAAAGCACCAAAAGCGCCATGGGTCGCGGTATGACTATCGCCGCACACAACGGTCATTCCGGGCAAAGTCCAGCCTTGCTCGGGCCCAACAATATGCACGATACCTTGGCGGACATCCGAAACAGGATAATAGTGAATGCCAAAATCAGCCGCGTTTTTATCCAGCGCTTCCACTTGAATGCGGCTTTCAGGGTTGTCGATGCCTTTGGCACGATCCAGCGTGGTGGGCACATTATGATCCGGCACGGCAATGGTTTTTTCAGGCGCGCGCACTTTGCGCCCGCTCATCCGAAGGCCTTCAAAAGCTTGCGGGCTGGTCACCTCATGCACAAGATGACGGTCAATATACAGCAAACAAGTGCCATCCTCGGCCTCATGCGCCACATGCGCATCCCAGATTTTATCGTAAAGTGTTTTCGGGGCGGTCATTTTTAATCCTCTCCCGTAGGGTATGAAAAGATAGGGCGAACGTTTTTTGACGGGCCTAGGAAGGCACGCGGACAGATTTCATCGCCCCAAAGAACCGCCAAGGCAGACGGGCGCGATCATCCATGTCAAAAATACGAGTCATTGTCATAAACCGTTCATACGCCCAAATTTATGGCGCTTCAAGCCACCGGGGGACGCCAAAACCGTAATGTCAAAACCAGCGCCCTAAGATCCAAACCAGTGCCAGTGCGCCGCGTTTAAAAAGCGCGTCAAACGCGGCCAAGCCAGCAGCCGCCTGCGCAAAGCGATGATATGCTCTGCGGCTTGCCTGTTGCCAGAAAACCTCAATCCGGGCGTGCACAAAGGTTTGATTGAGATTTCATATCAGCCATGTTACACTTTAAATATGCTCAGCGCCGGAGCTTTCGGCGTAATAACATGGAGGACACAGTCCTGACACTATCAGTTGATGCAGCAGGCGCTGCAGCTCAGCCCTCTTATTTAGAAGGGCATAAACCGGTCTCAAGTGAAACACTTCTTACCCGAATCCTTGACTCCCTCGCCGAAGACAAAGCCGAAGATATTGTAGATATAGACCTGCGCGGCAAAACCGCGATCGGGGATTATATGGTGATTGCCTCGGGGCGCTCTACGCGGCAAGTCGCGGCGCTGGCAGAAAAATTGACCGACCGGTTGAAGCAAGAGTTTGGACGCCTGTCCAAAATCGAAGGCAAAAACACCGGTGATTGGATTCTCGTTGATACGGGGGATATTATTGTACATCTCTTCCGCCCGGAAGTGCGCGAATTTTATCAGTTGGAAAAAATGTGGGTGCCGCTTGGACAGCAGGCCAAGAACGCCTGATATAGCCCGAAAATGCGTCTTACCATTTGTGCCGTTGGCCGGTTAAAGTCCGGCCCCGAACATCTTTTGATCACCGATTACGCAACCCGGTTCAATCGCATGGGCAGGTCTTTGGGATTGGGCCCTTTGAAAATTCAAGAAGTGGAAGATAAGAAAAATATTGGCATGTCAGCAGAAGCCGAACTGCTGCGCAAATCCATCCCCAATTCGGCCCGTATCTGCGCGCTTGATGAGCGCGGCCCGGTGATGAGCTCGCCAGAATTTACGCGCTATATGGCCGCGTTGCGCGATCAGGGGATCAGCGATTTAGCCTTCGTAATCGGTGGCGCCGATGGAATTGACCCAAGCTTGCGCGACGCGGCCCATGCGCAATTGTCTTTTGGTAAAATGGTCTGGCCACATCTCTTAGTGCGGGCGATGCTATGTGAACAAATTTACCGCGCCGCAGCCATTCTTGCTGGCACCCCCTATCACCGAATATAAAGCGTCAACCCTGTAAGGCCGCGCCCAGTTATCAACAACGATCGGCAAGCCTAAAAGCCAGATTGCGCCCCCACCAAGGCTTGCACCCCAATGCAGCGCAGCCTAAATCGGGTAAAAAAGGAAATCAGCATGGCAGCAACACCTACAGTTCTGTGTATTTTAGACGGCTGGGGCTGTGGCGCCAGCGAGGTTGGAAATGCCCCAAAACTAGCAAAAACACCTTGCTTTGACCACATTATGAAAACCTGCCCGCAAGCAGAATTAATCACATACGGGCCAGATGTCGGCCTGCCCTCGGGGCAAATGGGAAATTCAGAAGTGGGTCATATGAATATCGGCGCTGGGCGTGTGGTGGCGATGGATCTTGGTCAAATTGATCTGGCAATCGAAAATGGCTCTTTTGGCCAAAACGCAGCGCTTAACGCGTTTATCGGTCAGCTTCAAAGCAGCGGCGGCGTCGCGCATGTGATGGCTCTTGTGTCCGATGGCGGGGTGCATGGGCATATCGCGCATCTGCTTGCAACGCTGCAAGTGCTGAGCGCAGCAGGCGTGCCCAGCCGCATCCATGCGATCACCGATGGCCGCGATGTGGCCCCGGGAAGCGCGCTTGGCTTTATCGAACAGCTCAGCGCCGCGCTGCCCGCGCAAGCGCAGATCGCCACCGTAACGGGCAGATATTTTGCGATGGATCGCGACAATCGCTGGGAGCGGGTTCAAACCGCTTATGATGCAATCGTGGCGGCGCAAAGCAGCAGAACCGCCACAACAGCCGCGCAAGCGGTCACTTCGGCAGATTTGGCAGGCATCAGCGATGAATTCATCCCCGCAACGGTTGTGAACGGTTATCGCGGCGTTTCGTCAGGCGATGGGCTGTTCTGTTTAAATTTTCGCGCCGATCGGGCACGCGAAATTCTAAGCGCTCTGGCTGATCCGTATTTTGATCATTTTCAAAGCCATGCCCAACCCGCCTGGGCGGGCGCATTGGGCATGGTGAATTATTCCGAAGCGCATGCCGCTTACATGCAAGCCTGCTTTCCCAAAACACCCGTGGTGAACACATTAGGGGCGTGGGTGGCGCGGCATGGCAAGCGCCAGTTTCGCGTTGCCGAAACCGAAAAATACCCCCATGTCACGTTTTTTCTAAACGGTGGCAAAGAACAAGCAGAGCCGCGCGAAGAGCGGTTCATGCCGCATTCTCCGAAAGTGGCAACCTATGATTTGCAGCCCGAAATGGCCTCTGAGGCCGTTACAGATCAGCTGATCGGCGCGATCAATAACGCCTATGATCTTATCATTGTGAACTATGCAAATCCGGATATGGTTGGCCATACGGGGGATTTGAACGCCGCCATCAAAGCCTGCGAAGCAGTTGACCGTGGCCTTGCGCGGGTGTTGAATGCGTTAGAAGAAACCAATGGGCAAATGATCATTACGGCGGATCATGGAAATTGTGAAATGATGGTAGATCCGGAAACGGGGCAACCCCATACTGCGCATACGCTTAACCCGGTGCCGGTGGCGTTAATCAATGGCCCCGATGGCAGCGCTTTGCGGCCAGGGGGGCGGCTGGCAGATCTGGCACCAACGCTCTTGCAGCTGATGGGGCTGGACTGCCCCGGCGAAATGACAGGCCGCAGCCTGTTGCTGCCATGAAGCCGCTTTTCGCCCTTCTCGCTCTGCTGAGCTTATCTGCGGGCCAAGGCATTGCCCGCGATTTGGCCAGCAGCCCTCAAAACCTGGTAGAGGCCGCCCAAAAAGCCGCAAACACGCTGGATCAAGCCACCGCAAGTTTGGTGCGCGCAGAAACAGCATCAGATCGCGTGCGGGCCTTGACGCAATCGATCAAAAGCATCGAGCACGCCTTGGCTTTGGTGCGCCAAGGCCTGCGCGAAATGGCGATGGAAACGGCAGCGATTGATGCCCATCTCACCCGTCAAGAAGATGAAATCGGACGTCTGCTTGGGGTGCTGCACAGCATCGATAAAGACACAGTTTACAGCAGCCTAATCCACCCCTCTGGCCCCTTGGCAACGGCGCGGGCGGGCATGATGCTTTCAGATATCGTGCCGGCATTGCAAAGCCGGGTCTCGGCGCTGCAACGCGAATTAGAGGATCAAAACGCGCTGATCGCGTTTCAAACCGAAATCCGCGATGCGCTGAAACTAGGGCTGAGCGAAGTGCAGCACGCCCGCACTGCATTGGCCAGAGCGCTTGCCGATCGCAAAGACCTTCCCCGCCGCTTTACCGAGGATCCATCAAAAACCGAAATCTTGCTGACCGCTGCCGATAGTTTAGACGCTTTCGCAGACGGCGTTGCGATCATCGCTGCCGATGAAGTGCCCGGATCCCTGCCCTACATCGGAAATCGCAAAGGTGCGCTGCCCTTTCCCGTGGCGGGGCGGATCATCCGCCAATTCAATGAAACTGACGCGGCGGGGATTGTTCGCCCAGGCTTGGTTATTGCAACGGCCTCACAAGCCATCGTCACAACGCCCACAGCCGCCACAATACGCTATCGCGGGCCACTGCTAGATTATGGGCAAGTGTCGATTATCGAACCGCAAATCGGGGTGCTGATCATCGTTGCGGGCATGGAAACAGTCTATGGCAATATTGGCGAAGTGCTGCCGGCGGGCAGCCCAATCGGCATCATGGGCGGCCAATCACAAAGCTTTGAAGAAATAATTGAACAAACTGTGATTGGCAATGGTAGCGAACGACCGGAAACGCTCTATATAGAGATAAGAAATGAAAATATTCCGCAGGACCCACTGCTTTGGTTCGGCCAGGGAAAGGATCTTAAGAAATGAGTAGGTTGATTTTAGCCGCAGGGTTTGGCCTGAGCCTTGGGGTGATGACAGCGTTGCAATTCGCGGCACCGGTTCTGGCGCAATCCAGCAGTGAGCGCAGCAGCGTCTATGAGCAGCTTGACCTTTTCGGTGATATTTTCGAACGCATCCGCTCGCAATATGTGGAAGAGGTTGACGAGGCTGAACTGATCGAAGCCGCGATCAATGGTATGCTGACCTCACTGGATCCACATTCCAGCTATATGTCGCCAAAAGCAGCTGCGGATATGCGTGTGCAAACCCGTGGTGAATTTGGCGGGCTTGGCATCGAAGTTACCCAACAAGATGGGTTTGTGAAAGTTGTCTCGCCCATTGATGGCACCCCTGCGGATGCAGCGGGCATTGAAGCGGGCGATTTTATCACCCATGTTGATGGCGAAACGGTGCTTGGCTTAACGCTCAATCAAGCCGTGGAAATGATGCGCGGGCCGGTTGGCTCTGAAATTATCATCACGGTGGTGCGCGAGGGCGAAGATGAACCTTTCGATGTGTCAATCATCCGCGATACGATTAAGCTCACGGCAGTGAGATCGCGCGTTGAAGGCAGCTCGGTGGTGCTGCGCATCACCACGTTCAACGATCAAACCTATCCCAACCTTTCTGACGGGATTGCCAAGCAAGTTGAAGAATTGGGCGGCATCGACAACGTAAACGGATTTGTGTTGGATTTGCGCAACAATCCGGGTGGCTTGCTCTCGCAAGCGATCCGCGTGTCCGACGCGTTTTTAGAGAAGGGCGAAATCGTCTCAACCCGCGGCCGCGATCCGCAGGACGGAGATCGCTATAATGCCTCGCCCGATGATCTGGCCGAGGGCAAACCCATTGTGGTGCTGATCAATGGTGGGTCTGCCTCGGCCTCGGAAATTGTGGCCGGCGCGCTGCAAGATCATCGCCGCGCCGTGGTTGTGGGCACGCGCAGCTTTGGCAAAGGCTCGGTACAAACGGTCATGCCCTTGGGCGGTGATGGTGCGATGCGCCTGACAACTGCCCGTTATTACACGCCATCAGGGCGCTCGATTCAGGCTTTGGGTGTCTCGCCTGATATTATCGTTGAGCAACCGCGCCGAAAAGAGAACGAAGAGGCCAAAGATGAAGACGGCACAAGCCAGCGCCGTTCGGAAGCGGATCTGCGCGGATCTTTGCTGAATGACAGCCTCAGCGATGAAGAAATTAAACAGATTGAAACAGACCAAGCCGAGGCTGAATTGGCCGCCAAACTGCGCAATGACGATTTTCAACTGTCTTACGCGATTGATCTTCTCAAAGGTATGATGGCACTGGCGGGGCAAGATTAAGCCGATGACGCCAGAGCAGATTGCCGCGCTACCTTATCGACGCAATGTCGGGATCATGCTGATCGACAAACGCGGATACGTGTTTGTGGGGCAGCGGCGCGATAACCATTCCGATGCCTGGCAAATGCCGCAGGGCGGAATAGATCCCGGAGAAACGCCGGAAGCGGCGGCTTGGCGGGAATTGGAAGAAGAAACCGGGGTTGCGCCTGCCTCCGCCACGTTAATGGCCGTCTCAAAGGGTTGGGTGACCTATGACTTGCCCGCCGATCTGGTATCCAAACTCTGGCAAGGAAAATATCGGGGGCAGGAACAAAAATGGTATCTGATGCGCTTTGAGGGCGCGGATCAGGATGTGAATATTCAAACAGAGCATCCCGAATTTTCCGCATGGGCTTGGATGCGTCCTGCAGATCTGATCGAAAATATTGTGCCTTTTAAACGCGCAGTTTATCACGCCGTTTTAAACGAATTCGCCAGTCACTTGCCAGAATAAGCTATGCCATACAGACCTATCTTACGAGCACAGGCTTGGGGCCAAAAACTGTAAACCCGGGCGCGCATCCCGGAAATGGTACAATCCAAATGGAGTGCTAGCGCAAGCAGCGCGGCGCATGCTCGCAACGGCGGGCCGCAAAAATTTAGCTTTGAAGAGCGATTTTATTAGCTGGCGGAAAACTGCAGAATATTTTGCGATGGATGCACCAATTCAAAGATGGTTTTGTGAATATCCTGCGCGGTCAAACCGGCATCTTTGTACATTTCTTGTGGCGATCCGTGGTCAATAAAGCGATCCGGCAAGGTTAAGGTGCGCAATTTCACCCCCTGCTCCAACTGACCTGATTGCGCCAAATAATGCAGCACCATAGCGCCAAAGCCACCAACCGAGCCCTGCTCAACCGTTACCACCGCCTTATGGTGGCGCATCAATTGCGTGATTAAATCTGTATCAAGGGGCTTTGCAAAGCGCGCATCCGCAATCGTCACGCGGATACCCTGCTGCGCCAAAGTCACTGAGGCTTGCTCAATTTCGCCCAAATGTGCGCCGAAAGAAAGGATGGCGACATCCTCGCCCTCTTGCACAATACGGCCTTTGCCGATTTCAAGCACTTCGCCGCGCACGGGCATGGCAACCCCTGTGCCGTTTCCACGCGGATAGCGAAAGGCGATCGGGCCAGCATCATGCGCCGCCGCAGTGGCCACCATATGCATCAACTCAGCCTCATCCGAGGCAGCCATCACGGTAAACCCCGGCAGATTGCTCAGATAGGCGATATCAAACGCCCCCGCATGCGTGGCCCCATCGGCCCCAACCAAACCCGCGCGGTCAATTGCAAAGCGTACCGGCAAACCTTGCAGCGCCACATCATGAACCACTTGATCATAGCCACGCTGCAAAAAGGTTGAATAAATCGCACAGAAGGGTTTCAGGCCGCTGGCCGCCATTCCTGCGGCAAATGTCACCCCATGCTGCTCCGCAATCCCGACATCAAACACGCGCTTTGGAAAGCGGTCCGCCAAAATATTGAGACCTGTCCCCGATGGCATCGCCGCGGTTACCGCAACAATATTGGGATCGCGTGCCGCTTCATCGCACAGCGCTTGCCCGAACACTTTTGTATAAGCCGGCGCGTTGGGTTGCGATTTTGCCTGCGCGCCGGTTGCAACGTTGAATTTAGATACGCCGTGATATTTATCCGCAGCTTGTTCTGCAGGCGCGTAGCCTTTGCCTTTCACCGTGCAAGCATGGATCAACACCGGGCCCGTTGCCCGCGTGCGCGCCGCGCGCAATATCGGCAGCAACTGAGTCATATCATGGCCATCAATCGGGCCAATATACTCAAATCCCAATTCTTCGAACAAAGTGCCAGAGCCGTGCAAACCTGTGACCAATTGGCGCGCGCGCTTAGCGCTGTCGCGCAAGGGTGAGGGCAGGGCCGATTCAAACCCTTCCGCCAGCGCCTTCATTTTCGCCAAAGGTTCGTTCGAATAAAGCTTCGACAGATATGAGGACATCGCGCCCACTGGGGGTGCGATCGACATTTCATTATCGTTCAAAATAACAAATAAGCGCCGGCCTTCGCTGCCAGCGTTGTTTAAGGCTTCATAAGCCATACCCGCGCTGATCGAGCCATCGCCGATCACAGCGATTGCATCCCCCGTCGGACGCCCCATATCGCGGCCCACGGCAAAGCCCAGCGCTGCAGAAATTGAGGTTGAGCTATGCGCAGCGCCAAAGGGATCAAACTCGCTTTCGCTGCGTTTGGTAAAGCCGCTTAGCCCGTCTTTTTGCCGCAAACTGCGGATGCGGTCGCGCCGGCCGGTAAGAATCTTATGCGGGTAACATTGATGCCCAACATCCCAGATCAATTTATCATGCGGCGTGTTAAACACCGCGTGGATCGCCACGCTCAATTCGACAACCCCCAGCGAAGAGCCCAAATGGCCGCCGGTTTCGGACACGGCCGAAACAACCTCGCTGCGCAGCTCATGCGCCAATTGGATGAGCTCTGGATCGCTTAGACCTTTTAGATCTGCAGGGCCTGCAATTCGCTCGAGCATGGGAAGATCAGAATATTGCATCAGGCGCGCCTCCTAAGCGAGGGAAAAAGCGTCACATTCAAGGAGACCCTGAATGTGACGCCAGTCTCCTGTAGCCAACAGGATGGGAACCGGGGTGTGGAGACCCCGTATTTGACCCACGGGAAAATGGGTCAAATCTGGCGGGGATCGGGGCGGCAGTACCGCCCGCGATCCTATTCGTAAACCGGCGTGCCCGTGGTCGCGAGCTCGGGCCAGTATTGGATCACATTGGTGCCCTGCAGCGGCTGTTGATAGCCTTTGTGACAGGTTTTACACGCCGCTTTTGGCGCATCCCCATGCAAAGGACCAAGGCGGTTCTCAGGATAAGTATCGCCCAATGGGATCAGATACTCGGTGTTCATTTCCTGAACCATTCCGATACCCAGCGATTCTGTGCCCCATTGCGGCGTCACTTGCTCGGGATCATAGAACGCCCGCGTATTGTGGCAGAAGACACAGTTCACACCCAAAGAATTGCTGACATAATTCATCAGCGCATAGGTGCGTTCTGCATTCTGAATGCCCGCTACATCCGGATCGGTGATGTCTTCATCGCTCCGGCTTTCCAGACTGTGCACGCCAATCACTTCCCCATCTACCAAATACTTCTCAAGCGCATCAGAGGGCAAAGAGCTGTATTGGCTGAGCGGCGTGACCCGGTTCTGGTTCGACGACCATCCCGCAGTAGACGCGTTGACCGGCGTCACTTTGAACCAAATATCGCTGGGGACATTTTGTCCCCGGTGACAGGTCATGCAGGTCACACCAACTTCTTTATTGGCGTTGACATGACCATCCCAGTTTTCGTTGATATTCTGGGTCATTTGGATCATCCGGCGGGCCACAACTTTGGTGTAGAGTGTATCTTCACCATAGGTTTCGACATCGCCATCCCCGTGACAATAAGCGCAGCCTTCTTCGGGCGCTACCCAGCGGGTCATCGCCGCCATCACCCGGTTGAAGTTATCCTCTGTGACATCCCCCAACACTTGCACGTTTTCATAGATGTCTTTTGCCAGCGCATCGCCAGCCTCAGGGATATAAGGCTCATCCTCGATCAGCTCGGCAATATCAGGATCCGGAATAGCCAGTTCGGCTTTAAATTCCGGCACTGACATACCCGTGCCGCGCGGCCCGGTTTGCAGACTGTCCGTGGCGTAGGGTTGCCCCCAGGCCACGATCATGATTGCTACAAAAACAGCCCCGCCTAAGGCGCCAACCAGAATGCCAGGCCCAAATACATCTTTCGGGTTCTCGCGATTCCATTTGTTAAACCAATTCGGAAGCATGCTATCACTCCTTGCCTATAAAGGCTTCGTATGAGCCATAGCTATCATAGCCATACGAGCCGTCATACATAGGCGCAAAGTTATGCTCTTGTGCCCAGATGAACCAGTTATCGACAACCGTGCCGGTGAGAAGGATCCCAATACCACCCGTGATCGGGGTGAGCACTGCAAACCACCATGCCCAGCGGTGAATACCCTCCATGGTCGCGTTAAAGCCCATCGTCCAGCGCCAGAAAAGGGCTGCACGCTCAGAGGCGGTGCCGCGATCATAAATCTGCTCAAGCTCGCGATCGCCGCCGAAACGGGTCACCGCCAGAATGGTCGCCCCATGCATGGCGAACAGCAGAACCGAGCCATAGAGGAAGACAATCGACAGACAATGGAAGGGGTTATAATAAAGGTTGCCATAACGAATTGAGAACGCAGTGGTCCAATCGAGATGCGGGAAGATGCCATAAGGCACAGCTTCAGACCAGCTGCCCATCAGGACGGGCCGGAACAAGCCAAGCACCAAGAACAACCAAATCGCACTGGCGAAGGCCCAAGCCACATGTTTGCCCATCTTTTGCTCTTGCGCCAAAAGATAGGTACGCATCCACCACGTACAAACCGAAACCAGCAAGAAGAAGGAGGCGATGATATAAAGCCCTCCATCATTCAATGGTGGCATGCTGAGCCCGTGCTCGGGGCCCGGAGGTTCTAGCGCCAGCCAGAAACCCTGCCGCAGGAACTCTGGCAAAGACCAATCCACCTGCGCCAACATGCTAATACCAACGATGAAGAACCAGGCCAAGCCTGTTGCCAGACCGATCATACCCGTCCAGCCCAAATAAACCGGGCCAAGCTGCGCGTTTCCGATCCAACCGGCCAGATTGGAAAACCAAGGGGTTCCCATCCGCTCGGCCGCCATCGTGCCCGCTTCATTATCCAAGCCCATCTCCGCAGGACCGCGAACTTGCACTTGGGTGAATATGTTCTGATATTCAATCATGATTACATCCCCACCTGTGATGGCCAAATCGGCAATTCAAGCCACCAGTTCCACCATTCAGGCCAGCCTTTTGTCCAGACCGGGCCAGAAATAATGATACAAACGGCGGAAAAGAAAACCGCGTTAATCGCCAGTAAAAATCCAAGCCGGTGAATCCCCAACGTGCCAATCGAATACCCGATAAGATCGCGAAAGAACGTATCTTCGTGATCCGGGCCCATCGCTTCTTGGCCTTTTTCAGGATTGGCCGCGCTCAGGATCAAACCGCCATGCAATGCCAACGCCAGCGTGGTGGTAAAGAATAAGGTTACCGCCAGCATATGGGCTGGATTATAATGAAAGTGTAAATATGCATAGCCAGTATTGCTGACCCAATCGAGGTGGCTGAAAATCCCATAAGGGAACCCATGCCCCCAAGCGCCCATTAATAAAGGCCGAAATACGACCAAAGTCATATAGGCAAGAATTGCAAAGCTAAACGCAAAGGGCACATGATACCCCATGCCAAGCTTTCGACAAATCTCGACTTCACGCAGCGCCCAACTGATAAAGGCGCAGACCGCACACATCGTGATAATCTGCCACAAGCCGCCCTCAAGCAACGGGGCCAGACCCAATCCATATTTCAAATCAGGAGGTGCAATATTGATCAACCAAGGGTTAAACGTGCCTTGCTGTGAGGCCCCCCAGAAGATCAGCACGGTTCCCAACAGGGCAAAAAATGCTGTCGTGACCCCGAAGAAGCCTACATAAAAAGGCCCCACCCAAAAGTCGAACAGATCGCCCCCGATCAACGTCCCTCCTCGGACGCGATACTTTCTTTCGAAGCTGAGCAATGCCATCTAATTTCTCCGCTCTTACCGGCCTTTCGCACCTGCGATGGCCGCCTTCTGTGAATTTGACTAGCCGCGGCCGATCCCAAAAGGGATCGCCCGCCACTGTCTTTTGTGAAAACTGTCCGATGGCCCTTAATAAAGAGCCATCAGCCAATTAATTTGCAGCAGCTGCTATTTCGAACCAGTTGAAGCCATCCGTGCTGAGCAGCACCAAATGGATCATCGCGGCCAGTAGGAACAGGAAAACACCCTGCGCTACAAAGACACGACGTGGATCAAAAACGAGCCAGATTTTGTAAAACTTAGCCATTATTCAATCCTCCTCAAAACCACGGAAACACGATGAACGTAGCAATGTGGGCAACCACAGCTACGGCAACGAATAACCACATACCACTCAGATATACTGAGTGAAGCTCTTGAGCTTGCTCGTCTGTTAAACCTGTAAACGACAGGTCACTTCTATCAGCCATGAACTTTCCTCCGGAATGTTAAGCCGACGCCGCAGTGCCCCTGCGGCCGGGTCCTTTGGGGCTTTCACCCCGCCGGGTCCTGCCCCCTCAAAAGAGGGGTCAGTTTCGTCTTCCCAACCCTTTCAGGCCGAGAAAATTAGTGGTGTGATCCGATCAGCCTCAGCCCAGGCACGCGCAAGCGGCCCGTGCAGCATCAATGTCTGTTTGCGGATCACATCCAGCACCCAAGCTGCCGTGGCAAAGGGGATTGCCAAAACAAAAATGAGGCTGAAGTAAATCATGAATTCCGAGCTGCGCCGCGTTGTGCTGCGCGCTTTGGGAACGTTTGAAGTAAAGTCCGTCATCTGTCGGTCCTTTCTAAGTTACAGCCGACCCAGAGGGGTCGAGTGCCAATACAGTTTCGATCACAACCCGCTCAGCGCCTTGCGCAAGCGCCGCTTTTTCGGCGGCATCCCGCAATGTTTTTGCTGCGGAAATACGGGTTAAAATCGGATGTTGTTCAACGATGCGATCCAGCGCGTTCTGCGCATCGGCATCCCAAGGGAAATCACGGCGTAAGGTGGTGGGGGTGGCCTCCGCGCTGTCCATTTCACTGCCCAGAGGCAAAATATGAAACAGCGCATCAAACAACCCATTGCAGACTTCTTGCAGCAAATAGGTCGCACCGGCATAGCCCATCATCGGCGTACCCGTAGCGCGCCGGATCGCCGCGCCGGGAAAAGATGCCGGAATAAAGGCTGGGCTGGGCCCATGGCCGCCTTTTAATTCTGCCAAATACATTTTTTCATTGATGCTGCCCAAAACAATCAAGGGGCGTTTTTGCGCCATCAGCGCGCGCACCTCGTTATTATTGGTCTTGCTGCCCCGCGAGCGGGCCACGGCAAAGGCGCAGGGCAATCCTAAATCACCCTCTAAATAATTGCGAATTCCGCGCGCATAGGTTTCATTAGCTACGATTGCGAACCCAGCTGTAGCAAAGAAATCCTGCGTCACCGAGCGCCATAAATCCCAAACTGGCTTGATCGTGGAATGCTTTTCCTGTTCGATAAACGGCTCGGGATCCAATTCCAAAAGCTCGCCCAATTTGCGCAGGAACAGCGTGGTGCTTTCTACCCCAATCGGCGCTTGCAAATAGGGCTTCCCAAGCACTTCGCATAAGCCGCGGCCAAATTCGCGATACATACAAATATTCACATCCGCATTCACCAAATCGCGCATTTCAGCCACATGCGCGCCAAGCGGCATCACCATATTCACTTCGGCGCCAATACCCTCTGCCAAACGGCGGATCTCGGCCAAATCACTGGGCATGTTAAACGTGCCATACATCGGGCCCAAAATATTGATCCGCGGCTTGGCGCCATCTTCGCGCTTTTTCTCACGCGGCATACGGCCTTTGGTCATGCCAAATTCGGTGAAAATCCATGTCATGGCTCGATCTGCCGCTTCCCATTGATCTTCATCAATTGTACGTGGCAAAAACCGCTGAATATTGGTGCCCATTGGGGTGACACCACCGCCGATCATTTCGGCAATTGACCCTGTCACCACCACTGCGGGCAAAGCTGGATCAAGCGTTCCCCAAGCGCGCTTCATCGCACCTTCCGTGCCATCGCGGCCCAGTTCTTCTTCGCCCAAACCCGTCACCACGATGGGCAATTCATGCGGCGGCAACGCATCTGTGTAATGCAGCACTGAGGTCACGGGCAGATTTTCACAGCCCACAGGCCCATCGATCACGCATTGCAGGCCTTTGACGGCGCAAAATGCATAGATTGCGCCCCAATATCCACCCGCTCTGTCATGATCCTGAATCAGCATCAGATCATCTCCTGCGCTTTGGCGGCGCGCGCCATTTTATCAAGCTTTTTCTGATGTGCGGCGCGAAAATCGGGGCGCAGATTTGGGGCCCCTTCCCAAACGCCCGCGGTATCCCCCTCGCCAACGCCTTCAAAAAAGTCACGCATCTTATCCATACGCTCTTTTCCGGCAATCGCCGCGTTCACCACTTCTGCCAGCGATCCTGCCCCGGCAGGGCCCATCAAGGGGCGCGCAGAAATCAAATTGGTGAAGTAAAGCCCCGGAATAGCCAGTTCTTTGGCCTTTTGAACCACCGGGGTGGTGCCGATCGCCAAATTGGGCTGGAACGCCTCCATCGCCGCGCAATCATCTTCCAGCGATGCACGGAATTTTACCTGAACCCCTTTTGCCTCAAGCCAAGCCGCATCTTCGGCTGACCACGGCGTTTTGGGGCAGGCGGTGCCGACATATGGAATTTCAGCGCCGCTTTCGATCAACAAGCGCGCGACCAGCAATTCGCTGCCCTCATAACCCGATAGGGTAATCCGTCCGGTGATTGGCTTGGCGGCAAGCGCGCCTTTGATCGCAGGCAGAAAGGCATTTTGGGCCGCGGCCACTTGATCTGCGGCCAGACCAAAAATATCACCAATACCCGCCATCCAAGCCGCTGTGCCGTCATAACCCACGGGGGCGCTGCCCAGAATAGGGCGGCCGGCCGCTTCAAATTCGCGTATCGCCGCGGTGTAAAACGGATGGATCGCCGCAACAGCGCCACAATCCAGCGCCGAATAGAGCTCGCGCCATTCACGGGTGGGCACCACGGGCCCGGCTGCAAGCCCCATCGGAGCCAGCATCGCACCAATCATCACCGGATCAGCGGGGAACATTTCTCCGAGCAAACTCACCGTAGGGCGATCCGATTTGCCACCCAGCGGCGCCGCCACAGGCCCCGCTTCAATTTCTTTGCGCGCATAATTCAACATCGCACCGGCCAAAACATCTTTCGCCTCGGCATGCGTTGGGATCCCAAAGCCGGGCACATCGATACCCACGATCCGCACGCCATTTATTTCATCGGGCAACAAGCGCAACGGCACGCCGCTGGCGGTCGGCACGCAAAGATTTGTGACAACGATCGCATCGTAAAGATCGGGGTCGGCCAATTCGTGAACCGAATCGCGGATATCCTCAAACAGCTTGCCCGTAACCAAGGTTTCCGAATTAAACGGCACATAGCCAACCGAACGTCGCGCCCCATAGAAATGGCTAACAAAGGTCAAGCCATAGACGCAGCAAGCCGAACCAGAGAGCACAGTGGCCACGCGGCGCATCCGCAGGCCAACGCGCAAGGAGCCAAAAGCCGGGCACATGGATTGCGGTTTATCATGCGGACCTTGCGGATAATCCTTGGCGAATTGCGCGAGCAATTCAGAATTCCCCGACAATTCAGCCGCCTTTTTCATTTCAGATCCAGAATGACATCCCAGACCATCAGCTGGCATAACAGAGGCTTCAGCCGCCTCATCGCGCGGATGACCTTTGATCACTTCAACCTGTGAAGCCGCATCATATGTGACTTCGTCACTCATCCATCACGCCTCATCATAGACAACTTCAAGCGATTCTTTAGGCTCGGCATTTTTACCGCGCATATCGATATCTGTGGCGGGCACCAGAACGTAATCGCCGCCCGTATCCTTGCTGTCGAACAAGTTCAAAAGCCCATCTTGATCCAACGGGGCAGGGCGTACCGGCGGCGCGATCGAGACGGCATCTGCCAATTCAGCAAACAAGGCGCCCCACGGGCTTTGCGCCGTTCCAACGATTTGGTAATTGGCAGATTTCTTGCGCAAATCATCATCTTGAGGAATCGCCGCAAGGACCGGAATATCGACTGATTTGGCAAAGGCAGCGGCTTCACCGGTGCCATCATCCTTGTTGATTACCAAACCGGCCACGCCAACATTACCGCCTAGCTTACGGAAATATTCCACCGCCGAGCAGACATTATTGGCCACATAAAGCGATTGTAGATCGTTGGATCCAACCAGAATAACTTTTTGCGCCATATCCCGCGCGATTGGCAGACCAAAGCCACCGCAGACCACATCGCCCAGAAAATCAAGCAGAACATAATCGAAATCCCAATCATGAAAGCCCAGCTTTTCCAGAAGCTCGAAGCCATGGATAATCCCGCGTCCACCGCAACCGCGGCCAACTTCTGGGCCGCCCAACTCCATCGCGAACACCCCGCCACGCTTGAAACAGACATCCCCAATCTGAACTTCTTCCCCGGCCAATTTCTTTTTGGTCGATGTTTCAATAATCGTCGGGCAGGCTTTGCCCCCGAAAAGCAGGCTGGTTGTGTCTGATTTGGGATCACAGCCAATCAGCAAAACACGTTTGCCCTGCTCGGCCATCATATGGCTGAGATTGGCTAGGGTGAAAGATTTGCCGATGCCACCTTTGCCATAGATCGCGATGATCTGGGTTTTTGATGTGGGTTCGCCTTGCTCTTCAGCAGCTTGCAGATCAGCCAGATCCTCATGCGCCTCTTCACGCAAGCGGCGGTCGAAATCCTTCAGATTTGGTACGTCGTCTTTCACGCGATATCCTTCCAATCTAATATCATTTTTAAACAGCCTGGATCATTAAAGGCCGTTGGATAGGCTTTATCGGCGCGCTCGGCGCCTGCGGCATGGGTGATAAGACCACCCAAAGACAGCGCACCACCCTCCACCAAAGCCCGGGCGGCCAACATATCTTCTTTGGCCCATTCCGCTGCAATCCGAAGCCGGGCCTCTTTCATAAAGGCCGGCGGAAAGGCGAAGCTCAGCGGATCGGTGTAAAATCCAGCCAAAACAATCTCGCCGCCCTTTGCGATCCGGCTGACCAATTCATTCAACAAGCCGCCATTGCCTGATGCATCATAAATCGCCTGATAATCGCGACGCGAATCGTCTTCCGGGGCCAGCACCTGATAACCCTCGGCGCCAGATTGACGTAACGGATCTATTTCCCAAACCGTCGGGGCGGGGGCGCCAGCTGCGAGCGTGAGGCGGGCCAATAAACGACCCAAAACGCCGTGGCCAACGATCAAATCTGGAACTTTTTTATCCAAACCCGCCATCGCGTGGCGCGCTGTGGCCGCAAGGGCCAATAGGGCGCCTTGAGGCCCAAACCCGGGATCAATCTTGGTGAGTCGATCTGCCGAAGTAACGACGCGCCGCGCCGACCCTCCAAAAAGCCCAAACGCTTCTTGATAGCAATTGGCCCCTGGAACAAAGGCATAATCACCGATTTTTAACCCTGATTCGGGGGTGGCGTCAACGATTTCACCCATTGCCTCATAGCCGGGAACCAACGGATACCCCATGCCGGGAAAAGGCGGCATCTCACCCGACCAAAATAATTTCTCAGTGCCGGTGGAAATGCCAGAATGCGATATTTCTACGACCACATCGCCCGCAACAGGCGCTTTAAGCGCCAGCGAGTCGAGCCCGATTGAGCGAGGGCCATGCATGATTACCGCAGAGGTTTCCAAACCGTGTAAGTCCTTTTGTTTCGAGTCAGCATCGTGAGCAGAAATCATATCCCATAGAATATGCCTTTCTGTCATTTTAAACTTACATTGTTTTGTGTCAACTAAAATAGACAGTTATTCACAAATCACCGCGACTTGCGTGCCGTTACTGCAGAGGTGATAAACGGGCGCGGGGCTTTTGGCGCTTTGATATCCACAAACCCTGCTTCCTGACAAAGCGCTGATATTTGCGCGACCGAGCGCGCTTTGCCGGTATTCATAGCCATGGTGTAAAAGGCAAAATACACATCACCCGGGCGTGTCGGGGCCGCGCCACCGGCCATCGGCTCTGAAATGATCAACTGCCCGCCAACCGGTAAAGCCTCATACGTTTTTTTCAAAAGTGCCTGCACAGTCTCATCGGAATGATCGTACAGAACCCGAATTAAACTGATTACATCTGCCTCTAAAGGCAAAGGATCACTACGAAAAGAGCCCCCATGAAACGAAATTCGATCGCTTAACCCTTGCTCCGCCAACCGGTTTTGTGCCGCCGGTCCAACTTGTGCAAGATCAAAAATATTCAAGTTAAGCGCTGGATATTGGCGCGCCACATGGGCCAAGAACGCCCCCGTACCGCCCCCGATATCAAGCAGCGTTTCTGCGCCCTTCAACGGCACCATTTTCAACGTATCCGCCGCCACCAACGCCTGCGACTGCTCCATCAAACGCGAATATTCATCCGTTACAGATTGCGGAGCAGCGCCGGTTGCGCCGAACACATAGGGCCAGAATTGCGCCAGCTTTGTATCAACCTGATCGCGTAACAGCGCGACGGGATCCGCCATATCTTGATAAAAATGATCATGGTGCAAGATCATCTGCGCCAAGCCCGGCACCCCCAAAAGCGCCGCGCCGCGCCGCGCCAAACCATAGCGCCCGCGCCGGTGGCGACGCAGCAGCTTCAGCGCAACGCCTGCTTGCAATAAAATTTCCATACGCGCGATAGGCACGCAAGCTCGATCCGCCAGCGCTTCCAGCGACAACGGGCCATCGAGCAAATGCTCTAAGGTTTTCAACTTCACCAATGCATAAAGCGCCTGCGACTGAACAAACCCCATGACCAAATCAAAAAGGGCCTCTCCTTCTTGGCGAGCAACCCGCCGAAGAATCGGTACCTTACTGATAAATCTTTGAAACCTCGGGCTTGCAAAGATTTTATTGGGCAAGCCCGCAAATACAATTCTACCGCTTGGTTTTGCCAAAATCGGATCGGCCACTGTCATCCGTTACACCGAAAAAGTTGACCGTGACGCAGGGATCAAGCGCTCAGCCTGCAGGCTGACCATCTGCGCCAATTGCGCCTCACCCGGACAAGAGGGTATCGACGAAATTGCCCCGCCCAATATATCTTTCAAGCGTTTTGAGGCGCCCTCAACACCAAACTCTGCAACCGCGTTTGGGCGGCCATGCAGATCATCTTGGCCAGCGGGCTTGCCCAATGCCTCGGTGTCGCAAAGCACATCGCGCAAATCATCCGCAACCTGGAAGGCTTCGCCAATCCGCGCGCCCAGCTCATACCAAGGTTCGGCATCTTGGCCCGCCGCCACTGCGCCCATTTGCGTGGCTGCAACAAATAATGCACCGGTTTTGCTTCGGTGATAAGCGGCCAGATCAACCCGGCTTTCGCTTTCCCAGCCTTGCCCCGCACAAATGCCATTGGGCATGCCCGTTTGCTTGGCCAAAATTTCCACCAAATTGATCGCCCTCAACGGATCGTTGTGTTTTTGCCGGGCCAAAATTTCAAAGGCCAGCACGATCAAACTATCGCCAGCTAACACCGCTAAAGGCTCTGAAAACTGTTTATGAACCGTAGGCTTTCCACGGCGCAAATCCGCATCATCAAAACAGGGCAGATCATCGTGAATCAAACTTGCACAATGGATCAATTCAAGCCCGGCAGCCGCGGCATCGCTTATATCGGGGCGATCATCTCCGCAGGCCAGAGCCACCGAAAGTAAGATCGTTGGCCTGATTCGAGCGCCCCCTGGAAATAACGCAAAATCAAGCGCATGCGCGAGCTTATGCGGAGCAGAGCTTGCCTGACTAAGCTTCACGGCCGCCGTCAGTGCCGCTTCTATACGCGTTTTAGGGCCCATTATGGTTCCTTTTTGCCATACTGTCTCATTTAGTTGACATATTGGTGTAAATGATACTGGACAGTTTGGCATTCAGAGTCAACAATTGCTTTATGAACCTGTCAGTGATTTCAAAACGGACCAAAGGCGAGGTGATCGTAATTGGTGCCGGCATTGCCGGGCTGGCGGCTTCGCTGCGTTTGGCGCATCAGGGATTTTCAGTCACTGTACTTGAACGCCATACGGGCCCAGGTGGTAAAATGCGCGGTTTGTCAAGCGTGGCAGGGCCGATAGATGCTGGCCCAACTGTTTTGACCATGCGGCCAGTCTTCGAAGATCTGTTTCGCTCTGTCGGAGAGCAAATCGAAGATCATCTGACATTGGTTCGGCAAAAAATTCTGGCGCGACATTGGTGGCCAGATGGCAGTTCACTCGATTTATTTGATGATTATGAAGCCTCTCAAGAGGCCATCTATGAATTTGCAGGGCTGAAAGCTTTTGGCGAATTTCAAGAATTTTTTAAGCGTACGCAACGGCTCTTTACGGCTTTTGACGCCCCGATGATGCGCGCGGCACAGCCCAACCAAGCCGAAATTATAAAATCGGTGGTGAAAAAACCATCTTTGATAAGCGATATGGCCCCTTGGCACAGCCTATCAAAAATGCTTGAGAAGCAATTCAGCGATCCGCGCTTGGCGCAATTATTTGGCCGCTATGCCACCTATGTTGGCGGATCGCCTTATGCCGCCCCCAGCTTACTATCTTTGATTTGGCAGGCCGAAGCAAATGGCGTGTGGGCGGTTAAGGGCGGCATGCATAAATTGGCCAAGAAACTGGTAGAGCTAAGCGAAAACCGCGGCGCCATTTTTCATTATAACAGTCATGTCAGCCGGATTTTGACAAAGGATGAAAAAGTGATTGGCGTGACGCTGGAAAACGGCGAAAATATCAGCGCAGATGCGGTTGTGTTCAATGGAGATCCCCGCGCATTGGCCACGGGCGCGATGGGCCCAGACTGCCAGAAAATCGCCCCACAAACGCTTAAAGACAAGCGCAGCTTTTCGGCCCGCGTCTGGAGCTTTGCGGCGGAATTAACCGGCCCTGATTTGATTCATCACAACGTATTCTTTGGGCAGAGTTCAAAATCCGAATTTGACGATCTTGCCGAAGGTCAAATGCCCGTTGATCCAACGATCTATATCTGCGCCCAAGATCGCGGCCAAAACGCCCCCTATCCCAAAACAGAGCGCTTTGAGATTATCCTAAACGCGGCCCCTGTTTACGGGGCGCAAACGCTGGAGAAGGAGTTTGAAACATGTCGGACACGCACTTTCGACACGCTGGGCAGGTTCGGTCTGACCTTCTCGCCGCTTCCAAAGGAAGAGGCGCTGACGACACCAGCGGATTTCGCCAGCATGTTCCCAGCCTCGGACGGCTCGCTTTACGGGCAGAGCCCACATGGTCTGACGGCAGCCTTCCGGCGGCCAACAACGCGAACGCAGATTCAAGGTCTGTATCTGGCCGGGGGCGGAGCCCATCCGGGGGCGGGGGTGCCGATGGCAACCCTCTCCGCGCGGCACGCGGCCGAGGCGATCATCAAAGACCTAACTTCAACCTCATCGTCCCCCCAAATGGATATGCATGGTGGTATATCGACGGAGTCGATCGAACTGCGCAGCGCGCGGTTTCAGTCATCGGATTCATAGGCTCGGTTTTTTCGCCTTGGTATCGCTGGTCGGGTCGTAAAGACCCTGAAAACAACGTCTGCATCAATGTCGCGACCTATGGACCAGGCGGGCGCTTCACGATGACCGACCGGGGGCGCAGCGCTTTGCGGCAAAGCGAAGATCGTTTCGAAGTGGGACCTTCAAGCCTGCGCTGGGAAGATGGCAAATTGATCATCGAGATTGATGAAATCAGCGGCCCACCGATTATTTCACGCGTGCGCGGACGCATCACGCTCACGCCCAGCGCAATCACCGATCAAGAATTGGCGCTTACCAGCGATGGCGCGCATATATGGCGGCCATTTGCGCCCACTTCGCATATTAAAGTCGACCTGAACGGAGAGGGGTGGCAATGGGATGGCCATGGATATTTCGATGCCAATTTCGGCACGCGCGCCTTAGAAGAAGATTTTTCATATTGGACGTGGGGCCGATTTCCAACGCAGCAAGGCAGCACCTGCTTTTACGATGCCACCCGCTTAGATGGCAGCGTGTTAGAGCAAGCGGTCACGTTTAACCGCGAGGGTGCGCTGGTCGACACGCCGATGCCCCCCAAAGCGCGCCTACCCCGCAGCCTTTGGGCGGTTGCCCGCGAAACCCGCGCGGATGCGGGATACCAGCCCAAACAAGTCAAAAATATGCTGGATGCTCCATTTTACAGCCGCTCAGCGGTAAAAACCAAGATCAACGGCATGGAAACGGTTGGCGTGCATGAGGCTTTGGATTTGGTTCGGTTCCGAAGTCCGCTGATCAAACCTATGTTGGCCGTGCGGGTTCCCCGCCGTGCTAATTGGAAATTTGATTAAGACTGATCGGGCGTTGCTCCGGATTCAGGTTTAAAACGCTCGCATTCAACGCTCCGGCCACGCTTACCCAAGCCAAATAGGGAAGGAACAGCAGCCCAGAGAGCGTATCAACCTGCCAAAGTGATATCAAACAAGCCGCCACCGAAAGCCAAAGGCCGATCAGCACGAGCAAACCCAAGCGTAAATTCCTAAGACCAAAGAACACGGGCGTCCACAGCGCATTCAAGGCAATCTGCAAGCTCCAAAATGCCATGGCAAATCCGTTTTCCGGCAAGCCCGCAACGCGTGCGCCGGCCACAGACATGCATAAATACAAGCTCGTCCATGCCACTGGGAACAACCAATTGGGGGGCGTCCAGCTGGGTTTTTTCAATTGTTGGTACCAGGCACCGGGGGGAAACAAGCCCCCGGTTGCGCCAGCCGCAAAACACGCAACCAAAAATATTAGAAACATCATCCAATCCATCTCTGGGTCTCTCGTGTAAAGGGTTTAACGGATCAAGCTGCTGTTTTTGGCGATATCGCCCTCGCGCAATTGCTGCATTGCCAGAATGATTTTATCGCTCCAATCGCGCTTGCCAGACGCCTGCTCTGCGGCAGCATCGACCAAAAATTGCACTTCTGGTAGGGGTTTGGCGTAAAGCACCGCCGATTGCGGCATCGCAATGCTGACCCCAGTGCTTAAGATTGAACGCGCCAACCACCCCAGTTTCTGCAGCTTATTCGTATGCGCGCGCTGCGTGATTGTTTCATAGCCCAGCGCCTGAACTTCACTGCCAATTCCTGCGTAAATATAGCGTGCGGCATAGATACCTGTGCGTGATCCCAAGGGTAATTTGCTGATGCCCGCCTCCGAACGATAATAAAGCCGATTGCTTTCCATCAAAAGGCGCCGCACCATTTGCCGCACCGCTTTGGTGGGGCGCGGATTGTCGAAAAACGCGTCAACCTCAAGGCCGGCCTCTTGCATCCAATCCAGCGGTAGATAAATCCGCCGCTCTAACGCATCTTCGCCCACGTCACGGGCGATATTGGTCAGCTGCATGGCAACCCCCAGATCACACGCGCGCGCCAACGCGTTTGGTTCGCGTATTTTCATCAAAACGCACATCATTGCGCCAACCGCTGACGCCACGCGGGCCGAATAAGAAATCACATCCGACAGACTGTGATAGCGCTTATCCATTGCATCCCAAGCCAACCCTTCCAGCAGGGCCTCAGGCAGGGCGCGCGGCATGTTAAAATCTTCTACCATTTGGGCAAAGGCACGGTCCATTGGCGTGTTTCGGGGCCGCCCCGCATAGGCGGCATCCATCCGCTCTTCCAAGGCCAAAACCGCCGGTGCTTTATCGGCCTGCAAATCCACCTCATCATCAGCAAGGCGGCAAAACGCATAAAGCGCCAAAGCCGGGTCGCGGACCTTTTTGGGCAAAACTTTAGACGCTGCGTGAAAGGATAACGAGCCATGCCGAATCGCCTCTTCACAATATGCAAGATCTTTGGGATCAATCATGATAAGCCTTCCAATACTGCGCCTCTGGAACCAAATGATTTAGCACTTCTGATGAGGTGACCACGCTGGGAAGCCCCGCACCCGGATGCGTGCCGGCCCCCACCAAAAATAATCCGTGGATTTCTTCGCTGATATTATGCGGGCGAAACCAAGCCGATTGAAAAATCCGCGGCTCTAGCGAAAACCCAGCACCATGCGGGCTTAGATAGCGGCTTTGAAACGTTTCGGGGGTAAAAATTTCAGAAGCTGAGAGATGGTCGGCAAAGCCTGGCAATAGCTGGTTATGCAACACATCTTCCACTTTCTGCCGGTATGACGCGCAGGCCTGTTGCCAATCCACCGACTCCGAGCCCACCAGATTAGGCACGGGCGATAAAGCGTAGAACGTATCATCACCGAGCGGCGCAACGCTGGGATCCGTGACCGAGGGGCGGTGCAAATAGATCGACATGTCATCGGCCAAATACCGCTTTTGAAAAATATCCTTCAGCAAACCGCGATACCGAGGGCCATTTAATATTGTATGATGCCCCACATCAGCCCATTTACCCGCTGTGCCCTTGGTGCCGAAATACCAAACAAACAGCCCCATCGACCAGCGCGCGCGGCGCAGCCTTTCAGGCGTCCAGCGGCGCTTTTCTATGCCGCGCAACAAGTGATCATAAGTATGGCCCGGATCCGCATTTGACACCACAATATCAGCCGTGATTACATCGCCAGATTTGGTGCGCACGCCCCGCACAACCTTCTGCTTGCAAAGGATCTCTTCAATCTCTTCACCCAGCCGAATACACCCACCCTGATCTTCAATCACGTGCCCCATCGCATCAGCGATCGCTTGCACCCCACCCATCGCGTAGTGAACCCCGAAAGCTTTTTCCAAATATGACACAAGAATATACATCGAAGTCACATTCACCGGATCACCGCCGATAAACAACGGGTGGAAGGATAAGGCCATGCGCAATTTTGGATCCCGGACCCGCTTGGCAGCATGGGCATAGACGGATTGATCGGCCCGAAGGGCGGCAAACCCTGGCAATTCCTTGATCAAATCCCACAGCCGGTTCATCGGCTTGCGGCCCATCCCCTCAAAGCCAAAGTGATAGCGGGCTTCGCTGTCTTTCAAAAATTTTTGATAGCCCTTCACATCATTGGGAAATAACCGCGTAACTTCAGCCAGCATTTTGGCTTCATCTTGACGCACTTGGAACCTGCTGCCATCGGGCCAGCGTATCTCATAATAGGGGTCTACAGGGCGCAGATCGACCTCATCCTCAAAGACCCGCCCGCAATCAGCCCAAAGATCACGAAACACGTTAGGAACGGTCACGATGGTGGGCCCCAGATCAAAGCGATGGCCATTTTGCGTGATCGAAGATCCGCGCCCGCCCAGCCGGTCCAGCCTGTCTAAAACGGTTACCCGATAGCCTTTGGCCCCCAAACGCATAGCTGCGCTTAACCCGCCCAGCCCAGCGCCGATGACAACGGCGCGCGGGGCGGTGCTTTGCTCGGCCGCAACCAGAAGCTTAGGGTCGACAGTTGTCATCATTTTCATACAGTACAACTGTCTAGTTTGATTTACAACTAAAGCTTGATATGATTTTATATCCGAATAAGCATTCTGACTTAGCCGCAGAAAGGGAAGAACATTCAAGCCGTTACGCTCAGCTTCTTCAGATTCCAATCAACGCCTGCGCGCCTCTGGGCGTTCGTGATGATGGGGCTTGCGCGGCTATCGATGCGGCGCTTGAGCGATGCCAGTTTTTGGAAGCTTTGCGGATCGGGCACGGGCGAAGGGTTTACCCCGAAACCCAATACTGCGGTTTATGCGATTCTATGCGTTTGGCCCGATTTGCAAACGGCGCAAGCCAATATTGCGCGGGCCAGCATTTTTCACCGCTATCGCAAACGCTCTAGCGAAAGCTGGACGGTTTATCTGGGCCCCTCATCTGCGCGCGGCGCGTGGTCGGGCGAGACACCATTTTCCGCAGATCATACCGGCCAAGATGGGCCTATAGCGGCCTTGACGCGCGCCACGATCAAACCCCGCGTTGCACTGCAATTTTGGGATCGGGTGCCCGATATCAGCAATGTCATCGGCCAAAATAATGATGTCTTGTTCAAAATTGGCATTGGTGAAGTGCCGTTTTTACATCAAATTACTTTTTCAATTTGGCCCTCAACGCAAAGCATGGCGGAATTTGCGCGCCATGATGGCCCACATGCCAAAGCGATCTCTGCAGTGCGCAAAGGGCTGTGGTTCAAAGAAGAGCTTTATGCCCGTTTTGCAGTTCTGGACAGCCAAGGCTGCTGGATGGGCCAAGACCCCCTTAAAATGAAAGACACGCAATGACTGACGCCTTCCCATTTGCCGCGATTGTCGGGCAGGACAATATGAAACTGGCAATGATTCTCACCGCGGTCGATCCCAAAATCGGCGGCGTTCTGGTCTTTGGGGATCGTGGCACCGGAAAATCCACAGCCGTGCGCGCACTAGCAGCTCTTTTGCCGCAAATCACCGCCATTAAGGGCTGCCCGATCAACGCAGAAACCAAAAAAGATGTGCCAGAATGGGCGGAATTAACCCGCTTTGAACCGCATCAACGCGCAACCCCCGTGATCGATCTGCCGCTTGGCGTTTCAGAAGATCGGGTTACCGGCGCGCTAGATATCGAACGCGCCCTAACGCAGGGCGAAAAAGCTTTTCAACCCGGGCTTTTGGCGCAAGCCAACCGCGGGTATTTATATATAGATGAGGTCAATCTGTTGGAAGACCACATCGTCGATTTGTTGCTTGATGTCGCACAGTCGGGCGAGAATCTAGTTGAGCGGGAAGGGCTTTCAATCCGGCATCCGGCGCGGTTCGTTCTGGTGGGGTCGGGCAATCCAGAAGAGGGCGAATTACGGCCACAACTGCTTGATCGCTTTGGCTTGTCAGTCGAAGTGACTTCGCCAAAAACCATCGATGAACGCATTGCCGTAATCGAGCGCAGAGACGCGTTTGATCAAAATCCAAAACGCTTTCTTAGCAAATGGAAACCCGAAGAGCTGAACGTGCGCGCAGCGATTACCGACGCGCGGGCCGCTTTGGCAAAAATCAAAAAAACCAAAGCTGTGCTGCGCGATTGCGCCGAATTATGTTTGGCGCTTGGCGCCGATGGCCTGCGCGGAGAATTAACCTTGCTGCGCGCCAGCCGCGCTCTGGCAGCTTATGAGGGGCAAACCAGCATCCAGCGCGCGCATTTAAAAGCCGTGGCGCCTTTGGCCCTAAGCCACCGCTTACGCCGTGATCCGTTGGATGAAGCCGGTTCGAGCGCGCGCGTTGCACGCGTTGTCGAGGATGTTTTGGGGTGACCCAAGGGTTAGATAGCTGGGTGAAAACCCTTTTGGCATTGCGGCTGCTGAGCGCCAACCCAACCGGCTTGAAAGGCCTTGTCATTCGCGCCCGCAGCGGGCCCATACGCGACCGGCTAATAGAGATTATCCAAAATACAGCCCCTGCATTATACAAAATCTATCCCATTATGAGCGATGAGCAATTATTCGGCGGCTTGGATCTTGTACAAACGCTACAGCAACAAAAATTGGTTTATGCACAGGGGCTTCTGGCGCGTTCAGCTTGGGCGCAGCTCTACATGGCAGAGCGCTGCGATGGCGCGTTAGCGGCAAAACTTGGGCAAGCCTTGGATGACGGTCGCATCGCTCCGCTGATCGTCTTCGACGAGGGTACAGATGAGGAAACCGCCCCCCAGGCGCTGAAAGACCGGGTGGGATTTTGGGTGGATCTGGAAGATGTCTCGCTGGCTGATCTTGAGGTGGTAAAGTTTGAGCCCGCGCCAAAGGAGCCGTTGGCCGTAGTCAGCGCCCGCCCCGAAGATATTGCCACTTTGGTCGATTTAGCGGCACGGTTTGGAATTCACTCGGCCCGCGCTGCGCAGTTTGCTTTGACATGCGCGCGCACCCATGCGGCGCTTGCAGGGCGCAGCGCGCTCAGCGCGGAAGATATAGAAATCGCTGTCGCTTTGATCTATCCCAGCCGCGCAACACTGGTGCCGGAAACGCCAGAGGCCCCGCCCGAACAGGCCCCAGAGCCTGAGCAAGACGACTCTCAAGACGAGGCCGAGAGCGCCCAGCATACCGACCTGTCCGAACTGCCCCAAGAGCTGTTAATCGAGGCTGTCAAAGCCCTACTTCCTCCAGATTTTCTGGGCAGGCTTGCCTCCGCAGGGGCACAGCGCAGCGCCGCTGGCACCGGCGCTGGGCAGAGCCGTAAATCAAAAGCCAGAGGGCGCCCCGCACCCTCACGGCCAGGGCGTTTAGACGGACAAAGCCGCGTAGATGTGATCGCGACTTTGCGCAGCGCAGCCCCTTGGCAAAAGCTGCGCGCAGCGCGCAAACCGCAGCAATCGAGAATTACGATATTCCCAAACGATATTCACCTTAAGCGCTATGAACAGCGTGCAGAGCGATTGGTTATTTTTATCGTAGATGCCTCTGGCTCTGCGGCGATGGCGCGCTTGGCAGAGGCCAAAGGCGCCGTTGAGCTGCTGCTGGCAGAAGCCTATGCGCGGCGCGATTACGTTGCCTTAATCGCTTTTCGCGGCGCCTCAGGGGATTTGATGTTGCCCCCGACTCGCTCGCTTGTGCAAACCAAACGCCGTTTATCAGCGCTGCCCGGCGGGGGGGGAACGCCATTGGCAGGCGGCTTGCAAGCCGCCGGTGTTTTGGCGCAAAAAGCGCTCAGCCAAGGCAAAACACCCGTCTTGGCTCTGCTCACCGATGGACGGGCAAATATCAGTTTGGACGGTTCTGCAAACCGCCAGAAAGCAGCGGAAGATGCCGCCTTAATGGCCGGGTGGATCTCTGGTTTGGGAATCAAATCAGTGGTGATGGATGTCGCGCGTAGCCCGAACGCAGCCCTTGCAGATTTGGCGCAGACCTTACGCGCCGAGTATTATCCGATGCCCCGCGCAGATGCCCATGGCCTAAGCCAGACTGTGCATCGGGTTTTGGACAATTGATCGAGGGCGCGCGCAATAGAGCAAACTGGCCTTTCGCCCAGGCCTCAGAGCAACTGCGCGCAGGGCCGCATCACTGGCATATCCAAAGGCTTGGAGGCAATGGGCCAAAGGTGCTGTTTTTGCATGGCACCGGTGCCTCGACCCATAGTTGGGCGCCGTTAATGCCGCTTTTGCAACATGATATCGCAGCAACATTGGTTGATTTACCCGGCCATGGCCTGACCAAAATAAGCACAGGCCAGCGCAGCAGCCTCACCTATATGGCGCAGGACCTGCTGACCCTGTGCCAAACCCTACAGTTTCAGCCGGATTTTATCGTTGGACATTCCGCGGGCGCGGCTTTGGCGCTCGAAATGTCAAAATCTCTTCCCCTCAAAGGCGTCGTGGGCCTGAACCCCGCCTTGAGCAAATTTCCTGGATTGGCCGGGGTGATGTTTCCAATGATGGCTAAAATGATGGCCTTAAACCCGCTTACGCCGCGCTATCTGGCAGGGTTGGCAAAAAGCAAATCGCGTGTGCGACAGATTTTATCAGGCACCGGGTCTGATTTGGCGGAAGATCAAATCAACCTATATCAAAAGCTTTTTAGCGATAAGACGCATGTGAAGGGCACTATTTTAATGATGTCACAATGGAATTTAGATCGGCTTTTAGCACAGCTCAACACCGTTGACACGCCCTGCCTATTGATCGCCAGCACGCGTGACCGCACGGTTCCCTGCGCCGATGTAAAAGCAACCGCCGAGCGGATGCGCAACACCGCATATCATGAGCTGAACGGTCTAGGACATTTGGCGCATGAAGAGGATCCACAAAAGGTTGCAGGACTTTTAAGCGCTTTCTTCAAACAAAAACGCGCTGCTCTTTCACAGACCAGCGCGTAATAATATCAAAATATTCAGGCGTCTTGCTTAAGACGGCCCCACAGAAACCAGATAGGCCCAAACATTGGCCGCGTCTTTTTCTTTTTTCAATTTGAATGACATTTTTGATTTCGCTTTTTTGTCATCCAGCGTTTTTTGCAGCCATTTTTTCGGATCGGCCACGTAAGATACAAATTCTTCCTCGCTCCAAGCCAAGCCTGACTCGGCTACAGATTTAAGCGACTTGCCGTAGCGAAACCCATCCAGGCTTCCTGCTACACGGCCAGACACGCCATAGAGGTTCGGGCCCGTTTTCCCGCCCTTGACGATGTTATTTCCCGCGTCATCTTGAATCATATGGCAGGATTTGCATTTCTTAAAAACTTTTGCGCCCTTATCCGCATCCCCGCCTGCAAAAGCGGGCGCGGCAAGTGCCAATGATGCGATTGTTATCGCCTTGAAAACTCCGGTCATTTATGCCTCCTCTTTTCGTCGTATAGACAAGTAGCACGGATTAGAAATTGTCAATGCACGACAGCTGTTTAGGCAACGGCATGTGAGATTGCACAACGTTTCCAAAGCACCGTTAGCGCATGCACCAAATGCTCAATATCAGCGTCTGAATGCAACGGCGATGGCGTGAAGCGCAACCGCTCAGTGCCCTTGGGCACCGTTGGGTAATTGATCGGCTGCACGTAAATTCCAAAATCCTGCATCAGAATATCCGCCAATTGCCGGCATTTCACCGGATCTTTGATCATCACCGGAATGATATGGCTGGGGTTTTCCAAATGCGGAATACCGGCCGCATCCAGGCCAGCGCGCAGCTTTGCCACTTGGTGCCGCTGCTGATCGCGCTCGCTTTGTGATCGCTTCAGATGCGCAATACTGGTGCGCGCGGCCGCAGCCACCGCCGGAGGAATCGCCGTGGTAAAAATAAACCCGCTGGCAAATGAACGGATAAAATCACACAGCGCCGCAGAGCCGGTTACATAGCCACCCATTACACCATAAGCCTTACCCAAAGTGCCTTCAATCAAGGTAATCCTATCGGCCAACCCTTCCTGTTCGGAAACACCGCCACCGCGTGGGCCATAAAGCCCGACCGCATGCACCTCGTCCAAATAGGTCATCGCGCCATGCTTTTCGGCCACTTCAACGATTTCGCGCATGGGGCAGATATCACCATCCATGGAATAAACCGATTCAAAGGCAACAATCTTCGGCGCATTGGCCGGCAAGCTTGCCAGTTTACGATCCAGATCTTCCGGATCATTATGCTTCCAGATCATTTTTTTGGCCCGCGAATGGCGAATGCCCTCGATCATGCTGGCGTGATTAAGCTCATCCGATAGGATCACTGCATCCGGCAAACGCCCGCCCAAGGTGCTGAGAGCCGCCCAGTTTGACACATAGCCCGATGTAAAGAGCAGCGCATTTTCCTTACCATGTAAATCCGCCAATTCGCGCTCAAGTAAAAGATGCTCGTGGTTGGTTCCAGAAATATTGCGCGTACCGCCCGCACCGCAGCCGCTATTGTCAATTGCGCTTTTCATCGCCTCTACCACCAGAGGGTTTTGGCCCATGCCCAAATAATCATTCGAGCACCAAACCGTAACTTCGTCAGGCGCATCAGAATCATGGCTTATAGCGCGTGGAAACTGACCGCGCTGGCGCTCAAGTTCCGCAAAAATGCGATAATTGCCCTCATCCTTTAATGTTTGCAATTGCGCGTTAAACAGGGCGTTAAAGTCCATGGGCATCCTCCGGTCTTAAATCAGGCGTTTTGTTATTGGGCGCCGGAAGCATCCAGCGCCAAAGTTTTGCATCGGGCAGTGGCAAGACCATCAACCAATGTTCAAGAAGGGCCAAAGCCGACAGGCTGGCCAAAAGCGAAAATCCAATCTGAGCGGTTAAATCGCCCGTCGCATACAGCCGCTCCAACCAGCAGGCAGTGGCGAAGCTAAGCGCGGTAATTGAGATTGGAAATACCCAGTTCAACTGGGCAATCTTAAAATGGCTGGGCAAATGCCCAAGCGGCTTTGGCAAAAACTCAATATTGATTCTGGGAACCCCAAAGAACAAATTCAATTTCGCCGAAATTCGCGCAAAATACAAAATCACAAAGGTCCATAAACCGATGGTGTTTTCAGCCCCCCAGCCAAAATACAACACCGTCAGCAAGGCTGCCAAAAGCAACATTTCATGATAGGCAATGGTGCCCCAGGCCCGGATAAACCGCTCCCATTCGGGAATCTCTTTTGGGGCATCATTGCGATTAGGCCCTGCGATCACACCAGTCAAAAAAGCCAGCTCGATCCAGCCCCATATCGCCAAAGCTGACAAAAACCCAAGATAAATCTGCGCTGGGCTGCTGCCCTCAAGCGTCATCCAAAACCCAAATGCACCCAAGAGCAGGGTTGGCAAAGCCAGCAGCGTGGCGATCCGATGCGCATTTGGGCCGCGCTGATCCGCCCCCCGCACAATCAACAGGATCGCGCCAGTGAAAAACCACCAGCTAAACAGCGCAACCAGCGCAGCTATGCCAACCGGGCCAATCAATATGCCGGCTCAAGGCGCGTTGAAACTGGCACCGCATGCGATTTGGTGGGAATGGTGTAAAGCGATACAAAAGCCAGTGCGGCTTGCAACCGCGCGCCTGTGCGGGTGATCATACCGCCAAGGCCCTTTTGATCTGCGGCGTCGGCCAAGGTCACATTGGCGGCGCGCAACCGCTTTAAATTGGCCATCCAACGCGGGTGATCAATATCCAGCGTGATGGGGAAAATCTGTTTGCTCAATTCAGATGTTTTGCGAAACACCTCTTGGCCATACCAATCCACATCCACCCCAAGCGCGGCATGAAAGGCCGGGCGCTGATGGTCGCGCACATACATCGTGGCATAGACCGCCGTGAGGAAGAACTTGATCCAATAGACGTTGATACCACTGGTTAATTTAGGGTCGGTTTTCATCAGCAGCGCAAACGCCTCACCATGCGAAAACTCATCATTGCACCATTCTCGGAACCATTTGAAAATCGGGTGAAAGCGCAGCTCTGGATGTTCTTCTAGATGCCGATAAATGGTAATATACCGCGCATAGCCAATCTTCTCCGACAGGTACGTAGCATAATAGATGAATTTCGGGCGAAAATAGGTGTATTTCTTTTTCTGCGTTAAAAATCCCAAATTCACCGCCACGCCCGCCTCGCGCAACGCATCATTGATAAAGCCGGCATGGCGGGCCTCATCGCGCGCCATCAGCTGAAACAATTGCGTGATATCTTTATTGCTGCCCCGGCGCTTCATTTCCTTGTACAGAACGCAGCCCGAAAACTCAGAAGTGCATGAAGAAATCAGAAAATCGATAAATTCTTTTTTCAGTTCCGGCTCCATACCTTCCCAATCGACATCCTCCCAATCTTCATTCTTTTTGAAATGCCCCTTATTGGGATCGCTGACCATCTGGTCGATCAGTTTGTCCCAATCACCGCGTACGGGCGATACGTCTATGGCATCCATTTCGTTAAAATCAGTCGTATAAAACCGCGGCGTCAGCAGCGTATCTTGCATGGCAACGGCCGTGGCCATTTCGCTATCCAGTTTTTCTTGAACGGCCAGCGCTTCTTCTGCCGTGGTGGCGTCAGCGGAATGCATATTCATAGCTTCACCTCCTCAGAAAAAGAAAACTCGCACAGCTCCATCACTTCCAGATCTCCGAAAAGGCGCGTCCATAGCCGCTCGACGGCGCTGGCACGCAAAATAATGGCTTCGCGATCCTCGCGCACGATCTCGCCAAATGGCGCCATGATTTCGGGGCCTTGAACCTGCACTTCATCTCCAGGTTCCACAACCGCCCCGTTGTTGAAACGCACATGCGCATGCAGGCTTTCAAATTTATGGCTGATCTCGACGGTGCAGGGCGCCCGCTCGATTTCTCTTCTAAACAATCCCATCTTTAGTTCCCTTTCGGATTTTGGGCCAAGAGCTTGGCGAAAGCCTTGGCATTATCAGCGCCAAATCCCATAAGATCAGCGCTCCAGCCGGTGCTGGGGTCAGTGATTGACAGTCTTCCATTGGCCCCAAGAGTCACAATGACCGCCCCATCCAGCGGTTTCTTATATTTCGCGCGCTCACGGTCCAAAACACGGGCAACGCCGGCGATAAACCCGCCTTCATCGGCCGAAAGATCGGCGATCAGATTGCCATTGGCATCCATCACCTTGGCGGCGCCGCTTAATTGCCCGGATAGAAAAACCGTGCGGCTAAGCACCGCCTCACTTTCCGGCGGGATCGCGCTGAGCGGTTGATCCGTCAGGCGCGCCAAGCTGACAAGCAGCAAGATCACGGCAACCAAAGCAAACATCGCCCGTACCATCATCCGAGGAACGACAGCGGTGTCATATTTCAATGCAGGTTGATCAACTTGTGCCATGATGTTTCCGATCCCCTCTATTCAGCCGGCAGCGCGTTTGAGGCCAGCGAACGATCCTGCGATTGCACCGAGCTGACGCGCGATTTTGCAGCTTTGGCCAAAATATCTGCCACCTCCTGAGGATTGGAAATACACCGCAAACAGGGTTGGGGTTTGGCGATATACCAAGCGCGCACATGCGGCCAACACACCAGATAAGACAGCTTTGACTCGGCCATTAATTCCAAAGCAATGCTGCCAGCACCATCTTTGCGCTGCGCAAGCGTGGCATTGGCGATTTGCGTATATGGCAAATTCAGCGTCACGGTTAATGCCGCGCCGATCCGCATCGCCACCCGTCGGTTTGTGACCGTGTAAACCGTGGCTTTTGCTTGAATAAAAGCGGTCAGCATAAGCAGACCTGCCACCAAAGCCCCTAGGAATAAAAAGGGCACCGAAGCCGCAAAGGCCCGCCCCAGCGGCATCAGATCGGACAGGCTGAGAAACCGCCAAGCCGCCAACAAAACAAAATACCCCAAAACCCAATAAAGGTTTAAAGATTCTTTGCTGAGGGCCCACCAATTGGGCCGCCCCTGCCACAGGATAACTTCACCCTCCGGAGGCATTTCCGGCAAACCTTTAATCGGCTCTACTGCAAAATCATCATGGGGCATAAGGCGTTCCTTTTTCGGGTTTACAGCAGCGGTTCCTGCCGCTCTTTGCTGGCGTAAAGCAAACCCCCGGCGTAATAGGCCGAGATTTTTTCTTCTTCCAACATGGTGACTTGGCGCCCAGAGGCATTGCGCGGCACGCCGTTGAAATGAGTGCCAAAGATTGATCTTACCGCCACGCGGTCAGAATGAATGCGTGCCATGGTCATCGGCAGCAACCGCGTGCCTTCGCCATGTTCTGGATCCAACTCAACCTCCAGATAACGCACCAATTGTTCGGGTTCATCAATCCACATATCGGTGATTTTACCCACAATCGCTTCATCGCCCGCCATCACGGGCAAACCACGCGGATCGCGCCCTGCGGACACGTGAAAATGCTCGGTGCCCGCCATTGGCACGATTTTAGGATGGCCTTTGCCATCTAATTCGGGCACATCGCGGCGCGGCGCCCAAGCAGCAGGGCCAACCCCATCCACCATTGGATCGCCCGTGGGCTCTAGCGGATAGCCATTGGCCACATTGGTTTGGCGCAACGCCACGTCGCGCGCTTCGCGCGCACCATCGGGCAAGCTCACCTCACCGCGGCCATGCGGCAATTTAAACGTTTTTGGCTCAGGCAAAGGAAAAGGCCCTTGATTGGCCGCTTCTGTGCCATCATCGTTTTCCATTGGATAGCCTTCGCGCATATTCTCGCGCTGGATATAAAAGATCAACAAAGCGAAAAACGCCCAGAAGAGCCATATTGCCAAGCTGGCCAGATCAAATTCTGCAAAGAATGTACCGGTCATTTCAGGTTCCTTTCAGTGGTACGGCGGATCATGTTGGGAAATCGGCAAGGCCGATACGTGCCGCTCCCTGTTGTGTGGGAGACGTTTGCCCCTCTGATCGGACCAATGGCCCCAGAATGGCAAGCGTCACGAACAGCAAGAAAATCTCGCTGTGGTAAACGAACGAATATCCCGTCGCAGGCGTGGCGAGCGCCTCTCCCAAATTTCCGCTGAGCGCGTGACCATTTACATAGTCACGCAGCGTTCCACCGATGGCGATTGATACGCCGGCAGCGGTTGCTTGCGCGGCGCCCCAAGCGCCCAAAGCAAGCCCACGACCCGCCAAACCTTCGGCGGGCATAGTCATGGCGGAGGTCAGCGTTGAAACAGCGAACAAACCTCCTCCAAATCCGATCAAACCTGCGCCAATAAAAAACAGCACAGCCGAGCCCATAGGGGCTGAAATAATAACGATGGCAAAGGCCAAAAGCCCCGCCAAAAGGCCAAGCGCCGCCAAACGATAAGGATCGCTCTGCAGGCGCAACCTCCAAGCGGCCAGCGCGAAGCCAAACAGCGCCCCTACCGCCCAAATAGCAGTTAAGAGCGTGGTGGCCGACACCGATAGACCCAAGACTTCGCCGCCAAAGGGTTCAAGCAGAACATCTTGCATATTGAAGGCCATCGTGCCGATAAACACCACCACCAGCAAACGGCCCGCGCGCCCACCGGCCAGCAAATCAGCCCAAGCATCGCGGAACAAGGGCCGCGGCGCAGCGCGCTCGGCTTGCGACATCGGGCGCGGCCGCTCTTGCTGCCAAAGGGCGATCAAATTCAACAAAATACCAGCCAGCGCGGCCCCTTGCACCACCCGGATCAACCGCAAGGGCGAGAAATCAACCAGCAACCAGCCGATGATCAATGCCGAGGCCGCCATCCCGATCAGGAACATCACATAGAGCAGAGCAACCACCCGCGGGCGGGTTTCATCATCCGCCAAATCGCTGGCCAGCGCCAAACCAGCCGTTTGCGTCATATGCAAACCCAGCCCAGTCATCAAAAACGCCAAAGCGGCCAGCACCTCGCCCGCCCAACTGGGGCCAACCTGTTGCACCCCTGACAAGGCAATCAGCGCGAAAGGCATCACCGCCAATCCCCCCATTTGCCACAAAGATCCAAACCAAAGATACGGTACGCGCTTCCAGCCAATCGCCGATTTATACGTGTCAGAGCGAAAGCCAAGCAAGGCGCGAAACGGCGCGATCAACACCGGTAGGGCAATCATAAACGCCACAATCATCGCCGGAACGCTTAATTCGACGATCATCACCCGGTTAAGCGTGCCCAAAAGCATCACGCTGGCCATGCCAACCGAAACTTGAAACAACGACAAGCGCAGCAATTTGCCCAGCGGCAACCCCTCTGACGCAGCATCTGCGAAAGGCAGCATGCGCGCCGTCAGCTGGGTCAGCGGATGGGGCTTTTTCTGGCTCATGCCGCAAACCCCAATGCTTGCGAAATATAAAACCCAGATTTTATCCGGCCTAAATCGCGCAAACGGCCCTCACCCTGCAACAGGGCGGCCAAGGCTGCGGGCGCATGCGGCACCATCACCGGCGAGCGGTCTGAACGTGGAAATAATTTGCCGGCATACCACATGGCCATCAGCATGCGCGTGCGCGGTGCCACGGTGAACAAAACCGACCCGCTGGTGCGTTTGGCCAAACCGGTCAGCGCTGTTTTAATATCATCCGCGCTATAATAAATAAGGCTGTCCATCGCCACCACGTAATCAAAAGACCCCAAAGACGCGGCCAACATATCGCCCGAACAAAATTCAACCTGTTTGGACAGGGCACGCGGCAAGCGTTGGCGGGCGATATCGATTAAAGCTGGGCTGATATCGATCGCCACCACATGCGCCCCGCGCGCAGCCAGCTCTACCGTTGTGGGCCCCGCGCCGCAGCCCGCATCCAAAACCCGCGCCCCGTGCAAATCTTCGGGCAGTTCAGCCAAAAGTGTAGCCCGCATTTGATCACGACCCTGACGCACAGTTTCACGTATTTTTGACACCGGAGCATCCGATGTCAGCCTCTCCCAAGTCTTGGTCGCGGTCTGGTCAAAATACGTTTCAACCCGTGTCAGGGTCTGATCATAGGACATCAATCAAACCCCAACAGCTCAAAGATTTCACGATCTGGCAGCGGCGCCGGCGCCAAAGGCTCGGTGCCGTTCCATAGGGTTTCTGCCAGTTTGATATATTCCGCCTGAACCGCGATAATATCCTCATCCGCATCCATTTCGAACAGCGTCTTTTTCTTCAGGCGTGAGCGGCGAATGGCGTCCAAATCTGGCATATGCGCGATTCGATTGAAGCCAACCGTTTTACAATAGCGATCCACCTCATCGGTTTCGCGCGAGCGATTGGCCACGCAGCCCGCCAGCCGCACTTTATAATTGCTGGATTTGGCTTGAACCGCGGCGATGATCCGGTTCATCGCATAAATACTGTCAAAATCATTCGCGGTAACGATCAAGGCCCGATCCGCATGTTGCAAAGGCGCGGCAAAGCCGCCGCACACCACATCCCCCAGAACGTCAAAAATCACTACATCCGTATCATCCAGAAGATGGTGTTGCTTTAGCAGCTTCACGGTTTGACCCACAACATAACCACCACAGCCGGTGCCGGCAGGCGGGCCGCCCGCTTCCACGCATTTCACACCATTAAAGCCTTCAAACACGAAATCTTCGGGGCGCAATTCCTCAGAATGAAAATCGACCTCTTTGAGAATATCGATCACCGTCGGAACCAGGGTTCCGGTCAATGTGAAGGTGCTGTCATGCTTTGGATCACAGCCGATCTGCAGCACGCGTTTGCCAAGTTTGGAAAACGCGGCAGAAAGGTTTGAGCTGGTGGTGGATTTGCCAATCCCGCCCTTACCATAAACCGAAAACACCTTCGCGCCTTCAATTTTCATCGACGAATCTTGATGCACCTGCACCGATCCTTCGCCATCCATACCCCGCAAGGCCGGGGGCTGTCTGTCAAGTGGGCTCATGTGAGGCTCCTTTTTTGAGGGGTTACGAAAGGCATCATTCTGCTGCGATCCCTTCCATGTGATCTTCCAAAGCATCCGCTGCGGATTGCAACGCCGCCAATGTTTCGGCATCGGGCTGCCAATAGGCGCGATCGCTGGCTTCAAGCAATCGATTGGCCATGCGCGAGCTGGCCGTGGGGTTCAGCTCTGCCAAACGATTGCGCATCGCTTCATCGAGCACAAACGTTTCGCTAATGCGCTGATACACCCAAGGGTCTACTTGGCCCGTGGTTGCCGACCAACCCAATGTATTGGTCACATGCGCTTCAATCTGGCGCACGCCTTCTGAGCCATGGCTTAACAGCGCTTCGTAAAATTTCGGGTTGAGCGAGCGCGAACGGGTTTCCAAAGCCACTTGATCCGACAAGGTGCGGACCTTTCCAGATCCGCGGGTTTGATCGCTTATATAGACCGCAACTTCTTGACCACGGGCGCGCTTAACCGCCCGCGAAATACCACCCAAAGTGTCAAAATAATGATCCACCGTGGTCACGCCAAGCTCAACACTTTCTAGATTTTGATAAGCCAAATCAACGTCTTTCAACGCTTTTTGCAGCAGGCCATGGTTTTTATGCGCTTTTCCATTCACCCCATAGGCGAAGCTTTTGCGCGCCTCATACGCATCGGCCAACTCATCTTCATCGCCAAAAGCCGAGCTATCGACCAGCTGATTCACATTCGAGCCATAAGCGCCTTCGGCATTTGAAAACACCCGCAAGGCGGCGGTTTCCAAATCAACCTCCATATCGGCGGCATATTTCAACGCATGCGCTCGGATGAAATTCATCTCTAACGGCTCATCTGCCTGCGCGGCCTTAAACGCCGCCTCAGCCAGCAATTTGGTTTGCAAAGGCAACAGATCCCTAAAAATCCCCGACAGCGTCATAATCACGTCAATCCGCGGGCGCCCCAACTCGCTCAACGGAATGAGATCCGCCCCAGATAAGCGGCCAAAACTGTCAAATCGCGGCTGCGCACCCATGAGGGCCAAGGCCTGAGCGATCGGCGCGCCGTCAGATTTAATATTATCAGAACCCCACAGCACCAGAGCCACGCTGCGCGGCAATTCAGGATGCGTTTCGAGCAAAATTTGCGCTTGCTTGAAGCCGTCACGACAGGCGAATTCGGTCGGCATACGGAACGGATCAAACGCATGAATATTGCGCCCTGTGGGCAAAATATCGGTTGAGCGGATCAAATCGCCCCCAGGCACGGGCGCGATAAACCGCCCCGATAGGGCGCGCATTAAGGCCGGCAATTCGTGATCTTCTTGCAGCATTTGATCGACCTGCGCGCGGCGGGCCGGATCAACGCCATCCAGCAAGCCTAAATACCCCGCCCGCGCGGCATCCGAAAACGGTTTTCCAACGATATGCAAACCTTCGGGGATCAGCGCATCTTCGGTTTCAAGCAGGTTCAGCCATAATTCTTCCGCTTTTCTACCGGCCATATCCACAGCCGCGGCCTGCTCATTAATCAAGGCTTCAAGGTCGCCAGCTTGCGCATCATCTGGATCCATTTCACGCCAACGGGTTAAGCTGTCTTTAAGTTCGGACAAGCCCTTATAAAGCCCGCTTTGCGCCAAAGGTGGGGTGAGATGCGTTACCGTCACAGCCCCCGAGCGCCGTTTGGCCAGCGACGCCTCAGAGGGATTGTTTGACGCATAAAGATAAACATTGGGCATTTCGCCAATCAGGCGATCCGGCCAATCCTGCGCACCCAAACCCGCCTGTTTCCCCGGCATGAATTCAAGCGCGCCATGCATGCCAAAATGCAGCACCACATCGGCTTTAAAAGTGTTGCGCATCCAAAGATAAAAAGTTGCAAACGCGTGGGTTGGTGCGAAGCCTTTTTCGAATAAAAGCCGCATCGGATCACCCTCATAGCCAAAGGCGGGCTGCACACCGACAAACACTTTTCCAAGCTGCACACCCAGCACGAAAACGCCGCGCCCATCCGATTGTATGCGCCCCGGTGCAGGGCCCCAGACCGCCTCAATGGCTTTCAAAGGCGGCGTTGAGCGCACAATCTCTTCGGCGCTGACAATCGCCTCAACATTGGCTTCTTGACCATATTGCTTAGCATTACCCTCCAACACTGCCGCACGCAGATGGGCAACCGTTTCGGGAAGCGCAACATCATACCCGTCAGCTTTCATTTGCATCAGCGTGTTTTGCAAAGATTCAAAGACATCCAAATAGGCCGCGGTGCCCGTGGCGCCCGCATTGGGCGGAAACCCAAATAGCACAATCGCAACATTTTTATCGTGATTACGCTTTTGGCGCAGCCGCGCAGCGCGCAGGGTTTTCTCAGCCAAACTGTCAATCCGCTCGTGGCAGGGGGCCATAGCGCGCGATTGCGCGGCCGCCTGACATTTGTGCAAACAACCCTGACATCCCTCGGGCCCATGCCGGCCCGCAAAAACGGTTGGGCAAGTAGCTCCATCAAGCTCGGGCAGGGCGATCAGCATTGTGGTTTCAATCGGGCCAAGGCCCTGCTCGGCATTGGCCCACTGCCCCAAGGTTTGAAATTCAAGCGGATGCGCCGCAATATAAGGCACATCCAAATTTTCCAGCAAAGCAATCGCGGCTTGTGAGTTATTATAGGCAGGCCCACCAACAAGCGAAAACCCGGTTAACGAGACCATCGCATCAATCTGTACGCCTGCAGTGCCCTGAAAATAACCTTCAATCGCCGGGCGCGCATCCAACCCCCCCGCAAAGGCCGGTATCACCTTTAAACCATTGGCTTCAAAGTTTCGAATAACTGCATCATAATGTGCCGTATCATCGCTTAATACGTAAGAGCGCATCAACAGCAAACCAACCGTGGCCACGGGCTTTTGGGGCACCGGAAGCGCCGTTATATCCGTGGTCATTTTGCCGGGCAGATCGGGGTGATACAGCCCCACCTCGGGATAATCTTCCGGCGGCGCTGCAGCGCAGTTCTGCCACGCCTCGATACGGCAATAACGCGAAATCAAAAACCGCAGCATCGATTCGATATTGGTGTCGGACCCGCCCAACCAATATTGCATCACCATGAACCAAGCCCGCAAATCTTGAGCTTTGCCGGGAATATATTTCAAGATCTTTGGCAAACGCCGCAGCATCCGCATTTTGCTTTCGCCATTTTGCGAAGACGGCTTGCTGGACCCGCGCAGCCTTTTTAACAACGCCATCGTGCCCGAGGCAGGCGCCAACATATCCAGCGCGCCCATCCGCGTCAGCTTGACAATCGCAGCATCTGAAATCACCCCAGCCATCGCATCACAGCCAGCGCGCCGCGCCTCTAGGCTGGGTAAAATAGCCTGAACATGCTCTTCCAGAAACAACAAATTAACCAGAATGATATCGGCCGTTGCGATGGCGGCTTTTGCCTCAACCAAGGCCTGTGGGTTTTCACCCCATTCCGCCGCTGCGTGCACGTCAACGCTTAAGCCGGGAAAATCCGCCAAAAGCCGCGCCGCGGCGCGATCACAAGGGCCCGCAGAATGCGCATCCAGCGTGATAACAACCACGCGATACCCAACCGGGAGGCCACTTATGCCAGTTTCATTGCGCATAATGGGCTTTTGCCTCGTATAGCGTGTCAATCGAGATTTCTTGAACCCCGCGCGACGCCGCATAAGTTTCTGTATTGCGACGGGCTTTGCCGCGGACAAAAAACGGAATTTTTTTCAACTCTTTTTCGGCCTCTATCAGCCAAATGGTCTGCGTTTCTGCCGCGTGCACAGCGCCCGCTTCAACCGCCGCTGGCTGAGAATCACCGACTGCGCGCGAAGTCGACTGGGGTTTATCTGCAACGCCATGGCCGCCGTGGTGGCTGGCCCCCGCCGCGTCATTGAATTCAAAATCATCGCGGAACATATGCAGCAAATGCTCTTCAAGGCCCATTACAAGTGGATGCACCCATGTATCAAAGATCACATTCGCACCTTCAAACCCCATTTGCGGGGAATAACGGGCGGGAAAATCCTGCACATGCACGGGCGCCGAAATTACCGCGCAAGGAATGCCCAGACGCTTGCCAATATGGCGCTCCATCTGGGTGCCCAAAATCATTTCAGGCGCCAATGCTTCGATCTGCTGTTCGACTTCCAGATAATCATCCGTGATCAACGCATCCAACCCGAAAGACTTGGCCAAAGCCCGCATGGGGCGCGCCATCTCGCGGTTGTAACAGCCCATGCCAACCACCTCAAAACCCATTTCATCGCGGGCGATTCGCGCCGCAGCCATCGCATGCGTGCCATCGCCAAAAATAAACACCCGCTTGCCAGTCAGATAGGTGCTGTCAACCGAGGCGGAATACCAGGGCAGACGCAAGCGGCTGTCATCCACCACCGGATCCAGCCCGGTGATCTGCGCAACTTCCGCGATAAAATCACGCGTAGCACCTACGCCAATAGGGACAATTTTGGTATAGGGCTGGCCCAATTCACGCTCGAGCCAACGCGCCGCCATTTCGCCCGTTTCAGGATACATCAGCACGTTGAAATGCGCCGCGCCAAGGCGCTTAATATCAGACGGGCTTGAGCCCATGGGCGCCACAACATTAACGCTGATGCCCATATCAGAAAGCAACCCGCTGATTTCGGCAATATCATCGCGATGGCGAAAACCAAGCCCGGTGACTCCAATCAGATTACAACTGATCTGCGCACTGCGATCAATTGGCTTGGCCAAAGCCTTAACGATCTGAAAAAACGTTTCATCTGCACCAAAATTTTCTTTGCGCTGATAGCTGGGCAATTCAAGCGGAATAACCGGCACAGGCAGACCCATGGTTTCCGCCATTCCACCCGGATCATCTTGGATCAATTCGGCCGTACAAGAGGCACCAACAATCAAGGCCTCGGGCTGAAAACGGTCATAAGCGTCCTGACAGGCTGTTTTAAACAGATTGGCCGTATCAGCGCCCAAATCGCGCGCTTGAAAGGTGGTATAGGTCACCGGTGGGCGGTGATCACGGCGCTCGATCATTGTGAACAGCAAATCGGCATAAGTATCGCCCTGCGGGGCATGCAACACGTAATGCAAGCCCTTCATCCCTGTAGCAACGCGCATCGCGCCAACATGGGGCGGGCCTTCATATGTCCACACCGTCAGCTTCATTCGGCAGCCTCACGGCGCAAAATGGCGCGGCGGCGCAGCGGGCGCGAGAATAAGCCCGCCAAATCGCCCGCTTGTTCGTAAAAATGCACCGGCGTAAACACCAGCTCGATCGCCCATTTGGTGGTCAAGCCCTCGGCCTCCAACGGATTGGCCAGCCCAAGCCCGCAAACGGTCAAATCCGCGCGCGCCTCAAGCGCGCGATCAAGCTGCAGATCCACATCTTGACCCTCAGACAAAATTGGCCCCGCCTCCATCAAATCAAGATCAGGACCGACCAGTGATTTATGAATATAAGGCGCCCCAACCTCAATCGCCCTCATGCCGCATTCGCGGGTGAGAAAACGAGCCAGAGGTATTTCAAGCTGGCTATCGGGAAAGAAGAACACCGTTTTGCCAGACAATTGCGCCGCCGCTTGCGATACCGCCTTTTCTGCGCGGGCTTTAGGCGCGGCGATTACTTGCTCAAACAAAGCTGGATCAACGCCAAATTCGGCTGCGATCACGCGCAGCCAAGCGGTTGTACCTTCAGCGCCAAATGGAAAAAGCGCGGGCAAATGCCGCGCGCCGCGACGCTCTAATTCTGCATGCGTGTCCCCCAAAAAGGGTTGCGTCAGCGCAAATACCGTGTTCTCCCCAACGCAAACCCGATGATTTACCGTGCTCGCCGGCAAAACCGATACATTTTGAATGCCCAGCGCAGAAAGCAAGCCCCGCATTTGATCTTCGACCACATCCGGCAGCGCACCCACCACCAATAATTCACGCTGATCGGTTTGCTCCAAAACCGGTACCATCGCCGCAAGGCACGCATCCTCGCCTTGCGTGAAGGTTGTTTCAATGCCCGAACCAGAGAAATTTATCACCCGCACGGAAGGCGCGAACTTTTGCGTCAAACGCTCTGCGGCTTTGGCAAGATCCAACTTGATCACTTCGGAGGGACATGAGCCGACCAAAAACAATTGCTTGATATCTGGACGGCGCGACAACAAGCGGTTGACCTCGCGATCCAGTTCATCCTGCGCATCCGCCATGCCTGCCAGATCGGTTTCTTCAAGAATCGCCGTGCCAAATCTGGGTTCGGCAAAAATCATCACGCCCGCCGCGCTTTGCAGCAAATGTGCGCAGGTGCGAGAGCCAACCACCAAAAAGAAGGCATCCTGCATTTTGCGATGCAGCCAAATGATCGAGGTCAACCCGCAAAACACCTCACGCTGTCCACGCTCTTTAAGAATCGGTGCGTCCCGACAGCTTTGAATGGGCCCATCAGGCATGTTGCACCTCCGGTGTCATATCAAGCCGCGCAGCGCGCAATTTTAGCAAGAATTGCGCGGCGTTCAGCACATAAATAAAATATGCTGCAATCGCCAACCACATCAGGCTTTCAGGCCCCATCATCCCGGTGAAAAGACCATATAAATAAAGTGTGTGAAGAAAAATAACGGCAAAGCTAACCATATCTTCCCAGAAAAAAGCCGGAGCCAGTAAATACTGGCCAAACACAACTTTTTCCCAAATCGCTCCAGTGACCATTATCAGGTATAAAATGGCTGTTTTTAGCAGAATCGAAGCATTAGCCGCCCCATAGCCGTCGCCGGTTGAAAGATAGCGCAGCACCAAAGCCAAAGAGATCAAAAACACCACGAATTGAATAGGCGCAAGAACGCCTTGCACCAAAGTCCATTTGGTCGCATCGCGTCTTGCACGCTGCGCCGCGGTATAAAGCGGCTGGCGTGTATTTGGCCCCGACATGAGGGACATTTGGATCTCCTTATAGGCTCTCTCCCCCCCAATTTACGTTCTTATTATGAAAAGTGTCAATTAAAACTTACAAGTAGAGGGCTGGGTGACAAATCTTTGTTACAGTTCATCATAATGATATAATTCATGTATAAGCCTGCATGCCGCCAAACATACATAAAACATAGCCAAAAAGTGCATAACACCGGTGAAGCCGGCTGGTGTTCATCTTCCAAGTTGATCCCAAACATCCATTTTCTTTGACATTTACTTCGTTTTAGAAAAAACTAGCAATGTGTCGCATGCAGTGAGCAAACCTTTGCTGCCATAAATGCGGCACTGGGGGGTACGAAAATGTCCAAACATGAAGAGGCAGGATCAAGAAAAGGATCCGCTCTGGTGTCTAATTTGGCGCAACGCGTTTTGCACGAACTCGGACAAAAAGCCCCCGCAGAAGCGCGTGAGCAAATCCAGAAAACCGCGCATTGGCTGGCGGTTACTTGCAGCACTCCTGGATCTTATTCGCATGAGGCAATGCTTAAGGCTTTAATGCAAAAAGGTGTTTCGAACGAATTATTAATCGATGTATGTATCCCAGAGGCTGCCCGTACGCTGGGAGCGGGCTGGAATGACAACACGCGCAGCTTTGGTCAGGTTTCGCTGGGCACAGTCCGTCTGCAAGGGTTGGTGCAAGAGCTGAGTGCACAGTGGAAATTTACCCCGGTTATCCATGACCAACCAAGCGTTTTGGTGGCAATTTGTGGCGATGAGGATCATATATTGGGCCCGCTGGTTCTAAGCGATCAGCTACGGCGGCTTGGGTATTCGGTCAAGCTGCTGCTCGGCGCAACCGAGAAAGACGTGCATGATAATATCGAAACTGGCTTTTTCGACATGGTGATGTTTTCGTGTTCAAGCGTCGTGTCCCTTGATAATGTGGCGAAAGTTGTTAAATCACTACGCCAAGAGATAAGCGATCCACCCATATTATTACTGGGCGGAGCCGTTTTGGGCCACGCGCCCGAAATTGAAAAGTTAGTGGCGGTAGATGTGATTGCTTCAGGTTTAACAGATGCGTTGGAACAGCTCGAAAGCGGGCAAGTCGTAAAAGCCGGCAAAACTAAAGCTAAGGTGTCTGGATGAAAAACAGCGGCACAAAACTCTGGGATTTTGGCTCTATTCCAATGATCGAGCCAGAATATCTGGGCAGTATTTTAGCCGCTGCCTCGGATATTGCTTTGGTGGTAACCCTTAAAGGCAAAGTATTGTCGGTGCTTGTCAATGACAATGATCGAAGCTTGGGAAATCTCTCGCATTGGGAACAGCGAAAAATCCACGATTTCCTTACCACTGAAAGCATTCCGAAACTTGAAGCCGTTTTTGCCCAATTCGCGAGCGGGCAGAATGTTTTGCATCCTGTCGAGCTTAACCATCGCGACAACGCGATTTGGCAATTTCCCGTTTCCTACAGCATTCACCGGCTAGGAGATGCCGATACACTGCTTATGCTTGGCCGCGACCTTAGTTCTACCGCAGAGACACAACAGCAATTGGTTAAGGCCCAATTGGCGATCGAGCGCGGATATGAAGAACGCCGCGATTTCGATGCCCGCTACCGCATGCTGTTGGCGACGATGCAAGAACCAGTGGTGTTTGTTTCTGCAAATGATGGGCGGATCAAGGATATAAACGCAGCCGCGATTAACTTATTCGGCCAAAACACCAATGAACTGGAAGGCAGCGTTTTCTCGCAATTGTTCAAGAACCGCCGCCGCGGTGAATTCCAAGACGCCCTGCTGGCCATTTCATCAAAAGATCAAAATTCTGATATGACCGTCGAAGATGTGAAGCTGGGCCGGCGCTTCAAAATTAAAGCCTCGTTGTTCCGGGCCTCGGGCGAGCGGCTTTTGATTTGCCGCCTGATCAGCGAAAATGACACGTCTTTAAAGGATGATATAACAACTCAGAATCTTTTATCGCTTTATAACCTGGGAACCGATGGCATCGTATTCACCTCGGCAAATGGATTTATCGAAGCGGCCAATGAAGGCTTTCTTGATTTGATAAACACCGCCAATCTGGGTGATATCAAAGGCCGCAGCCTGAGCGAATTTTTGGCCCGCGGTCAAATTGATCTGGCTGTTATGCTCGAAAATGTCACGCGGTCTGGCCAAGTACGCGTTTACGCCACCAAGTTGCAAAATGCGGTTGGCAGCAAGCTTGGCATTGAAGTGTCGGTGGTAAGGTTACCAAGCGACGCGCGCGAAACGATGGCGTTTGTGATCAGAGACACCAACCGTTTTGAAGAAAACCCAGCGCCGGCGATCACCTCTGAGGATTTCAGCCAATCTAATGTGGCAGAATTGGTAGGCTCGTCTACCCTGCGCGAAATCGTGGGTGAAACAACCGATATGATCGAAAAAATCTGTATTGAAACAGCGATAGAGCTGACTCAAAACAACCGCGCAGCTGCGGCTGAAATGTTGGGATTATCGCGGCAAAGCCTCTACGTAAAACTGCGCAAGTTTGATCTTTTAGCCAGAGACCGCCCGTCATAATTTAAAAACGCGCCCCTAGCCAGTATCAACCTGCCTCTGCGGGCGGGTTTTTCTTGCGTTGCGATAAGTTGTAAGTCAAACTAGACATATGACTGTTGCGCAAGATTTACAGCTGGCGAAAAAACCACATCCGCTGGCGGCTCTGGAATTGATCAAACCCATCACATGGTTTCCGCCTATGTGGGCCTTTGGCTGCGGCGTGATCTCTTCGGGAATGCCGCTTCTACAGAATATATGGCTTATCCTGTTGGGAATCGTTTTATCCGGACCAATTGTCTGCGGGATGAGCCAAGCTGCCAATGATTGGTGCGACCGGCATGTCGATGCGATCAATGAACCCTATCGCCCGATCCCCTCAGGGCGGATTCCCGGCGCATGGGGCTTGTGGATTGCACTGGCAATGTCAGCGCTTTCGCTCTTCGTTGGCTGGTGTTTGGGAATCTGGGGCTTTGCCGCCACAATTCTTGGTGTTTTGGCGGCTTGGGCTTATTCCGCCGAACCAATCCGCCTTAAAAAATCGGGCTGGTGGGGGCCGGGCCTGGTTGGCCTGTGCTATGAGGGCCTGCCTTGGTTCACCGGGGCTGCGGTGATGTCAACCGCGCTGCCAGATCCAAAAATCATTCTTGTGGCCACGCTTTATGCGTTGGGCGCGCATGGCATTATGACCTTGAACGATTTCAAAGCGCTTGAGGGCGATCGTCAAACCGGTTTACGTTCTTTGCCCGTTACGCTGGGGCCAAAGCGCGCAGCGCATATCGCCTGTTGGATCATGTTAGTTCCGCAGCTAGCGGTGGTGATTCTGCTGATGCTTTGGGCGGTGCCTAATGCCTATCCGGCGGCGATCACAGCCTTAATCTTGGGCCAGCTTTGGGCGATGCGGGTGATGCTGCGCGATCCTAAAGCAAAAGCGCCTTGGTATAATGGCACCGGAGTGATGATGTATGTCAGCGGCATGTTAATCACCGCTTTTGCGCTGCGCTTCCTTGGGGGGGCCTTGTAATGCTTAGTTGGATATCGATCTTACGATTGGGATTGGTGCAAATGTGCCTTGGAGCGATCGTGGTGCTGATGACCTCGACCTTGAACCGATTAATGGTGGTTGAACTGGCGTTGCCGGCGCTTTTACCAGGTTTTTTGGTTGCGCTGCATTATGGCATTCAAATCACCCGGCCAAATTGGGGATTTCGTTCAGATAAGGGCGGCCAGCGCAGCAGTTGGATTATTGGCGGGATGGTGATTTTGGCTTTCGGAGGGCTTGCGGCAGCGGCCGCCATACCTCTGCTCGAGCAAAATTTTGGATGGGGCTTGTTTCTATCCGTGATCGCCTACAGCGCTATCGGATTAGGTGTTGGCGCGTCTGGAACCTCGTTATTGGCTTTATTGGCAACAGCCACAGCACCGCGCCGCCGCGCCGCCGCCGCCACAATCACATGGCTGATGATGATCGCCGGTATTGCAATCACAGCCGGCGTTGCCGGCAGCCTGTTAGACCCATATTCCCATTTACTTTTGCTCAAAATCGTTGCAACCGTCAGCGCCGGCGCGGTTCTTTTAACCCTAATCGGGATTTGGGGCATCGAGCGCGGATTAACCCGCCAGGCCGAAGCTTCTCACACACCATTTTTAGAAGGGCTAAAGGAAGTTTGGGCCGAAGATAAAGCCCGAAAGTTCACGGTTTTTGTGTTCTTATCAATGACCGCCTATTTCATGCAGGAGTTGATTCTTGAACCCTATGCTGGGCTGGTATTCGGCTTTAGCCCAGGCCAATCTACCAGCTTATCAGGGGCCCAGAATGGGGGCGTCTTCTTGGGCATGCTCTGCGTTGGACTGGCCTGTACGGGTTTGACGCTTGGCAGTCTGCGCAGCTGGGTGATCGGCGGTTGCCTCGGATCAGCGTTAAGCTTAAGCGCGATCGCAGCGCTTGGACTTGAGGGCAGTGCCGCGCAATTGACCGCGGCGGTTATCGCGCTTGGCGTCTTCAACGGTATGTTTGCTGTTGCGGCAATCGGCTCGATGATGTCGCTTGCCGGCGCAGGGCGCGGGGCGCGCGAAGGCACGCGGATGGGGCTTTGGGGCGCCGCGCAAGCCATCGCCGCAGGATTTGGCGGGCTGTTTGGCGCCGCAGCAGCAGATGCGATGCGGTTATGGATGGCCTCACCCGCCAGCGCATTTGGCAGCGTGTTTCTATTTGAGGCCGCGCTGTTCGTTCTGGCTGCGGCTATGGCGGCAAAAACCATCGAACACAAACCAATCGCACAGAATTTAGTACCGGGAGAATAATCATGTTTGACGTCGTGGTAATTGGAGGCGGACCTTCGGGTGCAACAGCCGCAGAGGATTTAGCGCGCAGCGGCCGAAAGGTTGCCCTGCTAGATCGCGCGGGCCGGATCAAGCCCTGTGGCGGCGCTGTACCCCCGCGCCTGATCAGTGATTTTCGCATTCCTGACTCGCAAATCGTGGCTAAAATCACCACCGCACGGATGGTGTCACCCACGCAAAGATCCGTCGATATTCCGATAGAAAACGGCTATGTTGGTATGGTAGACCGCGAGTTTTTTGATGAATTTCTTCGAAAACGTGCGGCAAAGGCGGGCGCGCAGCGTCTGACCGGCGTCTTTCAAAAAATCATCCGCGATGGCGAGAAAACCCAAGTTCAATATCGTGATCGCGACACTGGCGCCGAAACGCTTTTAGAAACAAAACTGGTTATTGGCGCGGATGGCGCACGCTCTTCGGTGGCCCGCGCAGAAGTGCCCGATGGCGAAAAAATTCCTTATGTCATTGCCTATCACGAAATTATCGAAGCCCCCAAACCCAACGCCACCTATGACCCTATGCGCTGCGATGTGATTTATGATGGCGATATATCACCCGATTTTTACGGCTGGGTGTTTCCCCATGGCGGCTCTGCCAGCGTCGGGATGGGCACCGGGCTTGACGGGTTTGATCTGAAAGATGCCACCGCTAAATTGCGCCGGGCTGCCGGTTTAGAAGCCTGCAAAACGATTCGAAAAGAAGGGGCGCCCATTCCGTTAAAGCCACTTGATCGATGGGATAATGGCCGCGATGTGGTGCTGGCAGGTGACGCCGCCGGAGTTGTGGCGCCCAGTTCTGGAGAAGGGATTTATTATGCCATGGTCGGGGGGCAAGTGGCCGCCACCGCCGCCAGCGCCTTTTTGAAAACCGGGCGTGTAAAGGATTTAAAACTGGCCCGCTCTTTGTTCATGCGCGAACATAAAACGGTGTTTCGCGTATTGGCCTCAATGCAAAACGCCTATTATCGCTCAGATGAACGGCGCGAAAGATTCGTATCGCTTTGCCATGATGTTGATGTTCAAAAACTGACATTTGAAGCCTATATGAATAAGAAGCTTGTGCAGGCGCGCCCGCTGGCACATGTGAAAATAGGCCTAAAAAACCTTGCCCATTTAACCGGGCTTGTAGGAGCAAATCGCATATGAGCTTAATGATCCCGGCCTGGGTAAACGGCGTATTAACCCCCGTGGAAAAGCTAGAAGCCCATGAAAAAGGGCTTAAACACAAAGCGATTTCGGTATTTATGATCTGCAACGGCAAGATCCTTATCCAAAGGCGGGCTTTGGAAAAATATCACACGCCCGGGTTATGGGCCAATACGTGCTGCACGCATCCTTTGTGGAATGAGGCCCCAGAAGATTGCGCAATGCGGCGCATGAAAGAAGAACTGGCCATTGAAAATATTCAACTGATCTATCGGGATCGCATCGAATATCGTGCAGATGTGGGCAATGGCTTGATCGAGCATGAGGTTGTAGATTTGTTTATAACCCATGTGGATGCGCCGCCCCCGATGGCCGCAAACCCAGATGAGGTGATGGATCTGCGCTGGGTCGAATATCACGATCTTTTGGCAGAAGTTCAGCGCTGGCCCAGTCGGTTTACGCCCTGGCTGCGGATCTATCTAGATCAGCACTCGGATCGGATTTTTAGCCCCGATATGGTTCGGGCTATGGCCTAAGGCAAAATTGCGCCAATGTATCATAGGCCGGCATGGCCTGATCGGCCAACGCCTTCAAATGATCCGGTAAATCCGGAAGAGGCTCTGCTTCTGCGGCGCTAAATCCAGTTGAGCGATGCACGGCCCCATACCAATGCGCTGCCCAAACCCCATCGCATGACATACCGCCCGCTGGCCAGCTTAGCATAGCAGGGTCAAAGCCAAGCTCCAACGCGGCGCAAAGGCGGCGCAAGGCGCGCTCTGGGTTTAATAAAATATCGGCGCTATCGATCACCAAAGGGGTTTGACCCTGCGCCCGAAGCCCCTCAAACAACGATTCTTGTTGTAAAAATCCTAGATCCGCCAGCGTTGGATTTTCATATTTACGCGCAAAGCTGGCCACCACGCGCATTGGGTGCCGGATCAAAAACACATTCTCAACCTCGCGCATCCAATCGCGGGGAATTTCCGGAATCATATGCTGGGTCATATGCTTGTGATACATATGGCGATGCGGCGGGCCGATCGGCGCCAACAAGGCTTTCACCACCTCTGCCGGATCTTGCGCCTGGCTGGCCAAAATTTCTTTAACCATCGGATGCTTTAAACCCGACAACTTCAAATAGGCGGCGTAAAACGGCTCATCCACCGCCGAAAAATCTACCCGATTAGCAAACGCATACATCAGCGCCGTTGATAAGTTGCGTGGCCCCGACCAGACAGCAAGCCGCATCAGGCGAATTCTTTCGATATTAAATCTTTATAAAGGCTTCGTATTTTCTGCGTGACCGGCCCGATATTCCCGGTTCCTATCTGGCGTTTATCCACTTCGCTCACCGGTGTTTGGGCGCCAAACGTACCCGTCAGAAACGCCTCATCCGCCCCATAAACATCCACCAATGAAAAATTGCGCTGATGAACCGGAATAGTGTTATGCTGACAAATCTCAATCACCTTTTGCCGCGTGATACCATTCATGCAGTAATCACCCGTGCTGGTCCAAACTTCGCCCTTGCGCACGATAAAGAAATTGCAGGCATTGGTGGTGTTTACGAATCCATGCACATCCAACATCAGCGCTTCATCCGCCCCGGCTTTTTCCGCTGCAATACAAGCAAGAATGCAATTTAACTTGGAATGCGAGTTTAATTTTGGATCCTGTGTCATCGGCAAGCCGCGTAGATGCGGCACCGTGGCAAGGCGCACGGGGCGCGCCAATTTTGGCCGCGAATGCTCCATAATAATCACGAAAGTCGGCCCCGAGCGCGACAAAGACGGATGTTGAAAGGGGCGGTGTTTCACCCCGCGCGTGACCATCAACCGCGCATGGGCATCAGACTGCATGTGATTGGCTGATTGTGTCTCTAACAAGGCAGTTTTTACGCCTTGGCGATCTAATCCAATGTCAAGATCAATGGCTTTGGCCGCTTCAAATAACCGATCAAGATGCAGATCCAAATAAGCCCAATGGCCATTGTAAAGCCGCAAGCCTTCCCAGATACCATCCCCCAACATAAATCCGCTATCATAGACGCTGACCACCGCCTGCGATTTTGGCACAAGAGCGCCGTCAACATAGATCAAAATGTGATCATTGCGCGCATCCTCTTCGGCCTGATGCGTGGTTTGTGCGTCATCCATGGCGCGATGCCCCCTCGCCTGCTTTGCAAGCTGCCAAAACAGCCATGTTCAGAATATCTGTTGCTGTGGAAACCGACGCGCATATTTGTATGGATTGATCCACGCCCGTAAGAATTGGTCCGATCACCGTGGCGCCAGCCATTTCCTGCATCAGTTTCACCGATATGCTTGCCGAATGGCGTGCTGGCACCACCAAGATGTTGGCCGGCCCAGTCAGCCGCGAAAACGGATAATGCGCCTGCGCTTGCGTATTCAGCGCCACATCAACGGTCATCTCGCCTTCATATTCGAAATCAACGCCGCGCGCATCCAGCACTTTCGGGGCTAAAGCAAGCTTTTCAGCCCGCTCTGATACGGGATAGCCAAATGTGGAAAAGCTCACAAATGCCACGCGCGGCTCTAGGCCGAAGTCGCGGGCCACATCAGCGGCGCGTTCTGCAATATTTGCCAGATCCTCGGCTTCGGGCCATTCATGCACCAAAGTATCCGCGATCAAAACGATCCGACCCTTATGCAACAGCGCCGTCACCCCCGCCGCCCCATGTTCGGCATCTGCGTCAAAAACATGGTTGAGCAGCCCCATCACATGCGCTGATTTGCGCGTTACCCCCGTCACCAAACCATCGCCATGGCCATGCGCCAGCATCAAAGCAGAGAAAACATGACGGTCGCGGGTTGCCAGGCGGTGAATATCGGCATTGTCAAAACCTTTGCGTTGCAAACGCTCGAACAAGAAGGATTTATACGCATCAAGATGCTCGGTATTAGCGGCATTCACAACGTCAAGCTCTTGCACGGCATCGCCCATCCCGGCCGCATCAAGCTTCGCCGCAACATCATGCTGGCGGCCCACCACCAACGCTTTACCAAATCCCGAGCGCTGATACATCACCGCGGCGCGCAACACCCGCGGATCATCGCCCTCGGCAAAGATCATCCGAGCCTGCGCGACGCGCGCGCGCTCGGTTATTCCGCGCAAAATGCTGGCGGTTGGATCCATCCGGGTTTTCAGCGACAGCTCATAACCTTCCATATCGATAATCGGGCGCCGCGCGGCCCCGGTATCAATACCCGCTTTCGCCACTGCAGGCGGTATGCGATAAATAAGCCGCGGATCAAACGGAGTTGGAATGATATACTCCCGGCCAAAGGTTAATTTTTGTCCATAGGCCATCGCCACTTCATCAGGTACATCCTCGCGGGCCAGCGCGGCCAAAGCCTGCGCGCAGGCTATTTTCATTTCATCATTAATCGCGCGCGCATGGATGTCTAAAGCCCCGCGAAATAAATATGGAAACCCTAAAACATTATTCACCTGATTGGGGTAATCGCTGCGCCCTGTGGCAACGATTGCGTCTTTGCGCACGGCATGGGCCTCTTCCGGTGTGATTTCCGGATCCGGATTGGCCATCGCGAAAATCACCGGGTTTGGCGCCATTGATGCCAGCATTTGCGGTGTGACTGCGCCTTTCACCGAAACCCCCAAAAACACATCGGCATTTTGCATCACCTGATCAAGGCTGCGGCTTTCTGTTTTCACCGCATGGGCCGATTTCCACTGGTTCATCCCCTCGGTACGGCCTTGATAAATCACACCTTTGGAATCGCAGACAAAACAATTTTGGTGCTTTGCACCCATCGATTTAAGCAATTCGATACAGGCAATTCCAGCCGCACCAGCGCCGTTTAAAACAATTTTGACATCTTCGATCTTCTTCTTGCTGATATGCAGGGCATTGATTAGGCCTGCGGCACAAATCACCGCGGTTCCATGCTGGTCATCATGGAAAACCGGGATATCCATTTCCTCTTTCAAGCGCTGTTCAATGATAAAACATTCCGGCGCCTTGATATCTTCGAGATTGATACCGCCAAAACTAGGGCCCATTAACTTCACCGCTTTGCAAAACGCATCGGGATCCTCTGTATCCAGCTCAATATCGATGCTGTTCACATCGGCGAACCGTTTGAACAGAACCGATTTACCTTCCATCACAGGTTTGCTGCCCAGCGCGCCAAGATTACCCAACCCCAAAACCGCCGTGCCATTTGAAATAACCGCAACCAAATTGCCTTTATTTGTATAATCATAGGCAAGCTCAGGGTTCTCGGCGATGGCTTCACAAGGCACCGCAACGCCAGGTGAATAGGCGAGCGATAAATCACGTTGGGTCATCATCGGAACCGTGGCAGATACCTCCCATTTTCCCGGGGTTGGTTCGAGATGAAAGGCCAACGCCTCTTCCCGCGTGATTTTCATTTTCGCCATTTTGCACCCTTTTGCGTATGAACCACTGTTATCATGCGTTTTTTAGCACACATCAAGATCGTTTTCGGCTTTCCCCTCGCGCTGCCTAAAGATACGCTGGAGGGCAAGGTAAAACCCTAAGGAGACAAACCCGTGACGCCGATGATGGCCCAATATCTTGACATCAAGGCACAATATCCTGAGGCCCTGCTGTTTTATCGCATGGGTGATTTTTATGAGTTGTTTTTTGAAGATGCAGTGGCGGCTGCAGAAGCGCTGGATATTGCCCTCACCAAACGCGGCAAACATCTCAACGCGGATATTCCAATGTGCGGGGTGCCGCATCACGCCTCAGAAGGGTATTTGCTGACGCTGATCCGAAAAGGCTTTCGTGTGGCGGTTTGCGAGCAGATGGAAAGCCCTGCCGAGGCAAAAAAGCGGGGCAGTAAATCGGTTGTAAAGCGCGACGTGGTGCGCCTTGTAACACCTGGAACACTAACCGAAGACAGCTTGCTTGAGGCGCGGCGGCATAATTTTCTGGCCTCATTTGCGCAGATACGCGATGCCTCAGCGCTGGCTTGGGTGGATATTTCTACTGGTGATTTTAGCGTCAGCACCCTGCCTTTGGTATTGCTGGGGCCCGAATTGGCGCGGCTGGCACCTTCAGAGGTACTTTTATCGGAAAAGTCTTTTCAAGATTTAGAAACTCTCATTGAGGAAAGCGGCGCGGCACCGACGCCGATCAGCGCCAGCAGTTTTGACAGCACATCGGCAGAAAACCGGCTGCTCAAAACGTTTAAACTGGCCACGCTTGATTCGCATGGAGGGTTTTCAAGGGCGGAATTATCAGCCTTGGGTGCGATTGTTGATTATCTAGACATCACGCAAAAAGGCAGCCTGCCGCTGTTGCAACCGCCAAAACGCCATATCAGCGCGACAACCATGCAAATAGATGCCGCAACGCGGCGCAATCTTGAACTTACGCATGCGCTCTCAGGCACACGAAATGGCTCTTTATTGGCAACTATTGATCAAACATTAACCGCCGCTGGCGGTAGATTGCTTGAGCACCGCATCGGCTCTCCTTCGCTTGATATTGACGTTTTGAACAATCGACAAAACGCCATTTCCGCGTTGATCGCGCATAGCCCAGTGCTGGATAAATTACGCGGGCATTTGCGCCATATTCCAGACGTGGCGCGGGCGCTCTCGCGGCTGGCCTTAAACCGCGGTGGACCAAGAGATTTAGGAAGCATCCGCAGCGCGCTGCACCAAGCCGAAGCGATCGCTGATGTGATGCAAACAAGCCCTTTATGCCCCGAATTAGAATCGGTTCACGAGAAACTGATGGGGCATGCCAGTTTAATCGAGCTGTTGTCAAAAGCATTGAACGAAGATCTCCCCTTGCTGTTGCGTGATGGGGGTTTCGTCGCCGCGGGTTTTGAGCCTGATTTGGACCATGCCCGGCATTTGCGCGACGAAGGCCGCGGGGTGATTGCGCAGATGCAGGCCGAGTATAGTAGCTTGGCCGAAATCGCTTCGTTGAAAATCAAACATAATAACGTTTTGGGCTATTTCATCGAAACCACCGCGACCCATGCAGATAAAATGCTGCGGCCGCCTTTGTCAGAAACCTTCATCCACCGGCAGACCACAGCCAACCAAGTGCGCTTTACCACCGTCAACCTGTCAGAGATTGAGACCAAAATTTTAAATGCCGGGGGGCAGGCAAGCGAGATTGAGGCCAAAATCTTCGCGCAGCTCTGCGCAGAGATTCTTGACCACTCAGAAAGCCTTTATGGATTGGCCACCGCTTTGGCAGAACTCGACGTAGCAGCAGCACTCGCACATCTTGCGCAGCAACAAAATTGGGTGCGCCCTGTGGTGGATAACAGCCGGGCCTTCGCCATTGAAGGCGGGCGCCATCCGGTTGTGGAGCGCGCGTTAAGGTCCAGTGGCCAGCATTTTATCGCCAATGATTGCGATCTATCTGACGGCGCGGTTCGCCTTTTAACCGGCCCAAATATGGCTGGTAAATCCACGTTTTTAAGACAAAATGCGCTGATTGCGGTCTTGGCACAGATGGGCAGTTTTGTGCCGGCAAGCAGCGCCCATATTGGGGTGGTCAGTCAATTGTTCAGCCGCGTCGGTGCATCTGATGATTTGGCGCGTGGGCGATCCACTTTTATGGTGGAAATGGTCGAAACCGCTACGATTTTAAATCAGGCCGATGCAAAAGCGCTGGTGATCTTAGATGAAATTGGCCGTGGCACGGCAACCTATGACGGGCTGTCCATCGCATGGGCAACGCTCGAGCATCTGCATGATGTGAACCAATCGCGGGCGCTATTCGCAACCCATTATCATGAGCTCACAGCCCTGTCCGGCAAATTAGACAGGGTTGAAAATGCCACTGTTGCGGTAAAAGAATGGCACGGCGATGTAATCTTTTTACACGAGGTACGCCAAGGGGCTGCAGATCGCTCTTACGGGGTGCAAGTGGCACAATTGGCAGGCCTTCCCTTAGTGGTGGTTGAGCGCGCGCGGGTGGTTTTGGACGCTTTGGAAAAAGGCGAGCGCGAAGCGGGAAGTACCGGCCGGCAAGCCGTTATTGACGACTTACCGTTGTTTTCGCGCAGCCCTGCAGCGCTGTCCCCCCCGCAAGCCACCGTATCACCTGCTTTGGAAATGCTCGAGACGCTGCATCCAGATGAATTGACACCAAAAGAAGCGCTTCAAAAACTATATGAGTTAAAGGCCGCGGCAAAACCAACAGGCTAATGGCTTTGCCGCCGGCACACCGCTTTAGGATGCAGGGGTCGAGGAAACACCAACCTGCGAGGGACGTAGCAACCGATCGTGCAACATGAAGCCTTCTGCGGATACCTGAATAATATCACCGGCTTTTGTGCCCGGAACTGGAGCTTCAAACATGGCTTGGTGCAGCTGCGGATCAAAGCGATCGCCAACTTGCGGTGAAATAGGCTGAATGCCGTGCTTTTTAAAGACGTTCAACAATTCCCGCATCGTCAACTCGACGCCTTCGATCAGCGCCGCCGCGGCCTCTTTTTGCTCGTCACCAGCGGCTTCAACCGCCCGTTTCATATTGTCATAAACGGGCAGTAAATCACGTGCCATTTTCGAACCACCGTAATTTTCGGCCTCGCGGCGATCTTTGTCAGCCCGTTTGCGCGAATTTTCGGCATCCGCCAAGGCGCGCATGAAACGGTCGCGATACTCATCCCGCTCAGCGGTTACAGCGGCCAATTCATCAACCTCATCGGTTTGCGCATCCTCTTGAGTTATATCGATCAGCTCTTCCTCAAGCGCATCCTCTGCCTCTTGCATTTGATCAATATCATCCAAAAATTCTTCTGCTTTTGGCTCTTCCATAACTTACCTTTCAATGCGGTCGGAAATAAGCTTGCCCACCAATTGCGCGGTATAATCAACCAGCGGCACAATCCGACCATAATTCAAACGCGTTGGTCCAATCACTCCGATGGCCCCAACAATTTTACGCTCTGAGTTCATATAGGGAGAAACAACCAAAGAGGAACCCGTAAGTGAAAAAAGTTTGTTCTCTGAGCCAATAAAAATGCGCACACCATCGCCTTGCTCGGTCAGTTCAAGAAATTCTGCGATGTCGCGCTTGCGTTCCAAGTCATCAAACAGGTTCCGGATACGCTCCAAATCCTCTTCATGCGCCTCTGATTCCAGCAAGTTGCCACGGCCACGCACGATCAAGCGTTCATTATCATCGCCTTGAGTTTGCCAAACCGCCAAGCCTTGCGTCACCAATTCTTGCGCCAAACTGTCAATTTCTTGCCGCCTTAAATCAACATCATCTTGAATGGTCGAAAGCAATTCGCTTAACGTGCGCCCTTCAAGAACCGCATTTAAGAAATTTGCCGCTTCGCGCATCGCACTGGGTGTTTGCCCGACCGGCGGCGTGAACAGGCGGTTTTCAACATCACCATTGGAATAAACAAGAACAACCAAAGCCCGATCGGGGGATAATGACACGAACTCAATATGCTTTATCGGCTGTTCCTGCTTTGGCGTTAATACCAAAGAGGCGCCATGGGTTAATGCCGAAAGCGTTGATCCCACGCGATCCAACACGCTGCTGACATCTTGACTGTTGCGATCAACGGTTTGATCCAGCTTCAGCTGATCTTCCTTGCTAAGCTGATCCACTTCCAACAAACCATCCACAAACATGCGCAGCCCCAATTGCGTGGGCACCCGCCCCGCACTGATATGCGGGCTATCAAGCAAGCCTAAAAATTCAAGATCCTGCATCACATTACGCACAGTGGCCGCGCTGACCTTTTCATTTAAGGTGCGGGTAAGCGTGCGCGATCCAACCGGGCCGCCACTTTCTAAATAGCCCTCGACCAACCTGCGAAAAATTTCCCGCGACCGTTCATTCATATCGTTTAAAAGATCTGGGCTGGCCATATCGCCGTATCCTTTTTAAATCTCTAAAAGCACCGCCCAGATCAAAACTATCGGGGTTGCGTCTCTATATCAGCCGCTTGTATGCATCAGTGCAACAGAGAAAGGTTTATAACATGCGTCCCTCAGGAAGAAAATTAAATGAAATGCGTTCGGTGAAAATTGAAACCGAGGTGACCAAACACGCCGAAGGATCCTGTCTGATCAAAATGGGCGACACGCATGTTCTGTGTACAGCCACCATTGAAGATCGGGTACCCTCCTTCATCAAGGGATCCGGGCTTGGCTGGGTAACGGCGGAATATGGCATGCTGCCAAGATCAACCAGCTCGCGCATGCGCCGCGAATCAACCGCTGGTAAACAAGGTGGTCGGACCGTAGAAATTCAACGCCTGATCGGGCGGTCCCTGCGGGCGGGGGTTGATCGTTTGGCATTGGGCGAACGCCAAATTACCGTGGATTGCGATGTGATTCAGGCCGATGGTGGCACAAGATGCGCCTCCATCACCGGTGGCTGGGTTGCGTTAAAGCTGGCAATCAACAAATTGTTAAAAACTGGCGTGGTGCTTTCAGACCCGTTAATTTCACCCGTGGCTGCGATCAGCTGCGGCATATATGCAGGTCAAGCCGTGCTTGATTTGGATTATCCTGAAGACAGTGAAGCCGGCGTAGATGGAAATTTCATCATGTTGGCAAATGGCCAAATGATTGAAACCCAGATGAGCGCTGAGGGCGCTACTTACTCGCGCGCGCAAATGAACCAATTGTTGGATTTGGCAGAAGCCGGCGTGGCCTCATTGGTGGAAGCGCAGCTTAAGGCCGTTGAATGAGCCGTTTATTTCAAGAAGATCGCTTAATATTGGCCACCCATAACCAAGGCAAACTTGAAGAAATCGCCGCTTTGCTTGCACCATTTGATGTCAAGGTGGTTGGGGCCGGCAGTTTAAACCTGCCTGAACCAGAGGAAACCGAATCCAGCTTTGTTGGCAATGCCCGTATAAAAGCCCATGCTGCGGCAAAAGCGACGGGCTCACCCGCGCTGGCCGATGATAGCGGCATTGAAATCGCTGCCCTAAATGGTGCTCCTGGGGTTTATACCGCGGATTGGGCGGAAACTCCCAAAGGACGTGATTTTAAAATGGCAATGGAAAAGGCACATTTCGAGCTTGAAAAAATAAACGCGCCTGCCCCGCGCATCGCTCAATTTTGTTGCACTTTGGTGCTGGCCTGGCCCGACGGGACCGATGCGGTGTTTGAGGGGATTATGCCTGGCCAAGTGATATGGCCAATGCGCGGAGACCAAGGCCATGGTTATGATCCAATTTTTCAACCTGACGGTTATAACGTCACCTTCGCAGAAATGGACCGTTGGGAAAAAAACCGTATCAGCCACCGCGCCAGAGCCTTTGAAAAACTGATACGAGAATGCTTTGGTGGATGATTGGACATATGGGGGCTTTGGAATTTACATCCATTGGCCCTTTTGTTCTGCGAAATGCCCCTATTGCGACTTTAACAGCCACGTCTCTAAAAAAGTTAAACAAAAACAATGGCTTAAGGGATATTTATCCGAAATCCAGCGGGTAAGGAATGCGGTTGGCCCGCGCCTGGTTAGTAGCGTTTTTTTCGGTGGTGGCACGCCCAGCCTGATGGATCCCGAGGTTGTTGAGGCAGTCATTGGGGCCATTAAATCCAGCTTTCCTATCAGCAACCAACTTGAAGTAACGCTTGAAGCCAATCCGACCTCGGTTGAAGCAGGCCGCTTTGCGGCCTATCAAGATGCGGGCGTTAACCGAATTTCAATGGGGATTCAGGCGCTAAATGATCCAGATTTGCGCAGACTTGGCCGTTTGCATACCGCTCAAGAAGCTCGGTTGGCGTTTGAAACCGCGCGCAATATTTTTGCCCGCGTCAGTTTTGATTTAATTTATGCACGGCAATATCAAACCCTGGCGCAATGGCGGGCAGAATTAAGCGAGGCGCTTGCAATGGCAGTTGATCACTTCTCGCTTTATCAATTGACCGTTGAGACCGGAACCGCTTTTGGCGATCGTTACAAAGTCGGCCGGCTACCAGGTCTGCCAAACAATGATCTTGGCGCAGATCTTTACGAGCTTACCCAATCTTTATGCGATGCGCATAATATGCCTGCATATGAAGTTTCAAATCATGCAAGAGAGGGGGCAGAATGCTTGCATAATTTGATATATTGGCGCTATGGCGATTACGCCGGTATTGGCCCAGGGGCCCATGGGCGGTTGACGCTGAAGGGTCAAAAATTTGCCACTGAAGCATTTTACAACCCAGATAAATGGCTTGCCGCAGTAGACCAGGGCACAGGAGAAAAATCTGCGCAGCAGATCGATCAAACCGCACAAGCCACAGAATACTTACTGATGGGGTTACGGATCAAAGACGGTATTGATTTAAAGCGCTTTGAGAATTTGGCAGGGGCACCACTTAATATCGAGGCTCAAACCTCTCTTGAAGACATGGGTTTGCTAATACGCAGCGATAAAACCCTAAAAGCCACGCGAGCCGGCACCGCCGTGCTAAACTCAGTTATCAGTTCCTTATTGGAAGCCTGACATGCGAGTTATTTGGTTAATCTTCGGTTTAATCGTGTTGGGGTTGGGATGCTTAGGGGTTGTTTTGCCGCTTCTGCCAACCGTACCTTTCATATTGCTCGCAGCGTTTTGCTTTGCAAAAAGCTCAAACAGATTGCATAACTGGCTATTGACCCATCGGCTTTTTGGCAAAATGATCCAAGATTGGCGTCAATCAGGCGCGATTTCTACCAGCGCCAAAAAAATGGCCACATTATCGATTGCTTTGGTTTTTGCAATTTCTGTGATCACCGGTGTGAGACCACTAATATTAACAATACAAGCAGCCGTCTTAAGCTGCGTTTTATTGTTTATTTGGACTCGACCTGCTGCGTAGAACTTAAAATCCGACATAGATCATCTAATTGATCAAGGTCGCCATAAGTAATTGATATTGTTCCTGTTTCTGTTCCATCTACATGTGAAACAAGGACCTTCATACCCAATCCTACGGATAAATCGGCTTCCAAAGCGCGCGTATCTGCATCCTTTTCCACCAAGTTTCTCGCCTTGGGCTTCGGCTTATCTTTTGGCCCATCAGCTTGCGCCGCCCGCTTTACAAGCCGCTCAGTCTCGCGCACCGACAACCCTTTTTTCACGACCTGACGCGCGAGGTCTAATTGATCGTCTGACGTAATCAACGCCCGCGCGTGACCCGTGGTCAATTGCCCTTCCCGCAGATAGGTTAAAATCTCATCGGGAAGGTTTAACAACCGCAAAAGATTGGCAATATGGCTGCGGCTTTTTCCAAGCGCCTCTGACATTTGTTCTTGCGTGCGCCCAAAACGCTCCATCAAGTTTTTGTAACCCTGCGCCTCTTCAACCGGGTTTAAATCGGCCCGCTGAATATTTTCGATAATTGCCACTTCCAGCACTTCGGTATCTGAAAATCTACGCAGCACAACGGGTAGCATATGCAATTGCGCAATCTGCGCTGCGCGCCATCGACGCTCGCCCGCTACGATCTCAAACTCATCCTCACGCTCTGGGCGTTCGCGCACAATCAACGGCTGAATAATGCCCTTTGCGCGAATAGAATTCGCAAGATCGTTTAGATTTTCTTCGGTAAAACTGCGGCGCGGCTGATCCGGATTGGGAAATATTTTTTCAATCGGAACATTCATATCACTTTTTAGTGGAAGAGTATCCGCTGGTTGCCCTTGTTCCGTTGATGTGGAGCCAACATCAGACATTAAAGCTGACAAGCCCCGCCCAAGACCACGAACTTTTCCTTTTTTATCAACCATTTAAACCTCTTTCACCGGTGCTGTCGCCAGATTGTTTTTCAAAAATTCTTGCGTTAAAGCCCGATAGGCCATAGCCCCTTTTGACAGGCTGTCATATTGCAAAACCGGCATAGAAAAGGACGGCGCTTCGCTTAACCGTACATTCCGCGGGATTTTGACTTGGAACACCAATTCACCAAGATTATCACGCGCATCCTGTTCGACTTGCAGCGACAAATTATTGCGCTGATCAAACATCGTTAAAACAATTCCCTCGATACGCAGGTCTGTATTGGCAGTTTTACGCACTTCACGCACGGTTAACATCAACTGGGACAGGCCTTCCAACGCAAAAAACTCACTTTGCAAAGGAATAAGAACCGAATCCGAAGCCACCATCGCGTTCACTGTTAAAAGCGATAACGATGGCGGGCAATCGATCAGAATGTAATCAAACCCATACGCTATCATGCTGTCTTGCCGCAAAGCATCCAATAAGAGCGAGCTGCGCTTTTCATTTGACACCAATTCAAATTCTGCTGAGCTTAGATCAACGGTGGATGGAATAACGCTTAGTCCCTTAATATTAGTATCTAAGATAGCGTCTTTAAGATGAGAAGGATCGAGCAAAAGATCAAAGATCGTGGTGGTGCGCACGCTTACATCAATCCCTAATCCGGTTGATGCATTACCTTGGGGGTCCAAATCAACAATCAATATTTTCAAACCCGATTCCGCAAGCCCGGCGGCCAGGTTTATTGAGGTGGTTGTTTTGCCAACACCTCCCTTTTGATTGGTAATCGAGATTATCTTAGCCATTTTTTTATTCGCTGCGTGGCGCACCTGTCACGTTCCTTACGCTTAATATCACTGCTTCATGGTTGGTTTTACTGATAAAGCGCTCTGCTTGAAATTGCCAACTTTTTTCAGCCTCTTTTACTTCTTTTGACCAATTTTTACCCTTCATGAATAAGCATTGCGTATTTTCCCCCATGAAAGAATGCGTCATCCTTAACAAATCACTCAACTCAGCCAAAGCGCGGGCCGAAATAATATCAGCTTTTAAAGGGCCTACAGCTTCGATACGCTTTGCCTGAACCGTTGCGCTTAATTGCAGCTCCCGCACAACGGTGCGTATGAATACTGCCTTTCGCTGATCGCTTTCAATCAAGGTCACACGCAACTGTGGATTTAGCTCTTTGGCCAAGATCGCAACAACCAACCCTGGCAACCCACCACCACTGCCAATATCAACCCAATGTCTAGCATGCGGTGATGCAAGCGCCATCACCTGAGCAGAATCGCAAATATGGCGGACCCACACGTCATCATGCGTGGATTTTGAAATTAAATTTATCCGTGTTGTCCATTTTTCCAATAAGCGTTGATATGCTTTCAACGCGTCATATGTTTCACGTGAAACATCTAAATCCAAAAAAAGGCTATAATAGTCGGTCATCCGGCTTTAAGGCGGTTAAACTGGCGCAATTTCGCCAATAATAACATGGTTGCCGCAGGCGTCATTCCCTCGACCTGTTGGGCTTGGCGCAGGTTCTCGGGCCGGCGATCTGCAAGTTTTCCACGAAGCTCTGATGAGAGACCATCTATATCTGCGTATGAAAACCCCTCTGGTATCTTTAACGCCTCATCACGCTGCACGGCGTCAACATCTTTTTTCTGCCGCGCGATATAATTTGAATATAACGCATCGCAGCTCAGTTGTGCGGCAATATCCGGCTCAATATCGCGCAGATCAGGGGATATAGTGATAAGATCCTCAAACGTTACCTTGGGAAACGACAGAACCTGATATAGCGAGCGGCGGGAACCATCCTGGGTTACCGCGATACCACCGGCCTGTAATTGAGATGGGGTAAAGCTATCTGCGTGTAATTGCGCCGTGGCCTTTGCCAATTTCTCTTGTTTCAGCGAGAAGGCCGCATACCGTTCTGAGCCCACACAACCTAATGCGATCCCCTGCGGCGTTAGCCTTTGATCCGCATTATCCGCGCGCAACGAAAGCCGGAACTCCGCACGCGACGTAAACATGCGATAAGGCTCGCTGACCCCGCGCGAAATAAGATCATCAAGCATCACGCCGATATAGCTGTCACTTCGCGAAAAACTGGGACCATCACGACCCAAAGCCTGCGCTGCAGCAGATAAACCCGCCACCATGCCTTGCGCCGAAGCCTCTTCATAGCCGGTGGTGCCATTAATTTGCCCCGCTAAATACAAACCTGGCACATTGCGCAAAGCCAAAGACATCTCTAGCGATCGCGGATCAACGTAATCATACTCAATCGCATACCCTGGTTGCGTGATAAGCGCATTTTCTAATCCCGCAATAGAGCGCACATAATCTTCCTGTATATCCTGGGGAAGTGAAGTGGAAATCCCATTTGGATAGATCGTGGCCACATCCAAACCCTCGGGCTCAAGAAAAATCTGATGCGATGTCTTATCAGCAAACCTGACGATCTTATCTTCGATCGACGGGCAATAACGCGGACCAACTCCATCTATATGGCCACCATACATCGCAGAACGATCAAGGTTTTTACGAATAATCGCATGTGTCTTTTCATTTGTATGCGTGATACCGCAAGCAATTTGCCGTGCTGCTGGTTCTTTAGACAAAAACGAAAACAGCGTTGGCACCTCATCGCCAGGCTGGCTTTCCAACCCCTGCCAATCGATTGTCGTTCCATCCAATCGCGGAGGAGTACCCGTTTTCAAACGCCCCAAAGACAATCCAAATTCATCAATCCGCTGCGCGAGTTTTACCGATGGCTTATCGCCCATTCTGCCGCCTGGCCGCGCAACATCCCCGATATGAATAATTCCACGTAAAAATGTGCCAGTTGTTAAGATCACTGAGTGCGATCGCAGTTCCGATCCATCCCCCAACACAACACCAGATATGTTTGATGGTGCGCCCAATAGATCAACAACCTCACCATTTAATAAGGTAAGGTTTTCTGTTGCCTTTAATTGCGCCTGTATCGCCGCCCGATATAGTTTTCGATCCGCCTGCGCACGAGGACCCTGCACCGCTGGCCCTTTGCGACGATTAAGCAAACGAAATTGAATGCCCGCCTGATCTGCCGCTTTACCCATAATGCCATCAAGCGCATCCACTTCGCGCACCAGATGCCCCTTACCCAAACCCCCAATCGCAGGGTTACAGGACATCGCACCCAAATCATGCGCAGATAATGTTATCAACGCTGTTTGCGCGCCCATACGCGCCGCAGCAGCGGCCGCTTCACAACCAGCATGCCCACCGCCAACAACGATCACATCAAAATGTTTCACGTGAAACACTCCATCATTTTCCCAAACAAAAGCTGCTAAAAATTTCGTCTAAAATAGATTCTATCCCAATTCGTCCAATAAGACCATCCATTGCACGGCAAGCCCGATGCAACTCTTCTGCTGCCAATTCATAAACATCCGGTCCAATTTCTAAAAATAAAAGAGCTTGGTCCATGGCCACAACCGCTTCTTGTAACGCCTGTTTATGGCGCTCGCGCGTTGCAACACCTGAGGTAGAAGTCTTTTCTTTTAATACAGCTTTGAGATGATCAACAAAACGGTCAATCCCCGCTCCCGTCCGCCCTGAAATACCACCTTTTTTATCGCCATCATCGCATTTCGCAAGCAACACGATATCATCCGGTGTCATCTCAATCCCCACGGGAACAGCGCCGTCTAGCGACAATACAGCACGAATATCCGCGGCATTCGCACGCGCTATTGCGCGCTCAACACCCAATTCCTCTATATGATCCGCCGTATTGCGTAACCCGGCCGTATCCAACAGCGTAACGGCAAACCCCGCCAAATCCATCCGCACCTCGATTATATCGCGCGTTGTCCCAGCCACATCCGACGTCAACGCTGCCTCACGCCCAGCCAATGCGTTCAGCAAGGTTGATTTTCCCACATTCGGCTTTCCAACGATTGCCACTTCGAAACCAGCACGCACCCGCTCTGCCATCGAAACTCCCCCAGCCTCAAACACCAACGCCGCGCGCGTACCCGTTACCAAATCACGCACTTCCGGGGTCACATTCACCGGCACCTCTTCATCGGCAAAATCAATTGTTGCTTCCAGCAATGCACAGGCCCGTACCAGATCCAACCGCCACTGCGCAGCACGCTGTCCCAGCTCGCCTGACAACACCCTTAAAGCTTGGCGCCGCTGCGCTTCAGTTTCAGCATCAATCAGATCAGCCAAACCTTCAACCTGTGTCATGTCCAAACGGCCATTTTCCAGCGCGCGCCGCGTAAACTCACCCGGCTCAGCCATCCTAACGCTGGGCTGCCTGCAACACGCCGCAAGAACCGCTGAAACAACGGCTAGGCTACCGTGACAAGCCAATTCAACGATATCCTCACCAGTGAAGCTTTTTGGGGCTGAAAACCACGTGACCAACCCGCTATCGAGCGCTGCCCCCTGCCCGTCAGTAATCTGCCGTAACACAGACACCCGCGGTGCTCCCAGCTTTCCAGCCAACGCACCAGCGCAATTACAAGCCTGCGGTCCCGATAATCTGATCACAGATATACCAGCTTTCCCATGACCCGATGCCAAGGCGACGATCGTATCCATTGGGCCTACACCCCGAAACAGTTAAGAATTCATTGAATCGAAGAAATCAGAATTAGATTTTGTTTGCTTGAGTTTCGAGATTAAAAACTCAACAGCATCCGTTGTTCCCATGGGGTTCAGAATACGCCGCAACACAAAAGTTTTCTGAAGATCTATCTTATCAACCAGCAGCTCTTCTTTTCGCGTACCAGATTTCAAAATATCCAACGCAGGGAAAACGCGCTTATCCGCAACTTTCCGATCCAAAACAATTTCAGAATTACCCGTTCCTTTAAATTCTTCGAAAATCACTTCGTCCATCCGGCTTCCCGTATCAATCAAAGCGGTTGAGATAATCGTTAATGAACCCCCCTCTTCGATGTTACGCGCAGCCCCAAAGAACCGCTTTGGGCGTTGCAACGCGTTCGCATCGACACCGCCGGTCAATACCTTGCCCGAAGATGGAATGACCGTGTTGAAAGCCCGCCCTAAACGGGTAATCGAATCCAGCAGGATCACCACGTCACGTTTGTGTTCCACAAGGCGCTTGGCTTTTTCGATAACCATTTCCGACACTGCAACATGCCGCGTTGCTGGTTCATCAAAGGTGGATGATACAACCTCACCCTTCACAGACCGTTGCATATCCGTAACTTCTTCCGGACGTTCATCAATCAACAAAACGATCAAGTAACATTCAGGGTGATTTTGTTCGATACTGGTCGCTATATTTTGCAACAATACCGTTTTACCCGTGCGCGGCGGTGCTACGATCAAAGACCGTTGACCTTTGCCAATCGGCGCAACTAAATCGATAATGCGCGCAGATTTATCCTTCGCTGTTGGATCTGCCAACTCCATCGTCAAACGTTCATCCGGATACAGCGGTGTAAGATTGTCAAAAGCAATTTTATGACGGGCTTTTTCAGGCTCTTCAAAATTAATTTTGAACGCATTAACCAATGCAAAATAACGTTCATTTTCTTCGGGTGCTTTAATCACCCCTTCGATCGTGTCACCCGTGCGCAATGCAAATTTTCGGATCATGTCTGGCGATACATAAATATCGTCTGGACCAGGCAAATAATTCGCTTCAGGTGACCGCAAAAACCCAAAACCATCCTGCAAAACTTCCAACACGCCGTCGCCCGCAACTTCCCATCCCTCATCCGCGCGCACGCTCAGAATTTGGAACATCATTTCGCCTTTACGCATCGTTGATGCGTTTTCAATTTCCAGCTCTTCGGCCAAAGCCACTAAATCTTTTGGACTTTTACGTTTCAAATCGGAAAGGTTCAGCCGTTCGACCGCCATAATATACCTCTGATTGCGGTTTTGACCGCGTTATGTCTGTTTACAGGAAAAAGCGCCCGGACGGGCTGAAAATTGCTTACTCTAATTTTTTGTAGAATTAAACCGTTAAAATTTGACAATCACTGAAACCACGATCGCGATCATTAAAACAGTTGGGACTTCGTTCATCATTCGATAATATCGACCAGTTCTTAAAGATTGACCAGATTCAAACAATTCACAATGATCAGCGCACCATTTGTGAAACCAAGTCATACCAAGAATGCTTACAAATTTTACCCATACCCAGGCCATTGACCAATCAATAATGCCAGGAATAAGCACCATCAAAAGACCACAGATCCAAGTTAGAATCATTGCTGGTCGCATAATAAACCTAAGCAGTTTTCTTTCCATAATTTGAAACGTTGCATCCAGAATATCGCCCTTTTCTGCGCGTTCACTATGATACACGAATATTCTAGGTAAGTAGAACAAGCCGGCCATCCATGAGATAACCGCCAAAATATGAATTGATTTTATCCAAAGATAAGAATTGCTTAAAAAATCAATCATGTTTTCCCCAATTTTAGGCAAGTCTATTTAATAAAGAAATATAGATAGAAAGGAAGTAGGATATGTAGGTAGGCCTGTTTTTGTGGATCAAATTTTTTCCTATTATTTATCCACAGGACAAAAAACATGAGGAAAAAAATTGTGATATATTTTATATTTAAAACAAATACTTAAATAAAAAAATTAATATATTTTTGTCTTAAATTGATTATCCACAGTTTAAGTAAAGACAAACTTATCCTTTTCCACATTGTATATTTATATGCTATTGTTACTTTTATACTTTAATTGGCAAAGATTTTTGTTTTCCGGTGTTTGTGCGGTAATTTCACCGCATTATTCACCTGGTTTTTGGACGGGTTATCCACATGCGACCTTCTCTTATTTTGGCTTCTTCATCTACTTCACGTGCAACATTGTTGCGTAATGCGGGTGTTGCGTTTGAAGCATACCCCCCACGACTCGATGAACAAATGATAAAAGAAAGCATGATTTCTGAAAATCTATCCTGCCGGGATATGGCGGATCATTTGGCAGAACTGAAAGCATCAAAGGTTGCTTCAAAATTTCCAAACTCATTTATCATTGGATCCGATCAAATTTTGGAATTTCAGGGACAAGTGATTTCAAAACCACACAGCAAAACAGAGCTTTTTGCACAATTACAGGCGTTTCAAAACAAAACTCATAAATTGTTTACCGCCGCTGTCATTTGTCATGAAACGCGCCCAATCTGGCGGCATATTTCAAAGGTAGATGTTTCTTTCAGACCATTATCGGATGAGGTTATTAACGCATATATCGATCGATTTTGGGATCATATCCAATATTGTGTTGGGGGATACAGGCTTGAAGCTGAAGGCGTACAACTGATCCGTAGAATCAATGGTGACTATTTCAGTGTTTTAGGGTTACCTTTATTAGAAGTGCTTAATTTCTTGTCACTCAGAGGGGATTTCTCAACATGACGGTGTCAAAAATACCTTTGGTAGCCGTGATTGGTCATCCGATTTCCCATTCAAAATCTCCACGGTTACATGGTAATTGGCTGAAAAAACTAGGGCTTGCGGGCTATTATATACCGGTCGATATTGAACCCGCCGATTTTGCGCATGTGCTTAAAATGATGCCAAAAATGGGTTTTGTGGGTGCCAATGTTACGATTCCGCACAAACACCTTGCTTTAACGCATGCCGATCACGTTTCCGATCGTGCGGCATTAATCGGAGCTGCAAATACATTATCGTTCAGTGAGGATGGAAAAATCTACGCGGATAATACAGATGGATATGGATTCATAGAAAACATCAAAGATCATCAACCAAATTGGAATGCAGCGTCTGGCCCAGCGCTGGTTTTGGGCGCTGGCGGAGCCTCGCGCGCTGTATTATCGGCGTTGATAGAGGCCGGAGCTCCCGAAATATATTTGTCGAATAGAACGCGTGCCAGGGCGGATCAGTTGAAAACCGATCTTGGGGCAAGGATTCACGTTCTGGATTGGTCAAAAGCGTCTGAAATCTTGGATGGCATTGATCTTATGGTGAATACGACATCTTTGGGCATGGTGGGAAAGCCAGATTTATCATTAAGCTTGAAAAACCTTACCTCTAAAACATTGGTAACAGATCTTGTCTACACGCCCCTCGAAACCGATTTATTAAAGCAAGCAAACGCAATTGGATGCCCCGTGGTAGATGGTTTGGGAATGTTAATTCATCAAGCGGTACCGGGTTTTGAGCGGTGGTTTGGTAAAAAGCCAACCGTTGATCAAGAAACGCGCAATTTATTATTATCATGAGTTTTTTGTTAGGTCTTACAGGATCTATAGGAATGGGAAAATCCACAACAGCAGGATTTTTCAAAGATGCTGGTTGTGATGTTTGGGATGCTGATGCAGCAGTGCATCGTCTTTATGCAAAACAAGGCGCCGCGGTGGCATCTTTGTCAAACCTATTTCCAAAAGCACTGATTGAGGGTGCGATTTCAAGGCAGGTGTTAAAGCATGAATTGCAAAAAAACCCTGATTTGATTGGGCAGCTTGAAGCGATCGTTCACCCGCTTGTGGCGCAGGATCGACAAAACTTTATAGACTCAGCCCAATCAGATATTTTGGTATTTGATATTCCACTGCTTTTTGAAACCGGCGCAGATGCCCATATGAACGCGGTAATTTGCGTGACTATCGATGAAGAAGAGCAAAAGAAACGGGTGCTGGACCGCGCAACGATGAGCGAAAAAATGTTTGAGCAAATTAAATCGCGCCAATGGTCAAATTCTAGAAAATGCGAAAAAGCAGATTTTGTAATTCTAACAGACACGCTGGAACATGTGCATGTCCAAGTGGATAATTTAGTGGCAAAATTAAGGGCGGTTAAGGATGCGTGAAATTGTTTTGGATACTGAAACCACGGGCCTGGATCCCAATCAAGGAGACCGAATTGTTGAAATAGGTGCCGTGGAATTATGGAACCATATTCCAACCGGAAAAACCTATCATCAATATATTAATCCCGAACGCAACATGCCCAATGAAGCCTTTCAAGTGCATGGTTTAGGGGATGATTTTTTGCGCGATAAGCCTGTATTTTCGAGTATCGCATCCGATTTTGTTGAATTTATCGCTGATTCTAAGTTGGTGATTCATAATGCCAGCTTTGATATGCGGTTTTTAAACGCTGAACTCTCATGGGTGAAACGACCACAAATCCCATTAGAGCGCGCCTTAGACACTTTGGCCATTGCGCGGAAAAAATTTCCTGGATCACCGGCATCCTTAGATGCGCTGTGCCGCCGTTTTGGGATTGATAACAATGCCCGCACGCTGCATGGCGCTTTGCTCGATTCTGAAATACTGGCTGAGGTTTATCTTGAGCTTATTGGCGGCAGACAGCCCGATTTTATGCTCTCTGCTCAAGCGACAACCGCAACCGAACACGCAGGCACGGATCGGCATGTTTCAGGATCAAAGCAGCGCTTAAAGCCGCTTGCCCCCCGGGTAAGTGATGCAGAGAAAAAAGCCCATCTTGAAATGGTTGCAACCCTAGGGGATCAAGCGATGTGGCGTGATCATATTTGGAAAGAGCAAACCTAGTTTTTGGTTTCTTCAGACGCGGCTTCGGTTTGGCGGCGCAACGCTTCGCTTCTGTAAAGCTGCATGAAATCAATGGTTTCTAGGTTAAGCGCTGGAAATCCGCCATCTTGTGTAAGATCGCTAACCACGCGTCGCAAGAATGGGAAGATCATCCGCGGACACTCAATCATAAGAAATGGATGCAGTTGTTCATCTGGAACGCCGGTCACGGTAAACACGCCCGCATATTCGATTTCTAGCAAAAAAAGCTGGTCATTCGTGTCTTTGGATTTTGAATCAATATTTAATTTGATGACTGTTTCATATTGATCGGTAACCGAGCGTTTACGTGCGTCTAATTTCACCTGTATTTGAATATCAGGTGTAACATCACCGGAGACGCCTTTTTGGGCAAGAATGTTTTCGAACGATAAGTCTCGAATATATTGCGCCAGTACGTTTACAGAGGGCTGCGCTGGTTGTGATGTCTCTTCTGCCATGTCGGAATCCTTGAAAAATTATGTCGCGATTGCCTAGCAGTTTGCAGCAGTGGCCTCAATGGCGCATTGCGTTGTTGTAGGGTTACGGATCATTTTTAGGGGCAAGCTCTTCATAAACCCCTTCGATCGTGGTGCCAGAGGCATGGCGTTCGCCATTTTGAGAGCTGTGCTTCGCGCCCCCTGTGCGTGCATGGGTGAATGAAAACCCATTTTGCGAATGTAGGATGCGCTGCTTAACGCGTTCAAATAGCCAAATCCGGATGTTTGGTACCAAAAGCGAAAACCCCACCGCATCGGTAAAGAAACCCGGCGTTAAAAGCAAAGCACCCGCCAAAAGAATCATGATGCCATGTGCCAAAGGCGCGATTGGGTTTTCGAGAGTTTCAACGTTGTTTTTAAGCTGTGATAAAGCGCTCAACCCCTGTTTGCGCACTAAATAAGTGCCCAGAAACGCTGTTGCAATCACAATACCCAATGTTGATAGCAACCCGATCTCACCGCCGATCTGTATGAATAGGGCAATTTCAATAATCGGTACGGTTACAAAAAGGACGAATAGCCACATTACAAAGCGCTCCTAAATATCTGTCAAGTTGTGGACTTGTGAGGCCACCTCACCTAAATAGGAACTAACATCTGTTTTTACCACCTTTGGGAATGATCTTCTTATGAATGCGATTGCGATCGAAATCTTAGTCTTGGCTGGCATAGCCATTTTTCTAATCATGCGCCTGAAAAATGTTCTGGGAACGCGTGAAGGGTTTGAAAAGCCCAAAGCGCAATCGCCCGCAAATTTGCGCAGCCCTGATTTAAAAGTGATTGAAGGTGGCCCGGATGCCGATATTACGGATCATGTGCCTACCGGATCTGAGCTTGCGCAAACGCTCACTTCAATAAAAGCGGTTGATTCAGGGTTTTTGGTCTCTGAATTTTTGTCAGGCTCACGCGCTGCGTATGAAATGATTTTAATGGGGTTTGAGCGCGGCGATTTGAGCGCGGTGCGTTCGTTCTTGTCGGATGAGGTGACCAATACGTTTGATGAAGTGATCGCGCAACGTAGCTCACAAGGATTGCAGATCGAAGCTGAGTTTTTGGGCATACGCGAGATGAAAATCAACGATGTTATATTTGATAAAGAGACGGATATGGCTGAAATAACCGTGTCTTTTATTTCTGAATTAATTTCGGTTGTGAAAAACAGCGATGGCGAGATTCTTGAAGGTGATGAAAAGCAATCTAAACGGCAAAAAGATGTTTGGACATTTTCAAAAGATATCAAAAGCCAAGATCCGGTTTGGTTTCTGGTCGCCACAGGCGAATAAGTTATTGTTTTAAAAGCCTTTTAAAACTTCAAGAGTGATGAGGTGGGTGAAGAGGGCGGATGAAAAAGCGGCGATTAAACAAAGAAGAAGCGGCGCTTTGGGATCAAGTTGCAAAGACCATGCAACCTCTTCAACCGCTCAAAGCGGCTAAAATTTCAGAAACGAAAAAATCAAAACCGGTTTCTTCAAAACCAAAACCCAGCTTAGATTTATTTGATTTGAAAGCTTTTGAAATCGGCTCAAAGTCACAAACGGCGCTTGGCCAAAGCTTTGTGACCAGGCGCACCGGTCCAAAAGCGCCAGCGTCCAAGACAACAGTGCAGATGGATCAGAAGTCTTTCGTGAAAATGCGGCGGGGAAAATTAGCACCCGAGGCGCGCATCGACTTACATGGGATGACGTTGAATCAAGCCCATCCCGCTTTAACGCAATTTATCTTATCTTCACAACGCGCTGGACGTCGGTTGGTTCTGGTGATCACTGGAAAAGGCGAACGCGGCGGGCCGCATCCTGCTACATCGCGCGAACGCGGAGTGCTGCGTCGACAGGTGCCTCAATGGCTGCATGCGCCAGCGCTCAGACCAGCAATCTTGCAGGTAGATCAGGCCCATATATCGCATGGCGGCGAGGGGGCATACTATGTTTACCTTAAAAAACGACGGTAGTTTTCTGTGGGTTTTGCTACATTTGGATGGCGGTTAAAGCACCGTTTTTTCATCTTGTCATTTGACTGGTGCAAAAAATGCCTTATCCTTTTTCCAACTGATCTAGGTGAGACCATTTAAAAAGCGCGTCTGCGTTTGGGTTTAAAATTTTCACTGCGATTCAAGTGTTGGAAGGGCTCTTGCCAACGCGTGGGACGTCCAGAGATTTAGTATTTGGGACCTGCGTCAAATTATCTAGGGGGAAATTAAAGTTTAAAGGTTAAAGTAACACCAATAGCTGCTCAACAAAGGCAGATCGAAAAATTATAAAATTGGTAAAAAACCAATAAGAACAAAAGACCAATTGGGAGGAATTTATGAAAATTTCAATGACGGTAAACGGAGAAGCGGTTTCAGGCGAGGTAGAAGGCCGTACGCTTCTTGTGGATTTTCTTCGAAATGATTTGAAGATGACAGGAACGCATATCGGCTGTGACACCAGCCAATGCGGTGCGTGTACTGTGCATGTAAACGGTATGTCCGTGAAATCTTGCAGCATATTGGCTGCCGAAGCAGATGGCGCTGATGTGGCCACGATTGAAGGCCAAGCCAATCAGGATGGTTCCTTAAATGTCATCCAACAGGCGTTTCAAGACCATCACGGGTTGCAATGCGGGTTTTGTACGCCTGGCATGGTGATGGCGGCAACGGAATTGCTTAAACACAATAAAAAGCCAACGGTTGCAGAAATTCGTCACCATTTAGACGGCAATATTTGCCGCTGCACGGGATATCATAACATCGTCAAATCGATCATGGCAGCGTCTGGTCAAGACGTGTCGTCGATCGCAGCGGAATAAGTATAATTAGAAAAGCTGGGTGGGCAAACCACCACAAGGGGAGGAATTAACATGCCAAAGGATTCAGGCATTGGTGCAAGCACCAAACGGGTTGAAGATCAGCGGTTTTTAACGGGTAAAGGCCGCTACACATCAGATATTAACTTGGTTAATCAAACGCATGCTGTGTTTTTGCGCAGTGATGTGGCGCATGGCGCGATCAAATCGATCGATACAGCCGCCGCAGCAGCAATGCCAGGGGTTCTGGCGATTTTTACGGGTGAAGATTTTGCTGAAGTGGGTGGGAATCCTGCAGGATGGGCGATTACCAGCCGCGATGGTGAACCCATGAAAGAGCCCAAGCGCCCGGTTTTGGCGCATGGCAAAGTGCGCCATGTGGGGGATGCTTATGCTGCGGTGATTGCAGAAACCGTTGAACAGGCCCGCGATGCTGCAGATGCGATTGTGGCAGAGATTGAAGAGCTTCCAGCGGTTGTGGACATGTCGGCAGCGTTGGCGGGTGGTCCCTTTGTGCATGATGAGATCGAAACCAACCAATGTTTTGATTGGGGTTGGATAGAAGATAATCGTGCAGCAACGGATGCGGCCATCAAAAATGCACCCCATGTCACCACGCTAGAATTGATCAATAACCGCCTTGTGCCAAACGCGATTGAAACCCGCGCGTCAACCGCGGATTATGATCCGGGCACCGGAGAATATACGCTTTACACAACCTCGCAAAATCCGCATTTGACTCGGCTGTTGATCAGCGCCTTTGTGATGGGCATTGCAGAAAATAAATTGCGCGTCGTTTCGCCGGATGTTGGCGGTGGTTTTGGATCAAAAATCTACCATTATGGTGAAGAGGCTTTGGTTCTTGCTGCCTCAAAGAAGCTATGCCGCCCAGTGAAATGGACAGCCACACGCTCGGAAAGCTTTTTAACGGATGCGCATGGCCGCGATCATGTCACCAAAATTGAGCTGGCCTGCGAAAAAGACGGAACATTTATCGCGTTTCGGACGGATACGATGGCCAATGTTGGGGCCTATCTTTCGAACTTCTCAACCGCCACGCCAACCTTTTTGCACGGTACGTTGATGGCGGGCAATTACACGGTGCCACATGTCTATGTGAACGTAAAAACCGTGTTTACAAATACGGCTCCAGTGGACGCGTATCGGGGAGCGGGCCGCCCTGAAGCTACGTTTTCAATCGAGCGGGTGATCGACAAATGCGCGCATGAATTAGGGCTTGATGCGATGGAGATGCGTCGTAAAAACTTTATCAAACCTGAACAGTTCCCTTATGTTAGCGCGGCTGGCTTGGAATATGATACCGGCAATTACGATGCGCTGGTTGATAAGCTGAATGAACTGGCAGATTTCAAAGGCTTTGAGGCCCGCCGCAAATTATCAGAAGCGGATGGCAAATTGCGCGGCTTGGGGATCAACGCGTATATTGAAGCTTGCGGGCTTGCGCCTTCAAATCTGACCGGGGTCTTGGGCAGCCGTGTGGGTTATTATGATGCGGCGACCGTGCGGGTGAATGCAACGGGTAATCTTTCGGTGATGGTTGGCGCCCAAAGCACCGGGCAAGGCCATGAAACAGCTTTTGCGCAAGTGGTTTCGGAAATGCTGGGTATTGATCAATCCTCGATTGATATCGTTCATGGGGATACGGCGAAAATACCGTTTGGTATGGGCTCATATGGGTCGCGCAGTATTGCGGTTTGTGGCCCGGCTGTGGTGCGCGCAACCGAGAAGATCATCAATAAAGCCACCAAGATCGCTGCGCATATGCTGGAAACAGCAGAGGCAGATATTGAATTCAAGGATGGCCAATTCAGCGTTGCGGGAACCGATAAATCAGTTTCCTTTGGCGAAGTGGCTTTCAAGGCCTATGTCCCTCAAAATTATCCGGTTGAAGATCTCGAGCCGGGCTTGGAAGAAACAGCGTTTTATGATCCGGGCAATTTTACATATCCATCGGGTGCGTATGCTTGCGAGGTTGAGGTTGATCCTGAAACGGGCAAAGTCACCGTGGAAAACTTTACCGCGGTGGATGATTTTGGCAATGTGATTAACCCGATGATCGTAACCGGTCAGGTACATGGGGGCATTGGACAAGGCATAGGCCAAGCGCTTTTGGAAAATTGCGCTTATGATGATAATGGTCAGTTGTTAAGCGCGTCTTATATGGATTATGCGATGCCGCGCGCCTCTGATTTGCCATTTTATACGGTGGATCATTCCTGCAACACGCCCTGTACCCATAATCCACTAGGGGTGAAGGGCTGCGGTGAAGCGGGGGCGATTGGATCCCCGCCAACGATCGTGAATGCGGTTATCAACGCCTTGCATTCTGCTGGCCATACCCATGTAACGCATATTGATATGCCTGTGTCGCCAGCCCGTGTTTGGGCTGCGATCAACGCGCAATAGGAGGATCAGAAATGTATAATTTTGAATTTGTAAAACCGTCCTCGATCTCAGAAGCCGTGACAGCTTTGACGGATGAAGAGGCAACGCCGCTGAGCGGGGGCCAAACGCTTTTACCAACTATGAAACAGCGGTTGGCCAATCCTGAAAAGCTGGTCAGTCTGGCGGGGATTGCCGAAATGCAAGGCGTAACCGAGGCTGATGGCATGGTTCATATCGGGGCTGCAACCACGCATGCCACGGTTGCAGCCAAAGCACAGTCTTACCCCGGATTGGCAAAGCTTGCGGCGCATATTGGTGATCCTGCCGTGCGCAATCGGGGCACGATTGGCGGATCTTTGGCCAATAACGATCCTGCCGCCTGCTATCCGGCGGCGGCTTTGGCGTCGAATGCCACGATTGTCACAGATTCACGAGAGATTGCGGCGGATGATTACTTTCAGGGTATGTTCAGTACAGCGCTGGGCGAAGGTGAAATCGTGACCGCAGTGCGCTTTCCTGTACCCCAAGTGTCGAACTATCAAAAGTTTGAACAACCGGCGTCTCGCTTTGCATTGGTGGGCGTTTTTGTGGCCAAATATGCCGATGGTGTGCGCGTGGCGGTAACGGGTGCGTCTGAAGATGGTGTGTTTCGTTGGAGCGAGGCTGAAGCGGCTTTGGAGTCTAATTTTTCAGGTGATGCGCTGGCAAATCTCACTGTCTCTGCGCAAGACATGATTGAAGATTTGCATGGCAGCAAAGCTTATCGCGCAAACTTGGTGAAAGTGCTTACGGGTCGCGCGGTAAAAGCGGCAAATTAAAAGCCTTTAAATATGATGAAAAGCCCGGCCATATGGCCGGGCTTTTTTATTTGGAACCGCACATAAATCGACAGGTGTTTGCACTGGCGTTATTCGTTCATTCCGCCACCTTGTGCGATAGAGGTAGGAAAGATATAGAGCAGAAAATTTATATAGGAGAAGCGATCATGTCCAACAGTCAGCTTGAGCAAGCCATCGAAGCCGCATGGGAAGCGCGCGATACATTATCATCCGCAACAACGGGTGAAATGCGCGAGGCGATTGAAGAGACGCTGAACGCGCTTGATGGGGGCACGCTTCGCGTGGCTGAAAAGCAGGAAAGCGGCGATTGGCATGTGAACCAATGGGCGAAAAAAGCGGTTCTGCTGGGGTTTCGAATTCAAGATATGGCGATTCAAGACGGCGGCCCCCAAGGTGGTGGCTGGTGGGATAAGGTCGATAGTAAATTTAAAGGCTGGGGTGATGAGCAATGGCATGCAGCAGGGTTTCGCGCGGTACCAAATTGTATTGTTCGTAAGTCTGCTTTTATCGCGCCGGGCGTGGTGTTGATGCCGTCCTTTGTTAATTTGGGCGCTTATGTGGATACTGGTACGATGGTAGATACGTGGGCCACCGTGGGCTCTTGCGCGCAAATTGGTAAGAATGTGCATTTATCGGGCGGCGTTGGAATTGGAGGCGTGTTAGAGCCGATGCAAGCCGGCCCAACAATTATTGAAGATAATTGTTTTATCGGCGCGCGCTCAGAAGTGGTGGAAGGCTGCATTATACGCGAAGGGTCTGTTTTGGGTATGGGGGTTTATATTGGTAAATCCACCAAAATTGTTGATCGTGAAACGGGCGAGGTGAGTTATGGTGAAGTGCCGCCCTATTCGGTTGTGGTGTCAGGGTCGATGCCGTCAAAAAATGGGGTCAGCCTGTATTGTGCGGTTATCGTGAAACGCGTTGATGCTCAAACGCGCAGTAAAACCGCAATTAACGATTTGTTGCGCGACTGATATTTTAGTGCAGTAGAATCGCCGTTAAAGAGCCCGCCAGATGCGCGGGTTTTTTTATTCTCTGAGATGTATAACCGGTTTATTTTGCCCTTATTTTAGCGTTTTAAAACCCGCCCTTTCGGTTTTGTAAAGCGCTTGAACAATATTTATAATTTTGTCATTTTGATAAATATAAAAAAGCCCATGCGCTGGATTTGCATTTTTTTCGTCTAATCTTTAGAAGCGCGTGTAATGAGGCAAAGTGATGAGCGACACGTCTAAAAAACCAAATCGTCAGAAAGTTTATACGTTGTTGGTACAAGTTGGCCGCAGCCCCGAGGATGATTTGCCTAAAAGCGCAACCGGGGCGGCTTTGCTCTGTTATGCCAGCGGCGTGGATGAGGCGGAAGCCGTGCGTGAAACTGTGGCTATTTTGAAACAGGCGGCGCTCTCTCCTTTAGATGTAACGGGTTATGGAACGCGCGAAGAGCGGATCGCGCAAGGGCATGAAATTGACTCAGAAGAAGATGTATTGATGCAACGTGCTTTAGATGAAAACTCTGTCATCGTTGCGCAGATGAACGCGCTTTATGAAGAGCAGGCGGATGGATAATGGCCACAGTATTTCTTGATCTTGATGGAACCTTAACAGATGCTGGGGAAGGCATTTTGAATTCGGTAGATTATGCTTTGCGCAAGCTTAGCCTGCCCGGTTTAAGCGGTGATAATCGTTGGATTGTAGGCCCGCCGCTCTGGCCCAGCTTTGCCCAACTTGGGGTTCAAAACGATGATTTAGACCGCGCGGTTGGGTATTATCGCGAACGCTATATCGAAATGGGTTGGAAGGAAAATAAACTTTACGATGGTATTTTAGACCAATTGGCAAAGTTGAAAGAGGCGGGCTATACGTTGTGCCTTGCTACGTCGAAACCGCATAGTTATGCGCGCAAAATTACGGCTTATTTTGGTATTTCAAATTTTATGAGCTTTGAATTTGGCTCTGAACTTGATGGCAGAAATTCGGATAAACCGGCCCTTTTGGCGCATGGTTTAGCGGTTGTTGGCGCCGAGGGTGAGCGGGCGATTATGGTGGGCGACAGAGTCTATGATATTCAGGGCGCGCAGGCCAATGGGATGAAAGCACTGGGTGTATCTTATGGTTACGGGGGCCTTGCGGAATTGCAAGAGGCCGGCGCAGATGCAATTATCAGTGATCCGCAAAAATTGGCAGAAACCGTATCAGGCCTTTTGCCCCTGTAAGGAAACCTAATGACTGGTATTGACCCCGTTGCGCTGAGTGCAGATTTGATTCGTTGCCCTTCGGTTACGCCGGCTGAAGCTGGGGCGTTATCTTTGCTTGAAACCTTATTGGGCGGGCACGGGTTTGCCTGTACGCGAATCAAGCGCGGTGGCATCGACAATTTATTTGCCCGCTGGGGCGTTGGTAAAAATGGAAAAAGCTTCGCTTTTAACGGCCATACGGATGTTGTGCCGGTTGGCGATCTTTCGCAATGGCAAAGTGATCCTTTCGGCGGCGATATAAAAGAGGGCGTGCTTTATGGGCGCGGCGCGGTTGATATGAAATCAGGCGTGGCGGCTTTTGCCGCCGCTGCGATTGAGTTTGTAAATGAAACACCCCCTGATGGATCTGTGGTTCTGATGATCACAGGCGATGAAGAGGGCGATGCCCATCACGGAACCACGGCAATTTTGGATTGGATGCGCGAGGCGGGTGAAAGCATAGATCATTGTCTCGTGGGTGAACCCACCAGCCCTAATCATATGGGGGAAATGATGAAAATCGGCCGCCGCGGCTCTTTAACCGCGTTTATAACGGCAAAAGGTGTACAAGGGCATTCTGCTTATCCACATCGCGCGAAAAACCCGTTAACCGCGCTTGTGGCGTTGCTGGACCGGTTGGCTACGCACCCGCTCGATCAGGGAACTGCGCATTTTGATGCTTCAACTTTGGCGATTACCACGATTGATACGGGCAACACTGCCACCAATGTTATTCCTGCTGCCGCTAAAGCCACGGTGAACATCCGCTTTAATGATACGCATAGCTCGCAGGATCTGATCGCTTGGTTGGAAAAACAAGCCGCGCAGCAAAGCACGAATAGCGAAGTTGAATTTGAAATCGATGTAAAAGTTTCTGGTGAAAGTTTTCTCACCCCGCCAGGGCTTTTGTCACGGCTTATTGGTGACGCGGCCGAAGCCGAATTGGGTTGTCGCCCCGCGCTTTCAACCACGGGTGGCACATCCGATGCGCGTTTTGTGAAAGACATTTGCCCGGTGACGGAATTTGGTTTGGTCGGACGGGGTATGCATGGCGTGGATGAATGCGTTCCAGTGGAACAAATACACCAGTTGAAAGCGATTTATCGGCGCATTCTGCAGGCCTATTTCGAATGACGCGGTGGGTGGGGCGCAGCGATGATTTGATCCAATGTTTGGAAATTCGCCGCGCAGTTTTTATTGAAGAACAAGGCGTTTCTGTCGAAGATGAAGTAGATGGACAAGATTCTAAAGCGCTGCATTTTCTGCTTAGAGACAATACAGTGCCGGTCGGGACAGCGCGAATTTTGATCTTGGATGAGATTGGAAAAATTGGCCGCGTCTGCGTGTTAGCGCCTTATCGAGGTCGTGGTCATGCGAAAGCTTTGATAGGGGCATGCCTCAGCCATTTAAAGGCTGATGAGCGCGTAACTAAGGCCAAACTGGGCGCGCAGATCTCTGCTTTGGGGCTGTATGAAAGCCTTGGCTTTCAAGCCTATGGCGCCGATTATATGGATGCCGGTATCTTACATCGCGATATGGTTCTGACTTTATAAATCAGGCTTTTAATTGTGGTTTCAGCGCGGGGTTTAAAAACCGCCATGACGGCGCTTTAAAAGCGTGATAGGCGAGCCGAATGAATGAGATTCCAAGCAAACGCCAAATTCTAGATTGGATTGCGGCCAATCCGACGCAAACCGCAAAACGCGATATTGCCAAAGCATTTGGCATAAAGGGCGCTGCGCGGGTTGATTTGAAAAAGCTTTTACGCAGCTTAGAGGCTGAGGGGCATCTGCAAAAGCGTAAGAAAACTTATCGTGATCCGGAAAAGCTGCCCCCTGTCAGCGTGGTGCAGGTTTTGCCGGCCACCAGCACTGGCGATTTGTTTGCCAAAGCGCTGGAATGGCAAGGCGATGGTATGGAACCCGCCATTTTATTGGTTATGAAAGCTTCTGATCCTGCGCTGGGCGCGGGTGATCGCATTTTGGCCCGGCTCACCGAAATTGAGGGAGAAGGCTATCAATATGAAGGTCGCCTGATCCGCCGAATCGCCGCCAATCCAAGCCAGATCTTGGGGGTTTTCAGGCAAGCTGCGGAAGGGGGGCGCATCGTGCCCGTTGAGCGGTCGGGCAAAGAATGGCAGGTTGGTCCCAATGATGCCGGCGGCGCAAAAGATGGTGAATTGGTTGAAGCAGAGCAAGCGGGCCCAAAATCGCGCATGGGATTGCCGCGCGCAAGGGTGATGACGCGTTTGGGGGATCCCTCTGCGCCAAAAGCGGTGTCTCTGATTGCAATTCACCAACATGATATCCCTGATCATTTCCCCGAAGATGTGGTGCATGAGGCCGAAGCGCAACGCGCGGCAGGGGTAGAGGGCCGCGAAGATTTGCGAGATATGCCCTTGGTCACCATTGATCCGGCGGATGCGCGCGATCATGATGATGCTTGCTATGCGCATGAGGATGACGCGGCTGATAATCCGGGCGGGCATATCATTTGGGTGGCGATCGCGGATGTGGCGCATTACGTACGGCCCAATTCAAACTTGGATCGTGAAGCCCGCAAGCGCGGCAATTCCACTTATTTTCCAGACCGGGTGGTGCCGATGCTCCCGGATCATCTCTCGGGCGATTTGTGCAGCTTGCACGAAGATGTGCCACGGGCCTGTTTGGCGGTGCGGATGCAAATCAGCGCGGAGGGCGTGAAGCTAGGGCAAAGTTTTCACCGCGGTGTGATGAAATCCGCCGCGTCACTCACCTATGAAGAAGTGCAGTCGGCCTATGAGGGTGTTTCTATTAGCAAGCGCGCAGCGCCATTGTTAGAGCCTGTTATCAAGCCCTTATATGAGGCTTACGCCGCCTTGGTTCGGGCACGCGAAATTCGCCAACCTCTTGAGCTGGATCTGCCCGAACGCAAAATCATCTTGGATGAAGACGGGCAAGTGGCCTCGGTAAATTTTCGCGATCGTTTGGATGCGCATCGCTTGATTGAAGAATTTATGGTCTTGGCGAATGTGGCCGCTGCGGAGGCTCTGCAAGCCAAACAGGTGCCGCTTTTGTTTCGCGTGCATGAAGAACCTTCGCCCGAAAAGCTTGATGCGCTGCGTGAAACAGCGCAGGCGGCCGGGCTTAACTTGGCCAAAGGCCAAGTGTTGCAAACACGGCATTTAAACGCGCTGCTTACGCAAGCTGAGGGCAAGGATGAAGCTGAACTCATCAATATGTCAACGTTGCGTTCAATGACGCAGGCTTATTACAGCCCGCAGAATTTCGGCCATTTTGGATTGGCTTTGCGCTCTTATGCGCATTTTACCTCGCCCATTCGCCGCTATGCCGATTTGATCGTGCATCGGGCGCTTATTCGGGCGCATGGCTGGGGCAAGGATGGGTTGAGCGCAGAAGAAGAGGCCCTGCTGGATGAGACTGCGCAGAAAATTTCCGATACAGAGCGGCGCTCAATGGTGGCAGAGCGCGATACGACGGATCGGTATCTTGCCGCCTATTTGAATGAGCGCAAAGGCTCAGAATTTACCGCCCGGATCAGCGGCATTGCGAAATTTGGCGTGTTTGCGCGTTTGGATGAAAGCGGCGCTGAGGGGTTGATTCCTATCCGAACTTTAGGCCGCGAGTATTTTCATTATGACAAACAAACCAATAGCCTACTTGGTTCTGAGACAGGGCTTTTACTCAGTTTAGGGCAGGTTATTGAGGTAAGGTTAAGCGAAGTTATCGCAGAATCCGGTAGCGTTGCGTTTGAATTGTTAAGCGTCGAAGGCAACGCATTACCCAAATCTGGGCGTAAAAATGCGCGCCCGGTAAAGCGCAAATTGGGCAAAGCGCGGAAAAAATCTGATAAGGTAAAGCGGAGCGTTAAACGAAAGCGTTAGGATGTGATGGATCAGGGGTTTCGGGCATGGGCAACGAAGTTTGCAGAGCGCGTTGCGGGGCGGTTTGACGCAGATTTTCTGCATAAAACAGTGCTCAGTTTTCAATTTCTTCCCGAGGTGATTGAAAAAGACCGGTTTCAGCCTGAAACGGAGATGCCAATCTGGACCTATCTTCAAAAAACATGCTCATCCGAGCGTGTTGCGCAGGGCCAGCAACTTCTAACAAAATTTCAAACCTCTCTAGATGAAATTGTGCATGCTTATGGCGTACCGGCGCAGGTTTTACTGGCCGTTTGGGGTTGTGAAACCGCTTACGGATCAAATCGCGGCGGCTTTTTTGTTTTAGATGCTTTGGCCAGCCTTGCGTTTGAGGGGCGCCGGGCGGCGTTTTTTGAACAGCAATTGATTGCCGCCTTGGATATTTTACAAGCCGGAGACGTGTCAGCTAAGCGTTTCTTGGGCAGTTGGGCCGGCGCTATGGGCCATACGCAATTTATGCCGTGCTCTTATCTTCAGCACGCGGTTGATTTTGACGGCGATGGGTTTAGCGATATTTGGTCGGACAGCCCGGTTGATGCTTTGGCTTCAACGGCTGCGTATTTGCAGGCGCAGGGTTGGCGCTCAGGGCAGATTTGGGGCGCAGAGGTTTTTCTATCACCGGAGGCCGCATTGGATTTGCCCCCTCCTGACACGGCCCTGAACCCGTCAGATTGGACGATGAGAGGTCTGACACCTTATCAAGATTTACCCGAAAACGGCCTTGCCAAGCTGATCCTTCCCGCTGGTATACAGGGCCCGAAATTTATGGTTCTGGAAAATTATACCGCTTTATTGACCTATAATCCTGCGCAGGCTTATGCGCTGTCAGTCTGCGCGTTAGGTGATGCGATTGCGGGCGGGTTGGGCCTTGTTCAACCTTGGCCTATTGGCGAGGCTGCGCTGAGTCGCAACGAAAAGCGCAACGTGCAAATCGCCCTCAGCGCGCTTGGCTATGACACGTTTGGCGCAGATGGGCTTATGGGTCCAAACACCGCGGCGGCGCTCTGGAGGTATCAACGCGACCAGGGATATGTTGCTGATGCCTATCTAAGCCGGGCTTTATGGGCCGAGCTTGCCGGTTAGGGTCTTTCTAAGATCTGGGCTATCCTTCGCCGAAGGGGATCCAAACGGTTTTTGATTGGCTGGCTTCTGCCAGAAAGCTTTTTCCTTCACCCTCTGTTGAAAACCAATCTCGATCCTGTCCGTAATTGACCCAGCTGCGTTTTAAACCCAGCGCGCTTTGCGTTTCAATTTCCGTAGATAAATCGCTGGACGAAAAGCTCCATATGGCGTCAATATTCAAATGGCTGGCCAGAGGTGCGGCCAACTCCGAATGGGCGCCGGTTAACAGATTAACAACGCCCGCAGGGACATCCGAGGTCTCTAAAATCTGATAAAATTCGGTGGCGATCAACGGGTAGGGCTCAGAGGCCACCATAACAACGCGATTGCCCATCGCCAAAGCCGGCCCAAGCAGCGAGACCAGCCCAAGTAGCGGCGCGTCATCCGGGCAAAAGGTGCCGATCACGCCAACCGGTTCGTTCAAAGCCAATGCCACGCCGCGCAAGGGCACATCGCGCACTGCCCCATCATATTTATCCGCCCAGGCTGCATAGGTGAACAGGCGCTCTAGGCTGGCCTCAACCTCTGCTGCGCCATTTGTTTCACCCGTGTAGAGGTTGATTTTTGTGGCAAATTCAGCGGCGCGTGCCGAGAGATTTTCGGCAATGAAATATAGAATTTGGGCGCGTAAATGCCCGCTTGATCCAGACCATTTTACGGCCCCCTGTGCGGCTTCAACTGCGTTGCGGATATCTTTTCGATTGGCGCTTGGAACATCGCTGATGAAATTTCCGGCGGCATCAAACACAGCCGTAGAATATCCGCTATCTGGTCGCGTTTGTTTGCCGCCAATATACAGTTTGGCGGTGCGATCAAGGCCGAAAGCTACAGATTTTGGACCTGTTTTTGCCAAAATAGGTTTTAAGGATCTGGCGGTGGTCTGGGCTTTGGATTTGGTATAGGCGGTCAAGCCTTCCCAGCCACCTTCCCGGCCAAAGCCGCTTTCGCGAATGCCGCCAAAGCCGGCCGCGGCATCGAACATATTGGTGCCATTTATCCAAATGACCCCGGCCTTTAAAGCTGGTGCCAAACCAAGGCAAAGATTTACGTTTTCACTCCAGATCGATGCGGCCAGCCCGTAGCGGGTGTTATTGGCAAGCTGTACGGCTTCTTGCGGCGTGCGAAAACTGGTTGAAACAAGCACCGGCCCGAAAATCTCTTCCTGCATCAACGGGTCAGATGGGCTGAGCCCGGTCAGCAGCGTTGGGGGATAAAAGCAGCCCTGTTTGGGCAGATCAATATTGGGCTGAAAGCAGGTGCCGTTTGTGTTTGCATCAACCAAGCTGTTTACCCGTGCAACTTGCGCCGGGTCAACCAAGGGCCCCATATCGACAGATTTATCGAGCGGATTGCCCAGCCGCAGTTTTGCCATCCGGGCGCGGATTTTATCATGCAAGCGATCGGCCACTGCCTCTTGCACCAACAGCCGCGATCCTGCGCAGCATACTTGCCCTTGATTGAACCAAATTGCATCAACCAAGCCTTCTACCGCGCTGTCAAGATCGGCATCATCAAACACGATGAAGGGGGATTTTCCCCCCAATTCAAGAGTGAGCTTTTTGCCGCTGCCTGCGGTGGCTTGGCGAATTTTGCGCCCCACATCGGTGGATCCGGTAAAGGCAATCTTATCGATATCAGGGTGGTTCACCAGATGCTCGCCCACGGTGCCATCGCCGGTGATGATGTTTACAACTCCGTTTGGTACGCCGGCCTGCATACAGATTTCGGCGAATAAAAGAGCTGTGAGCGAGGTGTATTCAGCCGGTTTCAAAACCACGCAATTGCCCATTGCCAAGGCCGGCGCAATTTTCCATGCCAGCATCAGAAGTGGAAAATTCCAAGGGATGATCTGGCCGCACACGCCCAGCGCTTGCCGGTTGGGAAGTTCGCTGGCCATCAACTGGGCCATGCCGGCGTGATAATAAAAATGCCGGTGTACAAGCGGGATATCAATATCGCGGGATTCACGAATGGGCTTGCCGTTATCCAGCGTTTCTAATGTGGCGAAAAGCCGGCTGTGCTTTTGAACAAGCCGGGCGATGGCGTATAAAACACGCGCGCGTTGATGCCCGCTTTGCGCGCCCCAATCCGCTTGCGCGGCGCGGGCACTGGCCACGGCGTTATGCACATCTTGCTCGCTGGCTTGGGCGATTTTTGCCAAAGCCTCGCCGGTGGCGGGATTGCGGCTTTGAAAATGATCAGAACCTTCGCAGTTTGCGCCATTTATGAAATGCCCAAATCTGCGATCGTGGTTTTGCAGCCATTGTGTTGCCTCCTGCGTGGCTTCAAGGGCGGGGCCGTAGTCCATCGTTTCAAATATTTCTTTTACGCTCATAGGGGATGTCCAAATTTAAGCTTAAGCCAATGCATGCCGGTGCCCTGCAGAATATGCACCGGTGACGTGATGTTCCAATTGCCGTTCAATATCGCCCAAAAGTGACGAAGCTCCAAAACGGAACAGATCCGCCCGCAGCCATTGATCACCCAGTTCTTCTTTGATCATGCTAAGATAGACTAAGGCATCTTTGGCTTTTGAAATGCCACCGGCGGGTTTGTAGCCAACCGCATATCCGGTGCGGTCATGATAGTCGCGGATAGCGCGCACCATCACTAATGAGACGGGCAAGGTTGCGTTGACGCTTTCTTTGCCTGTTGAGGTTTTGATGAAATCAGCGCCGCCCATCATGCAAATCAATGAAGCCCGCGCCACGTTGCGCAGGCTACCAAGCTCGCCCGTGGCTAAAATCGCTTTTACATGGGCCTCGCCGCAGGCCGCGCGAAACGCTTGCATTTCGTCATATAGTGCCTGCCAGTTTTGGGTTAACACATGCCGGCGCGAAATCACGATATCGATTTCGCGCGCACCGGCCGCGACGCTGGCTTTGATTTCAGCAATGCGCAGCTCTAAGGGCGACAATCCGGCAGGAAAGCCGGTAGAGACCGCCGCCACGGGAATGCCGCTGCCCTTTAAGGCCGAAACGGCGGTTTCCACCATGTCGTGGTAAACGCAAATTGCGCCGGTTTGCAAAGACGCGATATCCAGCGCTTTGAGAAGATCATCCCTAAGCGGTCGGCGCGCCTTATCGCAAAGCCGTTTGACACGCGCCTTCGTGTCATCACCCGACAGGGTGGTCAGATCGATGCAGGTGATTGCGCGAAGCAACCAAGCGGCTTGATAGTCTTTTTTGACGCTGCGTCGCGCGCCCAGGCTTGCTGCGCGGCGTTCGATCGCAGAAGTATTGGCTTGTGCGGCGCCCACCCAATCAAGATCCAAAGCCATCCCTGGGTTTCTTGTTGAATGGGATGCAGTCGATTGTGGAAAGGCTGATATGTTTTGCTCTGACATGGGTGTTTCTCAAATTCTGCAGGAGTGATCCTGTCATGCGCTCTGCCTCTTGGCAAGCATCTGCGCCGCCAAAGAGGGTTTGAACGCCGTTGAGAGCACGCGCCGCTTTACGCCGAGGCGCAACAAGAGTTTAGACGTCAGGGCCAGAATTTGACGGCGCGGTGGCCCCGCAGCTTTTGCTTTTTAAGAAGGCCTGCGCGGGCATCGCAAGCAATCGTGCTGCCCTATGTTGCGTAATTTGCGCCCTCATCCTGAAGAATGCGCTTTAGCTCGCCGAAATGTCGTATTCCCTGTTCGGGATATTCCTCAACTTCTTGTGCTGTTTTTTCGGCAATTTCATCGGGTAAAACGCGTAAATCTTGGCCTGTTTGTAAGGCGCGAATATAGGTTTCTGCGGCCCGTTCAAAATAATATAAACGGTTAAACGTGTCCGCCACACTATTGCCCAAAACCAGAATGCCGTGATTGCCCATGATCAACACTTTTTGTTTTGGATCTGTCAGCAAGCTTGCGCAGCGCGTACCCTCTTCTTCAAAGGCCAGCCCGCCATAATGATCATCAATCACATAGCGGTTGAAAAACATCGCAGAGTTTTGATCAATCGGAAGCAGGCGGCTATCTTGTAAACTGGCCAAGACCGTGGCGTGAATTGAATGCACATGCATGGCGCATTTTGCGTGCGGGCAATGACGATGCACCGCGCCATGAAGCCCCCATGCGGTTGGATCTGGCGCATTCGGACCCTCAAGCGTTTTGGGATCATTCGCGTCGATCAGCAATAGATCGCTGGCTTTGATGCGTGAAAAATGCATTTGGTTGGGGTTCATTAAAAATTGGCTGCCCTCTTCATTGACTGCCAATGAAAAATGATTTGCCACCGCTTCGTGATAATTCAACCGCACGCACCAGCGAAACGCGGCTGCCAGATCAACCCGTTCTTGCCAAAAGTCCATATTTTTACGCAGGGGCTCAACCGTCATATTATTCTCCAAATCTTGGCTCAACATCTACCTAGTATGAATGAAAATCAAGGCTTTGATCGACCGCGCTTGCACCCTTTTCTGGGTGTTGGCGTGCTCTGCTTAGGCCAAAGGGCGAGACGGTATCCACATATAGCCATCTGGGCAAAGTATTGTTGCTTCGCGCAAGCCATGCGGCTTATCGGTTGCGGGCGCTAAAACCATGCAGCCATAGGCCTGCGCCTTTGTGCAGGCTTGATCCGGATCACTGTTATAAAGGCGAAGTTCAATGCCAGTGCCGCGCGGCAGATTTTCGGGCAAATGCGGATAGCTTGGATGCGTTGCGAAGCTTTTATCGCTATGCAGCTGAAATATATCATCTTGATATAGTATAAGGGCAAAATCAGCGCCTAACTGGCTTGGGTATAATTCAAAAACGGTCTCTAAGGATTGGGCTGTTTGTTCAGGGCTTTTTTACAATGATGTTCACTCCAAGACCGGTGAGCGATTTGCCAAATTCTTCTGCTGAAACCATGTTGTAATCCATTGAGGTTTCTCCGCTATAAGGCTTTGATCCCACTGTCTAAGGGTAAGGTGGGCTATGTGATACAGCGTGGTCTTTGTAGTAGTGTTTCTAAAGTCTGATATATACTTTAGCATGAATATGGTTTGTTATGTTTTAAAAATAAGGTTTATTTATGGTTGAAGGTTCTAAAATACACACCCCTGATGCGCGTCCTGAAACAGCGTTTTATGATCCGGATAAGGCCGTGGCCTATTTAAATGTTTTGTATCAAGACGCGGTAGGATTTTTGCAAAGCCGGTTTGATGAAGTGCTGCGTTCGGGCAGCACTGGGCATCGCTATCGTGCGTTTTACCCGCAGATTAGCGTGCAGGTTGATAGTTTCAGAAGCATCGATAGCCGGTTAAGTTTTGGCCATGTGACAAGCCCTGGTAGTCACACAACCACGATCACACGCCCAGATTTATTTGCCGGGTACCTGCGCCAACAAATCGAATTGTTGGTAGAAAACCATGATTCCCCGATCCTTATCGGTCCGTCTGAAACGCCGATTCCCTTGCATTTTGCGCTTTCCGATGAGATCTCGGCGAATAAGGCTGAGGCTCAATCGCAGCCCTTTTTGCTAAGAGATCTGTTTGATGTTCCGGATTTGGCCACAACGAATGATGATATCGTCAATGGCGATGGCGCGCGATCAGCCCAAGAGCCGATGCCTTTGGCGCCATTCACTGCGCAGCGCGTTGATTATTCTTTGGCGCGCTTGGCGCATTACACCGCAACGGATCCAAGCCATTTTCAAAATTATGTGCTTTTCACAAATTATCAATTTTACGTGGCAGAATTCGAAGCTTATGCGCGCCGCGCTTTGGCTGATGAGAAAAGCGGCTATAGCAGTTTTGTCAGTACGGGGAATGTTGAGATCACGCAGTCTGATGCACTGATTGAGCCAGTTTCAAAACTGCCACAAATGCCAAGCTATCATTTAAAACGCCCCGACGGCAGCGGCATCACTTTGGTTAATATCGGTGTTGGCCCCTCAAACGCGAAAACAGCAACCGATCACATAGCGGTGCTGCGTCCACATGCCTGGATTATGGTTGGGCATTGCGCTGGCTTGCGCAATTCGCAAAGCTTGGGCGATTTTGTGTTGGCGCATGCCTATTTGCGCGATGATAAGGTTTTAGACGCAGATCTTCCGGCTTGGGTTCCGATCCCTGCTTTAGCTGAAATTCAGATCGCGCTTGAAACTGCGGTGGCCGATGTCACAAAGCTGCAGGGCTATGAGCTTAAGAAAATTATGCGCACCGGCACCGTGGCCACGGTTGATAATCGAAATTGGGAGCTGCGCGATCAATCTGGCCCGGTTCAGCGTTTAAGCCAATCTCGGGCGGTGGCACTGGATATGGAAAGCGCCACAATCGCGGCGAACGGGTATCGGTTTCGGGTGCCGTATGGAACTTTGCTCTGCGTGTCGGATAAGCCCTTGCACGGTGAGTTGAAGCTGCCGGGAATGGCATCTGACTTTTATAAAACGCAGGTTTCACGGCATTTGGAAATTGGAATAAAGGCGATGGAAAGCTTACAAAACATGCCGCTTGAGCGCTTGCACAGCCGAAAATTGCGCAGTTTTGACGAAACTGCGTTTTTATAGGGGCTAAAATTGAAAAAAAGTATCTTTTTTCGACCAAAACACCCACTATTTGTTGTGTTTATAAACAACATTCAGTTAGAAACGTTCCATGAGGCCCTAACAGTTGGGCAGTGAAGGAGAAAAAAATGTCGAAACCAATGACGAAAACACAACTGATTGCTGCGCTGGCCGAAGATATGGGCTCAGATAAAAAGGCGGCGGCTGCCTCTTTGGACGCGATCTGTAACCTGATCACGCGCGAAGTTTCTGGTGGCGGTGCGGTCACGTTGCCAGGTATTGGCAAAATCATGTGCCGTGAGCGTCCAGAGCGTATGGTGCGTAACCCAGCCACGGGCGAGCAATTCAAAAAAGAAGCGGATAAAGTTGTTAAAATGACAATTGCAAAAGCGCTGAAAGACAGCGTAAACGGTTAAGCCCCGTTGAACTGTTTCAAGAAAGGGTCGCTTTTGGGCGGCCCTTTTTATTTGCCCGTTTCGATGGCGCCCGTGGGTCGTTTTATAGCGAGATTAAAATGGATCTAAGATCTTTGATGCTCGGGTTGGGTTTTGCGCTGATGTGGTCTTCGGCTTTTACGTCGGCGCGGATGATCGTTGCAGAGGCTTCGCCTTTGGCTGCCTTGTCGGTTCGGTTCTTAATTTCCGGTTTATTGGGCGTTTTAATCGCGCGGTTTTTGGGCCAAACCATGCGCTTAACGCAGGCGCAATGGCGGGCGACAATTGTTTTCGGTATTTTTCAAAATGCGATTTATCTTGGGTTAAACTTTGTGGCGATGCAAACCATTGAAGCGTCGGTTGCTTCCATTATTGCATCTTCAATGCCTTTGATGGTGGCGCTGGCTGGCTGGCTGGTGTTTCGGGAAACTCTTCCATTTTTGGGGATCGTTGGGCTGGTGTTTGGCGTTTTGGGTGTCAGTTTAATTATGGGTCTGCGCATCGAGGCAGGGGTAGAGTTGCACGGCCTGGTTTTGTGCCTTATTGCCGCGATGGCGTTAACCGTTGCCACCTTATCCGTACGCGGGGCGGTCGCGGGTGGCAATGTGATGATGATTGTTGGGTTGCAGATGATCGTGGGCGGCGTCAGTTTGGCTATAATCGCCCTTATTTGGGAGCCATTTCAGATCAATCCAACATGGCGGTTGCTGGGGGCGTTTACCTATACCACGCTTATCCCCGGCCTTGCGGCCACTTTTATCTGGTTTAAATTGGTTGGCAGGATTGGCGCTGTGAAAGCCGCAACCTTTCATTTTTTGAATCCGTTTTTCGGGGTATTGATCGCCGCCGCGCTGTTGGGCGAAAACATAGGGCTTTTGGATTATGTTGGCGTGGTAATCATTGCGTTGGGTATTTTGGCCGTTCAGCTATCAAAGCAACATCAAACCAAATCTAGGCCCGCGCGCTGATCGTTACGCAGCGGGGCCGATCTTACCACCTTGATCGCCAACCTGCCCGCGATGCAGCAGCAAGTGGTCTAGAAGAACGCAGGCCATCATGGCTTCGCCGACAGGCACAGCGCGAATGCCAACGCAGGGATCATGCCGCCCTTTGGTGACCACATCGATCGCTTGCCCGTCTTTGGTGATTGATTTGCGTGCTGTTAAAATGGAGGATGTCGGTTTGACTGCAAATCGCAGCACCACATCTTGACCCGTTGAAATTCCGCCAAGAATGCCACCGGCATGGTTGCTCGAATATTGGGGTAAGCCATCCGGCCCAAGCGTTATTTCATCGGCATTTTCTGCACCACTCAATGCGGCAGCTTGCATGCCTTCCCCAATTTCAACGCCTTTTACCGCGTTTATTGACATCATTGCCGCCGCAAGATCGCCATCAAGCTTGCCGTAAATAGGTGCGCCAAGCCCGGCAGGAAGCCCTTGTGCAACGATTTCAATCACTGCGCCAACCGAGCTGTGCGATTTGCGCACCTCGTCTAAATATAGCGCCCAGTCTTTTGCGGCTTTTGCATCGGGCACCCAAAAGGGGTTTTGGTCAATTTCTGACCAGTCAAAATGCGCGCGGTCGATTTTATGCGGGCCCATTTGGCACATGAAGCCGATGATTTTAACCTTTGGTGCTAATTTAGCCAGTGCCGCCCTTGCCACCGCCCCCGCTGCGACGCGCGCCGCGGTTTCGCGTGCAGAAGAGCGACCGCCCCCGCGATAATCGCGAATGCCGTATTTTTGAAAATAGGTGATATCCGCATGGCCTGGCCGGAACGTATTGGCAATATCGCCATAATCCTTTGAACGTTGATCGGTGTTGCGGATGGTCAACTGAATCGGGGTTCCCGTTGTTTTTCCCTCAAACACTCCAGAGAGGATTTCTACGTTATCTGCTTCGCGTCGCTGCGTGGTAAATTTACTTTGGCCAGGTTTGCGTTTGTCTAACCAGGGCTGAATAATGGTTTCATCAAGTCTAATGCCCGGAGGGCAGCCATCAATGGTTGCGCCAATCGCGGGGCCATGGCTTTCCCCCCATGTGGTGACCTGAAATAAATGGCCGAATGTATTCATGCTCATATCAGCGCTCCTTTAAGTTGCTGGATATAAGCACATTGCAGCGGTGACAAGCTTGATTCAAATGCGGTGATGTTGGAAACCTTATTCATCACTAAGCTTTTGCCGCGCTCATTGGCCCGCATGCTGCATTTGACATAACCTAAAAGGCAACATTCGGATGCTGCATTATGCCGAGCCGCCCCTGGCGGCCCGGTTTTTGAATTTAATTTGTTGTTGTGCTGCTGGATGAATTATCATCTGAGGCCAGCAGCGCTAAAATAAACGCGCCAACCACCCATAAACCGGTATTAGAGCCCAAAAATTCTGTGGCCATTGGTTCTTCTGCAACCATCACGGCTTCTTCTTCCATCGCTTCTAATTCGAGACTTCCGGCCCATCCGATAGAAACAGATGTTAAGGCGATTGCGAGACTTGTGCTTATTAATTTATACATAAAATACCCCTTACGATTTAAAATATATCCCTTGGTATTATACAATATTCTTTAGGGCAAGCGGAATTTTATACCAAGCTTATGGTGTTTGGGGGGTCTTGGAAGCTGTATCAGGTTGGGGTTGATACGGGCATTCGACGCTTTATCAGATTCTGCGCTAAGTCAAGAATAATTTTACAAGGATTGAAAAGTAGCCTCAGCTTTGAATAAAGATAGATTGTGACGAAGATTGGAAATATGACAAAAAATCTGCTAGTCAGAAGATTTTTAAATGTTGAAGTAATTGATAAATCTAGTTGTTACTTATCAAGTTGAAACATGAAAAAAAGCGGCCTTAAGGCCGCTTTCTGTCCAAAAATCTTTTGAGATATTTTGTATCAGCTGCTTATGATGCAGGACTCGATGGTGACGCAGGGCTCGAAGGTGAGCTGGTTGAGCTTCCACCACCACAGAGGCCGCCCACGCAAGCGGCGACAACTCCGCATGCTGCTGCCTCAACTATGCTATTTGTACAAATCGTACCGCTAGCAGGTGTTTGTACAAGCGTGGGTGCGTCTCCGGTAGCATCCTCTACGCCGCCAGCGAAAGCAGTTGATGCAGACAATGCTGCGACTGCCAAAATAGTCATTACTTTTCTCATGTTGATCTCCATCGGTTATATCTTGATTTGTGGATATCCTAAATCACACGTTCAATCAATATCATTTCAAGATTTATACCATGCCATTGCATTGATTTTCTGATTAAGCCGTTTTTTTGCACCCAAAATTTATTTTCAAATTGTACTGCTTTGTTTTGACATGTTTCCAACAAGAGCGTTGTGCCATAACTTTTATCGAATATTTTAAAAGGGCTTTTTCCAGCGGAAGACAGCTCACAATTCACTGTTATGATCTCATCTTGATTGTCTTTCACAAGATAACGATAAGAACGGTCATAAAATATGGGTTGTTTTGATGTCTGTGCCTTTGTTAAAGCGGCTTTAAGCGCGGCAACATCTGCACCCATGAGATCATAATTGAACCCGCGTGTTGCCACTAAAACGCCGTCTTTTGTGGTTAAGCTTTTTCCATCTTTCGTTAGCCAAACGTCTGCAAGTGCCGGAAACGGGGCAGATTGAATTGTTGCAATATAGTCACTGTTCAAGATTTCGACCAACACCAATGGCGTGCTGCTGGCGTTGATCATCTTACGCGTAATCGTTTTTCGAGGGTTATATTCAAAGCTTGATTCGCTTTTTCTCAAATCGAGCGAAAATTTTGATTTTAGAACAGTGCTGCTATTTGAGATCTCACTGCAAGCAGAAATCAAGATTAACAGAAATGCTGATAAGAAACGCAATGATTTCATTATTTCCAGAACCTTCCTGCTTCTTTATAAATTGCTTCTGAATGAGAAAAGCGCGTTAGATTATAAAGCCTGTATGGTACATTAAGCTTTTGGCCACCATCTCTGCCCATTACATTGAACTCGATGTGAGGCGTTGCACCGGTTGGTTGCGCAGCTCCCCAATCTAACGGAATTCTGAAAAAGAAACCTTTGTCGAATGAACCCTCGCCAAACTTTTCAAATGGAACATTGGTTATCGTCGCCCAGGTTCCCATTTCCCACCCATTACCAAACTGCCTTGAAAGGCGAAGGGTGTAGCCCCGATCTTCTGCTAAATACTGCCCAGCATCTAACTGCGCTACAAGACCGTTCTCAAAATCGTAATACGCTGACAGGTGACCCGTCGTGGCTTGATACTCTTGTAGGCCCAAGCGGATATCAAAGTCGCGTTGTTGCACGCGGCTGAGCTCTAAGCCAACTCCCAAACGGCTGTTTACAGGTTTCCAAAGCATTTCGCCTGAAACGCCTGCATACATCTTTTCCAAATAACCGGTAGATAGGCGCGCGTAAAGATCGGGCGTGAACTTGGCTAATTTTGTAACGGTAAGTTGATCCAAACTTGGATCTCCATCTCGCCCATAAATAGCATGGTCGCTGCGCACATGAGGTAGCAGAGAATCGGAAGGCCGTAAAACCTCACCAAAACTACTTAAAATTGATTTTCTGATTTCCCCGTCGATGAATAGTCCAGGGCCAAGGGTGAACTCTCCTTTCAACTTTGCCCCTAAATCATACCGAATTGGATCTAACGGATCAAATAGGGAATATTCAAAATAAGGACTGAGAGACCATAAAAATGGTTTTGTGACCGATTGATCTTCCAGGCGGTCTTTTCGGTCTGAAAATTCAATTTTATCCAATATCGCCCGCGACGGGTCCGCTGACAGCGCATAGCGCTCCAGATCCGCCCTTTCGATTTTCGCAGAAAATACAACCATATCAGCATCGATAAACTCGACCGTAAAGGATGCTATATCATCGCCAAGATACTGCGATATCGTACGGGCCGCGCGCCCAAGCGCCTGAGAGGTAGATCTATAACGCGCATTCATCATTTGAAAACGTGCGTGCCCCGACTTAATCTGAATGCCCTTTAACTTTAGGCCAGCTGTTTCAAGGCCTTTTTGCAGATCTTCAAATTTGATAGCTTGCACCGAGGTTTTGTTTGGCGCGAGCGCGCGCGGACGCACGGGCATCGGCGCAAGTTCCTTACCCGGCCCGTTTGGCGGATCTTTGGGATCCATCACAATATGCGCAGATAGAGAAATTTTATCTCCATGCAAAAAGCTGGATTGTAGGAAATAACCCCTACCAGAATTCCAGGATAACCCGTAATTCCAAGGGGTTTGATGCTCAAGATAGGGCGCTTCTCGGTTATATTGATCAGATGAATATTCAAATTTTGCCGTGAACCCTTTGCCCAGATGCCAAGCCAAACCCCCAAAGGCAGCCGTATCGCCTCTGAACCATTCGGTTGATTCAAGCTCACCGCCCCTGCCAAAATCTCGTCCAGCGCGGGTTTTAAACCTCTCGTCAATTTGCCCTAACGGCGAGTCAAACCCACCATAAGTGGCCAACCGACCGAAGCCCAATCCGGCTGTCACTTCAACAGGGCCAACATTTTTTGTGCCCACAACATATTCGCCCGTATACCAACCGGTTCCGATAAAATCATTTAAGCCAATGGCGAAAGCCGGCATATATTGACCTTCATCAACGGCGCGAAAGCGAATATCAAAACTGCGGTCATGGTTATAATAACCCCCCGCTTCATGGCCATTTCGTCCATGGGCTGAATAGCGAAAGCTGGCTGATATTCTTGGTAGGATTTGCGCGGTTAAACTGGTGCGTCGATCCCCATCAAAGCCGCTTTGGCTAAGGACAAGCCGCCCATCTGAATCTGATGCAGCAGTAGGCATATCGATCAAGCCAATTGTGCCGTAGCTCGTGTATGATTGCGAGTCTGCTGAAAGCAAATTGGGCGATAAGACAATAATTGCAATGGTGTTGACCAGTTTAAACATGCGTCTTAAATCAATCATCACCACCTCAGTTCTATGCGATTTTCGCTATCATTAATTTGCGGGCTCTACAATAATCCTTTTCTCCTTTTTGATCGCAAACCGATACTCAAGCCAATGGGTTGACGTAAATTAGGATCAATTTTGAAAAATCGTTTTCTATTCGAAACATCACTTGAAAATATTCATATTTTTAAACTAAACGACCCAATCAAAGCTTTAATATCAATCGTGATTGGCTAAGATTTCATTTATAAAAATATGGCTTGCATCGGCCAAATTATCCTTCCAGGCGCTGGGCGAGTTTTCATCTGCTTGGTCCGATACATATTTAAAACAAGAAAAATGGATGCCTGCCATCTGTGCTAGCTTCGCCAAGGCAAACGCCTCCATATCCACAAGATCTGTTTGCAGTTCAGGCGGTGCTGTTACAAAACTATCGCCAGTGCCGCAAGACAGGCCATGCCCCTGCGCCGAAACGTAAGGCGCCTCTTCGAAAGGGGTTTGCCCCAAGGCAAATCCCATATCGCGGGCATCCATATCGCGTTGGAAGAATTGTGTTACCTCTAGCAAGCCGCTTAATTCTGGGTTTAACGCCCCTGCAGTGCCAAAGTTTATCAAATTCATTGGTTTATAGCGGGCCACATATTCGCTGCCTTTCAGCGCAGCATTCACTTTTCCAACGCCTGTATAAGCTACGTTCCAGCTTGGTATCATCTCATTTGGCAGCTCTGCTTCCAAAGCAACCAATATTAAGGTGTTTTTCGGATCAAACCGCACCATGCTCTCCCCTAATTGTTCATTCTATATCCAGCTCATTCTACCGGCGCTCAAAGCTTTGCGAAAGCCGCTTTGAAAGATCCAATATTTTCGCGCTGAAACATGCGTTATTCGTTTGACCATGGGCTGTTGCCTCCATAGGTTCGCGCACAGAAAACGGGCACCACTTAGTTTAAAGCGCGGGGTATATATTTTGAAACGACTTTCATGGGGCCTTATTGGCGGTGGGCAAGGCAGTCAAATCGGGTTTGCGCATCGATCCGGCGCGGAAATTGATGGCCGCTTTAAATTGATGGCGGGCGCCATGGATGTGGATCCGAATGTGGCAAAAAGCTATGGCGCGTCGCTTGGGCTTGATCCAAGCCGCGCGTATGGCACTTGGCAAGAAATGCTGCAGGGTGAGAAATCACGCGATGACCGTATCGATTTGGTGACGGTGGCAACGCCCAATGCCACCCATTTTGAGATTTCAAAAGCCTTTTTGGAAGCAGGTTTTCACGTCCTATGCGAAAAACCGATGACGATGACAGTGCCTGAAGCGCAAGCGCTTGTTCAGATTGCAAAAAAGGCCAACCGGGTTTGCGCGGTGAATTATGGCTATTCCGGTTACCCATTGGTGCGGCAGATGAAAGCGATGGTTGAGGCTGGGCAATTGGGGGCGATCCGCTGCGTGGTTGCAGAATTTGCGGGTGGCTTTATGGCGGATGCCGCAGATGCTGAAAATCCCCGCGTCCGCTGGCGGTTTGATCCAAAGCAAGCGGGAATGGCGGCTGTAACGGTGGATTGTGGCATCCACGCCTTACACATGGCCTGCTATGTCACTGGGCAATATGTGACTAAAGTATCCAGTGATTTTGCCCATGGGATCAAAAGCCGGGAATTGGAAGATGATAACCTATCGGCGTTCCGCATGAGCGGTGGTGCCATTGGCCGGCTTTGGACAAGCGGTTTGGCGATTGGGCGCACGCATGGGCTGACATTGCAAGTGTTTGGCGAAATTGGTGGGTTAAGCTGGCAACAAGAGCATCCCAACCAATTGCGCTGGACGCCCCTCAATGCGCCAACCCAAATCTTAGAGCGCGGCGCAGTCGGCCTTTCTGAGGCCGCGGCGCGCGCGAATAGAATAACGGTGGGGCATCCAGAGGGCATGGTTCTGGCCTTCGCAAATGTGTATCGTGATTTAAGCGAGGTGATCGGCGCGCAAAATTCTGGCACGTCTCCCGATCCCTTGGCGCTGACCTACCCCACCGCAGAAGAGGGGTGCCATTCGATCGAAGTGGTTGAGGCGATGGTTAAATCGGCCAAAAATGACGGAGAATGGATGACCGTATAACCGCCCCAGCGTGGTCATCGAAAACCTGCATGGAAGCAGTGCAGAGGCTGAGCTTAAGCGCCGGCTTCTTTGCAGAAAAGAAAAAGGAATGCATTTGATATGAAATTTTATAGCTCAGAGAAAAAGCAACGCCTCACCCTGTCACAGGCGATGGTGAAGTTTCTACAAGCGCAATACAGCGAATATGACGGGGTTGAGCACAGGTTTTTTCAAGGAATCTGGGGTATTTTTGGGCATGGGAATGTTTCGGGCCTGAGCCAGGCTCTGGTCGAATATGGCGATGATCTTCCTTATCATCAACCCACTAATGAGCAATCAATGGTGCATGCGGCAACCGGATTTGCGCGCACGATGCGGCGCAAGGCGACCATGGCTTGCACCACCTCGATTGGTCCAGGAGCCACCAATATGATTACCGGGGCGGCCACGGCAACTATTTGCCGAATCCCGGTTCTGTTGCTGCCGTCGGATTATTATGCCACGCGGTTTCAAGGCAAAGTTTTGCAGGATATTGATCATCTTAGTTCGGATGATATGTCGGTGACGGATACGTTTCGCGTTGTGAGCCGTTTTTACGACCGCCTGACCCGCCCCGAACAGATTTTAACAGCAATGCCCGAAGCCATGCGGATTCTTACCAGCCCATCAGAAACTGGGGCGGTTACGATTGCGTTGCCGCAAGATATTCAGGGCTATGCGTTTGATTATCCAGAAAGCTTTTTTGAAAAACGCGTCTGGCGCATGGAACGGCAGGTGCCACATCCGAACCGCATCGCTGAAACCATTGCCCTGCTGAAATCCGCAAAAAAGCCCTATATCATTGCGGGTGGTGGCATTCATTATTCCGAAGCTTGGCAAGAGTTAGAGGCTTTTGCAACACGGTTTGGCATTCCTGTCGGGGAAACCCATGCGGGGCGCGGCGCGCTGAAAAATGGTTCGCCTTTATTGATGGGGGGCACGGGCCATTTGGGCACGCCGGCCGCGGCAAGAATCGCTGAAGAAGCTGATTTGGTGATCTGTATTGGCACGCGCTTGCACGATTTTGTTACCGGGTCTAATTCGGCGTTTCAAAACCCGGATGTTAAATTTGTTTCGATCAACGTGAATGGCCGGGATGCGTATAAATTGGGGGCTCTGCCTTTGGCATCGGATGCCAAGCTGGCGCTTGTAGCCCTAGCTGAGGCGGCGGCTGCAGCGGGTATCGGCGTGAATGAACCTTGGGTTGAAACCGCCAACGCGGCGCGTTTGGCTTGGGATAAAACCAAACGGGAACAGGTTTTTATCCAACATAAAGGCGAAAAAATGAGTCAGGGCCAATTGATCGGGTTGATCTCTGATCAGATGCAAACGGGCGATACATTATTGGCCGCCGCTGGCACCGTGCCGGCTGATCTGACCAAATTATTCGATGTAAAAGATGGCAAGAACCTGCATATTGAATTTGGCAATTCCTGCATGGGATATGATATCCCCGCAGCGATTGGAGTGCGTTTAACCGGCACGGATGATGAAATCTTCGTTCTAATGGGCGATGGAAATTACCAAATGCACCCGATGGAGCTGGTTACCGCGATGCAAGAGCGCGCCAAGATTACTATTATTTTGAACGTGAATGACGGATATCAATCCATACATGGCCATCAAAAGGCTTTGGTCGGGCAATCTTTGGGCAATGAATTCAAAATCCGTGATGGGCAATCTGGCCTTCTTGATAAGGGCGAGTTTATTCAGATCGATTATGTTAAAAATGCAGAAAGCGTCGGGGTAAAAGCGTGGCTTGCAGAAGACGAGTCTGCGTTCAAACAAGCGCTTTCAAATGCCCGCGATGAAGCTGGCCCCTGTATGATCGTTGTGCCAACAGAACGCTATCGTTCCCCCCCTGGATCCGAAGTTTGGTGGGAGGTTGTTGGCGCTGAGGTTACCAATGATCCTGACACCAAAGCGCTGGTCGATGCGCGCGAAGTTGGCCGTGCAAAGCAACGGTTTTACTATTAAGCGTGATCAGACGGCGGACAGGCGGCTCCAGCTGGGTTTGGCGTGCCTAACAGGGCATTTTGCCCGGGCGCACCTGCTGAGCAGCATGCTCTAGCTTGTAAGGAAACATATGACCGGCGTTTACTCTTGGCGTGAAAGCCGCGGTCAAGCGAGGGGGTTTTTTCAACAAAGCGAAGCAGCCCGATGCGTTGAAAGGTCTGGCGTCTTTCCCGGTTTTAATCGATCCAGCGCAGGATTTCTCGCCTCTCTGCGAGGGTCAAATCTTAGCCAAACGGGCCGCAGGCCTCTCGCCTGCTTTATGTCAAATTGTTTTTCAAAAATTGCATTGCGGCATCGGTGCCACCGGATTGATGCGGCACGTCGCTAAGGGCAAGCCCCATTTCCACGCCGCCCAAAGTGCCAATCATCATCAGATCGTTGAAATCCCCCAAATGGCCAATTCGAAACACTTTTCCAGCCAAGTGTGACAGGCCGTTGCCCAGTGACATATTGAAGTTTTTCAACACCGTACTGCGAAACGCATCCGCATTATGGCCATCAGGCAATAAAACCGCCGTCAGCGTATTGGAAAAATCCAAAGGCTCTTGGCATAAAACTTCTAGGCCCCAAGCTTGCACCGCGATGCGGGTTGCCTGCGCGTGGCGCTTATGGCGGGCAAAAACGTTTTCCAACCCTTCTTCAAGTAGCATATCAATCGCCTCGGATAATCCGTAAAGCAGGTTCGTGGCCGGTGTATAGGGAAAAGCCCCAGAGGCATTTGCCGCGAGTTGATCCTCCCAATCCCAATAGGATCTGGGCAAATCAGCGGTTTTGGCCGCCTGTCTGGCTTTTTCCGACACGGCATTGAACGACAAGCCAGGCGGTAGCATCAGCCCTTTTTGAGAGCCGGCAACGGTGACATCAACGCCCCAGGCGTCATGGCAATAGTCAGATGAGCCCAAAGAAGAAATTGTATCGACCATCAATAACGCATCATGTTGCGCGGCATCGATCGCGGCGCGGATGTCACTGATCCGCGACATCGCGCCGGTTGATGTTTCGTTATGTACCACGCAGACGGCTTTGATCTTGCCCTCTTTATCGGCCGCAAGCCGCGCTTCAATCGCTTGGGGATCGGCGCCGCGGCGCCAATCGGTTTTTAGCAATTCGGTATGCACCCCCAAACGCGCTGCCAATTTGTACCAAAGGCTGGCAAAATGCCCGGTTTCGATCATTAAAACGGTATCGCCGGCGCTGAGTGTATTGACCAATGCCGCCTCCCAAGCCCCCGTTCCCGAGGCAGGATAGATGATCACATGCGCGCGGGTTTTAAAAACCTCTTGCAGACCGGAAAGGCATTTTTTGCCAAGCTCGGCAAATTCTGGGCCACGATGATCGATGGTGGGAAAATCTATCGCCCGTAAAATTCGATCCGGTACGTTTGAAGGCCCGGGTATCTGCAGAAAATGGCGGCCTGACGGTTTTGAGTGGGGCATATGCAAGATACCTTTTTATCGCATTTTTATCACCGAATTATAGTCAAGCTCAGTTTGGAATAGCAAGCATTGTGATCCTTCTGTGACTGGTTATTATAGGTTACAATGCCGCAGCATGAGCCATGAAGAAGATCGCAAATGACCAAGGATATAACCCGTTTAAAGCGCTCGCTTGAGGGCGATGTCTTAGACAGTGCTTTTGATCGGGGGCGCTATGCAACGGATGCCTCGATTTATCAAATGATGCCCTTGGCTGTGATCACGCCCCGCTCTGCGCGCGATATCAAAACCACCATCGAATTTGCGCAAGCGCGCAAGCTGTCGGTCTTGCCGCGCGGGGCTGGAACCTCGCAAAATGGGCAAACCGTGAACAAGGCTTTGGTGTTGGATAACAGCGTTTATTTTAACCGTTTGTTGGATTTAGATGTTGCGAATATGCGCTGCAGTGTTGAGCCAGGAATGGTGCTGGATACGTTGAACCGGCTGCTCAAGCCGCATGGGCTTTGGTTTCCGGTGGATGTTTCAACCTCAAGCAGGGCCACGATTGGCGGTATGGTTGGTAATAATTCTGCCGGGGGCAGATCCATTCGCTATGGGATTATGCGCGATAATGTTGGGGCGATTGATGCGATCCTCAGCACAGGCCGGACGGCTCGGTTTGGGCTTTTAAACGAGGGCAGCGCCGGGCTTGAAAGCCTTTTGCCGGATTTATTAGCGCTTGGACAAGACAATAGCGGAGAAATAGAAGCACGTTTCCCCAAAGTGCTGCGGCGCGTTGGCGGGTATAATTTAGATGCGCTTTTGCCCGATACGCTGGCGAAACGCCCGGGTAGCACAGCGCAAGAAGATGATATCAACCTGTCGCATTTATTGGTTGGCTCAGAAGGTACGCTGGCCTATTCCGCCGCGATCGAACTGAAATTATCCCCCTTGCCGGCGCCAAAAATTATGGCGCTATGCCATTTTGCAAGCTTTTATGCCGCGATGGATGCGGCCCAGTATTTGGTTGCCTTAGATCCGATTACGGTGGAATTGATCGATCAAACGATGATCTCTTTGGCCCGCTCGATCCCGCTGTTTAAAAGCACCGTTGATGATTATATTCGAAACACTCCAGAAGCGGTGCTGGTGGTTGAGTTTGCCGAGGAGGACTGGGCTAACAACCTTGCAAAAATAGATCAATTGCAAGCGGTGATGGCACAGCTTTCTGACGCACAAGCCGGCAAGCCTCGCCAGAAAATTCGCCCAGAGGAGGCGGTGGTGGTGATCACCCCGCCCGATCAGCAAGCGCGAATTTCCGAAATGCGAAAATCTGGCTTAAATATCATGATGTCGATGAAATCTGAGGCCAAGCCGGTTTCTTTTGTGGAAGATTGCGCCGTGCCCTTGCAAGACTTGGCCGACTATACGCAAGGGTTGAAGGATATTTTTGAAAAATATGGCACCAGCGGCACTTGGTATGCGCATGCCTCTGTGGGCTGTCTGCACGTGAGGCCGGTGTTGAATATGAAATTATCTGCAGACGTGCAAAAGATGAAATCCATCGCCACCGAAGCGTTTGAACTGGTAAAAAAATATGGTGGATCGCATTCGGGTGAACATGGCGATGGCTTGTCGCGCTCTGAATTCAATCCGGTGATGTTTGGTCCGCAATTGACGGCGGCGTTTCGCAAGCTGAAAGCGCTTTTTGATCCGGCGGGCGTTTTCAACCCCGGCAAAATCGTAGATGCGCCAGATATGGATACGCGGGCGCTGTTTCGCTTTGCACCAGGCTATCACGTTGCGGATTTTCCAACCCAGTTGAATTGGTCGGCTTGGCCGGGCGCGGCGGATGGGTTTCAGGGCGCGGTCGAAATGTGCAACAATAACGGCGCCTGCCGGAAACG